>NZ_JGYW01000001.1 GCF_000741205.1 Bifidobacterium gallicum DSM 20093 = LMG 11596
AAACTGCACTTGCAAACCCGAAACCGCCTCCCTCCTGACCAGCCCGGTCAGGAAAACTGCACTTGCAAACCCGAAACCGCCTCCCTCCTGACCAGCCCGGTCAGAAAAACTACACTTCCCACCCCAAAAACCGCATCCCTCCTGACCAGCATGGTCAGGATAATGACCTTTCCCGTCCCGAAACTGCATCTTTACTTACCAGCGTGGTCAGGAAAGACGCGGTTGTGGTCACATTGGCAGCGGTGCGGCGGTGGATTGGTAAAGAGAAATCACATCTAACGGAGAACACGCTTATCCCACGTCAGTCGGGTAGGGAGATGGGCGCGATTGAAAGAGGGAATGATGCAAGAAAAGGTAGGGGTTTGGGCAGGGGCGGCGATATTGGGGATGAAGAGGTGGTGCGGCGGTGAAAATGTGGGGTGGAGATCAAGGAAGTAGGGAAAAGAAAAACCTTCACGCACCCAACAGAGGCCGCTTACCCTTGCTACGTTCCCGTCCTGGGGGGATTGGGCGACTTGTTGCCGCGTGAAGGCTCTACCAAGTGTACACCATGCCCGGACTTATGGTCATGGAAACGCAAAATGGTATCCCGGACGGGAACGGCTCGAGGTGTGCGGGCCGAGAGTGACATCTCCCGCGATGCGGGATTATGGGGATACGGAAGCAGCATCAAATGGGAATACCCGAGGCTCGCAGGTTAAGTCCGATTTCGGTAGCGCAGAGTTATAGGGATGCAAAACGCATTTCGGACGGGAACGGCTCGAGGTGTGCGGGCCGAGAGTGACATCTCCCGCGAGGCGGGATTATGGGGATATGGAAGCAGCATCAAATGGGAATACCCGAGGCTCGCAGGTTAAGTGGGGCGAGTATGTGGCGAACTGGTGTGGGAATAGGGCCGGAGTGTGCCGTTATCCCCCAGGCCTGTGGGGCGAGTATGTGGCGAACTGGCGGAGGGATAGAGATGGTTGTAGAAACGCGGAAGCGCACCCCGAGGGGCGCGCTTCACGTTATGCCGTTGCGGCGGCCAGTGGAACGGCCGCGTAGCGGCGGAAATAATCAAACAAGAAACGGCGGAACGGATCAGGCCTTCCAGACGTCCTTGCCAGCGGCCTTGGCGGCGGCGACGTCGGCGTCGAGCTGAGCTTCGTCACCCTCGACGTTGCCGGCGATGAACTCTTCAACGAGCTGACGGGCTTCGTTGTCTTCATGCTGCACAGCCGGGGACTTCATGAAGTAGGAGGACGGCGCGAGAATCGGGCCAGCCAGACCGCGGTCGAGAGCGATCTTGGCGGCACGCAGCGCGTCGATGACGATGCCGGCGGAGTTCGGGGAATCCCAAACCTCAAGCTTGTATTCGAGGTTCAGCGGAACATCGCCGAACGTGGTGCCTTCGAGACGCACGAACGCGAACTTGCGGTCGTCGAGCCACGCCACGTAATCGGACGGGCCGATGTGCACGTTGTACGGATCCATATCGTGAGGCACGACGGACGTGACGGCGCGCGTCTTCGAAATCTTCTTGGACTCGAGGCGCGAACGCTGCAGCATGTTCATGAAGTCCATGTTGCCGCCGACGTTGAGCTGGTACGTGCGGTCGAGACGCACACCGCGGTCCTCAAACAGGCGAGCCATCACGCGGTGCGTAATCGTGGCGCCAACCTGGGACTTGATATCATCGCCAACAATCGGCACGCCAGCGTCACGGAACTTCTGAGCCCACACAGGGTCGGAAGCGATGAACACGGGCAGGCAGTTGACGAACGCGACACCAGCGTCCATGGCGGCCTGAGCGTAAGCCTTGTCGGCCTCCTCAGAACCCACGGGCAGATAGGAAATCAGCACGTCAACGTTCTTGTCGCGCAGCACCTGGGCCACGTCCACGGGCTCGGCGTCGGACTCGGTGATCATCTGACGGTAGTACTCGCCCAGACCGTCATTGGTCGGGCCACGCAGCACCTCGACGTCCAGATTCGGCACGTCGGAGAACTTGTACGTGTTGTTCTGCGAGGCGAAGATAGCCTCGGACAGGTCCTTGCCAACCTTCTCGGCATCCACATCGAAAGCCGTGACGAACTCGATGTCGCTGACACGGTAGCCTCCGAAGTTGTTATGCATCAGACCGGGGATCTTGTCTTCATCCTTGGTATCTTTGTAATACTCAACGCCCTGCACGAGTGACGAGGCGCAGTTACCCACGCCTGCAATTGCCACGCGAATGCTCATCTCTAACGGCTCCTCTAAATAGTCCTAGATAGTTAGTTCAACCCTGCGGAAGGTTTCCAACCATATAGCATACCTTGCACTACGCTCAACGTTGCGATATCAAGGATTCCGCACTGATTTTGCGCTGACTTGACTGTGAAGGAAGGAAGGGGTGGGGAGGGAGCAGCGAGGGGGGTTGTCAGCCGGATCTTCGCGTTGGTAGCGAGAATGGACACGGTTTTCGGGCATGGCGGCTACCTTGGAACCTATGGCTTCACAGACACGCACCGCGAGTTCAAGCGCCAATTCAAGTTCCGCACGCACTGCGCGCAGCACTGCCGGCACACGTTCAAACGGCCCGGCACGGCGCTCCGCTTCCAACGCGACTTCTTCATCGACCCAGCGTTCCAACGGCCCACGCCGTAAAGCTCCGAACAGGCATTCCAATAACCCCAAGCGCAAGCACAAAGGTTTGTGGTGGAAGATTCCGCTTGGCATCATTGGCGGACTGTTCGTGATCGGCATCGCCGTGTTCGCGTTCCTTTATGCCACGACGGACATTCCCCAGCCAGACAAGATCGCGTTGTCGGAGAAGACGACGGTCTACTACTCGGACGGCACCACGCGCATCGGTTCGTTCGCTGAGCAAAACCGCGAAGTGATCAACTGTTCGGTATTGCCCAAATATGTGGGGCAAGCCATTGTCGCATCCGAGGACCGTTCGTTCTATTCCAATAACGGCATCGACCCGATCGGCATGACGCGAGCATTGATCAACAACCTGTCGGGCGGCGCGCGCCAAGGCGGTTCCACCATCACACAGCAATACGCCGAACGGTATTATTTGGGCGAAACCACTTCGTATTCGGGCAAGGTCAAGGAAGCCATCCTGGCCATGAAAATCGCCAACTCCCAAGACAAAGACGAAGTGCTGTGCAATTACATGAACACGATCTATCTGGGTCGTGGCGCTTACGGCATCCAGGCTGCGGCACAGGCCTACTATGGCAAAGATGCAAAGGACCTGACGCTTGGTGAGGCGGCGACCATTGCCGGCATCATTCCGGCCCCGAGCGCCTGGAACCCGGGTGTCAACCCCGACAAGGCCAAGCAGCGTTATGACCGCGTGATGAAAATCATGGTCGAAGACGGCTATATCACGCAGCAGCAGGCTGATGACGCGAAGTTTGGCGAGCCAATTCCTGAAACGTTGAACAATGATTTCGCTGGTGAAAACGGGTATTTGCTGACCACTGTGCAAGACGAGCTCGTCAACGCGAAGGCGTTCACGAAGGAAGAGCTTGAAACTGGCGGCTACAAGATTGTGACGACGCTCGACAAAGACATGCAATCACGCATGACTGAAGTCGGCAATGAACGCCCCGAGGGCATGCCCGACACGTTGCAGGTGGGCGGCATCGCCGTCGACCAGAAAACGGGTGAAGTCAAAGCCATGTATGGCGGGCGCGATTACATCAGCAAGGCGTTGAACAACGCGACCCAGGCTGGATTCCAGCCGGGTTCGACGATGAAACCGTTCGGCCTGATCGGAGCCGCCCAAAGCGGCGTGAGCTTCAACACGCTGTTTAACGGCAACTCCCCCGTACTCTTTGAAACCACGCCAGGCGTGTTCGCCGAAGTGCCGAACGCGTTGAACATCAGCTACGGCAACATCAACCTCTACCAGGCCACGGCCAACTCGGTGAACACCGTGTTCATGAATGTCAACCAGAATCTGACGCCAGAGCGTTATGCCGAGATTGTCAAAGACGCCGGCATTACGAGCGAAATCAACCCTGATACGCTCTACAACATTCTGGGCATCAACTCGATCACCGTCTGGGACCTGGCCCAAGGCCACGCGACGATTGCGGCCAATGGCATGAAGACACCGTTGCATGTGGTCTCCGATGTGACCAAGGATGGCAAGGACCTGTACAAGCCGAACGTGACGAGCACGAAGGTGTTTGAGGAGAACGACTGCGCGCTGACGCAAAGCGCCATGCTCGGCACCACGCGTAACGGTACGGCGGCCGGCGTCTCGCAAGCGTTGGGCCGCCCCGTCGCAGGCAAGTCCGGTACGGCCAATGATGAGACAGCCGCCAGCTTTGTGGGATACACGCCACAGCTGATGAATGTGTGGGCTATCTGGAATCCGGCCGCTGATGGCAGCGCACAGGTGGTGCCGCCATTCGCAGGCTATGGTGTGAGCTCCACTGGTTACCCGGCTCATTTGTTCCAAGAATTCATGACGACGGCCGTGGCTTCGATGCCGGTGGAAGAGTTCCCGACGGCTATTGACAATGGCAAGATTGGCGGCCCTGACGGTAAGTGGGGCATCAACGGCGGCAGCAGCGCAGGCTCGCAACGCCCCTACACGCCATTGGAACAGCCGACCACGGAGCCGAGCCCGTCGGATTCGCCGAGCTCGCAGTCCCCGACTCCGAGCTCGCCTCAGCCGGCACAGCCCACTCCTGAGCAGCCGACCACGCCCGAGACGCCGGACACTCCAACGCCGACCGAGTCGCCTACCGAACCAGCGCCGGAACCATCGACGACCACACCGGCAGCGCCGGCAACGCCACAGGCGCAAAACCGTCAGGCATCGAACACCAATGCGAATGCGGCGGCAAAACAGCCATGAGGGTTGCGCGAAAATAAATAAAAACAGCCCCTCGCCCCCCCCCAAAAAAAACGGGAGGGGAGGGGCACACAACGGCCAAGGCCCGGCATCTCAACTTGCGTGAGATGCCGGGCCTTGGCGTTGCGCGGACGGAGCCGACCGAGCCGACCGAGCCGACCGAGCCGACCGAGCGGACGGAGCGGTCCGGTCAGCGCTGGTAACGGTTGATTGCCGAAATGATGGCCTTGAGCGAGCTCGTGACGATCGACGAGTCGATACCGACGCCCCACACGACGCGACGCTCAGCGTGCTCGCCAATCTCACACTTGACGTAAGCCGCAGCGAACGCGTCGGAACCGACGGACATCGTGTGCTCGGCGTAATCCTGGACGGACGCGATGATGCCGAACGTCTTGACAGCGTCGAGGAACGCAGCGATCGGGCCGTTGCCGCTGCCCTCAATCGTGCGTTCGATTTCCTCGTCCTCACCAGGATTGATGCCGCGGTCGAGCAGCGTGGCCTGCAGCTGCGTGTCCGAACCGTCTTCACCCGACGAAACCGACACCTTGAGCAGCTTGAGACGGCCCCACTGTTCGAGCGACTCGTCGTGATCCTGCACGGCCGCACCCTCAATTTCCGTGGCACCGCTCTCCTGGACGGGCAGATACTCGTCCTTGAACAGACGCCAGATGTCGTCGCTCGTCACTTCCTTCTTCGTGCGGTCGGCATGGGCCTGCACCACCTTGTCGAACTCGATTTGCAAGCTCTTGGGCAGGTCAAGATGATGCTTCGTTTTAAGCAGATACGCCATGCCGCCCTTGCCCGACTGCGAATTAACACGGATGATCGCCTCATACGAGCGGCCCACATCCTTGGGATCAATCGGCAGATACGGCACGAGCCAGACGAAGTCCTCAAGCTTGGCACCCTGCTGTTCGGCAGCGAACTCGCGCGCTTCCAAGCCCTTCTTGATCGCGTCCTGATGGGAGCCCGAGAAAGCCGTGAACACGAAGTCGCCGGCATACGGATGACGCTCGGAAATCTTGATCTGGTTGCAGTATTCAACCGTCTTGCGAATCGCCGGCACATCGGACACCTCAAGCTGCGGGTCGATGCCCTGCGTGAGTAGGTTCAGCGCGAGCGTGATCAGATCCACGTTGCCCGTGCGCTCACCATTGCCGAGCAGGCAGCCTTCGATACGGTCGGCACCGGCCAGCATGCCGAGCTCAGCGGCGGCCACGCCCATGCCTTCATCGTTGTGCGGGTGCAGCGACAGCACGACAGAGTCACGATGGTCGAGGTTCGTTGACATGTATTCGACCTGGTCGGCGAACACGTTCGGCGTCGTCATTTCGACGGTGGCCGGCAGGTTGATGATCATTGGATGTTCAGGAGTGGGCTTGATCACGCTGATTACGGCGTTGCACACCTCGAGCGCATACTCGGGTTCGGTACCCGTGAACGATTCGGGCGAATACTCGTAGTAGAGGTCGATGCCCTCGGCTTCGCTTTCGAGCTGCTTGCACAGTTCGGCGGCGTCAGTGGCGAGCTTCGTGATGCCCTCGCGGTCCTTGCGGAACACGACTTCACGCTGCAGCACCGACACGGAGTTGTAGAAGTGCACAATCGCGCGCTTGGCGCCTTTGAGGCATTCATATGTCTTGCGGATCAGATGCTCGCGGGCCTGCGTGAGCACAACAATCGTGACATCATCGGGGATCAGTTCACGTTCAATAAGAATACGGATAAAGTCGTAATCGGTTTCGGACGCGCTCGGGAAACCGACTTCAATCTCTTTGAAACCCATCTTGAGCAACAGGTTCCAGAAACGCAACTTGCGCTCGGAGTCCATAGGGTTGACCAGCGCTTGGTTGCCATCGCGCAAATCCACGGAACACCAGCGTGGGGCGCGGCGCAGCGTCTTATTCGGCCAGGTGCGCTGCGGATAGTCGAACGGCACCTGCTTGTTGTAGGCCAGATACTTCGTATACGGCATTGTGCTGGGCTTCTGCGGGCATCCGATGAATCGTGCCGGAGGCAGCAGCGGATCGTTGTTTCCTCCGTTGGATGCCGCTGCAACTGCGGCAAGATCAAACACTGACGATTGATCCTGTGCCATCTGTCCTCCTTCGTGTTGGTTGGTACGCGGGCTGCTTCATGGTCAGGCCGTTGATCGGTGATCAGGGCATGACTGACCGCGTGGTGTGTTCCGACTTTACCGCGTTACGACACGGATGTTGGTAGACATTTCAAAAATCTGCACAAATAATGAGCAAATCATGCGAAAACACGTGGGGGGTGAGTATGGGGGTGGGGTTGGGGGTGCTCTTGAGGCGTGTTTGGAGAGTCGATTTTTGGGTGCATGGTGCTGGGGTCAGCTGGGATCCGCTGGGGTTCGGCTGAGATTCGGGTTGAATCCGACCGCGATTCAAGCCACATGCAAAACAGATCCGGCAGCCAGCCGTCCTCGGTTGCAGCGCTTACGAAACGTGGGGACGCGCAACGGCACGCTTGCCACGAGGGTATGCAGCAATATAAAAATTTTCAGAAAAACAGCGTCCCCGCTTACAGAACCGTCCGCAACCCAACCGCCCCCAGCCCAACCGCCAGCGCCTCTCTCAGGCCATCAAATTGACGCCCACGCGGTCGACGCAGTACGCGTTGCCGAGCCAGGTGTGACGCGAGTTGGGCCACACGGCGCCGAGGCGCGGGGCGTTCTGGCTCATCCAGATGCTTGGCACGCGGCCGTCGTTCGAGCGCGAGCCGAGCAGATTGAAGCCGTTTTTCTCGAGCAGCCACTCGGGATGCTGCGTGGCGATGGCCAGGCCTTCTTCGAGTGTGAGTGGCAGCCGTTCGTCGGTCTCGATCAGTTTGCGCGCCACGTCGGGCTCGCGGTTGACGTAGCAGGTGCCCGTGTGCGGTTCGATGACGAGATAGAACGGGCCTTCGGGCGGCTCGAACCCGTCGGTGGGCACGAAACTGGCGATATCTCGCGGCGGCATCGTTGTGAAGCCGGCCATGCGGTTGATGGACGTGCGTGCGATCAACGATTCGGGCGTCACGAGCTCGCGCGTGGGCACGAGCAGAATGTTGCGGCCCAAATCAAGCTCGCCTGACTCGGCCTGCTCGTCCAACGAACGCAGCAGCGGGTCGGCGAGGGCCCGGAATGCGGCGGCGCTCATATCCGCCACATCCGGGTAGCCCAACGCGATGATACGTTCAAGCTGTCTGCGTGCTTCTTTCGATGCTTCCGACATGTTTTCCAGCCTAGCGCCCGGTGCCGCACGTCACGGACCGGGCTTGTTGCTCAGAGCTGATCCGCGTAATGCTTGCGGGCGACGATTTCGGCGAGTTCCACGGCGTTGAGCGCGGCTCCCTTGCGCAGGTTGTCGTTCGTGACGAACAGCGCGAGGCCCTTCTTGCCGTCCACAGCCTGATCCTGGCGGATGCGGCCCACAAAGCTCGGCGTCTGGCCGGCTGCCATCTGGGCCGTCGGAATGTCGACGAGCTCAACAGCCTCGGCCTCAGCCAGCACGCGGCGCGCGTCGTCCGGCGTCACGTCGTTCTCAAACTCGGCGTTCACGCTCATGCCGTGCGAAGTGAACACGCCCACGCGCACGCACGTGCACGACGCCTTGAGGTCGGGCAAGTGCAGAATCTTGCGGCTTTCGTTGCGCAGCTTCTGCTCTTCGTCGGTCTCCTCGGAGCCGTCGTCCACGAGGTCGCCGATGAACGGGACTTCGTTGAACGCGATCGTGCGCACGATCTTCGTGGGTTCAGGGAAGTCGATCGCGTCGCCACCGAACACAAGCTTGTCGGCGCCCTGCTCGACGGCCGCGGCAGCCTCGTTCATCAGCTGCTCAACGCCCGCGCGGCCCGCGCCCGACACGGCCTGGTAGGAGCTGACAATCAGGCGCTTGAGGCCGAACGCGTCCGCCAGCGGCTTCATGACAGGCATGATCGCCATTGTCGTGCAGTTCGGGTTGGCCACGATACCGGCCGGAATCTCGTCAAGGTCGTCAGGGTTGACTTCAGCCACGACGAGCGGTACGTCGTCGTGCAGACGCCACTGGGAGGAGTTGTCGATGACGATTGCGCCAGCTTCGGCGAACTTGGGGGCCCACTGCTTGGAGGTGCCGCCACCGGCCGAGAAGATGGCGATATCAATGCCGCTCAGGTCAGCCTTGGCCACGTCCTCGACGGGCACTTCGTGGCCTTCCCATTCGAGCGTCTGGCCGGCCGAGCGGGCCGACGCGAGGAAGCGGATGTCCTTGACCGGGAAGTTCCGTTCGGCCAGCACGCGTCGCATGACCATGCCGACCTGGCCCGTGGCTCCCAACACGGCAACGTTTACGCCGCGTTCATTGATCTGTACCATGTGCAATCTCCTGCCTTGTGGTGGGCGGCGTGGGACCGTCCAAATTCATTCACGTAATTGGAATCGGGTGGGGTGAGAGTGGGTTCAGCGACCCGTGCCGCCGTAGACGACGGCCTCAACCTTGTCGGCGTCCAGACCGTAGGCCGTGTGCAGGGCCTTGACGGCCGCGTCAAGCTGGTCGAGCGGCACGAGCGCGGCGATACGGATTTCGGAAGTGGAAATCATCAGCACATTGATGCCTTCCTCACTGAGCGCCTGGAAGAAGATCGCCGCCAGACCCGAGTGCGTTTTCATGCCGATGCCGACCACGGCCACCTTGCCGACGTTCGTGTCGACGTCAAACGAGTTGAAACCGAGCGTGTCCTGGTGCTGGATCAGCAGTTCGCGTACCTTGCCGGCCGCATCGCCCGGCATCGTGAACGAAATGTCCGCCAGGCCCGTGGAGGCGCCGGCCTGCACGATCATGTCCACGTTGATGCCGGCTTCAGCCAGTCCGCGGAACACGCGCGCCGCCATGCCCGGCTCATCGGTCACGCCGCGCAGCGTGACGAGCGTTTCGGTCTTGTCGTGCGCCACGCCCGAGATAATCGGGGTTTCCTGGCCCAGGTCGGGGAAAAGGTCGCCGAGGTTCTGCTGTGCCGCTTCAGTCATGGGGTTGTTCTCCTACGTTGATGATGAACGTTCGTCAAGTTCAGGTTGGGTGGGGATTGGGTTGGGTGATGTGTTTTGTTTCCCGTATTGCAACTGTGGCGTTCCGTCACAGGTTGGGCAACGCGTCTGCATCAACCCCTGGCGGCACAATCACCGTGCCGCGGCGATGCGAGAACGAGCTGCGCACATGCAATGGCATCTTGAACCGCTGTGCGTATTCCACGCAACGCAGCGCGAGCACCTTGGACCCGCAGGATGCCATTTCAAGAATCTCTTCATACCCGATGGACGGAATGCGCTTGGCTGTGGGCACGATGCGCGGATCGGCCGTGAACACGCCATCAACATCCGTATAAATCTCACATACGTCGGCACCCAATGCCACGGCCAATGCCACAGCCGACGTGTCCGAACCGCCACGGCCCAGCGTAGTGGCGTCGCCTTTCTCATTGCGGCCTTGGAAACCGGCCACAATAGCTACACTGCCCTTGTCGAGCGCGCGGCGCACACGTGCCGGGTTGACGGCCTTGATGTGGGCGGCTCCGAACTGGGCGTCGGTCATGAAACCGGCCTGCGAACCCGTGAACGAATAGGCGTGCGAACCGGCCGCATGGATCGCCATGGCCAGTAGGCTCATCGAGATGCGTTCGCCTGCCGTCATCAGCATGTCCATCTCGCGTGCCGGAGGTTGCGAATCAATGCTCAGCGCTTGGTCAATGAGGTCATCGGTGGTGTCGCCCATGGCCGAAACAACAACGGCGACTTCGTTGCCGGCGTTCTTCGT
The DNA here is from genome assembly GCF_000741205.1 of Bifidobacterium gallicum DSM 20093 = LMG 11596. GTDB lineage: Bacteria > Actinomycetota > Actinomycetes > Actinomycetales > Bifidobacteriaceae > Bifidobacterium > Bifidobacterium gallicum. The sequence goes on from NZ_JGYW01000001.1 coordinate 10,639, forward strand.
CTCAATAATGCGTCGAGCGACTCGTTTGATGCCTTCGGCATCAGCCACGGATGATCCGCCATATTTTTGCACGATGAGCGCCACAACAGTCCTGTCTCTCAAATGTTCGGTTCACGTCCCGCATTAACGTCCTGCATTGAAGGAAATCCTGGATGGATACGGGGCTTGTATGGGGTGCCACCGGAACATGGCACGTATCGCGATTATAGAAACCGTTCGCTACACACCCCACAGGTCTCCCATTATGCGAAATGTTGCGGCTTCTGGTCTGTTGCGGCCTTAGGCGTCACGCCGTCCCATCAGCGCGCGAGACAACGTGATTTCATCGGCGTATTCAAGATCCGCGCCCACAGGCAGGCCACTGGCCAGACGCGTGACTTTGATTTCCAGCGGCGACAGCAAGCGGCTCAGATACGTGGTGGTCGCTTCGCCTTCGATGTTGGGGTTGAGCGCCACGATGACTTCGGTCACGCTGTCGTCTTTGAGGCGGTCCAACAATGCGGGGATCGCCAGGTCGTTGGGGCCGATGTTGGCCATCGGGTTGATGGTGCCGCCGAGCACATGGTAGAGGCCACGGTATTCGCGTGTGCGTTCGATGCTCATCACATCCTTGGGCTCCTCGACGACGCAAATCATCGTATGGTCGCGGCGCGGATCGGAACAGATCGCGCAAGGACTCGTTTCGCAAACGTTGCCGCAAATCTCGCAGAAACGCACTTTATGCTTGACTTCCTCAATCGCATCCGCCAGACGCTGCGCCTCCTCGTCGGAAGCGCTGAGCAGATGGAACGCAATGCGCTGCGCACCTTTGGGACCAATGCCCGGCAAGCTTGCGAATGCGTCGATCAGACGCTGGATCGCGCCATCATAAGCCAATGCCATCGTTCATCCTCCAAATGATTGCCTATGGGTCAAGCGCACGCTGCAGGCTGCACGCTACATACGCTCATGAAGACGCGCGCGTGGAAGGCCGCATCATCATGAGCGCTGTGTATGCGAGTTGTGCGGGTTATGCGGGTCGTCGGCGGCGAAATGCTCCTCGGACTTGACTTCAAACATACGCTTGATTTCCTCGATGTCTACAACGCCGGAGCCTTCCAGACTGTCGTCATCAAGCGAATACACATCGTCTTCAGCCGAAACTTCAGGCACTGCAGGTTGGGCTTGCGCAGTGTGCGCGGAGCCCTGACCGGCTTCGGGCTGCTGCGCAGGCGGCACAGCGCCTTGCGGCCCATATGGATCGCCCTGAGGGATGTCCGTGGCCGCGGCTGTGCCAAAGCCGCGGGTGTTTGCCGCCTGACCATGCTGACCATGCTGGCTATGCAGCATCTGGGATGCGGCCCATGGGTCTTCACTGTCGGTCGGTACCGGACGTGAGGGATCGACAGGGGCTGCAGTGCCAGATCCCTGCGCTTCGGAAGCGGCTTGGCGTGCCGCAGCGCCATGTGTCGGCACCCGTGTGGCATCTGCTGGCGTCGATGAGGCTTGCGTGGCTGAATCAAACGAGACGGGAGCCGCCAACGACTGCCCAATGGGCTGTGCCCATGGGTCGCTCAAGTCGATTTGAGGATGCAACACGGCAGCGGCCGTCATCGGCATCGGGTTGCCCCACGGATCCGTTGACGGTTGTGTAACGGGAGCCGATGCCGATGCTGACGTCGATGCTGATGCCGGAGAGACAGCAGTTTGCGCAGCAATCGGAGTGGCGAAAGCAGCGGCAGCGGCCGGGTCGCCGTCGCTGGCCGTATCGTTCGTCGCCTCCCCATGGTCGGCGGCGGCTGATCCTTGAGTGGCGCCATGCGATGTGCGTCCTTGTGACCATTCAGCGCCGACAGCTTTGAGATCGCGCTGCATGATCTGCGCCTTGATCGTCTTGCGCTGTTCATCGGTCAAACGGCTGACCGGAGGAGCCACCTCGCCATTGGCCATTTTCTGCGTGGGAGCCAGCGAGACTTGGTCGCCAAACACCTCATGCACTTTGGCACGCACAATGTCTTGCACTCTGTTCGAGCCGCCAATCGACTCATTGGCCACGGCAAAAGCGAACGCATACTTGCTCAACGGCGTATCGAACTTAATCCACAACCGCTGCGCGCCCGTGCGAGGATCTGCGGCCAGATTGATTCGCGGCACATGGGTGCGATCCACATACATGCGAATCTGCTCGGGCAGCGAGGCGACGAGCGCATCCCAACGCTCATCAGGCGTACCCGACATGGCGGCCGATGTCGATGCCTGTGATGCGTCGGCTGCAGTGCCTGACGCATGCGCGGATGCCGAGCCGTCTGCTGAAGCTGCTGGCGACGATGGTGACGATGGTGATGCTGCAGCTGAGGTTGCTGGCATCACAGGCATCGCCACACCCCAGGCATCAGTCGCCGCGGCATCGGCAGCCGCCGCATGGGTCGCCGCTGACGCATAGGCATCAGCGGGAGCCGCGGCCGCCTGCGATGCTTGACGCTGCGATGTGGCGGCCGGCGAGCCGGATGGGGTCTGAGCGGGAGCGGATGCAGACTGGGTTGTAGCGGATGCAGTCTGGGCTGTTGTTGCGGCAGGCTGCATCTCTTTGCGCCCGGCACCGATGAATCCACCGTGCGGCGCTGGAGCCTTGTGGTGCGTCTCCACATCGGCGTCACCTTCACGCATCGCAGCACCCGACTGCAGCGCTCCGGGTTCACGCGTAGCGAGCAGCCGCGCCGCCAACAGTTCAAGGCGCATGCGAGGTGACACGGCACCCACCATCTGCACCAGAGCCTGGTTGATCGTCTCAGCCATGGCCGTGATTGCGGGCAGCCCCAATGCCTGGGCCTGACGATGCAAATCTTCGCGGTTCTCAGCCGCATCGTCGCTGAGCACGCTTTCAGCTTTGTCGCCGGCCAGCGTCAGCACGAGCAAATCGCGCGCATAAGCCAACAGGTCTTCCACAAAGCGGCGTGCGTCAAAACCGCCGACAATGACTTTTTGAATGACGCCATACAGCGCGGCGCCATCACGATTGATTACGGCATCAACCGCTTCGCTGATCAGCACGTCGGGCGTGAATCCCAGCAATGCGACAGCCGAGTCGTAGGTCATCTCACCATCGACAGCACCGACCATCAGCTGGTCGAGCACCGAAAGCGTATCGCGCACCGAGCCGCCACCTGCACGCATCGCCAAGCGCAGCACACCAGGTTCAGCTTCAATGTGTTCCTGCTCACAGATCTGCTCGAGGTAGGGTCCCATGATTTCTTGCGGCACTAAGCGGAACGGATAGTGATGCGTGCGCGAGCGAATCGTGCCGATCACACGCTCCGGCTCGGTTGTGGCGAAGATGAACATGACATGCTCAGGCGGCTCCTCCACAATCTTGAGCAATGCGTTGAAGCCTTGCGGCGTGACCATGTGGGCCTCGTCGAGGATGAAAATCTTATAGCGGTCGCGTGCCGGCGCGAAGCCTGCGCGGTCGCGCAGTTCACGCGCATCTTCCACACCGTTATGGCTGGCCGCATCAATCTCGACCACGTCAATGGAACCCGGTCCGCCATTGGCCAAATCCTTGCAGCTTTCACATTCGCCGCACGGATGGGATGTGGGACCTTGGGCACAGTTGATGCAACGCGCAAGAATACGCGCCGAGCTGGTTTTGCCACAACCGCGCGGACCTGAGAACAAGTAGGCATGCGTCAGCTTGTTGGCGTCCAGTGCGCGCATCAACGGCACTGTGACCTGGTCCTGACCGACCACACCTTCGAACGTATCGGGCCTATACCTGCGATACAACGCGAGCGCCATGAGTCTTCCCATCCTTCACAACAATATGTATCCACGGTACCGGTAGCCCTCCATCGAGCCTCGCCTCATACCAAGGCCGACACGTGCCGCCCACGTTGGTTTGCAAGCGCGCAGTCAGTCAGCCTTCGGCGCGTCGGGTGCGTCAGATGCAGCCAGGTCGCCCGCCGCTTCCTGCGCCTGCATTTCCTGCTGATCCATGGCTGTGTCAACTTCCATGAACAGGCCTGTCAACGGGTCGCGACCATCACGGCGGATTGCCGCAATCGTCGATTCCTCAGTCGCATTACGGAACGCTTCGGCCACGGCAGGCGGTACGAGTACACGCAACGCGTTGCTCACTGCCTGCACTTCAACAGGCACCGTGCCCACGTATTCGCCATCCGCCGACAGGATTGGCGGCTCGGCGCCTTGACCGCTGTACGACAGTTTCACCGAACGCACGCGCTGCCATCCCATGAACGGACAGCTCAGGATACGTCCCGCATAGCTGCGCTTTACGGCTGTCGCGCATTCACGCAATGTCGGCTTGCGGCTAAGCCAGACCAGGTCGAGCAAACCGTCACCGAACCGCGAATACGGGGAGACCTGGATGCCTCCGCCGATATGCCGCGAGTTCGCCACAGTCAACATCGAGGTGGTCAGGTCGTATTCCACCATGGATCCGTCTGCGAGCTCGGCTTGCACATGATACCCGTACTGCTTCATATGCAGCAGCTCTTGTACGAGAGCCACAAAGTAGCGCACGGAGCCATTGGGCAAATGCGAATGGTTCGCGCGGTCGTTGACGTTGGCGTCCAGTCCGCAAGACAGCATGCCGCCGAAATACTTGTGGATAGGACGTGGTTCGTCAAACTCTTCACCGGTTGAGGTGTCCACGGCATGGCTGCCAGGCAATGAGGTGACCAAGCCAAGGTCCACATCAATCGAGCAATGCTTGACGATGGCGCCCACAACGCCTTCGACGGCGGTTTGCAGGCGGTTGATTGGCAAATCCATGCCACGTGCGAAGTCGTTGCCCGAACCCATGGCCACAATGCCCAGCGGTTTGTTCGTGCCACCTACCGCATTGGCGCCGAGCGCAATCATGCCATCACCACCCACTACCACGAGATAGTCGTAGTCGTCAGCATGGGTTGTTGCGTTCTGCAGTGAAGCGTCAAAACTGTCGCCAGTCAAATCGATCACGTCAAAGCCATACTGCGAGCCACGTTCTTCGAGCAGCTGTTTGGACTGCACCAGAGCCTTGGCACCCGCCCCTTTGCCGGACGTCGGATTGCCAATGACCGCCACCGTACCGAACGACTGCTTCATGGCGGATTGCGGTTGTGTGCTGCGCTCTTGATTCATACAAACCAATGTAACCAGCACAACTCCCCCACACTAGAGCGCTGCAGTTGCCAGCGAACATCGCATGCATCTCACGGCGTTGACCCGATAGCCTCGAACGCGCTGCGCGCCCGTACCATGGGCAGCCTATGTTGCGAACCATCATGACTTCCAGCCATGCACTGCTTGGCCCACCACACTGCTCGATCTGTCGCGCCCCGCTCAACCTGTCGCGCTGTCACACACCACCCGACCTGTCACGCACCGCATGGCACGGGACCGGCACGCGAGCGCGCATTCACCTGCCCAAGCACTGGCAGCATGACGTCGCGCGCCGCTTCCACGCGCACATCGTCACCGTCAACGCGGCACGATACGAACGTGGCGTCATTGCCAAGCACTGTGCGCTGCGCAAGCGCACACGCGTCAGCGTTTCCGTTGCGATACGCTTGCGCACCGGCGAGCGCGGCCATGTCGGCGGCTGATTGCGCCTTGGCGCGGTTGAGCAGCACATCGGCACCCAACAGCACCGCTATGATCAGCAATGCGCACAGCATGACGAGCGCCGCACCTACCACCGTCATGCTTCCTTCATCACTGCCGTTGAGCCAGAGCGCACGCTTGCGCGCCACGCTACGCTGAGTACGCATATCACGCTCCCTTCATGCTCGTTCGTGTCTGGCATCAGATGACAAGCCTTACGGCCATTACGACTCGCAACGTTTCATGTGAAACAAAAGGCTGTTTCCCTACGCTTTATGTTGCACGTGAAGCTTTGATGCACGCGGTCCGAAAACCGACATATTTGTCACTCGCCACACCGCGCCTCCTCCCTTCCTCCAGACGCACTCCATTCCGTTGTGCCACGGCCCCCACGATTCCATCCATGGCTCTGCCGCGGTTGCGCCATGGTTCCGCCATGGCCGTGTCACGGCTCCTTCACGGCAACGGCTTTGCCTTGCACGCGCGTGGGTAGTACACCTAGCGGGTCAGGCACCACAGCACAACTCACCGTCACCTGTGTGCCGCCCGTTGATGCGCCGACGGTTACGCGCACATCATCGCCTGCAGCCTGCCGCGCCGCCATGACGGCGCGACCTTGCGCATCATCGCCTTCCACAACGAGCGCACGCGCCGCGCTCGCCGCAGCATCCTGGCAGCTCAACGACACGACCGAGGCTCGCGCCACATAGAGCAACGACACGGCAAGCACCACCACGACGGGCAGCACGCATGCGAATTCCGCAGTGGCTGCCCCGTCGTCGTGAGCGTTGAACCATTCGCGCAGCATCGCATCAACTAATCGTCAACGCGCGCTGCACAATGCCCTCAAGCAGCGATTGCACGGTGCCGGATTTAAGCAGCGCCACAAGCAATGCGGCAAAACCCGTAGCCGCCACAAGCACCACGGCGTATTCGGCCGTGGCGGCGCCACGTTCAGGTTCGACCATCACAGCGGCCATGCGGCCGCGCCAATCGGCGGCCCAATCGATGCCACGTCGCATCAATTGCCCCATCGGGTCGCTTCCGCCACTGATCAAACGCTCATCCAGCATGGGATTGCAAACAAAGTTCATGCGGTCCATCCAAGTCCCCTTCCTCACTGGGTCTGTCTCATTGGATTGTGTGCCATACCGAAATCCCGCCACACGCCAATCAGCCTGCAGCCAGAATCCGTACCCGGCGCGGTGTTTGCCGCGCTGTGAAGTGCCGCATCATTGCGACAGGCCAGCCTCATCTGGCATGCATCCACTGTGCCTCACGACGCAGCGCAAGTCGAGCCGCTCGGACCTTTGTGGATAACTGAAAAGATATCCACAAAGGTCCGAGTGAATTGACTGCATTGGCTCGGTATGCTTCGCGGCGATTAGTTGATCATGGCGGCGATTGTGGGTATCACGGCAATACAAATGAATGCCGGAAGAAAACACAGCGCTGTCGGCACCAATAAATTGACGGACAGGCGCGAAGCCCGCTGCTCCAGGTCGGCACGTTCGGCAGTGTCAAGCTGCTCAATCATCGCGCGGATCTGCGGCACAGCTTGCGTACCCCGCTCCCAAGGTGCGCGCAAACAATCGCGCACGGCCTGCAGCGTGCGACGCTCACCTGCAGCCAGCGAGCCGTCCATGACCCAAGCGTCGGTCCAGAGCGAACCGTTCAACAGCCGTTGACCTGCCACACGCAATCCGTCCCCCGTCGCGCCAGAAACCACATCCCCGACGGCAATCAGTGCGCGCGGTACGGACGCGCCGTCACCCAACGCAGCGGCCAATAACTCCAACGTCAACGTAGCCGGCAGCGTTACGGACGCTCGTTGACGCTGATTATTGGCACTAGAAAGAGCAAACTTTCTCAACCGCCCAACGACTCCACGTCCACAACCAACCCAGACAATGCCGGCGGCCAGCAACGCCGCCAATACGGGTTGCAACCCTGAAATTGCTTGCATTCCTGCCCTCCTTTGGTATACGGGCAATCGTGTTCCACGAACCGGTCAAGCGTTCCATACCTTGGTCAAGCAGCGACGCGTTCGAGCAGCATGCGCATCCACCACAGTCCCACACCCCAACACAACGCGCCCACACACAAACACACCCACCCCAATACTGAACCGCACAGGAACGCGATTGGATGAGCACCCAACAGTTCTCCGAGCAGCAACGTCAACGCGGGCAGCACCGAAAGCACACGCACCGTGGAACGCGGCATCGCAAACGCGTTGGCCGTCAAATCAGCTTGCAACCGCATGCGCGCATGAGCCAAACGCACGGCCTCACAACACACCGCCGCCCGGCAACCCAATTGGGCGCTCAACATGTGGGCGGCCAACAGCCCTTGGGCCACAAGCGTGAGTTGCTGATCCGAGTCGGCAACGCTGCAATGCTGCGCAAGCATCGCACGCAACAAATGCGGCTGCATGCGCCCCATGCTGTCTCGAATGCGCATGGGCTGATGAGCTTGCGTTACTCGGTGGCTTGAGTGAGCGAGCTGAGATCGCTGGAATCGCAGTGAATGATGAGACTGCGGCGATGGGCCTCGCGCGCCGATGCAGACGTCATCAAACGCGGCGCCGGAACGCAACGCGGCCACAGCTCCGGCAAGCCACACGCCAAGCCCCATGCCGTCGTCATCCGGATGGGACGAACGAGACGAACGAAAGCCGCCGAACAAACCGGCAACGCTCTGAGTATGCGAGGCGTGCAGGTCGGTCTGCCGCGAGCCATTGGTGTTGGCTGCAGACGACATCGATGTGAGCCGCGCGCGCAGGCTTGAGTTTCGTGACACTACCAACCAGGTGAGCATGGCCGCGATCATCGCCGCCACAAGCGGCATCATGCGAGCACCTGCCGTGTCGACGCGGCCATAGCGCACCACGGTTGCATCGCCGAAGCCCACAATGGGTTCGTGACGGGAGCCGACTTACCATCCCAACGCGCCGCCGTACGGGCGGCAAGCGCGCCATTATTCAGACCAAAACAACCGATTTCATCAATGAAACGCCGCGAACCACGGCGCTGCACATGCACAATCGCCTGAAACGCGCCTTGGGCCAGCAACGCGAGCGCTTCAGGCTGCACACCCGCCAACAATCCCAACGCGACCAAGCGGGCCGGCACACGCTCCACACTGTCGGCATGTAACGTCGTCATGCTGCCGCGGTGGCCTGAGTTGAGCGCTCGCAACAAATCGGCGATTTCTTCACCGCGGCATTCCCCGACGACGATGCGGTCGGGGCGCATACGCAACGTGGCCTTGACCAGTTGCGGCAACCCCACGGCGCCCGCGCCTTCGACGTTGGCTTGCCGTGCCACGAGCGACACCAAATGGCTGTGCTGTACGGCGCCAAGTTCACGCACTTCCTCAACGGCCACGATACGTTCCTGCTGTGCCGTGGTCATGAGCAGCGCTTTGAGCAACGTGGTTTTGCCGGCGCCCGTACCACCGCAGATCAGCACATTGGCATGGCCTCGCACCAGGCCTTGCAGCAGTGCACGCCACTGAGCCGGGTACAGGCCCTCACGCTCAAGGTCGTCCAGGCTGACTGCTGTGCGGTCAGGCAAACGGATTGATACGGCGGCTCCTGATGGCACGATTGGCGCGATGACGGCGTGCACGCGCGTGCCATCCACAGCTGACGCGTCGGCGATTGGACTGGCTTCATCAAGGCGCGTGCCAAGCTGGGCGCACAGCCGCACGGCGAACATGCGTTGCACGTCCGCATCATCCATGGGCACGGCTGGTGTGATGCGTTCCATGCCGTGTCCGCAGTCAGCCCATACACGTCCGTCGGGAGTGAGCAGAATATCGGTCACACCGGGTTGGTGTGCGATGGCGGCCAGCGGACCCAAATCCACAGCGCAGCCATGCATGGGTGCTAGTGCGGCCTGTGCCGCATTGCAATCCCCTGGGGCTGCGTGCGCTGACGATCGGGATGTCGCGCTGTGCCGGCCGCTCATCGCGATGCACCTGAGGTGTGGTTGCCGTGGGCGGCACTTGCGGCGCGGGAACCTTGTTCAGCGGCACCTTCGCCATGCCATAGTCGTTGCACGGCGTTGGCCACGTCGCCAATCACACGCGCCATCGGTTTACTGATGCGGTCCAAGCCCATGCCATCGAGCACATCGGAACACAAGCGCGCATCGGCCCTCACGGTACCAAGGAGCGCCATATCCAAGTAATCCTCAGCATCCGGCTGCGGCACGACGCCACGCGCATGCTGTGCTCCGCGCGGGGTTATGCCCACAAGCAATGGTTGTGGTGCGGCATGTGCGGCGAGCGCTTGGCTATTGGGGGATGCGCTCGATGCGTGTTCTTGCCAAAGCTGGTCCAACCATGCCAGATACGCTTTGGTCCGGGCCAAGCCCAGCACCGACAGTTCCACGGCTATGACCATGGCCGACGCCATAAGGTCAGCCACGTGCGTGAACGCGGTACCCAATCCCGCATCCACCACCACAGGTTTGCCTTGTGCGGCGAGCGCGCTGACCGCTGCCTGCACCTCGAACCATTGCGGGGGTTGCTGCGCCATCCACGGGTCAAACGTCAACACCGCAGTGTCTTGCCACAATGGCAGCTCCTGCAGCAACGCCACACCATCAAGCTGTGCCAACGGCGCATGGATATCTTGCCAGCGCCGACCTTGATCATGTTCCATGCCAAGCAGCACGTCAAGACCGGCTCCGTTCATGCGTATGTCCGCATCGATCAGTACTGCGCCTTCATGCTGCTGGCACAGTGTCATCGCGAGCAATGCCGCCAAGGTTGAGGTGCCGATGCCGCCTGTGGCGCTCGTGACGCTCACGGTTTGCGACAATGCATGGCGTGGAGTCAAACCTTCGGGAGGGCGCTGCGCCATGCGTTCTTTGGCTTGTGTAGGCAGTGTTGAGTGCACGCTGCGCGTGGATTCCTGCGTTTTCAGCCGGCCGCCTTCGACTTGGCCCTGGCTGCGGCCAGGCACATAGTAGCGGCGCGGCGAGCACGCTTTGGCTATGATGTTTCGTCCATCGCCCAGGCTGTGGTGTTGCCCTATTGTGATTGCAGTAGTCATGCTCCGATTGAACGGCAGCCGCTGAGTTGGTTCAACTCGGCTGACGTTGTGCATAACCTGACCGTTATCCACCGGCTATGCACAGCCCCCGTCATGAGTGCCGCCCGCTCACCCATGCGCGTTATTGCAAGCCAACGCACCCACCGGTTTGCATCTGGCATGCTGGTGCGCTACACGCTTTTGAGCGCGACACACGCCCCCGCGCTGATCGCTTCCTTCCGGCGCCCCCGTGCTGATCGCTTCCTCCCGACGCCCACGAGCCAGAGAGCATGCGCATGGCACCAGCAACAAGCAATGCCACACCTTTCGCGCGAAAAGTGTGGCATTCCATAACGAACCAAGCCGCCACAGCATGGAGCGGATGCAGTTAGCACAACTGGTTCAGCGAAGCTGATCAGTCGATGACGCCGTAGAGGCGGTCGCCGGCATCACCAAGACCTGGCACGATATACGACTTGTCGTTGAGGCCTTCATCCACGCCGCACACCACAACCTTGAAATCGATGGACGGGTCGATGTTTTCTTCAACGTACTTGATGCCTTCTGGTGCGGCGATGATACACACGGCCGTCACATCCTTGGCGCCACGGTCGGCAAGATAATGCGTGGCTGCCACGAGCGTGCCACCAGTGGCCAGCATCGGGTCAATCAGGAAGCACTGGCGTCCCGTCAAATCATCAGGCAGACGGTTGGCGTAGGTAATCTGCTGCGTTGGATTCTCCTCATCACGCTTCATGCCGAGGAATCCGACTTCGGCCGAAGGCAGCATACGCGTCATGCCGTCCAGCATGCCCAGACCAGCACGCAGCACAGGCACAATGATCGGACGCGGCTTGGCAATGGCCTTGCCGATCATTGGGGCGACCGGCGTTTCAATCGGCTTGTCGACCACGGCGATGTTGCGCGTGGCTTCATAGGCTTCGAGCGTGACGAGCTCAGTGACGAGCTCACGGAAAGTGGAAGATGACGTGTTCTTATCACGCAGAATGGTGAGCTTGTGCTCGACCAGCGGATGATCCAGTACTTGAAGTTCCATGGTTTCTAAGCATAGCGCCGCCCGTTGCCAGCATTTCGCCAGTTCCTCGCTGCATACACCATTAACGCATCGCAACGTATTGCGCCGCATAGTCACGCGCCCCATCATGGGGTAGCCGGCGGCCATGACGGCATGCGGAAATAAAGAAAAGAAAACAGCAGAACAGCGTGGTCGGGAGGAAAAGGCGGCAGAGAGAAAGGGATGGACGCCAAGAGAAAAGGAAGAAAAGGGGGTGGGGAAAGGGGCACGAAAGGGGAAGCACGAAAGGAGAAAAGGAGGAAGAAGAGGAAGGTAAGAGGAAAGATATAGGAAAAGAAAAGAGGGGAAGGAAAAAGGAAAGAAGAAAGAAAACGTCGGACCGCGAAAGCGCCATGTCGGCGCACAGGCCGCTCGCAGCGGCAAAAAATGGAGCCCGGGGCTATGCACGGCCCGACGCGGACTCCACTATACATGAGTGCAGGCGGGCGGCACACCATACTTGGCCGAACGCCAAGCAATCTCGCACGGCTTCTTCACAATCGTGCGGGCCCTGCAGCCGGACCCTGCAGCCGGGCGTCGGCAGCCCGCAGCCCGCAGCCCGCAGCCCGCCGCCACCCGCGTCCCGCAGCGTCCCGCAACCCGCAAGCCTGCCTACTCCAGCCGTCCCCGACGATACAACCTCGCCCCCGTACGCAAGTCATGCGCCGTCGACCCCAAGTTCGCGGCCGTGTGCAGCAGACGCGCGGCCTGCGTGCGCTGCTGCCCAGCGTAGTGACCATCGCGACCGGCATGATCATCACGCTCATCGCGCCCGTCATGCCCATCCCGGCCATCCGCCGCAGCAGTCAGCCGACGGGCTTGCACGCGCAAACCCAGCGACACGACTTCAATGAACGTGGCCGCACGGTCGAGCGCCAACGGAAAATCGCCAGTGAACGCGCCCGCAAGGATCGAATCGGCCGTGCGCACGATGCCGTCGGCGTCCGGCGCGTCGTCCACGCCCGCAATCGCCGACGCGCTCGTGGCCACGGGCTCGCCCAGCCGCCACAGGCGCGCCAAAGAAGCGCGCTGACGAACCATCCACGTACGCAAGCAATACAAGCGCCACAGCACGCCGGGCAACGAGTCGGGCTCGGCATGGCTCCACAACTCGGCGATCAAGTCAATGCCCTCATGGTCCACGAGCGTGAGCGTGCGGCTCACAACCTGCGGATCGTCGGTCTCATGCACATGGCTGAGCAGCGCCCATGCGGTGGCATGGGCGATCTCACTGACCTGCTCAGGGTCAACGCCGCCGGCGATGCCTTCAATCAAACCCGGAGCCAGCTGGCCGGGGCGCGTGGGCCGCGGAGAACCCGCGTGCGTGAACCCGGCAGTGGTGGAAATGATCGAAGCGGACCCGGAGCGGCCAGACGAGCGCATGGAACGGCTGGCAGACGAACTAGTAGACAATAGGTTGCACTTTCTGAATATCAATGATGCGCGGCCCTTGCGGCCCCCGCGCGCTCGTGCCCGACCCGGCACCGGCGCTCGCACCCGGCACGAAAGTCAAGGCCAGCGCACTGCCCGTGGGCATGTACGGAGATTTGGCGATCAGCTGTTTGGCCAGCGACTTGCGCACGCACAAATCGCGCATGCGGTCAAACATGCCGCCAATGACGGGCCGATGCATGCAAATGAGTGTGGAACCAGCATGCTCCCACATCCCATCGATAACGCCGCGGAACGCGCGCCACGACTCGTCAGGCGAGTCGGCGAACGCATCCTCAGTCAACTCGTCGATGCCTTCCGGAGTAAAGCCCGTCTGCCAAGCCAGCATGCGCACGGTCTGCACGCAGCGGCGCCACGGGCTCGTGAACAGCACGGTCGGATTGTAACAGGCCAGTTCACGATCGAGCGCGTACGCGGCCGCCGAACCTTTGGGCGTGATCGGGCGCGAAGCTTCCGTACCGTCCCACGATTTGCGGGACTCGGCTTTGGCATGCCGCACGAGCAGCAGCGTGGCCGCTTGGGCCGCGCCCTCCTCAAGCCGGTCGACGAACACGGCCAGCACATCGCGGTCGGTCGAATGCGTCAACGTCTTGCGCGCCTGCTCGACGGGCATCCAAGCCACCTCGTCAATCTCGCCAATGTCGGCCCGATGCACGGGCCCGAACGCTTCCGACATGCGCTCGGCCTGCGTGCGGTCCAGTGTGGAAGCCATCCAGTACGACACCTGCTTGATCTGGTGCGACGAATTGGAGCAGCGTGTCTTGCGCGTGCGCTTGCCCTCGTTGCAGACCGGGTATTCCACGTCGGTCAAGTACGGTCCGAGCGCCACATGGCAGCCCGTCTCCTCACCGATCTCGCGCACTGCGGCGTGACGGTGCGATTCGTTGGCATCAAGCTTGCCTTTGGGCCAGCTCCAGTCGTCATACTTCGGGCGGTGCACGAGGCAGACTTCCACGTCACCGACGCCGGGTGAACCGGCAGCGGGTGTGGCACTGGCAACGGCCGCCGAACCCGCGCCACCCGCAGCGCCGCCCGCACCAGCACCCGCAGCGCCGCCCGCACCAGCACCCGCAGCTCCCGCACGCAACCTCCACACGATGCCTCCGGCAGCTTGCACCGACGCAGTTCCACTCATGCCGTACGCTTCTTCCGTGAATGCTTGCGGATCAGATACTCCTGGCTGTCCACGAGCGGACGACCGTCGTCATCCTTGGAGTGGCGCACATACGTGCCGTCCGACTCCATATGCCATGACATCGTGGAATCAGCCATCTGCAAGTCCACGTAGTCAATGAGTTCCTTGACCTGCTCGGGTTCGGTGATGCGCACAAGCGCTTCCACACGACGGTCAAGGTTGCGGTGCATCAAATCAGCCGAGCCAATCCACACTTCGGGTCCGGAAATCGGGCCCTCGCCAATCTGCGGACCCGCCGAGTTCGCGAACGCGTAAATACGGCTGTGCTCGAGGAAGCGGCCCAGGATCGAACGCACGCGGATGTTGTCACTCAAGCCCGGAACACCCGGCTTGAGTGCGCAAATGCCACGTTCCACAATGTCAATCTTGACGCCGGCCTGGCTCGCGCGATACAGCGCGTCAATCGTCTTCTCGTCAACAATCGAGTTGACTTTGATCTTGATCCACGCTTCCTTGCCGGCCTTGGCCGCCTCTTCCTCACGCTGGATGCGCTGGATCAGTCCCGCACGCACGTTGCGCGGCGCCACGAGCAGACGGTGGAAACTCGACTTGGGTGCGTAACCCGACAGCTGGTTGAACAGGCGCGCCATATCCTGGCCGACGACCGGATCGCACGTGAGCAGCCCCAGATCCGTGTAAATTCGCGCGGTCTTGGGGTTGTAATTACCCGTGCCCACGTGGCAGTAACGCTTGAGTCCGTCAGCTTCCTGACGCACGACGAGCGAGAGTTTGCAGTGCGTCTTGAGTCCCACGATGCCGTAGACCACGTGCACGCCTGCACGCTCGAGCTTGCGTGCCCAAGCAATGTTCGCGTCCTCGTCGAAACGCGCCTTGAGTTCCACGAGCGCGAGCACCTGCTTGCCCGCGTGGGCCGCGTCAATCAGCGCGTCAATGATCGGCGAGTTGCTCGAGGTTCGGTACAACGTCTGCTTGATGGCCAACACCTTGGGATCGGCCGCGGCTTGCGCCAGGAACGCCTGCACCGACGTCGAGAACGAGTCGTACGGGTGGTGCAGCAGCACGTCATGCTCGCGGATGGCCGCGAAAATATCTTGCGCACGGCTCGACTCGACTTCAGCAATCTGCCGGTTCGTTGTTGGCACGAACGGACGGAACTTCAGGTCGGGACGGTCGATGGCGCCGAGTTCGAACAGCACAGTCGCGTCGAGCGGCGTGGGCAGGCGGTAGACTTCGTCGGCCGTCACGCCCAGCTGGTCGGCGAGCAGTTGCGAAAGGAACGGCGACATCTGATCGCTGATCTCCAGACGGATCGGGGGTCCGAAACGGCGACGCAGCAGCTCTTTCTCGATTGCGTTGAGCAGGTTCTCGGCATCGTCCTCTTCGACGTCGATGTCTTCGTTTCGGGTGACGCGGAACGAGCGCGCTTCTTTGATGATCATGCCTGGGAACAGCGATTCCAGGTGCGCGATGATCAGGTTTTCCATCGTGATGAACCCGTAGCGCACTTCTGACGCGTCGTCCTCGGTCATGTCGTCGACGGGCACGAGACGGTTGAGGTTGTCGGGAATCTTGACCCTTGCGAAATGCGACTTGCCGCTCGTCGGGTTCTCCACAATCACGGCCAGGTTGATCGAGTGGCCCGAAATATAGGGGAACGGGTGGGCCGGGTCCACGGCCAGCGGTGTGAGCACGGGGAACACTTGCTGGCGGTAGTACCGGCTCAGGCGTTCCTGTTCGGCCACGGTCAGCTTGTCCCAGCTCAGCAGCACGATCTGCTCTTTGGCCAGGTCCGGCAGAATATGCTCGGCCACATAGTGGGCATGTTCATCTTGCAGACGGTGGGCCTGGTCGGAGATGGCGCGCATCTGTTGGCGCGGGCTCAGGCCCGAGGCCGACGGCACGGCGATACCCGAGTCGATACGGCGCTTGAGTCCGGCCACACGGACCATGAAGAATTCATCCAAGTTGTTCGCGAAAATCGCGGCGAAACTTGCGCGTTCGATGACGGGGATGTCTTCATCTTGCGCCAGTTCCAGCACGCGTTTGTTGAATTTGAGCCAGCTGAGCTCGCGGTCGAAGAAGCGGTCCGCGGGCAGCGGCTGCTCCCCGTCGTGCGTTTCGCGCCGGTCATTGTTATCGGTTTCGGCGATGTGTTCCGCAATCTGGCTGCGCAGAATCGCCTTTGAAGGTGCGTCAAAAATCTGTGTCATACCCACCACTCTAGGGGATGAATGTATCGTGTGCACGGCTTTTGTGCGTTAGGGCGCGTGAAAGTTTCGTTAAAGTTCCCTGAAAATCCCTCCCCACCCCCTTCTACCTCTCTCCCCACCCCCTTCTCACTCTCTCTTCCTTCCCCACACAACTTCCGTCCGGCCCGAATGCGCCCCCACCCCACTCGGCAAATCCCCTTTCGTACCCCGCACACCTCTCATCCTGCTTTCCACCTCTACTCAACAGACACCCTCCTGCATTTCACTCGCCCTGCGCACAGCTTTTTCCCCTTCAACCGCCTCCTTCAATCGACTCCGCCTTGCCCCTCACGAGGCGACCACCCCATCCAGTCGCCGCCTCTTCCAATCCGCCGCCACTCGTCTCCCACCCTGCTCCTCATTCCTTTCTCCCGTCCTGGTCCCCGACTCCCTTCGGTCGTCCCTTTCTTGCCGCCCAACCGTCCCTTCTCATCCTCTTCACCTTCCCTCCCAACGGCCGCCCGATCCAGCCGTCACCTTTTCCGATCCGCCAGGCGCCCGCCCCCATCCCGTTTCTCCCATCCCCCAGCCTCACTTTCTCTGCCCCTTTGTCCCTTCCTCGCCTCTTTTTACCGTCCCGCCCAACACCCGCCCCATTCAGTCGGCGCCGCTTCCGATCCGCCAGACGCCCTTCACACAACGCTCGCCCCATCCGGCTCTCGCCTCCTCCGACACCCCCTAATGCGACGTTCTCTCCTTTTATGCACAGCGTTGCTTCAGGTAGCGAACAACACGCCGAAGATTATCGCTATTTCTGTTCATTTGAACAAATCGCCGTCGAAACCTCACCAAACTTCACGAAACTGTGTGAGCTTGACCTCCCAAATGGACACATGCAACAAATATCGAACATCTCGCAAAAACCTCGGCGCCGAGGTTGCATCCCACAAAATGCTGAGCATAATTAGGAGCTACAAGGACAACTGAACAGCAGACCCACAAAAGTATATGGTCAGAAAGATTATTACGTTGAGCGGGTATTGGAAGGACTTACCGTTACAACGATGGTGTTGTGCAGAGATTCTGCTGGAGTTGAACTTGCAGGAGACCCGCCTCGGCGGGTCTCTTTTTTTACATATTAGCGTCTAATTTTTCCTCAACCCCCATCCCATTACACCTCAATTTTTCTTCAATCCTCCCCACCCCTTTAGCCACACATTTCCCTCTTCCTCCACCTACCTCCTCATCCCCAACTATGACCCCTAAGCGTCAAAGAGTCACGTACACACGCCCCTTCCCGCCATCCATCTCCTCACCGCCAATCTCCTTCTATCTCCCCACCATCCACCCTCACACCATCAGCCCTTACATCCTGCCCCACAGCTTCTGACCCCTAGATGTCAGAGTGTCACCCGCAATCGACTTGGGCATGGCGTGCTTAACCACTCTGACCCCTAGGTGTCGGAGTGTCACCGCGGTCAACCGTCCGGTCTTGCAGCAATGGGTCTCTGACCCCTGGGTGTCAGAGTGTCACTCTCACATGTTCCTCCCCAACCATTCGTCTTCCCACTAATATCCCTTTCCCCACCACCATCCCTTCTATTCCCCGCCTCTTCGAAGCTCTGACCCCTAGGCGTCAGAGTTTCATACACTCCACTTCCCTCCAGCGCATCCATCATTCCTTCCAGCGCATCCATCACCCTCTCTTCCAACCCATCATCGCCCCCTCAATATTTGACCCCTAGGCGTCAAAGCGTCACTCTCACGCACTCTCCATTCCACCTCCAATTCCCCTCTTCCCAATCGCCCAAACTTTCATACCAAAAATGCATCTTTCCTTACCAAGCCGGTACGGAAAAATGCAGTTTCCAACGTCAAAATGCATGTTTACTGACCAGGCCGGTCAGGAAAGACGCAGTTTCCGCCATCAAACCGTATCTTTACTGACCAAGCTGGCCAGGAAAGACGCAATTTCTGCCGCCAAAACGCCTCTCTACTGACCAGACTGGTCAGGAGAGATACAGTTCCCGTCATCAAATCGCATATTTACTGACCAGGCTGGTCAGGAGAGATGCAGAATATGCTGGCGAGTGTGGCGCGGACGTACCACCGCGGTACAAAACGACACATCTCCGCGTCACGTGCTGCGTCACTACAGCAGGCCCGCACGGAAAGATCACGAATTCACGAACAAACGCATGTTTCCGTATCAGGCCGGTCAGGAAAAATGCGGGTTCTGTCGCCAAAACGCATGTTTACATACCAGACTGGTAAGTAGAGATGCAGTTTCTGCCACCAACCGCATGTTTCCGTACCAGCCTGGTCAGGAAAGATGCAGTTTTCAACGTCAAAATGCATGTTTGCTGATCGGACCGGTCAGGAGAGATACAGTTCCTGGCACCAAAGCGCATGTTCGCTGACCGGACTGGTCAGGAAGGACGCAGTTTCCACCGCCAAAATGCATGTTCCCGTACCAGACTGGTCAGGCGAGATGCAGTTTTCAATGTCAAAATGCATGTTTGCTGACCGGACCGGTCAGGAGAGATACAGTTCCTGGCACCAAACCGCATGTTCGCTGACCGGACTGGTCAGGCGAGATGCAGAATTCGCGGGTGGGAGTGGTGTGGGGGATGGCGGGAGTGGTGCGGAGGTGGTGTAGAGGTGGCGTGGGAGTCGTATGGAGATGGTGTGGGGATGGGATGGGAGTCGTATGGAGGTAGCGTGGGAGTCGTATGGAGGTGGTGTGGGGATGGGATGGAGTGGTGTGGCGGTGGTGGCGCGTGAAACCAAGCTCATCAAGTGGTGTCTCAAGAAGTGGCGGTGGTGGCGCGCGGGTTGGCGCGGGCGGATTGCGGAGCATGAGAACGACGTATTGGTAGGCGGGTTGAGGGGGTCGGCGTGGGGCTCAAGGAAACTTACAGGATTGCGCGTGTAGGGTTAGGGGCAACGGACTTATGCCGGAACAAACGCCGGCCCCGGCGCCGGGCCCAACAGACCCAAGGAGGAAGCCATGGCCAAACTGATCAAGAAGCTGCTTATCGGCGGCGCGCTAGCTGCAGGTGCGAGCGCATTTGCGCTGGCACCGCGCTCATTCAACAACAAGCGCGCCAACTATGTGCCCACAATGCCCAATGTGCGTTATGCGCATCGCGGCTTGCATGACGCGGGTTCGGGACTTGACCCGCAGCACGCTGAAGACAGCGCCGCTTATGTGGCGATGGCGCGCACGATGGCCGAGCGTGCGGGATTCGGCTCGGCGAGCGCCGAAACGGCTATTGCGCCGGAAAACTCGTTGGCTGCGTTCGCGGCTGCCGCAGAAGCCGGGTATGGCATTGAGCTTGATGTGCAGCTGACGGCCGATAAGAAGGTCGTGGTGTTGCACGATCCCGATTTGCTGCGTGTGGCGGGCGATCCGCGCAACGTGCGCGATCTGACCTATGACGAGCTTGTGCGCATCCCGTTGTTCCCGGGTGCCAAGCCTGGCCAAAGCAAGGCTGAGCTGCTGCCGCTGGCCGATGAGAATCCGCCGCTCGTCACTACTCCTGACGAAGCTCCGAAGGGTTACTACCAGCATGTGCCGCTGCTTGAGGATGTGTTGGCGCTCGTCAATGGACGCGTACCGATCATTGTGGAGTTCAAGTTCCGTGATGTGCGCGCTTGGGATCCGGAAGACGATGAGCTTATGGAGCAAGCTTCCGATTTGCTTGAGGCCTACAAGGGCCCTTACGTCGTTGAATCGTTCAGCCCCGTGGCCATGAACTGGTATCGCAACCATTATCCGCAAGTGTGCCGCGGCCAGCTCGCGGAAAACGCGTCGCTCGGCAATGGGCCTGTGCCGTGGCTCGCGGGCATGCTCGCGCTTGATTGGCTGTCGCGTCCTGATTTTGTGGCGTATGACTGGAAAGACGGCAACAATGGCGCCTTGCGCCTCGTGCGCCAAATGGGTGCGCTGACCGTAGCATGGACTGTGCGCAGCCCGCTTGAACTCGCACAGGCCGAGCCTTACTTCGACCGTGTGATCTTCGAGGCGTTCGTGCCTGAAGCGCAAACGATTGAAGTCGTCACCGAGCACTGACGGCCGCTGCGGCCGCCCGTCGCAAGCCACGACGGCCGCATAGGACCGCCAAAGGCCGTGACCGCCGCCTTGGCATAGCAATGGGGTCGCGGGAATGCATGCATAGCATTTCCGCGACCCCATTGATATGTATGACGCTTGCCATTATTTGCGCCGTCGCGCCCGCTTGCGTGCCCGGTTCTTCATGAAGATGTCGACCACAATCCACACCGACAGCACGAACGCGGCCAGATACCCGAGGAATCCGACAACGGGAATGCCGAAGATAATCGGCTTCATGCCCGCGTAGTACACAATCGACGAGCCGACGAACAAGCCGACCACAATCAACGCCATCGTCAGACGGTTGACCATGTCGCTCATCGCAGCCAACGGCTCACGCGACCCCACGAGTTCAAAGTTCATGCGCAAATCGCCACGCGTGAGCATATGCAACGCCGTTTGCGCTTCTTTCACAGCCTTGAGCCCCGCATGTAACGCCGTGTGGCTTTCGAGCGCCACATTGCGCATCTCATCTTTGGCGAGCTGGATCTTGCCCGTGCCCGATGCAATGTGTTCGGAAATGATCTGGATCATGTTGACGTTCGGAATGAACTCGGTCAACAGTCCTTCCAACGTAACGAGCGCACGCCCCACCGTCGTGATCGAGCTCGGCATTTCAATGCCATGGCGATGCGCCATCGAGGTCAGCGCCCCCATGTATTGCGCCAAATCCAAATCCACAAGATCCACCGTGCCAAACTGTTGCACGATGCCGTCCAGATCGGCCAGCAGTTCGGGATAATCCACGGAATCGGCTTGCGATCGTGTGAACCGCAGCAGCGCGTCGGCCAATCCCGGCGAATCCTGCTTAGCTACGGCGAACAACATCTGTTTGAGTGCGGCGCGCGTCGGAGCATCAAGCCGGCCTGTCATACCCAAATCAAGCAGCACGATCTGGCCGCCATGAATCATGATGTTGCCCGGATGCGGATCGGCGTGGAAGAATCCCACATCCAAAATTTGCGACGCATAATTGTCAACGAGTTTCGTGCCGATTTCGGTCAGCGAGTAGCCGTCGGCCACGAGCTCCTTCGTATGCGCAATCGGAATGCCTGTCATGTATTCCATCACGAGCACATGTTCCGTGCACAGCTCGGGGAACGGCGTAGGGCAATCCATGTAGGCATACTGGTTGCAAAATTTCTTGAATTCCCACAGGTTACGCGCCTCGTTGAGGAAGTTCGTTTCTTCATCGAACGTGTCCCAGAGTTCCTCGATCACGCCTTGCAAATCCACGACTTGCGAATTGTGCATGATGTGCGTGGCGCCACGGGCTATGGAACGCATCAGCGAAATATCTTCGGCCATTGTTTCTCGCACGCCCGGCCGCTGCACTTTGACGGCCACATCCTCGCCCGTCACAAGCCTGGCGCGATGCACTTGCGCGAGCGACGCCGACCCCAGCGGCGTGGGATCCACGGACTCAAACACGTCGTCAAGCCGGCGCCCGTATTCGGTTTCGAGCGTATCGACGACCACGGCATACGGCATCGGGTCGGCGTCGGCACGCAGTTTGGCCAGCTCGTCGCAGAACGCTTGCGGCAGGATTTCCGAGCGCATCGACAGCACTTGCCCGACCTTGACAAACGTGGGTCCCAGGGCTTCGAGCATGTGCCGCAACTTGACGGGCGTGAGCCCTTTGAGCGCATCGTATTGCATCGCGATGCGCATGATTTGGCGCAGTCTCTTGATTTTCGAACGTCGCGTCAGATGGTATTCAGCTGCAATATTCTTGTGCCGTGCTCCAAACAGCCCAATCGTTTCGCTGGCCGCACGCTGCGTTTCAAACTGTTTGAGCCCGGGCACCTCGTCGTTGCCGGGTTCGTTATCAAGTTCGTTGCGGTTCGTCAGCTGGTCAGCGGCCGTGCCACTGCCGTTGGCCGCGTCACCATTGTCGCTCGCGATTTGAGCGAAATCAGCGTCTTCAACAGTTGTGGCGCTGTCTACGATGTTGTTCGCTTCATCCACGCGCTCACTCGCGCCAGGCGCTGTTGTGCTCATCTCTTCTCCAATCCCGCAACACTCCAGTTACACACCCCGTTCAGGCAGCAACACTCGAGTCACGCAACGCTTCAGTTCCGCAACACGGTCACTCCCGCAACCCGTTCAGGCATGCGTATGCCGCGGTTCGTGCGAGACGAATCGCGGCATGACAATTTCTCGGTTTGCCCGAAGGCGAGACCCGTAGAGGCTCACTCGCCTTCTTCCACATCCTTTTCGGCGTCCTTGACGGCCTTCTTGGCCGCATGCGAAATGCCCGTGGCGGCATTGTGCAGCTGCTCACCGGCCGCGTGCACGCGGTCCTTGGCTTCCGCGGATTCCTTCGACGCCTTGTGGGCCAGTTCCTCGTTCAGCGCCTTGCCCTGGTTGACGGTCAGTTCGCCCTTCTTGACGAGGTCGTTGATGATTTCGCTGCCCTTCTCGGCCGTCGTGGCCAGCGCGCCCACGCCCGCAAGGAACACCTTGCGCAGGCCCTCGCCCAATCCGTCCGCGAAGCTGTTGTTGTTATCCGCCATGTTGACCTCCTTAGGTCCCGGCATTGCCGTGGTTACCGGCGCCCCTTCGGCCGCCGCTCGTTGGCTCCACTCTACACTCGCGCGCCCGAAAGTTTGCTGAATGTGGGCTGTGCCTTCTTCGGTAACGCAACTGGCCGTCCGTACACTGATTTTTTGTATTTCCGCCCAGGCCTCGTGGGGCCGCCATGCGCTCAGCGCGGCCGTTGCATGGCTACCTCGCGCGCATGCGTGGCATCCGCGTCGATCCTCACCAATTCATCACGCAGGGCTTGGCTCTGTTGCGGCTCAAACGCGCCATAGCGATGTTCAGCCGCCTTATGGATCAGGAAGTCGGCGACCACAGGATTCTTCGGCAGCAACGAACCATGCATGTACGTGCCGATCACGTTATGCACGCGCGCACCTTCGGTATGATCCTGCCCGTTGTTGCCCATGCCGTCGGACTCCACAAATCCCAAGGGCTGAGCATGTTCGCCCAAGAACGTTTGGCCCGAATGGTTCTCATAGCCCACAATCGGGCCAAAGTCGTCCGAGGTTTCCATAAGGTTGCCGATCATGCGCACATCACGACCCACCGTATACGCGTCAATGATGCCGATACCCTCGATTTTCACGCCATCCTGCGTTTCAAAATAGCTGCCAAACAACTGGTACAGGCCACAAATCACGAGCATTGGCACATCATTGGCAGCCAAATCACGCAACGCGTCGGCACGGCGCTGGAAGTCCTCGCCAATCTTCTTCTGGCCCGTATCCTGGCCGCCGCCACCAAGCACCATGTCCACATGGTCAGGCCAAGCATCGTTCTGGTTGTAAGCATGGATGCGCGGTTCGTAGCCATAAAGCGCAAGGCGGCGCTCAATCGTGAGCACATTGCCCGTGTCGCCATAAATGTTCATGTCGCGCGGATACAACCACAGCACGTCGATTGGGCGTGCGGAGGGGGAAGTGGCATCTGTGGCGTGATCAGAAATCATCATGAAGCTCCTTACCTGCCCACACCCGCGTCGGACACGGACGTGAAATCGGCGAGACGCGAACGCACAGCCAACATGGACGTGTACGTGCAATAAATGTGCTTGACGGGCGCCGGGTCCTGTAAAAACTTGGGCAGAGCCGTATCAATGTCGGGATCGACGGCCGCATGCGGCACGTTGTCGTAATCAAGACGCAACGCCATATCCCAAGCGCGCACGCCCGAAACCATGGCGACACCCTGCTCACGCAGGCTTGTGAAATCAACATCCCACAGCCAACTCATGTCACGGCCGTCGGCGTACTCGTCGTTGATCACGATCATCGTAGCCGCATCGTCGGGCGGGAATGACGCGAGCGAAAGGCGGAAACCCATCGGATTCTTGACGAGCAGCAACTCGACAACGGAGCCGTTGACTTCGATGCGCTCGCCGCGGCCGAACGCCGGGGTGACGGCTGCGAGCGCGTCCAGCTGGGCGTCAATTCCAGCTTCAGCGAAACGTGTGAGACGCATATGGAAGCCATCAGAACCGAGCCGTTCCATGCGGCGGAACGTGGCCGGGTCGAGCAGCGCGGCCTGCGCGTCGCGTTGCACGGCGCGCACGACGGCCAGCGCCGCCGCGGCATTGTAGAGATTGTAGACGCCCTCAAGCTGCACGTCAGTCTCATGTACGGCGCCGTCGAGTCCGAAGCTGGCATGCTGGACGCCGAACGATTCGAGCGTGACGTCAGCGTCGATTGCGTCGGCGTAGGAACCAGAGTCAATCGTGTCAACGTCGACCGTCACGGGCGCGCCAGCTGATTGTGCGTCGAACGTCGTGGCCATGTCGTCGTCGGTCGGGAAATAGTGGCGTAGCGCGGGATTGAGTCCGAAGAACGTGGTCGACACGCCTTGCGGCACGAGTTCGGCGAGTGCTGAGATGCGCGGGTCTTCGCGGTTGAGCACGACACAACCCGTCGTGGCCTGGGCTACGGTGCCGAGCAGACGCGCCGTGTTGTCGATTTCGCCGAAGCGGTCGAGCTGGTCGCGCATCACGTTGAGCAGCAGCGCGTGACGCGGTTGCATCTGATGTACAAAATGCACGGCGTAGGCTTCATCGAGTTCGAGCACGGCGATGTCGGCGTCCAAAGCGCCAGACAGTGTGACTTCGTTCAGCAATGCCGAGACAACGCCGCGTGTGAAGTTCGAGCCCGTCGGGTTCGTGAACACATGCAAGCCCATGTCAGACAGCATTGAAGCGACCATGCGCGTCGTTGTGGTCTTGCCATTGGTGCCCGACACGAGCACGACGCCCAACGGCAGGCGGCTCAATGTGCGGCGCAGGAATCCGGGGTCGATGCGTTCAATGACTTTGCCTGGGAACGCCGAACCGCCATGGCGTGTCAGACGTGCGGCCCAGCGCACGGCTTTGCCGATAGCCGGCGTGGCGAACGCGTGCCAACTGCGCGGTGAGGGCGGCATCGATGCCGGTGCTGCGGGCAGGG
This sequence comes from Bifidobacterium gallicum DSM 20093 = LMG 11596, assembly GCF_000741205.1. Lineage (GTDB taxonomy): Bacteria > Actinomycetota > Actinomycetes > Actinomycetales > Bifidobacteriaceae > Bifidobacterium > Bifidobacterium gallicum. Next base: position 36,231 of record NZ_JGYW01000001.1, read on the forward strand.
ATGACTGCCGGGCGCTCTGAGCTGCCTGGGCTGGCTGGACGTCGGCAGCCGATGCGAGCGCGGATTGCCCGTTAGGTTGCCCGTTGGATTGCGATGCGGGTTTGACCATCTCACACTCCCTGTGCGTAGTCTTGCGGCATGTCTTGGAAGCGTGAGAACGCGCCTTGGAATGCCAGGTTGAACGTGTCGGTCGGGCCGTTGCGGTGCTTGGCCATGATGATGTCGGCCTCGCCCGGACGGTCTTCCTTGTCGTAAAAATCGGGACGGTGCACCAAAAACACGACGTCGGCGTCCTGTTCGATCGAACCTGATTCACGCAGGTCCGACAGCTGCGGTTTCTTGTCGTTGCGCATTTCGGGACCACGGTTGAGCTGGCTCAACGCCACCACAGGCACCTCAAGCTCCTTGGCCAGCAGCTTGAGCGCACGCGAAAACTCGGACACTTCCTGCTGGCGGCTCTCAATCTGCTTACCCGAACTCATCAGCTGCAAATAATCGATGACGACAAGCTTCAAATCGTTCGTCTGCTTGAGCCGGCGGCACTTGGCGCGGATTTCCATCAGGCTCATGTTCGGCGAATCGTCAATGAACAACGGCGCGTTGTTCAACCGTGAATAGAACTGGTTGAGCGTGCCCCAACGCTCCACCGTCACGTCCTCGGGCCGTCGCATCGCGGCCAACGGAATGTCGGTCTCGGCCGCGATGATACGCTGCGCAAGCTCGACCTTGCTCATCTCGAGACTGAACACGATCGTCGTCAACCCGTGATGCAACGACGCGGCACGCGCGAAATCAATGCCGAGCGTCGACTTGCCCATGGCCGGACGGCCCGCGACCACGACCATCTGGCCCGGTTGCAAGCCTTGCGTCACATCGTCAATGTCACGGAACCCCGTCGGCACGCCCTTGGCGATATTGCCCTTCTGGATCTCGTCAATCTGCGTCAACGCCTCGTTGACCACGTCGCTGATCGGCGCGTAATCCTGGCGCACACGGCCCGCGCCCATCTCGTAGACTTCGGACTGCGCGAGGTTGACCACATCCTCGGCCTGCGCGCCGTCGGCGCTGAACCCCAACTGCACGATGCGCGTGCCCGACGCGATGACCTGACGCAAAATGGCCGCGTCATGCACGATTTTCGCGTAATACGTGGCATTGGCCGCAGTCGGCACACTGGCCACGAGACTATGCAGATAATCCGACCCGCCCACCTTCTCAAGGTTGCCCTCATCGTTGAGCTTGTTGGCCACAAGCACCACGTCGGCCGGCTCCGACTTGGAAAACAGGTCAATGATCGCGTGATAGATCGTCTGATGCTGCGGCTGATAGAAATCAGTGGGCTCAATCATCTGCGAAACCTCACCGATCGCGTCCTTGCTCATCAACATGCCACCCAACACTGCCATCTCGGCGTTATCGTCATGCGGCGGCACACGGTCGAACAGCGCGACATTGTTGCGGTCGTCCTGTGAATGTGTGTAGCTCGATGAAGAAGATTGCGATTCTGCCATAGCCATGAGTATAAGCGTGGGGCTAAGCAGAGGCACCCCCACCACTGCGCCACATCACCCCGACACGCGCGGTGCACAACAGTGTGGATTACTTTTTGGCAAATTGTCCACTTATCCACATGATGGGGATAACCTTGTGGATAAGTGCACTTGTTATCCACAACGGTGGAATAACTCTGTGGATAACACGGGGATAACTACCCGGCGCACTCCACAATGTGCCCAACCGACTTGCACAACACGCACTGGTTGTGCTAAAGGGCGGCCAAAAACTGGCCGCCCCGCGTCCCAATCCCCATTACTTGCGCTGCCGCCTTACTTGCATTGCCGGCGCACGGCTCGCGCCATCGTCGTCACGAGTGAGGATTGCCAACTGCTCCAGCCTGTGCGCCCCGAAATCGTTTCGCCCGATGTGGCGCCCAACGAGTTCATGTCGGCGCGCGTCAGATCGAACAGCATGTCGAGCAGCACGGCATCGTGCCGCACAGCCTCGGCCAAGGCGCCCGTAACGGCCTGATCCTGCGGGCTGGCCGAACTGGCCGCTTCCGAAAGCTTCAAATGCAACTGCACGAGCAATGTGACCCAATCGGCGATCTGCGCGCCATATCCCAGACGTTCCACAATCACACGCGCATGACGCATGCCCTCGGCCGCATGGTCGTCAATGCCGGGTCGCTTGCCAATGTCGTGCAGAATGCCGGCCAACAGCAGCGCTGTGTAATGCGCATCGTCATACTCGCCGCCTGCGCCCAGTTCCACGGGCCGCGTGCGCGTCAGACGTGACGTGACCTCGACCATATGCCGGTCAATCGTGTAGCGGTGCGCGGCCGAGGCCGACGGCCTGTTGCGGATCGCTTCCCATTCGGGCATCATGCGCGCAGGAATGCCTGCAAAATCAAGGCTTTCCCAGACAGGCAGCAGCCGGTCGCCCGATCCGAGCAGCTCAAGCAACAGCGCGCGCATCTCGTCGTTCCAATCGTGGTCGCGCATCGGCACTTGCGCGAGGTTGGCCAGCGTCGTGGGGTGGATCGCGCACGCATGCTGTGCCGCCTGCACGGCCGCGCGCAACGCGAGCGCGGAATCAGCCGTCACGTCCGTGTCGGGTGCGAGCACAATCTCGCCCTCGTGCAACGCAAGTCCTGGAGCCACCGTCTCGAACTTCGGCGCTTCACGCTTGCCTTGCGCGCGCGGATGGCGGATCTGGAAGAACGAGAACCGCGGCTTGCCTTGTGGCAGCGTGCGTTGCGCCCTCGAAGCCGTCGAGTCGAGTGAGAACGCGATTGTGCGGCCCAGACGCGCGAGCATCGTTTGCAGATCGTCAATCGAGCGCGCCGCCCGCTCGTCTTGCGGCAACGTGGGGTCGGCAAGGCCGAGCATGGCCGCGACGGGCGCCTGGTATGCCGACAACAGCAGGTTCGTATCTTTGCGCGCGGCCAGGTGGATCGCGTCACGCGCGTCCAGCAAGCGTTCGAACGCCACATCGTAACGTCCGTGCGGCCGGTCCGCGAGCCATGAGGCCGCGATCGCCTCGAGCAGCACGGCGTCACGCAATCCGCCGCGCGCTTCCTTGACGTCGGGCTGGTTCACGTAAGGCAGCCGGCCGAAGCGGTCCAGTCGCGTTTTCGCCGACTCGAGCAGCTCGGGCAACCGTTGGCGCGCGGCCTTGCGCCAGCGTTCGAGAATTGTTAACGCTGTTTGATTAATGATTTCCGCATCCCCTGCCAGTGGCTTAACATCCAACCATCCCATCGCCGCAGGTAAATCGTGGTCGGTCACAGCCTGGCATTGCGCACGCGTGCGCACCGAATGGTCGAGGTCCAAGCCCGCATCCCAAATCGGGTACCAGATCGCATTGGCCAACATGTTGAGCTGGTCGGCAGACAGCGCATGCGGATCGTGGATGATCACAAGGTCAAGGTCCGAGTAGGGGCCAATCTGGCCGCGCGCAAGCGAGCCAACTGCGGCCAAACCGATGCCTTGGGTTGGCACGTCGAAGTCCAAGCCGTCCACAGCTTCCTGCCACAAGTTGCGCAATGCGCACTCCACAGCTTCGGTACGCGCCGCACGCTTGGCTGCACCGTTGCGGTACACGCCGTCGTCATCAAGGCGGCTGATCGTTAGCAGTTGGTCTTTGAGGCCATCAAGGCTCGAGGTCATGGCAATCCTTTGTGCAAACAGGTGGGTAGTGGGGCGGCGAGTGGGGACTGACAGCGGCTATGTGGCGTTGGCGGAAATCAAGAAAAACAGCGCCCAATAAGCCGTCGAACAGTGCGATAGGTATGAAAAACCCCGCGTCCGGACTGGATGCGGGGCGGGACAGGATCAGATGGCGGCCGAACCCGTTTCACCTGTGCGCACGCGAGCGACCATGTCGAGCGGCGTGACCCAGACCTTACCGTCACCGATCGTGCCCGTGTTGGCTGCCTGGATGACCACGTCGACGAGAGCCTCATAGTCGGCGTCATCGCAGATGACTTCCACACGCACCTTCGGCATGAGGTCGACCGTGTATTCGGCGCCGCGGTAGATCTCGGTGTGGCCGCGCTGACGGCCGTAACCGTTGGCTTCGGAAACCGTCAGGCCGTGCACGCCGGCGGCGGCCAACGATTCCTTGACTTCGTCGAGCTTGTGCGGCTGAATGATTGCGGTAATGAGCTTCATGGATTACTTCGCCTCCCTGATGACGGAGCTGGCGGTGCCAGCGAAATCGTATGCACGTTCGCCCTGGTCGGCCAAATCGATGCCGGCGACTTCCTGGGCTGGCGTGACGCGCCAACCCACAGTCTTCTCGAGCGCGAACGCGATGATCGTGGTGATGACGGCGGAGAATGCGATAGCCACCAGCGCGATCACAATCTGTACGACGAGTTGTCGCCAATCGCCGCCGCAGAACAGGCCCGTGTCTTCCATGAAGAAGCCGAGCGCGACGGTACCAATCAGACCGCCGACACCATGCACGCCGACGACGTCAAGCGAGTCGTCATAGCCGAGCTTGTACTTGAGGCTGCAGGCGAAGCAGGTGACAATACCGGCGATCAGGCCGAGCACGATGGACCAGATCGGCGACACGACATCGGCGGCCGGCGTGATCGCGACGAGACCGGCAACGATGCCCGAAGCGGCGCCGATGGCCGTGTAGTGGCCCGTACGGATCTTCTCGGTGAAGCCCCAGCCGAGCATTGCTGCGGCAGCGGCGAGCGACGTGGACACCCAGGCGTAGCCGGCCGTACCGTTGGCGGCAAAAGCCGAACCGGCGTTGAAGCCGAACCAGCCGAACCACAGCAGGAATGCGCCGAGCATGACGAACGGCACGTTGTGCGGACGCATCGGTTCCACACCGAAGCCCTTACGCTTGCCAATGATCAACACGATGACCAGGGCAGCGACTGCGGCGTTGATGTGGACGACGGTGCCTCCAGCGAAGTCGTGGGCATGGGCGCCGATGGCCTGCGAAATCGGGCCGTCAGCGGACAGCAGGCCGCCGTTCCATACCATGTGGGCCATTGGGGCGTAGTCGAACGTGACCCACAAGGCCACAAAGATCATCCACGTGCTGTACTTGACACGTTCGGCGATGGCGCCACAAATCAGAGCGACCGTGATCATCGCGAACGCGGCCTGGAACGCCACATCAACGCTGGCCGGGTAATCGTTGGCGTTGAGCGTGGCCGATGTGAACACACCATCTTGGGCGACCATCGTGTCCTTGAGCAGGAAGCCCGTGGCGGGGTCACCGAACACGCCGCCGACCGAATTGCCGGCGTAAGCGATGGACCAGCCCCACAGGCCCCAGATAATCATCGTCACTGACAGGGCCGCAGCCTCCATCATCAGCATGTTCAGCACAGCCTTGGCGCGCACCATGCCGCCATAGAACAGTGCCACGCCCGGTGTCATGAGGAACACAAGCGCCGCGGACGTCAGGATCCACGCGGTATTGCCGGAATTGAGCACTCCCATGCGGTTACCTCCTCCTATGTCTTCTTAGATGCTGTTCGCGTCGTTCCTTGACTGAACGGAACGACGATGCAGATTTGTCTCTCCATGTACATGCGGCGCTGCAGCAGGCAGGCCATCACGGGTCCTATGCAACGGCGCGCTCATGTTGCCAATGTTTCGTGCGTTACAGGCATGTAAATGCCCCCGTCAGAAAATCTTGATTTTTCAAGGTTTCTGCGGGGGTACGCCCGAGCGTTCCATAATGTGGACCCGCAGGTTCAGTGTTTTTAGTCGAGAATGCCGTCCACGAACGACTCGGGATCGAACGGTGCAAGGTCATCAGGGCCTTCACCTACGCCAACGAGCTTGACCGGCACGCCAAGCTCCTTTTGCACGGCAATGACAATGCCACCCTTGGCCGAGCCGTCGAGCTTGGTCAGCACGACGCCCGTAATGCCGATGGCCTGAGCGAACACCTTGGCCTGAGCCATGCCGTTCTGACCCGTCGTGGCATCAAGCACAAGCAGCACTTCGTCCACGGGCAGGTTCTTCTCGGTCACGCGGCGGATTTTGCCGAGCTCATCCATCAGGTTGGCCTTGTTTTGTAAACGGCCGGCCGTGTCGATGATCAGTACATCAGTGTCAAGTTCCTTGGCTTTGGCCGACGCTTCAAACGCCACAGAAGCCGGGTCGGCGCCATCGCGTTCCGAACGCACAATCGGCACACCGACCTTCGCGCCCCACGTCTCGAGCTGGTCAGCGGCAGCGGCGCGGAACGTGTCGGCCGCACCAAGCAGCACCTGCTTGTCTTGGCTGACAAACAGTCGAGCCAGTTTGCCGGCCGTCGTGGTTTTGCCCGTGCCATTGACACCAACCATGATGATGACGCTGGGCTTGTCGGCATCAGGCTTGTCGGCATTCAGACGCCGGTCCACGTCAGTACCCACGAGTTCAAGCAATTGCGAGCGCAGCGCATTGCGCACTTCGGACGCATCGGCCGTGCCCGTCACGCGCGCGTCACGGCGCAGTTCCTCCACGAGATGTTCGGAAGCTTCGGCGCCCACATCGGCCATGAGCAATGTGTCTTCCACATCTTCCCAGTCGGCTTCGGTCAAATGGTCTTTGGCCAAAATGTTGAACAACGCTTTGCCGAACGGGTTCGCCGATTTCGACAGGCGTTCGCGCAGCCGCTCAAGACGGCTCTTGCGACCTGCTGGCTTTTCAATGTGTTGTTCAACCGGCACCGGCACTTCCACGTCGAGGTCGAGGTCGGTGACGAGCATTTCGGATTCCGGCAGACCCTCGGACGTTTCGGCTGTTTCGCGCTGCGCTTCTTCATCGGCGCGCTGCATCGGCGTCAGCGGTGGCGCATTGGCCTGCGCTGTGGATTCCTGACTGGATTCGTTGGGCTGCTGCGTGGCGGTTTGGGCGGCTTTGGCTTCGGCAGCGCGTTCAGCCGCGAGACGCGCGTCAGCTTTGGCTTTGGCGGCTTCCTCATTGCGCCGCAGATTGCGTTTGCGTGAGCGGTCGAGCCAGATCCCTCCGACAATGAACAGGGCGGCGACCACAACCACCGCAACAATGGCGATAATCGTATTCGTATCCATGCCTCAAGGCTAGAAGCCGAGCGTGACACCCAGTTGGCGGGTGGTGGGACACTGGAACACATGGCCAATGCTTCGAGAATGTCGTCATACCAACGTCGTGAACAGCTGATTCGCGTGGGACGTTCACTGTTCGCATCCAAAGGGTTCGAATCGGTCAGTGTGGAAGAAATCGCCGCGCATGCCAAAGTCAGCAAACCGATTGTCTATGAGCATTTCGGCGGCAAGGAAGGCTTGTATGCCGTGATTGTGGACCGCGAGATGCGTTCGCTGACCGAAACGCTGTTCGACGCGCTGTCGGAAAACGGTGACGCGCATCCACGCCAGATTGTGGAGCATACGACGCTGGCGCTGTTCACTTATATTGAGGAGCATTCCGAAGGGTTCCAGGTGCTTGTGCGCGATTCGCCGTCCACCGCCGACTCGCAAAGCTCGTTCTATTCATTGTGGGGCGACGTGTGTTTGCGCGTTGAGGAAGTGCTTGAGCAATGGTTCAAACGCCAGCATCTGCCCACAAAATATGTGGGCCATTATGCGCAGATGCTCGTGGGCATGACCGTGTTCACGGGCCAGTATTGGGCCAATCAGCGCAGCACGCTGAGCCGTGAGGAGTTGGCCGCGTTGACCGTGAATCTGGCTTGGCATGGACTGTCACGCTTGGAGCCCAAGCCGTCTCTGATATTCGATGAGGACGATGACATGGCCCTGGAGGTTGGCGGAAATACCAATCAAGAAGACGACGGACTTGAGGAAATCGTGTCGGCCGTGCCCTCCACAGCCCGTAGCGGCAAAGTTGATGCGCGCGAACGCAAGCGCATGCTCAAGGAAGCTGAAAAGGCCCAGAAAGAAGCCAAACGGGCGCAGCTGGCGGCTGAGCGCGCGCAACAGCGGGCGATGCTGGCCAGCGCCAAAGCCAAGGAAATCAGCGAACAACTTGAGGCGACGACCGCGCCAACCGAGGAATACAAGCCAACACCCGACGTGCCGGAATCCGAACGTTGCGCTGGCGACGATGCCGAACCCGCAGCGCACTGAACTTGACGACAATGGCTGATAACAGCTCATGACGGACTGTACCTGACCAATTTGCGGGCGCTGCGGTAGACTGGCTGACGCTGGCGACACCGGCTGGCCGCGTCTTGCAGACGCTGGTTTTGCAAGTGCGGTTCGGGCGGGGCCAGACCACAGTTTGCACGGACACTGCTCAACCATGCCACCATGGACGCAGCTGAACTTAGGAGAATCCCATGAGCGCGGAACACGACAAGACACTGACGTTCGTCGTACCGGCATACAACATGGAGGAGTATCTGCCGCGCTGTGTCGATACGCTCGTGTCCGCACGCAAGACGGACGATATTGAAGTGCTGATTGTGGATGACGGGTCGAGCGACGGCACGCTCGCGTGCGCACAACGCTATGAACAGCGGTATCCGGGCGTCGTCAAGGCCGTGCACCAAGAGAACAAAGGGCACGGCGGCGCGGTGAACACGGGCGTGGAACTTGCGCAAGGCATGTATGTGAAAGTTGTGGACGCCGATGATTGGGTCGGCACGGACGCGCTCGAACAAGTGCTTGACGTGCTGCGCGCCCAGAACGGCAGCGACGATCCGCTCGACATGGTCGTGACTGATTATGTGTACGACAAAGTGGGCAAAAAACACAAGCATGTCGTCGATTTCCGGAACGTGATGCCAGCGAACCGGCGTATCGACTGGGATGACCTGGGGTCATTTGGCATTGCGCAATATCTGATCATGCATGCGATCACGTTCCGCACGCAGGTCGTGCGCGAATCGGCGATGAAATTGCCTGAGCATACGTTCTATGTGGACTTCATTTACTCGTATGCGCCGTTCCCGTGGGTGCATTCGATGATGTATCTGCCGGTGCCGTTCTACCACTATTTCATTGGCCGCGAAGGGCAGAGCGTGCAGACCGACGTGATGATCCGCCGCGTCAACCAGCTGTTGCTCGTCAACAAATGTATGCTGGCCGCCACGCCTGAACGTGATGAAGTCAGCGAAGGCCTGTACCGCTACATGATTCACTTCCTGGCCATTGAACCGTCGATTACGTCAACATTCCTCGTGTTGTCGCGCAACCAAGACAACTATCGCGTCAAGAAGCAGCTGTGGCGCGACATCAACAGCTATTCGCCGCGCATTGGCCATGATGTGCATCACCAGCTCGTGTCGCGCGCGCTCAATCTGCCGGGCCCTGGCGGCCGGTTTGCGATTCGTGTGGGATACCGCATCGCGAACGGGATTCTTGGGTTCAACTGATTGAGCTGATTCAACTGATTGAGCTGGTCGCACGATGACGCGCGGCGGCACGGGTGTTGTGCGGCACGCGAACCGTCAGTCGCGCGCCATGCGATCAGCAAACCGGCACTGTCAGATCCACTTGTCGCTCATTTTGAACGCATTGTGCATATTATTGCTGCAAATGTAGAGCACCTGGAACAGCAGCTTCTTCGTGCGCTGTTCAAGGAACTCGGCCATTTGCTCGTTGCTGTGCTCCAATTGCAGCCGCACAGCCTGCGGATCGCGCTCATCATCTGGCATCTGGTCGAGTTCTTGAGCTAGCTCACGGTCTTCCTGCTCCACATGGCGATGGCCATAGGCTTGCACATCTTCGATGTATTGCTCGATTTCACCGTTCGTCTCGTACCAGTGGGCATCGGCCAGAGCCGCGATGAGACGGTTCGACCAGTAGAGAGAATCGGTGGATGCTTCGTCGGCGGGAGTATCACGCAGATAGGCCGGTGTGCCTGTCACATTCGCGTAGAATGGCGCAGCCGTTGTGAACGCTCCGCTGCCAAAGCTGATCCACATGATCGAGCGCATCGCAGCGGGCACATATGGCCGGATCTGGATCGCCACCATGTGGCCTGTGCGGTTCACACCGATTGGACGGTAGCGATGGCGGCTTTCCGGCGTGCCCGTGGTGCCATACGGATCATAGTCGGTGCCTTCATAGTGTGAGCCCAGCACAAAGTCCACGTCTTCGATCGTGATCTTATGTTCGGGCACGCGGCAGAACGCCTGACCGTCCGATTCGGGTCCCAGTCCTTCAGCCTCCACGGCTTCCGGGTTGAAATAACGCTGCATATACCAGGCACGAGGCGTGTTATAGATATGGCCCTTGGCGTTGGCCGTGCCGAATGCGGCTCGCGCGTCAAGCAGGCGTGAGTTGTCCGAAGCGTCCGCCCCCATCACCAAGTCGAGATGGTTGTCGCGCACAAAGTCTTCCAAATCAGGCGAGCACAGGTTGTTGCGGCCTTCGCCATAGGCGTCGGCAAAGTCCAGCGTGTCGATACTCAACTGGTTGGGGATGGCCGCGTAGCAGTCATCGGGGATGCGCCGCGCCATCCAATGATGGCCACCCAGCGTTTCGACATACCAAATGTCGTTCACGTCGGAAATGATCACGCCGTTGGACTCATAGGTGCCATGCTCTTCGAGCAGCAATCCCAACCGCTGCACACCTTCACGCGCCGAACGCACATACGGCAGCACGAGCGTGATGATGTCTTCCTCACCAAACCCCGTTTCCTTCTCGAACGGGTCGGCGGCCAGCACTCGCGGATTCACGGCGATCGTTTCGGTGGCGCTCATCGCCACATTATGCTCGTTGGCACCGGCCTCAGCCAGCACGCCACGGTCATGCTTCACATTGGGTACTATCGCATAGCGGCATGGGTCGTCGGGCAAATCAATCTCGAATTTCGACAGCACACTGCGATAATGGCGCGGCTGCTCGTCAGGGTTGACGGCGATGAAGCGTTTGGGATCATAGCGGCCCGATCCCGAATCATCGTCGCGCGCAATAATCGTGGATCCGTCGAAACTCGCTGATTTTCCTACAAGAAGCGTGGTGCAAGACATAGTCCCATTGTGAGCGCGGCCTGTGACGAGCAACCGCCAGTCATGCCACACCTCCACCATACATGCGCCATCTGTCGCACGAGTGAACCGCCTGCGAACCATACGCAAACCACGCGGCCGCAGGCGAAACTTGCATTTTCCGGAGCAATCCCTATAATGGCTCAGTGTTGCCCCTCTAGCTCAACGGTTAGAGCAGCGTCCTTTTAAGTCGTGGGTTCAGGGTTCGAATCCCTGGGGGGGCACCAAAAACAACGGCGCAACCGCGGTAAGTTCCCGGTTGCGCCGTTGTTTATTTCAGCATCCCCAAGCTACCCTTTAGTAGCGGCTGGCGCTCTTGGGGTTCAGCGTCATTGTTTGGAAGCGGTTCTGCATGAACTGGTCATCGAAGTAATGCGCGAAGAACTTGGCCACGGGGCTTGTCTGCGGCAGGCCGGCCATACGGCCGAACCAGGCGTCCAACGCCATCAGCGTCATCACGCCATCAATCAAGATCAGCACAAAGCACACGGCCGTCAGCCAGTAGCGCACCTTCCACGGGATCATCTGGATCAGTTTGAGCAGTGGCGGAAGCAACCATTTGACCCAGACCATGCCGAGCAGACCCCACATGGCCATGAACATGACCGACGTGCGGCCGTCGATGTTGCCCCATTCATTCGAATAGTTCCAGGCCGTGATGCCGAACGCCGTCTGCATGAACCAGCTCGTGAAGTATTCGAACGCGCCACCGATCACAGCCGAAGCGCAGAAAATCAGCAGTGGCGACGACTTGTACAAATGGTTCAGGAACACGGTCATCAGCACGGCGCCAAAGCCGTAAATCGGCGAGAACGGTCCCCAGAGCATGCCCGCGCGGTCCTGCCACTGGCCAAACACGATCAGATGGAAAATCGTCTCAATGACCAGGCCAAACACCGAAGCGGCCACGAACATCCAGAAAATGTTGAAGAAGTTCAGCGTCATGTAGCCTTTGCCGCTCAAATCGCGACCGGCCATACCTTCCGCCAACGCCTTCTCGTAATGCTGTTCGCGGTTCATGCGTTGCAGCGCGCGCTCCATTTGCCGTTCAGCGCGCAGGTCGGGATCAACGTTGATTGAAATCACCACGAGGATCACAAGCTGCACGGTCGGCAAAATCAGATGCAAGTCAAAACCGCGCAACGCAATCGACAGCAGGATTTCAATGATTGTCAGCGGAATCAGCACATACGTCCAGTTCAACGCATACCGGCGTTTGTTCAGCAGCAACACGATGCCGAACACCACAAGGAAAATCGCGCTGACCGTTTGCATGGCCAAATCCACGCATTCAAGGATGAACGTCAGGCTCTTGACTTCCTCGCCGATTTCACCATCACGCAGCGCGCGGAACAGATGCATGATCAGCAGAGCCATGAACGGAATCGTAGCCAGACCCACAAGCGCCACCAGCACACCATATATGCGTGCAATCAACGCGATTTTGCGTGTATCACGCGTCTCCTCGAGCATGGCTTTGTGGAACGCTTCGTGCGCCTCATGCTTGGCTTTGGCGTCGGCCACGCCTTGCTGCACGGCCTGCACAGTGGCCGTACCGGCTTGCGTAATCTCGTCTTTGGCCTGCTCGGCGACTTTTGTGGCCGTCTGCCCCACTTTGGCGGCCACTTGCGCGGCGCTGCGGCGCACATCACCGCCCGCTGGCTTGGCCGCACCCACTGCCGCGGCGCGCTTGGGTTCCTCGGGAGCTGTGGAGCCCGAACCCTTGGTTTCATTGTGCTCGTTCGTCATACCTCCACTCTAAGGCATGGCACGGTGCGGCACGGAACGCTTCACGCGCGGCTTGGTGCGCCCTGTGTGGCCCGTACAGCAGGCTCGCCCGTCAGCGCCTGCCACAGCAGCGCGGCCACCGAGCCGACCCAATCGTCATCGTCCGTCGGGGCCAGCGCGCGGTTCGCGAGCATCGAGCCCAGCAACGTGCGGAACAGGAATGGAACGTCAAGTTCGGCCAAAAACACGTGCGCTTGCTGCCCGCGCCGCACGAACGCCGCGAACCGCTGTTCAGCCGGTTCCAGCACTTGCAACGCCAGACCGCGCAGCACGGTGTTGCGCGACGAGAGCACGAGACCCACGGCGCGCAGGCCAAAATGCTCGTCGAATCCGTGCAGCAGGCGCGTCAACAATGCCACGACGCCTTCCGGACTCGCGTCCAGATCGTCTAGTGGCAACGGCTCGCCAATCGTCAGCGGCAGTTTGTTCAGCAGGTCTTCCGTGTTGCGGTAACGCCGGTAAATCGTGGTTTTGGCCACTCCCGAGCGCCGTGCCACCTCCTCGATAGTCACGGCCGCCACGCCGTCCTCCACGAGAATCGCCATGACGGCATCGGCGATCTTGCGGTCCGTCGCCTCACGTCGCCGCTGGCGCCGCTGCGTCATCATTGGCACCGCCATGGCGCCCTCCTTGGGTTGTATGTGTTGTATTTCCGCACGGCCGCACATCGCCGCCGTCATCCGCAATCCGCCGCCCCACTGTTGGGGCACCGGCGATCAGGTCAACACTTGCGTGCTTTCGACTTTTGCCAGATACCAGGTGTTGAACTTCATCAGCGGTTTACGCAGCACAAGTCCGATCAGCAGCAACGGTGGCACAAAGCACAGCAGTTTGCCCATAGCCACCCAATACGTGTTGCCATATACTCCGGCAATGGCGCCACGCATCATCGTCACCGCATAGCTCACCGGCAGGAACGGATGCACGTCGCTGATCAACGCGGGCAGGATCGAAATCGGATACGCACCGTCTGAACCGGAGATCTGCATGATCAGCATGAGCACGCTGATTGCCTTGCCCACATTTGCAAAACTGACAATCATCGTATATACGAACAGCGAGAACACGAACGAAGCGGTCCAGCCCGACAGCATGAACAGCCATGGATGCACGACGGGCAGCTTCAAAAACAGCAGTGTGCCGCCGCAGTCGAATGTGGCCTGGCACAACGCCAGCAGACAATAAATCCCATAATGGCCCAGGAACTCCTGATGCGGTTTGAGCTTGTCGCCCAGCTTGGCACGGCGCTTTTTGGACAATTCGGGTTGCAACGTGACGCCCAACAGCAACGCGCCGACCCACAACGGTATGAATGTGTAGAACGGTGCCAGAGAAGCACCAAATGTGCTGACGGGGAACACGGCATGACGTTTGAGGGCCACGGGAGCCGAGAGCGCCGAAGCGAGCGACGACGGGTCGGAACCCAGCAGCTGTTTGATTGTGTTGGCATCACCGCTTTCGAGTGCCGCGCTGAACTTGCTCTGGAAATCCGTGAGCTGTTTACCGGCGCGAGACAACGATTCGGAAGCCTTCGTGATCGTCTCATTGGCGCGCGTCAACTGTTCATTGGCCGTACCGGTGATGGAATCAAGGTCGCCAAACGAGTCTTTGATGTCGCCAGCCGTGGACGCCAGTTGCGTACCGGCCGAGGAGAACGAGGCGAGCATCGAGTCAAGATCGGGCTTGAGTGATGATGAAAAATCAGTGTTGATGCCTGAAATCATTGAGCGGGCCTGGCTGAACAGATTGTTGATCTGCTCGCGTTTGCCTTGGCTGACCGATACGTTCGAGTCGATGTCGGACGCGGCTGAATTGAGCTTGTCGGCAAGCGAGTGCTGCAGTGAAACCAACGCATCGAAGCGGCTGACAATGGTCTTGAGCGACTGCTGAGCCTGCTGCGGCAGCTGGTTCGACAGCGCGTCAAGACGGTTGCGCAACTGCTCGTAGGTGGCGGCCTGATCATTGACGCGCGTGGCCATCGCGCGCAACGCTGAAGCCGAGTCCCCGGCCTGCGTGTCGGCGTCGGAAAACAGCGACTTGGCCTTGGAGCCCACAGCCGAGAACGCGTCGGCACTGCTCGACAGCGCCCCCGACAACGCCGAGGCCGACGTGCCGAGCGCGGCGGAGAGGTCAGCCACGCTTTGCTTGGCCGTGGTGAGCTCGCCCGATGCCGAGGAAGCCGCGTCGTCGGCGCTGTGCACGAGGCTGGCGGTGGACGTCAGCAATGTTTGGGCGCCGCCCGTCAATGCCGAGTAGGTGCTCAAGGCAGTGGCCGCGTCGGTGAGCGTACCGGCCAACGCGCTGATGTTCTGGTTGAACGTGGCCAAACGCTGTTGGGCTTCGGGTTTGTCCAAGTTGTTGATCAGGGCTGTAGCGATGCCCAACGCCGAGCTGACGAGTTCTTTGGCGAACATCTGGTTGATCGTGGCCGAGATTTCATCGGCACCCTCCCCTGTCAAATGCGGGGCGAGCGCGTTTGATTTCTCGTTGTCGTAATAGTCGAGCGTGGCGTGGTGGGCGTCCGCGTCGAAGAACGTCATCATATTGCGACTGAAATCCTTCGGAATCACGACTGCCGCATAATATTCGCCTGATTTGGTGCCGTCAATGGCCTGGTCGGCGGTGGTGAACGTCCAATCAAGCTGCGAGTTGGCGCGCAACGAGTTGACAATCTCGCTGCCGACCGAAATCTTCATCGGCAGCAAATCGGAGGAATAGCCTTCGTCCTCGTTGGCGATTGCGAACTGCAGGTTCTTCGTGTTGGCGAACGGATCCCAGCAGGCGCTCACGTTGAACCAGGTGAACAAGCCTGGAATCACGACGAGTCCGATCGTGATGATGATCGATACGACATTGGACGCCATGCGGCGCACGTCGCCTGTGAAGATATGCCACATCGTCTTCATGACCGCCTCCCGCCATCGGTTTCGTCTGCATCGTTCGTAGCCTGTGCCGCGTCGGTGTGTCCACTCGACGTTGAGCTTGCTGAAGTGGGCAGTTCGGCTGGTTCAGTCGGTTCTGTCGGTTCAGTTGGTTCAACAGCGTCCATTTCGATCGTGTCGGCCAGATCGGGGTCGCTACGTTCTGGTGTCTGCGAGGCATCCGCATGCGTCGGTATCCCAGCCGCGTGTTTGGCGGCATGCGTGTGCAATCGCTGATGATGGCGTGTGCGACGGAACAGCATGGTGGTCAACGCTTCGTCGCTCAATCCGCTGATGGCCACGCGCCGGCGGAATGAATCGCGGATCACTTCCACAATCATCAGGAACAGCATGATCAGCAGCAGCCAAATGATCCATACCGCCAATGCCACGAGTTTCGTGCCTGTGGTCAACGAGAACGTGATGCTCAAAACAATCGGCACCACAAGACCTGCGATTAACGCGCCGCGCAGCAGCTTGGGATACAGTTGCGCGAAACGTTGTGCACGCGCTTCGATTTCTTTGCGGTAGCCGCCTTTGTCGGCCAATGCGAGCAACGCGTCGGCTGTGCCCACCGTGCGTTCGGGCAAATAGACTTCCTCTTTGAGGAACATGTCTGATTCGTTCATCTCGCGTGCGAACAGGCGGATGAAGTTGGCCATGAGCGGGCGCAAGGTCAGGCCCACGAAGAACGAGAGCACCGCGAAAATCAGCAGCACGGCCACGCGTTTGATCCAGGTGCCGTCATAGAAACCGCCAATCGTTTCACGGAACGCGTCAATTGAATACGTGAACGGGAAGAACGGATATAGCACGCGGAAGAACTTCGGCATCATCTCGATCGGATACAAGCCTGAGGCGCCTGGTATTTGCACCATGATCAGCGCAACCACAAGGCCTTTGCCCACGAGCATGAATGTGGTCGACAACGCGTAGACCAGCGACAGGTAGACGAGGGAAGCAATCACGCCCGTCAATACGAACATGAATGCGTTGACTGTTTGCACGCCCACCACCAGATCGCCCACTGTGGTGACGACTGCTTGCATCGTTGCGATTTGTGCGAGCACGAGGTAGCGTCCCATATATTTTTGGCTTGTCGTGACGCCCAGCCCTTCGAGACCTTCATCGTCCACTTCGAGCTTGGGAATGACCATCAGCATGAACGTACCCCCCCACAACGCCAGGTTCGTGAACAATGGCGCCATGCCTGTGCCATACGAGTTGATCGGATACAGGTTGTGCGTGTTGAGCACGGTAGGCGAGTTCATGAAGTCCGCGATGGTGGTCGCATCCAGCTTGCCGTCCACACCCAAAAGGCTCGTGAGCGCATTAGCTGACGACAATGAGGTCAAATCGGTTTTCAACGTGTCGATGCGCCCGTTCATCGTGCCTAGCAGCGTGTCGGTGTTTTGCAAAGCGGTTTTGGCTGAGCTCGCCACCGCATCAAGCTGGTCGAGCACAGTGCGTGTTTGTTCCACGAGCGACTGTTGGCCGCTCAATCCGCCGGCCAGCGTGCCGGCCGTTGTGGCCAACGAGTTCAGGCCCATATTGAGTTTGGGCAGTGCGCCTGTGGAGATTTGTGTGCGCGCGTTGCCTGCGGCGCGCAACGAGTCTTGCACCGACGTGTTGGTTTGTGTGGCCAGCGCGCTCACGGTGTTCGCCGTGGTTTGCGTGTCGCTGTTCAGCGTTTGCAAATCGGTGATGATCACACCCGTATCGGTGTTCTTTTGCTGCAGATCAGTGATGATCGCTTGCAATTGTTGCTGCAGTTCCGGGCTCAAGGCGCTCACGTCAATCGCTTGCAAATCGCTCAGAATTGAGGCCATCGACGAGTTCACGCCCTGCATGCCTGTCAATGCGCTGCCTGTTTGACCGGTGCCCGAACTGATGGCCGAACTGATTGTGGTGATGTTGGACGCGGTGTCTCCTGAAGCTTGTGAAAGCAACGCCGAGCCTTCGTCCAGCGTCGAGGAAGCTTGGGACGAGAATGTGCCGATCTTGGTTTGTGTTTGATTGAGCAGATCTTGACCTGTTTTTAGACCCGTGGATGCGCTCGATGCGGCGCTGACAGCCTGGTCGATGGCTGTGCGTGCCGCCTGCGTGCGCTCAGGGGTTTGTTCGAGGGTATGCGTCAACTCGCTGATCGTGTCGCGGCCATCTTTGATTGATTGTTGTGCGGCATTCAATTCGTTCGTCGTTTTCGCAATGGCCTGGTCCGTGCGATTCGACAGTTCGGCATTGGTCGAGTTGATCGTTTCACTGACCGTGTTGGCCACTGTGGCCACAAACGTGTTGTTGATTTGTCGGTCGACCGTGGTGGCGCCCACATCAGTGATTTTGGGTGAGATTGCGTTGATTTTCTCGTTGACGTAATAGTCCAATGCTGGAGTATGAGCATCCGCGGTGAAGATGGAGGCCACGTTGGCGCTGAAATCGCGGGGAATCACAATGGCCGCATAACATTCGCCTGATTCGACGCATTGCATGGCTTCGGATTCGGATTCAAAACGCCAACCGAGTTGGTGGTTGTCTTTGAGTTTGCCAATGATTTGCTTGCCCAAATCAAGATGGCCGAGCTGTTTACTTGTCGTGCCTTCATCCTCATTGGCTACGGCGACCGTAATGCCCGACGTGTTGTTGTATGGATTCCAAAACCCGTAGATGTTGAACCACGCATACATGGCCGGGATGAACGTCAAGCCGATAAGGATGACCCAAGCCGCAGGCGCGCGCAACAAACGCAGAGTATCGCGCTTGACAATCGTCCAAACGTTACGCATGGTCCTCCCTCGCTTACCGCTGTTTCCTATTGGTCTTACGTCCATGGTCTCTGAGCAGGTGCGGCATGCCACCGCGGTTCACGCATAGCCCAAACCATGCGGGTTCCAGCTTGCAGGATCGCAATCTGCACCCATAGCCACAACGTGCACACGAATGCACTCAGCTTCAATAACGATACGAATATCGTAGCGCTACGCAACAAGTAGCGTAAGGAAACATATCGACCACAGACACCCGGTGGCACTATGCGAAACATGTCAGAACACCAAGCAATACCGCACAGCACCAAGCAACAGGCGGAAAATCAATCATTATCTGACCCGCACGCCAATGCTGGAGGAATGGACAACAAGGGTGCGAACGTTATCATTCGCTGTTAGAATAACGCCCTATCGCCTCCACCCATGTCCCTATTCGGTCGAGGTGGTCATCATGATGCGAACATGACGTAGGTATCTCAACATAGTTCATATTCAAAGTTGAAGGATTTCCATGAATCTCACTCGATTCCGTAAGGCTGCCACGGCTCTGTGCGCCACGGCAGCACTTGCCTTGACCGGCATGATGGGCGTGGCGACCGCTCACGCTGATGACACCACTCCCGTTATTGGCCACAGTTCCGCGTTGATGGGGAACGGTGATGGCAGCTATTCGCTGACCGTGTCCGTCAGCAGCACCGATATGGATACCGCCCAGCAGCAGACCGAGTCTGACGTCGTGGTGCTGATGGACGTTTCCGGCAGCATGACGACCACTGATATGAAGGTCGCCAAGAACGCCGTCAACGGCTTGGCCAACCAGCTGCTCAACGACGAGAACGATACCGTGCGCATGTCGATTGTGCGGTTCTCCTCGGAAGCGAAGACGCTTGAATTCTCGAACGGTTCAGAGTGGACGCATAGCCCCGCACTCGTCGCGCAAGCCCTGAACACCTTGACCTCGCGAGGCAACACGAATTGGGATGGCGCGCTGCAAAATGCCTCCGCTCTTGTGCAGGGTGACTCTGCTCGCAAGTCGTATGTGGTGCTGATGTCTGACGGCTACCCCAATACGATCAACTCGTGCTATCCGGCCGTAGCGAACTGCACCGACACCTCATGGAGTGAGCCCAACGCAGTGCCCAAGGCCATTGAAGCGGCCAACACGATGCCAAACACGCAAATTTACGCCGTGTCCACACGCACCAGCGCAAGCGAGTCGATGAAGGAGCTCGTGGACGGCATCAATGCCAAGGCGCCGAAGTATCCTGCACAAATCATGTATGGCACCGACCAGCAGTCGCTGAACAATGCGTTCGACACGATTGCCGACGCCATCCGCAAGCGCTTCACCGATGTGACCGTCGATACGCAGCTGACCGAATACGTCGATCCTGTGGTGGAAGCCGACGCTGACGCCGCATCAGCTGCCACGCTGAACAAGGCTGCCACCGACGCAGGCGCCACCGTGCAGTACAACGCCGATACACGCTCCTACTCGATGGCGTTCCCAGCCGGTTACGAACTCGTGCCGGGCGAAATCTACTCGATGACGCTCAAGTTCACTCCGAATGCGAAGGCCCAGGAGCATGCCAAGGAAACCAATGGCGCGGTGGCTCCCGCCACCGCATCAGCCACGTACAAGCTGACCACGGCCACGAACGGTCAGCTGACGGTCAGCGACCCGCAGACCACGCCGATCACGGTTGCCGACATGACGTTGACTGTGGATGATGAGCAAGATGAACCTGCTGATGAGCCCACCGACGAGCCTACGGATCAGCCGGCCGACGAGCCGACCGAAGACACGAAGGATGAGGCCGCCGTAGACACGAAGCCTGCCGACGAGACCAAGCCGCAGGCTCCAGCCAACAACGCTGAAGCACCGCTGGCCAACACGGGTTCCGACACCGTCACAATGCTGATCGCAATGGGCATCGCCCTGGCCGCCGGCCTCGGTACGCTCGGTGTTTCCGCGCTGCGTCGCCGCCACTGAGATCCAGCACCAATCAGCATTCATCACCTAATCAATGAGTGCTGATTTGCGAGGGGGATGACTTCAAGTCATCCCCCTCGTTGCATAAGAAAGCTAGTTCGCATCGCGGTGGTGCAGCGGATAGCGCCAGAGGCAAAAAGCGCCGAACACCACGAACCAGACCAGACTCACCACGGCGGAGCCACGTGTGGATGGGCCGATGAACAACGTGATGTAGATGAAAGTAAAGAACACGACGGCCAACGGATCGAAGACCTTGTAGGCCGGCATCAGAAATCCATCTGGTAAAAATTCAGCAGACCGGCGATACCGGAAGTGGGCCACCATCGTCAGGATGTAAATGAGGATGATGACGGCCGAAGCGGCCGACGAAAACAGCACGAACGAGCCCGAAACCTGCGGGAACATGCTGACGATCACGCAGATGCCCACGAACGCGCCAGACACGACGATGGCTTTGGCCGGCACTTTCTGATGCGAAACCTGCGCCAAGCCTTTGATACGCGGAGAGGAGGAGTTGCCGGCGATCTGGAACAGATGACGGCCGGCGGAATAGAGCAGCGAATTGAGCGCGGACGACGATGCCGTCAACACGACGAAGAAGACGAGCGCGGCAGCCCAGTCGAGCCCGGCGTATTCGAACACCATGATGAACGGCGAGGCGTAAGAGCCGTCTTCGTTGGGCTGGAAGTTGCGCCATGGCACAATGGCCATGATTGAAATCAGCGCGCCCACATAGAAAATCAGCACGCGCATGATGATGTTGTTGATCGCCTTCGGAATCACGCGGCGCGGATTCTTCGTCTCCGAAACGGTCACGCCCACAAACTCGATCAGCGTGTAAGCAAAGAACACCATCTGGAAGCTCATCAGGAACTTGGCCCAGCCGTTGGGCGCAATCTGGAAGCCGTTAATAATGTTCATCAAGCTGACGGAAGCTCCGGGAGAAGGATGGTCCTGACCGGGAATCTGGGTCTGGCCATATTTGAAACCGATCACGAGCATGACGACGGCCGTGGCGATCATCGCAACGATCAGCGTGATCTTGATCATCGAAAACCAGAACTCGGTCTCCCCGAAGAACTTGACAGCGCACAGGTTCAAGCAGATCAATCCCACAAGGAACACAAGCTCAATCGCCCATTTCCACGCGGCCAAATCGATGCCGAACGTGCCGAAGAACGTAACGAAATAGGCGCCCACGGCAGACAATTCCGTCATGCCGACGAGCAACAACGCAATCCAGTACGACACGAGCGCGAACTTGCCGATGGCCGGCCCGCAGTAACGGTTGATGAAGTTGATGAACGTGTGCTGGTCGGGATCGCTGTACATGAGCTCGCCGATCGCGCGCATCATCAGGAACATGACAAGGCCGACGACAATGTAGACGAGCACAATGCTCGGGCCCGTCAACGCAATCGATTCGCCTGAGCCCAGGAACAAGCCCGTGCCGATCGTGCCGCCAATCGCAATGAACTGCACATGGCGGTTGCTCAAGCCGCGTGCCATTTCGTTGGCCTCATGGGTGTCGGCGCGGTTCACAGCGGACTGTGTGGATGGAGTTGACGAAGCTGACATAAGAGAACTCCCTGCTACATCATGCATGTCATGGCCCGGACCAGGCGCGGGCCGCCCGGATAGCGATGACCCAGATCCCGATGGCGCGGGCGCAGAACCAGGCACAGACTGATCCGTCAAAGATGAAGAAGAACGCATAACGTCCAATACTGTAATTCAGGCGCATCCCTTTTGTGCGCTGGAAGCTTCAGCTACCACCACAGCGGGCTGGCGCCCACAATACCGCTGCGCTTTATTATGCGAGTCATTCCACGGATTTGAGCGATGTGACAGGATCGATGCGGTCGAGCACGGGATTGACGAACAGCTGCACGAGCAATGCGAACGCCATTGTGGCTACCACGGCGAACGCGTAGCTCCATGGCGACACATACACCTCGAAGTAGAGTCCTGGCATGTTCAGCGCGCTTGTCAACAGTCCGCTGATCCACCAGCCCAACGGCAAGCCCAGCACAATGCCCATGACCGTGATGATGCGCATCTCGCGATTGACATAGTGGTGCACTTCGCGGTCATAGAAGCCCAACACTTTGAGCGTGGCCATTTCGCGCAAACGTTCGGAAACATTCGTGTTGGCCAACGTGAACAGCACGACGAGCGCGAGCGCGCCAGCCAACATTGTGATCAGCACAACGATGGCTCCCATCAGGTCGAACCGGAACGTTTTGGCCTGATGCGCCGTGCTCGCCGCCGTGATCACATCATGGTCCTCGTTCAGCTGGTCCACCAAACGCTCGACCTGCTCATCGCTCATGTCCAAATCCGCATAAATCGCATTCCATGTGGGTTCGGCACCATAGAGCGATTCATACAATTGCTGCGTCATGTACACGTCGGCACCAATCAGGTTGTGCACGACCGATTCCACATGCACCTGCTGCGGTTTGGACGAGCCGACTTGCAAATCCACATCGGCACCCGCATGCACACCCAACGTTTGCACACCCGACTGCGTGGCGATCACGCCCGAATCATTGAGCACGGCGGCTTCGCAATGGCCCGAACACCGTTCCGGCCGCAGTGCGAACATCTGATTGAGCTTGGTTTTTTGCGCGTCCGGCACCACAATGACCTGCACTGTGGTGCTGGAACCGTCGTATTCCACTGTGCCCGCATTGACTGAGGCGTCCATTGATGCGGTCGTGTCGCCCGACTTGCGCAAATCGTCAAGTATCTGGCCATTATTGGCCACCACGGTCACGTCATAGTGGTAGGCGCCTTCAAACTGCGCCACGCCCAGACGGTTCACCGTGTCGTTGATCGCAAGGCCGCAAATAATCAGCGCCGTGCATCCGGCCACGCCGCCAAGCGTCATGATCAGGCGTGATTTGAACCGGAAAATGTTGCGCGCCGTCACTTTGCTCAAGAAGCTCATGCGGCTCCAGAGCGGTTTGATGCGCTCGAGCAGAATACGCGATCCAGCTCTGGGTGCTTTGGGCCGCATCAGCACTGCCGGGCTGAGTCCCGTCTCGCGCATGGCTGCCGCCACAGCCGCGGCACCCACGGCCACCACGAACAGCAGCACGCCCAGCGAACCCACAAGCCAGTCGTATTGCAACGTCATGTGCGGAATCGCATACAGGCCATGAATCACGAGCATCAGGAACGCCGGGATGCCAAGGAACCCGATCAGCAATCCGAGACCCCCGCCAATCAGGCACGCCAACACGGCAAACAGCAGATACCGCATCACGAGCATGCGCCCGCTATAGCCGAGCCCCAGATACGTGCCCACGAATCCGCGGTCTTCTTCCACGAGACGGGTCATCGTCGTCAGGCTCATCATCACGGCCACGACCAAAAACACAATCGGGAACGCATTGCCGATTTTCTGCATCGAACTGATATCGGAATCCAGCGACGACACGCCACTCAACGCCGATCGCGTCTGCACATACCAGGTCGCCGGTTTGATTGCGTCAATCTGCCGCTGCTGTTCAGCGGTTTCCTTGGCGAACTGCTCGTCCACCTGTTCGCGCACCTGCTGTTCGATGCGTGTTTTCACGTCGTCCGGCAACGTCACCTGCGCTTGCGCACGCTCAACCGCCTGCCGCAGCGCCGGATTGGCCGCCACGACCGCGTCCATGCGAGCCGCCACGTCTGCCGTCGCGCCCGTCCCAGTTTCCGCAGCCGTGCCACTTCCCGCAGTCCCGCCAGTTTCCGCAGCCGTGCCACTTCCCGCAGTCCCGCTAGTTCCGGCAGTCCCACCGTTCACCAACGCCGACGCCCCCGGCACCCCTGCCTGCACCAGCACCTGCGCTTTGGCCTGTTCCTTGGCTTGTTCCAGCGCTTCGTCAAGCGCCTTAGTCGTCGCCTCATCCACGGCCGTCGCCTTGGCGTCGTCGAGCTCCCGTTGCGCCTGCTCACGCAACGTATCGGCCCGAGCCTGCTCACGCTGGGTTTTGACATCGTCATCAATGCGCTTGCGCACTTGATCCACGGCCTCGTCGTACTCGTCGCTGAACGAATCCATGTATTGCGTGCCGTCCACGCGCAACGACAGCGCCGTGTACGCCGCGCCGCTCAACCCCTCGGGCGGCACATACACGGGCAGCGCCGTGTTCGCTGTGGCACGGAATGAGTTCGACGCGCGGTAGCCGTCCGGATTGGCCAAATCGTCGGCCGGCAGCACGACGCCAACAATCGTCAGCTCATCCGGAATGCCCGTTACTGCCGGATCCTGCGGCACTTTGACGCGCATGCGCTGCCCGAGCTTCAGCCCTGTTTTCTTCAGCAGCGTTTCAGTGACGGCCGCCTCCCCCCACTTGGTCGGCATGCGTCCGCGCTGCAACGACGGCTGGTCAAGGCCGTTCGTGCCAATCATCGTGATGACGGCCGGTTTTGACACATCCCCCGATTCAATCTGCACGGTTTGACTGCGTTCGGCTTGCACGGCCTCCACGCCTTCAACACTGCGCACGGCCGTCACGTCGTCATCGTCCAGTCCGAGCGTAGACGCGATCTGGATGTCGTGCAGCCCTTGAGTTTGGTAATACTTGTTCGCCGCCAGGAACGCGTCCCGGCAGCCCGCATACATGCCCGTCAACACAGTCACGCCGAGCATCGCGATGATCATGATTGACAAGAACGGCTTGACGGCATGCCGCCACGACCGCCATGTGTCCGTCAGGAACGCGGCATTGAGCATGGTGGCATGCTTCCGGCTGTGCTGGCGTGCGTCCATCATCGCCTCCTTTTCGACTTCTGCGGCTCGGAACGGCCCGTCCGGTTATGCGGAAATAACAATTATTAATATTTTTGTGCCCCCTACTGTGGCAAGACAACTCCTCAACTGCTCACCATTCGATCTGGCTGATGGACGTGGGCGAGGGATTGAACTCCTGACTGACCACCTTGCCAGACCGGAACCGCACAATCGAGTCGGCCATCGGAGCCACGGCAGCGTTGTGCGTGATGATGACCACAGTCATGCCCTGCTCGCGGCTGATGCGTTGCAGCAAATCAAGCACCTCCTTGCCCGTCTCATAATCAAGCGCGCCCGTGGGCTCGTCACAGAGCAACAGCTTCGGTTTCTTCGCGACAGCGCGAGCGATCGACACACGCTGCTGCTCACCGCCGGAAAGCTGGGCTGGGAAATTGTTGAGCCGGTCAGCCAAACCAACTTGTTCCAATGTGGAAGCGGCGTCGAAATGGTCGGGGCAAATCTGGGCGGCCAACTCCACATTCTCAAGCGCCGTCAGATTCGGGATCAGGTTGTAAAACTGGAACACGAAACCGATGTCGTTGCGCCGATACGTGATGAGCTCCTTATGGTTCAACGCCGTAATATCGCGCCCTGCTACCAGCACCTTGCCCGAAGAAGCCGTGTCCATACCGCCCAAAATGTTCAGAGCCGTAGTCTTGCCCGCACCCGACTGGCCGAGCACGACGGTCAGACGACCCTCATCGGCAGTAAAACTGGCACCGTCAAGCGCCTTAATCACGCCCTCGCCGGCCGCGTACTCTTTGACCACGTTCTTGAACTCAATGAACGCCATGCCAATCCTCCCCGCACCCTCTGAGCCGACACCCCATCGCGCCGCCCGAACGTACTACCCATCCTAACGAACCAAACCCGGCAACACGAGCCCCCGTCCCGCGCGTCAAGCCGCCTCGCGCTCACCGACCCACACCGAGCTGCCGGCCGCGCCGCAACCAAACCTCACCCCCACCCCAAACCGCATCTCTCCTGACCGGGCTGGTCAGCAAAACTGCAGTTCCAGGCCAAAAATCGCAACTCTCCTAGCCAAGCTGGTCAGGAAAGACGCAAGTTCACCCCAATCCGCACTCCCACCGCACCCAACAGATCCCTGCAAACCCCACCACAAACCCAAACCGTAACTTTCCTGACCAGGCTGGTAAGGAAAACAGCAGTTTCAGCCTCGAAACTGTAACTCTCCTGACCAAGCCGGTCAGCAAAACTGCAGTTCCAGGCCAAAAAACGCCACTCCCCTGACCAAGCTGGTCAGGGGAGACGCAGTTTCAGGACCACAAGCGCCACTTCCCTGACCAGGCTGGTCAGGAAAGACGCAAGTTGGGATCAAGAGACGGGAAAGAAAGAAGAATAGAGGAAGGGGAAAGAGTGGGAGGGAAAGGAAGAAGAGGAAAGAGCGAGTGGTGAGAGAAGAAGAGGGCGAGAAGGAAAGAGAGGAAGGACAGGGAAGGAAGGGGAATAGGAAGAGAGAGAAAGAGAGCAAGAGAAGAAGAGAGAGAAGAGAGCAAGAAAAGAAGAGAGAGAAAGAGAGGGAAGAGAGCGAAGAGAGCGAAGAGAGGGAAGAGAGCGAAGAGAGAGGAAAGAAAGAAGGAACGGGGGCACAAGAGGGTCATCCGGCTCCAGAACAGGGGCCCTCACGTCGCGTCAGTGGCTTTAGAATTGGCGGTGCGCCGGAACTTTGCATCCCCGAGCACGGCGCGGGAAGAGTCACGATGACCCAGAAGAACACGAAGCAGGAGATGACTGGAGATGCAGTCGTCGACAATCCTGCAAACATTGCGCCCGCTGTGGGCGCGGGCCGCATGCAGCCCCCCTCCGAGACGCCCGGACTCAAGAAACAGCTCAAAAACCGCCACATCCAGCTCATCGCTTTGGGTGGAGCGATCGGCACGGGCTTGTTTTACGGGTCGAGCGAATCGATCAGTCTGGCGGGTCCGTCCATCATGCTCGCCTACATCATCGGCGGTCTGGCCATTTTCATGATTGTGCGCGCGCTCGGCGAGATGAGCGTCGAAGATCCGCAGGCCGGCGCGTTCAGCTATTACGCCAGCCGGTACTGGTCGAAGCGCGCGGGTTTCGTCAGCGGTTGGAATTACTGGTTCAACTACATTCTCGTGTCGATGGTCGAGCTTTCCGTCGTCGGTTCGTTCGTCAACTATTGGTTCCCCGGCATCCCCACTTGGGTGTCGGCCGTGTTCTTCCTGATCGTGATCACGGCGCTTAATTTGCTCGGCGTCAGCGAGTTCGGCGAGGCCGAGTTTTGGTTTGCGCTGATCAAGATTATCGCTGTGATCGCCATGATCGTGGGCGGTATCGTCATCATTGTGTGCGCTCTGCCCACTGATTTGGGGGTACGCGCCAGTTTCGCCAACTGGTTTTCCATTGATGGTGGATTTCTGCCTCACGGACTTATGCAACAGACCTCCGATGGTCATTGGACCGGGCTGCTGATGGCTCTTGTCGTGGTGATGTTCTCATTCGGCGGCACCGAATTGATTGGCATTACGGCTGGCGAGACGGCCGAGCCGCGCCGCACAATCCCCAAGGCCACGAATGGCATCATTTGGCGCATTCTCGTGTTCTATGTGGCGGCGTTGGGCGTGATTATGGCTGTGGTGCCATGGAACCGCATTGATGGCACGATGAGTCCGTTTGTGCAAATCTTCGATTCGGTCGGCGTGCGCATTGCGGCAGGATTGCTGAACTTCGTATGTTTGACGGCTGTCATGAGCGTTTACAATTCGGGGCTGTATGCCAATTCGCGCATGCTCTACGCATTGGCGCATCAAGGCAATGCACCACGCTATTTGGGCCGTGTCAACCGCCGTGGCGTGCCCGTGGCCGGCGTGCTGACCTCCGCGGTGATCACAGCGTTCGCCGTGGTCGTGGTGTTTGTATGGCCTGAGTTCGCATTCAACTATCTGATGTCAATCGCCACGATTGCCGCGTTCATCAATTGGACGATGGTGCTGATTACCGAATGGAAGTTCCGCCGCACGGTCGAGGCCGGCAACGGTCCAGGAGCGCTCAAAGGGCTCACCGGTAGGGACGCCGTGCAAGCATTGGCGTTCAAACTGCCTGGCGGCCATGTGTCCTCAGTCGTCGTGATTGCGTTCATGGCGCTCGTGGCCGTGCTGATGGGATTCTCGGCAAGCTACCGCGTGGCGTTGATTGCCGGCGTGATTTGGCTGGCCGTGCTGCTAACGGTCTATGAATGCATGGCGCGCGCCGAGCGCCGCTCTGAAGCGCAACAGCATTGACACCCAAAACAACATCGCAAAGCAACAGAGGGGTCCATCGTTGTAACGATGGACCCCTCTGCGGTGAGTAGTGGGCAATGCGTTTCTTCACATTGTTGGTGACTACTGTTTTGGCTGGGATTACTGCGCCTGCTGTTGGCGATCTGCGGCGGCTTGTTTGGCTTTTTGGGATTGTTTGGTGTTGAAGTTGCGCACCGTGCGCGCCACCGTTGACGAATCGGTGATCACGCCATCCACACCATCGGCCAGATTGCGTTCAATCACCGATGACCGTTCCAACGTCCACGTCCACACTTCCTTGCCTTTATCATGAATCTGGGCGATTGTGGCGGGCTTGGCCATGTGCTTGGCGATGGCCATCGAATCCAAATAATCATCGTTGATATGCGCCGTCAATGTGGATTGGCGTCCTACGAGCAGCTGCTTGTATAGGTTGGGCAAAATGCCGTCAAGACGGCTCAGAATGCCCGGATAGAACGACTGCACTTCCACACGGTTGACCAGCTGCGGGTACCGCGCCAACAGGTTGCGGAACGCAATCGCGCTGGCATCGGATTCTTTGAATTCAATCAGGTAATACAGTTTGGTGCCATATCGGTCGAACAATTCACTCAAGCGATGCAACCGCTCACCGTTCCTCATGCGTACGGAGTCCAATTCCTTGCTCGTCATCTCATCCACACGGCGGTCAATGCCTGCCACGGCATTCAATGTGGCGTCATGGTTGATGTAGTAGACGCCATCCTTGCTCGTACGAATATCCAATTCCACTTGCGGGCAATTATTCTTGATCGCCGCGTCAAACGCTTGGAAGGAGTTCGGTACCACGGATTTGTCGGCCACAAAGCCACGATGGGCGAACATTGGTTTGCGATTCATCTTGTCAAGGGCCACGTTAAGTTGCTTCGAGACCGCATCGGTAACGGCATGCACACTCTGGCGCTTGAGACGTTCTCGCTCCATGAATGCGGTGTCGATCTGACTGGCTTGATTGACTGGTTGGCTCCCTGGTACGGCAAAAGCTATGGGCACAGCCATCGATAGTGTGAGCGCTGCGCCGATGAGAGCCGTTGCCGGACGATGAATCATGAGAGTGTTTCCTTTCCTCTTCTACCATCCGGTCCCTAACTGGACGTTAGCTGCATGGCGACTGCAGTGTTGCTGGTGGCGCAACCCTTGCAATCATTGGCATCTTGAGGAAATAGCCAACCCTCATACCCTCGTTGTTGACGGCTCGATTATGCGATACGCGATGCTGGCATATGCCATCCGGGCGATTCGTCCAAAAACTTCGCATCGTGCACTGCACAATCGCGGCGTCCCTATGTTTGAAAGAAGAGGGAAAGCCGTATCAACCCTACAAATTCTTAAACTGGTGGTGTGGATCTTGGCGTTATCGCGGCAGTAGCGAACTGTTCATCGGGTTGCACGGGCCATGGGCGTAGAATGCATGACGAGCCATGCACACTCAAAGGAGCCGAAGCCAATGACTGCCAGTGACCAATCCATGCCAGCAGCACCCACGACCAACGGCGCACCACAGGTACGCTTATGCGCCCCATTCGGCGATCACATGGTATTGCAGCGTGGCCGTGAAACCATGCTGTGCGGCTTCGTCAATGGCGCGGTTACGGCTGAAACACTCGTGCATGCTGAAGTGCGCAATGCGCAAGGGCGCATTATTGCCAGGCGCTCCACGCCGCTTTCAACACCCCAAGGGGTATCCGCGACTGCACCCGAACAGGGCGAACAACATGCATGGTTCATCACAATGCCGCCTATCACGCGCGACGACCCGTGCACAGTGCAAGTGTGGTGCGATGGCGGCAATGAAACATCTGAGACAATCACGATTGAAGACGTGGTGTTTGGCGAAGTGTGGCTCGTGATCACCGATGGGCTGGAAGGCAGCAGTGACGCGGCGCCACAGGGGGTGCGCGTGCCACAGCCCGCATCATCGGAAATAACACAGACAAGCTGGAGTCAGCCGGCTACGCTGCCGGACGTGGTCGCCGAGTTTGTGGTGGCGCTGCACGAACGCACGGACGTGCCCGTCGGCCTGCTGCCGGCGAGCCGTGAGCAGGCGCTGCAAATGGCGCCATACAGCGTAGCCGGAGTGCTGGTTGCGCAAACCGACGACGATGAAATCGCTGCATGGCGCCAATGGTGGGATGATGCGGCGATGCCGGTGCTCACAGCCGGAGCTGGCACCACGGGCGCCCAACTTGTGGAGCAGGCGATGGCCGAGCCGTTTGTCGAACCCAATCTGCCGATGGATGACGCATGGTATGAGCGCCGCATCCCGGTGAGCGAGCCGGACGCCGAGGATCTGGTCTGAACATGGCCGCCGCTGCAATTTGAGCGCGGCCCAGCCCAGCCCAGTGCGGATTCGTGTAACCCGACTCAGCGCACGCTGCGGATGCGTGTGACGATCCACGACGCGACGAGCACGAGCACAATCGCCACAATGAAAATCCAAGCGAACGCAACGGGTGGCACGTGACTCACGCCGAGCGCATGCTTGGCGATCAGCACAATGAGTGCCGCGAGCAGCGAGCCGAGCACGGTGGATAGCGTGTTCGACATGTTCAGAATGCCCAAATCGCGCCCGGCCGTCTTGGCGTCGGGCAACACGGCCACGTTGAGCGCCTGGTCGATTGCGCAGTACGCGCCGTAGCCGAGGCCTGCGAACGCGGCGAACAGCAGCATGCCGACCACCGAACGGAACACGAGCGGCATCAGCGCGCCGAACGCAAACAAGCAACCGGCCAATGCCACAGGCAGCTTGCGACGTTCAAGACGGTCGGTGATCGGGCCGGCGGCCAGCGACCCCACACCCGACGTAATGAGTGTAATAATGGCCATTACAGCGATAAGCCGTGCGGCGAGGCCGATTGCGTCGGGATGACCCGTGAAAATGTAGTCCTGCGCAATATAAAGCTGGAACGTGATAATCATCCAATAGCCCGTCATCATCAGCGTGCGGCCGAGTAGCGCGCGCATGAAATCGGGCGCATGACGCGGCGGACGGAACAGGTCGGCCAACGCTTTGGCATGGAACTGCTGGTGTACTTCGTTGCGGTTGTTGGGCTCGCGCGGCCAAATCAGCACGACGCCAACGGCCGTGAGCACAAACACACCCACGCCAATACCCCAGCCCAAGCGCACACCGCTCCGGCCGTGCGCGATCAACGCGGCGCCCACAATCGAACCAAGCGTCTGCCCTACTGCGATGCCGGCCCCATAGGCACCGGAAATCGATCCGCGCACTTTGTCGGGAATGCGGTCGGCCAAGGAGGCGACGAACGGCGCCAACATCATGTTGTAACCGAACTGCGCCACGCACCACCACGCAATCACGGCGGCGGGCGTATCGACGTTCTGCAGACAGCCCCACATCGCGATGCTCGTGAGCGCTCCACCGCCCACAATCCAAGGCGTTCGTCTGCCCACTGCAGTGCGCGTGATATCAGACAGCGCACCAAACAGCACATTGGACAGCAACGCAATGATCGCGCCCAAACCGTTCGTCAACCCGACCATTGCGACTTTGCTGCTGGGCGTCAAATACTCAAACATGTACGGCAGCACCACCGTAGACAACGCCACCCATGGCACGGCGCAAATCAGCGCGCATAGGAAGAATCCGATGCCAAACCGGATCAGTTGCGTGCGTGTGGGGCGCTGGCCGTTCGCGGCCGTCAACGGATCGCGCATATCAAGGAATGCGCTGGTTTCGTCGGGCACCGCCGTGTCCACGGCAGCCAACGAAGCCAAACCGCTCGTGACGACGGACGCGGCGCTGCCGGTGCTCATGCGCGCGATCTGCACGGTGGGACTATCGACGGTCGGCTGTGCCGCGCGGCGCTTGACCGTAGGCATGCCGAGACGGCCGATGGCGGCTTTGTCGCGCTCATTGAGCTCCTGGCTCGGGGTCGATGCGGTCATCAATGCCAGGGCGCGTGTAGGCCGCTAGGCCCGGCTGGAAACTCGTGCGCGGCTCAGGTTCCGGCGCTGAAGCTGGTTGCGGGGCCTGTTGCGGGGCCGGTTGCGGGGCCGGTTCAGCGGCCGCGGCTGGCTCAGCAGCCGTGGTTGGCTCGGCGGCCGTGGTTGACTCGGCGGCCGTGGCTGATTGGACGGCGGATTGCGGCGGATCGGTTCGCGTGGAATCCGGCTCGGGCAAGTTCTGTTCCGCAGACTCTGATTGCGGCGAAGATGAAGATGCTTGAGTGTGTTCTGCCATAGTTTCTTATTATCGCAAGCGCAGGATGGTGCCGCCCGGCGCGTGCGGCACCGCCGTTGCAGCCCGCGCGGCACAACGGCAATGCTGCCGACAAACGCTCGGCAACGCTCGTCACCCAACGACTGACAACGCTCGCCGCTCCACCCAGTCTCCTACCCCCATACCAACACAAAAAGCCCCGTGCCCCACTGGTTACCTAGGTAACCAGTGGGCACGGACCTGTAGCAAGTACTACCAAGTACTACCAAATACTCTATCGAGCTCGACAGCTCAGCAGCTCAGCTGCTCAGCAGTGCTCAAGCTGTCAAGCTCAGCAGACTCACTCCTGAACCTGGGCGCGAGCGATCTTGCCCGTGAACGAGTTGGCCTCGTCAGCGTCCTTGGCGGCCTCGTTGTTCCAAGAGAACATGGCGCGCAGCTTCGGGCCCACCTCTTCGATGCGCACGTTCGAGTACTCTTCCTGCAGCTGCTTGAACTTCGGAGCGCCGGCAGCCTGGTCGTCCATGAATTCCTGGGCGAAGGAGCCGTCCTGGATGCGCTGCAGGTGGTACTGCATGCGCTCGCGAGTGTGCTCGTCGATGACGGTGTTGACGTAATCGCCGTACTGAGCGGTGTCGGAGCAGGACCAACGATCCTTGTTCAGGCCGCCTTCGTTCATCAGGTCAACGATCATCTTGAGCTCGTGGCACACCTCGAAGTAGGCGATTTCCGGCTGGTAACCAGCGTCGGTCAGCACCTCGAAGCCCATCTCGACAAGCTTGTTCACGCCGCCGAGCAGCACGTTCTGCTCACCGAACAGATCGGTTTCGGTCTCTTCCTTGAACGTCGTCTTGATGGCGCCTGCACGCAGGGCACCCATGCCCTTGGCATAAGCCAGGGCCAGATCCCAGCCGTCACCGCGAGGATCCTGCTCAACGGCCGTCACGACCGGCACGCCACGGCCAGCGGCGTACTCACGACGCACGATGTGGCCCGGGCCCTTCGGGGCAACCATGAAGACCGGGTGGTCCTCAGTCGGCTTGATGTAGCCGTAGTGAATGTTGAAGCCGTGTGCGAAAGCCAGAGCGGCGCCCGGCTTGATGTTCGGCTCAATGTCGTTCTCCCAGATCGCCTTCTGATGCTGATCAGGAGCCAGAATCATGATGACATCAGCTTCCTTGGCGGCATCGGCAACGCTCTTGACTTCAAGGCCCTGCTCCTTGGCGAATTCAACGGACTTCGAGTTCGGACGCAGGCCGACAACAACGTCGACGCCCGAATCACGCAGGTTCAGCGCGTGGGCGTGGCCCTGCGAGCCGTAACCGATGATGGCGACCTTCTTGCCGTCGAGGACCGAGAGGTCACCGTCGTTTTCGTACCAGATCTGTGCTGCCATGGATGGCACTCCTTCTTACTGTTTCAAAGTGTGGCGCGAAGCCACGGTCATGGTGTGTTTGCTTCAGTCGTGCCTGCAAACGCCCCCAATTTCGATTGCGGGCAACCCGTTTTGGCGGGATGTGCGTGCATCATCAGCGATTCTGTCGTTGAGACTGCGCCCCATGTTACCCAAACGACGAGGGGTCATGGCCTCTCGTCCACCTTTCGGAAACCGGGCAGCAATCATTCACAACTCACGCACATTGCCAAGCCGTTCCAACCCGCTCAATCCATACGATACGTGTATTATTCCAGCGTTTTGCAAGATTCACGAGGCCCACACGGCTGCCTGCCCATTCCGGTCACATGCTGAGATGCCGATATGAGTCGGGGGGATGCTCAGCCTCAGCCTGCCCCCACATTCCTCGCATGTTCCCCGCGCTCGCCCTGGCGCTCCCCGCACTCTCACCTCTCGCCTCTCACCTCGCCCCCTTCTCTCACTGCCCAACTCTCCCCCGTTTCCGCCACAACCACCACCATCAATAAAACGTTCAAAAGGCACCAAAGAAGGCGCCCCGCACATCTGCATGGAGGTTCAGATGCCGTACGGGACGCCTGTATATCTCAGGGGTTCGCTTCATTCTTGCGCACTGCCGGCTTTAGAAACCGGCCGGCCTGGCGTGATTATGACTGCGGCACATCACCCGACTGCATCGACTGGAACACGTTGACGTTGTCCTTGTCGTATTCGTAGATGCCGATGCTCGCGGAGCTCGGGTCGTTGTTCTTGTTGAACGCGCCGATGCCCGTCTTGCCCGAGTACTGGATCTTCTTCTTGTCCTTGATCAGCGCCTTGCAAGCCTTGAAGCTGTCGCACTTCTCGCCGCCGTCGGCGCCGGAGACCGAAGCCAGGTTCTTCTGGATTGTCTCGCCAGACACGTCACCGCCCTGCTCGGCCGCCAAGGCCGCGAGGATCACGGCGTCATAGGTTTCAGCCGCATAGGTCGTGTCCGAAATCTTCACACCGGTACCTTTGAGCGCCTCAAGGAACGCATCATCCACATGCACACCCGGAATTGTGCCCTTTGAACCTTCCAGCAATCCGGGTTCGTAGGTGTTTGAATAATCGACCGTGTTACCATCGACCAGATACAGCTTGTGCGTATCCACGCCTGTCGAAGAAAGCGCCTTGATCAACGGCGTCGCCTGGTCGTACGAGATGACGAGCGTCGCGTCGGCGCCCGAGTTCTTGACTGCCGAGGCAATCGATGCGTAGTTCGTCTCGGCCGGATCAAATGCATCTTTGTCGCCGTACACCACTTCAACGCCTGAATCCTTAAGCTGCTCAAGAATCACGTCACGCATGCCCGTGCCATACTCGTCGTTGAAACAGGCGATGGCCAGCTTCTTGACGCCGTCACCCGCGATGAGGTTGCCCATGACGGCGCCCTGCACGGCATCCGGGGCCACAGTACGGAAGAAATAGGGGTCCATGCCTGAAAGCGTCATCGATGTGGACGCCATCGAAATGACAGGAATCTTTTCCGCCACAATGCTCTTGTAGACGTTCTTGACCACGCCCGACGCGGCCGGTCCAATGACGACCGACGGGTGCTTGGCGAGCACCGACTGCGCGGCCGACGTGTTCTGGTCGGCATGCTCACCATCGGAAGTATCGGCTTCCACTTCCGTCACATCCTTGCCGAGCACGCCACCCGCGGCATTGATGTCTTTGACGGCGAGCTTGATTGCGGCCTCTTCAGGCGGCGCCAGGTAGGAAATCGTGCCCGTGAGCGGCAGCAATGCGCCGATGACCATGCCGCCGTCCGCTGTGGCGCTGGCGCTTGAGGCGCCAGACGTGTCGCTCGACGATCCCGATCCGCAGCCCGACAATGCGAGCATGGCGGCCGCGACCATGGCCGTCACAGCCAGCGCGGCCTTGCGATGCGTCCCCTTCTTGCGCATCGAGTTGCACATCGAACCCGCGCGCTGTGCGCCAAAGCCTTCCATTCGTTCGTTCATTCGATTGTCGTTGGTGTTGTTGCTTGCCATATGAATCACGTTTCCTCCCGTGGGTTGGCGAAGTGCGTAGGTTGTGTGGTTGATTGACGCTCTCTTCGCTCGTATACGTGTCCCCGTCCGCCAGTGCATGGGTCGGTTCTGGGTTGGTGAGCCGCCCACGGGTAACGGTCGGGTGGTGATTCTTTCCCGGCTTTCGGTTCGCCCCGATTTGTTTCAGTTCAAGCGTTCTCTGTGTTGCTTGAACACTCAGTTTGTTGAGACGATAGAATCACTTTCCTTCGTTCTCCACCTCCTCTTCCAGGTTGCCGAGGTACAACTTGATGACCTTCGGATCTTCCATCAGATCGCGGCCGCGGCCCGAGTAGGCGTTGCGACCTTGATCAAGCACATAACCGCGGTCACAGATTTGCAGGCAGCGCCTTGCGTTCTGTTCCACGATGACTACCGACACGCCCGCTTTGTTGACTTGCTTGACACGAATGAATGTTTCGTCTTGCAGCATGGGCGACAGGCCGGCTGAGGGTTCGTCGAGTAGGAGCACGCTGGGTTGCATCATCAACGCGCGTC
Source organism: Bifidobacterium gallicum DSM 20093 = LMG 11596 (assembly GCF_000741205.1). Lineage (GTDB taxonomy): Bacteria > Actinomycetota > Actinomycetes > Actinomycetales > Bifidobacteriaceae > Bifidobacterium > Bifidobacterium gallicum. The sequence continues at coordinate 72,903 of NZ_JGYW01000001.1, forward strand.
CCATGGCCACCATCTGCCGTTCACCGCCTGAGAGCTGACCTGCGAGCTGGTTGCGTCGCGTGCCGAGCTTCGGGAAGATTGAGCAGACGTAGTCGAAGCGTTCCGCAAATTTTTTCGGGTTTTGATAAGCGCCCATATGCATGTTTTCGAGGATGGTCAGGCTTGGGAACACGTTTTCGGTTTGCGGCACGAATCCCACGCCGCGCGACACGAGTTTGTCGGCGCGCAGGTTCGTGATGTCCTCGCCGCGCAGCAGCAGGTGGCCTTCATGGATGTGCACGAGTCCGAACAGCGACTTGAGTAGCGTCGACTTGCCCGCGCCGTTTGGCCCGATGATGCCCACAATCTCGCCTTCGTGCAGCGTCAGCGAGGCGCCGTTCAAAATATTGACGCCCGGCAGGTAGCCCGCGAGCAGATCCTGCGCGTCCATCAACGGTTCGCCTTCCGGCTCGCCTACGTGCACCTGGGCTCGCGTCGGTTTCATATTCATTTCTGCGGCGTCTTCCATGGCGGCCTGTGCATCGGATGCCATCGTTGCTGTTGAGCTCATTGCACGTCCTCACTTCCGTCGTCGTCGTTGTCAATCGAATCGATGTCGGCCAAATCGATGTTGGCGTGCGCTCCCAGATAGGCGTCCACCACGGCCGGATCGTCCATCACGGTCTTGGGTTGGCCTTCGGCAACGATTTTGCCTTCAGCCATCACAGTGACCCAGTCGGCGATGTGGCGCACCATGTTGATGTCGTGTTCCACGAACAGCACGGTTGTGCCGTCTTCGCGCAGGCTGATGATGTGGTCGAGCAGCGACTGCTTGAGCGCCGGGTTCACGCCGGCCATGGGTTCGTCGAGCATCACGAGCTTGGGATCGGACATCAGCGCGCGAGCCATTTCGAGCAGTTTGCGCTGACCGCCCGAGAGGCCGCCCGCATAATCGTCTTTTTTCTTGAACAGCAGGAAGCGTTCAAGCAACGCTTCGGCTTTCTCACGGTTTTCTTTTTCGTGCTTCTTCCACGCTCCAGGCCACAGCGCGCGCAGCATGCCTTCGCCCGGTTGCACGGGAGCGCCCAGCAACATGTTGTCGAGCACGGTCAGGCGACTCATGACTTTGGTCAGCTGGAACGTGCGCACCATGCCGCCTTTGGCGACTTTTTCGGGTTGCACGTGGGCCATGTCCTGGCCGTCAAAATGCCAGGTGCCCGTGTTGGGTGTGTCGAAGCCTGTCATCAGGTTGAAGAATGTCGTTTTGCCGGCGCCGTTCGGGCCGATCAGCGCCGTGATGCCGTGACGTTCGATTTCGAAGTGTTCGACGTCCACGGCGGTCATGCCGCCGAATTTGCGCGTCACATTGTCGGCCACAAGGATCGGGTCAGGCTTGTGCACGCCGGCCTTGTTTTCCACATACATCAGGTCCTGGGTCACGCGGTCGCCGTACGCCGTGGAGATCAGCTGTTCGCCTTCAGGAGCTTTCGTGGCCCATTTGGCCAGGTCAAAGAATGCGCCGACCGGCTGGGTGCGCTCCTCGCCCACGTTGATCGGTGTGGGAGCGTTTGGATCAGTGGTTTGGTTCGTATTGGAATCACGCATTGAACGCCAGCTCCTTCTTGTTGCCGAGAATGCCTTGCGGCCTGAAGATCACGAGGCACATGAGCGCGACACCCACGATGACCCATCCGAGCGCCTCGATCTGGTTGGACGACATCACGGTTTCGGGAATGCTCACACGCATCACTTCCTTGACGAGTGTCAGCAGCACCCACAGCACGCAGGAACCGAGAATCGGGCCCATAATCGTGGCCGCGCCGCCGAGCAGCAGAATCGTCCAGGTGTAGAACGTGACCGTGCGGCCCAGTGAGTCAGGCTGTACCGAACGCGGCAGTACGAACACGATGCCGGCGATTGCGCCGAACAGGCCTCCGAGGATCAACGCTTGCATCTTGTACTTCGTGACGTTCTTGCCAAGCGACTTGATCGCGTTTTCGTCTTCACGGATGCCTTTGAGCACGCGGCCCCATGGGGAGTTGAACCAGCGCCAGCACAGCACGGCCGCAATGGCCACGAGGATCCAGGCCACAATGCGCAGCCACCAGGAGTTCGCGATGTTGTTGTTGTACGTCCACAGCAGGAACGTGGTGCTGCCGTCAGGCAATGGGGACAACGCTTCAAACTGTGTCGTAAAGTCTTGCGGGGAGATGCCGGCCGAGCCACCCGTCACATGTGTCATGGCCGTGGAGCGTGCCACAATGCGCACAATCTCGGCGGCCGCCAACGTGACCATGGCCAGGTAGTCGGGACCAAGTTTGAGTGTTGGAATGCCGAGCAGCAATCCGTAAATGGCCGCGAGCACCAGAGCCGTGACAATCGAGATGAACAGGTTGCCGCCCATGGCTTGTGTGATGGCGAAACCGTAGGCGCCGAGCAACATGAAGCCGGCCTGACCCATGTTCATCAAGCCTGTCATGCCGAAGTGGATGTTCAAGCCCATGGCGGCCAGCGCATAGGCTGCCGTGGTCGGCGCCATGAGCTCGCCGAGCACATTTGTGATAATCGTTAAAGCGTTCATATCAGCCAATCCTTTGCTGCTTGCCGAAGATGCCCTGCGGACGGATCAACAGGACGATGATGAGGATTGCCAACGCCGAGGCGTAGCGCATGTCGGATGGGATGAACAGCGAGCTCATGTCCGCCACAATGCCGATGACGAGCGAGCCGACGAGTGCACCGTTGGCTGTGCCAAGGCCGCCCAACGTGACTGCGGCGAACATCAGCATCAGCAGCGTGGCGCCTGTATTCCAGGAGATGCCGTTGAGGTAGATGCCCATGAGCACACCAGACAATGCGGCCAGACCACAGGCCAGCGTCCAGACCACGCGCACCACGCGGTTGACGTTGATGCCTGAAGCTGCAGCGAGTGCTGAATTGTCGGAGACTGCGCGTGTGGCGCGTCCCAAGCGTGTGCGGTAGAGGAAGAAGGTGACGCCGGCGATCACGATGATCGCGATGGCCGCAGCGAGCAGCGATGGCGCATTCGTTGTGATCGGGCCGATTTGAATCGCTTCAGGAATCGACTTGGTGATGCCTTTGATGTCGCCGCCAAAGAAGCACTGGAACAGATACTGCAAGGCCATTGACAGACCGATGGTCACAATCATCTGCTGCAGCGGTCCAATGCGCTTCTTGCGCAGCGGCCCCCAGATCAGCACGTCTTCAATGAAGCCCGTCAATGCGCCGATCACAATCGCGAAAACCGCGGCCAGCCAGATTGGCATGTGCATGACTTGCGCACCCAGGTAAGCCATCAAACCACCGAGTGTGACCTGCTCGCCATGCGAGAAGGAGCTCAGGCCAGTGGTGCCGTAAATGAGGTTCATACCCACCGACATCAGCGCGAGCATCAGGCCGAACAGGATGCCCGAATACAGCTGCTGCCAGAACCGCTTCGTGAAGTTCGATCCGCTCGGACCCGTAGCAGAGTCACTCGACGAGGACGAGCTTGAGGAACCCGACGAGTTGCTCTTGGCGCTTGAACCCGCTGATTTGGATGCTTCATCGAAACGGACGACCGCGCGCTGCTTGCCAAAATCGTTTTTCTTGACTTCAACCGTGGCCGAATCCGTTTTCAGGCCATTGTCTTGCATGGCGGCCTTCGGAATCGTGACCGTATACTTGCCATCCGCGTTGACCGCGAATGCCCAGCTACCGTCTGCCGCCGTGGTTGTCGTGGCTTTCTCCGCGCCAGAAAGCGTGACTTCCACGCCGCCGATCGGCTTTTTGTCGGATGTTTGCAGAATGCCGTTCACACAGCCGACTTCCGCGGTCGGGTTGCATTTGTCCACTGCTTCAGCGGCATGGGCTTGCATCGGACTGAACGCCACGAGGGCAACCAGCGACGCGAGCAACGCAATCATCATCACAATGACGCGTCGCCACCGCCGCACAGGTACAGATGTTCTCATTCACGTTCTCCCTCTCTAGATGGGAATCAACCTAAAGAAGAAATGCGTGAACGCTGTTGCCGAATGATTTCCTGCTCGTTTCCATGATTTCGCAGTAATTTCATGTGGTATGGCCGCCGCCACCCGTTCCACCCCACCCCGCTCAACCCCAGTAATTCCCTAATTTCCAGCGCTTGTTACGGTTTGAAAACACCCCCACCCGCCCTACGCTCACAGAGAAATTTCCCACCCCCAACAATCTCACCATGCGTTCACCCCAAAAAAAATCCGCGCTCCACATACGCAAATCAATCCCCCCACCCCGAAGCCCACCTCACCGCCCCCCCCTGTTGCCAACTTGGCAACAGGGTCATACTGTTGCTGGCAGGTCGAAACAAAACGACCCCGCAACCATGCAGGCGGCCCTCGGCATCGTCGCAAAAACCCGAGGCATGGCACAAATTGCGCAGGAAATCGGCGTTGGACGCGAAAGCCTGTACAAAAGCCTGAGCGAAAAAGGCAATCCTTCGTTCCAGACCATGATGAAAGTCATCCACGCGCTCGGCGGCCGACTGACTATCGTCCCCGCCCATTCCGGCGCATCCGTCAAGTCCGCCTGAACATCAGAGCGTTGGGACACTAGAGAAACGTGCCACACAGGCGTGGGTTGGGACGGTGGCGTGGCATGGACGGAAATGAAAATAGCAGCCGACTACAGTGAGCCGATCCACCAGCCCAGGCACACGCACAGGAACGGCAGCACGAGCGTGAGCAGCATGTACAGCATGCCGACCACGAACCGGCGGCCGCGAATCAGCGCGACCATCTCATTGATGGCCGTCGAAAACGTCGAGAAACCACCCAAAAAGCCCGTGACGAACAGCAGATACGTGCTGTAGTCCACCGTGTTGTAGAAGTACGCGGCCGCCGCGATACCCGCGCACAAGGCTGCGAGAATGTTGATGATGAACGTCGAGAGCGGGAACACGCGCGCCCACCAGCGTTGGATCGACGTGTTCAGCACGAACCGCGCGACGGCTCCGAGGCCGCCGCAACAACAGACAAGTAGAAACTGGCCGAACATCAGTGCACCTCCCCCGTCAACGGGTCGGCGACGAGCGGAATCTCGTCGGTCGTCGGGTCAGGTTCACCGGGAACGGCACCGGTTCCAGCACCGGCAGGCAGCGCGGAAAGCTGTCCTGACGCGTCCGTCACGTCGGTCGCGGGGGCTCCCGGATCGGCGGCCACGGCATGCTGCGCACTCTCGGCCGCCGAGTGCCCGGCCACAGCCGGATCGGCCGGAACTCTCACTCCAATGGCCGGTTTCGGCGCGTTGTCTATATCTATTTCCGTGATTGCTTGCGCGGCACGGCGAGCAGTAAGCCGCAACCCCAGTGCCGAACCCAACCACGCCACAGCCAGGCCGCAGATGAACGTCATCAACGTGTACAGCAGCAAACCGCCAATCGACGAGTTGTGCATGGCTGTGATATCTTCCACCATCATCGCGCTCAATGTGGAAAAACCGCCACACAAGCCCATGCCAACGCCACGGCTGATGAGCTGACGTGAGCGCCGTCGAATCCAGATTGCTTGGGAAATGTAGGAGCTCAACATGGCGAAACCGAACGTGGCGATCATGTTTGCGATGAACGTGGCCGGATGAAACGCTATCAGCAAGCCGCGCGAACTGGCCGGAGCCGGCATCGCAAGCCACAGCAGATAGCGCAATGCCGTGCCGACGAAGCCGCCGAGGAACACGACGAGATACACGGGCAGGTCTGCCAGCGGGTTGAACTTGCCTTGCACACGCTTGAGCGGGGCCAACGGCACTTTGGGAGGCGCGCTGGCAGCAGCGGCTCCGGTCGGATTCGTGCCCGTGATCACAGGCGCGAACACGGCGGTAACGCTGGGCAAACGCGACAGATTGTTCGACGGAGCCAGCGCCGCGAACTCGCGCGCGGGCTGCGCAGACAAGTCGGGGCGGCCGTGCGGGTAGGCGGGAACCGAGGTGACGCCTGCCGGGAACGAGTCGGGTGCGGCGAATATTTGATCGTCTTCTTGGCGGTCTTCTTGGCTGTCTTGAGCGGCGTTGGGGCCTTGCTCCGCGGCACTTGATGCGGGTGAGGCGGACGGTTCTGCGACTGCGGGCGACGCGGGTGATGGCGACGCGGCTGCTGGAAGTGGCGGAATCGATGCGGCCCCAGCGGAAAACGCCGGCATTGAGGAGATGACGGGCATCTCGGTGATGTCGGGAATTTCCTTGCCCGTATTGCGGTCGCGAATCTCGTCGGGCGTGGCGTCGAACGCATCGGCAGGCACGTCTTCGAGGAACTGGTCATGGGCGACGAGTCGTTCCTCAGCCTGCTCACGCGACGCTTCGGTCTGTTCAAGTGAGTTGGACTGCTCACGCAAGTCTTCGGATTCGCGAGATTCGTCGGATTGCGCACTAGCGCGCGCCACCGAACGCCGTTGCGCAGCGTGGCGCACGGCGCTCGGCATGTCGGGCTGGTCGGATTCTTCTTGGTGGTCGGGACCGTCCGGCAGGGAGGGGATATTGTCAGACACGGGTCAACCCACCAATTCAATCCACCAGAGAATTGATCTCAATGATGTGGTCGCGCTCGGGGCCTGTGCCGATTACGGAAATACGGCAATTCGAAAGCTCCTCAAGACGCTTCACATAAGCCTGGCAAGTGGCCGGCAAATCGTTGAAATCATGGATTTGCGAAATATCTTCGCTCCAACCCGGCATCGTCTCATAAATCGGCTTGGCTGCGGCGAAGGCGACCTGGTCGGCCGGCATGTCGTCGTAGCGCACGCCATCCACATCGTAGGCCACGCAAATCGGGATTTGCTCAAGGCCTGTCAACACATCAAGCTTCGTCAGCACAATGTCAGTCAAGCCGTTGACCTGTGTGGCGTAACGGTTGACGACGGCATCGAACCAGCCGCAGCGGCGCGGGCGGCCTGTCGTCACGCCATATTCGTGACCTTGGGCGCGCAGCCAATCGCCTTGCTCATCAAACAGTTCGGTCGGGAACGGACCTTCGCCAACACGCGTGACGTACGCTTTGGCCACGCCGATCACGCGGTTGATCTTGGTCGGGCCCACGCCCGTACCCGTGCAAGCGCCGCCAGCCGTCGGGTTCGACGACGTGACGAACGGATAAGTGCCGTGGTCGATGTCGAGCATCGTGGCCTGCCCGCCTTCGAACAGCACGGTTTTGCCGGCAGTGAGTGCATCGTTCAGAATCAACGACGTGTTGGCCGCGTAGGGACGCAGACGCTCACCGAGTTCAAGCAGCTCATCGACCGTGCGGTCAACGTCGATGGCACGGCGGTTATACAGCTTGACGAGCATCTGGTTCTTCTGATGCAGGCTGTTGGCCACCTTGTCGCGCAGCACGTCCTCATGGAACAGGTCGGAAATACGAATGCCGACGCGGTTGATCTTGTCGGCGTAAGCCGGTCCGATGCCACGGCCTGTTGTGCCGATCTTCTTCTTGCCGGCGAAGCGTTCGGTCACCTTGTCAATCGTGCGATGGTAGGGGGCAATCACATGCGCGGATTCACTGATCAGCAGACGCGAGCAGTCAATGCCACGGCTCTGCAACCCATCAATCTCTTCAAACAGCACGGCCGGGTCAACGACCACGCCATTGCCAATCACAGGGATCGCGCGCGGGCTGATAATGCCGGACGGCAGCAAATGCAATGCATAGGATTCATCGCCGACCACCACAGTATGGCCCGCGTTGTTGCCGCCATTGAAGCGCGCGACATAATCGACCTCCGTGCCGATCAAGTCCGTCGCTTTGCCTTTGCCTTCGTCACCCCACTGTGCGCCAATCAACACGATTCCGGGCATGGTCTCCTCCGCTCCACTCCGCTGTCAGACGTCACAAGCATACGCGCGACCCCCTACGCAATAAAGACCCATATCACATTGGGAGCGGCTGCCCACACTAAACGCCGCCGCGTTGTAGCGACACCGCCTCCGTTGCAAAAACCGCTCCCCACACCCGCCGTCTACCCCAGCGAGACCACTGCAACCGCCCAAACCGCATCTCCCCTGACCAACCCGGTCAGAAAAACCGCACTTCCACTCCCAAAACTGCATCTCTCCTGACCAGGTTGGTACGGAAAGATGCACTTTGGGCCACAAAACTGCAGTTCCCCTGACCAGCCTAGTCAGGAAAGATGCAGTTTCAGCTCCAAACCGTAACTCCCCTGACCAGCCTGGTACGGAAAGACGCAGTTTGAAGGATGAAACCGTAATCCCACTGACCGCGCTGGTCAGGAAAGATGCAGTTTTGCGTCCCAAACCGTAGTTTTCCTGACCAGCCTGGTAAGGAAAGATGCATTTGAGGTACGGAAGTAGCGGTTGGTTGTACCAGCTCGGTCAGGAAAGATGCACTTTGCATAAAAATCCGGCCCGGCACCACCCGGCCAACACGAAAAACCGCATCCCCAACCCGAAAATGCATCTCCCCTGACCAGGCCGGTACAGAAAGACGCAGTTCCCGCCCCGAAAATGTAACTCCCCTGGCCAGGCCGGTACGGAAAGACGCAGTTTGAAGGATGAAACCGTAATCCCGCTGACCACGCTGGTCAGGAAAGACGCACTTTGGGCCCCAAAACCGCATCTCCCCTGACCAGCCTGGTAAGAAAAGACGCATTTTCAGCGCGAAAAGCGCACTTCTCCTTACCAGCTTGGTCAGGAAAACTACATTTTGGGTTCAGAAGTGGAAATTAGGGGGCGCGTCCGAGAGGTTGGGGGCGGCGAGAGAGGTTGGAGAGGTTAACGGGAGAAGGAGAGAAATAGAAGGAGGCAGAGGAGAAGGAGAGGAAAAGAGGGAGAAGAAAAAGGAGGAAAAGAAGAAGGAAAAGAAGGAGAAAGAGAAGAGGAAGAGGAAGAGAAGAGGAAAAGAGGAGAAGGAGAAGAGGAGAGGGAGGAGAAAAAGGAGGAGGAGAAAGAGGAGAAAAAGGAGAAAAAAAGAGAAGAGAAAAAGAGGAGAGGGAGGAGAAGGAGAGGGAGGAGAAGGAGAGGGAGGAGAGGGAGAAGAGGGAGGAGGAGAAGGAGAGGAAAAGAGGGAGGAGAGGGATTTCTCGCCGCAGAGTTTCCCTCGCCTCGCCCGAGCTCCTCGCACTTCAGCGCCGCGCTCGCCCCAGCGGCGGCACTCAGCGCTCCCCGCGCCTCAGCGCAACGCTCACTTCAGTTCCTTCCCTCTCCTCAGCAGCTTCCCTTCACTTCAGGGCTTTGCCGGCGGAGCCTAGCTGTTCGCAGGCTTCGACTACTCGCGCGGCCATCGAATCTTCCGCTTCCTTGCCCCAGGAGCGCGGGTCGTACATTTTCTTGTTGCCTACTTCACCATCGATCTTCAGCACTTCGTCGTAATGGCGGAACATGTGCCCGGCCACGGCGCGCGTGAACGCGTACTGCGTGTCGGTATCGATGTTCATTTTGACCACGCCGTGCGCCACAGCCTGCGCGATCTCTTGTGGAGTCGATCCCGATCCGCCGTGGAACACGAGTTCGAACGGTTTGCCGTCAATCACATCCATGCCGGGTTCGCGCTTAAGTTCACCATCTTGCAGTTCCTGCCACACGGCTTGCTGGATTTCGCCGAGCAGTTCGGGGCGCAGTTTGACGACGCCGGGTTTGTATGCGCCGTGCACGTTGCCGAACGTGAACGCGGCCATGTAGCGTCCGTCCTGACCGAGGCCCAACTCGCGCGCGACCCGGATGCCGTCTTGCGGCGTGGAATAGAGTTTTTCATTGATTTCCGCGCTGTGACCGTCTTCTTCACCACCTACGGCGCCGATTTCGATTTCAAGGATCGTATGCGCCTTGCGTGATTTGTCCAGCAGTTCGCGCGCGATGGCCAGGTTCTCGCTCAACGGCACGGTAGAGCCGTCCCACATGTGCGACTGGAACGCGGGTTCCTGCCCGTGGGCCACTTGCTCGGCTTCCAGGTCAAGCAACGGGCGCACCCATTCGTCGAGATATTGTTTGGCGCAGTGGTCGGTGTGCAGCGCCACTGTGATGTTCGGGTATTTGCGTGCTACTTCGTGGGCGAACGCCGCGAATGCGAGCGAGCCCGTCACGCGGTCCGCCACGCGCTGTCCTGAGAAATAGGCGCTGCCGCCCACAGACACTTGGATGATGCCGTCCGATTCGGCATCGGCGAAGCCCTGCAACGCCGCGTTCAGCGTTTGCGAGCTCGTCACGTTAATAGCAGGGTAGGCATATCCGCCGGCGCGAGCCGCATCGAGCATCGCCGCGTACTGGTCTGGAGTTGCAATAGGCATGCTTCAATTATGCTACTGACGGTGCCACAGAAATACAGATAATCCTTACAGCGTGGCGCAAGTGAGAGATCAAGGCGAGGTTGCGCCCACCCAATTTCCGCCTGCATCCCCGCGAACAATTCCGCGCGCGCAGGCTGCAGTTTAGAATGGGAACGAACGTCACAGCCGGGAGCAAGGAGGGGGTTCGGATGACGCAAGCGGACAGCAATCAGGGCCAGGAACCCGAGGAAATTTCGCTCGAGGGCATCGCCAGGCCGCCAAAAAAGCCGCGCAGTAACGTTGCGTTCGCGCTGATCAGCGTGCTTATTGCCGTCGTCGTGGTGGGTTTGGGTATCGGACTGTGGTGGATGTGGCAGTTTCACTGGCGTTCAATCAACGTTCAGGTAGACGGCACGTCGTACGCAATCAAGGCCGACACTTCCGTCGCGCAGCTGCTGAAAGATCATGATGATTTCCGCAGAACCCCAGGTAACCTTCTTGCCGTCGACGGCAAACTTCTCGAAAAGGCCAAAGGCAACCCTGTAACCGTTTCCGTGGAGGGCAAAGCCGTGGCGCCCCAAGACTGGGACTCCACGCACATGACGGACGGAGACACGATTTCCGTGACGGACGGCACCGATGCCACCGAACCGCATACGGTCGGCACTGAACCGATTCCGTTCGGCACGAACATTGACCTGACGCAAGGGGCGATCCAGCTTGTGGAGCACGAGGGCAAAGATGGCGTGGCGCAAACTTGGACCGGCACAATCTCAAAGAAAACCGTGCGCAAGGAGGAGCTTGAAAAGCCCGTGGATTTGAAAGTCGTGTCGTTCAACGTCAGCCCGGCCGGCAAGAAGATCGTCGCGCTGACGTTTGATGACGGGCCGAGCCCATACACGACGAAAATCCTGAACATTTTGAAAGACAAGCATGTCAAGGCGACGTTCTTTGACGTGGGCGAGGATGCGCTGATTTACCCGCAGATTGAGAAGCAGACGGTGGCCGACGGCAACCAGGTGGCGAGCCATAGCGCGACGCACGCGTATCTGCCCGACCTGGACCGCACGGCGCTGCGCAAGGAACTTGAGACGGGGTTTGCTGACATTGAGAAGGCGTCGGGCGTCAAGACGGATGTGTTGCGCGCGCCTTACGGGTCGTTCGGTATTAAGCAGTGGAAAGAAACGGCCGACATGGTCAAGATGAACGTGCTGTGGAACATTGATACCGAGGATTGGAAGAAACCTGGCGCCGACGCGATCCGTAAAACGGTGCGCAGCAACATGTTCAATGGTGCCGTCGTGCTGATGCACGCGGGCGGTGGCGAGCGCGACCAAACCGTCGAAGCACTGCCGCATATCATTGACGATCTGAAAGCCGACGGCTACACGTTCGTGACGATTGACGAGTACGTCGCGATGCGCTGAGAGCTGGCGCGGCTGTGAGCTGGGAAGGGGCGTAGGCACGAGGGAGCCGAGGGCGTAAGAGGGCCGCGCTCGCAAGCAACCCGCGCTCGCAAGAAAACATCGCCCGCAAGAAACCCAGCCGGTCCCGGCTCGCGCGGACATAAAAAGCATCCCGTGCCAGCGGTGGCACGGGATGCGGTGGTGGTTACTCGGAGTAAGTCTTCAACAACCTCATATCAACTCGTAACCGCAAGTGATGTGAGGGGAAGCGGGATGTGAGTCTCGCTTGCAACGTCATTGAGTGTAGGTCAGGTCATCCCACGCTGCATAGAAGCGGCAAGCAATCCTCACAAATCCCGCAAATCTTGTGTTCGGCCGGAGCCAATCCGTTCACCCCGGTCAGCCCAACCGGCTCAGGCGATCTTCGGAGCTTTCGAATAGCAAGGGAACTGCGCGGACTCGCCGTAATCCTCGATCTTGAGGTGCTTGAGCGTGTCCATGTCCTTCGGATCGATCTCGAAGTGCGTGTTCATGTTGTCTTCAAGGTGCTCCCACGACGTGGCCTTCGGCAGCGCCACGCAGCCGAGCTCGATCGTGTACTTGATGCACAGCGAAGCAACCGAGCAGCCGTACTTGTGGGCGAGCTCCACGAGCACCGGGTTCTGCAGCACCTCGCCGTGGCCCATCGGCGAGTGAGCCTCGGCCTGCATGTCGCTCTGCTTGATGAACTCAAGCAAGTCAAGGTCGGTGTGTCCCGCATGCGTGAGCACCTGATCGACAAACGGCATCTCAACGGCGTGGTCGAGGATGTTCTGCAGGTCAGCCTTGCCGAAGTTGGCCACGCCGATCGCGCGCACCTTGTCCTCGCGGAACGCGTCTTCCAGCGCCTTCCAAACCTCAAGGTTCTCGGCATAGTAGTGGTTGTCGGAGCCGTACTCGTCCCACGGCTGCGGGCAGTGGATCAGCATCAGGTCAAGGTAATCGGTGCCGAGCTTCTGCAGGGACTCATCAATCGAACGACGAGCCTCGTCGTACGTCTTGTATTCAGCGCGGATTTTGGACGTCAGGTAGATGTCCTTGCGGTCCACACCCGACTCGCGGATACCCTCGCCAACGCCTTCCTCATTGTCGTAGGCCTGGGCCGTGTCGATCAGACGGTAGCCCATCTTCAGCGCGTCAACGACCACGCGCTTGACCTTGTCGTTGTCGATCAGCCAGGTGCCCAGGCCCAACTGCGGGATCAGGTTGCCGTTACGCAGCTTGAAAGTTGCCGATACGGCGCTGTTCGCGGCATCGTACTTGTTGACGCGTTCTTCCGTCATGTTCGCTCCTTAGAGTTCAAGGTTGTGCTGTGCGCAGCGCACGTTTGTTGCGCGCGGCAAACGGTTCCACCGATTCGTTTCCGCGCTCCCGACGTGTCCGGTCCCCCGGCCGTCCGACGCGCCTGCACACCATTTCAATACCCTCCATCCAACCGCAAGAGTTGCGTCGGTGATCGCCGATTACCCGCCCAGCGTGAATATTCGCCAGAAATACGCCGTGCGTTGCACAACACCCCGCTCACCTTGGACACCCCACCCTCGTTTGCTGCAATGGAGAACCATGCGAAATCCCTGAAAACTCGCTGATTTTAAGCTTTCTTCAGTGCGTTTCCAGCTCCCCTTCAGCCGCCCCGAACGCCGTCTGTCATTCACCACCCACTGCCCGCGCGAGCAAGTTATTTTTTCTATTTCCGCATCCCTTGCGCATCGCAACTCTGACGCATCATTGCAATGCGTCGGTGTGTTCTGCCAACACCACACGCAATTCATCAAGGAACGCTTGCGCAGCTTGCGACAATGCACGGTTGCTGCGCCATGCGATGCACAGGTTCGTATGCATCGGCGGATCGAGCGGGAGGAACGTCAGTCCGCTGCCGTCGCTCGCATCCACAAGACCGTCCACGCACAAGGCGTATCCGTAGCCTTCCTTGACGAAGCACGACGTGTTGTAGAGCAAATTCATCGTGCCCACAAGATTAGGCAATGCGTGGCATCGGGGTGCGTGTCGAGCCGTCCACCGCAGCGACGCGGCATGACCCATACCCGTATCCACGCAAGATATGCATACCAATATGTGGCGTAACCGCATTTGTAATGCCAATAATGCACTTTTAGGCTGAAATATCAATACAACCACACCAACGCTGTGGCATGAACGGGGTTGACGTCACAGCGTTGAATACGGATGGCGTGGGCGCCAACGCTATGCTCGAATGCGTGGGTTCCAAGCTCAGCACGGAAACAGCATTGCGCGTGGCCGCGCCGGAGGCCACAGTCGGCCGCAACAGCATGGCGACACCGTGCGAGGCAAGCGGCGGCCAGAGGAGCAATCACAGAAATAACAAAAAATCAAGCGCTGGCAATAGCCGTGTCGCGTGACGGGCCTGAATGCGCCACACTCAAGTCAACGGACGCACGGGACTCACGTTGAGCGGCACGCGCGAACGGTCGGCGAGCGCCCGATAATCAGGCCCGAGCCACAGATCCAGCTCGCGCGGGTGCAGCACGAGCGGCATGCGCGCGTGAATCGGCGCCATGATGCCGTTCGCGGCCGTCGTAATCATCGAGAACGCGCCGCCCTTGCGCACGGCTCCCACAAATATGACGTGCATGTGCGGCACCGTAAACACGTACTGCGGCTTGCGTGCGCCGGGTTCGGGAGCGGGACCGTATTCGTAGAACTTACGGCACGCGATGATGCAGCGGTCGTGCTCCATGGACTGCCGCCAGAACGGTTTTTCAGCGCTCTCAATGCGCGTGTTGAACACGGGCTGTTTGAGCCACGGCGCTTCACATCCCCAGCTCAACCGCTCGGCCCGCAAGCTGTGCGGCGGCAGCAGCGGATGTCCAGAATCGAGTGCGTGCGTGGACGCATGCGCAAGGTTACGCTGAGATGGCGCGGTTCCGGGAGCCGGCTGGCCTGGGGACTCAAACGCAAGTTCATCCGCGAACTCGAGCGCGCCGTCGCCCACGGCCGTGTCGAACGTGGGCACGATTACGGGCGTCACTGCCGACGGATAGACGTCCACGGGCTCGCGCGTTTGTGGACGTTCCAGCTGCGGCTGACTCCCGTGCTCTGCCGCCGCAAACAAGTCGAGCTGTGCCGGTTCGGACTCGAACTCAAGTTCAGGTTCGGCCGCCGGCTCAGGAGCGGCTTGAGCAGGATCCGCTTTTTCTATTCCTGTAAGTTGCGCGATGACCGCCTGAACATGCTCGATCGTCAACGCTTCATACCGTGCGCACATGCTCCCATCCTAAGCGTTGTTCCACGTGGAACAACGCTGCATCGCGGACGGCAATACCACTTGCTAATAAGCGGGCCACCACATGGCCTGACGCACTGTCTGATCCCAGTCGTCACTATGCACTGTCGCAACATTGTCAACTTCAGCCTGTCGCGCCACGGCGGCCGCAACAAGCGCGCTCGACGCACGCAAATCGGAGACGGGCGGCAGCAGCGCCGCACCGATCGTCGTGGCATCCGCATGGGAAGCCAACGCCTGAGCGGCGGCCAGCAGCATCATGTCGGTGACCGTGCGCGCGCCCGACACAATAACGCCCAAACCCAAGCCCGGATACAGCAGCGCATTGTTGCCCTGGCCAATCGTGTATGTCACGCCGTTGTAGTCGAACGGGTCCACGGGAATGCCCGTCGCAACAAGCGCGCGGCCGTCAGACCAGCGGATCACGTCTTGCGGCATCGCCTCGATGCGCTCCGTCGGATTGGACAACGGCAGAATAATCGGGCGCTGAACCTGGGCGGCCATCGCCTCAATGACGTCTTGCGTGAACGCACCGTGGTCAGTGGACGTGCCAATCAAAATCGTCGGGGCCACGTGCCGCACAGTTTCAAGCAAACCAATATGACCGGCAGCATCCCGACGCCAATCCGCCGCCGCAACTTGCGAACGCGGGCGCGCGTAGGCGGCCTGATAGTCAGGCAGATCGGGCATGTCATCAGTGACGAGACCGTTGCGGTCGATCAGCCAGATGCGCTCGCGAGCCTCGCTGTCGGTCAAGCCGTCGCGCATCATGGCCGCGTGGATCTGGTCGGCCATACCTGTGCCGGCAGTGCCCGCGCCATACACGAGCAGCCGTTGGTCGGCGAACGTTTGGCCTGTGACCCGCAAACCGGCCATGACGGCGGCAATGACCACAGCGCCCGTGCCTTGCATGTCGTCGTTGAACACACGGTAGGTGTCGCGATATTCGTTGATGATGCGGCGCGCATTCGACGGGCCAAAATCTTCAAAATGCAGCAGCGCGTGCGGATAATGCTGGGCAGCGGAACGCAAGTAAGCCGCGATGAACCGGTCGTATTGCTTGCCGCGCACACGAGCGTGACGGTTGCCCAGGTAAACCGGGTCTTCCAGCAGCGATGTGTTGTCGGTGCCGCAATCCAAGTTGACGGCGATGACGCGGGCGGGGTCCACACCAGCCGCAGCCGTGTAAATGGCCAGTTTGCCAATGCTGATGTCGGTACCGTTGACGCCCCAGTCACCAATGCCGAGAATCGCCTCGGCGTCGGAAGCGACAATCAGGTCTACGTCGTCGGGGCCAAGACCAAGATTGTCGAACGACTCGTCAATGTCTTCGATGCGGTCCACGCTCAAGTACACGGCGCGCGTGCCACGGTAATCAGCCGACCAGTTCTTGATCGCCTCGGCGATTGTGGGATCGTAAACGATGGGCATGAGTTCGGCGAGATGGTCTACGAGCAGGCGATAGTAGAGCACGTCGCTGCGGCGGTGCAGCTGGTCGAGATACAGATAGCGCTCAAGGTTCGACGTGCACGCATGCAGCTGGCTGTAGCAGCGCTGCAGCTGCTGGTCGAGCGTTTCCACAGCGGATGGCAACCGCCCCACCAAGCCCAAATTATGCCGTTCAACCTGCGTGAACGCCGTACTCTTGTTCAGCAATGGATTAGTCAATGATTCAGGCAATGTCATCGTCATCAATAAGCCTCCTGGGGCCGGCACCTCGGATCCGCTACAAACGCGTCCCATCGTAAGCGCCTACCCCCAAAGTGCCACCCCCGATCGCGGCGAACGAACGCAAACGATGAACGCGGCAAACGCGGCAGACGAAACGAACGCGACGAACGCAACTAACGAACACGCGCGGCAGTGGCCGCTCCGAAACCCTTGGCTGCCGACAGCCGCCAGCCCGGCAACAAACCGCACCCCTCCTGACCAAGCTGGTCAGCATAAGTGCAGTTTCCGGGCGCAAAACGCATCTCCCCTGACCAGCCCGGTCAAGAAAAACGCAATTTCAGCCGTAAAGCCGCATCTTTCCTGACCAGCCTGGTCAGAAAACATGCAGTTTGGGAGCCTGGACGCGATTTGCCCCTGCTTGATAGGAAAGACGGGCGGCGTATTCAACACAGTTGCATCAATCAACACAACTTTTTAAAGTTGAATCATTTCAAGAAACGCTGGTTTTGCAACCTTCTTCAGATAAATAAATGGAGCGGATGACGGGAGTCGAACCCGCCTTTAAAGCTTGGGAAGCTTTCGTTCTACCGATGAACTACATCCGCAAGTGGCATGCTGCAATAGCACACAAGGAGTCACTGTAGCACACACGGCGGCAAAACTCACTGTTGGCGCTGCATGCTGTTGTGGTATACGTCGCCGAGCGTGGAGGCGAGGTTGGTCAGCAAATCGTATTCGCCGTAAGCATCGGTCAGCATCGTCAACACATAGGCCGAGGGGCGCTCGGTAATCGCCACGCCACCATATTCGCTGCGCTGGGAGTCGGGCAGCACAATGCCGCCATCATTGAATGCCAAGTAACCGGCTTCTGCAATCCAACCGGCCTTGGACAGCATGGGTGCGGAATCCCCCAAGGCCATATGAATCGTTGAACTTAACGAATCGCGGTAATTGGACGCCAACCAGGCGCGCGCATCAGCCGACGCCTTGACTGGCTGGCTCGACGCAGCATCGACCGTGTCGGTGAACAAATATTGGTAGGCCTTCGTCCACATGATCGCCAAGTCGATGGCCGATAAATCAAGATATTCATGATCAGTAAGGTTGTGTTGCACTCCTGACCCGTCAAGCCATGACGTCATCGGAGTAGTGCCGTAACGCAAATACAGCGCCCCATAAGCGTCATTGTCAGAAACCTGAATGGCTTGCTCAATATCGGAATGCACTGCGCTTGCCACGCCATCGCGCCGCCCAGCCACAGCATCAAGATCTATCGCGCCCGTGGCCGCCAACGACATGACGTACGGACCCTTGATCGACGACGCTGAATACTTGGGCACGCTGCCCGATGAGGTCAGCACAGCTCCCGTATCCAAATCGGCCAACACCATGCCAACGGAATAACCCGCATTCGAGAACGTGGCGAGCGCTTCGTCCACTGCCCGCCGGTCCGCATCGGACAACGTAAAGCCTGCGGTAACCAGTTGTGCGGAGCCATCCGCCGCTTGCATGTCTGCGGTATGCAGATTTTCCAAGGTCACCACAATCGGGTCACGGTGCGGATTAGGTACTGTTGTGCGATTATCAAAATCCGTATTGCTCCCAGCTTCGACCCCCGATGCAGTCGCAACGTTCTGTGTTGCGTCATCGCCAGCCTTCTCGCCAGCAATGGAATCCGAGGGGGAAGCCGAAGCTGTAGGCACATCCGCGGCACCAGCGGCACCAGCAGCATTGGCCGCATTGGCCGCAGCGGAGGTATCTATGGAGCCTGGCAGACCGAGTTCATTGCGGTAAAACACTATGCAGGCCACCAGGTCAAACACGAGCATCAGTACAATCACCACATTAAGTCGACGCCGCAGATGGTCGTAATGGTAATTCATCGCCCGCTCGCCATGGTGGTCATGATGGTCATGGTGACTGTGCTGCTCAACCCGCGAACCGTTATCCCGCGCACCCTCCGGCTGCACTACATGCTGTGCATCGACCTGCTCAATCGGGGGAAATACTAAACGATCATCAACAGATACCTGGCGTTGTGCGGATTCGACATTCTCATCACCATTATCTGTTTGCTGCATTATTCACCCTTTGGACTGCATGGATGCGCATATACCACGATTATGCCCAAACGTCTAAACGAGCCCATAATCCACTATTGCAATATTCCAATATCCAAAACGGCAGATGCGCCCGGCAAGGTTCCCACCTCACCAGGCGCATCCAGCAACAGCACAGCAGCTCAACAGCCCCGCGTCACAGCGTTGGAGCCATTATCCGCATCATCTACATCAGCTGCATCAACTCACTTGCCATGCGCGAGCGCGCGGAACTGCTCCGGCTCAATGACCTTCTTGTGCTCACGGCCTTCCTTGGCGCCTTCGGCACGCTCGAACGCGTCCACGCGCTTCCAACCAGCAAAATCAATCGGGCGCACACCACGTTCGGCCAGCAACCGGTCAATCGACTCGGGATCACGGTCGGCGGCCACGCGGCCACCTTCGGCGCTCTTGGCCAAGTCCTCGAGCATGTTCGTCACAATCAGCAGCGCGTCGGACTTTGTGGAGCCGATCAGGCCCACAGGGCCACGCTTGGCCCAACCCGTGGCATACAGGCGTTCGCGCACGTCACCGCTGGCGGCATCGGTCGTGATGCGGCCATCACCATTGGCGTTGGCCAAATGCGCGCCGCGCTCATCGTAAGCGACGCCAGGTGCCGCTTCCGGCTTGTACCCAATCGCGTGATACACGGCTTGCACGGGGAACTCCTCGAACTCACCCAAACGTGTCATCTTGCCGTCGGCCGACGTCTCGGTGCGCTCCACGCGGATGCCTGTGACCTTGCCGTCTTCACCCAGGATTTCAGTCGGCGCGCTGTTGAAGTGGATGTAGTACTTGCGGTCGGCTGGATTGCCTTCGAAGTCCACATCGCCGTCGTCTTCCATGTCTTCCGCCATCTCGCGGATCGCAAACAGCTCTTCGACCATCTGGCGCGTGAGTTTGTCTTGCTCGGCGACTTCGATCGTGTCGTCATCGAGCTCAAAATCGTCTTCGTCAATGATCAGCTGCACACCAGGCAGCTTCTCCATCTCACGCAGCTCCTGCACCGAGAACTTGGCTTGCGCCACGCCACGGCGGATGAACAAATGCAGTTCCTTGGCCTTGTTGGCCTTGATGCCTTCGTAGACGTTGTCGGGAATGTCGGTCTTGGCGCGCAGGTCATCGGCATTGCGCACAAGTTCACGCGCCACGTCCATGGCCACGTTGCCGCCACCGATCACGGCCACCTGCTCAGCCTCGAGCGGCCATTCGCGAGCGCCCGTCGGGTGCCCGTCATACCAGCCCACGAATTCGGCGGCGCCATATACGCCGTCAAGGTCGGCGCCCGGCAAGCCCAACGGCTTGTCTTTGACGGCGCCCGTCGCGAACAGCACGGCATCGTAGCGCTCCAGCAGGTCCTCAAGCGTCACGTCCTTGCCGAATTCCACGTCGCAGTACAAGTGGATGTTCGGGTTGTCGAGCGTCTTCTCCAGCGCCGACGAGATGAATTTGATCGATGGGTGATCAGGGGCCACGCCGTAACGTACGAGGCCGAACGGCACAGGCAGCCGCTCAAACAAATCGATGCGCGCGGCAGTGCCGAGTCCAAGTTCGTCACCGAGTTTGGACAGCTGACGCAAAAAGATATCGGAGGAATACACACCGGCTGGGCCGGCGCCAATGACGGCGATACGGAGGCCGTCTTGCCCAAGTTCGTTCTGTTCAGTATTTGCAGTATTCGTAGCAGTCACGCCAACATCGTACCGAGATGGCCAAACGAGCGGAAGAGCCGCGGGCTTGCGATGCCACATTGTGGCAAGCCCGCACTCTCCCCGCGCTCTCCCGCAGCCAGCTCCCCTCAGGTAGTCCCACCGGCAACGCACGCCCGCAGTCTGGCCACCGGCAACGCACCCCCGCAGCACTTCCGCAGCCAGCCCCGCTCTTACCTCTTGCGGTCAGCCATCGCCGTCACAGCCCACACAATCGACACCACGTCGATGGCTTCCTGCAAAAACGCGCCAATGACCACGGGAATCAGGTTGAACGCCGCGCAAATCATCGCCACAATCGCCAGTCCCAGGCCCGCGAGCACGGCTTGCAGCATCGTGTTCTTCGTTTGGTGCGCAATGTTGATCGACATCGGCACGGCTTCAATACGGTCGTTCATGATCACCACTTGTGCCGATTCCGAGGCCGCCGTGCTTGTGCCGTCCGTCATGGCCACGCCAATATCGGCCGCGGCCAGCACGGGCGCGTCGTTCACGCCGTCACCGACCATCATCGTCACGGGGCGTCCCGCGTCCTGCTCGAGCAGACGGTTCGTCACACGATCCCACATCGACGGTTTTGTCAAGTGGTCGGCCGCTTCGGCGGTTCGCACGGCCAGCACCTTGTCTTCCGGCAGCAGTTCGTAGCGCACGTCGTCAATGCCCACTTCATGCGCGATCAGCTCGGCGCTGGCTTGCTTGTCGCCGGTCAGCATCGTCAGTTTCGTGATGCCCATCGCCTTGAGCTGCTCCACCGCGCGCTTCGACTCGGGTCGCGGCACGTCGCGCAGCACAATGCGAGCGGCCAGTTTGCCGTCAACCGACACGTACGTGGCCATTTCGTCGGCCGCCAGTTCGCTGCCCCACTGCACGTGCGCGGCCACTTCGGCGTCTTCGTGCGCGGCTTTGAGCGCGGCCTCGTTCGTGTGTTCGTGCGTTTCGCTCGCGTGCGCGGCCTGCGTGCTCGTCACGAACGCGAGCCGCCCCACGCGCACCGTGTGCCCGTCAACCTCGCCCGTCACGCCTTTGCCCGACTCCTCCACGATGTGCCGCACGACCGGGTGGTTCGGGCTCGGCAGCTGCCACGTGCCTTTGGGTTGGACTGTTGATTTCCGTGGCGCCGACTGTGTCGTGCCCGAAGCCCCATCGCCATCCGTTGCTGATGGCAGAATCCCCAAGCGTTCCATCGCCTGCTTGCCGGCTCGCGCAATACCTTTGGCCAAAATATGCACGGAATAGTCTTCGACCACACCGGCCATGATCAGCAACTCGTCTTCGCTCAAGTTCACATCGGGGGCACGATCAATGCGCACCACCTGCGGCTGTTTGACGGTCAACGTGCCCGTCTTGTCGAAGAACACGTGGTTGACGTGACCCAGGTTTTCAAGCACATCCTGCGTTTTAATCAGAATGCCATGCCGCGCCAAACGGCCTGTACCGGCGATGAACGCCACAGGCGCCGCGATCAGCAGCGGGCATGGAGTGGCCAACACGAGCACCTGCGCGAATCGCAAGGGAGTACCCGACACGGCCCACGCGATGCCGGCGATCAGGAATGAAACCACAGTGAACGGCACGGCCAGCATGTCGGCCGTGCGCACGGCAGCCGCACGCGAATCCTGCGCGGACTTGACGAGCTGCAGAATGTGCTGGTATTGCGAATCCTGCGCCACTTTGATCGCGCGCAGCATGATGGCTGAAGCACCGTTGACCGATCCGGAAAGCACGCGAGCGCCCGCAAACACCGTGCGCGGCACGGGTTCGCCATTGATGTTCGACAGATCAAGCGTGGCCGAGCCAGACAACAATTCGCCGTCGACGGGCACCGTTTCGCCAGGCAGCACAATCAGCACATCGCCCACATGCACATCATCCACAGGCACCGTGTCGAAGTGGTGTTGGCCACTGGTTTCCTGGGCGAGTTGTTCATCAACTTTGCGGAAGTCGTCGTCAGTCAGTTCACCATGCGCGCCTTGCACGCCGGGCAACGCGATCACATGGGCTTGTTGCGGAGCCGCGTCAAGCAAGGCGGTCAGCGCGGATTTGGCGCGCGACTGCGCAAACGTCTCAATGGCCTCACCTGAGGCGACCATGAGCACCACAGCCCAGGAAGCCCAGTATTGTTGCACGCACACGGTGGAAATCAACGCGACCACAGCGAGGATATCGACACCCATTTGACCGTGGCGCAAATCGTCAATCATGCCTTGAATCGATTCGATGCACGTCCACAGCACGAGCACAATCACAATCCATTCACCCAAACCGGGATTGAACGATGCGTTGATGGTTCCCCATGGCGTCCAATGAGGCCACAAGGCAAGCGGAATGGCTGCCAACAACACACAGGGCAGCAACGGGATTTCCTCGCACAGGCGCAGTATCTTATGCACTGCATCTCCTTACGTTCGTGGGTCTTCGGGCGCAATCGTGGAGACGTCATTCGAATGCGGCCGACCTGCTGGTGGCAGGCGGGGTCGACCCGCGCAAAGCGGGCATGCGTTCTACTCGACGCGTTCCAGCTGCGTCCTGCTACGCCTTGTTAGCCCATCGACAGCGAATGCCCGGCTTGGCACAGGTCCCGACACACGGCGTAAAAAGAATACAGATGATGTGTTCTTCAGTTATCGTTTGCAGCCAGCCGACCGGCCCTGCCGCAATAGGGATTCAGCATAGCAATACCCGCCACCATCCTGCGCGCACCCTCCACATGCCGCCCATACTAACCAACGCGCGCACTCCAGTCCGCTCCCAAACCCACCCTCACCGCGCTTCTCTCGCATGAACCGACACCGTCCAGGCAGTCCCCTTGCAGCGACCCCTCAAGTAAGTCCGCCACTCACGCGACACGCGCCCACTCATCCCGCGCACCTCCATCCCGGGCAATCTCACCTCCCGACCTCGCCCCCCAAAAAATGCAAAGAAGCCCAACGGCTAAGCCGTCGGGCTTCTGTCATGCGTGGATCACACGCGCCTCATCTGCGTCACAGACAATGCAGTCAACGCAGGCAACGCACGCTGCGGTTTACCACAGACCGAACGGATCGGTGAATCCGTTGCCGGAATCGCGGTCCCCGTTGCGGTTCTGGTCATTCTGGCCGTTCAAATCTTGGCCATCCTGTCCGTTTTGTCCGTTCTGACCGTTCTGGTCCTGGCCATTGTTTTGGTCGCGGTTGCCATTCTGACCGTTCTGGTCATTCTGGTTGTTCGAATCCTGACGGTTCGTGCCGTTCACGTCCTGCTCGGCACGGTCGAACGTCACGTCCACATCGATGGTGTGGCCATCACGCACGAGCGTGATTTTTGCCGTCGAGTTCATCGCTGCGGCGCGCACGAATCCAAGCAACGAGTAGTTGTCGTTGACTGCGTTGCCGTCATAGGCCACAATCGTGTCGCCGGCCTTGATACCAGCCTTGTCGGCCGGTCCGCCCGACACCACGGACTGCACCTGGGCGCCGCCACGCGTCACACCGTCAGCCGTCACTGTGGCGCTCTTGATCGTCACGCCCAGCGCCACATGCTGTGCTTTGCCATCCTTGATGATTTCTTCGCAGATGCGCTTGACAAGGTTCGATGGAATCGCAAAACCGATGCCGATCGATCCGGCCGTACTCTCACTCGAGCTGTTCGACGCGATCGACGAGTTGATGCCGATGACCTGGCCTGCCGCATTGAACGTGGGGCCGCCCGAGTTGCCCGGGTTGATGGCCGCGTCAATCTGCACGGCGTTCGCCACGATCTGCGTGTTGCCGTCAACCACCGACACGGGTCGGTTCAACGCCGAGATAATGCCCGACGTGACCGTGCCGTCGTAACCCAGCGGGTTGCCGATCGCCATCACGTTCTCGCCTGGCGCGAGCTGTGAGGAATCAGCGAACGTGATCGGCTTGAGATCCTTCGGCGGGTTCTGGATTTGCAGCACGGCCAGATCCGTCGTCTTGTCGGTGCCGACCACTTTGGCTTCATAAATGTCGCCATTGTCCAGGTTGATTTGGATGCGTTCGGCTCCCGCCACCACGTGGTTGTTCGTCACCACGTGGCCCTCGGTGTCGAGGATCGCGCCCGACCCCTTGGCCGAGCCGTTGCTCATCTGCGTCTGGATGGCCACCACGGACGGCGACACATTGTTCGACACAGTGATCCAATCGGGAGCGTTGCCGCCCTCCACCTTGGCCGATCCCGATCCGCTCTTGTTGGAGCTCACGGATGTCAGCGAGTTGCCCTGCGGCACGCTGACCCATCCGTTCGTCAGCGCCATGAATCCGATGCCCAGGCACAGCGCCGCCGACACGAGCGCTGCCACGACGGCCACGACAACGTTGCTGGCCGTACGAGGCTGATCCTGCATCGCCGGACCGTTGCCGTTATTGGGGTTATTGGGGTTTGCCGGTCCGAACGGCGAGCCCGGCCCGTTCGGTGGCACAGGTCCGTTCGGCACGCCCGCCATGCCGCCGTACGGGTTGCCTCCCATCGGCGCGGGGCTCGTGGGCTGCAGGTTCTGCTGCGCGAACACGCCCGTCGGCGCCGAATGCGGCACCGGCTGGCTCGTCGGCGCGTACGCCCCGTACTGCGGTGCCTGCTGGAAGATCGGCTGCGTCGGCATCGTTTCGGTCTGCTGTTCCTGCACAGTGGTTTCAATGATTTCTGTGGGTTGCGCCGATACCTCCGTCGACGTCGCCGGGGCGGCCGAGGCCGCCCCATCCGTAGTGGCGCTGGTCGCGGGGTCCGCCTGAGACTGCCCATTGTAAGGGTCGTGCGACTGTGGTGGTGTGGGCACGCCATTCATTTCTTCGGCCATGATCCTGCCTTTCAGTGGTCGATGTGTGTTGCAAGCCATTTCGCCTACGGGTAAAGCTAAACCTCAGTAAAAACAGCCTCTCTGAAGATTTGCTGAGAGTAAATTGCAAACCAATTCGGAATATCTTGGACAAATAGTAAAGATGTGCATAAGTCGGTGAAATATCTAAATGCGCTTATGCAGAAATAACAATCTTCAAGCCCGCGCCTAGAGTAGGGCGCATGACGAATCTTATTGAACATCCGCGCGGAGCTGAGCCCGGCAAACCCGGCGAGCGCTCGGCGTTCCGGTTTGAACAGCGCACGCGACTGTCGGATAGCGCCGACGGACTGGGGCGCGGTGGCGCACGATACGGGCGCACGGGCGTAATCCACACACCCCACGGTGACATCCAGACGCCAGCGTTCGTGCCTGTGGCCACGCAGGCAGCGATGAAGGGCGTGCTGCCGGAAATGATGCGCGCGACGGGAGCGCAGTGCCTGCTGTCGAACGCGTTCCACCTGTATGAGCGCCCCGGACAGGACGTGCTCGACGAGGCCGGAGGACTGTCCAAATTCATGAACTGGGATGGACCAACGTTCACCGACTCGGGCGGATTCCAAGTGCTGTCGCTGGGAGCGGGGTTCAAAAAGACGCTCGCGATGGACGTGACGGGCATGAAGTCGGACGACGTGATTGCGGAAGGCAAGGAGCGCCTGGCGTTCGTGGACGAGGACGGCGTGACGTTCAAGTCGCCGCTCAACGGGTCGAAACATCGGTTCTCAGCGGAAATTTCGATGGGCATCCAGCATCAGATTGGCGCCGATATCATGTTCGCGTTCGACGAGCTGACGACGTTGATGAACACGCGCGGATACCAGGAGAAATCGATCGAACGCACGTTCCGCTGGGCCAAGCGCTGCGTGGCCGAGCACGAGAAGCTGACGCAAGAGCGGCTCGGCAAGCCATACCAAGCGTTGTATGGCGTGGTGCAGGGCGCGAATTACGAGGATTTGCGCCGGCGGGCGGCCAGTCAGATCGCCTCGCTCGATTTTGATGGCGTAGGCATTGGCGGCGCGATTGAGAAGCGCATCATTGGCAACACGTGCGCATGGATCTGCGACGAAATGCCTGAATCGCGCCCGCGCCACGTGCTCGGTATTGCGGCCGTCGACGACATTTTCGCATGCGTCGAGAACGGCGGCGACACGTTCGACTGCGTGGCGCCGGCCCGATGCGGACGTAACGGCGCCATTTACACGCGCCGTGGGCGGTACAACGTCAAGCGCGCCGAATTCAAGCATGATTTCACGCCGCTTGAGGAAGGCTGCGACTGCTATACGTGCCAGCATTATACGAAAGCGTACGTCGACCATTTGCTGCGCGCGCGCGAACTCAACGGGTTCACGTTGGCCACGATCCATAACGAGCGGTTCTTCATCCGCCTGCTTGACGACATCCGCGCTTCGATTGATGGCGGCTACTTCGAAGAGTTCCGCGACGAGACGCTGGCCAAATACTACGAAAACGGTTCCCGCGGCTGAGGTCGGGACGCCGCAGGGCTAGCGAGCAAGCCGAGCTGCTGAGCAGCCGAACAGCTGAAGTCTGAGCGCGCTGCTGGTGTGGCAGGCGGCGCAGCAAGCGGCAAGCGGCGTGGCCAGTTGCCAGTAGCCAGTAGCCAGTAGCCAGACCGGCACACAAGCCGAGCTGCAATCAGCCGCGACACGCCCATATTGCAGCATACAGCTTGAGGGTGTAAGTTAGCTGATTGTCTGCGAGCGTGGCGGAATGGTAGACGCGCTGTCTTCAGGTGGCAGTGAGCGTATGCTCGTGGGGGTTCAAGTCCCCCCGCTCGCACCAGCAAAACCGGATTGGATGTCCAATCCGGTTTTTTGTTTACCCCAACACCCAACGCTCCTGATCCCACTATCGCAACTCTCCCTTCCATCCCCACTCTGCCAGCCCAACTCTTCTCTAGAGGCCGAGAGAAGAGGAAGAGAAGAAAGAAAGAGAGAAGGAGAGAAGGAAAGGGAGGAGGAAAAGAGGAAAGAGAAGATGAATTTAGGAGTGACGGCGTTGAACGGTGGTTCATGCAACGATGTTGGGGCAGACCACTCCCCAGAGGAGAGCAGGGAGTGATCCGTCGCCGAATGCGACTATGTTGCGAGGTCACGAATTGGTCGGAGAATCCCGCGGAAGTCACACGGTTGAAATACCAAAGCCTCGCTCTACGTTCATCATAGGGGCAGCGCGCAAACCCCCGTTAATGCAAACCACATAGCAACGCGTTCTGTCTCACTATGCAATCCATTCCGGTTTGCCCACCCCTGAATATCGCGGCCATTGCAACCAGTTCACAGTCGGCAGAACGGCTGAGCAACGCACGACTCTCAGGATGTCACTACAGTTGCGACCAGTTCACACCCATGGCACTGACGAGCGAGGCGAACATCGCCACCGCCACAGCACCCCATGCCCAACGCGTCACACCATTCTTCTTCTTGCGGTATTCAAGCACAATGTTGATGCAGCCGGCCACGAATGAGATGCAGCACAGAATGAAGCCCGGCAGCGCCCACATTTTGCCGATCGAGTTGAGCACCAAACCAACCACACCAATCACGAGCACAACCAATGTCGACTTGCTGGCCCTCGGGCGCTTGGTCGCTTGAGCTTCGGCCTCACGTTGCTCTTGCTGATACGGCAATTCGCCGCGCGATTCCATTTCGCGCAACTGCTGCGCGTGAGCGCGGCGCTGCTTGTATTCGTTGGGCGTGCTCGCATTGCTCATTCTGCCCGCATTGCCGCGACGGTTCTTGTTGGCCATGGCCTCATCCCTTCTTCCGTTTGCGCTGCTTGCCATCATGCGCATCATCATGTGTATCGGCATTATCGTGACCGCCTGTTTGCATAACAACGACCATAATCAAGATCAGCGCAATGCCAAACAAATCCGTAGGCACGAACACGGTGCCCACCCACAGCACAGTCGAAATAGTAGCCACCACAGGCTCGATCGTAGACAACAACGCTGTGCGCATAGAACCGGCCCGTTCCACACCGCCCATGAACAGCCAGAACGCAAGGAACGTACCGCAGATGGCCGAATATGCAAGCATCCACCAGCCTTTGGCATCCAACTGCGGCATGGCGGCAATCGGATGCGCAAAAGGAATCAGCAGCAGGCCTGAGAGCATGAATGTGATGCCGTTGAACACGGTATTGCCCCAACGGTTAATCAACGAAATCGGAACAATAACCAAGCATGCGGCCGAGAACGCATCGGTCATACCCCATAACAATCCAGGCAACGGCATATGCAAGCTCGTGAAACTGCCGCCCGTGACCAGCAAAAATACACCGGTAAAAGCCAACGCAATGCCAATGATTTCTCGCGCATGCGGCCAACGGCGTCCGTGCACACACACGTATGCCAGCACCATCAGCAAACTGACCTGCTGCAGCACAGTGGCCGTGCCACCATTCGTCCAATGCACGGAAAACAGATAGGCCACTTGTGTCAACGTTACGCATGTCAACGTGGCGATCAGGAAATGCGGGTAATCACGCGGCGTGGTCAATGCACCTTTGAGCTGCTTGGGTTCACGCAACGCCGCCACCACCAGGAACATGGCCCCGGCCAACAGTTCACGCACACAGGCCATCCATAATGGCGTGGCATGGTACGTATCAAGCAGCACTTTGGACACCGTGCCGTTGAGACCCCACAGCGTGCCACCCACCAACGTCATCAGGCAGCCAACAAGTACACGCGACGCCCCAAATCGGCCAAACCGCTCCAGCTTCGGCGTCGCACCGGTACTCACAGCAGGCGTATGCGTCACATTCCCGGACGCCTGTGCGCGCCCGCCTTCAACAGCATCGTGCACGTCTTCCACCACGTTATGCACGCTATCTTCCATGTCTTGTGCAAAATCTTCCACGACTTCGGCCATCGCTTCGCCCGGCGCAACCATCTGGGCTTGCGCTTGGCGCTGCTGTGATGGCAACAATTCCGAAGACTCCGACCAGTTCGACACTTCAACCTCGATTCCGCACTCTCGAGGCCGATTCTATGCCACCGCTCCAACACTCGAATGATCCCCAGACACAACGAATGCCCCCGCACAACAGTACGGGGGCATCTCCGTTGATCTACTTCACTACGGACACTACGGCCGGGATCAGCGCAGGCCGGTGGCGGCTAGGATGAGCAGGAAACGCAGGCGCAGCACGCCAGCGGCGTAGCACAGGTCCGGTGTGGCTTCAAATGTTGTGCCGTCCGTCAACCGCTCAGGAGCCACAGCGCGCTTCATGATGCGTTCCGCGAGTTTGACGAGCCGGTTGAACGTGCTTTCCACGTCCGGCACCAGATCCACGAGTTCGGCGCATGTGGCCGTGGCGCACATCACAGCCGACCCCAGCAACATCAGGTCGCTCTTAAGTCGCGTTACCTGTTCGCGCCCGACTTTGCCGCCAGGGCATTCCTTCATCACAATCACGTCGCGTGCCGTGTCGGCGAACTCGAACAAATGCTTGTAGGCCTTCAGCACGGTTTCGTCACGCTGGTCAGTCTGCTGCAACGTCGGATCGGTCGCCAAATCGGCCAGATAGGCAAACACAGACGGCACTGTATGGTATTCCTGAATGTATCCCAGCGGACTGCGCGTATATGAACGCAACGCCTTGAACGCATCCTTGCTGACCTCTTCGAGCGCGCCGTCGGCCGTATCGGTCGGGAAGTTCAGTTCTTCGGCGCTGACCTTGCGGATTTCGGCAAGATCGCGCGCTTTCATGCGCTGGGAACGCTCGGGCGAATTCTGCACCTTGCTCAGCGTGGTCGCTAGGAACACGTCAGGACTGTTCTTTTGATCGCCGATTTTGTCAAGCAGCGCCGCCACTTTCGAGATTTCATCTTCATTAAACGTGGGACGTCCGGCCGCGGCGGCCGCATCGGCAGCGTCAGCAATCGTCAGGATCACCGCATACACCGACGGCGCCATGAGCTGCGCAGGCTTGCTCAGATCACCCTCAGGGAACGTCTCAAATCCCTGCTGCATTTGGTCAACCAGTTCGGTCAGCACGTGCACGGCCTGCATCACGCGCTCATGGGTCAGCCCGTCAGCCGCCCCGTCAGCAGCCCCGTCATCTGCACCATCCGCCGCAGCACCAGCCGCCTTCCCCTCAGCGTCCGTCTCGGCATCGAGCGCTTCAAACCAATCCGCATACACGCCCGCCGCCACATACAGCGTCGTCGCATACTCCTTGACAACCTTTTCAGCTGGCATCGAATCCTTGCGTTCACGCAAGCGCGCGCACTCGTCCACAACCATCGCGAGCATGTCGTCCACGTGTCCGGCCAGGTTCTCCTTGCCCGCTTCATAACCGACGACGCGCCGCATCACACCCGCGTTGACACGATCAATATCATCTGCTTGCGCGCCGTCCAGCCCGAGCCCTTGCGCCGCGTTGTTATACAGCGTCCACGCGCGCTGCATATCGTCGTCCATGTAGGCTTTCAACGCCTCGATCAGTTCCTCATCCATGATCAGTCCTTTCTTTCATCATTGATGATTTCCGCTTGCCTTCGCTTAAGGCCACTCCACCGCGCATAGCCCCGCGTCACTATTGGCATCATTCAAGCACGCTGACTTTCTCACCACTTTGCAAGAACCGCAGCATTGTCTTCAAATAAGGCGCATACACGGCATTGGGCATCGTAAAAATCGCATGGCATGCATCGAATCGATACATCACAATGTCACCGCCGGCTTGTTTGACGCGTTTGACAAACTCGTCTTCACCTTCGTTATGCACCCACACGTCATCGGACGCCTGGAACAGCAGCACAGGCACCGATATGTGCGCGCACATGCGTTCGCGCAGCACGGCTTTGCACATGCGCAACGCTTGACGCACCCACTCGTTCGAGGCCGCGCTCGGCTGATAATGCGCGTCGCGCACGCGCATGTCCTCACACCATTGCACACGCGCATGGCTTGCTCCGGGGTGGCGCGCCCAATTGATTTGTGACGAATATTCATGCTGCCCTGGAGCCTTGGCCATGCCACGGCCCAAATCGCAATTCAATCCGCACACGGCCGAAGCCAACCAGTTCGGCGCCCCTGTTTTCGGCTTAATCATTGGCGCGGAAAGGATCGCTTTGTCAACCACATACGCATAGCGCTCAAGCATGGCCGCCGTAATGCCGCCACCCATCGAATGCGCAAAAATCGCCAGGTCCTCCCCTTCGGCGTAATGCCTGCCCACGTTGTGGCAGAACTTCGCCAAATCAGCCACCCACCGATGCCAGTCGTCAATCCAGATTGTCGTATCGCCATTCGCGTTGTCATGCGGCGAATAGCCGTGCCCGCGATGCTCCATAATGCACACCGAATAACCAGCCAGCAAAAAATACCACGCCAGTTCATCAAATTTTGCAGCGAACTCCGAAAATCCATGGGCGATCACCATGGCTCCGCGGAACGTGGGGGACGCGCCCGGCACGTCCAATTTGTCAAAGCGATGCCAGTCGTAGCACACGTAATGCAACGGCTGCTTGTTCGCCAACGCACGCAACGGCGCCCCGGAATACGTGTGGTCAGCCGGCTGCATGCCGCCTTCTTCGCGGCACGCGTTGAGCGATGGCAGCACAATCTCATCCATTTGCTCCGCATACCGCGATTCATCAAGCAACGCGATCTCCACTGGCCAGCTCCCTCCCACTCACTTTACGCATTACCGCGCCGTTGCAGAAAATCACGCTGCAACGTCAACAAATTCTGCGCCACATCGGGTTCATTCGTCATATGTGTCACACCCACGAGCGGCAGGAACGTATGCGCTTTGCCGGCTTCCATGAGCGCCTGGCTCAACCGCAAGCTGTTCGCAATCGTCACGTTGTCGTCGGCGAAGCCGTGGATCAGCATGAGCCGTCCTTGCAAGTTCGGCGCGTCGGCAATGATCGAATTGCGCTCATACACGGCCGGGTCAAGTCCCAAGTACCGCTCCGTATAGTGCGTGTCATACAGCGTCCAATCCGTGGGCGGTGCGCCCGCACATGCTGAGATGAACACTTCAGGCGCTTCAAGTACAGCGGCCGCTGAAATGAATCCACCATATGACCATCCGATCATCGATACGTGGCGCAAATCAGGTTCCGGCAACCGCTCGCCGCCTTCACCGCTCTCACCGTCCGCCGCAGCCGCAGCCGCAGCCCCATCCGCATCCGCCAGCGCATCCACCGCGTCCGGCAACGCCTGCACGGCCGCAATCTGGTCATCGAGCGTAACCTGCTTCATCTGTTCATAAATCGCGCGGTCCCAGCGCGGCCCACGTCCCGTCGTGCCGCGCCCGTCAGCCGTGACGACCATGTAACCTTGGTCGGCCCACCACTGCGAATCCCAATAGTAACGCTGCGACAGCGTCACCTCCTGAAATCCCGGCCCCGCGTACGGCTTCATCAGCACCGGCAGCTGCACGGCATCAGCGTACGGGCTCGCCGCACTCGGCAGCACAATCGCCGTGTGCAGCTTGCGTTCGCCAAGCTGCACGAACCTCACGTTCGGCACGAATCCCGGCTGCGCTGCGTGGTCGGCTATGCGGTTTGATTGTGTTGATTCCTGTGATTGCACCGTGTGCACCATTTGCACCGCAGGCGACGCCATCGTGCTACCGCTCAGCACCAAGCCGTTTCCGAGCCGCTGAGCGCTCCACACGCCCGGCTCGAGCGACACGGGCGTAATCGTGCCATCAAAACCAATCGTGACCACGTCATAACTGCGCGCATCATGGTCAGCCGCCTGCGCGCTCCAAGCCGCCGGCACATCAGCGGCAAGCTCCGGCGAGCGCTGCACGACGGCAAGTACATTGTCGTTGCTCACATCAAGCACCGTGCGCACCTGCCAGCCTTGTGGCGTGAATGGCTCCCCGTTTACGGTCAGACGGTTCGTGTCGGCATCCATGTCGTTCAACGCGCACACGAGGCGTCCATCAGGCGTGCGTGTAGGCACACCGTCGATAATGTCAAGCCACTCGTCATTGTGGTGTCGCTCAACAGCCGTGGTGGCGATTGTGGCGAAGTCGAAGTCGGCATCGGCGCTGGCCGAGGAATCATTATGAGTCCAAGTCTGCACGGGCGGAACTTGCACGTCGAGCACCACGTCGTCGTGCTGCAAGCGGTTCTGCACGAGCAACAGCGGACGGTGACCCGCGCTCCAGCTCACGCGCGCCAAATATTCGTAAGCCTGCTCATCCCAGTGCACGCGGCGGGCGCCCAGCATGCGCGGCGAATCTTCATCCAAACGCACGAGCAGCAGCGAAACCTTCGCGTTGTGCGTCAACGCGCGCGGATACCGGCGCACCGCAGGCTCAGCCGACGGATCGGCAGGATTGGCCATGTACCACAACGGCTCACGCGAACTGTCGGCACGTTCCACGAGCAGTGTGCGCGAATCGGGAGCCCACCATAGGCCGGCAAAACGATGCATCTCCTCAGCGGCCGCGAACTCGGCCAAACCAACAGTGACCGTCTCACGGCGCCCGGCCGGAACGGACAACATCGCGGCTGCGTTGACGGACGCTTGCGGCTCGTCCAAAAGCACGACCACAATTGAAGCCCCCGTTGAATACGCAACGCGCGTACCATCCGGACTGATCTGAGGGCTGAGCACAGGTGAAACCGGACCGTCTTGGCCGTCAGCGAACGCGGGCTCCACACGGCGCACGTTCAGCGCGGCCGACACGCAATGACCATCGCTGTTGTCTTGCGATTGCGCAACCTCGTCGGCGAGCGCAAACGCCTCGCCCACGCTCGGCAACTCAGCCGCGAACAGCTGGCCGTCAATCGTGAACACCACGTGCTTGCCAGCCGTGTCAACGCTGTAAGCGACGATGCCGGTGGCGCGCTCGCGGGCGCGTTGGCGGCGGGCGAGCTCCTCGGCGGGCACTTGCTCGTCGGAGTCAACGAGCGTGGCCGGGTCGGCGATCAGCAGTTCCACGGGCTCGTGCGCGCCGGCAACGTCGATGGCGCTGAGCCACAACGATGTGGACGTGTTTTCGGGACCGTCGGAACGCAAGAACAGCATGCGCGAGCCGTCGCCGATCAGGCGGGCGGTGCGCGGGGCGCCACAACGGAAACTCATCGTGCGGGCGTTGAGCGCGGCGAAGTTGTCAATCGCGGCACGTTGGGCCGCAAGATCATCTACATCAACGGAATTCGACTGTGCTGTCATAAGTTTCAAGCTACACCCGGCTGCAGCCGTGAACGGCGGGTGAGGCAGGCATAACGCTCGCGATATGTGGAAATACCGATAGGAAAGGTTGTTCGGTTCGCTCGACCGCGTAGGATGGGTAAGGATATAAGAAAGGGACTACTTATGAGCGTTCTTGACCGTTTTGAAAAAAGCGTGGAAGGCGCGGTGAACGGGGTCTTCGCCAAATTCGGCAGCAAAGACCTGCAGCCCGTGGATTTGTCGAGCGCACTGGAACGTGAGATTGACAAGGAAGCGATGCCCGTGGGCCGCGACCGCACAGTAGCGCCGAATGAATACCGTTTCAAGCTCAGCACGGCTGATTTCGACCGCATCGACCAGTGGGGCTCGGAAGCGTTGGCCAACGAACTGGCAGACAACCTCACGCAGTACGCGAAAAGCCAGCACTATGCGTTCGTCGGCCCTGTCGTCGTGATTTTTGAAGAAGACCTTGATTTGACCAAAGGCAACTTCAAACTCACGTCGGAGTCGGTGCAAGGCAACGCCGTGCCTGTGACGACGGATGCGCAGACGCAGGATTGCCCTATGCTTGAGGTCAACAACAGCCAATATCTGCTGACCAAAGACAAGACAATCATCGGCCGCGGTTCCGGCTGCGACATTGTGATCGACGATCCGGGCATCTCACGCAAGCATCTGGAAATAGACATCACCGACAACGGTGTGATCGCGCGTGATCTGGGGTCCACGAACGGCACGTATGTGGAAGGCCATCAGGTTCCGGCTGCTACGCTGCTTGATGGAAACACGATCACGATTGGTCGCACCTGCATCCTCTACTGGGCGTCCTCCCAGGACCAGGACTAATCGGGCCGGGCTGCTGTTCAAGGGTGCCAAAGCTGACCACGCTGCCACAGTTGTGCAGTGCGTCGCCGAGCGTACGCAGTGACGTGGCGCGGCAGGAGATGCAGCGAGTGATCCAGCATGACGGTCGCGCTGCTCGGCGCACGCCCCCACGCGGCTGATGCGTGGTGCACCACGCATGGCACGAACGGCAACCGGTTCCCAGCCATCCAGGAGTTAAGAACCCCCATGATTACCGAACTCACGTTTGCGGCGCTCAAGTACGGATTTCTGATCCTGCTGTGGGTGTTCGTCTGGCTCGTCGTACGGTCGTTGCGCCGTGACGTCGAGACGTTCAGCCCGCGCAAATCGCGCGCGCATCGACGCAAGGACCGCGCAGCCCGCAAAGCCGCGGCCGGTCCCACGCGCTCGGCGCAGCCTATGCCTGTGGCCCCTGTGGCTGGCGTGGCTGCTGCGGGCGCTGGTGTGGCAGGTGCGGGTGCGGGCGTCGCTGCGGCTGGAGCTGCCGGGGCCGGTGTGGCCGCGAACGTGAATGCTGCACGCAGTGCGTCGAACATGGCGACGGCTGGAGCTGGCGCGGTATCGGCGCAGCGGGCGCGCGCGAGCGAACGGGTTGAAGAGCCCGTGCCGCGTACGTCTGATTTTCCTGCCGCACGCAACGCGGCTGGCGTAGCTGGCGCAGCGGGCGCAGCGGCTGGAGCGGCGAACTATGCCAGCGGTTCGGCGTACACGGGTGACGGTTCAGCTGACCTGGCTAATTTGGCGCTGTCCGTGGAACAAGCCAAAGCCAACGCGGCGATGGCGGGCGTGGACAGCGCAGCGAGCGCAGCCAATGCAGTCAATGCAGCGAGCGCGGGGCGTCATGCCGCTGCGCACCAAGGTGCCCACGCGGCGCAACCTGTGCCGGATGCCCCGGCCACCCCTTCTTCCGCACATTCCGCATATTCCGCACATTCCGCACCGGTTCCAGTCCCTCCGGTCAGCGCGGGAGCTATGGGTGCTGCAGGAGCCGCGGGCGGTTATGCTGCCGACCGCAGCGCACAGCAAGCCGCGTTCCGTCCCACGTTGCTCGTGATCATTGACGGCCCGCTGGCCGGTTCCTCCATCCCGTTGAACGACGCTCCTGTCACGTTGGGACGTGCGGCGTCGAACTCGTTGGTACTTGATGACGAATTCGTGTCTTCCCACCATGCCCGCGTATACCCGGATCCCGAAACGGGCGTCTGGGCCGTGGAAGATTTGCATAGCACGAACGGCACCGTCGTCAATCAGCAGCGCATCACTACACCCACCATCCTTGGCCCACGCGTTCCTGTACGCATCGGCGCCACAACCTTCGAACTGAGGTGAGCATGGCGCAGATTCCACCATTCCCTGATCAATCCGGTTCATCGCGGCAGTCACGCCGCATGCGTCCCGTACCGCAAATACCCAAATCAGCACGCCGTGCCGCCGATGGCGACGCCGGCGCCGAGGCCGTGCGCGCGGGTGCTGCGGCGAATGCTGGGACAAACGCTGCAGCAAACGCCACAGCAGCAAACGCTGCGCAGTCCGAGGAACAGCGCGGCATGCAAGACGTGCAAGACGCCACGCCTACGCAGCCGATTGCACAGCACGAGGCCCACGCACAGTACACCGCTGAAGAGCAGGACGCCGTGCCCACCCAGCCAATCGCTCAGCACGAATCCCAGCCCGAACCCCAGCCCGACACGGCTCTGGCTGATTCCGTACCGGAACCGCCCGAACAGCCACAGTCCCAGGCTCAGGCCCAGCTGCAGCAGACCGCACAGTCCGAATCATCCGAAACATCCGAAACATCCGAACTCACTGCCCAGCCGGCTCCCTCCACCCAGCCAGACCCGTCCACCGAGCCCGACCAGTCCCCATCCTCATCGTTGCACATGTACTCCTCCACCGTGTCCGACGTAGGCACTGTACGGTCCAACAACCAGGATTCCTCATTCGCCGGCGAATATCTTGTGGCGGTCTGCGACGGCATGGGAGGCCATGCCGGCGGCGACACGGCCTCCACGATCGCAGTGCGTTCCTTGGCCCATATCGAGCAAGCGCATGCGGAAGGTGACATCGCGCGCGCCACCCATGTCATGGCGGCGTCAGTGTTGGCGGCCCACGACGCGATTGTCGGCAAGGCCAAACGCGAACGCAAACTTGCGGGCATGGGCACCACTGTCACGGCGATTTCGCTCGTCAGCGACCACTGGATCATCACGCATATCGGCGATTCCCGCGCGTACCTGCTGCGCGGCGGCCGTCTGCTGCGCCTGACGAGCGACCATAGCTACGTGCAGCATCTGATCGACACGAAGCGCATCACTGAAGCGGAAGGCCGCAACCATCCGCAGCGCAACGTCGTGATGCGCGTGCTCGGCGATTTCGACATCGACGCTCATCCAGATGTGGCCATCCGCAAGGCGCAGGCCGGCGACCGCTTGCTGCTGTGCTCCGACGGCCTGTACGGTGTGCTCGGCGACGCGACGCTCAAAGAAACACTCGAACATTTTGCCGATCCGCAAGAATGCGCGCAGCATCTGGTCTCGATGGCCTTGCGCGCGGGTTCGACCGACAATGTGACGGCTGTCATCGCCGATGCCGTGCTGTCACTGCAGGAACCGTCAAACGACCACGAGCCGAGCCATGAGCAGATTCCGCTGGTGGGCGGTGCCGCCAGCGCTGGGCTGCTGGCCATTGCCGACATCCTGAACGCTCCCGTCGCGTCCGCCCCTCCACTTACTGAGGGCAAGTCAAGTCCGGCCCAGCGCGCGGCGGCATTGACGCAAAACGAGGATGACGAGCAGTCTGCGCACGCCGAGCAACAGCGCATCGTGCTGCCGTCTACCGTGCGCGAGAGCAACGACGAGCGTCCCGAACAAGACACGGGTGAGATTCCGGTCGTCACGAAGAGCGATGGCCGCCGCACGGCCGATCCCAACGATCCCGACGTGGCCAAGGCGATCCGCCAAGAGCAGGTTGAGCAGCGTAAGAACGACCGTTCGCGCCGCTCCCGTCACCGTATTATCGCGGCCGTCGTCGCGTTCCTGATTGTGGCCGCTGCCGCGGTGAGCGCATGGTTTGCGTATTCGTGGACGCAACGCCAGTATTATTTGGCCCCGAACAACGGCAAGGTGGCCATCTGGCAGGGCGTGCCGACGAACCTGTTCGGCATCGGCCTGTCCCATCCTGTTGAGACGACGAATCTTGAGGTGGCCCAGCTGCCGAGCGAGTGGCAGGACCGTCTCGACTCTGGCATCACGGTGAACTCCTACAGTGATGCCGTCGAGCACGCTCAGCTGATTGAGAACCAGCTGCACGACTGGCAGGCCCAGCAGAAGAAAGATTCGGCTTCTAAGGGTTCCGGTTCCGCTGATTCGCGCGGTTCTTCCGGCTCGCAAGAGGGCTCCAAAGACAACTCGGGGAACGCTTCCAAAGACGACTCCAAGAGTTCCGATTCGAAAGACCCCTCGGCCGAAGAATCCTCCGCGTCTCCGTCCCCCAGCTCGTCCGGCACCTCGCCCGCCGGCTCCTCAAGTTCCAAGAGCCCGTCGCCCACTCCCGCCGCGTTCAAAGCCGTTGGGTCTTCGATTTTGATTTCCGCGTACCCGCATATCGCCATCGCCCCTTCGCATAGCGCCACCCCGCCCGTATTGGCCTCCACCGCAGGTGGTCGATGCTAATGGGCACCAGACTTCGATACTTGGGGCTGACGGTGCTCGTCATCGTCATCGCCATGCTCGGTTTCTTCCAAATGTTCGAGCGCACGCAAGGCGGCCTCGTGCCGAGTGAGCTGCACCTGTTCATTGCTGGCGCCGTACTGTTTGTGGTCACGTGGGCCGTCATGGCCAAATGGCAACCCAATGCGAACCAGTCGATCATCTGTTGCGCCGAACTGTTGACGGCCGTTGGCATTCTCATGATCGCGCGCATCGACCAGAGCATGGATACGGCCGTGGCCACACGCCAGCTGATCTGGATGTGTGTGGCGCTCGTATGTGCGAACCTGTTTTTCGCGTTCATGCATGATTACCGCGTATTGCGGCGTTTTTCCTACGTGAGCATGGTTGTGGGTTTGGCGTTGCTGCTCTCACCGATGATTCCCGGATTGGGCCGCGAAATTGGCGGCGCACGCATCTGGATCGGTATTGGCAGCTATCAGCTGCAGCCTGGCGAATTCGCCAAGCTGTTCCTCGCGTTCTTCTTCGCGTCATACCTGTTCAACCATCGCGACCAGCTGGCCGTGGGCGGCAAGAAAGTGCTGGGTTTGCAACTGCCGCGCATCAAGGACTTAGGTCCGATTGTGGTTGTCTGGATCGCTTCGATGGGCGTGCTGATCATGCAGCATGATCTGGGCACGTCGCTGATGTTTTTTGCGATGTTTGTGGCCATGCTCTATGTGGCCACAGGACGTGCCAGCTGGCTCGTGATCGGTTTCTTCGCGTTTGCGATCGGATGTGTGGTTGCGGCGCATGTGTTTGCGCACGTCGGTTACCGTGTGGACGCATGGTTGCATCCGTTCGATGCCGAGATTTACAACCGGTATCCGGGTGGTTCCGCACAAATCGTATCGGGCCTGTTTGGTCTGGCGGCAGGCGGTTTGCTTGGCACTGGATTGGGCCAAGGCCACCCGTCCATCACGCCGCTGGCCAATTCCGACTTCATTTTCGCGTCCCTTGGTGAGGAACTCGGCCTCGTGGGCGTGCTGGCCGTACTGCTCGTGTATTTGCTGATTGTGGCGGCG
Organism: Bifidobacterium gallicum DSM 20093 = LMG 11596; assembly: GCF_000741205.1. GTDB lineage: Bacteria > Actinomycetota > Actinomycetes > Actinomycetales > Bifidobacteriaceae > Bifidobacterium > Bifidobacterium gallicum. Next base: position 112,921 of record NZ_JGYW01000001.1, read on the forward strand.
GGACTCATGGCTGCCATGAAAATCAAAGACGGCTTTGGCAAACTGTTGGCAGCCGGATTGGCGTTCTCGATGGCGTTCCAGGTGTTCACCGTGGTTGGCGGTATCACGCTCGTGATTCCGTTGACGGGTTTGACGATGCCCTACATGGCTGCCGGCGGTTCCTCGCTTGTGGCCAACTACATTCTGGCCGCACTGCTCGTAATCATTTCCAACCAGGCCAACACAAAGACCGACACTGATTTGTCGGAAACATTCCGCCTGCAAGCCGTGGCCATGTTGCGCCATCGCAAGCAGCAGAACACACCAGTGGCGCGCCAGCCCATCGCTTCCGCACCCGTGGCGGCGAGCGCGGTGCACACCAGCGACGACAACAGCAATGACGACGAAAAACTCGATGATACAGCTGTTTCCGACGATGACGCCGCTCTCGATGAGCAAGCCACGGCTGTGATCCATACGGGAGGCCAGGCATGAACAAATACCTGCGTCAGATTTTTACGGCCGTTGTGGTGCTGTTCGTGATTCTTGGCATTTCGTCATCGATCATCATGACCGTGCGCTCAAACAATCTTGCGCATGATGCGCGCAATGTGCGCTCGTTGTATGCCTCGTATGGGTCGAATCGTGGTTCGATTTTGGCCGCCGATGGCACGGTCATCGCCAAATCGGATCCCACGAACGACTCGTTCAAGTATCAGCGAATCTATAGCGACGGGTCCATGTATGCGCCGATTACGGGCTATTTCTCGGTGGCGCAGCTTGCCGACCGTGGCATTGAAGCGTCAAGGGACGCGCTGTTGACTGGTGAATCCGATGCTTTGTTCTGGCAACGGTTTGTGACCACGTTCACGGGTGAGGCCAATCAGGGCGCATCCATTGAAACGTCGATTGATCCAGGCATCCAGTCGGTGGCCTACAACATGCTCAAGGACTCCGACGGCGCGGCCGTGGCCATTGAACCGTCCACGGGCCGCATCCTGGCCATGGTCAGCACACCAAGTTACGACCCGAACTCGTTGGCCATGCATAGCACAGGCCAAGCCAGCCAAGCCTATTCGCAGTTGGCCAATGAAGCGGCCAACCCGATGCTCAATCGCACGATCAACGAACTGTATCCGCCAGGATCCACATTCAAGACTGTTGTGGCCGCCACCGCATTGGAAACAGGCGACTACCATCTTGATACGCAAATTCCGGCAGGAGCCAGTTACACGTTGCCCGGCACGGCCACGCAATTGACGAATGCCGTGTGGCAGGCCAACGGCACGGATGGCAAGATTTCATTCGAAGACGCGATGGCGTATTCGTCGAATACGGCATTCGCACAGTTGGGTGTGGCGTTGGGCGACCAGAAAATCAGCGATATGGCGAAAAAGCTCGGCTTTGATGCGCCAATCATGGTCGACGGCACCAATGCGACGGGCTTGCCGATGCGCGCTGTGGCGTCGCAATTCCCAACGAATGCGTCAGCCGACCGTTTGGCGTTAGCGTCGATTGGCCAAGGCGATACGCTCGTCACTCCGTTGCAGGATGCGCTGATTGCCGCCACGATCGCCAACAAAGGCAAAGTCATGCAGCCCACGCTCGTCGATCGTGTGCGCTTAAGTGATTTGTCGGTGCTGCCAGACACAAAGCCGCAAACCATCAATAAAGCGTTCAGCGAAGATACGGCATCAGCATTGACTCAAGCCATGCAGGCTGTGGTGACGAAGGAAAATCCGAATCTTGCTATTCCCGGAGTGAATGTGGCTGCGAAAACGGGCACTGCGCAGATTGGTGAGAACAATAGTGCCATTGATGGCTGGGTCATGGGATTCGCCCCAGCCGAGAATCCGAAAATCGCCGTGGCGGTGGTGGTGCACAACGTGGACCTGATGGGTTCATTTGCTGCAGGCCCGGTGATGAAAGCGATGATTGAGGAGGCATTGAAGCAATGAGACTTGTGGAAGGTCAGCTCATCCATAGACGGTACCGTCTGGATTCGCGTCTTGCCCAAGGCGGCATGGGTGAGGTCTGGAAAGGATACGACATTCAGCTTGGCCGCCCTGTGGCCATCAAGGCGTTGCGTACCGATACAGGCAACCAGGAATCGAAACTGCGTCGTCTGCGTGCTGAAGCGCGCAATTCGGCGAATCTTGCACATCCCAATATCGCGGCGCTGTTTGAGTATTACGAGAAAGACGGCATCGGCTTCCTGATCATGGAGTATGTGCCGAGTGATTCGCTCGCAGACGTCTACCGTCGCATTGGCGGTCCCATGGACCCGTTGGAGTTGTTGCCGATTCTGATCCAGACGGCGCGAGGCCTGTTTGTCGCGCATTCGCGTGGCATCATCCATCGTGATGTCAAGCCGGCCAACATCATGGTCTCCGACAATGGCGAAGTGAAAATCACCGATTTCGGCGTCTCTTATTCCACGAACCAGGAGCAGATCACGCAGGATGGCATGGTCGTGGGCACGGCCCAATACATTTCGCCGGAGCAAGCGCAAGGCCAGCATGCCACACCACAATCCGACATCTATTCGTTGGGCGTCGTCGCCTACGAGGGCCTGTGCGGGCACCGCCCGTTCACAGGCGCCACACCGGTCGACATCGCCGCGGCCCATGTCAACAATCCCGTGCCGCCATTGCCCAACACCGTGGATGTGCAATTGCGTGAATACGTCATGTACATGCTGGCTAAAGACCCGTTGGACCGCCCAGTTGACGCACTGGCGGTGGCCCGCATTCTGTCACGTATTGAACGGCGTTTGCTTGACCAGCAGACTGAAGAAGTAGAAACGCGCATCATGCGCCTGGACGGCCGCATGCCACGGCGAGTGGCAAGCGAACCGCATCATGATTTGTCGAATATTGGCAATGCAGGGTTCCGCATCCCGTTGCTCGGCCAGCTCATCGGCGACCGCTCAGACGCCCCAGGCAACGACAATCTAGACAACAGCCAAGCTCCATCCGAAGGCCACGACCACACCTTCGGAACCGAGGGAAGGAACATGGATGAGTAGCTACATGCCTTCAAGCCTTGACCATGGCCGCTATCAGCTCGGCCAGCTCATTGGCCGCGGTGGTATGGCCGAGGTGTATATCGCCACCGACACGCGCCTGGGTCGCACGGTGGCCATCAAGATCATGCGCGCCGACTTGTCCCATGACGAGATTTTCTTGACGCGGTTCCGCCGCGAAGCCCATTCGGTCGCGCAGATGAACAATCCGAACATTGTCAACATCTATGATTCAGGCGAGGAATCCGTGGCCTTGGAGAACGGCCAGACCGAGCACCTGCCTTATTTGGTCATGGAGTATGTCAAAGGCCAGACGCTGCGCGACATTCTGCGCGTCAACGGTGCGTTGAGCCAGGGTGACGCCGAACATGTGATGCTGGGCGTGCTCTCGGCGCTCGAATACTCGCATCGCATGGGCATCATCCATCGAGACATCAAGCCCGGCAACATCATGATTTCCGAGCAGGGCGTCGTCAAGGTCATGGACTTCGGCATCGCCCGCGCGCTCGACGATTCGGCGACCACGATGACGCAGTCGCAAGGCGTCGTCGGCACAGCCCAGTACCTCTCCCCCGAGCAGGCGCGCGGCGAGAGCGTCGACATGCGTTCCGACCTCTATTCCGCCGGTTGCGTGCTCTATGAAATGCTGACTGGCAAGCCGCCGTTCACTGGCGATTCCGCCGTGGCGATCGCCTACCAGCATGTGTCGGAAGTGGCCACTCCTCCGAGCGTCACCGTACCCGGCCTGCCGAAGATGTGGGATTCGATTGTCGGCAAAGCCATGGCCAAGGACCGTCAGAACCGTTACGCCACGGCCACGGAGTTCAAGAACGACATTTTGCGGTTCATGAACGGCGGCATGCCGATCGCGGCCGCATTCAATCCGCTGACTGATTTGACGAACATGAAAGCCCGTCGTCAGGCCGAGCAGACTGCTGCCACAATGCCGTACGGTTACGGCACAGGCACGCAATCTCCGGCCACGCAGGCGTTCAATCCCGTCACTGGCCAGTTCGAGCCCGTCCCTTCCGCACAGAACACGAGTACGGGCACCGGTACCGCTGTGCAGTCCCGCGCCGCCCAGCGTGCTGCCGCCGCCAAGAAACGCAAGAAACGTAACACTATTATTGCTATTTCCGTGATTGCGGTTATCGCTATTCTTGCCGCCATCGGCTTTGGCGTGTGGAAGAACCAGCACCCCGCTATCGAAATGGTCAAGGTGCCCACGTTCAACACGGCTACCACCGAAGACCGCGCCGTTGAGCAGCTCAAAGCCGCAGGTCTCGTACCGGAAGTACTTGAAGACAACGATTCCACCGAGCCTGCGGGCACATTCACAAAACAAAATCCACAGGGTGGCACGAGTGTGGCCAAGGGTTCGAAGGTGCGCATCTACTTCTCTACGGGCCCGCAATCGATCCGTGTGCCAGACGTGACAAATCTGACGCAGGAGGCTGCACGCACCGAGCTCGAAAATGCAGGCTTCGTCGTCAATCCGAGTGTGCAGATTGAAGACAGTGGCACGATTGAGAAGGACCATGTAACGCGTACCGATCCAGCCGGTGGCACGTCACAGCCCAAGGGCACCTCAATCCAGTTGTACATCTCTTCGGGCACCACGCGCATTCCCGACGGTCTCGTCGGCATGGCCAAAAATGACGCGGTGCGCCAACTGCAGCAAGCCGGTTTGACGGCCACCATCGAGTACGAGACGTCAGACACGGTGGAGAAAGACCATGTCGTGCGCGTCGATCCCGATAGCGGCACCAGCGTCACGCGTGGTTCAGGCGTCACACTCTACATCTCGCAAGGCGTCGAAAAGGTCACAGTGCCTTACCTGGACCTGAGCGGCACCACCACCTTGAGTGATGCACGCGTCGCGTTGCAAGCCGTGGGACTGAACGTGGAAGTCGAGTCAGGACCGAACGACGATGCGGCCATCGTGACAAGCATGAACCCCGCCGCCAACTCCGAGGTAGACAAGGGCTCCACAGTCAAGCTCCAAACCAAGGACGCCCCCAGCCCCAGCCCATCTCCCTCGGACTCCTCATCCCCCACCTCCTCTCCATCCCCCACCCAGCACTAACCGCTGGCTGCACAACAGTGAAAATGCGTCTTTCTTACCACCAAGGCAAAGAAAGACGCATTTTTCGTCGCAACCCACCCCTCCCCTAACCAGCCCAACAAAGAAAAACGCCAGCCCCACCGCAAACCGCATCTCCCCTGACCAGCGTGGTCAGGAAAGGTACAGTTCCTCGTCGCAAACCGCATCTCCCCTGTCCGGCATGGTAAAGAAAGACGCAGTTTGGGAGCAAACCGCACTTCTCCTGACCAACGTGGTCAGAGGAGATGCAGTTTCAGGCCGCAAACCGCACCTTTCCTGACCAAGCTGGTAACGGGAGACTCAGTTTTCCGTCGCAAAGTGCACTTTTTCTGACCAGGCTGGTCAGAGGAGATGCAGTTTCACGCGGCACTACGCACTCTCTCCTGACCAGGCTGGTCAGGAGAGAGGCGTTTTGGGGGCAATAGTAAACAATCCGTAGCGCGGTTGTACCACGGGGTACGTTCGCGCTACGGATTGTCAACGAATTGAGGGCGCCTCGTCAGGAGGCAGGGTAACGGATAGGCACCGGCACTTACGCAATCTTGGGCTGCAGGCCCAGGCTGCGCTCAACGGCATTGGTCTGGCCGCAGACGGCGAGCCAGTTGGCGAGCAGACGGTAGCCGTCTTGGGTCATTACCGACTCAGGGTGGAACTGCACAGCGAACATCGGCAGCGATGTGTGGCGGATGGCTTGCACAATGTGGTCGTCTTTGGTCCACGCGGTCACCTGCAGCGTATCAGGCACAGTCTCAGGTTCCACAGCCAGCGAATGGTATCGCGTGGCAATCATCGGATTGGCCACACCGGCAAAAATCGGATCATCATCCACATGCTCCACCAGGCTCGTCTTGCCATGCATGATTGTTGGCGCATGGCTGACCGTGCAACCAAACACTTCGGCGAGCGCCTGCAGGCCCAGGCACACCCCGAACATTGGCACGCCTTGTGCGGCGCACAATCGGATGATGTCTTCACTGACGCCGGATTCGGCCGGCGCGCCGGGGCCTGGCGAAATCAGCACGCCATCGTAGCCCTGCAGCACTCCAGGGGCGGCGGGGTCGATTGCGTCGTTGCGCACCACAGTCACCGAGGCGCCCAACGTTTTGAGATAGTCCACGATCGTGTATACGAATGAATCGTAGTTGTCGATGACCAGGATATGCGCCGATGGCGTGGATTCCACAATGTGTGTTGGCACGGTGGTTTCTGCGGTCTGGCTGGTGGTCATGGCTACCTCCTTCAAGCGCCTTCAAGTCGGTCTCCCTTAGTGTAGCGAGTAGAGCGCATCCACAACACTATTCGACCACAGTTCCATGCTGCAGCCCGGTGTGATGTTCATCATGCCATTTCGGCAGGCACACTTTCCAGCCATCACATATCCCGCATCTGCTGCCACTACCTGCAATAAAAAAGAAATCGTGTGGCTCCCGTTTTCCGGTGCCACACGATTTCCCGTTCACACTAGCCGCGCGAGCCCCGCGCCAGCCCCACGACAACCCCGTGCGAGCCCCCCCCCCCCGCGCGACTCTCGCACTTCCCGCTAGTTAACTAGCTAACCGTGAAATTCGACATTTCCTTTAGTACGGGGATGTTCGCCGCGGCCCATGGGAATACCCATTGGAACATGGCACCGCAGGTCACGAGCAGCAGGATCAGCAGCAGGGTCCAGCGGATTGCAGCCGGCCCGGGTTGATGACGCAGCAACCATCCGTAGAATTCGAAGGCCGGCTGGGGCTTCTCACCATTGCGGATCGCGCGCAGCGCAGGCCAGCGGAACGCGAAGGCTGCGGCCGCAAAAATAATTACGTAGGCGAGCAATCCGTAGAACACGAACGGCTTGAGCGTGCCCAAGCGCACGAATACGCTCGGGTTTGACACGTCACGATTGATGAATTCCACGCCGCCTGATGCTGTTTTGTGCGTCAACGCTTCTGGCACGCCGTCGGCCACTTTGGCCCAGTACTTGAACGTGCCGAACGCAACCCAGCGGTGCGTTGGCGTCGAGTATTTGGGTTCACAGGTAGTCAGTGTGATCATCGGTTCGGTGGCCGGCTGGGAGGGCTCGATCGGGTTGGGTGCGAGCACACTGCCGTCGGTCGGCAGCACGATGCGGTCCGACGTGTATTCGTACACGTACCAGTAATCAAGCGTTCGGATGATGATTTGGTCACCCGCTTTGAGCTTGTCAATGTCGCCGAGCGGCTGCCCGTATCCATTACGGTGCCCCGCGATTGCGAAATTGCCGACCTGTCCCGGCATCTGCGTGGTCGTGTAGTGGCCCAGTCCCTGCTTGTTCAGCTCGGCCAGCGATGTACCTTCCACAATGTTGCGTTCCCAGGAATCGCCGAACGCTGGGATGTACGCCATGCCGATCAGCTCACCTGCCGTGGCGTCCTCCGGCTGCAGCGGCGCCTCGCCTTCCTGCGGCTGCGCGATTTTCACGTCGCCGTCCGTGGCCGGTAGCGCGAATTTGGCATCCTCGCGCTTCTCGATCTGGCTGTGCGCGGACTCCACTCCCGTCCACCACTCCATCCATCCGATGTACAGTCCGCAGACAGTGGCGAACGTCAGCAGCAGCCCCGCGAGCATCATTAAAATATTGGGTCCGGGGTGCTTGGGTTTCGTAGGCATGTTGCTATGGCGTGGTGCTGTCATATGGTATCTCCGTTATTGCACGCGCGGTCAGTTTGTGCCCGCCGATGCTTCTTCGTTCTGTTTGGCCGGTTCCTTGGGTTGTGGCACGACTGTGGCATATTTGAGCGGTTGCAGCAACGACGGTGTGGCATCGAAGTGCAGGTATTCCTGCTTGACGCTATATCCCAGGCCGAATGCCGACACGTATTCCTTGTAGATGCCAATGGCTTTGGAACGGTCCAATGCCCGCTGCATGGACCTGACAGGGCCAATGGCTGAGATCGTGAAGGGTGGCGAATAACGTTTGCCCTGCATCATAAGCACATTGCCTGAGCAGATGATGGCTGAATTGGCCAATACACGCTGGTCCATGATTTGCATGACTTCTGCGCCACCAGCCCATAATGCGTTAACCACGGCTTCCACGTCTTGTTGATGCACCACGTATTTGTCAATATCGGCGCTTGATCCGTTGGCGCCTACCGAGTTTTTCCACAGCGAAGAATCGTTGAGCGTAACGGTCAGACCATCGCCTTCCACGGCCGGCAACATCGTGCTTGATCCGGCGTCGTCACCTGTGGCGCCTTTGGTGTTGGTGGCCAACGTGTTGAGCGTATCGACTTGGGCGGAAAGCTTGTTGACTTCAGCTTGCAACTCGTTGACTTGGTGCACACGCGATTCGATGAGTTCAGCGGTGTCGTTCGTGGTTACAGCCGTGCGGTTCACGCGCAGGTTCGTCATGATCAGAAAGCCCACGACGGCCACGACCACAAGCACGGCCATACTGCCAACGAACGTCTGATGCGTGCCATGCTTCATCGTGTGCTTGGCCATGCGCAACCCGTCCTTCCGATCAATCGATTATCCCCACGTATCCAACCCGATTGCAAACCTTGTTGTTCCCAAAATAAGCGTTGCGACCCTCAGTTCGCAACCAAAGATACGGGGGTATGGAGCAAATGCGTGGAAATTGCTGAGATTCCGGGTGTGAAACGTGACAGCGTTCTCATGCAACCACTATAGTAAACGGTAGTCGAATGAAGGAGACATCACCCATGGCTGACGAAAAGCTGCACGAGAACGCAGACGCCGCCCCTAAGGACGACACGGTCACGGAAACCACCGTGGAAGACGTGGTCGTCGATGAGAAGACCGAACCGAACACCGCTGCCAAGGAAGTCGTGGTGGATGAGGCTCCCGAAGCTGATTCCAGCGCCACGATTGACGCCGATGTGATTGCCGAATCAGACAAGGTCGCCAAAGAGGTGGATGAAGCCGCTGACGCAGCTGATTCCGCTGATGACGCAGACGGCTTGCCTATGGACAAGGTTGAGGCCGTGCTGAACGCATCACTCGATTCGAATGATGTGACACCGCAGATGGCACGCGTGATGCGCCGCCAGGAAGAAAACAGCCGTCGCGTGGAGGAGAGCATCAAGGGCACGAAGGCGAATCCGAAGTGGCTCGTGCCGGTGTTCTGCGCATTCATGATTGTGGGCCTGATTTGGGCTGTGGTCTATTACATCCAGCCGAACTATCCGATTCCGGGCATTGGCGCTTGGAACCTCGCCATCGCGTTGACGCTGATCATCATAGGCTTCTTGATGACGATGGCTTGGCACTGATCGGCCAGGTACCTATTAGTGGTTGACGCGTTGACCCATACGCATACGCATGCTGGGGCCATGCCGGACGAACTGTCTGGCATGGCCTCAGCCGCTACACGCGAGTTTGTGGACCAGCACCGCGGCGATGATGTGCGCGAGCTCGCATTGCATGCCAAACGCACGGACGACGTGGATATGCCGTTCGCGCTCAACCAGATTGCAGGCTGGCAGACAGCCCGCACCAAATTGCCCGAATGGGCTGCACACCACGAGATCATCTATCCGCCGCATCTGTCGATGGAGCAGTGTTCATCGCAATTCACGGCGCATGTCAAAATGCGGTTGGCGCAACGCGTGCTTCAGGAAGCCGGCATCCAGCCGCAACGGTTTGCGGATTTGACGGGCGGCTTTGGTGTGGACTGCTCGTATTTGGCACGGTTGTTCACCGATGCCGACTATGTGGAACAGCAACCGCATTTGTGCACGATCGCGCAGCATAATTACGCGGCGTTGGCATTGACGCAGGTGCACGTGCATCAGGCGGATGCGCGGAAATATTTGGAATCAATCAACGGTGAGGGAACTGCCAAACCGTATGACCTGATTTATCTGGATCCTGCGCGGCGCGACGGACACGGCGCACGCACGGTGGCCATTGAAGATTGCACACCGAACGTGCTCGAGATGAAAGACGGGCTGCTGCGAGCCGCGCATGCCGTCATGATCAAGCTGTCGCCGATGCTGGACTGGCGCCAGGCCGTCGAACAGTTTGAGGGCAGCGTGAGCCATGTGGTGATTGTCAGCGCGGGTAACGAATGCAAGGAACTGCTGCTCGTGCTGCAGGAGCGGGATGATGCCGCCGATTGCACGATGCTCGCGATCAATGATGATCAACAGCTTGAATATGTGTTGGGCCACGAATCTCAAGCGCGGCTGAACGGCTGGAATGGTGAACCGGGCAACGGTGAATCCTCGGCCGGTTCCGGGCTGCAGTTGACGGTCGAAGCATTGGAAGAGCTGGCTGAGCGCGGTGAACTCTATATGTATGAGCCGAACGCGAGCATCATGAAAGCCGGTGCGTTCGATGTGCTGGAGCAGCTGATGCCCGTCACGCAAGTCGGGCCACACAGCCATCTGTTTGTTGGCACGCAGTTGATTGACCAGTTCCCCGGGCGCAAGTTCCAAGTGACGAGCCTGGGCACAATGAACAAGCAATCACTCAAAACCCAGTTGCAGCGGCTGCGCGAACGGCAGCAGGGCGAGGGGCGCAAAACGTTGCAAGCGAACGTGGCGGTGCGCAACTTCCCGTTGACCGTGCAACAGCTGCGCAAGAAACTCAAGCTGTCCGACGGCGGCAGCGACTACCTGTTCGCCACCACGCTCGGCCGAGACACGCACACGCTGTTCTGGTGTCGCAAAGCTGCATAATCACGCTGTCTTTTTGCAGTTCTACCTGTTACGGAATAAGTGTTCATATGCGCTTGTTCCGAACTCCTTTCTTTCCAAAGGGGTTTCCTGCTTCTACCTGTCCTCTTTCCGCCCGCTCGCGCGGTGCGTACCGGAGTGGATGCGACAGTCCACAGGCGTTACTTCCCGACTAACCATCGGTAGTTCAGTTTTGAGTGTTTCTATTCGACAGGCAGTTTGACGACCGTGTATGCGGTCGCGTCCCGTAGGTTCAGGGCCGCGTTGATGTCGCGGTCGTGGGGGGTACCCGCAGTTCGCGCATGTCCATCCGCGTTCATGGCAGAGAAAATTACTCCTATGTCGTGTAGTACAATATTTGTACATGCGAAATGTACATTTAGGAGAACGCGATGAGCACCATAACCGTAACCCCCACCCGGTTCCGCCAGCACATGCACAGCGCCCTTGAGGAAGTCAAACAGGGAAACGAAGTCATCATCAGCGGAAGAGATGGCATCGATATAACCGTCAACCTCAAGAAAAAACGCGGCAGCAAGCCCGACCTCATGGGAGCGCTAAGGCCACTGCCAGCCGGCCCCAACGCCCGCGCCGTCTTCCCCACAGCCGCCGAAGCGGTAGCGGAACGCTACGCACGGCGGGAACGTGAAGGATGGTCGGAATGAGCAAACGCTACATCGACGCCAACATAGCGCTCCGCTACCTGACCGGGGAACCCCATGACCTTGCTGAACAAGCCAAGGCGGAGCTCGAAGAACCAGCGGTGCTTTCCATGGAAATCCTTAACGAAATCGTCTATGTCCTTGAGAACGCCAAGACCATAGAAGAGGACGGCAGCCAACATCCACGCTACGCTAAGCAGAGCGTCGCGGAACTCCTCATCCGGTTTTCGCAAGTGGTTGACTACGAGCCGTATGATCTCATGCTGTACGCCCTACGCCTACACCGCGAACAACCCAATCTGGATATAGCGGACTGCGAGCTGATAGCCCGCAATCATTTGAAGAACGATGAAGTGGTCACGTTCGACAAGCGGTTGCAGAAAAGGCTGCTGCAAGTAGGATAAGGGGGAATCATAGGCACCATCATCGTCACGCCTACCGAGTTCCGGCGGCACATGCACGCCTATCTCAACGAAGTACGCAACGGCAACGATGTCATCCTCCATTGCCGGAACGGCGTTGAGATGCGGTTTCGCTTGTGCGAAAGAAGAACGAACCGCCTGATAACCCTTGAGGGTTTTCTAGCGGCCTTCAACTTTCCGTTGCCGCTGCCAGTCGGAAACCACGTTCAGTACGTATGCAGCCAGCGCGGAGCCAGCAAACCACCAGAACCCATCTGCGCCTGCGATGGGCGCTGTGGCGAAGAGCGCGCATAGGGCGGCGATGCTCGACGGGTTCGAGGCTGCCGCCGCGAAGGAACATGAAGCGAAGGAGGCGAGGGCCGCCGCTGTGGACGTCGTCGAAGACGATTCCCAAGCCACTCTCCACGATTCCCGCCTAACATGGAAAATCCGGCCGACGGGGAGAGAAGATCGAGAGACCGCATCCTGTTTGAGAGTGAACAGGTCGCCGCTGAAGGCGCTGGAGTCGAATCCGGAGCCCGTAATCCTGCTGCCTTTGGTCGCGCTGACCGTTATCGGCGGGTTTCCGCTCCCCTTATTTAGAGAAAACGGGGATTGGACGGCACGGAATTAAGGGGCGCGGAGTTATCCACAATACACCCCCTTCAATTCAGAGGTTTTGCAGAAAAACCTTCGCGAGTTCTCAAGTTACCCTAAACTTATCCACTACATATAGGGCGATGCCGCGGGGTAACCCCTAGGTTTAGTGGCCGCTTATGCACCGTTTCGCGACGGTGGATAACTGGTTATCCACATAAAGTGCACTAGAAAACCCTAGGAAAACGGGCTTTTGTGGAAAACCATGTGGATAACTTGAGGAGTTATTCACCACTTATCCAGACGTTATCCCCTACTTATCCACATTGTTATGCACAACTGTGGAAAACTACACGCGTGTAATTCCCCCCGTCGCAACTTTTATCCCCATTTCTGCCTAATGTTTTGCATAAAAATGGCACTTATCCGCGTTTATCCACATATGCTTCTGCACTATCCACATCACAACGTTGTGCGCTGCCGCACAACACAGTGCATTTGGCAGCACTCGGCACAAGGTGACCATTCTGTTCAGCAATTCGCAATCGTCGCGCTGCGGTACATATACAAAAATCCCGATCCACCATCGTGAATCGGGATTTCTAGGACTGCTACTGATTGAAAATCAGGCCTTGGCGTCAGCCTTGACGTCGTCCTCGGCGTCCTCGTCCTTATCCTTGGCCAGCGAGAGGTCTACTGGCGAGGAGCTGTTCTCCCAAGGCTCCTCCCACGGATCATAATCCGGGTTCTGCTGCTTGTAGATGTACAGACCGACGACTGCAGCCAGCAGGCCACCGAAGAGCAGCGCGAAGAATTTCCAACCGTTTGAAGACTTCTTCTCCATGACGGCTCCTTTCACATGTTGCGGCCGGTTGCGTCTTAAACCGACTCTGGTACCCATCATAGAACCATATCTGTGAAAACAATGTGCAATTGTGCTCAAGGCAAGCTAAAAACGTTGGAAATAAGCCAAAAACTGCCCATGTTGGGGTGGTCGGGCGCTGAGCTCAAATGGATGGGTGGTTGCTAGGGTGTCTTGGTATGACACAACGTTTCAGCTTGTTCCCCGATTCACCGAAGATGCGCAATGTGTTTTCGGCACGGTCATTGCGTGCGCGATGGCGTTCCGGCATGCCTGTGATTACCGAAATCACGATTGTGCTGTGCGTGGCAATTTGGATTCTCGAAGTCATTTTCCGCCTGGCATGGCCAGCCGGTCTCAATGCGATGTTGGGCTTCGCGATGCTGCAGCCAGCCACGGCCTGCGTGCATCCGTGGACGTTCATCACGGCCATGTTTATCCACAATCCAGGCGCACTGTGGCACATCCTGTTCAACATGTTGACGCTGTGGAGCGTGGGACCGTATCTTGAACGGTTGATGGGCCATTGGCCATACTTGATTTTGTATGTGCTCTCCGGCATTGGCGGCAATGCGGCAATGATGCTCTGGGCAGCCATTGGCGGCGCCAGCAGCGCCGGATGGATTACGGGTGTCTATGGCGCATCAGGCGCGATTTTCGGTCTGTTCGCGGCCATGCTCGTGGTCTACCACAACATGCATGAGGACTTGCGTTCGATGCTCGTGTGGATGATCATCAACTTCCTGATGCCGATTGTGGTGCCGAACGTGGCATGGCAAGCCCATGTGGGCGGTTTTGTGTTTGGCGGTTTGCTCACGATGCTCACGATTTACGGTGTGCGCTCGTTGCGTATGAAGCCCGTCATCGCCAAATTCGCGTTTTATGGCGGCATTCTGCTGGTCATCATCATCGCCATAATCATCTGGTCGAACACGCTCAACCCATACGCGGCATTCCTCTGATCAACAACGATTGGTTGATGCCTTGCAAAGCGCAGCGGGAGTTTGCACTTCTGCTGCGCTTTTTTGATGTCCCCTGGAGAGCCGTGGTGGCGTAGTGTGCTGGGAAAAGACTAGGCAGCAGGCGTGCTAGAGAGGTGGGGATTGGCGACGGTTCGGCGGCTAGTGCCGGTGGCACGGAAATAACAATAAAAAGCCCGCTCCTGACGAGCAGGAGCGGGCAGTGTTACGCAAGATTAGCGGATCACTTGTCGAGCGGACCAGTCATCCAGATGCGCTCAAGGTAGTCCTCGATGGAGCGATCCGAGCTGAAGTAGCCGGAGTTCGCCACGTTGAGGATAGCCTTGCGGTTCCATTCGAGCTGATCGGCGTAGAGCGTGTCGATCTGCGACTGAATGTCGTGGTAAGCCGTGAAGTCGGCCAGCGTCATGAACCAATCCTTCTTGAGCCAGTCGGTGACGAGCGGCTCGTACGTTTCGGCGTCGCCGTCCGAGAACGTGCCGTTGGCAACCATGTCGATGGCGGCCTTCAGACGCGGATCAGCCTCGTAGTACTTCGACGGATCGTAACCGGCGGCGTACAGAGCCTCAACCTCGTCGACGGTCATGCCGAACAGGAAGAAGTTCTCAGCACCGACGCGGGCACGGATCTCGACGTTGGCGCCGTCGAGTGTGCCGACAGTCAGAGCGCCGTTGAGGGCGAACTTCATGTTCGACGTACCCGAAGCTTCCTTGCCAGCCTGCGAGATCTGCTCGTCGAGCTCGGTAGCCGGGATCAGCAGCTGAGCCACGCGGATGTTGTAGTTGTACGGGAAGGCGATCTTGAGCTTGCCCTTGACGTCCGGGTCGTTGTTGATGACCTTGGCGACGTTGTTGATCAGCTGAATCGTCAGCTTGGCCATGTAGTAGCCAGGAGCGGACTTGGCGCCGAAGATGAACGTGCGCGGGGTCAGGTCGTCAGCGTTGACCTTGCCGGACTTGATGTCGGCGTAGGTGGCGATGACCTCGAGGATCTTCAGAGCCTGACGCTTGTACTCGTGCAGACGCTTGATCATCGTGTCGAACATCGTCGAGGCGTCGAGGTCGAAGCCGTACTCGTCCTTGGCGAACTGAGCGAACTTCACCTTGTTGTCATACTTGACCTTGGCGAACTTCTTGACGAACTCGTCGTCCTGAGCCAGCGGCTCGAGGCCCTTGAGCAGCTCCAGGTCGGATAGCCACTTGTCGGTGCCGAGGCCTTCGGTGATCAGCTCGGACAGACCCGGGTTGGCCAGCTTCATGAAGCGGCGAGGGGTCACGCCGTTCGTCACGTTCGTGAACTTGGCGTCGAACAGATCGGAGAAGTCGCGCAGCGTGACGTCCTTGAGCAGCTGCGAGTGCAGCTCGGCAACGCCGTTGACATGCGAACCGGCGTAGGTGGCGAGGTAAGCCATGCGAACCTTCGCGTCGTCCTCGTCGGTGACGATGCGCATGCGCTCGATCTTGTCCTGATCGTCGGTCAGGTCAGCCAGCTCAGCGAGGAACTGGTCGTTGATCTTCTCGATGATCTCCAGGTGACGCGGCAGCAGCTTGCCAATCAGGCTGGCCGGCCAAACCTCGAGGGCTTCCGGCAGCAGCGTGTGGCAGGTGTAGTTGAACGTCTTGGTCGTAACGGTCCAAGCCGTATCCCAGTCGTAGCCGTACTCATCGATGAGGATGCGCATGAGCTCCGGGATGCCGATAACCGGGTGGGTATCGTTGAGCTGGAACGTGATCTTGTCGGCGAACGTGGTCAAATCAGGCTTGTCCTGGCCCGGGTAGAAGACGCGGATGGCGTCGTGCAGCGAAGCGCTCGTGAAGAAGTACTGCTGCTCGAGGCGCAGTTCCTTGCCGACCTGCGTGGAATCTTCCGGATAGAGGATCTTCGAGATGTTCTCGGCCTGGACCTGCGGTTCCACAGCCTTCATGTACTCGGACTTGTTGAACTCGAGCAGATCGAACTCGTCGTAGCTCTTGGCCTGCCACAGGCGCAGCGTGTTCACGCGGCCCGAAGCGTAACCCGGCACCATGTAATCCACCGGGATGGCGCGCACAGCCCAAGCCGGCTTCCACACGCGCTTGCCGTCTTCTTCAACGACTTCGCCACCGAAGTTCACGCGCTGCGAGCGGCCGTAATCGATGTGGCCCCACGGATCTTCATTGGCCAGCCAGTAATCAGGACGCTCGACCTGCTTGCCTTCTTCGTCGAATTCCTGGCGGAAGATGCCGTACTTGTACTGGATGCCGTAGCCGAAGGCCGGCACGCCCAGCGAAGCGAGCGAATCGATGAAGCATGCAGCCAGACGGCCCAGACCACCGTTGCCCAAGCCCGGCTCATATTCGGCGTCGATGACCTTCTGAGCATCGAAACCGAGTTCCTTGACGGCTTCGTTGAACTGCTCGGTCAGACCGGCGTTCAGCAGCGAGTTGCGCAGCTGGCGGCCCATCAGGAACTCAGCGGACAGGTAGCCGACGGCCTTGGTGTTGCCGTTGACCATATCCTGCTGGGTCTTCATCCACGAATCCATGAGATGACGACGCACGGCGGAAGATGCAGCAACATACACATCGGCTGCAGACGCCTGCTCCGGAGTGACACCCTGTTCGTACTTCAGAAGTTCGCGAATCTCATTGGCGAAATCCTTCGACGAAATCGAGGACTTCGGTGCGGTCAATTCGGTCATGAAATAACTCCCTAATTTGGATAGTTGTGTTTGAACGCGCCCATGAAGGAAGCATCTTTGCATTCAGCGCCTAGACTTCGCCGGTATGCATACGTTCTCAGAGGAAATCATAACATAACCGCATTATCGTGGAACTGTCTCGCTCTGATGCGTTGCAAACGTAGTCATTGCAGAGTTCCCTTCGATGCATCAGCGATGCACCCATGCGCGATAGATTGCGATAGATATGGCATTCCTCGAAAAATCGCCGCCTCCATACGTCGGTTCTTTGGGGCTTATCTTGCCGTGCTTTGCTTGAAAAACCGTAAGGGTAGTGAACATTCTCGCGTGGCAAACCCAGCAGTTCAACCGAACAGGCGGAATTGTGCAAAACCGTTGGGGTTCGGGGGTCTCTTGCACCATGCCACCGTGGCAGACCTGCCATGCGCCACACAGCAAAGCCATATTCAATTGTGCACCATGCCCCCTTCTGCTTGCATGAAGCGCCCAAAGTCCGGAAAGGCTCCACAAACCCTTAACACCGATGTAACAAGAACGTGGATGCAACGCGTTCATTATTCGTCAATTCTGTTCCCACATGTGGTTGACGTCCTCTCCCGCCTGTAGAGGCGGGAGATTCCAACACTATGCGTGTTGAGGTTCGCACGGCAGCGTCGCATGCTGTCCACGCAGGGTGTTCAGCATGTCTTGCACGCTTATGCCATGCCAAGCGCCGTCCGTGCTTGCTAGGTGCTGCAATCCGGCTTCCAGTATGTTCAATGCGGCGTTGGTGTCCGCGTTGTCCTCGTGCCCGCAGTTGACGCATTGGAATGCCGCTTGGCTCTCGCGGTTCCTTGGGTCGATGTGCTTGCATTGGAAGCAGGTTTGCGATGTGTAGGCCGGGTTGACCTGCACAAGCGTGCAGGTATCTTCCAGCTTGGTCTTGTATTCAAGCATGGAACGCAACATGCCGAGCGCGTTGTTTCGCATGCTCCGGTTCAGACCGCGTTTGCGGCTCTGCCCGTTGGACAGGTAGTGGCCCGGTGTGTTCGGGTCCGGTTTCGGCGTGGCTTTGCGTGTCATGTTCGCCGTCTGCAATGCTTCCACGCAGACGATTTCGAAGTCCCGCACAAGCCCGGTGGTGTATTTCTGGTAGCAGTCCGTGATGATTCGGTGCTTCTTCGCATACAGGTCCGCGACTTTCGCTCGTTCCCTCGCGTACCGTTGTGAAACGCCGTCCCTCACGTACTGGCGGCGGGTTTTGCCGCTCAGGTTGGCTTTGCGCGCCATGGCGCGTTGGCGGCGTCTTATCTCCCGGTCTATCTTCGCCAACTTCGTTTTGGGCAGGTCGAGGAACATGCCGTTCGATTGGGCGGCGGCGTGCGCCACGCCCACGTCCACACCGACCGCCATGCCGGTCTGCTCGCGTTTGATGGGAAGTGGCGTGTTGGTGAACACCAAGGTTCGTTTCGTCCAGTTCACGCGGATGCCCGTGTACGGGCGGATGGGTTGGCTGACGCGGATGTGGATGCGGATGGTGAACCGGGTGCCGTGGTCGCGGTAATCTTTCGGGTTCTGTCCCTTGATGGTCACTATCCCGTGGTTGCGGTTGACCTGTTGGAAGAGCGCGTTCTGCCCGTTGTTGTACCAGCAGGCGAACGTGTGGTCGTCGTGTTTGCGGCTGAGGAACGAGGGCATGCGCCCCGCCTTGCGGTGGTGTGTGATGTTCGTCTTGCGGCGGGCGATGGCGGCGAACCATTGCGTGTTCTCGATGCGGTCGGGTGATTGGATGACGTAGGTGGGCACGGCGGCTATCCATGGGCATTCGACGCGCATGGTCTTGACGGTGCGCGTGTCCGGGTGCTCGCTCAGCGGCTTCTTTTCTTTGTTCTTGTTGATGATGTACCTGTTGGAACGGTTCGCGTTGAACCTGAACCGCCAAGCGTCGCACAACCATTGCATGACACGATTGCCGTCATTGGAATACATGGGGGAGCCATCGTCGGCCATGCCAAGGTAGATGTGCGCGCCTTGCACATCCACTCGTTCGATGACGGTTTTCTGGCTCATACCCATAATGATACCATATTTCATCTACTATTAATAATAGAGAAGACTGCGCCTTACACCTCCCGCCTACGCTCCGCTAAGAGGCGGGAGCCCTACGGCGCAATCTGGTAGAACAGAAATCATGCCAGTAATCCGAAAACAAGATCTCGGCAAAGGTGAGGATGCGTTCTTTGCGTGGGACGCGGCGGCCAAAGCGCTCGTGCGCGCGGGCGAGGAGCCGACGCAGGTGAGTCCCGAGCTGCCCAGGGCCACAATGGCGATGGCCGTGCGGTTCTCGCTGCACATGCTCGAAACCAAGGCGCCGGGGCCTGGCGTCGAAGTGCGCGTAGCACCGTGGGGAGCCGTGAAAATCCTTGACGGACCGGCCTCCGACCCGCACAATCTCACGCCGCCCGACGTGATCGAGCTCGAGCCGAGCGTGTGGCTGCGGCTCGCGACAGGCGTGACAACGTGGGCCCAGGAACGCGAACTGGGCCGCATTACGGCTGTGGGCGAGCGCGACGATTTGTCGGGACTGCTACCGCTGGGATAGGGCGGCAGACCGCAGTGTCCAAGATGCCTGAAACAGCCGAGATTGCCAACAAAGGCGAGACTGCTGATATGCAATCTCGCCCCTGTTGCAACAACTTTGACGCGAAGTGGAAACCACTCAACATCGAAGAGTTGTGTTTGGACTGTTACTCGGGTTGTCACTCAAGTTGTTACTCGGAGTTGACCCTATTCGCAGAAGCGCTCGTAAGAGTTACGATGCGCACTCACTCATCCTCATGCGTATCGGTCTGCTTGCTGTCGTGCTTGAACGCACCCGGAGCAGGCATGGGAATGGGTTTATGCGGCTTGGAAGTTGGCTTGGGCGCTGCGGCTACAGCAGCCTCAGCGGCCCACTTGGCATATTCATCGAGATCGTCACGCGACATGTCGTCTTCGGTCTCGTCAGTCTCGGAGTACTCGGCCTCATACGCTGCGTATTCGGAGGCGTCGTGCTGATGTTCCTCAATATCAGCAAATGGATCAAAGGAACCCGAACCTGGTTCTTGCGCACCAAGCTCCTTGGCAAGCTCATCGTAATCGGTGTCTGTGGTCAGATACTTGAGCTTCCGAGCGATCTTCTGCTGTTTGGCTTTCTGGCGTCCGCGGCCCATCTGACCCCCTGCTTTGCTTGCACTGGTGTTAAATCACATATAAGAGAGTACCACTGTATGTGAATCGTGGGTTTCCCGTCTCAATGTCAGCGATATTTTGCCGCCCTTTATATGCGATATCCCCTTGTTTTCTGAATATTTTAACCACAATAGAAAAGACCACCACGATGCCTACCATCCCATTCTCCACCATCATCGACAAGGAATGCATCGCCCCCCCCCCCCCCCCCCCGAACGCCGCACGGTTCATGGACGAGGAGGACAAGAAAATGGACGCCGCCGTCCAGCTCATGCTCGCCCGTGAAGAAGCACATCTCAGTCAGGAAGAACTTGCCAAACGCAGCGGCGTCAGCCGTGCGACCGTCAACCGCATAGAACGAGGACGCATCATGCCCTTGCTCAACACTCTTGAAAAGCTCGCCAAAGCAATGGGCAAGACAGTGAAAATCAGTTTGGCCTGACCCAAACGCTGGGAAACGCTGGGAAACACTGGGAAACACAGCACCGTCTCCATATGGAGGTGCGGCTTGGGCTGCGTTGTTCGCACGCGCCATGGCCATCCGGACGTCCGGTTTCGTTGAGGAGGGTTCCTGCTCGGGTTCCACGGGTTTGTCAAGCTTGTCCATTCCCTCCTCACACCCACCGCCCCTCCCCCCGTTGTCTGCTCGGATTTCTACGATAAAACCAATATTTTCCCTTGAAAATCAGCGTTTTGAAGACCTTAAGGACGACCGCATGACCGACACTGCATCAAGCACTGCACCAGAACTCACCCCAGACACCACCCCCGATTCTGCCGCAGATGCCGCAACCGCCAACAACCTCACTGCAGCCGGCAATGAGATGAGCGCAAGTTTCCTCGCCGCCAAGAAGCGTTCGGACGCCACGCTCGCCAAGCTCGAGGCCGACCCCTCCAAGTTCACGATGCTCACGGGAGACCGTCCCACCGGCCGCCTGCACTTGGGTCACTTCTTCGGCTCGATCCGCGAGCGCGTAGCCATGCAGAACCGTGGTGTCAACACGAACATCATCATCGCCGATTATCAGGTCATCACCGACCGCGACACCACGGAGCACATCGAGGAGAACGTGCTCAATTTGGTGCTCGATTACTTGGCCGCCGGCATCGATCCGACGAAGACGATGATCTTCACACATTCCGCTGTTCCGGCTGAGAACCAGCTCATGTTGCCGTTCCTTTCGCTCGTCACCGAAGCCGAACTGCACCGCAATCCCACGGTCAAGTCCGAGATGGAAGCGTCGGGTCACGCCCTGACCGGCCTGCTGCTGACCTACCCCGTTCACCAGGCGTGCGACATCCTGTTCTGCAAGGCCAACGTTGTGCCGATCGGCAAAGACAACCTGCCGCATGTTGAGATCACGCGCACAATCGCGCGTCGTTTCAACGAGCGTTACGCCAAGAAGCACCCGATTTTCCCGGAGCCCGCGGCCATTTTGTCTGAAGCTCCCGAAATTCCGGGTCTTGACGGCCGCAAGATGAGCAAGTCGTACGGCAACTCGATCATGTTGGGCGCCACGGCTGAGGAGACGGCCAAGCTGATCAAGAAGAGCCCCACCGATTCCGAGCGCATGATCACGTTCGACCCCGTCAACCGTCCGCAGGTTTCCGCGCTGTTGACGACGGCTGGTTTGGTCACGGGCCGCGACCCGCGTGAGATTGCTGAGGAAATCGGCAACGGTGGCGCCGGCACGCTCAAGAAGTACGTGACCGAGTCCGTCAACGAGTTCCTCGCCCCGCATCGTGAGCGTCGCGCTGAACTTGCTCAAGACATGGACTCGATTCGAGACATTCTACATGAGGGCAACGCGCGCGCCAACGCGATCGCGAACCAGACGCTCGACGAGGTCCGTGACGCCATGGGCATGCGTTACGACGCCTGAGCCTGTTAATAGTTTCGGGGCTGCGTCACCTTATTTCCGGTGGCACAGCCCCGATTTTTTATTTATTTCCGCCAACCCTCAGTGGCCGTCGCAACGCTAATCGTCATACCGCCACGACTTGTCGGTCAGCACGCGGGCCATCGCCAGTCCAATAGGCAGACACAAAATGACCATGAACGCGCGGAAACCCCAATCTAACGCGAGCATCGTATGGAATTGGCCAAGTTCATACATCGCGCGATACATGTACAACCCCGGTACCATGATCACGATGGACGGCACGGTCAGGCAGATGCGCGGATAACCTAAGTGGGGCGCCAACCAGCCACGTCGTACTGAAGCACGCCAGACTGTGGCGAGCAGGCCGGCCAGCATCGCGAACAGGAACGCACCCACTTCGGGAGCCATTCCGGCATCGACGCATTCGAGTCGCGCCGTGTTGGCCACCATGCCGATCATGGCCGCCACCACACACATGCGTTGCGGTGAATTGAACAACACCGAAAAGCCCCATACGCCAATGAACGAGAACAACGCGCGCAACGCGCAGACCACGACGGCAGGCATCTCCATGCGCGAGAATCCGCCTGGACTCAACTGCACGGCCGAAGCCACCATCCAGCCTGCGAGCGTGGCCATCAGGATGATGCACAACACGTAGGCGACACGTTGCACGCCTGACGGGAAGTCGATTTTCGCCATGTCAAGGCCGCCCGTGATTAATGGGAAACCCGGTATCACGAATAGCATCGCGCCGATGTAGGCGGTATCACTGGCCAAGGCGGCGGGCATAAATATACCAATACATCGCAGCACACCCTCACAGGCGAACGCGGCGACGGCCACCACCACGAACGTGACGAAGAACTGGTTAAGGTGACGGGCGAACAGTTTGCGACGTAACCATTGGCCCAAACCGGCACCCACAAAAGCGCCAATCATGTCATAAAAATTGCCGCCCAACAAAAACACGAACGAAGCACACGCGCACGCCGCGGCAAATCCGGAGAACAGCGGCGAATACAAAGGTTTGCGTCGTTCAATCATGTCAAGTCGGGCGTGTGCCTGACGAACCGTAATCGGCTGCGAACCGCGACGGCCCGAATGCGCGCCGGGCACGTGCGACCCGTTGCGCACGCGGGCCTGACGGGCCTGGCGGTCTTCAACCCCCTCGCGCTCGCGCAACTGCTTGGCATGCCCGCGTTCCGTATCAAAACTCTCATTGGCCCGCTCGAGCGCGTCAAGCACATAATTCCCGACCTGCGTGCCCTGACCAGATTCCTCAGTGGCCGCCGTCGCCTCACCGGAGAGCTGAGATGTTTCACGTGAATCAGATGCGGGAACAGCTGTTTCATGTGAAACAACCGACTCGTTTGACTCCGTTGTGCTGCCGCTCGCCGCGCCCGCGTTCTTCTCTACGTGCACGGTCCAGCCGGCGGCGGCACGACGTTCCTCGAGTTTCTCGGCACGCTCCTCCTCACGCTGCTCCTCTCGCAACTGCTTTGAGAGTTGGGCGGAAAACCGCGAGGCGTTCGCGCGGTCGAGATGGGCCATGAGCCCGTCGGACACTTCCGTTCGCGAGTGGTACATGGCCCCCGAACCGAGGTTCACGCTGAGCCAGTCGGCATAGTGCTCGAGCAGCCAAATGCGCTCGGTATTCACGCCCGTGGACGGCAGGTTCACAACCTCGGTGATACGCGACGAGCCGTCCGTACACGTCGCTTCCAAATCTGTCAAACTCACATCCGACCGCACGTGTACGCCCAGCGGGTAAGCAATACGGTGCATCATCTCGCGCACGCGGAACGAGCCCGTGCCAGCAGACAAGTCCAGCATGCCGACGCGCACAATCACGCTCGCTTTGGCCGCAATACCCGCGTCCATCAGCGGGGTGTCCCAGTCACGCTCAATATCCTCCATATCGAGCGGAATCGAGTGGGAATGGTACTTGTGCACGGCCACGGCACCGCTATGGTCGTGCGCATGCGGCAAGTGGTCCGCAATGTGGAAGTGGTGTTCATGATGCCGCTTGCCGTCTTGCTGTTGCGCGGCGGAAGGGGCGCGTTGGGGTTCAGTATGTTCGTGCTCGATCTTCACGCTTTCATTTCTAATCTGTCGCCGCAACAACAATAATAATGATTCCTGTTGTCGCCTCTGAACCGTGCCGGCCGCCGCAGCTCACCGCCCCACTGCCGAACATCCACCCACGGACCGCAACCGTCTCACATGCTGACCTTTTTAGCGGGCCCATCTCAACATTCGACCCGAAAAACGCAACTTTTCACACGGGGTTCACAATGCCGCGCTTACAATGGCCGAACAACACGCCCTTGGACGTACGGACCGGGCCGTGCTGGGCGGCGGCAGCGCCAACCCAACGCAAGCCTGAATTCCGATACCGCCACGGGGGTGTGCACTGTACTGAACTGGACTAGGGCTGTGGGCTCGCAACGCCAGACCACCACAACCGCGGAGGAGCCGCGGAGGGTCGGGTGACCGAGCAACCCGATGTTCGGAGAAGGAGGTCAAACCAATATGACTCAAGTCGAGTCAACATCATCAGCCGCCGCTCCTGCTGTTGTGGAAGAGCAGGAACTGCCGGTCAAGCTCAAAGCAGACATGGATCTGTGTCTTGGCATTTTGCGTCAGGTACTCAAGGAATTCGACGAAAACCTGCTCACGCAGTTCGACACGGTCCGTCAATACGCAGTGGATGCCAGCGCCGAACGGTTCTCAGGCGTGCTGACAGACACGAATCCCGACCAGGACGACCTGGAAAATGCCGTGCGCACGATCGACAGCATGAATTTGCACGACGCACAGCTGCTGGCCCGCGCATTCGCCACCTACTTCCATCTGGCCAACCTGTGCGAGGAGAACTACCGAGTCTCCGTGTTGCACCAGCGTGAGGCGGAAGTGGACGAGACGGCCGCTGTCGATCCGGTCAACGCGATGACGAAGGCCTACCACCAGCTCATTGGGGAAATGGGACCGGCCAAGGCCAAGGAACTGCTCAACCAGCTCGAGTTCCACCCGGTGTTCACAGCCCACCCGACCGAAGCGCGTCGCAAGGCTGTGGAAGGCAAAATCCGCCGTATCGCCGTGCTGCTCGAAGCCAATGCCCAACTGGGCGGCTCCGATCGCAAGGAAAACATGCGCCGTCTGTACAACGAGATCGACGCGCTGTTCCGCACGTCGCCGATTGCGCTCAAGAAGCCGACGCCGGTTGAGGAAGCCGACACGATCCTCGACATTTTTGACAACACGTTGTTCCACACGATCCCGATGGTCTACCGCCGTTTCGATGACTGGGTGTTGGGTGACCAAGCCGGCCTTGTGGAACCTGAATGCCCAGCGTTCTTCCATCCCGGCTCATGGATAGGTTCCGACCGTGACGGCAACCCGAACGTGACGGCCAAAGTCAGCCGCCAAGTCGCGCGCAAGTTCAGCGACCATGTGATTGCGGCGTTGGAAGAAGCCGCGCGCACGGTTGGCCGCAACATGACGATGGAATCGGAAACCACGCCGCCAAGCGCCGAACTGCGCCAGTTGTGGAACCAGCAGAAGGAAATCAGCGAACGTCTGACAAGCAAGGCCGCGCTGATCTCCACGCAGGAACTGCACCGCGCCGTGCTGCTCGTGATGGCCGACCGCTTGCATTACACAATCAAGCGCGACACCGACCTGATGTATCACACGTGCGAGGACTTCATTGCGGACCTGCGCGTGGTCCAGCGTTCGCTGGCCGAAGCCGGCGACCGTCGAGCCGCCTACGGACCGCTGCAGGACCTGATTTGGCAGGCCGAAACGTTCGGCTTCCACATGGTCGAGATGGAGTTCCGTCAGCATTCCGTCGTGCATGCACGCGCCCTGGCCGACATTCGCGAGCACGGCTTGCATGGCGAGCGTGGCCCGCTGCAGCCGATGACGCACGAAGTGCTCGACACGTTCCGTGCGTTGGGTGCGATCCAGAAGCGCAATGGCGTCAAGGCCGCGCGCCGTTACATCATCTCGTTCACAAAGAGCGCGCAGAACGTGCGCGACGTGTATGAGCTCAACCGCATGTCGTTCGCCAACCCGGCCGACTGCCCGGTCATCGACGTGATTCCGCTGTTCGAGCAGCTGGAAGATCTTGAAAACTCGGTGAACGTGCTCGACGAAATGCTCAAGATCCCCGAGGTGCAGGCGCGACTCAAGCAGACGGGCCGCAAGATGGAAGTCATGCTCGGCTACTCCGATTCGTCGAAGGACGCCGGCCCGACCTCCGCTACGCTGGCCTTGCATGAAGCGCAGCAGCGCATCGCCCAGTGGGCTGAAGACAACGACATTGACCTGACACTGTTCCATGGCCGTGGCGGCGCCGTTGGCCGTGGCGGTGGCCCGGCAAACCGTGCCGTGTTGGCGCAGCCTGCCGGATCGGTCAAGTGCCGTTTCAAGCTCACCGAACAGGGCGAGGTGATCTTCGCACGTTATGGCAACCCCGTGCTGGCCATCCGCCACGTGGAGTCGGTGGCTGCCGCCACGCTGCTGCAGTCCGCACCAAGCGTGGAGAAGCGCAACACCGACATGACCGAGGAGTTCGAAGACTTGGCCAACAAGCTCGACGAAACCTCGCATGCGCGTTACCTCGATTTGCTCGAGACCGACGGCTTCGCACCGTGGTTCTCCACGGTCACACCGCTGACCGAAGTCGGCTTGCTGCCGATCGGCTCGCGCCCGGCCAAGCGTGGCCTGGGAGCCAAGTCGTTGGATGATTTGCGTACGATTCCGTGGATCTTCTCGTGGGCGCAGGCCCGCATCAACCTGGCCGCATGGTACGGCTTGGGCTCGGCGTGCGAAGCCGTGGGCGACCTGGAGCTGCTGCAGCGTGCATACAAGGAATGGCCGTTGTTCTCCACGTTCATCGACAATATCGAGATGTCGCTGACGAAGACCGATGAGCGCATCGCCAAGATGTACCTGGCGTTGGGCGATCGCGACGACCTGCGCGACAAGGTACTCGACGAGATGGAGCTCACACGCAAGTGGGTGCTCAAGATCGTGGGCGACGAATGGCCGTTGCAGCACCGTCATGTGCTGGGCCAGGCAATCCGCATCCGCTCGCCATATGTGGACGCGTTGTCGCTGACCCAGGTGCTGGCGCTGCGTTCGCTGCGTAAGAAGGTCGACAAGGAAGAGCTCTCCGAAAGCCAGCAGGCAGGATTCATCTATCTGATCCTGTGCACGGTTTCGGGTGTCGCCGCCGGCCTGCAGAACACGGGCTGATTTTGGCGGGTTTGCGGGGGTCGCTAAGGCGAACCGTCCGCAGACTCTAGCTGTCGTTGACGAAGGGCGCTGGTAGCCGCGGAATGAATGTTCCGCGTCCGCCAGCGCCCTTCGCCGTCGTGACGGCCGTGCGAAACAGCTGGGGCGGCAGCTGCTCGGGGCGGATTTGGACCCAACCGTAACTTTCCTGACCAGGCTGGTACGGAAAGATGCACTTTCGATGCCCAAACCGTAATCCCCCTGACCAGCCTGGTCAGGAAAGACGCACTTTAAAGACCAAAACCGCCATCCCCCTGACCAGCTTGGTCAGGAAAGACGCACTTCTGACCGGCAAACTGCAATTTCCCTGACCAGCTTGGTCAGGAAAGACGCACTTTAAAGACCAAACCGTAATCCCGCTGACCAGACTGGTCAGAAGAGATGCAGTTCCAGCTCCCAAACCGTAACTTTCCTGACCAGGCTGGTGCGGAAATACGCAGTTTGAAGGATGAAACCGTAATCATGCTGACCACGCTGGTCAGGAAGGACGCACTTCTGACCTGCAAACTGTAGTTTTCCGTACCAGCCTGGTCAGGAAAGATGCAGTTTCATCCCCCAAAAACACCATTTTCCTGACCAGCCTGGTCAGGAAAGACCACACACTGGGCTGAGTAATGACGATAGTTTGGAACTAGACGGGGCTAATCCAGAAATTGCTCAAACGGTCATATCGCGCGACAGGCAGAACATGGCGTACAACGGCACACTGAACACACGATCTTCGAATCCAAAGTTCTTCGCACTCACGCGCACGCCAAACGGCGTCTGCGCTCGCTGCATAAACCGACGCAAACTCGTGGGCCGCACGTTGTCTCCCGATTTGACTTCGATCGGCACCACTTCCTCAAATCCGGATTGCATGAGGAATTCCATTTCATATTGTCCGTCCTGCGATAACCAATAGAAGAAAGATAGGTCTGTTGTTGGCAATCAACGCTTGCATGGCATAGTTTTCCGTCAACGCTCCGCGGAATCGCACCGAAAGCCGGTTACGTCCCTCCGCTGTCAACCATGCGCTGGAATCCAGCCCATATTTATGGAACAGTAGTCCTGTATCTGCAAGATACACTTTGAAAAACGCACCACCATCACGAGCCATCAGCGGTGCGGTTGTGTCGTTGGTTTGTTGGTTCACAAAAGGCCATCTCCACCCACATGATCTTCGATTAGTATCAGTAGCGGAAGCTATAAGCAACGCGAAAGAGGGGTCGACGTGGCTACACAGGCAGGCATCCATGAACGCCGTTTCCTGCGGTTGGGCGGTATTGACCAGTTCACGCAGATTCGCGGGGATTCCACCAGCAATCCTGTGTTGTTGTGGGTGCACGGAGGTCCTGGATTCCCGATGACGTTTATCAGCCGTCACTACCAACGCGAATTGGAACACCACTTCACAATCGCGACCTGGGAACAGCGCGGTTCAGGACGCACACGATTCTGGAACCTCAAACACTATGCCGGCATTGATCAGAACAACATGACCGTTGACGATTTGCTCAACGACATGGATGAGTTCGTTGACTATCTGCGCAACATGTTCCACCAAGACAAAATCGTGATTCTAGGCCAATCCTGGGGCACTGTGCTCGGTTGGGAATACATGCAGCGCCACGCAAACAAAGTGTCCGCCTACATTGGGGTTGGCCAAGTCACCAACTGCTTGCAAGGTGAGATCCTGACCGCCCAGACCATATTGCCGCACGTGACCCCCAAGCAAGCCGAGTTCTTGCAGCAGGCAATCGACCACGCCAAAGATACCACATGTGTGGAGGAGTTGGATCTTGACGAGTTTGAACGCATGGCCCTCATTGCTCGCGAACCGCTCAAAGGCAAGCGCGAGATGGGTGCATTGCGTCAGATGATGCTGGGCCTGACCTCGCCAGATATGGGCCTACAAGACATGCGGTGGATTTTGACAGCCAGCAACACCAAGAAACTGTTCGCCACTCAGCGCAACCTCGTCAATCATCTTTATTACGGGTTCCGTATTGAGGACATTGCGGCACCGGCCAATATCCCGCTGTGCTTTATTCAGGGCGAATGCGACTGGATCACACCCACCGCCCTCGTCAAACCGTTCTACGAAAAGCTCGACCACCCCAACAAGCACTACGTGGAAATCCCCCAGACCGGCCATTCCCCATTCCTCGACGCCCCTCAAGAATTCAGCGAATCAGTCCGCACCTTCCTCACCACCCAAGCCCTCTCAAAGATAGATCCACCATCAAAGTCATAGGCACACCACATATAGCCACTAAGCATGCACCCACTCATGCCACGCTAGCCAAACCAAGCTAAGCTAAGTCTCCATTATTCACTCATATATTGTTTAACCTTATCTATAAAATTAGAAACATTCGTAGAATAATTAGGATAAACAATATCGAGCTGCTCTGAATTACTTACATATACTAAAACAGCATTAACTTGAGGGCTGTCAGCTCTTACTATATCATTTTCTATAGAATCATAAGCTTCTACAGCTTCTTGCATACATTCAGAGGTAAATGATTAACTTTCTAAAGCCCGAGTTTTGCGATTTAATTTCAAGAGGTGAAGATTACAATATCGAGAAGGAGGATTCACCATCCAAACATCATCTTCAGCAGCAGACAAATCATCCAATATAGATTGAGCACAACGACATTTTTGTAAGCAAGAAATCAAATCACATCGCGTTCCACCATATCCAGGCACTTGCGGCGACTGCTCTTCTAGCGCAAACAAACTTGATACTATCTGAAAGAATTCCAGTCGAGAACGATGACGATCATCACCGTGCGCAAGCTTTGCTTCTTGAGGACTTTTATACTCGACACCGTATATTTCACCAGCAGCTTCTACCGCAGTAGACCAGTAATGTAATGCTGCAATCTTGTTCGAAGTTGGACTTCAACCCTCTCGACCACTACCCCGCATAAAACGGATCACCAATCGACTCATTGCGCGCCAAAGGTGCATTGACACGCAGACAGGAATGTGGTCATGTTTTGTGCTAGGATCCGAACTAATGTTCGGATCCTAGATGTTTCTTCTGAAGTAAGCTGATGGGTCCGTACGTTTTTTTTGATGAAAGGACACCAATGGCAACCATTAGGATTGCGGAACTGTTTGCCGGCGTAGGCGGTTTCCGGTTGGGGTTGGACGGATACGATAATCCGGAACACCCTGATTTCCACATGGAGCCAGCAGGCGATTTTCGTACCGTGTGGGCCAATCAATGGGAACCTAATGGCCAAGATTCCAAACAATTCGCGTGGCGTTGCTACGAGGACCGTTTTGGCGCTGGCAGCTGCGTCAATGAAGACATTGCAGTGGTGCTCGACCAAGTGGATGCGGGGGAACGAGAAATCCCTGAGTTCGACATGCTGGTCGGAGGTTTTCCCTGCCAGGATTATTCTGTGGCCAAACCGCTTTCCTTGGCCAAAGGTATTGACGGAAAAAAGGGTGTGCTGTGGTGGAGTATTAACCGCTTGCTTGAAATGAGGCATCCGAAATACGTGCTGCTCGAGAACGTTGACCGTTTGCTCAAATCCCCAAGCGCTCAGCGCGGGCGCGATTTCGCCATTATCCTCTCATGCTTGTATCGCTTGGGTTATTCAGTGGAATGGCGAGTAATCAATGCCGGAGAATATGGCATGCCACAACGCCGCCGCCGTGTGTATATCTATGCGCAACACGATGCGCCGCAATGGGATTTGAAGGAACGATTGTTTGGCACAGGTGTGGAGGCGCGTGCTTTTCCTGCCGAGCTGGACGTTAAACAGCAAGAAGAAACGTTCAACATTTCCGATGACCCTTATGCGATGACGGAAACGTTCGGTAAAGGTTTGGCCGTCTCGCCGTTCCTGAATGCGGGTGTCATGCAGAATGGGATGGTGTTCACAGCCCGCGTCCAGTCCACATACACAGGACCCGGACGCAATCTTGGTGACGTGCTGGTGCCGTTAACGGAAGTTCCTGCACAATTCTTTATCGCTCCGGAAAAAATGGATTCCTGGACTTATCTCAAGGGAGGCAAGCGCGAGGAGCGTACAGCGCGAACAGGATACACCTACTTTTATTCAGAAGGACCGGTAGCATTCCCCGACCCATTGGATAAACCGAGCAGAACTATTTTGACCGGTGAAGGTGGTGCGGGGGCCAGCCGTACCAAACATGTTGTGGAACAAGAGGGACGCTATCGACGTCTTGTTCCAGATGAACTTGACCAGTTGCAGTGCTTCCCGAAGGGTTGGACCGGTGACGGAATGACTGATGGCCATCGCGCTTTTTGCATGGGCAATGCTTTGGTTACCGAGATCCCTCATCGTATCGGCCAGGTCATCGCTCATGATGCAGGGGCAACATTTTGACGTCCTCCCCACTGCTGAAGCCGGGGGATTCCTTTCCTCGCGGAAAGGGTTTTCTGTTTCACCGACTACGCTTCGCACTGCGACAATGCATCGCGGTGTTTGCGTTGGTCTCCGCAGACGTTCACCGCAAGCCCTGCGGCGAGGATGTTTTTGGCTGCGTTCACGTCCCTGTCATGGGTCGTGTGGCACGCGGGGCACGTCCATGCCCTGACGTTCAACGGTTTGCGGCCGGTGTTCTTCCCGCAGGTCGAACAGATTTGGCTGCTGGGGTACCAGCGGTCGATGACCACAAACTGACGCCCGTACCATTCGCACTTGTATGCGAGCATGGTGCGGAACATGCGCCAGCCCGCGTCCGTGATACCGCGGTTGAGGGCGCGTTTGGCGGCCTGCCCGTTGGGAAGGTAAAGGTCTGGATTGGCCGGGTCCGGTTTCGGCTTGCACCTGCGGCTCATGTTTTTCACCGCCAAGTCCTCGATGACGACCGTTTGGTTCTCACGGACGATTCGGGTCGAGAGCTTGTGCAGGAAATCCTTGCGCCGGTCCGCGATACGGGCCTGAATACGGGCCACCTTCAACATGGCCCTGCGGTGATTGTTGCTCCCTTTCCGTTTGCGCGCCAGATCGCGTTGCGCTTTCCTCAACCGTTGCGCGTCCCGTTTGCGGAATCGGGGGTTGGCTGTCTTTTCCCCGTTCGAGGTGATGGCGAAGTCCGCCAACCCCATGTCGATGCCGACCTGCGTACCGGCCTTGGGCAATGGTTTGACGTGTTCCTCGACGAGGATGCTCACATGCCAGCGTCCGGCCGCGTCCAATATGACGGTCACACTCGACGGCTTGGCATTGCGCGGCAGCGTGCGGCTCCACTTGATATTCAAGGGTTCGCCCATCTTGGCGAGCTTGAGGTCGCGGCCGTTCCATGTGAACGCGGTGCGCATGAACGACGCGGAACCGCCATGGGACTTCTTCTTGAATTCCGGGTAGTCGCCACGCTGGTTGAAGAAGTTGGAGAACGCCGCCTGCAAATGTCTTACGGACTGTTGCAATGCAACGGAGGACACGTCGTTGAGGAACGACAGTTCCTCGGTGTTCTTCCATAGGGTCAACTGGCGGCTGGTTTCCGCGAAGCCCATGCGCTCGTGTCGCGTCGTCCATGCTTCGGTGCGTGCAGCCAAAGCCTTGTTGTACACCAGACGGCAGCATCCGATGGTACGCCGAAGCAGGTCCTCCTGCTGGGGCGTTGGATAAAAACGGAACCTGTAGGCCCGCTGGACCACACCATCGGAACTCATGGTTATAATCATGGCACAGTTTTTATAAGACATGCGCGCCTTACATCCCCATGCCTAAAGGCAGGGACTTTACGGCGCAACCCGGTAAAACGCTACTACCACAAGCATGCAGGGTGCGCATCGTTTGCGACCCTGCCTGCATGGTCTAGTTTGCTTGAAGAAGATGCTGTTCAATCTGTTCTTTGACCAGGGGTTTGTGGAACCATAGCGACTGCCGATACATAGGCAGTCCATTGACCACTTCTGGTTTGTCTGTGGAATCTCTTCCTGTTCCACGAACAAAGAGCGCAGATTCGGTTGATTTTGGCCAGTTGGGTGCTTCACGAGGAACTCCGTTTTTATTGAGAATTGGGGCTCCGGACTTATCGGTTTCTGGCACCAACCGCAATTTCCTCGAAATAATCAAATCTCGCATGATGTCCCATACGGATTCCACGAGGCCATTTTTCTCAGCTAAAGGTTCCAACGGAACACGTGCAAATCCAAGGAACACTTCACCGCCGCGCGATATGCCCACTTCTGGCTCTTGGAATACCATGTAGAGCAAATCATTATCTTTGAAAAAATAGTAGAAATCAGATTCTTCATAGACGTCGTTTGATTCCAACTCATTAAAATCGATACTCATAAGCTTGGTATCCTCAGTGGGCATACCTTGAGGATTGAGAGCAACAGTCTTTCCCACAATACCCATTTTTTGGAATAACGCAATATTGTGCATCTTGCGGGAAGTACCACCAAACATACGAACAACGATTTGCTCAGCAAGCTGCTTAGGAACTTTGTCAGGTATTTCCATATCGAAATATGCTGCAATCTGAGCAATGGTCTTCCCCGCGAATTTGTTCGTAAGCTCTTGAAGCTTGTGGTCCAATTCATCAAATGAGCTCAATCGCTCTTCATCAGGAATATGCTCATATACCGTTTTCTTCAAATGCTCGTTGATTATCGAATTCACGAAGGCGCGACGAAAGCGAATGCGCGGAGGGTGTGGCCATTTTGGAGCCGTATCGAGATATGGTGATACTTCTTTAGAAATACCGCTGGATATTTTTTCAAAAGCAGGGCTATCCGGATTCTCTTCATACAAGTCGCGAACAAATTCACGGATTGTGGTCCAATCCCGTTGCAATTGCTCTTTGTCTTCGCCTTCGAATGTTTTGAAAAAGGCCGTATGGACCGGAAAATTGCTGTAATCGCGACCCTTCTTTGGTTTGCCCTCATATACGTAGCAAACAAATAACATATTCTGCACTTTGTGCCAGAATGCCGAGCTTTCAAATTCTTCGTCGATTATTTCATCCGGCTTGAGCGCAGTGATTGACATCGGCTCTTTAGCTTCGAAACTGATACCTTCCTTTTTAGACGCACGAATGCCAGTGGTCTTGAGTTCCACGTCCAAGCCGTCAATATTGAGATCAGGCCGTCGCGCTGAATCCGCAGGATATCCAAGCACGCTTTTTTCAATAACATGCCCCGCCACGCCTTTGTTAGTAGGGGAATCAAGCACATGCTTGGTGTCAAGTTCACCAAGCGTTTTACCTATGCAGGCATTGAGACGCCGGGTGATATCGGTCCGCGTGAAAAAATGTGGTTTGTCCATACAAATCAAGCATAACGACCTCAATACGCGGCACAAAT
Source organism: Bifidobacterium gallicum DSM 20093 = LMG 11596 (assembly GCF_000741205.1). GTDB lineage: Bacteria > Actinomycetota > Actinomycetes > Actinomycetales > Bifidobacteriaceae > Bifidobacterium > Bifidobacterium gallicum. Next base: position 147,562 of record NZ_JGYW01000001.1, read on the forward strand.
GAAAGCTTCCTTAAATGCGGATATGTGGATAAACGCATACGTATGGCACTCTGTGTGCTATCCTGGCCCCACTTGTTTGACCAATCAAGGAGGGCGATATGGCAACGACTCGCCCTTCTGCATGGACTCTGGAAGAGACCATGCTGGCGTTCGGGGCTTACCTATTGGTGCCACCTAACAAATTTGACAAGCGTGAACCATTGATACAAATGCTTGCTCAACATATTCATCGAACGACAGGTGCCGTTGCGCTCAAGCTTGCCAATTTGCTGGCTAAAGACCCCTTCCGTAATCCCACCGGTTCCCGGGGGATGGCGCATGGTAGCAAGCGTGATGCCGAAGTATGGGAAATGTATCAGGCTAATCCTGACAGTTTTTCTGCAGAATGTATTGCCAAGATTAAAGAGGCGATCGGCAAGAAGGTGGTCGAGAATGCATTGTTTAGTTCTAGCGAGCTGGAACACATTATCGACAAACAACTTGCGTCACAGTCCGATAAAGAGCCATCGGAAGCCCCTGAAGGCGAAAACGGCCTGCACCTGACGACTTATCGCATCAACCAGAACTATTTCCGTAATTCGTTATTGCGCAATTACGGCAATCAATGCTGTATCACAGGAATTGACGAACCTGAATTGCTGATTGCCAGCCATATCAAACCATGGGCTCAGTCTGATGCAACAGAACGAACCGCCACTTCGAACGGCCTGCTGCTGAACGCTTTACATGATCGCGCTTTTGACCAAGGATTATTGACGTTGGATGAAGATTATCGCGTAGTTATCGCCGTAGAGGAAATACCCCACTCCGAAGCCAATGACCGATGGTTCTACGCATTTGAAGGCAAACAAATTAGCATGCCTCGCGTTCCTCCTTCACAAGAATTCTTGCGATATCACAATGACCATGTGTTCCAAGGGGTTGTGTGATCTCGTTCATGACCACTGCAAGCTTCCCAATCGCGGTTAATTAGGCCGGCGGCCATGTCGGACAGCAATTCGCGTTGCGCATCGCGCTCGAGTTGTGGGGTGGGGCCGTTGTATTCCACAGAATCTTTGGGAGCATTATGCCAGTACGAATCCACGGGATTGACCATGGTCAAGCACCATCTTTCTGTATGCAGAAATAACAATAATTAGAATGTCATTGCAGAAATAAGACGCACGGGGTCGGCGTCGACGGGAGCCCAATCCAAAGCAGGCATATCAACGGGCAGAACCCAGCGCATTTGCGCATGCTCAGTCAATACAGGATCACCCGAAAGAAGATGGCACAGAAATACAGTCAAATGAACGTGCCCGAAATCGTAGTCGTATTCGCTCGTGCAGACGCGCTCGCCAACCTGAACGCCACAGCGCAACTCCTCTGCAATCTCGCGACGCAACGCTTGATCAGGAGTTTCACCCTGCTCAATTTTCCCACCCGGAAATTCCCAGAACCCAGCCAACGATTTTCCAGACCTCCGCTGCGCACACAGCACGCGACCATCGCGAACAATCGCAGCACCCGCCACGTCAATAAGCTTCATACCATCTCCCATCCGAGCCGGCAACCAACGCACTGCTCTGAGGCTGGGACCAGGATAAGCGCCACGGGTCTGAAGATCAAACAAACCCGACCCTAACGCGCCAGTTCAATACATTGGCGAGATTGATGCAGCATATATAAATATACGTAAGACGCGCTCGAAAATTCATTAGTTTATACAGAGTTGTCTAAATATGCAACACCGCATCACATGACGGTCCAACTTCTTGCCCTTGCCATTGAGCCAGGCAAAAATCCGGTGACGCTGATTACCTGCACGCCATATGGCGTCAATACGCATCGCCTTCTGGTTCGGGGTCATCGGATTCCCTATTCTCCAATTGAAGACAAAGGCGCTGTGCCCATTTTTGAAGTCCAGATCCCGTTGCAATATCTGATTCCTTGCGTCACACTCATTGCATTGCTTATTGCGTGGAAATTGTATAAGCGCCATCGCGCCAGAGCCGAATCAAGAGCAAAGCATTCATCAACATCCGCCAAGAACAATGTTCAAAATGATGCAGGCAATAACAAGGATTGAGTAATTCAAGAAATCGTTGCATACAATGCAGTTCATTGACGGTTCATTGGCAACTATTGCACAGTGTCATGTTGCATTGCGCAAGATAACAGTTGACGTTGAGACCGCGCAAGATACAACAGGAGGTTGTTCATACTCACACCCTCTTCATCTCGATAAATGGTTGAAGTTGCAATGCTTGTGACGACTCTCTATCGTCTACTCATGTCAGGCGTTGGGACTGCAAAAGTTGCAACATCTGGCATGCCAACAAGGCAGCTAATCGTATAGTTGCGGGGGCTCGCACCGCCATATGAGAGAAGGGCCGCTAGCAGGGGGGAGCGGAAAATCATATGGCGGCCATGCGTTGGGCGCCGTGAGTAGGAACGGCGCCCACCCATTTTTTCAATCCCCCACCCTCAACCGATACACCCTATTGCGGCTACACGCGCAATCTTCCCTACCTCACAAACGCGCAATGTCAATTCGAAAATTGTGATTATTGCATGACAGTCAATACGGCAGATATGACAGTCAATACGGCAGATATGACAGTCACTCATTGCTTTTGACTGTCATATCACAGTCAAATGAGGGTTGTGACTGTCATATGACTGTCATAGATACGTTTTGACTGTCACATGCCTGTCATGTGACTGTGAGGCGACTGTCATGGGGAGCGTTGCGGGAAGCACCGCTCTTGATCCGTCGGCGTAGCGCTGCAGTTCGCAATAGCACATATGCTTGAAGGCATAGTACGCCAACAACTTGGAGCAATGGAGGCCATGCATGGTTGATCAGAAATCAGAAAATAATCCAAATGACGAGCTGAATCTGGACGACGTGCCGATGGACGCGGCTCAGGCGCGTGATGCGACCGAAGCGTTGGCAGCTGAGCAAGAAGCCGGCGAAATCGAGCAGATCGCCGCGGACGATTCCACAGCCAGTGGCGTATGGAACCGACTGTTGGCCGGAAATCGCCGCTTTGCCGAGGGCAAGGCGGAACATCCTCGGCAGGATCCTGTTTCCCGTGAAGCACTCGTCGACGAGCAGCATCCCTCAACAGCGGTGCTGTCGTGCGCAGACTCGCGCGTGGCTCCAGAAATCGTGTTTGACGCAGGTCTCGGAGAGATGTTTGTGACGCGCACGGCTGGCCCGATGATCGACGACGCCGTACTGGCCACACTAGAACTGGCGATCACGCAACTTGGCGTGAAACTGCTTGTGGTGATGGGACATGAAAACTGTGCGGCCATCGCTGAAGCTTGCGAGGAGTTGGACGCGCTCGTCGAGAGCACAGAAAGTGAATCAGGTCAACACGCAGATGCGTTTATGGACGATCTGGACGGCATTATTGCGGCCTCCAAGTCCACAATCCTGCGCGAGGTGGGCATGTCAATCTGGCAGGCGCGCATGGCTGAGCTGACGACGAACGAAGAGTACGAGCAGGTTCATATCGCGCGCCTGATCGAGGAGCTCGTCACACGCTCCGAGGTCATCCGCAAGGCCCTGGCCGACGAGCGTCTGATGATCGTGGGCGCCCGCTACCGCGTGAGTTCCGGTCTCGTAGAAGTGCTGAGCTTCTGAACGCTGAGCCCCTCCCTTGAAAGGGCGCAGGAAGCCGCCACAGACCGCCGTTATCTTACATTTTTCTTACATTGGAAAACAAAAGAAACGGCGGAATCGCAACGTTTTTCAGGAGTTTATCTTACATTTATCTTACATTTATTTTACAGTTTTTCAATGTAAGATAAATGTAAGATAAATGTAAGATAAACTTCCGTAAGCGCGGGATTCCGGCGCGCATGCCCCTCTTTTGCGGGTTGTTTTGCGGATTTCCAACTGGTACAGAACAGCATCGAGGCACCCCTTCTCTTGCACAGCCCACTCACACAGGCCCCGCCCGCGCCTGTTCCGGCCGCGCCCGCACCTCCCGTCAACGCAAGTTTTCGGGCAGCCCCCAATCGAGCCACTATCTTAAGATTTAAGCCATGTCACTAGGCTTGAACATTCTTTTGATTTTTGTATTTCTGCTATTGGGCTCGGTGTTCGCAGGCACAGAGTTGGCATTGGTTTCTCTGCGCGGCTCGCAGATTGACCAGATGGAACAAGAGGATGCTCGAGGCGCACGAGTAGCCAAAATCGCGCGTGATCCAAACACGTTCCTGTCGACCGTGCAGATTGGTGTGACGCTCTGCGGCTTTCTGTCGGCATCGTTCGGCGAATCATCGATTTCGCCGTATGTGGTGCCTGTCGTGGAAGGCTGGGGTGTGCCGGCGTCTGTTGCCGCACCATTGACGACGATTGTGCTGACGCTGATCATTTCGTACTGTTCGATCGTTATCTCCGAGATGGTGCCCAAGCGCATTGCCATGCAGAAGAATGAGCAGATCGCTCGCGCCGTGGTGCCGGCCATTTCCGCATTCGCCAAAATCTGCAAGCCGATCATTTGGCTCATCGGCAAGAACACGAACGGCCTCGTGCGCTTGCTCGGTTTTGATCCGAATGAGACCGAAAGCGAAGTGTCGGACGAAGAGTTGCGCGTGCTCGTGAATTCGAACACGAACCTGACCAAGGATGAGCGCACGATTCTCGATGACGTGTTCGACGCTTCGGAAACCATTGTGGCTGAAGTCATGCGTCCCCGCGCCGATGTCGTGTTCCTCGAAGGCGACATGTCGATTGAGGATGCTGCACAGTTTGTGCGCGAACAGCCGTATTCGCGCTACCCGGTGTCTGGCAAGGATTTTGACGACATTCTTGGTTTTGTGCATGTGCGCGATCTGCTCGATGTGCGCAATCCGAACGCGCACACTGTCGCTGACGTGACGCGCGACGGCATCTCGCTGCCAGGCACGTCGAAGTTGCTGCCGAGCTTGTCATTGCTGCGTAAACGCGGCATTCATCTCGCTGTGGTCATTGATGAATACGGCGGCACCGACGGCATTGTGACGCTTGAAGACCTTATGGAAGAACTCATTGGCGACATCCGCGACGAATATGATTTGCCCGACTCCTCAGCTTCCATTGCCGGAGAGGAACAAGTGTTCGTGGATGGCGTGGCCACAGTCGATGGCGGCATGACCATTGAGGATTTTGATGATTTGACTGGCATCGAGCTTGAAGACGGTCCTTACGAAACCGTGGCCGGTTATTTCCTGGCCCACACGGGCAAAATGGGCGAAGTCGGAGACACGCTCGAACTGCCGCAAGACGGCTGCAGCATGGCGATCACCGAGGTTGACGGACGCCGCATAGAAACGATCGAGGTCCGCAAATCCGCTCCGACTGGAGACGGCGAGCGTCATGGTAACGATGATCACGATGCGCCCGTCAAGGCCAACAAGCGATGAGCTGTTTCGAAACGCACCACAGCACGGGACTACAGCATGGCACTGTAGCTATGTGAGAAATAACAAAAAATAAAAGAGGGCCGACCTGCACCCCATCCAGCAGACCGGCCTTACTGTTTTTTATTCTACTACCGCGAGCGAACCTTCACTCCACACCCAGCGAACCTTGTGCTTGCATGATTAGATTAGTTCATGTATGGAGCCAGCGCGACCAAACCCTCAAACAAGGCCGTGATTGCGGCGCCAAACCTACGAGAAAGGACCACCCCATGTCACTCGAATTCACGATTCCCGGACTTGACGAAACCGCTTCGGAGAAGGCCATCGGCATTCTGCAGGAGCGCCTGAGCCAGGAGCAGGCCGGAGCCCTCGTGCTCAAGCATGCCCACTGGAATGTGGCCGGTCCCAATTTCATTGCCGTTCATGAGATGCTGGACCCGCAGGTCAATGAAGTGCTGGCCATGGCTGACGAGACGGCCGAGCGGATCGCTGCGATGGGGGGGTCGCCGCAGGGTCGACCGGACGATGTGCTGCGTTTCCGCACGTGGCCGAAGTTTGAGGAGACGGGCCGCAAGGATGCGCTCGACTACCTGCGCGCGCTCGACGCCTATTACGACACCTGGATCAAGGCCGACCGCCAGGCTGTGGCCGAGCTCGACGACCTCGACTTCGTCAGCTCCAACATCATGCAGGACCACGTGCAGAAACTCGAGCAGTTCCAGTGGTTCATGCGCTCCCACCTGATCGACTGAGCTGGCGAGCGCGGCGAACGCATTTCAAGAGTTGAGCTTCCCTGCAGTGTGTCCCTGTATCCCGTGAGACGCAGGGACGCACTTGGAGGAGCGGGTGAAGCGGTTAGAGGCTGATACTGTATCCCGTGAGACGCAGGGACGCACTGTATTGTTACGCTCCCTCTTTACTGCTTCATTTACTACTCACTTTCTGTACGGCTCGTTTTCTATTCACTCTCTCTATTTCCCGCCAACCCTCCTCACACCCTTTCCTCTGATATATAGCCGTTTCTTACTGGACCGGTACATCCAAACTCACTCCTGCCCTAAACTGCATCTCCCTTGACCAAGCTGGTCAGCAAAACGTCATTTACGAGTCCAAAAGTGTGCCTCCCCCGACCAAGCTGGTCAGCAAAACTACAGTTCCGAACCTCAAACCGCGTCTCCCCTGACCAGCGTGGTCAGAAGAACCGCACTTTCGCGTCCCAAACCGCATCTTTTCTGACCAGCGTGGTCAGCAAAACGGCATTTTCGGACCCAAAAGTGCATCTCCCCTGACCAAGCCGGTCAGCAAAACCGCACTTCCCACTCAAACTGCGGTCCCACCGCCCACGACAGACCCCACCAAGCCTCACCCCGAACCCAAACCGCGCCTCTCCTGACCAAGCCGGTACGGAAAACTACCGTTCTGAGCCCCAAACCGCGCCTCCCCTGACCAAGCTGGTCAGCAAAACTACCATTCCAGCTCTCAAACCGCGTCTCCCCTGACCAGCATGGTCAGGAGAACTACCGTTTCGGGACCGAAAACGCATCTCTCTTGACCAAGCTGGTCAGCAAAACTACATTTTCGAGCCCGAAAACGCATCTCCGCTGACCAAGCTGGTCAGCAAAACTACATTTTCCCCAATCTGAAGACCCGCTGCACTCGGCAGACACCAGCGAACCTCACTTTAGTCCCAAAACTGCATCTTTCTTTACCAGCTCGGTCAGGAAAAACTACCGTTTCGGGCCCAAAAACGCGTCTCCGCTTACCAAGCTGGTCAGCAAAACTACATTTTTGGATCCAAAAACGCATCTCCGCTGACCAGTCGGGGCAGCAAAACTACATTTCCCGCGCAGCGCCAGCCACTCCCGCCACTCCCGCCACTCCCGCAACGCCGGCCACTCCCGCAACTTCTGCAACTCCCGCCGCACCCGTCGCGTGGCCGCCACGCTCAATCCTGCGGCTGCGGGCCTTCCAGTACGGCGCGTTGGTTGATTTCTCGTCGCAGCTGCTTCCAGTTGGGCAGCGCGGCCGTCATGCGCCGCTGGAATCCCTCGCCATGGCCCGACTCCCACAAGTGCACCATCTCATGTACGAGCACGTATTCGAGAAACTGCGGTTCCATGAGACCGAGCTGCAGATTCAGCCGGATTCGCCCCGTGCGTGGCGTGCACGACCCCCACCGCGACTTCATAATGCGCAGTGTCACGGCCGTCGGCTTGCGCCCCACAATCACGCTCCAGCGCTCGAGCAGCTCGGGCAGCCGCCGCTCAATTTCCGCGCGCGCCTGCTCGATACGCTCATCATTCCATCGAAACATTTTTTGTATTTCCGTGGTGCCCTCTGTGGCGTTCCCATTTCCCTGCCCTCGCAACGTGCGACTGCGCGCTTGCGCCATGGTGTGCTGCGCTTTAATGATCCAGCAATGGCGCTCGCGCACAAAACGTTCGATGTCATTGATCGTCACACGCATGGGAGCTGTGACTTCCACTTGGCCATAAGGAGGCTTGACGCGCAAATACATATTGCGGTTATGCTTGCGCAGCACGCTGACTTGGATGCCGTCAATCACCTTCGTTTCGCGCGAAATGGGTGTATTGGATCGTGCCGCGACGCGTTTGGCGCGACTACCCGCGCGGGCTCTGGGCAAGGAATTGAAAGGCATATCCGTTCATTGTTATCGATGCGCAGACAAGATGCAAACGCCACACGCGGTCAATTTCGACACGCCGAAACTACGCTCGTTTTGCCAAAATCCTCAACCGCTGGTATGGTTTCTTTCTGTTGCGCTTACAGCGCGGCAGAAATGGGCCCGTAGCTCAGGTGGTTAGAGCGCATCCCTGATAAGGATGAGGTCGGAGGTTCAAGTCCTCCCGGGCCCACTTGGCATACTATAAAGCCAACGGGGCTATAGCGCAGCTGGTAGCGCATCTGCTTTGCAAGCAGAGGGTCGCCGGTTCGAACCCGGCTAGCTCCACCCAAACCTCCTCATCTATTGTGGCTTCACCCCAAAAGCCACAAACTCTTTTCGGTTCCACCTGCGGGTGGAACCTTTTTAATATCCAGCCTTTTCAACGCTAATGAGCATATGCGAAGACCCTGTTTTGGACTTGCCAGAACAGGGCCTTCGATGTTGCCGAGTATGCCGATCAGCGCCTTAAACGGTTACTGTGAGCGGCTAGCAGGCAATCATTGCAATTCGAATTTCTGCACAACCTTGTCGGTGCTATGAATGCTGAACCAGTCCTCGCATTCAATGGTCACCGGGGACTTATCGTTCTCGAGCTTGTAGGCGATCGTCACAGTACCCTTCGAATTCGGTTGCAAATCCTTGATCGTGGAACCGGAATCGTAGCCGGAAGGCTGCTCATTATATGCAAACGTCGTGGTTTCCAGTTCGTGACCATCCTGGAAGGCGCTGGCATCGATAGCCGTCATGAACGGAGCGTTTTCATCGGAAGTGTTGGTCCATTCAAACGTCACCATGATGGCTGGATCGCCATCATAATCCTTGAGTCCGCCCTTGACGCCAGCAATCTTGACATAGGCGTCTTCAAGCTGGCCTTCGCCTTGCATGATCGTTGCGCCATCGCTATCGGACTTGTTCTTCGCTTTGTTGTCGAGATCTTTCAAACCTTCTTGAATCTCGCTCATTGTCTTGTCATCAAGAGCGTCGTTCACCGCATTGATCACAACCACATTGACCACAATCGACAAAATCAGCGCCAATCCAGACAGCACGGCGCCAACAATCGCCAACACTTTACCCGTACGCTTGTTCTGCATGGTGACCACAATGCCGATGATCGACAGCACGAGGCCAACAATGCCCATGATTATGCCGATCACATTCAGAATCGGAATCCAGCACACAAACAAGCCGCAAGCGCCCACAATCAGACCCGCGATGGCCAATCCCGACTTCTGAGGCTGCGGTTGCGGCTGTCCCATCGGAGGCATCGGCTGACCTGGCATTGGTTGACCCGGCATCGGCTGACCGTTCATTGGCGGCACAGTAGCGCCCATTGCAGGCTGAGGAGCAACGTAAGCAGGCATCGCGCCCGACGTCGGAGTGTCATACGGTGACGCTGGAGTAGCCGGCGCACCATAGGCCGGAGATTCATACGGCGAAGCCGGTGCAGCAGGTTCCCCGTATGCCGGCGTCTCAGGAGCACCAGCGCCATAGGTTGGAGCTTCATAAGGAGACGGACCCGTTGGCGCCCCATTGGGCTCCATCGGCTCGTTTTGCGGCATCATGCCGTTGTTTGGAGAAGTCATGGTTATTCCTCTTTCTTTATCTCGGTATGACGCATTCCCTGAACCGGCACCACACCATATGTCCGTACGGTCCATCGCCCCGTTTGGGTTTCCTACGCACCCAACCAAAGCCCCCCTGTGTGATTTGCGCGTCATCGTGCACGTCACATCATTACTTCACGTTTATGCGGCACACAGGCATGCATCATGTGTCCTCCCACAGTATAAGAAACAACGCTCAACAATGACAACGGTCTCATTACCGTCTCTTCACGAAAAAGAAGCAGAATATGCAAAAGCCCCGCCGAAGCGGGGCTTCTTACGCAAGTCAGAGGCATGCGGCTGCGTTCGCTGCGTTCACTCAGCTTTCTTGGGGGTCACAGCGGCGGGGGCGTCGGCGGTTGAGGCCGATGCGGCAGCGGCCTCCTGGTTGGCCAGCGAATCGCGGATCTGCTGCAGCAGGATCACGGTCTGCTCCTCAGGGCTCATCTGCGGCTCCTCAGCAGCCACATCTTCACTCTTCTTGACCTTGGCCATGGCCTTCTCGGTCAGGTCACGAAGCTTGTTAATCGGCACCAGAATGCAGAAATACACAGCGATAGCAATCAACAGGAAGTTGATTACAGCCGTCAGCACTTTACCGAACGACAGGATGTTGCCGCGACCCAAATCGATCGCCCACACGTTATCCATGTTCGGCTGGCCGAAAATAGCGGCGACGAGCGGGTTGATGATGCCATCCACGATAGCCGTCACAATGGCTGTGACAGCGCCGCCCATGACAATACCGACGGCCATGTCGACCATGTTGCCACGGGAGATGAACTTCTTGAATCCGTCCAGCATCGTTTTCTCCTTTGTTTATTTCTGTATATGCTGCTTAGGCAACATTCCAGCGTTGGCTGATACGCTGCGTATACGGCGCGTACCGTGGTGCCCGCACTGCCGTGTTTTGTGTGATTGGCGCAAGATCAACGTCAAGCACGCAATCCGGGGGTTCAGGACCGAGCGATGCAACTGGAATGCTGCGATGCGTGCGACACCCATAAATGCCAATCAACGACCAGCTTCGTATGCGTTCACGTTCGCAATACCTTAAGAATAGAGGATTTCAAGGTTCCTCATTTTCAACCACACCCCCGTTCGCCGCACAGGATAGAACTCGCCGCACAAATTCCTCAACAAGATGATTCGTACTGCATAAATACGCGCCGTGGAGTACATGTAGTAAGGAAATTCCACATGCACCCGGCCGGGATCCACCATGGCCATTTTCATGCAGGAGGCAAGGCTTACGCATCCCCATCATCACACGCTTCACGTGCACAGTTCCGATTCCGAGGTACCCGATTCACACCAATCGGGACCACAACGATTCATCCATGCCACCACGCATTCCTGGACGCATCGGGCCACCGATGACCCCAACCGTCCGCGCAAAGAACGGTTGATCACGAGGGACGTGGCCTTGATCATGTTTGCCACGTTCTGCTTCATGTCGGCTTCAATGCTGGGCAACCCGATTGTTGCAGGGTTCGCCGGTTCGTTGGGTGCCAACGGCACGATGATGGGTCTGATTGCGGCCGTGATGAGTGGCGTCGCGCTGTTTTGCCGTCCAGTAGCCGGCAATCTGGCCGATAAAACGAGCAAACGCGTGTTGGCGTTCACGGGTGCCGCATTGTTCCTCGGCGCCGACGTATGGTATGCGCTGTCTTCCACGGAGCTGTCGCTGCTCGGCGCGCGACTGCTTAACGGCGTCGGATTCGCTTGCATTTCCGTATGCATGGCCACATGGTTGAGCATGATGCTGCCACTGTCACGCATGGGTGCGGGTATGGGACTCTATGGCACAGTCAACGCGTTGGCTCAAGCCGTGGGGCCCGGCACGGGCATTCTGATCTCAAAACATTGGGGCTATCGTCCGGCATTCGTGATCGCAGCCGTGCTGTGTGTGCTCATGCTGATCGCAATCATGCTGATTCAAGACGCTGGCGTACCGCTGTCCGTCAAACAAGCGCGCGAGCGCATCGCCACCGACGCCACACGCAAGCAGGCCGCGCATGACGCGATTGACGAGGCCACCGCGGAATTCGCACATTCACTTGACAAACCAGGCTTGCTTCCCGATGCGAGCGCAGCATCACAGCGTCCCGCACAGCCCCAGGATTGCGCCACTTCCGTCGCGTCCGCCGCAGCCTCCCCAGCTTCCTCCTCTACTGCCTCTTCGACTTCCGGCGCCAACCTCACCACCAACAATCCCAACAGCACCGCCACATCCCCCACTTCCCGCGGCCGCTTCTATCAGCTGTTCAACCGCCTGTTTGAAGTCAAAGTGTTGCCGATTGCGGGCATTTTCATGCTGTTTGGCTTGCCGTATTTCGCAAACCAGTCGTTCCTTGTCAACTACTGCAACGCATTGGATTTGCCGGTGCAGCCCAGCTTGTTCTTCGTCGTTTACGCTGTCGCAATTCTGGCGTTGCGTCTGCTGATGCGCAACTGGTTTGACACCAAATCGTTCCTGTTCTTCTTCCTGATTGGCACCGCTGGCACCGTGTTCATGTTGTTGGCGTTAACGTTCATGCGTAACGATTGGCTCATGTTCGCGGCGGCGATCATGATGGCATTCTCCTATGGCATCATGAGTTCGGTCACACAGGCTGAGGCCGTCGTCATTGCGGGCAAGGCGCGTTCCGGCATGGCCAACACGACTTACTATGCGGCGATTGATTTGAGCATGTGCATCGGTCCGCTGCTTGGCGGCGTACTGTTTGGCGCACTGCCCACACGCTGGCTGTATCCGTGCTTCCTCGCTGTCATTCCGCTCATGTGGCTCATCTACTGGTGCTTCCATCGCCGCATGCACGCCGTGCAGCACTGAGTACCGCAACAATGCACCGTTGCACTACCGCACCACGTCTCATGATGCCGCTCAAGTTTGGTTGGGCGGCATCTCACGTTCTGTAGCGATTTTGGTCGCCCGGCATCTCACCAAACGTCGTGCCCGTGAACACAACAACGCACCGCTTCCCATTCTTTCCAACGTATACCCCCATGGCATAAGCACCCATGCGCTACGTTACGCGTGCCTATGGGTGCAGAGCGGCTCTATGTCGCCAAGACGGAAATCATCATTGTTCAAAAATGGGAAACCCCCTATGCGTGACGGCTGTGCGACTTTACAATGGCGGTGTTTGTGCAAATCCCAGACAGAAAGGGGAGCATATGCTCACCGACGAGTATGTGAAGCGCGTCTATGCCCAAGTGGAGCAGCGCGACGGCGACCAGAAGGAGTTCCTGCAGGCGGTCCGCGAGGTTTTCGAAACAATCGAACCCGTGTTCAAGGACCACCCGCAGTATGAGGCGGCGGGCGTGCTCGAGCGTCTCGTGGAACCCGAGCGTGTTGTCAAGTTCCGCGTGCCGTGGGTTGACGACGAAGGCCACGTGCAGGTGAACCGCGGTTACCGTGTGCAGTTCAACTCGGCTATCGGCCCGTACAAGGGCGGCCTGCGTTTCCATCCGACGGTCACCGAAGCCGTGATCAAGTTCCTCGGCTTCGAGCAGATCTTCAAGAATTCCTTGACGGGCCTGCCGATGGGCGGCGGCAAGGGCGGCTCCGATTTCAACCCCAAGGGTCGTTCGGATGCTGAAGTCATGCGTTTCTGCCAGTCGTTCATGACCGAACTGCAGCGTCACATCGGCCAGTTCACCGACGTTCCGGCCGGTGATATCAACGTGGGCGCGCGCGAAATCGGCTTCCTGTTCGGCCAGTACAAGCGCCTGCGCAACGAATTCTCGGGCGTGCTCACAGGCAAGGGACTCGAGTTCGGCGGCTCGCTGACGCGTACGGAAGCCACGGGTTACGGCCTGTGCTACTACACGCAGGAAGCGCTGCGCGTGCTGCGTAACGATTCGTTCGAGGGCAAGACTGTCGTCGTGTCGGGCTCGGGCAACGTCGCGATCTTCGCGATCGAGAAGGCCACGGCCCTGGGCGCCAAGGTCGTCACGGCTTCTGATTCGAACGGCTATGTTTACGATCCGAACGGCATCGACCTTGACGTGCTCAAGGACATCAAGCTCAACAAGCGCGGCCGTATTTCCGAGTACGCCGAGCGTGTTGACGGCGCCACCTATTTCGAGGGCTGCCGCGGCGTGTGGAGCGTCAAGTGCGATATCGCACTGCCGTGCGCCACGCAGAACGAGATTGACGGCACGGAAGCTCAGATGCTCGTCGACAACGGCTGCACTGTGGTCTGCGAAGGCTCGAACATGCCGTCCACGCCGGACGCCATCGAGGTCTACCAGAACAACAACGTGCTCTACGGTCCCGCGAAGGCCGCCAACGCCGGTGGCGTGGCCGTGTCCGGTCTCGAGATGAGCCAGAACTCGTACCGTCTGTCGTGGACGTTCGACGAGGTGGACGCCCGTCTCAAGGGCATCATGGAAGAGATCGTGGCCAACTCGCTCGACGCAGCCAAGAAGTACGGCGACGAGGGTGACCTGATGCAGGGCGCCAACATCGCGGGCTTCATCAAGGTTGCCGACGCGATGGTGGCCCAGGGCATCATCTGAGCAAGCTGAGTCCGAAAACTCAATTTGAGCTTGCTTAATCTGAGTTTGTTCACTAAGCAAGCTCACTGAATGAGCTTATTGAGTAAGCCCACTGAACGTTATGGGCCTGAAGGCGCGGCGTGGTTGGGTTTTCCACCGCGCCACGTCCGTACCGCGCTCGTCACGCTCGTCGTTACTCGAGCTTTTCCGCGGGCACCCAACGCAAGTTGAACCGCCGCACGGCCCTGCCGCCGGCCGCGGCTCAATCTTGCGTTGGGTGCCCGCTTATGTATCCCGTTCGTGCGTCCCGCTTTGTTGACACGCGCAAGTTGCGCCCGCTTGAAATTTTTTTATTTTTCTGATTGCAAATCGTGCGATACCATAACGGCTTAAGCTGGTCCCATGGTTCAGTCACAGAAACGCCCGGTCACCCAGCATGACCGGCATCCCCGCACGATGACCGCGGCCCAGTTGCGGATCCAGCGCAAACGCACGCAAGATATCGCCACGCGACGCACGATGCTGCGCATGCTCAATGAGAAACCCAAACTGCGCGGATGGATCCACGCAGTCATATTCCCACTGTGTGTGGCGGCCTCAATCGTATTGATTTGTCTGGCTCCGGCAGGCGCGATGAAAGTGGCCGTCAGCATTTATGGCGCCACAGCCATGCTGCTATTTGGCGTGAGCGCCACGTTGCATTTGGGTCATGGCCACTTTCCAATCGCCGTTGACAATGTGCTCGTCAAACTTGATTACTCCAATATTTTCCTGATCATTGCGGGTACTAACACGCCATTCCTGTTCGCAATCCAGAACGTGGCTGTGCGTTGGACGTATCTGGGCGTCGTCTGGTTCACGACAGTGGTCGGCACTGTGGCGCATCTGATCTGGACGCATGGCCTGGATTGGCTGTTCACGATCATTTACTGCGTGCTGGGTTTGGCCCCATTCACGATCATCTGGATGTTCTGGCAGTGCCCCTACATTGGCCCTGTACCCACAATCCTGCTGATTTGCGGCGGTGGCTGCTACATTCTTGGCGCCGTATGTTTCGCGTTACGCAAGCCCAATCCGTTCCCGGGCTGGTTTGGCTACCATGAGATCTTCCATCTGGGCACCGTGGCCGGCTACGTATGCCATTTGATTGCAATTTTCATGACGGTACTCTCGATGCGCTGACCATGCGCCAGTAGCATGCCAATAGCATGTCAATAGCGCATCAGCAATGCGCTGAGACTATGCTGCGCTGAGACTATATGAAGATACTGGATCATCGCCCCTGCCGCTGAGCCCCCAATCACTACGGCAGTGGGTGACGATCGATTCGCCCAGCACAGCGCTCTTCACGAACGCTGCCGGACCCTGACAATCCCGATACCATACGAATCCCCTGACACCCCGAACATAATTAACGATGATGCCGAATCAGACACGATACTGCAGCCGGAATCTGCCCCATGTATTCCAGTGAATCATGAAATAATCAGTCAATCTACTGATTCTTGCATGCTGAAAGCGTCGTGTTCAAAAATGGGCAGCCACCAAGTCGGTGGTTGCCCATTATGTATAACGTTTTAGCGTTCAATGACACCCGTATCGGCATGTTCGCGCGCATGTTCGCGCACATCGCCACCGGCAGTATTGCTTACGCTTGCAGCATGATTGTCATGCCGCCCGTCACGTAGTTCCCCGCGAGATCCCCCGCGCGATCTCGCTCGTCCAGTATCAGCAGGGATGTAATCCCACGGCATGTGCCGCGCCACAATCCAGAACACGAGCAGGAACGCCATAATCCAAAACACAAACGTCTTGAACATGATAGCGAGCATGAACATGGCTCCCCGAATCGCGGTGCGCACCAGATAGAACATGACCCGCTTCATGCCATGACGCAGTTTGGTTTCCACGGTCATATGCGTATACATGCCGCCCAACGTGCGGCCGCCATGTCTGGCAGGAATCACCAGTTCAAACACGAGGAACGCCACGGCACCGCACAGCCATACGCCCAGTTGCATCAATCGAATGCCCACACGCTGATGCAACAACATGAATGTGCCATCATTCAGCGGCACCACCATACGCGTAAACAGCCACATCCAGAACATGGCGAGCATCGCATACACGATGCCGGTAATCAGCATGTCAATCACAAAACTCACGGTGCGATGCACCAAACCAGGCTGGCGTACCAAGCCAACCGTCCGATGCGCATGCTGCGGCACAAAATGCGTGTACAACGCACCCAACGCGTAACCAATCACAGCACCCGTCGTGTTCGTCAGCATGTCGTCCACATCAAAATGGCGGTATGCGCAAGGGTAGATGCCCCACAAACCCGTCAACTGCGTGGTCTCTATAAACACCGAACAACCGAACGCGAACAGAATCGAAATCCACCACGGCCATTTGGCCCAGCGCTGCAACATGAATCCCATCGGTATAAAGAACACCACATTGCATGCCAGCTGCAGCACATCAAACAGTCCGCCATGCAGCAGTTGCGGAATGAACAGCCACAAGTTCAGTTGCGGCCCGTAATGGTGCGTAGCGCAGAATCGGGTCGGATTAGCGGGTATCGGGTATTGCGTAAACGCAAACACACCTAACGCGTAGAGCACGGCCACGTAGGCCGTGACCGATGCTCCCCAGCTCAACTCATGGTTGCGATGGTAAATACCGGCCAGAATCGGCAGCGTCAATATCAATGAGATGATTGGCCATGCCAATAGAGCGAGCAAAACGAGCCGCTAAATGTTCCAACGTAAGAAATCACGCCTCTACCCTATCGAATATATGTGGCACGCATGCTGCGCATGCCCACTGGCCGCCCGTTCGTTCGCACAACGCAAAAGCCCGGCCGAAGCCGGGCTCTCAACGAAATGTATCGCTCTAATCTGCGTAATCGTCGCTCAGTCATCACCAAGCGTGACATGCACGCCACCAACGAGCGCACACACCACGTTGTACAGCAGCGCGAAAATCGACACGACAATCGTGATCAGCACCATCTGCACAATCGACCAAATCGTGACGGCACCGAGCACGGTCGGCAGCGACAGCACGTTGGCCAGGTTCAGCCCACCCGCATCAATGCCGGCTGAAGACACCATCTGCGTCACCGAATCGAACACGCCCACAACCTTGAGCAGCATCCACAGCAGCAGCACGGCCACAATCTGGATGATCGCGCCGGCCAGCGAAAGCATGAACGTCACCTTGGCCACCGACCAGGCGTCCACGCGCGTCAGCGACAGGTTCATGCGTCGCGCACGCGGCTTCTTCCGGCGCTGCACAGACCGTACAGGCTGGTTCTCATTGGGACGGTCATGATCCGCGATCAGCGGTTGGTTCGAGGCCGAACGCGCCACGCGGGGACCCTGCTGGTTGGTTGCGCCCGGCGTGCGGCCGCTCAGATTGTCGCTCATGCTGGCTCCTTGAAAAAGACTCTGCATCGAGACTAGCAGTGCGGCTCCCCTATTCAGCAGCGGCAGCGCACTGGCTCGGTCCATGCATCACGTTGCGCAATTGCAGAAGGAATCATTGTTATTCCCGCCATACTTCCATAGCGTTCCACTTGAATCCTCCCCACGCCTAAAGGCGGGGGAGGATTCAACGTCGCGCAGCGCCTTGAGATTGCGATACAGTCCTTTGGTTTGCTGATGCACATCGACATGGATGCACAGTACACATATACGATGCAAGCGCCGAAGGCCACGCAGAACTAATCGTTCTGCGTGGCCTTCGTACGTGGGCGATTTGCTATGCCTCCAAGACGATCAGCAATCGCGCATTGTGGTGGTGTCGATTTTTAGTCGTGAGCGTTTTCTTGCGCCGACTGCTCAGCCGTGAACTCAATCGTTGTGGCATGTTCACCATTTTCGACTGTCACACTTTCGGCAAGTTCCGCCGTTTGTGCCACTTCGGCATTGTCGGGCTGTGCAGCACCTTCCACAGCGCCTTCAGAGGTGCCTTTGGCCTGTTCCTCCAGCTCATCCTCGGTTTCGGCGTTGCGTGCGATCGAGATAATCTCATCACCCTTGTCTGGCTTGGCCAACGTCACGCCTTGCGTGGTGCGGCCAGTGCGGTTGACTTCGTTGACGTTCGAGCGGATGACCTTGCCCGACTTCATGATGGCCAGCACCTGGTCGCTTTCGTCAACCACGAGCGCACCCACGAGTTCGCCGCGTCCTTCAACGAGCTGCAGCGCCTTGACGCCGTAGCCGTTACGGCCCTGCAAACGGTACTCGCTAATGGCCGTGCGCTTGGCGAAGCCTTCATTCGTCACGACGAACAGGTCCTTGTCGGTCTGCCCCCAGACCACGTCCATCGACAGCAGCGAATCGCCCTCACGGAACTTCATGCCCTGCACACCGGCCGTCTGACGTCCCATCGGACGCAGCTGGTCGTTGTCGGCCTTGAACTTCAAGCTCATGCCCTTGCGCGACACAAGCACAATGTCATCGGTGTCGTTGCACAGGTTCGCGCCGATCAGTTCATCGGCATGCTCGCCGTTCTCATCAGTCATCAAACGCACAGCGATCAGGCCGCCTTGACGTGGCGAATCATATTCGCTCAGACGTGTCTTCTTGACCTTGCCCGACTTCGTGGCCAGCACCAGGTATTCGGCCACTTCATAATTCGGGATCGACAGCACGGTCTGGATGTGCTCGTCCGGGGCGAACTGCAGCAAGTTGGCCACATGCTGGCCCTTCGAATCTCGCGACCCTTCGGGCAGCTCATACGCCTTGAGACGGTAGACACGGCCCTTGTCGGTGAAGAACAGCAGCCAGTTGTGCGTGCTCGTCAGGAAGAAGTGGTCAACCACGTCATCCTCACGCAGCTTGGTGCCCTTGATGCCCTTGCCACCACGATGCTGGGCGCGATATTCGTCGGCCTTCGTGCGCTTGATGAAGCCCGCGTGCGTCACCGTGACAACGACGTTCTCCTCGGCGATCAGGTCTTCGACGTTCATCTCACCCGAGTACGGCAGGATGCGCGTGCGACGCTCGTCACCATAGCGCGACACGATTTCGTCAAGTTCGTCGCCGACGATCTGGCGCTGGCGTTCCGGCTTGGCCAGAATGTCTTCATAGTCGGCGATGCGGCGCATGAGCTCGTTGTGCTCGTCCATGATCTTCTGGCGTTCGAGTGCGGCCAGACGGCGCAGCTGCATGGCCAGGATCGCGTCGGCCTGCACTTCGTCCACGTCGAGCAGGTCCATCAGGCCCGTGCGTGCCGTTTCAGCGTCACGCGAGCTGCGGATCAGCGCCACGACCTCGTCGATCATGTCGAGCGCCTTGAGATAACCCTGCAGAATGTGGTCACGTTCCTCGGCTTCACGCTTGAGGTAGGCCGTACGGCGTGCGACCACGTCGATCTGGTGCGCCACCCAGTGGCGGATGAAGGCGTCGAGGCTCAGCGTGCGCGGCACGCCGTCCACGAGCGCGAGCATGTTCGCGCCGAACGTCTGCTGCAGCTGCGAATGCTTGTACAGGTTATTGAGCACGACCTTGGGCACGGCGTCGCGCTTGAGCACGAGCACGAGACGCTGGCCCGTACGGCCTGACGTTTCGTCACGCATGTCGGCGATGCCTTGGATTTTGCCGTCACGCACGCCTTCACGGATCGACACAACAAGGCGGTCAGGATTGACCTGGTACGGCAGCTCGGTCACGACGAGGCACATGCGCCCGTTGATCTCTTCCGTGTTGACAACGGCGCGCATCGTGATCAGGCCACGGCCCGTACGGTAGGCCTGTTCAATGCCCTTGTGGCCCAGAATCGTGGCGCCCGTAGGGAAGTCAGGTCCCTTGATGCGCGCAATCAGCGCTTCAAGCAGCTCTTCTCGCGTCGCATCCGGATGGTCGAGCGCCCAATGCACGCCATCGGCCACCTCACGCAGGTTGTGCGGAGGAATGTTCGTGGCCATGCCGACGGCGATGCCCGACGAACCGTTGACAAGCAGGTTCGGGAAGCGCGCCGGCAGCACGGTCGGTTCCTGCGTTTTGCCATCGTAGTTCGGCACAAAATCAACGGTATCTTTGTCGATATCGCGCACCATTTCCATCGACAGCGGCGCCATACGGCATTCGGTGTAACGCATGGCCGCGGCCGGATCGTCGCCTGGAGAGCCGAAGTTGCCCTGCCCGTCCACGAGCATGTATCGCATCGACCACGACTGCGCCATACGCACGAGCGTGTCGTAGATGGCCGAATCGCCGTGCGGATGATACTTGCCCATCACGTCACCCACGACGCGCGAGCACTTGTTATATCCGCGGTCAGGGCGGTATCCGCCGTCATACATCGCGTAGACGACGCGACGGTGCACGGGTTTCATGCCGTCACGCACGTCAGGCAATGCACGCTCAACGATGACCGACAGCGCATACGAAAGATACGATTCTCGCATTTCGACCTGCAGGTCCACGGGTTGGATGCGCTCCCCCGTCAACAGGCCGTAATCAGTGTTGTCGGCTTCCTGCGGACTCAACGGTTCCATCGATCCGTCCGGCAGGTTCTGCGCGTCGGGCCCGTCATAGTTCTGAGGTTCGTCTGCCACTTGGTTTCCTTCCCATTCCGGCCGGCTTGCCGGGCCGCCTTCATGAATGGTTGTGTGAATTTTTTACGTTTTTTATTACTCCGGCACCCGCCATGGCCGCCGGGACTCTACTGCCCCGGCGCCATACTGTGCGGTCGTGTTGCGATCAGGCGTCGATCCACTTCGCGTTATGCGCGTTGCGCTGGATGAACAGGCGGCGCGGTTCCACTTCATCGCCCATCAGCATCGAGAACGTCTCATCGGCCTGCAATGCGTCTTCAATGTGCACTTGCTTCAGGATGCGGTGCTCGGGATCCATCGTGGTTTCCCACAACTCCTGGTAGCTCATCTCGCCCAGACCCTTGTAACGCTGGATACCTTCGCCTTTGGGCAGCTGGCGGCCTGCGGCGCGGCCTTCAGCAAGCACGCGGTCACGTTCAGCATCGGTGTAGACGAAGTCATGCGGGCCCTTCGTCCACTTGAGTCGATACAGCGGCGGCATGGCCACATACACGTAGCCGGCCGTGATCATCGGGCGCATATAGCGGAAGAACAACGTCAGGTTCAACGTGGCAATGTGCGCGCCGTCCACATCGGCATCGGCCATGATGATGACTTTGTGGTAGCGCACTTTGTCAAGGTTGAAGTCTTCGCCGTAGCCGCCGCCGACAGCCGTGATCAGCGACTCGATCGTGTCGGACTTCATCATGCGGTCCAGGCTGGCGCGCTCGGTGTTCAAAATCTTGCCTCGCAGCGGCAAAATGGCCTGCGTGATTGGGTTGCGGCCCTGAATGGCCGAACCGCCTGCCGAATCACCCTCAACGATGAACAGTTCGCACTCGGCCGGATCGTTCGACTGGCAATCCTTGAGCTTGTCGGGCATGCCGGCCGATTCGAAAATCGACTTGCGACGCGTGTTTTCACGCGCCTTCTTGGCGGCCAGACGTGCACGAGACGCTTCGATGGCCTTCTGGATGATGCTTTTCATCTCGTTGGGATGTGCATCGGCCCAGTCGCTGAGCTTGTCGTTCATCACGCGGATCACAAACGCACGCGCTTCAGAGTTGCCAAGCTTCGTCTTCGTCTGGCCTTCGAACTGCGGGTTCGTGAGCTTGACCGAAATGACCGCTGTCAAACCTTCACGCACGTCATCGCCCGAAAGGTTGTCATCCTTGTCCTTAAGGATGTTCTTCTCACGCGCATACTTGTTGACGAGCGACGTCAACGCCGTGCGGAAGCCCTCTTCGTGCGTGCCGCCTTCAGTCGTTGAAATCGTGTTCGCGAACGTGTGCACAGACTCGGAATACGCCGTCGTCCACTGCATCGCGATTTCAGCCGAAATACCAATGCTGAGGTCCTCAGCCTCGAAATCAATGACATCGGGCTCCACAGGCGTGGACTTGCGCGTCTTGACGAGGAACTCCACGTAATCCTTGATGCCGTTGAGATACTGGTAGGTCACGCTCTGATGTTCAGGCTTGTCTTGCGCCTCATCACCAGCCACTTCGTCACCGGCCAGGTCAGGTTCGCGCATGTCGGTCAGCGAAATCTTGAGTCCCTTGTTCAGGAACGCCATCTGCTGGAAACGGCTGCGCAACGTCTCAAAATCGTAGATTGTCGTCTCAAAAATTTGCGCATCAGGCCAGAACGTGACGGACGTGCCCGTCGATTCATCGTCGCGCATCGGACGGCCCTGCTTGAGCGGCGCCGTAGGATGCTGGTCGATGTAGGTTTGCGTCCACACGTAGCCTTGACGGCGCACTTCAATGTCGACGCGCGTCGACAGCGCGTTGACGACGGAAATGCCCACGCCATGCAGGCCGCCCGACACGGCATAGCCGCCGCCACCGAACTTGCCGCCCGCGTGCAGCTTCGTCATCACGGTTTCCACACCGGACACACCTTCGCCCGGCACCTCATCCACAGGAATGCCTCGACCGTCGTCAACCACACGGATGCCGTTGTCTGGCAGGATCGTCACTTCAATATGCGACGCGTATCCGGCCAAGGCCTCATCCACGGAATTGTCGACAATCTCATACACCAGATGGTGCAGGCCGCGGGGTCCCGTCGAACCGATGTACATGCCCGGGCGGATGCGCACAGCTTCAAGGCCTTCAAGCACGCGCAAATCGCTCGCATCATAATGGTCTGGGGAAAGCGTGTCATCCAGCTGAGCCGACTGGGTTTCCTCACTGACAGCGCCTGGTGCTTCAACAGGTGCTTGAGGTGTGGAATCGGTTAGCTCGTTCGATTCAGGCAACGAATCGGATGCAAGATCTGCCACAGAGAATCCTTCCTGTGATTTAAGTCGCCACGAAGGTTCTCGAAAAGGGTGTATAGCCCTAAAACACGAGAAAATGCCCCTCATAGCGTTTCTCTACTAAGACAGGTAGTCTACTAGTCTCTAGGGACGTACGCTGTTCTTACGAACGCCTGAGATTTCACCGATTTGAGTGTTGTCCGGGGAAGCGTTTGGGATGCGCTTTGCCTTTGCGCGTGCGCTGCTGGTTGCCGGAAATGCGAATATCGGTGATGTCGAGTCCTTGCAGCCGTTGCGGCACAACGCGATACAAATCGGGCATCATGTATTGCAGATGCGTGGCCCAAGCGGGCGATTCGACTCCTATATACAGCACTCCGTCCACGAACCCTTGCACCCACGTATGCTGGGCGATCAGGTCGCCAACCACGCTGGCCCAATCCATGCGCAATTGCGCCGTTTTCATGTACGGCAACCAGCCGTTGCGCTGTGCAATCTGTGCCATCACGCCACCAAACGCATTGGGGTCGCGGCCCGGTTGTCCAAACTCCTCAAACGCACGTTCATTGCGCGCACGGCGGTCAGACAGCATTCCGGCCCGTTTGCTCAACCGCGTGAACACCTGCGCAGGCAGCTTGCGCTGGTCCAGTTTGAGCGTGACTGCAATCGGCTCACTCATAGCAGTCTCCTCATGCCAGCGGGGGTGATTGTGCAGCCAATTGCTGCACATCGACCACGTTGACGGGCACACCGGCCAGCTGGGGAATATCGGATGCGGCTGCCACGGTCATGATGACCTGGTCTTGTTCGGCGGCAAAGGAAAGAATCTGGCCACGTCGCGACTCGTCAAGCTGTGCGAACACATCGTCAAGAATCACGACCGGGTTATACGCATGGTATTCGGCTAGCAAACGGGTCAACGCCATCTTGAGGGCCAGAGAAATAGCCCACATCTCTCCGTTGGACGCGAACTCGTGCGCGTCCATGCCGTTGAGTTGCACGGACAGGTCGTCGCGCTGCGGGCCAATCAAATTGACGCCGCGCGACGTCTCTCCCGCGTACAACCGCTGGAAATGGCGGCTGAGCGCGGCGGCGGGGTCGGCGTCGGTGAGCACCTCGTCAAAGCTCGGTTCGTACGTGAGCCGAGCCTGCTCAGCCGGGCCGGCGAGCTGGGAGTAGACGAGTGAAAACGGCTCAGCCAACCGCTGCACAAGCTGCTGACGGGCGCGAGTCAACGCGACACCTGCACTGATAAACTGGCCCGTCCAAACTTCAAGGCTCGCGAGCGCGGCGTTACGCGAGACCGTGTCGACTGGCTCGCCATGCTGCCCCAGCGACTTGAGCAGTGCGGCCCGCTGGCGCCCCACATGCTGTACGTCTTGCAGCAGCTGCGCGTAGCCGGCAACGAGCTGGGAGCCGGCCTGGTCGAGGAAGCGGCGGCGTGCGGACGGATCGCCGGAAACGAGCCGCTGGTCGTCGGGGCTGAACGTGACGCTCGGCACTTGGCCGACAATGTCGCGCAGATAGAGTGAGGATCCCGAGTTGATGCGCGCCCTGTTCGCGCCTTTCGCACGAATCGTGGCCTCATAGGTGGCCGTGCGGTCCTGATGTTGCACGTTCGCGCGGATTGTGGCCGTTTGTTGGCCGCGTTGCACGAGCGGCAGTGAACTGGATGTGCGATGGGACGAACCTGTGGAGAGCACTTCGATGGCCTCCACAAGGTTCGTTTTGCCCAACCCGTTGTGTCCTTGCAGCATTGTGATGCCGGACGGGAAGTCGAGCACCACTTCGTTCCAGGATCGAAAGTGGTCGAGCGCGAGTCGTGTGATGCGCATCAGCTGTTGTACCGCATTGGCACGAGCAGGTAGCGATAGTTCATGGATTCATCGCTGTCGTGTTCCTGCTGGCCATCGAATTCGACGGGTTTGACGGCCGTGGTCATCTTCATGCGCACATACGGTTCGGTGATTGCGCTGATGCCTTCAATCAGGTAGTTGGGATTGAACGCCACGGTGATGTCTTCGCCGTCCAGGTCGACGTCGAGGATTTCGCGGGCTTGCGATTCGTCGGCGGCGCCGGCTGTCATCGTGACTTCCTCGCCCGTAAAGATCATGCGGATCGGTTCGTTGCGGCCGGCGACGAGCGAGACGCGCTTGATTGCGCTGATCAGCTGCTGGCGTTCCACCACGGCATGGATCGGGTATTCGTCGGCGTAAAGGCGGTCGACTGCAGGGAATTCACCGTCAATCAGCTGCACGGTGGAGATGCGGCCCGCGTTTTGGATGCCGAGCAGCGTCGGGTTGGACGGGTCGAATGAGATGACCACGTTCTGGTGTTCGTCGAGCGAACGCGAGATGTCACGCAAATGGGTGCCGCGGATCAGTGCGGTCGCGTTGATGTCGTTGTCGTCAGGCGTCCAATGGAACAGGGCGCGCGAGAGGCGGTAGCGGTCGGTGGAGCTCAGTGTGACACGTTCGCCGTCGCACTGCATGCGTACTGCGGTGAGCACCTGGCGTGTGCCGTCATGGGAGACGGCGACGACGGCCTGGGCCACGGCCTGGGCGAACGTTTCGGCGTCGACTTGGCCGATTTGTGGCGGCAGCTGTGGCAGGTCGGGGTATTCGCTTTCGGGCATGAGCTGCATCGTGAACGTGGATTTGCCGCTTGTGATGCGCAGCGTGGAACCTTCGGTTGCCAAATAGGTTTTTTCCGAAGGCAGCATTTTGGAAATGTCGGTCAGCAGTTTGCCGAGCACGACCACGGCGCCTGGTTCGTCCACGCCGGCTTCAATGCGGTCACGAGCCGAAATCTCATAGTTGAATGCCGACAGGAACAGTGCTCCGTCTTTGGCTTCGAGCTTGACGCCAGCCAGGATCGGCGAATTGGGGCGCGAATCGATGACGCGCGTGGTCCAGGCTGCGGCGTCGGCAAGCGATGTGGAATTGACTTCGACTTTCATGCATTCCTCGGTTCGTTGATGGCTGTGCTGGGTCAAACGGTGTTCTGGCAATGTGCAGCACTGTGGTGAGGCGGCCAACGCGCCTGTTTGACTGCCATGCTCAATGCTTTGCGGCGCAAGCCGCCCTTCGTTCGTAGCGTTGGATGCGTGGCTGCCAAGCCGGCGTGGTGCAGTTTGGCGCTGACGTTGCTTAGGTCATTCTAGCCGGATTTGGCTCAGTGGTTTTGCGTTCAACGTGACGGTGCGCTGATGGTGATGATGAGCTTTCAGAACAGAACTAATCATCGTAATAATAAGCACGGTGGATAAGTGGATAAACGTTGAAAACCTTTGAAACGAATGAGTTATGCACATCGTGTGGATGTGGATGGCGCTGTGGATGGCATGTGCACAACTAGGGTAGTTATCCACAGGATGAATGAGGGGTTAAAGTTATCCACATTTTTGTGGATTTCATCCACGGGTTGTCCACGGCAAATCGGCGAGTTATCCACCGGGTTTTGGGGCTTATTGTGTGGTTATGTGGATATGTCTGTGGATAACATATCGTCAAAATTGTCCCCAGCTGCGGCGTGTCGGGGGACAATCTGTCTCACATGTTGTACACATCGAGGGGGCGCCGTGCACATGTCGGTGGCGTGCCGGCGGACCGTGATGCGGCGGGGCGCAAGCGCCCGTTGCCCCAAGCAACAAGGCCGTTTTCGGGTGTTGTCCCGAAAACGGCCTTGTTATGGCACTGAGCGCCGGTTACAGGGGTGCGGCGGTGGTCTGCCCGTTACGATGCTGTGGTCATTCCGCCGTGGGCTGCTTGAGGCGCACGGTGAGTTCCATGACGTGGTTGTAGATTTCCTGCTTCGAGCCCATTTCGTTCGTGATGCGGTCGCAATTGTGCATGACGGTCGTATGGTCGCGGCCGCCGAACACCTGGCCGATATCGACGAGTGACATGCTCGTCATTTCACGTGTCAAATACATTGCGATCTGGCGTGCCAATGCCACGTTCTTCGTGCGCGAACGGCCTACGAGGTCGTCAAACGTCAAATAGAAGTACTTGGCCACTTGTCCGATGATGTCGGTGGGCTTGACTTCCACATTCGTGTTGTAATCCTTGAGCACTTGCTCGGCCAGGATGCGCGTGATCGGCTGGTTGTTCAGCGTGGCCTGGGCCGTGACTCGCGTCAACGCCCCTTCCAGCTGGCGAATGTTCTCGGTGCAATGCTCAGCGATCAGGTCCATCACGTCCCGTGGCACGTCGACCTTGTTGGTTTCGGCCATCATGCGCAAAATCGCGATACGCGTTTCCAATTCAGGCGGTTTGACGTCCACCACGAGACCTGATTCAAAGCGCGAAATCAGACGGTCCTCAAAGTCCCTGAGTTTCTTGGGCGCCACATCGGATGCGATCACGATGCGCTTGTTGTTTTGTTGCAACGTGTTGAACGTGTGGAAGAACTGTTCCATTGTCTGCGACTTGCCGCTCAAGAACTGGATGTCGTCAATCAACAGCACGTCCACAGAACGGTAACGATGGTTGAACTCGCTCATCGGCTTGGCATCCGAGCCTTCAGGACGGATCGACTCGATGAACTCGTTCGTGAACTCCTCAGTCGTCACATAGCGCACTTTGAGCGAGGGATCCTTGACGAGCGCATAGTTGCCAATAGCGTTGAGCAAATGCGTTTTGCCAAGTCCTGAACCGCCGTAAATACACAACGGGTTGTAATCACGCCCCGAACCTTCAGCCACGGCCAACGCCACCGTGCGCGCAAACTGGTTCGAGTCTCCAGGCACAAAGTTGTCGAATGTGGCGTTCTTGTTCAAATGCGTGGCCGGATCAAGCTGCGGCCTTGAAGTGCCCTGCTGGATATGCTGTTCGGGAATCGTCGTAGGAATCGGCAACTGGCCTTGCGTCACCGCGGCCTTATGCGCAGCCGGTTGCGTGGCCGGCGCCTGCGGCGTGGGCTTGGCCGCCTGGGCCGGACTGCTGGCCGGAGCGGTTTTGGTCTTTGGCGCAGGGGCTGATGGGGGAGCGGCAGCGGCGGTGGCCGTAGCGCTGATGTCTGGTGCGGGTGCCGATGCCGCTGGTTGCGCACCGGCGCTTGCGTCGTTGGTCTCCGTCCGGACCATTGGCATCATGCCTGTTTCGGCCACTTCGGCTGGCATGAGTTTGAATGCGGGGAACAAGTCCTTGCCGCCATTGGCCATCGTCAAGGCTTCAATCAGTGGAGTCGTGAGTTCGGTTTGCAAGACTTGCAATGTGGAAGGATTATCCACGCACATCACGATCGTCGGGCCATACACGGCTTCAGGAGTGATGCTTTCGAGCCAGCCTTTTTGCCGGGCCGTCAAACCCGAATGCTGGCGCAACAGCAGCAACGCGTTCGCCCAGATTTGCGCCGCCTGCCCATTGGGGGTCTTGGATTGCTCACCCATGGTCGTTCCTTCAGCTTCCTTAATGTCACGTCTCTTCATCAATGACCGTCGTAGCGAATGGCTGATGACGCGTTGCCGGGGCGTATCGGTCCCAATCGACGGGAAAGTATCGGTGGTTGATGCACTGACAGCACATGTCAGCCCATCCGGTTTCATTTCCAGCACGGCACCCACCATGCACATGGTCGCGGTGTCGGAAACTAACAGCCTATATTTACACCTTGGCGCGGAAGTTATCCACATCGATGTGTGTTGAAAACACAGCAATTGTGAATAACATGCATGTAATTTGGAAGTCCGGCCGGTTGGCAACGGCGAGTTTTCAACATTTTTTGTGGATATCTGTGTTTAGCCCGAGTATTGCGCCGATACGCCAATTGGCCCAAGCATGACCAGACTACGGACAGTGTCACCGGCAGGCATCGGCACAGTGGGCTGCCAACGGGGCGGTGATGGGCGGTTGTGATCGCCGGTTTTGGAGGCCTGAATCCGGGCATAAGTTGAAATCGGGTAGAGGTAGGGGTAGGTTAGGAGAGCTTGACTCATGAGGAGCCGTGCGTCAGCATGGCTAAAACTAACCGGGAGCATAACTATGAAGAGGACATTCCAGCCTAACAACCGTCGTCGCCACATGAAGCACGGCTTCCGCGCTCGTATGCGCACTCGTGCAGGCCGCGCTCTGATCAATCGTCGTCGCGCCAAGGGCCGCAAGGCTCTGTCCGCCTGATTTTCCATACAGCGAAGTGTGAGTTGGAACGGCTCAGAAGTCATCAAGAGTTCGTCGCCGTGTTACAACGACGTCGCAACAAGGTGTCGTCGCATGATCTGGTAATGCATTATCGGATGCGCCCGACGCATCCGCAGCTCCAGGCTGATGCACCAGCGAGGCGTTTGGGCCTGGCTGTGTCGAAATCAGTGGGCAATGCAGTGGTGCGCAATGCAGTGAAACGGCGTTTCCGCGTGCTGGCCCGTACGTACGAAGACGTGCTCCCGTTGGGATGCGACGTCGTCATGCGCGCCAAGCCGAGTGCTGCACATGCATCGTTCCAATCATTGGACTTGCAAGTCCACAAGCTGTTCAAGGCCATAGCGCAACAGATGGAGCAACAGTGACCTCCATGGCAGGGCGGGTGATGGTCCGGGGTGTACGTTGGTATCAACGTCGCATCTCCGCGACCACCCCGCCCTGTTGCCGTTATTGGCCGACCTGTTCCAACTATGCGATTGAAGCCATCGAACGCTTCGGCGCAATCCGTGGCGGCATGCTCACGGCTTTGCGATTACTACGATGTCGCCCGTGGAGCGATGGTGGCGTCGATGATGTGCCGCAGCGCTTTTCGCTGTTCTATCGGTTCCGTTGGTCCAAAGCGTATGAAGAACCGCGCTATTGGACCGATTCGACGATACCCCCGGCTTCACACGGGAATGAAGACGATTGACGGCCAACGCCACGCATCGGCGGCATTGGCGACTCACCTGCCCATCGAATAGTGATTGCTCGATGAGGCGCGGCCCATCTCAAGGAGAAGAGACCCCGAATGAATAACCAAGAATTCCTGCTTGATGGCGGATTCTGGGGTTGGCTCTACAAGCTGCTGACCCCAATTGAATGGCTCATGACGTGGATCATGAACCTGTTCCATGAGTTCCTGACGTTTATTGGCATGCCCCAAGTCGGAGCTTCCTGGGTACTGTCGATCATCTTCCTCGTGCTTGTGGTGCAGGCCTGCATCTTCCCGCTGTTCTACAAGCAGATGAAGTCGATGCGCCACATGCAGGCCATCCAGCCCAAGATGATGAAGATCCAGAACAAATACAAGGGCAAGACGGATCAGGCCAGCAAAGACGCGATGCAGCGCGAAATGATGAAGCTGTATCAAGACAACCACGTGAACCCTGCCGGTTCCTGCTTGCCGATGCTGATCCAGGGCCCTGTGTTCATGTGCATGTTCTATGTGCTCTCGGCCATCCCGTACATCGCCATCGGCAAGCGTGACACGCTTGGCGCTTTTGACCAGGCCACGGCCAAGCAGTTCGCGGATACGCATTTCTTCGGCATCAGCCTGCAAACACGCTTCACCGACCCGAGCACCATGGTCGGCGGCAAAGTCGTCATCGGCCTGTTCGTGGCGGCCATGTGCTTCTGCCTGTGGTTCATGCAGCGTTACACGATGAAGCACAACACGGCGGCCGCTTCGATGAACAAGCAGACCGAAACCATGCAGAAGGTCATGCTCTGGGGCTTCCCGATCATGTACATCTTCTCGGGTATCGCCATGCCGTTCGCCGTGCTCGTCTACTGGTTGACGAACAACATCTGCAACTTGCTGCGCTCCGTGTGGCAGGTACATGAGTTCCCGACGCCGGGCTCCCCGGCTGCCGAGGCCAAGAAGCAGCGCGACCACGACCGTGAAAACCGTGTGCGCGCCAAGGAAGGCCGTCTCTCACTCGAGGAAGAAGAACTCGAACGCGCCAAGCAAGCCGAAGCTGAGCGTCTCGAAAAGGGCTTCCAACGTGAGCAGCCCAAGCGCAAGAACCGCAAGAAGAAATAACACGCAACGCGGCACAATACACCGCGCATAAGAGCCGATGGCCATAGCGTCATCGGCTCTTTTCAGTATTGTGGCATGGAATGACGCATGCCCTGATAGAGCCGTTGCTCTACACTGGGGTTGATTGTGTAAGACGTGGGTAAGGAATCAAGGAGTTTTCTCATGGCACAAGATGAGGAACGTACACTCGAGCAACTCAACGAGGAAGCCGACATCGCTGCCGACTACCTTGAGGGATTGCTTGATATCGCTGACTATGAAGGGGATATTGAACTGGGCATCCGCAATGGACGTCCAATGATTCAGATCGTGGCCGATGACGATACCGACATCAAGCATCTGATTGGCCGTAACGGTGAAGTCGTGGACGCGCTGCAACAGTTGACGCGTTTGGCTGTACAGCAGGAGACCGGCGAGCGTTCGCATCTGATCGTGGATGTGGACGGTTACCTCAAGCGTAAGCGTCAGCAGCTGCGCGACATGGCGCTTGACGCTGTGGACGAGGTGCAGGAAACGGGTGAGCCTGTGGACTTGAAGCCGATGAACTCGTTTGAACGCAAGGTCATTCACGATGTGGTGCGCGATGAGGGTCTCAAGTCGCGCTCGCATGGTGAAGAGCCGAACCGTTATGTGACTGTCTATCTCAAGCAGAATCAGAACGCTGAGGATGAGATTGACGAGGACATCGACGAGGAGTTCGTCGAAGAATGATCCGAGGCTTGGCGGTGCCGTGGGCATCACCTCGCGTTGAAGACTGATGAAACTGATGAATGGGGCTTGCGCTTGTGGCGCGGGCCCCATTGTTGCGCGGTTGGTATTACAGCGGAAAGGGGCCGGTTATGGCCGAGGATGATGAACTGCGGGATTCGGCGCTGCTGGCCGATGTGTTTGGTCCGGCGCTGCCCAAATTGCAGGCGTTCTATGCCAAGCTCGAGGCGGAAGGCGAGGAGCGTGGCCTGATTGGTCCGCGCGACCAGAACATTTTGTGGGAGCGCCATCTGCTCAATTCGGCGGCCGTCGTGCCGTTCATGCGTCAAGCGTTTGATCATGCGCAGTTCAAGACTGTGGCCGATGTCGGTTCCGGTGGCGGATTCCCTGGGTTGGTGGCGGCAGCCATGCTGCCTGAGGCGCGGTTCACGCTGATTGAACCCATGGAGCGCCGTTGCGTGTGGCTCAATGAATGCATCGAAACGATGGAGCTCAATAACACGGTGGTCGTGCGTGCGCGCGCTGAAGAAGCGATTGGCGCATTGGAGCTTGCACATGGCCGCAAATCGAAGACTCCCGTGCCCGCTGAAGTGACCGAGTCAATCCGCCATCCGTTTACCGTTGTCACGTGCCGTGCCGTGGCACCGATGACCAAATTGGCTGCTTGGACGATGCCGCTTGTGGCCACTGGCGGTGAGCTTATTGCGCTCAAAGGCCGGTCAGCCCAAACGGAAATCGACAAAGCCTCCAAGCAGATCGCGAAGGTCGATGGTGTGCATCCGTGCGTTGTTGAGGCTCCTGTGGCTGATGGCCTGGAGCCCACCCATGTGGTCATTGTCTCGAAACGGGGTAGTAAACGGCGTTGATGCATGACGTTGCCAACAGGTTATCCACAGCGTGAGGATAACTGGAGTAAGTTATGCACATTGCGGTAAGCAGGCGTGGGGTGATGGCGAAAACCGTTGAAATGACAGCGATTATTAATCATAGAACACCGCATTCGGCAAGCGTTGTGCATAACGGTACCCACCAGTTATCCACAGTTGTCCACAGGCAAATGTGGATAACTGATAAAGTCCATACAAACGATGAAACTTGACACCATCTATCTATGAGGAGGGACGGCTTCGTGACCGAACAAGGGAATGACCCTGAGACCTTGGGCATGGAAAATGCCACCGAAACCATTCGGCGTATTTTTGCCGATGGCGGTTCCTCGGTCGGAGCGGAAATTGCCGATGAATCCACCCGTCTTGAGCAGCTCGGCCATGCCACATACACGCATCCACGCCAAACGCGGCGCATCGCTGTGGCGAACCAGAAGGGCGGCGTCGGCAAGACGACGACCACGGTGAACGTGGCTGCGGCATTGGCGCAGGGCGGTCTCAATGTGCTCGTCATTGACATGGATCCGCAAGGCAACGCTTCCACGGCGTTGGGTGTCAAGCACACGTCGGGTGTGGCGTCTGTTTACGACGTGATTGAAGGCCGTAGCAGCATCGCTGAAGTCATGCAAACCTGCCCGGACTTTGAGAACTTGCAGGTCGTGCCCGCGTCGATTGATCTTTCGGGTGCCGACATTGAGTTGGCCGATATGCCGAACCGCAACAATCTGATGCGCAACAAGCTTGATGAGTTTTTGGCGCAATCCGAAACGCACTACGACTATGTGATGATCGATTGCCCGCCAAGCCTTGGTTTGCTCGTGATCAACGCGATGTGCGCAGCCAATGAGATGCTGATTCCGATTCAAGCCGAATACTATGCGCTTGAGGGTTTGGGACAGCTGATCAACACGATCAGCCTTGTGCAGAAGCATTACAATCCGACGTTGCTTGTGTCCACGATGCTCGTGACGATGTTTGACAAGCGCACGTTGCTGAGCCATGAAGTCTATGAGGAAGTCAAATCGCACTTCCCGATGATTGTGCTCAACACCGTCATTCCACGTACTGTCAAAATCTCGGAAGCGCCAAGCTTCAACCAATCCGTGGTCACTTACGATGCGAAAGGCATGGGCGCCATCGCATATTGTGAGGCCGCGCTGGAAATCAACGAACGGTCGGAAGTGGTACTTAACACATTGCGTGCCAGGAAGAGCGAGGACTGAACAGATGGCAGGAAAATCAAGGCTTGGACGTGGTTTAGGCGCATTGTTCCCGTCATTGCCTGAAGAAAACGAACTTGAGCAGACCGTAGCCGTACCTGCTGAGCCGGCACAACCGGCGACACCTCAAGCGCAATCGAAGCCTGAGCGCACTGGTTCAGCCAAGAAGGCTGCCACGAAGAAGGCCTCGGCGAGCACGGTGGCGACCGGTGAGGATGCGGCGGCCACGTCGCAACCGCGGAAATCAACGGAATCGGACGGAGTTGTCTCGCCGTTGAGCTCGACGATCCCGTCGATGGGTGAGATGACGCGCAATGCGGAAACCGTGTCGCGACTGTCCAAACCGATGACGCTGACGGTCGAAGCGGCCGAACATAAACTCGATGTGAAACCTGTTTCCCATGAAACATCGCGTGAAACAGAACAGGGCACCAAAGTCAAGCCAGCGCGTCGCGGGCGTGCCGTGATGCCTTCCGTCTCGGCGAGCACGCAGCATCCGAGCGACATGTTCTTTGACGGCTCGCCGATTAACCCCAAGCTCACGCAAGCGGCGCGCGAGGCCGCAGCCGACGCGCGGGAACGCAATGCCGACGCAGCCATGCAACTCAAGCCTGTTGAGGGCGGGTACCTGGTGGAACTCAACGTTTCGGACATTGGACCGAACTTGCATCAGCCACGGATCACATTCAACGATGGCGAGCTTGAGGAACTGGCCAAGTCAATCAAGGAAGTCGGCGTGCTGCAGCCGATCGTCGTGCGCAAACGTCCCGCAGAACAGATTGAGCAGGCCCGTGAGCGTCTCGCACAGGCAGAAACGGATCAAAAGGCAGGTGACCGCTTTGCGGACCGTCTGGACAGCGAATATGAGCTCGTCATGGGTGAGCGCCGCTGGCGTGCCACGCAGCTGGCGGGATTGACGACGATTCCGGCCATTGTCAAGACGACGGCCGACGACTACATGCTGCGCGACGCATTGCTCGAAAACCTGCATCGCGTGGCGCTGAACCCGCTCGAAGAGGCCGCCGCATACCAGCAGATGATCGACGAGTTCGGCCTGACCCAGCTTGAACTGTCCAAATCAGTGTCCAAATCGCGACCGCAGATTGCCAATACGCTACGCCTGATGAACTTGCCTGGCGCCGTGCAGAAGCATGTGGTGGCGGGCGAACTGTCGGCCGGCCATGCGCGTGCGCTGCTCGGACTGCCCAACGACGATGAGATGGTCAAACTGGCCGAACGCATCATCAAAGAGGGCCTGTCGGTGCGCAGCGTCGAGGAAATCGTCTCGATGGCTGCGAAAACGGCCGACGGTGAAGGCGTGCGCAAGCACAAGACGAACCGCAACAACCTGTGGGCCGGCACACCAATCCAGCAGAACCTCGAACAGCGTTTCGCCACGAAGGTCTCAATCAAGGGCTCCCAAAAGCATGGACGCATTGAAATCGTGTTCTCAAGCCCCGAAGAAATGGAGCGCATCGTCGACCTGCTGATGACCACGCAGGCCGAGTAGTCGCCCAGCGCCTGGCTTCCAGCTGGGAATCTTTACCAGCTTGATAGAGAAAAGGCCACAAATCTACCTGGATTTGTGGCCTTTTCTTATGTTCGCCGGGCTGGTGCAACCACGTCACGGATGAGGGGAGAAGACGAAGACGCGGGTTGGTGGGGCAGTGGCGCGCTTGTGGACCTGGTTGGGGTCGCAGGCCCAGCTAAGCTCACTGGCCCAACGGTGCATCTTCGAGGTAGGACTGCACGTCGAGGGCGGCGCGGCAACCCATGCCTGCGGCCGAAATGGCCTGCATGTAGACGGGGTCGGCACAGTCGCCGGCGGCGAATACGCCTTGCACACTCGTGCGCGTGGAAGCGCCATCCGTAAGGATATAGCCGCGCTCGTCAACGCGCAGCTGGCCGCCCAGGAATCCCGTCTGCGGAATGTGGCCGACGGCCACAAACACGCCGTTGGCCGGCAGCGTTGTGCATTCGTTGGTCTTCACATTGCGCACCGTAACGGACTCCACACCCGTACCGTTCTCGTTGCCATTGACCGATTCGACCACCGAGTCGAGCACCATGTCGATTTTCGGGTTCTCAATCGCGCGGTCAACCATGATCTTTGACGCGCGGAACTCGCTGCGGCGATGCACGAGCGTGACTGACGAACCAAAGCGAGACAAGAAATGGGCTTCCTCGAACGCGCTATCGCCGCCGCCAACCACCACAATCGGCTTGTTGCGGAAGAAGAAGCCATCGCATGTGGCGCAGTAGGAGACGCCACGTCCGCCGTATTCCTCTTCGCCCGGCACGTCAAGATGGCGATAGCTCGCTCCTGTGGCCACAATCAGCGCCCGCGCGCGGAATTCGTCGCCACCGCTGACACGCACGACTTTCTCGGTGCCGTCGAGCGCCACGTCAATCACGTCATCGAATACGATTTCGGCGCCAAAACGCTCAGCCTGCCGCTGCATGTTTTCCATCAGGTCAGGACCAAGAATGCCGTCGGGGAAGCCAGGGAAGTTTTCGACTTCGCTCGTGTTGATCAGCTGTCCGCCAGGCGTCAACGCACCGGCGATAACGAGCGGTTTGAGTCCTGCACGGCTCAGATAGATGGCCGCCGTGTAGCCTGCGGGGCCTGAGCCCACAATAATCACATGTCGTGTTTCTGCCATGGTCCCACTTTAGGTGGCCCACAGCCCCCCGTGCATGCTGTTCACCGCGCGCTCAGCGAGCCACACAGCGGACCGCAATTGAACCGTACAGACTACAAGCAATCAACAGCGAATCGAGTCAAATCGCCACCAGACGCAGCACGCCATACAACACACAACACAAGCCGGGACGGCCACGTGCCGTCCCGGCTTGTCTCAAAAACTGCGACCTCGCCTTATGCAGCGCAGCATCGCCGCCTTTAGAACACCTGCATCGATTCGATGTACAGCTGCCCACCCGGCAACGAGTCAATCGGCACCCACAGCAGCACGTCTTGCGTGTCTACGGCCTTGTTGAGCTTGACCTCGGTGGTGCCGCCATCGGCGAAGGTGAAGTCCGCCGCTTGCTGGCCTTGTGTGGGGTTGCCCGGCGAGTTCACAATAATCTGGCCATGACCGCCCGACGATTTGATCGTGATGACGACTTTAGAGACCTTGTGCGGTGCATCCAGGCGCAAATAGTAACCAAAGCCCTGCTGGCCGTCGGGACGGTCAAGGAACTGCTGCGAAGCCACTGGATACGCCGTGGTGTTCTCCGGTTCCTGCGTGGTTTGCGATGGTGTGGGCGTCGGTGAACTTGCTCGCTGATCATTGTTTTGCGGCACTTCGGCACCCGAACGGTCACCGAATGGCACATCGTCCGAGTTCCAGGTCGGCCACGGGTTGTTGCCTTCTTCTGTGCGGAACGGCACCCGTCCTGTCGTCAACGCGTGCACGCCGAACCCGATCGCCAGTCCCAGCGCGAGCACGGCCGCCACAATCGCAATGACGCGCCCGCCCACTGGTGACTTGGCTTTCTTCCGTTTGGCAGCATTCTCTTGCGGTTTTTCCTGCTTCTTCGGCGTCATGCGTGACTTCGGCGCAAAACTTGGCGGCAACGCCACCGGCGCAGGCGTCAACTCCGAGGGTGCCGTAGCGTTCGGCGTCCCAGCAGGCGGTTGACCGGATACCTGTGCGCCCGCGCTCGTACGCGCGGCATCGGTACGGATCGGATCCATATGCGTGGTATTGCCGAGGGCCGCATCCGACACTCCAGACGCTGCTCCAGCGCCCGCAATGCCCGCGCCTGCGCCCACAATCCCAGCAGACAAGCGCGTCGCAGTCCCGTTCGTATCAGCCATGTCAGCCATGTCAGCCATGTCAGCCGTATCAGCCGCGCCAACAACTCCAGCTGCGCCCGCAACACCAGCAGCGTCCGCAACACCAACAGCGCCTGTGACTCCAGCATTGCGCATAGCGCTCGCGCTTCCAGCCACGACGGTCTGGTCCACGCTTTCCATCTCGCCCGTGCCGGCCAGCGATTCCAGGCTATGGCGGCCATGGCGCAACGCGCTCACATCCATGGGCGTCGTCATGCGGTTGGGCTGCATCGGCGCATACGTGTCGGTCGCGTCCGTAAACGCGCTGAACATTTCGGTGGCGTCTCGCGGGCTGACTTCATCACCCGATGATTCCTCGCCGTCACCCGTTCCGTTCATCAGCGCCTTGCTCGTGGCCCACAGTGCGCGGAACGAGTTGTCGGCCGCCGCGGCCTGCTCCTGCGCTTTGCGTTGCTCTTCACGGCGCGCTTCAATCTCGGCCGGATCAGGCAGTGGCGTATCACCAAAATCAAGCTGCGGCAACGTCTGTGATGAGGCGATATCGTCGGGCAGCGGCAGGATTTCGGCAGGCATCGCCGGCTTCATCGCCGCCCGCACAATCGAGCACGCGCCATCATGCGATGACACATGCAGATCCTCGCGCGTCAGCGAATGCCACGGCTTGTGCGGTCCCAGCAGCAATTCAAGCTCGGTCAGCGTCAGCAGCGGCACGGTTGGCGTGCCATCTTGCGACAGGTTCAGACCGCGCTTGCAGATCACGGCAAATTCATCCGGGCATCCGGCCGGCAGCTTGCTCAGCGAACGCTGGCCAAGGCTTGCCATGCTCGGCGTGCGCGTCAACATGCCGTAGAGCACATCGGCAAGCTGGTTCACGCTGAGTTGTTCATCAGTGATGCCGGGTTGGGAACCTGAAGTGTCGGCCAACGCCGAGCATACGGGAGCGTCGGCGATCTGCACGCCGTTCCTCGTCACGCGCACGGTGTCGGTAGAAATGGCCGAATGCGTCAGGTGCTGCTTGTGCAGGTATCGCAGCGCGGTGCAAGCTTCGGCAATGACCGTGCGCATGCCTTCATAACTCAGCGGTGTGTCGGGCTTGCTCACGTATTCACTGATGGACAGGCCCGGGTCGAGCTGGGTGACGACGAGCGCGATGCGGCCCACATGCTGCAACTGCAGCACGGGCGTGAACCGCGGGTCACGCGTGCGCGCCAGGAATCCCGCGAGCGCATTCGTGCCCGGCAGCACGGCCGCGTTGTTGACCAGGAACAGCTGGCAATCCTGCGACAGCACGCGATCGCTGGCTTTCCACGCTTGCAGGCCCGGCTCCTCGCGTAACGGCGAGACGAGCGTATAGCGATTCAGAACCGTATCTCCCAGATGGGGTTTCATTGTGTCCTCTGCTTCACCTTGCGGCCGCGTCGGGTGCACGGCCTGGCCCGGGTCAGGTTTTGCGGCTGTTGTTGCGTTGGTGACGTTGAGCCGCCCTTCATTGCCCTCTGCTGAAATCCTACCGGCGAGACTGCCCGTGTCATGCTCTTGGCGAGCGTCGAGTTCATTTTCTGGTGCAGGGTCTTGCGCGGGTTCAATCGGCACGTCACCCACCTGCTGGTCCGCGTCGGGTATTCCATTGATTTCTGTGGCTTGTTCAGTGGCTTTTGCACCTTTGCCAATGCGGCGTAGAAGCATAGCGCGCACGCTCGCGAGTTCGTCGCAGCGTAGCGCCCAGAGCATGACCACATAGATGACGAGCAGCACGATGCCAAACAGGCAGCAGGCGATGATTGCTTGGAACCAGCTCATGGATCCGTTGCCGCCGTCAAGGTGGATGCCGAGCAGATGGTAGATCGGGTTGGTCAGGCTCAATCCCACCACAATGGCCGCGCACATCGCCACGAACGATTTGCCATAGGTCAATGCGATGCGTTTGCCGTCCAGGTTGCCGTTGAAGCGTTTGCGCAGCATGATTACGAGCGGAATGAATGAGAGTATGTATCCGATGCTGCCAGACAAGCCGAGCACGGTGACCCAATGCGTTGGCGGCAGCAGCGCCTGTCCGATGTACATGGCGGTCAGTTGCAACGTGAGCATGAGCGCCATGAACAGGAATGGTGAGCGTCCGTCTTCGAACGCGTAGAACGTGCGCTGGATGATCAGATACGCTGAGGCGAAGGGCAGTGCGAGCGCCAACGCCATGAGCGGTCCCGTGATCAGTATGGCTTGGGGCACGGGCACCGAGGGCAGCAGCGCGCGGATCATGGGCAGTGGCATCACAATGAACGCGGCGGTGAAGAAGAACATGAGCAATCCCACGTTGCGTAGCGAGTTGCTGAGCTCTTCACGCGCGGCTGCGATGTTGTGTTCGGCCACGGCGTTGGAAATCAGTGGGAACACGGCGGTGGCCACTGATACGGCGATCAGCGAGTAGGGCAGCATGTAGATCGTGTAGGCGTTTTGGTAGGTCGCGTTGCCTGCCACGTCGAGCTGGCTCAAATGCATGGTTTCCTGTGCCACGTGTGGCGCCGAGGTTGTCATGCGTGTGCTGAGCACGTTGGCGATCTGGTCGATGACCACAATCA
This sequence comes from Bifidobacterium gallicum DSM 20093 = LMG 11596, assembly GCF_000741205.1. Taxonomy (GTDB): domain Bacteria; phylum Actinomycetota; class Actinomycetes; order Actinomycetales; family Bifidobacteriaceae; genus Bifidobacterium; species Bifidobacterium gallicum. The sequence goes on from NZ_JGYW01000001.1 coordinate 187,708, forward strand.
GCAGGCTCCATGCGGCCACGGGGCCCATTGAACGCAATCCGATGCCGTGGATGTCCCAATGCCAGCGGTAGCGGATGCCGATGCGCACGAGCGGTATGAACAGCACGAGGGCCTGGAATGCCACGCCCAATGTCCATGCGCCGGCCGTCAAGGCGACTTTGTCTGGTGTCCAGAAGGCCAGTGATTCCTCGTTCGTATGCCCGAACATCGCGATGAACGCGATGAATCCCAAACAGGAGATGACATTGGCTCCCACGGAACTCCACGCGTAGGTCACGAAATGGTTTTTTGCGGCCAGGATTTGGCCGATCACCGTGTAGAGGCCATAGAAGAAGATTTGCGGCATGCACCAGAGTGTGAACGCGTTCGTCAACGCAATCATGCCTTCGGAACCGTTGACGTAGAGCCGCGACAGCAGTGGTGTGGCCAGCATCATCAGCAGTGTGACGCCGGCAAGCAGCACCACGGCGAAGGTGATTAACGCGTTGAGACGGCGTTCGGCGTCCTTGTGTTTGAGCGTGCGCACAATCTGCGGCACGAGTACGGCGTTGAAAATGCCGCCTGATACGAGCGTGTAAATGACTTGCGGGATCATGGAACCCGCTTGGTAGGCGTTTGCCGCGATGCCTGTGGTGCCCACAGCGGCCGCAAGCAAAATGGTGCGCAGCTGACCCGTGATACGGGAAGCAGCCGTGCCCGAGGCCATGATTAGTGAATTACGACCCAGACTCGATGCTTCTGCGCTCATTGGTCCCCATCTTTCTTCCTGTGAAATTGACGCCAAAGCCCTACGACGCCGAGCAGCACGGCGACCGCTACGAATGCGATGCCGCTTTTGTCGCTCAACCGCAGTGCGCTCGTGATTGTGGTGGTGTGTGCGGCACCGAACGGCAGGCCGTCCATGCCGAGCAACTGCACTTTGGCAATTGCTGTGCCCGTTGTGCTGGCGCGCACGGTGAACGTGACTTGCGCTTCCGATTTGGGCAGCACGTTGACTTCAGCGAACCGTGAGGTGACGAGTTCCATCGAATCCGTGATTGAACTGATGCGCACATGCACGGCATAGGGCAGTGCGTTCGACACAGTCACGGGCAGGCTGGCTGTTTCACTGACCACCATGAGGCTGTCGGAACTTGAAATCGATACGGCTGCATACAACGCGTCGGCGAGTTGCTGGCCGGCTTGCGTAAGCGTGGTGCGCTGCTTGGCCGCAGGTGACATCGCGAGTAGTGCGAGCCCATCATGCGCGTTGAGCAATGAACGGCCCCAGGCTTGCACGCCCGTAGTTTCGTTCGTGGATGATCCGGCGGTGGAATCGGTTGTGGGGCTTGGTGAGGAATCATCATGATCATCGGAGGAAGCACCCGCGGACGGTGACGAACCTGATTGCATGATCGTGTCGAGGAAATGCTGGATGCGTTTGCGGCTGTAGCCGAGCTGGGAGAGCGCTGTCGTGACGGTCGCACAATCCAGCCCCGGATCTTGCGGCGCGAGCGCGGCGGCCTCGTCAGCTGAAGCCGTGGGCTCGACGGCAGCCAGCGAGGTCAAATCGGTCAGATTTAGCCACGACGCGTGGGCCAACGCGGCCATCAGCGCGCCGGCTTCGTCGGCCGTGGTCGACGCGTCCATGGCCGCCAACAAATGACGATGCAAATACGGTTGTTCCATCTGATAGAACGCGCTCTGCGCGGCGAAACGGGCCACGCGACCGGCCGTGGTGCGCTCAGCGGAAGCTTGGGGCGACGTGGCGTGGCCGGATGCCAAACGCGAGAGCACGCTCTGCGCGGCGAGCACCTTGACGGAACCGGCGTCCGTGGGAACGTCATAAATGGACGTGTGCACGGTGGACGAGTCTTCCATATCAAAATCGTGCGTCGCGATGACCATGCCATAGCCTTGCTGGCGCGCCGTGTTGAGCGCCGCCAGCGTCCAATTGGCGTTCCCTTGCCAAGCCACGACAGGGCGTTGGGCCTGCTCATCGCCCATGACCTGGCGATACGCGCGCGTGGCTGTGTCGGCATGCCAAGCCGACATGGCGATGCCGGCCTGCTTGTAGAGCGAGGAGTCATTGACGGCCGCAAAGGCCGTGATATCGAAATTGGCGGGCTGCATGAGCGCCGACGCATGCGGCGTGCGCAATAACGAGAACACTTGCGGGTCACTGACGAGCTGCAGCTGCGGATACTTCGCGGACAACTGGTTTTTGGCGCGGATCTGCTGGGCGGCCTCGTCGGTGAGTGTGGCCAGCGAAGTGGACGGGGCGGAAGCGGACGGCGTGCTGGAGTTTGCCATGCTGCCCGTGCTGTCGATGCCGTTGGGGCCTGAGTTGGTGTTGTTGGCGTTATTGGTGGCGGTGGCGTTGGTGGCACGTGCAGGCGTTGCAATCAACGATTTGAGCGCAGTGGAGTCGAGTGTCCACGCGTTGGTCGTCACGGGCATCGCGACCGTCAAGTCAAGCTTGGGTGTGTTGGCGCTGACCACGCCGTCTTGCGAGCGCGTGAGGAACGTGGTAGCGCGTACGGCACCGTTGTTGGGCACGCCTGCAAGCGCGAGCAGTGCCGCGTTTTGCTCGTCAAGCTCGTCCGCGTTCGGTTCATACTCGACGGCTGCGGGACGTGGTCCCCATGTCGTCATGGCTTGCAGCGCGTCGCTGTCGGACGGCACGGTGATTGATACGGTGCGGCGCTCGTGGGCCGGCACAGTGGCGACGTTGGTGGCGCCGAGTTCGTCGGGAGTCGGGATTGGCGCTGTGCCTTGGGCCCATTCCTGGATGTCGGTGCGTGAGACGAACGCGTGCATGGTGTTCGTCATGAGCCGCAAAGTGCCGGCAGGCAACGTGGCGTCGGTGTCGTTCGTGATTGTGGCTTGCAGATGCACGCCTGATGATGGCGTGATGATGGCGCTCATCGCGTCAATGCTGACCGAAACGGCGGACGTGTTGGCGTTTGCGCCATCCTCGGGTTGTGTGATGCCGTTGGTGTTGCTGTCTGCGTTGGTAGTGTCGCTGTTGGCTGTTTGCGTGCCTTGCGCTGCGGCTGATGAAGGCAGGACCCAAGCGAGCATTGTCGCCACCATCATGGCCAGCACGGCGGCCAAGGCACGCATCAACGGGGCGGCCATGTGGCCAGCATGCGCTTGCGTGCCGCCTGTGCCGCTTGCCTCGGCCAGGCCGGTCGCATGGGCTGTGTTGGCCGGCTTCATTGGCTTGATTGGCTTGGCTGAAGGTCGGTCCACGGTTGTTATGCCTGTCTGTTGAGTTTCCTTGCGTACAGCCACGCTATCTTACGCTCATTGGGGTAACTCAACACATCATCGAGATCCGCGAAGTCCACCCAAATGGCGTCTTCGGCTTCATGGTCGGGATCGCCGTCCACCGTGAGCTCCCCGCCAATCTGCCGCAGTGCAAAATGGTGCACCAATTTGTGCACGCGCTGGCTCGTACCTGTGAACCAATAGTCTATCGTGGCGATCGAATCGACGACTTCGCCAAGGATGCCTGTTTCCTCATGCACTTCACGCACAGCCGTCTGCTGTGGTGTTTCCCCTTTTTCAATATGGCCTTTGGGCAGACACCATTCAAGATGCCCGCTACGCGAATGGCGCGCAATGATCGCGACGCGTCCATGCTCGTCGAACACGAGGCCGCCTGCTGAATATTCACGCACCACCGGCAGATCCTGGGCGTCAAGCGAGGCGAACTTGGCCGGCCGGTCGCCCATGCGTCTGGGCGGCATCATGGCTGGTGTGGGATTATGCTGGGCTTCTTCGGCGCGCAAGCGTGCGGCAAGGTCGGAAGGTAACGGAATTGTGGCCTTCACCTCGGTTTCACCGGCTTGCGAGGTGTAGAGCAGCTTGTCTGGCTCGTCCGGATTTTGGGCATGGCTGGTCGCCGCATGTGCATGCATGCGAGCGACATCAGCCGGCGTTACCATGCTTCCCACCATACTCAAGGTCCTGTGCAGGTGGGGTGACGGTATGCTTGAAGGGCAGAAAGAACGAGCCGGAAAGGGTTGGCGTGGACTTCGAAGTATGGCCTGAAGCCATTGAATTGGGACGACTGTTCGCTCAGGAGGGTTACGAGCTCGCATTGGTCGGGGGGCCTGTGCGTGACCTATTGCTCGGCCGTCCCTCACATGATCTGGATTTTTGCACATCGGCCACACCGGAGCAGTTTGAGCCGATTTTGCGTCGATATGGCAAAGACGGTTTTTGGGATATGGGACGCAAGTTCGGCACACTCGGCGCATTGCGGCGTCGTGACGATGGCACCGAAGTGCAAATGGAAGTGACCACATACCGTTCCGACGTGTATGATCCCGATTCACGCAAGCCCGAAGTCAATTATGGCGATTCGCTTGAAGGGGACCTGTCGCGCCGTGATTTCACAGTCAATGCGATGGCGTTGCGCGTGCCCGACCTGGAATTCGTCGATCCGTTCGGCGGCGCATCTGACTTGCATAAGCAAGTGCTGCGCACGCCTGTCGATCCGCGCCAATCGTTTGACGACGATCCGTTGCGCATGATGCGCGCCGTGCGGTTTGTGGCCCAACTCGGATTCCACATCGCTCCCGAAACGGCCGAAGCGATGACCGACATGGTCGACCGCATTGACATTGTGTCCGCTGAACGCGTGCGCGACGAACTGACGAAGCTGCTGCTGTCGGAGCGTCCACGCCTAGGGCTTGAAGCGTTTGTGGAATCAGGACTCGCGAACATCGTGTTCCCCGAAATCCCGGCATTGCAACTGGAAATTGACGAACACCACCGTCACAAGGACGTGTTCGAACACACGATGATCGTGGTCGACCGTGCCGTGGCGTTGGAAACAGGCCCGGACGGCCCCGTGCCAGGCCCTGACCTGACGTTGCGTTTGGCGGCCCTTGTGCACGACATTGGCAAACCGAAAACACGTCGGTTTGAGCCGGGTGGCAAGGTCAGCTTCCACCACCATGATGCCGTCGGCGCCAAACTCACACGCAAACGCTTGCGCGCATTGCGCTTCGACCATCATCTGGTCGATGACGTCAGCGAACTCGTGGATTTGCATTTGCGCTTCCACGGTTATGTGGACGAACCGTGGACCGACTCGGCTGTGCGCCGCTATGTCAAGGACGCCGGCCACCTCTACCACAGGCTCAACCGGCTGACGCGCGCTGATGCGACCACGCAAAACCGCCGCAAGGCCGCGATGTTCGCGCATGCGATGGATGAGATGGAAGCGCGTGTGACTCGGCTCAAAGAGCAAGAAGACATCGACGCGATCCGCCCGGACCTCAACGGCGACGAAATCATGGCCGAACTGGGATTGCAACCCGGCAAGATGGTGGGCCTGGCGCGCAAGCACATGCTTGAGTACCGGCTTGACAACGGCCCCGTGGACCATGAGACGGCGCTGGCCGAATTGCATCGTTGGTATGACGAGCTCAATGGTGGTGCTAGCGACGGCCAGACTGATGGTGCCAGCGGCGATGGTGGCGATAACGGAAATAGCAATACCAATAATTGACGGCGCAACCCGGTAAGCGGTAACGCGGGAGTCGGTGGCGTAACGCCGGTCTCATAACAGTGCCGCCCACCTCGAAACTTCCGAGGTGGGCGGCACTTGAGTATCCGTTGTCAGCAGCGCTCAGGCCGCGTCATGCTCAGGTGCCTTCGGCACGTTCTTGAGCTGGTCAACGGCCAGACAGCCTTCAATGTTCGGGATCTCCTTGCCGGTCTTGGGCACGTCGGCCTCGTCACGCAAGTCTTTGAACGTGTCGCCGAGCACCACGTCAATGAGCTTGTCTTGACGGTCGTCCATCACGAGCTGCGCGTCAGTGAAATTGCTGGCCAACGTGTAAGCCTCGGGAATCGCGTTACGGCCGAACTTGATTTGCGTGCGTTCCTGGCTGCCGCCCGAGTAATTGCCGATGTTCTTGACAACGAACTCGCGGTTCTCCAACGCCTGGCCCACGGCCTGCGCAAACCCCGTGAACTGCGTGCCGTTGAGCACTTCCACCGACACGGCCTTGTTCTCCATGTATTTGGGTTTGCTGCCATCGGCGGCCGGCGAGACGCAGGGTACCTGCTGGCCGTAATTGGGCAGCGTGGCGCTCGTTTTGGACACGCCCAGACCGCCCACATGGAACACGAACAGGCAAGAGATGAACAGCGCCACGGCCAGCACGGCGCCGATGACCGTGAACACCACGGTCTGGCGGTGGCGCATGTAAGTCTGGCGAGCCATGGGTTCTTCGCTGTTTTGAGCCATTGCCCTTCCTTTGCTCTATTTGCTCTATTTGCTCTAGTGACGTTGCTGCACGTTGCACGTTGCTGATGTGGCGCGTTGCCCTGCGAACGGTAGTGCGCGGGGTGCGGGTTGCATCAGCGCAGTAGCCGGAGGGCACATATGTCATATGCCACTGTAACGGCTATAGCTGACCCACGCCAGAGTTGTTCGGTTTTGCCGGTGCGGTTGCGGTCAGGTCAGTCACCGCCCAGCTCACTTAGTGTCAACTCACTCACCGTCACTTCACTCACCGTCATCTCAATTATCTACCGGCACATCGCGATGAATGATCGGATATGCGGGCGCTGTGGCCATGATGATGCGGTCAGCCAGATTGCCCGTACGCCACGCGTCGCACACAGCTTGGCGCACAGCCGCGTTCGGCACAAACGCGACGACCGACGGCCCCGATCCCGAGACGAACGCTTGCGTGGCTCCAGCCGCCAGCGCGGCCTCAATGGCCTGACCCGAACGCGGATGCAGTGACACAGCCGCGCGCTGCAGATCGTTGAACCCGTCGCCGCCCAGCACATCAAACGACGTGTACACCTCGGGCGTCGGCAATTCCGCGCGGTATGCGGCCACGACCACTTCGCCCGCGAATCCTTGCTCGCGCAGCTCCCGCACAAGGTCGCTATTGGCATCCAGCGGCTCAATATGTTCACCGAACCCTGTACCGCGCGCGTAACCGCCTGCCAGACAGAACGGCATATCCGCGCCAAGTTGCGCGGCCACGGGCTGCAGTTCGTCAATCGACCAGTTGAGCCCCCACAGCTCGTTGAGCGCGAGCAGTGTCGCAGCCGCGTCGACTGAACCGCCGCCCATGCCTGCGCCCACCGGAATGCGCTTGTCAATGCGAATTGACACGTCCGGTTCGCGCCCGGCCGCCTCGGCCAGCGCGAACAACGCGAGCACGGCATGGTTGCGCCGCAAATCCGCCGAAGACGACGCCAAATCGCCCAGATGGCGCCCAGTAATGTCGAGTGAAAACCCGATGCCCGGTTGTTTGGCCGCCACCGTTACCGTGTCATAAATGCCGAGCGCACAGTACACCGTGTCGAGCTCGTGCCGGCCGCCCCACTCCTCACGCCGCGCCCCCACATGCAACGTCAGATTCGTTTTCGCCGGTCCGTCCACGCGTACGGCCAATCCCCGCGTGCGGTCGCGCAGGTTCATGTCAACGTTCATAACATTACTCCCCATCAAAGCGATCTGTCGGTCAGTGGGCCTGCTGCCCGTGGTGCTACTGCCCATGGCTCTACTGCACGTCGCGCACGGCTTGCGCGAGCCGGATAAACTCGCCGATCGTCAATGTTTCGCCGCGCCGCGTCGCATCGATCTGGGCGCGCTCAAACGCCGCTGCAGGCACTTGCTTTTTCAGTGCCGCGTGCAGTGTTTTGCGCCGCTGCCCGAACGCCGCGTCAATCAGTTCAAACACGAATGCGCGGTCCACGTCCGTTCCGTAAGCGCCGTTGGCCGTCACGTCACCACCCTCGGCACGTTCAAACAGCACGAGCGCCGAGTCCACGTTCGGCGCTGGCCAAAACACGTTGCGTCCCACAAGTCCCGCACGTTCGGCTGTGCCGTACCAGGCGAGCTTCACGCTGGGTGTGCCATAGATTTTCGACCCCGGATCCGCGCACAGACGGTCAGCCACTTCTTTTTGCACCATCACGAGGAACTTCGTCAGGTTGGGGAATCGCTCGAGCAGCGTCAACACAATCGGCGTGGCCACGTTGTACGGCAGGTTGGCCACGAGCGTGAACGGCTCTCCGTCAGCAAACTCAGGCAGCTGGGCCGCGCTGACTTTGAGCGCGTCTTCATTGATCACGCGGAATCGGTCGAGCGCGTCGGGCATAAACTCGCCAATCGTGCGCGGCAACCGTTCGGCCACAGGCGGGTCGATTTCGACGGCTGTCACGTGCGCACGCGTCTCGAGCAGCGCGAGCGTCAGCGAACCAAGTCCGGGCCCCACCTCAAGCACGCGGTCGCCGGCCCCCACGCCCGCTTCGCGCACAATCCTGCGCACGGTGCCCGGATCGATCACAAAGTTCTGCCCAAACTTTTTCGTCGGGCTGATGCCCGCGTCCGCTGCGATGGCGCGAATATCCGCCGCTCCAAGCAACCTGCCCGTTTCGTCGTTCATACTCTCCCTTTGGCACTTGTTGAACTGGTTTATTTTTTTGATTTCCGCAGAGGCTGCCCATAGGCCCTGCACCCATCAGCCACCACGATTCAATCTAGTACAGGCCACGCCTGCCGAGAGGCCCTTGGCATGCCTTGCAGCGAACGGACGATCAGTACCAGTGCGGATTGCGGCTTTGCCACAGCTGCCATGCTTTGGATGGCGAACCGTAGTCGGCGCGTCCGGCGATGTATGCCAGACCCCAATCAATCTGGGCGGCCGCGTCGTCACGATAATACTTGCCATACGCCGCCATATTTTCGGGGAAATAGCATTGCGGAATGCCATAGGCCGGGCTTGTGGGGTTTTGCGCGTTCCAACGCCAGCCCGACTCATGGTTCCACAATTGCACGAGGTCGCTCCAGTTTTTACCCGTCCAACCGCGTTGCGCAGCAGCTCCAGCCGCATAGGCTTGGGCGGCACTGACCGAAGGTCGGAACAAGCGGCTGCCAGCACGCGCCTGCGCATCCGGGTCCGATGGCTGCGGTTGCGGCTGCGGCGTGGGCGTGGGTTTCGCGGGTGTTGTCGGTGTCGGCTTTGGCGTGGCCGTCTGCGTAGGTGTGGGCGTCGGTGTCGGCTTGGTCGTTGCACTGGGCGAGGCGCTCGGTTCAGGCGCGGAAGTGGCGGACTGCGACGGTGTGGGCGTTGCCTGCGGTGATGGATTATCCTGGTCGTCACCATCTGGCGTGTTTGACGTTCCGTCGTTGTTGTCGTCAGTGTTGTTCTCGCCAGTGCTGCTTTGGGTGTTGCCTGTATCGGTGCCGTTGCCGTCAGCCTCAGCAGTGTCGTTGCTATTGCTGTTGTCGCCGTTGTCACCGCTGGTATTGTCACTAGCCGACGGCGACGGTTCCGGCTCAGGTTCCGGTTCAGGGCCAATGGCCACAATCGCGTCAATCGGCGTCTTCGTAATCTGTTGCGACAGCACGGTACGGTTTTCCTCATGGCCATCCACGTAGGTCACGCGATAGGTCGTGGTGCGCTCGCCCTCCACGCCAGGCTGTTCCACACGCGTTTGCCCCGGTTGCAATGTGGGATCCACGATTGTGCGCGTCTGGTAGGCGATCGGCTCGTGTTCCTCGATCTGGTCATGGGTCACGCGTTCCACGCGCAAAATGGTCGTCGTACCATCCTTATGCACGCTGACGCGGTCCTCTTTGCCCAACGTGATGCCCTTCGCATCAAGAATCGACGCGGCCGGCAGATTACCGTTCTCCACAATGGAGCTTTTACCGTCGGCAATGACGGTGACGGGTCCGTTGGCGTTGATCACAATGCCGCCCGTGAGTCGGTTGTAGATGTTGTTGATGTCCACGCTGATGCGTGACGCGTCCACGTTGTTGGCTTCAAAGAAGCCAATCAGCTGTTCGGCGCTGTCGGCTACAGTCCAGAACGGCACTTCCTGGCCGTCAATCGAAATCGTCGTTTGGTAAGCGCTATTGACAGTGATGGTGGCATGATCGACCAAACCATCTGGCGAGTCAGACGTGACAATGTCGTGCGTCTTGACTTGGATGCCCTGCTCTTCGAGCAACGCGTAGATGCTCGTCGCATAGGTTGTTACATGCGTGGTTTCACCATTGACGCTCAACGCCACGGCTTTGCGTGTGCTCACGCCAAACGCTATGCATGAGGCCAATGTCACCGCTACCGCCACAGTGGCCACGCGGATGCGCCGCAACACTGTCAAACGGTGTGGTGACCAACTTTTCGCCATGAGATCCTCCTGTGACTGGCGCCACGCCAAGCGGCATCCAAATCCCTCTCCATCCTTGCACATGGCGTATGCATCTGCATAGAGGTAGTTCGCGAAATCATCGCACTATCACGCAACATCATGCATACAAGTCGACTACCACATTTGCAGTAGAAAATGTGGAAATTTACGTAAGCTTCTACCCGGATTCGGGAAGAGTGTCGTACAACGATGCTTGCGGCGTGCTTGTCGACCAAATCTAAGACGGGTTATGGGGATCCTTGGACGCTCGGTAGGGGGGCAGCTTCGGAACGCCATGTATCGCGCACCACATGGCGCATGGGGACCTAAGTCGCGACCAGAAAAATAAAAAAAGGTCCTCGAGGTACGTCTCTGGCGCGTATCCTCGGGACCCGTTAGAAAACAAAAGAAAAAGGGGGCGAGAGAGAAGGGGATATTCCCGCCCCCGTCAGACGAGGCTGGTTGGGGGGATGCCTCGTCTGGATCAGGGTCCCATGGTTTGGGGATGCCCCTGATCTCTTACTCAGTGGTAAGTCGATCGATACGGATGACTCCGTAATGTTTTGGCATAATTATTGTACATTATGGAGCGCCGCTCTTCAACGCGTATACCGGCCTGCGGGGTCGGTTTCCGGCATGCCTAAGGGGGCATGAACCCGTGCGTTTGCAAAGCGCTGCACACATGATGTACAAGAGCCTCCTGTCGGGATCGAACCGACGACCTGCCGCTTACAAGGCGGCCGCTCTGGCCATCTGAGCTAAGGAGGCAATCAGCGGCACATGCCGCGAATCAAATCCGCAGCATGGCTTGCGCCACGTTCCATTGTGCACTGCATGCGCCGTTTCGCAAAATGCAGTTCACTGGCAACGAATCACCAGCATACCAGTATGCGCGACGAGTGCAAACGCGTCAGGCACGTCGCGCCTGTCGTGCGCGCCCGCGCGGGACGTAGGCTCTCGCGCGGACATGCGTCGTGCTGATTGTTAGCAGATTGTTACTTGTCGCCGGACGAGGCAGTGTCGTCCGAACCTGTCAGCGGTGCGCCGTTGGCGCCAATCGACGGCATCACGCCAGCCACACCGACCTTGTCGGCGGGAAGTCCGATGGCTTTCAAGAACGCTTCCGTCATTGATGCTGTGGAAGCAGAGGCTGTATTCATATCCCAGAAATGTCCATTGATCGTCACGGTCGGCGTAGTCATGGACCCCTTGAGGCTGCCTGACACATTCCACAGCTCTTCGCGCATCGGCGTATAGGTGTTGACTGAAGACAGCCATGCGTCATAACCGCGCTGCGCCGCCGCTTCAGCGATTTCATGGTCGATGCCGGCCGATTCCACCTGCTCCACGAGTTGCTTGTTCGACACGGGTTCGTAGCCCGAACCTTCTTCCGGCTGGAAATCGGACTTGTAGAAGTTCGTCATCAAAGCGAGCAAATGTTCGGGATCATCGTCATGGTCGGCCACATACAGCGCCATGTTGGCGGCACGGCTTGAATATTCGTCGGTGCTGAACCGGTCCATGAACGACATGAAATGCAGGTCCAGGTTGACCTGACCGGCCTTCATCATCTTTTCAAGGTCCTGGTCGAGGTTGCGGTTGAGGCTGCCGCAACCCGGGCACATGAAGTCCATGTAGATGCCGATAGTCGGGGCATCCGCCACCTTCTTGCCGTAGCCGTCCTTCGACATGAGGATGCCACCTTGGTCGTCGGCATATTTGGGCTTCGTGCTGACATTCTGCAACGCGTTGTATGCCTCCTCTTTGGTGGAGGCCGTGGAAGTCGAGGATTGCGAATCAGCCGGGTGCAAGTTCCTATACACTGCCACGCCTGCCACAATCAGCAATGCGATCACCACAACAGCGACGACAATCCCCACAATGGTCTGCTGCTTGCGTTCTTTGGCCGCCTGTTCTTCACGGGCCTTGCGTTGCGCCTGTTCGGCGGCGCGCCGCTCGGCGCGCGTTGCACGCCGCTCCGTGTTCTTGCCGTTTTGGGCCATCCCACGTGTCCTTTCCTCATTGGTATTGGCTCCGGTCATGGCCGGGGCAGTCTGCTTCCATGCTATCCATGACCGCAGGCAACCAATATGGCCGTTCGCGAACGCAACAACCCGCGCCAGCGCTCAACCATGGCTGCGCCAGTGTTCACGGGAACAGGAAAGGCATATGGTCGCTTGGTCGCTACCACTGATTCCATTGCAGGGCGGCACCCAGTGGCGCCCAGTCAATCGGATTCGACGTGGCAAGCCATAGCGAAGCCAGCGCCAGCAGCACGATCCATACGCCAAGCAAAATGCGCGTATGCCACGCCATGCCTGCATGCCGTTGCGGCACGTTCCAGACCGTATGCGATGCCATCGTGCCCGCAGCCAGGCGCACGAGCTTGCCGCCGCCCACAGCCGCGCCCACAAACCAGCCAATGCCGCCCGCCGCGCCCAGCACCAATCCCGACAACGAGAGCGGCGCCTCGGCTGGCAACGGCAACGTCACAGCCGGCCAGCCATTGAGCGGTGTCATCGTCAATGGCAGCTGCAGCGCCCAACAGCCCGCGATGCCCACCACAGCGGCCACGGCCACAAACAGCAAACTCGCAGGCACGGCAAACAGCAGCGCATGCACCAGATGCCAAGGGTAGGTCGCCAGCCGCCGCAACACATCGGTACCGCGCCGCAACCCGCCGTGACGCGCCTGACGCTGGATTTGTTTGCGCGTGTTGAGTCCATACGCGGCCAGCAGCCACAGCATCAGACTCCCGGCCGCACCCGCCAGCGCAGGATGCGAAGCCGCCAGCACGCCCGTCACTAGCGCGATCGCCGCCAGCGGCCACCATGCGCCGCGCTGCAACCTCGCGACCTGCTCCGCTTCAAGCTGTTCGGGAGAGCCCAACGGCAGCCCACGCATGATGGCCGCGCCGTCTTCACCGTCTTCACCGTCCGCGCCATCTGCAGTGCTTGCGTTGCCCATACTGCCTGTATTGCCTGCGTTGTTCCCGCCGTACTGCATGCCAGCAAAACCGTTCGCCGCACCGACGTCGCCATCCGTCCGCGCGCTCCGGTCCGCTATCGAGTGCGGCTGCACAGGCTCAAATCCGGGCAGCATCGCGTCCGCCGGCCCGTTGGCCATGACCGTCGTCTCCGCGCCGGCTTGCCGTGCGGCGGGTGGCGTTGCGGTTCCCGGCACTACGGCGGGCATGATTGCTGTGGCGCCATCATGCGTCGGCTCAACGCGCCGTCGCGTGGGCTCACCTGCTGTCTGCTGCCACGGCGCTGTCAACGGCGCGCGCATCACTTGCGTCCACGCTGTTTCGCCCGGCTGTGCAGTAACTCCCGTTGGCGCCATGACTCTCGTCTGGCGATCCGCTTGTCTCGCCGCCGGCATGACCCGTGTGGGCGTCGCCATTCCCGCCACTCGCCTTGGCGCGCTGGCATTGATTGATGATTCCTGTGGTGGCGCTGGAGGCGCTGAAGCCACAGATCGCGCACCGCGCATACCAGGCTTCGTTCCAGCCCAACATGTACGCGGATTGGTGCCATCGGCACCTGCCTCAAAAGGGAGCATCACCCCTTCGCCGTCCCCATCGTCGCTTAACCAGGCGTCGGCCGTAATGGCCGCCAACAGTTCTTCGGGACCAATGCGCCGTGAGCGGTCGGGATGCAATGCGGCCCGGAACGCAGCCACCGTGCGCGGCGGCAAACCCGCCAAATCCGCATTGCCCGCAGCTTCGCGAGCCAACACCACATCCATCGGCGTCACGCCAAACACGGGCCTACCCGTCGCCGCGAACGCCAACACCGAAGCCAACGACCACCAGTCAGTCAATGCATCGGATTCAGCACCCTCCAAAATCTCAGGCGCAATGAATCCCGGCGTACCCATGACCAGACCCGTGCGCGTCACATGGCTTTCACCCTGACCCATGGCAATGCCAAAGTCCACGAGCACAGGACCCGCCATCGACACCATGATGTTCGTGGGTTTGATGTCTCGATGCACAATATCGGCATCATGCACAGCCTGCACCGCAGCGATCAGCCGGCTGGCCAAACGTTCCAGGTCATGGCCCACATAGGGCCCATTGACTTTCACATCATCACGCAAATTGCGGCCATCAATCAGATCCGTCACAATGAACGCGAGTGAATCGTCCAGTTCCATATCGACGATGCTGCATACGCCCGGATCATGGATGCGTCGCAATGCCATGGCTTCGCGACGCAAGCGCTCGCGTGCCGTAATGCGTTCCCTGCCGTCGGGGTCATCAGCCAACGGCTGGTCGTCATTGAGTGAGTCCAACAGGATCTTCATGGCATAAGCGTTGCCACCACCATCCTCGACCTTCCAGACCGAACCCATGGCGCCGGATCCGAGCCGGGAAATCAGCTCGTAGCCGCCCACCTCGTTTCCGGGCTCAAGATTCAATGCATGCCATTCACTCATGCGACCCATCGTAGCGAGGGGCAACAATCGCCGCAGCCCAATTACCAGTAAGGGAATTTTGCAACCAAGGGGATGTGCCTCTCAAAACCCACTCCCATCCCATAAACGCACCTCCCCTGACCAGCCCGGTCAGGAAAACCGCACTTTCGCGCCACAAACTGCATCTCTCCTGACCGGTCTGGTCAGGAAAAACGCAGTTACGCCTCCGGAAGTGCATCTCTCCGTACCGGCCTGGTCAGGAAAACCCCGCCTTCCTCCCAAAAGTGCATCTCTCCCAACCAGGCTGGTCAGGAAAACCGCACTTTCGCGCCGCAAAATGTATCTCTCCTTACCAGCATGGTCAGGAAAATTGCACTTTCCCGCCCCAAACTGCATCTCTCCTGACCGGCCTGGTCAGGAAAACTGCAGTTTCATCTCTGGAAGCGCATCTTTCCTGACCAAGCTGGTCAGGGTAACTACATTTGCGCCTCTAGAAGCGCATCTTTCCGTACCGGGCTGGTCATCTGGGTGACGATTCGGCCGCTGTGTGTGGGCTGGAGCTGTTGGGGCTTGTGTGTTATTTGCGGCGCCGCGGGCTGTGATAGGTGCTTTGGCTGCTGTAACGGCGCTTGCGGCGCGTGGTGCCAGGCGTTGATGCGCTTGGCGACGTGGACTGCTGTGCGGATGGCGCCGATTCTTGCGAAGAGGTCGGGTCTTGCGAGGGGGTTGGGGTTTGCGTGGATGCGGACTGCTCACCTGATGGGTGAGTTGACGCGGTGTGGGCGGACGTGTGGTGGCCCAAAGTGTGGTCGATGTTCCGATTGACGGTTTTGTCGGGCTTGAACGATGGGTTGGATGCGTCGTTGGCAGTACTGGCTGCGTGGGTTTTGTCTACTGCACGGCTGACCAGATCGCTATGCGCTTGGGCGAGCGCAGCCGCCACTTCAACCGGCAAATTGCCGTTTTTGATGGCTTGATGCGTTCTCTTGCGTGCGCGTTTGTTGAATTGGCGCAATTGTTGAATCTCGGCATTGAGGTTCGACACGGTTTCCGTCAGTCGCAGCATCTCGGCCTGCATCAGGCGCGTTTCAGCCGTCGTGGGAGGTCGGGTCGCCGTGTCGTCGGCCACTTGCTGTTCTTCAGTGACGTTCTCACGGTGGATCTGGTCAATGATCCACGATGAAATCATGGCGGTTACAATACCGATCATTGCGATGCCTGTCAGCATCAAGCCCACAGCCACGCAACGGCCCATCACGGTCACGGGATGCACATCGCCGTAGCCGACTGTCGTCACCGTGACGAACGCCCACCATACGGCGTTGCCGAATGACGTGATGCTGGCTCCCGGCGCATTGTGTCCCACTGAGTATTCGGCCAATGCGCCCACATAGATCAACATTGAGAACATGCAAATGGCATACGCTGTGATGCGTCCGCGCACAGCCCCTCCGGCTGTGCGGTTGAAAATCTGCAGCATGGCGAGCAGTCGCAACAGCTGCAACGGTCGGAACACTGGTAGCACCAGTGTGAGCAGTAGCAGCAGGTTTTGTTTGAACCATTGCCATTTGTTCTCGGCCAAACGCCAGCACACAATGTAGTCGAGTACGTAAATGGCCCAGATCACGTCAATCACCACATTGCATGCGAGCGCATAGGAATTGCCCAATACGAGCCACGAATAGGCAAACAGGAATATGACTGATGAGATGAACATCGGTATATCAGTGAACTTGTGCCATTTCGCGAGAGTCATGGTTAGATTGTAGGGGATGGCGCCGTGGCCTTTTTCTCGCTGCGCAAGGCCTGCACAGCATGGTGGCGGCATCGGTACCCGAATATGCGACGCAACGGAAATGGGAAGTGAACATATGAGAACACACACGCAACCCACTGCTGAGTCTACGGATCCCACTCTCGCACGGAAGGCGGCGCTGCTGTCGGGGGCCTCACAATGGCGCACGCGCGGTGACAGCGGGCTTGGCGTGCCCCCGATGCACATGAGTGACGGGCCCAACGGTCTGCGCAAACAAAGCGACACGGGCGACAATCTTGGCATTGGCGAATCGTTACCGGCCACGTGCTTCCCGTCGGCGGTGACGCTCGGTATGGCGTGGGACGTGCAGCTTGCCGAGCGGATGGGGCGCGCGCTCGGGGCGGAAGCTCGCGCGCTCGATGTCAATGTGCTGCTCGGTCCCGGCCTGTGTCTCAAACGCAACCCGTTGTGTGGACGAAACTTTGAATATTTCTCGGAAGATCCGCAGATTGCGGGCCGAATCGCGGCAGGTCTCGTGCGCGGCATCCAGTCGAACGGCATTGCGGCCTGCCCCAAGCATTTCGCGGCCAACAGCCAGGAGTTGCGGCGCATGGCCAGCAATTCGGTTGTGGATGAGCGCACGTTGCGTGAGCTGTATTTGACGGGCTTTGAAATTGTCGTGCGCGAGTCGGCGCCCAAAGCGCTGATGACCTCCTACAACCGCGTGAACGGCACGTATGCCAACGAAAACGAGCATTTGCTGCATATCTTGCGTGACGAATGGGGATTTGACGGCATCGTTGTGTCGGACTGGGGTGGGTCGGACAACGAAGCGGCCGGCGTGCGGGCCGGAGCCAATATTGAAATGCCAGGTGCGGGGCTCGTGCCCGTGCGCGAGCTCGTCGAGGCTGTGGAGCGCGGTGAACTCGACGAAGCGTATCTGGATGCGCGCATCGCGGAACTCAAGAATGTTGCACGTGAAACACAGATTGAGCCCGAAACGCTGCGGCGGGATGAGCGGGACAGGCATGACAATCGGGACGGGCACGGCGAGCGTGACGAGCGTGACGGGCGTGATGAGCAGGGCGCCACTGGGGCTGAATCCGCGTCACCGGACGTACGCTCCCCGCAGCCTGCGCAGCCTGCGCCGTCCTCGCTGCCGTCGCTGCCCGAAGACATGCGCCGCGACCACCAGCAACTTGCCGTGGAGCTGGCAGAACAATGCGTGACGCTGCTGCGCAACGAATCGCACACGCTACCGCTGGGCGCCGACTCGCAGATTGCGGTGGTCGGTGATCTGGCATGCACGCCGCGCTTCCAGGGCGCAGGTTCGGCGCAGGTCAACTCGACCGAGAGCGAGAGTCTGCTGCATGCGTTGACGCGTACCGATGGCGTGCGCGTCATGGGGTATGCCCAAGGCTACGAGCGCGACGGCAAATCGCATGTGCGTCTGATCCGCGAGGCCGCGCGTTTGTGCCGCAACGGTTATGTGAATGCCGTCGTGGCTGTCGTCGGGCTGCCTGAATCCAAGGAATCGGAAGGCATTGACCGGTCCGACATGCGTCTGCCGCGCGTGCAGGACGAGCTTGTCAACGCGCTCGTGCGCACAGGCAAGCCCGTTATTGTTGTCCTCGTCGGCGGTTCGGCCATGGAGCTGCCCTGGGCCAACAATGTGGATGCGATCGTGTACGCGGGTCTGCCGGGTCAGGGAGGTTCGCGCGCGATCGCGAACGTGCTCGCCGGACACGCCGACCCGTGCGGCCATTTGACAGAAACGTGGCCCCTGCACTACGAGGATGTGCCGAGCGCCGGCATCTATCCGGCCGCCGGCCCGAACGCCGTCTACCAGGAGGGCCCGCTCGTGGGCTACCGCTATTACGAAACGGCCCACGTGCCCGTGCGGTTCCCGTTCGGCTTTGGCTTGAGCTACAGCGAGTTCGAATATCAGGATCTGCAAGTCACGCGCGAAGGCGCGTCCTGCACGGTGCGCAACGTATCGAGCCGCGACGGCCTCGCGCTCGTGCAGCTCTACGTCACGCCCGCGCCGTCAGGCGGGGTGCCCGTCGCGCGCGAGCTCAAAGGGTTCGCCAAAGTATTCGTGCCGGCCGGCGCCTCGGCGCGCGTCACAATCGCGTTCGACCGCTACACGTTCCGCCATTTCGACACGGCCTCGGGCCGCTGGCGCGTCACCTCGGGTGAGTACGGCGTCTCAATCGGCACGAACGCCCGTGACCAAATATTGACTTCTTCTATTTTTGTAGATGGCGACATGGCGGCCCAAACCCCCGATTCCGCGCTCGGTGCGTATCTGCAGGCACATCCCAAGCAAGTCACCACTTCGCAATTGGCCGCGTTGTTCGGCGGTGTGGACGTGCTGCGCCGTTGCCTTGTCAAGGAGTCGGCGCATGAAGGCGCTCCCGGCATGGTCATGACGGCCGATGACCCGTTGAGCAGTTGGCGCTGGTCGCGCAGCCTCATCGCGCGCGGCATCGCGCTGCGTTTGCACAGGCGCGCTTATGCGTCACTCAAAGGCGACGGGATTCCTGACCTCAACGCGTTCTTTGTGCTCTATGCCACGCCGAACGCGCTCAAAAAACTTGGCGGCGGCCGCCTTGATCAGCCGATGGTCGATGCAATCGTGTCGATTGCCAACGGCAAAACAGTGCATGGTGGTGCCCGCTTGGTGCGTGCGTGGGTTGCCAATCGTCGCGCCAACCGTGCGATGCGGCGGCGTTTGAAAAATGAAGGAGCAGACGAGACGGACTGAACCGGCCGCTAACTGGACGATTCGGCACTAGAGCGAGGTTTGTGCAGTGTCGTCTGCATACTGAACAGGTTGAACGTCCAGTATTTGGTTGATGAAACGTTTTACTGAGACAAATCAGCTGAACCTGCTTGACGCGAACGCAAGTTTGTGTATAGTGAAGGGAGCTCACTGGGGAGTTCTCCATGGGTCACGTCGAACAGTGGAGCCGCGTCGAAGGAGACGGCTGCATGCGCGACAAATAAACAAAACCCCTTCACTACGGATCGTTCGGCACGTACCTGCCGATGAAAGGAACCATAATGGCAGAAGTCATTTTCGATCATGTGACTCGTATCTACCCGGGCAACGATAAGCCCTCGGTCGATGATCTCAATCTTGATATCAAAGATGGTGAATTCCTCGTTCTCGTTGGTCCTTCTGGCTGCGGTAAGTCGACGACGCTGCGCATGCTTGCAGGCCTCGAAGAAGTGAACAAGGGCCGTATTCTGATCGGTGGCAAGGATGTCACGACGATGCAGCCCAAGGACCGTGATATCGCAATGGTCTTCCAGAACTACGCACTGTATCCGCACATGACGGTGGCCGACAACATGGGCTTCGCCCTGAAGATCGCCGGCACGCCGAAGGACGAGATTCGCAAGCGCGTGGAGAAGGCCGCTGAAATCCTCGACTTGACCGAGTTCCTTGATCGTAAGCCGAAGGCCCTTTCGGGTGGTCAGCGCCAGCGTGTGGCCATGGGCCGCGCCATCGTGCGTGAGCCGAAGGTCTTCCTGATGGATGAGCCGCTTTCGAACCTCGATGCCAAGCTCCGTGTGCAGACGCGTACGCAGATCGCCGCCCTGCAGCGCCAGCTCGGCGTCACCACGCTGTACGTGACGCACGATCAGACCGAGGCTCTGACGATGGGCGACCGCATCGCCGTCATCAAGCTCGGCATCCTGCAGCAGGTCGGCGCTCCGACCGAGCTGTATGATCGCCCGGCCAACGTGTTCGTGGCAGGCTTCATTGGCTCCCCGTCAATGAACATCAACGTGCACCCGGTCATCAACGGCGAAGCCAAGGTGGGCGAGGATACGCTCGCACTGCCGAAGGAGGCCGTCGCCAAGCTCACGCCGGAAGACAACAACCAGATCATCGTCGGCTTCCGTCCGGAAGACGCCTCGCTGGCTGCTCCCGACGACACGAACGCCTTCTCGCTGAAGGTCGTCAACGTTGAGGATCTGGGCTCCGATGGCTACATCTACGGCAACATCATCCAGAGCGATGCTGATAAGACCATGGACACCGGCTCGCTGATGTCCGATCAGAACAAGCTCACGACGATCCGCGTGAACCCGCGCGTGCTGCCGAAGATCGGCGATATCGTCAAGATCAAGATCAACCCGGCCAAGATGCACCTGTTCGCACCGTCGACCGAGCTGCGTCTGAACTAATAGCTGATTTGCGCGTGCGGCGCTGGTACTGATGCCTTTCGGGGCGTCGGGAAGGCGCGGCGATCGCGGAAATTGCGACAAAGCGCAAGCAAGAAGGTCCCCAGCAATTGCTGTGGGACCTTCTTCGTTGTTGTGGAGCTTGTTGTTGCTGCCGGCAGGGGGCGCGGTGCCGGCGTGGTGGGCGTCAACGAACCGGCACCGCGCAAGTTACTGTGCCGGCTCAGCGCACGTCACTGCGCACGTCTCAGCGCATGTCACTGCGCCCAAACGGCCGTGTCGGGATCGTCTTCGGCAAAGTATCCGTCGCCGTCCTCACCGGCCGCCATTCCGGCCATACCGGAGTCGTAATACGTGGCCTGGTCGTCGATCACGCCCGAATCAGCCTCGGCGTTGAGCCGTTCCACGGTCTTCGAATCGAGCGAATACTTCGGCAGCACAGTCTTCACATAGCTTTCCACGGCCGCGGCCATCGGAATATCATGGCCAGCACGTTCAGCCAGATACCAACGATGTTCGAGCACTTCATGGAAGAACTGCGCTGGCTCGATCGACGTGCGGAACTCGCGCGGAATCATGCGCACAGTCGGCTCGAACACCTCACGCATCCAATCCATCGCCACGACTTCCACATCTTCGCCTTCACGCCACGTTGAGGCACGGTAGGCGTCCAGATCGTTGAGCAGGCGTCGCGCCTGGTTTTCCTGCACGTCCAGGCCCGTCAGGCGCAGCAGCTTACGGTTGGCATAGCCCGCGTCCACCACGCGCGGCCGCACGAGCACGGTCTTACCGTCGGGCGTCGTGTTCATCTCGAGTTCGTCCACGTCAAAGCCCAGATTGTTGAGCTTGTTGACGCGACGTTCGACCTTCCACATTTCATCGGGGGAGAAGTTGCTGGTGTCGGTCAACGCGCTCCACAGCGAATGGTAGCGGTCAACAAGACGGTTGCCGACGGCGATTTCGTCGACGTCGGGAGGCAGCAGCTCACCCGAGCTCAAATCCATGAGTTCGCCAATGATATTCGTGCGCGCCAAGTCAATATCGTATTCGCGCTGGCCTTCGGTCAGGTTGACCTGCAGCTCGCCCGTTTCGGCGTCCACGAGGAACGCTGAGAACGCGTCGGCGTCGCGCAGGAACAGCACGTTCGCCAGCGATACGTCGCCCCAGTAGAATCCGGCCAGATGCAAGCGCACAATCAGCACGGCCAGTGCGTCGATCAGCCGTTCGGCCGTGTCGGGACGCAGCGTGCGTGCGAACAGCGCGCGGTAGGGCAGTGAGAATTTCAGATGTTTCGTCACGAGGATCGCTTCAAGCGGTTCCCCGTTGCGATCATGCCGTCCCGTGACGACGGCGATCGGCTGCACGGTGGGCAAGTCCAGTTTTTGCAGTTGGCGCAGCATCTCATACTCGCGTTCGGCAATGTTGCGTGTGATTTCCTTCATCGCATACACTTCGTCGCCCACGTGCACGAAACGCACGACGTGCCTGGAAATACCGCGCGGCAAGTTCACGAGCAGGTCCTTGGGCCATGATGACAACGGCAGTTCCCAAGGCAGCGTGAACATCTTGGGATCCGAACCCGACGCTGTGATCTTCAGTGAAGACGGTTCCGGCGTTTGGGCTGCGGGGTCTTCCGCCTTCACGCTCGTCGCTTTGAGCGCGCGTGGATCAAGCTGCTGTGCTTCATTACTCATAGACCCCCACTTTAGCGCATGGGGTTCGGGTTTTCGCCCAAATGATGGCGGCCTCTCACGTTTGGGTGAGAGGCCGCCAAATAATGGTTATTTCTGTTGTAGCGATCTGCCTTGGGCTGCTTCGCGTCGTGCACGCGCCACGGCGTACAACGTGATGCCTGCAGCCACGGAAGCGTTGAGTGATTCAACCATCGAAGTCATCGGGATGCCCGCGATGCAATCGCACGCTTCACGCGTCAAGCGAGACAGTCCCTTGCCTTCGGATCCGAGCACCACAATCAGCGGGTCGGTCTCAAAACCTGTTTGGCCCACTTCCTTCGAACCGCTACCGTCAAGGCCCACAGCGTAATAGCCGCGTTCCTTCAAGCCTTCAATGGCCTTCGTCAGGTTCACGACGCGTGCGATCGGCATATGCGCGGCAGCTCCCGCCGACACCTTCCATGCGGCTGCCGTCACTGATGCCGAACGGCGCTCCGGCAAAATCACGCCGTTGGCGCCAAACGCTGCGGCTGAACGGATCACGGCGCCGAGGTTCTGCGGATCGGTCACGCCGTCAAGCGCAATGAACAGCGGTCGCGCGTTGATGCGCGCCGATTCGTTTGAGGCTTCTTGCATGGCGCGCGCCTTGCGTTCGGCGCGGTCGGCCAGCTCGTTGAGCGAGCTGTACTGGAAAGGCTGCGCCTTCATGATTACGCCCTGGTGATGGCCGCCTTTGGCGATGCGGTCCATTTCCAGACGGTCGGCTTCAAGGATGTGCAGGCCCTGGATGCCTGCAAGACGCATGATTTCGCGCGTGCGATCGTCATGCTCCAAACGTGCCGCCACATACAGCGTGCTTGCTGGCACGCTGACGCGCAACGCTTCGAGTACGGCGTTGCGGCCGATTACGAGGTCGTCGGAATCGGACGTGAACTTTGCCACGCGGCGGCGGGCAGCCAGACGCGGATCGGCGCGCGTGTGGCGTTCGGCCGCTTTCTTGGCCTTGTATGCCTTGTGATACACGCGGTCTTCGGCTTTGGGCGTGGGACCTTTGCCACGCAATTTGTTACGATGCTTGCCACCCGACCCCTTGGTCGGGCCTTTCTTCTGTGCCATGGTTCCCATCATCCCATCTGGCCAACCCAACGCGCGCATGCGCGCCGGGTAAGTGATGGCGTTGCTTTTCCATTGCTGCTGCCGTTTGCTGACAGGCAAAGGAACGGGGGTTTTATATGGAATAATGGGGGCGAATGCGTTCTGGGTTTGCTGGAACGCCCGTTGAACCGCGCAATCACGCCAGGACTTGGAGCTGCCAGGTCCGCTCAAGGCGTTTGATTGACAACTCCGCGGCGAACCCCAAGGAGAATTCCTATGGAACAAGAAGTGGAAGAAAGGCCCGCGCCCGTTGAACCCCGCGTCGAAGCGCAGAGCCCCCAGGAGCAGCAGGAGGTGCAGGCGCAGCGCAAGCTGTTGGGTGATGTTGATCCGTCCACATCGGACGCCGCTGCGGTGGCCAAACTGCTCAACGTCGATCCCAGTGTGGGCCTGTCGAGTGAGGAAGCCAAGCGCCGTCTGGCCAAGTTCGGCCCCAATGAGCTGGCCAGCGCGCCGCCTGTGCCCAAATGGAAGAAGTTCCTTGCACAGTTCAAAGATTCACTCGTGTACTTGCTGTTGGCCGCCACAGCCATCTCGCTGATTGCGTGGATCATTGAAAAAGCCGGCGGCCATGCTGAGGAAGCGTTGCCGTTCGACGCGATTGTGATTGTGCTGATCCTGATTGTCAACGCGATTCTCGGATACATCCAAGAAGCCAAGGCTGAGCAGGCCGTCAGCGCATTGAGCGAGATGACTGCGCCGACCACGAACGTGTTGCGTGACGGACGCGTGGTGCGCATCGCTACGACCGACGTGGTGCCAGGTGACGTGCTCGTGTTGGCCGAAGGCGACACGGTGTCGGCCGATGGCCGTTTGTTCGCGGCCGCCAGCTTGCGCATCGCTGAAGCGTCGTTGACGGGCGAGTCGGTGCCCGTGGGCAAGAAGCCTGAGACGTTGGAATCGGCCAAAGCATTGGGTGACCGCACGAACATGGTGTTCAACGGCACATCCGTCACGCAGGGCACCGGCCGTGCGATCGTGACCGGCACAGGCATGAACACGCAGGTCGGCAAGATTGCTGATTTGCTTTCTGCCACGGAAGACGATTCGTCGCCGCTGCAAAAGGAGATGGACCACGTCTCGAAGATCCTTGGCATCGCCGTGTGCATCATCGCCGTAGTGGTGTTGATCGCATTGGCGGTGATGGAAGGATTCCATACCACGCAGGATGTCATCGATTCGCTGCTGTTGGCCGTGTCGTTGGCTGTGGCGGCTGTGCCTGAAGGCCTGACAGCCATCCTGACCGTGGTGCTCGCATTGGGCGTGCAGCGCATGGCCATGCATCACGCAATCGTCAAGAAGCTGCATTCGGTGGAAACACTTGGTTCGGCTTCGGTGATCTGCTCCGATAAGACCGGTACGTTGACGAAGAACGAGATGACCGTCGAACGCGTCGTCACACCTTCGGGCGAAGTGCAGCTGACCGGCACAGGCTATGCGCCGGAAGGCAATCTGATCGGTCTGGACGGCACTGCCGTGGTCGATCCGGTCCGTCATGAAGTGCTGGCCACGCTGGCCGCTGGCGCATTGGCCAACGATGGTGAATTGCGTGCTGGCGACAAGCCCGGCACGTGGGATGTCATTGGTGACCCGACGGAAGTGTCGATCATTGTGGCCGCCAAGAAGACGCATGCCGATCGCGCATTCCAACGCTTCCAGCGTGTGGCCGAAATCCCGTTTACATCGGAACGCAAGCGCATGTCGATTATCGCGAAAGACACAACCGACAATGGTGATTTGACTGTATTCGCCAAAGGTGCTCCAGACGTGTTGCTGAGCTTCTGCAACCGCATTCTCGTGGACGGCGCTGTGCGTCCGATCACCGAGGGTGACCGCCAGGACATCCTGCATGCGGTGGACCGCTTGTCGAACGAAGCCTACCGTACGCTTGGTGAAGCGTACCGTCCGCTCGAAACGCCAAAGCTTTCGGCTGTGCCCGGCATGAAGCTCAACGCCGCCGGCCAGGCAGCCGACGTGGCTGAACAGGCTGATGTGATTGAACATGACCTGATCTGGACGGGCATGGTCGGCATCATCGATCCGCCACGCGTTGAAGTGCGTGACGCCGTCGCCGAAGCCCACCGTGCTGGCGTGCGCACCGTCATGATCACGGGCGACCACCCGCTGACGGCTGCCCGCATCGCCTCCGACTTGGGCATCATCGACAAGGGTGGCAAGGCGCTGACTGGCGAACAGCTCGATGCGCTGCCTGATGAAGCCGCATTCGACAAGGCGACATCGCAAGTGTCGGTCTATGCACGTGTGGCGCCTGAACACAAGCTCAAGATTGTGGAATCCCTGCAGCGCCAAGGCAACATCGCAGCCATGACGGGTGATGGCGTCAACGACGCTCCGGCCGTCAAGTCCGCCGACATTGGTGTGGCCATGGGCATCACGGGCACGGAAGTGACGAAGGAATCGGCCAAGATGATCCTGGCCGACGACAACTTCTCCACGATTGTGGCCGCCATTCGTGAAGGCCGTGGCATCTTCGAAAACATCCGCAAGTTCCTGCGCTACCTGCTGAGCTCCAACGTGGGCGAAGTGTTCACCGTGTTCGGTGGCGTGGTGCTCGCCGGATTCCTCGGCATCTCGCAACCGGGCACCCAAGGTGTGACCGTGCCGTTGCTGGCCACGCAGCTGTTGTGGATCAACCTGTTGACCGATGCCGCCCCGGCATTGGCCATGGGCGTGGATCCGATGACTGAAGATGTGATGAACCGTAAGCCGCGTAAGCTCACCGACCGCGTGATCGACGGACCGATGTGGGGCGACGTGATCTACATCGGCATCATCATGGCGATCGTCACGCTGATCGGCATGGACATGCATCTGTCGGGCGGTCTGTTCACGGACCGTTCGGTCGACCTGCAGGGCCACGACGCCCAGATGGTCGAAGCGCGCACGATGGCCTTCACGATTCTCGTGTTCGCCCAGCTGTTCAATGCGTTGGCTTCGCGCTCGCATCTGCAGTCGGCGTTTGTCGGGTTGTTCTCGAACAAGTGGTTGTGGGGCGCCATCGGTTTGTCGGTGGTGTTGCAGCTCGTTGTGATCTATGTGCCTGCGTTGCAGGTTGCATTCGGCACCACATCATTGCCGGCCGGAGCATGGCTTGAATGCATCCTGTTGGCTGCCGTGGTGCTCGTGGCCTCGGAGATCCGCAAGATCTTCCTGCGCATTGGCGACAAGCGCCGCCAGCATGCCTGATGCCTGCTGCATGAGGTGTGATGGTTGATGCCTGACTGGGCGGCGGTACACACCGCTGCCTGATTGGCATTGACCTGATTGGCATTGATGAGCCTGGTCCACAGATGGGCCAGGCTCATTGTGTATATGCAGCTCTATGCAGATTTATGAAACGAACCACTGAAAAAACGTTGATTGCGTTGGCAGATAAGGCGATGGTTTCGCGCGGCCAAAAATCTCATGCGTACCCGAATGGTGTACAAAAAATGTCCAATACATGGTTACAACGGGCGTTTGCGTGAACATTCACGTAGCATGTGTCGAAAGCGATGATGCATCGCTATGGTGACGACGAAGTCATCGGATGTACAGCGCCTACGGAGGGGTGGGTTCACGGGAATACAACATCAGCATAAGTGACGGCCTGTGGCTGCAAAGCTAGCGCGGACGTACGTATGGTGGTGATTGTTTCGCATAAGCCCAGTATCGTAAGCGTCCGTAGGCTTGTGACCAGTCTTACCATGAATCCCCCGCGGGCGGCTGCATTCCACCCCATCTGCAGCCGCCCTTTTTGTGCGTATGCGGTAACACTACGGCGCTGTACATTGCTGTGGAAGGAGCGTTCGAGCTGCCGTCCACGGGTGGCACGCGCAACCTGTGGGCCGGTATGGTTGGCGCGCTCGCGCTGTTGCTGGCCATGGGCTTCCAAGTGGCCGCCACGCGCATGCTGCGTCGCGGATCATCCGCGTCAGCTGACGGATCAGCCGCGCAGTAGCCCTGTCCATGAATCCACCTGGGTTTGGGCCGGCCAAGCGCATGCGCTTGCGACCCGCATCCATGTAAACCCGTCCATCTGTGCGCCCACTCCGTCCCGGTTTGGACTGTGTGGGGATGGGCGGCTCTTGCGTGCAGTTTCCGGTGTCCATCACTGCATTTCAATTTGGACCGCATAGAAACGGCCAGATTGGGCGCTTGCAAGAGTTAGAGGCGCATGCTACAGAAATAACAAAAATCTGTAGCATGCGCCTCTTGCGTTACGTTCGAGCGTTAGGTTGAGAGCCGGCCGGAAGCAATAAAAAACCCGGCAGCCGTGCGGTCGCCGGGAAGGAGAGAAGAAGAAAGAGAGAAGTTCAATTATCGGAAATCATGTGACTCCGTTCAGCCGGTAGGAGCCCTTACCGCCTGACAGTGTTCAGTATGGCGGCCAAAACTGTACGGAACTGTTGATTTTGCTGAATGTTTTCTTGGAAAATGTGGGAGAAACGTCGACGATGACAGGTTTGTGATCAACTTTTGACATCGCTGCGCCGAGGAATTGCCTATTTTTCATGCTCTGCGGTTACACTGAACTGCAGTTACCCATGAAATCGAATGCTTGGAGGAGGCGCCATGCTGCTGTCCGATCGCGATATCAAATCCGCGTATGCGGATGGCCATATCTCTCTTGATCCGTGGACAGAAGAGAGGGTGCAGCCCGCGTCGATTGACGTGCGTCTCGACCGGTTCTTCCGCCTGTTTAAAAACCATACCTATACGTATGTTGATCCGGCGGAAAATCAGGGAGAACTCACCGAAGAATACGAAGTGGCGCCCGACGAACCCTGGATTTTGCACCCGGGCGAGTTCGCGCTGGGCTCCACCTGGGAGTACGTCAAGCTGGACTCGACGATTGCCGCACGTCTCGAGGGCAAGAGCTCGCTCGGACGTCTCGGCATCCTCACGCACTCGACGGCCGGCTTTATTGACCCGGGATTTGAGGGGCACATTACGCTCGAATTGTCAAACGTGTCGACGTTGCCCGTCAAACTTTGGCCCGGCATGAAAATCGGCCAGATGTGCTTCTTCCAACTCAGCTCACCGGCTGAGCATCCGTACGGCTCGCAAGTCACCGGATCGCACTATCAGGGACAGCGCGGGCCAACTCCGTCGCGTTCGTACGTGAATTTCTACAAGGCACAGATTACCGACTGACTTGCGGGACGGCGCGGCCGGTTACCGTGCGTCACGTTGTCGTGTTGCTGAAGGGGCGTAATTATGACGAATTCCGGAACTTCCCGTCCGACTGACGGACAACAACATTTATTGACTCCTCCCGATACTCCATCGCAGAGCCATGCGCATATGTCGGGCGCGTCACGTGAGGATAGGTCAAGCGACATCATCGACCATACGCTGCTGTTCCCGCCCACCGGCAACGGCGACTCGACGATGCCTACGCAAACCGTGCCCTCGCAGGTGGACGCCTCATATCTGGAGTTTCCCGAAACAACGGGACCTGAGCTGCCCGCCATTCAGCAAGCGCGAGTGGCCTCGTCCACGCCAATCACGTCCGATAATGCTGAGCTGAACGATGCCGATGCGGACGATGCTGAAGATTCGGATATTTTTGAAACGGCCAACAAGCCTCGTCAACATCGCCGCCACGGTGACGAACCGGCCAAACGCGGCAACGGCAAGCGTATCGTCGTGGCCGTGGTTGCCGTTGTGGCTGCTGCGGGTCTTGTGGCCGGCGGCCTGTGGTGGTGGAATTCAAGCCGCGACAACGCGGCGAAAACGGCTGTGCTGAACGAATGCCTTGATGCGCAACACAACTACGACAGCGTTGCCGCGAGCCTGAAGAAAGGTGTGGACGGCACTACCACACTGGCCAAGCTCACTGCCAAGGATGTGACCGACGCGGCTACGATCGAGAACTTCACGAAGGCCTTGAACGATGCACAACAAGCGCGCGATGCCAAGACCCCGGCACAATGCACGGCTGCAATGCCGTCGCAGGAGCTCGATGAGACGCGCATTGCCTGGAACACGGCGACGCAGAACATAACGACGGCAAACGAGCAGTTGACCAAGACTTCACAAGCGTTGAGCCAATCCCAGGCCGCCAAAACGCTCGAAAACCTACGCAACGATTTGAACAACGCCGTCACCACGGCCCAAGAAGCCTACGATGCTTCGGCCGGACAGGTAGCCGATGAAGCGACGCGTGAATCCTTGCTCAAGGCGATCGACGATGCCAAGAAGCTTGCCGGTTCTGAGGAACTGACGGCTGATCAGGTCAAACAAGCCAAAGATGCGCTGACCAAGGCCAATGATGCTGTGCAAACCTCAATCACCGACCTCGCCAACGCGAACGCCGCCGCAGCCGCCGCTGCCGCGCAACAGCAGGCATTGGCCCAGCAACAAGCATTGGCCCAACAGCAGGCGTTGCAGAATCAGCAAGCGCTGCAGAACCAGCAAGCGCTGCAGAACCAGCAGGCTCAGCTGCCGCAGCAACCAGTCCAACAGGTCGCTCCCGGTGGTGACGCAGGCAACACGGGCGACGCGGGCACCGTCACCGACCCCAACGCCGGCGTAATCCAATAATTCCGCACTTGTTGGGCTTGCGGCAGCCGCCAGCTTGCCCTATCTGCCAGTTTGCCCCGTGCCGCTCACGCCACGTTTTGGTGAGCTGATAGCAGCCGGCGCCCCGCGCGTTGCCTTGCACTCATAAACGGCTCGAAATCCGTATCGTGTTTGTACCACGGTGGTACGAATGCGGTACGGATGGGTTGGATTTGTATCGTGTTTGTACCACGGTGGTACGTTGGCGCTACGGATTTTGGCTCGTTTGTATCGTGGTTGTACCACGGTGGTACATTGACGCTACTTTTTGCTCGAAATCCGTATCGTGGTTGTACCACCGTGGTACAGAAGCGGTACGTTTTGCCCCTATCTGTGTTGCGTTTGTACCACGGTGGTACAGAAACGATACAGGTGGAGCGCCCAACCGCACGACAAGTCGACAAAACGGCAGATTTTCCGCTTCACCCCACCTCCAATTCGCCCCGCCCCCGCATCACCCGCGCAGGCGGAAGAAGGCGGTGAGCAGTTGGGCGCATTCGGATTCGCGGATGCCGCCGTAGACTTCGGGGTGCGCGCCAATATGGGGGTCACGCGGCAGGTCCCAGACCGACCCGCAGGCACCGAGTTTGGCATCCCACGCACCGAACACGATGCGCCCCACATGCGTTTGCAGGCAAGCGCCCGCGCACATCGGGCACGGTTCGAGCGTGACCACGAGCGTGCAATCTTCGAGGTTCCAGCTTCCGAGCGTCGCCGCGGCCTCACGCATCGCTTCAATCTCGGCGTGCGCCAACGGATCGAGATTGCGTTCGCGCATGTTGTGTCCGCGCCCGATCACACGGCCGCCCGCGTCGAGCACGCACGCCCCAATCGGCACGTCGCCGTGCTGTTTGGCTTGAAGCGCTTGCGCAATCGCCGATTCCATCGCCTGCTCGGCCAGCTGCTTGTTCATGACGTCCAGTCTACGTCTGACCTCGCTCTGCGTTCTGCTGTCCCATCCGCTCATGCACCCCCATCAATCTCCCGATTGCCGCTCACCGCGCGCTGTCCATCACATCGTCCTGTTCCCGTCCCACACCCCCTACGGGCAACACGCGCCCTGTACACTGAACAACAGACAGTATGCACCGACAACGCCGAGGGAGGTTCCGTGGAGGTATTCGAGCTCATCTTATGCATCGTGGCAGCAGTCGTGCTGTCCAGTTTCTTGAGCCGGTTCATTCCCAAAGTTTCCACACCGCTCGTGCAAATCGCGCTCGGTTTGCTGCTGCCCCAACTGCCGTTCATCCCCGACGTCACGCTCGATCCTGAGCTGTTCATGGTGCTGTTCATCGCGCCGCTGCTCTACCTCGAGGCGCATGACATCGACAAAGGCGCGCTACTCAAAACGTTGAGTTTGTCACTTTCGCTGGCTATCGGTCTGGCCGTCGCCACGATGGTCGCCGTAGGCTTCAGTTTGCATCTGATATGGCCCGTCGTACCGCTTGCGGCCGCGCTCGCGTTAGGTGCCGCGCTCGGTCCGACCGACGCTGTGGCCGTGTCGTCACTGAGTCACGAGGCTTCCCTTACGCAGCGCCAGGCCGGTGTGCTCAAGGGCGAAAGCCTGTTCAACGACGCTTCGGGCATCGTCGGTTTCCAGTTCGCGATTGCGGCCGCCGTCACGGGCCGTTTTGAAGTCGGGGAGGCCGTTGGCGAGTTCATCGTCTCGTTCTGCGCGGGTGCACTGTTCGGTCTCGTCATCGGCATGCTGGCCAACTGGATTTTTGAATCCATGCGTTCGCTGGGTTGGGAGACGACTACGACGCGCATTCTGTTGGAGCTGTTCCTCCCGTTCCTGCTTTACATTGGAGCAGAAGTTATTCATGTCTCGGGTATTTTGGCCGTTGTGGCCGCCGGGCTCATCATACGATTCGACCGGACCGGCGTGGGACCGAATGTGGCGCGCACGAACATTGTGGCAACGAGTGTATGGGGTGTATTGAGTTTCTCGCTCAATGGCGCCGTGTTCATCCTGCTCGGCATGCTGCTGCCCGGAGCCATGCACAACAGTTGGAACAACCCGGGCATCCAGAATTGGATGCTGCTCGGATGCATTGGGTTGACGGCGTTAGTGGTCGTTGGCATGCGGTTCCTGTGGGTGGCCGCCATGTTGCGCATCGCGCCGGACGCGACCACGCATCAACGACGTCGCATGACGAAGGAACGTTGGCGTTCTGCCGCTGTCATGACATTTGGCGGTCCCAAAGGCACAATCACGTTGTCGTTGATGTTCACAATTCCTTACACCATCGCAGCTGGGACCAAGTTCCCGATGCGTGATGAACTCATTTTCATTGCCAGCGGTGTGATCATTGTGACGCTGCTGTTGGCCAATTTCATGCTGCCGATACTGGCGCCAAACAGGGGCCATGACGATAGTCGAGAAATAATTCAAAAATCAATCGAACTGCTGCGCAAAACAGTGGAAGAGCTGGCCCAACGCATCACACCCGAAAACAGAAGGGTCGTGATGATCGTGATTGATTCCTATACCAAACGCATCACGCGACTCAAGCACCGCATCGGCACGGTGGACCCGGCGGGGCTCGAGCAGCTGCAGGTCGAGACGCTGGAATGGGAGAAGGAATATATCAAGCAGCAGCTCACGCAGATTCATGCCAAACCCGAGCCACTGACGGCCGAAGATCAGATGGATGAGGAAGCGTGCGAACGCATCCTTGACCAAATCATGACGACGCTGCGCCAGATTCATGACGAACGTGACGCGGGACAGCGCGTGTGGAAGCTGCGCGGACGTATGCGCGCGTTCACCAGGCGCGCCAAGCTGCTGACGAAACGTATCTCCGAGAAAATGCGCCGCACGACGCCGCTCGTGAGCGAAGATGAAATTTATGCGCACACGCGGCGCATGCAGTTGCACGCGATTGAGCATGTAATTGACCGGCTTTATGACGAAATGGCGTCGGACGACCATAAAACCGAGTTTTGTTCGACGCTGCTGCTCGACTACCGTCGCGCGGAAGCGGCGCTCAAGGCGCGGCCGAACGTCACCGATTCCACAGCGTTCATCAACGGACTCGACGAAGCCAAGCGCGAAGGGTTCAGCATTGAGCTGTCGATCATTCAGGACATGGTCGAGTCGGGCGATATTACGCGTGCGCAAGCCAGGCAGCTGCGCAAGAACGTGTATGTGATGAGCGTGGACGCCGACGCGGCGATCTGAGCTGGGCTGGCGGGCTGTAACATCGCCGCTTACAACAAACCTGAAGCAATGTTGCATTCGAGCATCCACTGGCGCAGGTCGGCGAGCTCGTCCATGTTGACGGAATGGTCGAGCCCGCGGTACGTATGCTCGGTCAGGAACGTGTGCTCGGCTAGCCAGGCGCTCGTGGCCGCAACATCGTAACGCGGCACCACAGTGTCGGTGGCGTCGCCATGCCCGTAGAACGTGGGAATGTCAAGCTGCTCGAGTTTCGCGTCGTCGGGGAACGCCTCGCGCAACAATCCGGGCGCCAGGAAGCCAGACAGGCACACGGCCGCGCGGTATCGTTCGGCATGGATGCGCAACAGCTGGATTGCGAGCGCGCCGCCTTGTGAGAACCCGAGTGGCACAATCGGGCGTTCGTCGGGAATGTTGTTGGTGACCCACTCGTCGATGGCGACGGAAGCCGCGTAAATATCGCGGTCGAGGTCCTCGCCTGTGGGGATTGAGTCGTGGAACCAGCTGTACGCGCCGGGCTGCATGCCGAACATCGTGCGCACCGGAGCTTGCAGCTCGAGCGGCGCGCGCAGCGAAACCCAATCATTGTAGGGCGCGACGTGCTGCATGAGACTGCCCAGGTCTTCCTCGTTCGACCCCCACCCGTGCAGCAGCAGCAACAGCGGACGTGACGGCGTGTTCGCGGTGCCCCCGCGCGACATGATGGCGTGCTTGACACGCAGCGGCTCGCCAAAGCGGCCCGGAACGACGTTCGACTCGCGGCCCGTAAGATTCGCAGGCTCGGTGCCGTCAGTGTTTGTTGTCATCGCGTTGTCTGTCATAGCGCTCAATATACGCCGCTCGTGACGGTTCAGCCGCGTTGTTTACGGATTTCGCTGTGTTTTTTATTTCCGCGGCACCTGCCTAGCCGCTGCAGCCGCGCAGCCGAACGCGTTTCTGCTTGAACGCGAACCTTGCAAATCTAGAGCAGTCTAAAGCAAGCGTTGGTTGAACATGCGGTAGGGCGAGAACAGCACGTTGAAAATGTGCCGTTTGGCTGTGTCGTCGGTGACGGCGATCAGCAGGTTCAGCAGTTCGCTGGCGACGCGGCCCGTGAACGTCTGGCGTGAACGGATCAAATGCGTGCCGCGAGTTTTCCAGTTGTAGACGTAATGCTGCATCACGAACGGTTTGTCACTGTCGATGTAGGCCACGCTGCCGCGCGGATGGTCGTGGATGTTGCCCACAATCGACGATTTGGGAATGAACGTGTGGATTAGCGGGGCGATGCGGCGGTAGGCGTCGGTGTCGCGCAGTTCGGGAGCCAGACCGGGGCCGTCGAAACTGCAGATGCACAGGATGCGCTGTTCAATGCCGGGCTGCTGTTCGGCGAGCGCGCGGCACGAGTATTCGGCGAGGTTGCCGCCTTTGGAATGTCCGCACACGATGATCGGACCGTCCCAGTCGGCCACGTTGCGTGCGAGGAATTCAGCCGCGTCAACTTGCGAACCGGTCGGCGTGACGAGCGAGAGTTCGAGTGATTCGTGCCAGCCTGTGACGGTCAGGTCGGTGGCGCGGAACGCGACGCACAACACGTTGTGGTAGGTCACGGCCAAGGCACCGAACTGTTGGGCGCCTTCGATATAAGATGCGCGGAAATCACGGAATTGCACGGGCGCGTAGCGTTGCGCATGTTTGACGAGCTGCGCGAGTTCAATGTCTTCCTTGTTTTCGAGTGAGACGAGTGTGCGCTGGCGTGCATCGGTGATGGTTGGTAGCACGGCGGCGTCGATGGCTTGGGAGAGCGGGAGCGGGGCAGGGGTGGCTGACGTAACTGGCGTGGCGGACGCGGGCTGCGCGGATGGCGTGGGCTGCGCGGGCTGGTACTCAAAGTTTGACATTTCGGCGAGCACGAGCAAGTCGAGCGCGTTCGGCTTGACTTGCTCGAACGAACGCTCGCCGTAATCATGCACATAATCCAGCAACATGGGGTGCCTCTGTTTCTAGCGTTGCTTGCGTTGCTAATGGTTGGTTTCTAGCGCTTCTCAAACCAAGCGGTCAGCGTGGTGCTGTGTGTGAGCGGCAGCACGTAGGACTCTTCAGTGGACAATGGTTCGGCGTGCGTCAGGTCGGTGCCGGGAGCGTGCTTCGGTGCCGTGCCGGGCGCGAACCAGCCGAGGAACTTGGCGTGACGGCCATGATGAGCATGGATTATGCCGTGGTCGCCTGCCGTGGCGTTGAGGAAGCCGAGCGCGTCACAAACGACTTCGGGTTTGGGAATCGGCATCGAATGAGCGCCTGGTTCATAGAACGAGACGAACGCTTCGTCCTCGTTGAGCTGACCGATGCCACGGATTTCAACGCTCACGTCCACGTCGTTGAAGTGGCTGGCCGCTGTGCCTTGGTGCTGTTGGGCGAGCAGCGTCCAGTCCACGGACTCGTTGAGTGCCTGCTTGGGCAACGCGATGTTTGTGTAATAGGTTTGCGTGAGCGTGTTGCCTTCAGGGTCGAGCGTGCTGACGCGCGCGTCAATCGGATGCTTGCTTGGCTCGTTGGTTTCGGCGCGCAGCGTGACATGGTAGTCGCCCGAGTCGGGCACCCAGACGCTTTGCTCGCCTGTGGTGTCGTCGACGTACATCGCAATGAAATTGTTCGTCTCGTAGAGCTTGTCGTCGATGCGGCCTTTGCTGATCGAACCCACCACAGCGCCGCCTCGATCCTTGACGGTGATCGATGCGGGACCATACACGCTCAGGCGTGTGACGTCGGGCGTGGCACCTTGTTCAATATCAATGTTGTATTTGCAGCACAACATGAGCTTGATCAGGTATCCCTCCTCCTGATGGGCTGCTGGAGCGTTGTGGCCATGGATCTCGTTGCGCAGGAAGAAGCCGAGGAAGTCGCGGAACGTGCCGGTGCCGTACTTCGCAAAGTCGGCGGCTTCGAGAGCAAGCGTGCGCCCGCTGACGGCGGCCAGATCGGTGAACAGCGTGAAGTACTGTGCGAACGTCAATGTGCCCGCATGTGAGAAGCGTTTGCGCTGGTACATCGTGGGAATGTCCGGGCAAATGTTATGCAGTTCGCGCTCCAGCGCATTGATTTCGGCATTGCCATGGAATGCGGGGAACTCCATGTGCGTCCATTGTTTGAACATTGTTTGGAAGTCATCCAAGTATGTGCGGTAGTCGGCGTAGCGCGTGGCGATGCTCGGGAGATACAGGTCGCGGCCGAAACGGCGGATACCCCAACCATATGGGGGAAGGCGCGGAATGTAATCTTCAGGGTTGATTACGTTGAAAATGTTGTCGAATGTGGCGCTGTTGTAGTCCTTGCGCATCGTCACACGGCTTGCCGAGAACGTGTAGGCATAGAGGCGGTCATGCGTCACGCCGAGTGACGTGTCTTCGTCAATCATGGCGGCGAGCGCGTTCGCAATGGCAGCTCCACGGCTGTGGCCAATGACCCAGAGTCTCGCGTCGCTCATGTCAATGTCATAGCGCTGAATATAGGTGCGCAAATCGCGGAACGCTTTTTCCGCCGTGTTCCAGAAGCCTTCGTGGTTCACCAAGCGTGAGAAGTCGCCGTCGGCGATTGAATCGGCCACTTCGGAGTTCGACAGCCATTCCGTGGTGTCGGAAGTGCCGCGCAGCATCATGATCACAAGTTCGCGTTCCGTGCCGTCAGTGTTATGCACATGACGATGGCCGAACGCATAACTGGCCTGGTCCACGTTGAGACGGTAGGCCACAGGGTTTTCATCGTTGAGATGGTAATAACTCGAAATGTCAATGTCTTCACAGCCGAGGTTGAAGAACGATTTGCGAATATACCGGTATTCGTTCGAGGGCAGATTCTTGTAGCCCGTCAGGCAAATGCCCATGGCCGACCATGCCATGTACGGGTTGTAGACGTTTGTTGGGGCGAAGAACCAGGAATCGTCGAACGGGATTTCAATGTCGTTCTCGAAGCGCTCTTTCGCTTGGCCGCACATTTGGGCGAAATGCGACAGGAACGTGGTGGGTACCATCACGAGATTAGTGCTGTGCTGCTTGGCTTCTTGAGGTGTCATGATCAGTCCTTCCCCTCTGTGCGGTATGCCTCCGGATTGTAAAGGCGCTGTCTGAAGCATGGCTGTAAACAAGCTAAGCGCGGATTTAGGGGCGGGTAGAGGGAGCGGAATTGCGTGCGGATTGAGAGGAGGATTGAGGTGTGGATTGTGGGCGGAGCTACACGCGGCTTGGTGTGTGGAGCTAGGGGAGGGTTGGTGTGGGGATGTGCGCGGATTTGTGTGGGAATGGTCGTGCTCGCAGTCAAATCTGTGGCGCACCGCGTAGGATGAACACCAACAACTGCAATCAACCAACTGTGATCAGCGGCTAACAGTGACGCAGCGGGGCAGCGGCGCAGCGGTGTGGCAAACCACGGCGCATCGGTGAGCCGCAGGCCGCAAGTAGTGGCCGGTAATCGCAATCATGAACAACCGCAAGGAGTGTGACGTGACTTCGTTCAATCGCAAGGACCTTCCCGATGTCATCCGCACGAACGGCGCGCGCCCGAACCCATGGTGGGCCAACGCTGTCGTATACCAGATTTATCCGCGTTCGTTCCAGGATTCGAACAACGATGGCATTGGCGATATCAAAGGCATCACAAGCCGTCTCGACTATTTGGCCGACCTTGGCGTCGACGTGGTGTGGCTGAGCCCCGTGTATGTGTCGCCGCAAGACGACAACGGCTATGACATTGCCGATTACCAGGCCATTGACCCGATGTTTGGCACGATGGACGATATGGATGAGTTGCTCGCCCAGGCCCATGCGCGCGGCATCAAAGTCATCATGGATCTCGTCGTCAACCACACGTCCGATGAGCATGCGTGGTTCCAAGCGTCGCGCAGCAAAGACGACCCGCATGCCGACTGGTATTGGTGGCGTCCGGCCCGTCCGGGGTTCGAACCTGGCACGCCTGGAGCCGAGCCGAACCAGTGGGGCTCGTATTTTGGCGGTTCGGCCTGGCAGTACGATCCCAAGCGCGGCGAGTACTTCCTGCACCAGTATTCACCGAAACAGCCTGATTTGAACTGGGAGAACCCCGCAGTGCGCCAGGCTGTGTACCGCATGATGAATTGGTGGATGGACCGCGGCATTGACGGTTTCCGTATGGACGTGATTACGCAGATTTCCAAAGTCACTGATGAATCTGGACGCCTGCCTGGCGAGCCCGGTTCCCATGTGGAAGACGGTCCCGTCAATGAGGAGGGCTACACGTCGGCGTTCGAGTTCTGTTCGGACGGTCCGCGTCTTGACGAGTTCCTTGAAGAGATGCGTCGTGAAGTGTTCGAAGGTCGCGAGGGCTATCTCAACGTCGGCGAAGCGCCGGGCGTGCACGCCGAGCGTAACGGCCAGATCACCGATCCGGGCCGCCGTGAGCTTGACATGCTGTTCCAGTTCGACCATCTCGGCATCGACCAGGTGGGGCCGAAATGGGTCACGAAGCCGTTCAGCGTGCGCGCTCTGCGTGAGCAAATGCGCCGCCAGCAGGAGGCTGTCGCCGAACGCGGGTGGACGAGTTGTTTCACGTGCAACCATGATCAGCCGCGCGTCGCCTCACGCTGGGGCGACGAGTCCGCACGTTCGGCCAAAGCGTTCGGTTTGCTGACGCATCTGCATCGTGGCACGCCCTACATTTACGAGGGCGAGGAACTCGGCATGACGAACGCCCATTTCACGTCGCTTGACCAGTACCGCGACCTTGAATCCATCAACGCGTTCCGTCAGCGCGTTGAGGAAGCGCAGGTGCAAAGTGCCGAGTCGATGATGGATGGCATCGCGCTGATGGGCCGTGACAACGCGCGCACGCCGATGCAGTGGGATGACTCGCGCTACGCGGGTTTCATGGACGCCGATTCGTCAGCGCAGCCCTGGCTCGCCGTCAACAGCAACCACGACCGGATCAACGCGGCCGCCCAGGTTCACGACGACGATTCCGTGTTCTCGTTCTACAAGAAGCTCATTGAATTGCGCCACGACAATCCCGTCGTGGCGGCCGGATCGTGGCGTCTCGTTGACGACGACGACGCGAGCGTGTACGCATTCGTGCGTGAGCTCGGCGTCGACCGCTTGCTGACCGTCGTCAACCTGACCGACCAGCCCGCTCGCGTACCGTCGTCCACTCTTCAATTGATTTCCGATCAATTCGAAGACGCCGCCGCGATCAAGCAAGCCGTTGTGCTCTCTACCACGACTCCAGCGGGGTCGGCCTCAGGGCTGGCCGACGGCATGCTCGAACCATGGGAAGGCGTGCTGTTGCACCTGTGATGTGGTGGCGGTGCGGCTGTGGTGCATATTGATTCACGTGCGCAGTCATCCCAAACCACGAAACAACAATGACCGCTCTGTGAGATTCTTCTCACAGGGCGGTCGCTTTGCCTGATGGGCCCCCGTGGCTTCTTAGAATGCTCAGCATGGAACAAAAAGATGTGTTGCAAGCGATGAGGCGTGATCATGTGGCCGAACTCAAGTTGGCCGCTGAACGACTGGACGGAACAGCGAAGCATACGCAGATTATCGAGTCTCCCGTGCTCAGCGAGATGACAGGCCATCGCGTGCTGATGAAGCCTGAAAATCTGCAAGTCACCGGTTCGTTCAAGATCCGTGGCGCTTACAACAAGATCTCCTCATTGACTGATGAGGAGCTTGAACGCGGCATTGTGACGGCGTCCGCAGGCAATCATGCGCAAGGCGTGGCCTACGCGGCACGCGAGCGCGGCGCCAAAGCCACCATCTGCATGGCCGAAAGCACGCCGCCGCTCAAGGTCGACGCCACCAAAGCCTACGGCGCCAACGTGGTACTGCATGGCAGCATGTTTGACGAAGCTGCAGCCTACGCGATTGAATTGAGCCAGCGCGACGGACTAACCTATGTGCCTCCGTTCGACGATTACGAGGTGCTGTGCGGTCAAGGCACTGTCGCCATGGAAATCCTCGAAGACGTGCCCGATGTGACCGACATCATCGTGCCGCTGGGCGGCGGCGGCCTGGGCGCGGGTGTGGCGCTCGCCGTCAAGATGTTCCGCCCGGACGTGCGCGTGATTGGCGCCATTCCCGAAGGCTCCCCGGCGTTCCGCAAGTCGCTCGATGCGGGCCGTGTGATTGCGGCCGACCAGGTCGTGACTTCGGCCGAAGGTGTGGCCGTCAAGCGCCCTGGCGATTTGACATTCGCATTGCTCAACGAGTTCCTTGACGACCTCGTTGAGGTTTCCGAGCGCGACATCAACGAGATGATCCTGCTGATGCTCGAAAAGCACAAGATGGTCGTGGAAGCCGCCGGTGCCGTGTCATTGGCAGCGCTCGAACATCTGAACTTGCGTTCGCGCAAGTTTGCCGCCGCCGAAGGTGAGCATGTGGTCGTGCCGATCCTGTCGGGCGGCAACATCGATACGGTTACGATTGGCGCCGTCATCCAGAAGGGCATGATCGCGCGCGGCCGCATCATGAACTTTGAAGTGGAGCTGCCGGATACTCCTGGCCAGCTGCTCAAGGTCGCTTCATTGCTGGCTCGTGAACGCGCGAACGTGATTGCGCTTGACCATGACCAGTTCAAGGCGTCGGGCCATTACACGAACGCTGTGGCATTGGGTGTGACGGTTGAAACGAACGGTCCCGACCATATCGAAAGCATCCTCAATGCATTGCGCGCCGAAGGGTTCCAGCCGAAGCGCATTTACTGACCGCAAGAAATGGTGGTTTGTTCAACGATTTGTTGCGAATGCGGAAATAACAATAATCTGCTTGATACAGCGTAAAATGAGGGGCGTGGATCTACGAAAATCCACGCCCCTCATGCTGTTGTTGCCCACGGATCAGCTGTTGCTCGCGATAGTCTGACGCACGAGTTCGGGCAGCGCGACGGCGATGTCCTCGCGAATCAGGCGGTCGGCCAAGTAATCAAACTGCGTCTTGCCCATGTTCATGATCGTGATCGGAGTGCCGGCCTGGGCGGCGACGGGTACGACGGAAGCTGCGGGGAATACTTCAAGCGTGGAGCCGATAACCCACAGTTCGTCGGCTTCGGTCGCGGCCTTGAGTGCGCGTTCCATGGCGCCTTCGGGCAGTGCCTCACCGAAATAGACGACGTCGGTCTTGATCAGGCCATTGCACGGCATGTTGCCGCGGTAGGGCAGTGGGCGGCGGCAGTGCGGGTCGGGATGCTCGTCAAGCTCGTCCATGATCGCGGCCGTGTCGTACTTGGCGTGGCATGTCATGCAATGTGACGTGCCAATTGTGCCGTGCAAGTTGACGATTTTGCTGGGACTGTTGCCAGCTTTTTCGTGCAACGCGTCGAAATTTTGTGTGGCCAACAACTTGAGCATGCCAGCTTGCTCAAGATCGACGAGCGCCTTGTGAGCCGCGCCAGGCTGAGCCGTCCACACGGGCGATTCCTTTTGCCAACGCCACGAATACTCGCGGTCCTCCTTGTTGCCGAGGAACCGGTCGATGTCATAGACCGACATCTGGTCGGGATGCTTCGTCCACACGCCATCGGGCCCGCGGAAATCGGGAATGCCGGCCGATGTGGAGATGCCGGCGCCTGTCAATACTGCAATCTGCTTCACCATGTTCCCGTCATACCACGATTTGCTGAGCCGGCGCGTAACTGTCCCCAATTGCGCAAATTTCCCATTCCCAATCCCGCACAGCCGTTGGCTGCCCGTCTTGCTCTATCCGTGCTCTACCCGTGCTGAGAACCGATTGGTTGATGGCTTGTATGGCCTTTGCCTGCCCGTCTCGTTTCCTTCCTGTACCATTCCCTTCCCATTGTTCTTACTCGCTTTACCCTCTCCTTACTCTCTCCCTCTTTTTCTCTCTCATCTTCCTGCGTTCTTCTGTACTGCGGGCTTTTCCCTTCCATCCTTCTTCACCTTTCCGGTCCTTCTTTAGTCTCTTCACGCTCTTCCGTTCTTCAGTCTCTTCACGCCCTTCCGTTCTTCTTCCCGTACTAGCCTCTCCTCTTCTTTTTCTTTCGTCCCTTTTCCTG
The DNA here is from genome assembly GCF_000741205.1 of Bifidobacterium gallicum DSM 20093 = LMG 11596. Taxonomy (GTDB): domain Bacteria; phylum Actinomycetota; class Actinomycetes; order Actinomycetales; family Bifidobacteriaceae; genus Bifidobacterium; species Bifidobacterium gallicum. Next base: position 229,838 of record NZ_JGYW01000001.1, read on the forward strand.
CTTCCTTCCTCGCGTTCCTACTTTTGCCAGTTGTTTCCTCTCGTCGCTCCCCATTCCTTTGTCTCTTCTTCTTACGCTTCTTCCATCCATCCCTTTTCCTTGCTTGCCCCTTGCTTTTCCGTCCGGCATGGCAGCATGCGTTTTCGCATCCCCAATCTGTTCGTTCCTTTCCCATCCCATCACTTCCTGTCTTTCTGCTTCTTTCCCTTCTTTCGACTTTCCCATCTTTGTCTCGCCTCGTACCTCTCTACTTGCTTTTCCTCTTCTTCTGCCGTCTTTTCCTGCGGTCTTCTCTTCCTCTCTTCCTTCCTTCCTTTTGATTCCTTTCCGCTCTCGGTTCTTTCTTTCTTTCTCCCACTCTGCCTTCTCTTCGCTTTCCTCTGCCTGTTCATTCATCTCCCATCCCATCGCTTCCTGTCTTTCTGCTTCTTTCCCTTCTTTCCCTTCTTTCCTTTTCGTTCCCTTCTTTCCCTTCTCTCCCTTCTCTCCCTTCTCTCCCTTCTCTCCTTCCTCTCCCTTTCGTTCCTCTTCTTGCCTCTTCTCTCTCGACCCTCTCTTGCCCACTGTGTCCTCTCTCCCCCCGCCTGTCTTTCCTTGCCGCTGTTCTTGCGGTCTTCTTTTCCTTTCCTTCCCCTTTTTCCTTTCTCGTCTCTTTCCTTTCTCGTCTCTTTTCTTTCTCGTCTCTTTTCTTTCTCGTTTCCCTCTTTCCTTCCCGTCCTCCCGTCTTTCTGTTCCTCCTTTTCTTGTTCTTCCCTTCTCCTTTATCTTTTTCCCTGGTTCCTTGTTTGTTTCTTGTTTTGCTTGTGTGACACGCCGTTGTGGGGTGGTTTTGGGGTTGGTTGGGGTGGTTTGGGTGTTGTTGTGGGGTTGTTTTGGTTGGTTGCGACACGCCGTGGAGGGCTTGTGTTGGTTGGGTTTTTGTGTGGTGGGTTGCGGTTTTGGTGTGGGTGGTGTAGGTTTTTCTTTTGCTGCCGCTCACGGCTTGCCGGGGTTTTCCTGGTGTGGTTGGTGGGTGTGTGGTGGTGGTTTGAGAACTCAATAGTGTGTACTGTACTACTTCTTTTTTTAGCGAACCTTTTGTTTGGTTTTGTTTTTGATTGCCAGTCCGGTGCCTGCCCGTGTGGTGCCCGAGAGGGTTTGATTGGTGCCGGGGTTTTTTGTGTGTCCGTTCCTTGTCCTTAAGGGAACGGCCGTTGATTATATTGTTGTAGAGCCGTTTTTTGGCTTTCCATGATTTTTTTGTGGAGGGTTCGATTCTGGCTCAGGATGAACGCTGGCGGCGTGCTTAACACATGCAAGTCGAACGGGATCCGGCCGAGCTTGTCTTGGCTGGTGAGAGTGGCGAACGGGTGAGTAATGCGTGACCAACCTGCCTTGTGCACCGGAATAGCTCCTGGAAACGGGTGGTAATACCGGATGTTCCGCTCCATCGCATGGTGGTGTGGGAAATGCTTTTGCGGCATGGGATGGGGTCGCGTCCTATCAGCTTGTTGGCGGGGTGACGGCCCACCAAGGCTTTGACGGGTAGCCGGCCTGAGAGGGTGACCGGCCACATTGGGACTGAGATACGGCCCAGACTCCTACGGGAGGCAGCAGTGGGGAATATTGCACAATGGGCGCAAGCCTGATGCAGCGACGCCGCGTGCGGGATGGAGGCCTTCGGGTTGTAAACCGCTTTTGATTGTCAGCAAGGCGTCCTTTCGGGGATGTTGAGTGTAGCTTTCGAATAAGCACCGGCTAACTACGTGCCAGCAGCCGCGGTAATACGTAGGGTGCAAGCGTTATCCGGAATTATTGGGCGTAAAGG
>NZ_JGYW01000002.1 GCF_000741205.1 Bifidobacterium gallicum DSM 20093 = LMG 11596
ATGTCGAGCGGCTTGTCCATCTTGGCGAGCCTGAGAGTGCGGCCGTCCCATGTGAACGCGCTACGAACGAACGTGGCGGCTCCGCCACGGGACTTCTTCTTGAACCTCGGATAATCCGCAGTACCGTCGAAGAAATTGGAGAACGCCGCTTGCAAGTGGCGCAACGACTGCTGAAGCGCAACTGAAGACACTTCCCTGAGGAAGGCCAGCTCTTCGGTCTTCTTCCATCCGGTAAGCATGGTGCTGGTCTGGTTGTACGAGACACTTTCCCGACGCGCAGTCCACGCCTCGGTACGTGCCGCCAAAGCCTTGTTGTAGACCAGACGGCAACACCCGATGGTACGCCGCAGCAGGTTCTCCTGCCCGGGCGTTGGATAGAAGCGGTACTTGTAGGCCCGCTGGACCATACCATCGGCACCCATGCCTTACATTATAACATGAAAGAATGTAAAATATGGCCGTGCGCCTTACATCCCCCCCCCTGCGCTCCGCCAAGAGGCGGGGGTCTTACGGCGCAATCGATAAAAAATTCCCAAACCCAGCCAAGGCACAGATTCTTGAAAGAAAGCTGGGAAATTGCCTGAGCGAAAAACTCAGACTTTTTCAGGTTTCATGTGTTCCAATAATCGTAAAGCAGCCCAAGCGCGCGCTTGGTTGTACACATACGGGGAAAGGAACTGCGATGGCAGATCTGAAGGAACACATCGAAGAGATGGAAATTCGTCACGACGAGCACGTGGCCGAGCGTAAGGAAGATCGTGCTGACATCCGCGCCGAGCACATTGCCGACCAGATGCAGAAGGAAGAGGAAGACCTGAACAAGGCCGACGAAGCCAAGCACGAGTTCGAAGCCAAGCACGACGAGCACAAGGCTGAGCGTGAAGAGCGCCGCATCGAGCGCGAGGGCGAGCGCATCTTCAAGGATGACGCGAAGGCCGCTGAGGAAGACGAGAAGGCAGCAACCAAGGGCGTCTGCGGCTGCTGAGCCTGTCCATTGCGGTTGGTCAGCGTAGCCGACCGCAATCCACAAGAATGCCGGAATGGTGATTACACTGTTCCGGCATTCTTCTATATTGTTGGCAAGATTCTTTCCCCAAGATTGCCTGCCCAATATTCAACGCGGTTCATTGCGCTGCGTGGTGCGTATGGCACTGCACAGCACTACCCTCGCCACACGCAAAACCGGCGGACAGCACTCGGTGATTGCCGTAACGTCACGCATAACCAACTACAACAAAAGGATTGACATGAGTATCACGATCAACTTGTATTACATAGGTCGTGATGGCCAGGCGCAACAGTTTGTGCAGGCTATGGAGGAGTCGGGCATCGCCGATGCGATCCGCCAGGAGCCAGGTAACGAACGCTACGAATATTTCCAGCCGCTCGACCGGCCCGACACGGTGCTGCTGATTGATCAGTGGTCCGACCAGCAAGCGCTTGACGCCCACCATGCGAGCGCGATGATGGAGCAGCTTGCGCAGCTACGCGAGCGTTTTGACTTGCACATGCAGGTGCAACGCTTCACCGAACTGCCTGACGAGACGGCGGACGCGCAGTTCATCCGTTCATAACATGCTGTTGTGCCGGCGCTGCGGTTCCGGCACAGCAAGTTCTTCTTGGCGTGCGTTGTTGGACCAACATGTTCCCCGCCGTTCCCCAACCATTTTCAGCTCTTCTTGGCGCGCGTTTTGTTTTCTTCTCTCAACGGTCTCCTGTTGTATTGATTCCGCAATCCGGTTCCTAAGCGTGCTGTACTGTGCATAGGCACGCTCAATACAGCGAAACGTGCATTTGTGCAACACTGAAATTTGTGGAAAGCTCCAAAGCGCGCGCTCTCCTGCTCTCCTACGATGACTGCCTGACTGTATCAACACCATTCCAGTTCATTCAGGAGAGTCCATGTCCACGAATCGCACCGCACAGTTGATTGTGCAAAGCATGTATGTTGCGCTCGGCGTTGTCGCCATATTCGGCAGTTTCGGTCTGTATGATGCCGATTTCGACGGCACGTTTTACACGTATTTCACGAACCTGTCAAACTACTTGTGCGTCGGCGTGATGTTCGCCGAGCTTGTGCAGACGGCCCGCCGCAAGGGCAACGGATTCGTCACTCTCTCGCCGCTGCTCAAATTCATCTGCGTTATCGCAATCATGCTCACGTGCTGCGTGTTCAATTTCATTCTTGCCGGCGCGCCTGATCGCGATCCGCTTGACAATTACAAGGTCACGTGCATCCTGTTCCACACAGTGCTGCCGTTGCTGTTTGTGGCCGACTGGCTGGCGTTCTATCGCCATGGCGTAGTCAAGTGGACGTTCCCGCTGATTTCCACGATTTTCCCGCTGTTGTTTGTGGCGTTCGTGTTCATTCGTGCGGCGATCTTCCCATCCGCCGAGAATCTCTATCCATATTTCTTCCTTGATCCGGGGCAACAAGGCGTTGACGGTGTGATTCGTTGGATCGTGATCCTGCTTATCACCTTTATCGCGTTCGGTTACCTGCTCATGGCACTCGACCGTGCGCTGGATCGCCGCTCGGCTACCGTGGCCACCTCGCTGAAAGCTGCCGCGCTGGACTGAGACTGGGCGACTGCAAGCTCCAGTACCGGGTTTTCTTGCTTCACGCAAGAAGACCCTTTTTATTCCCGCATTTCGCTGCATGGCAATCCCACCATACTGTTCACTACGTTTCGTCGTGATGCGTTCACCGAGTCATCGGTAAATATACAGGCGCAACAATTAGGGTTGTAAGTACTGATGGCACCGGCGATTGCCGTTTGCCAGACAATCTGACTAATTGAACATCAAGTCCCAAGCAAAGGAACGTAATGCACACTGCTGTAATGGTATTCCACCCGAATATGGCCCAGTCCGTCGCCAACAAGGCGCTGATGCAGGCCGCACAATCCATTGGCGACCAGGTGACGGTGCGTGACATGTATGCGCTATACCCGGATTTCCACGTGGATGTGGCACACGAGCAGCAACTGGCGATGGCAAGCGACCGTATTGTTTTCCAGTTTCCGCTGTATTGGTACAGTTCCCCGGCGTTGCTTAAGCAATGGCAGGATGATGTGCTGGCCCCTGGCTGGGCTTACGCAGGCGGCCATGAACTGGCTGGCAAACATTTGATGCTGGCGGTAACAACCGGAGGCCCAGAAGAAACCTACCAGTTCGAAGGCCGCCAAGGCGTAACCATGGCGCAGCTGCTTACACCACTGCAAGCTGTGGCCAATCGCGTTGGCATGATCTATGATGAACCGTTCATCGTGCACGGCGCCATGGATGGCCTAATGACCGACACGCGCCTCGAAGAAGCCCGCACCGCCTACGTGCAGCGTCTCGGTGACTGAGTTCTCAGCCTCAATCTTTCACGCCACAACGCAAAGAACCCCGGCTCCCAAACAGGAACCGGGGTTCTTTTCTACGCTAGTTCAGCGTGTCAAATCGTCGCGTGATGAAAATCAGGCGAGGATCTTGGTGACACGGCCCGAGCCGACGGTGTGGCCGCCTTCGCGCACTGCGAAGGTCAGGCCTTCCTCCATAGCGATCGGCTGGATGAGCTCGACCGTGAAGGTGGCGTGATCGCCAGGCTGCACCATCTCGACGCCTTCCGGCAGCGTGATGACGCCGGTGACGTCGGTGGTACGGAAGTAGAACTGCGGACGGTAGTTCGAGAAGAACGGCGAGTGACGGCCACCCTCGTCCTTGGTGAGCACGTAGACTTCGCCTTCGAACTTGGTGTGAGGAGTCACGGAGCCCGGAGCAGCCACAACCTGGCCACGCTCGACGTCCGTACGGTTGATGCCGCGGAGCAGCAGGCCCGTGTTGTCGCCAGCCTCGCACTCATCCATCTGCTTGTGGAAGGTCTCGATGGAGGTGACGGTGGTGCTGGTGGTCGGACGGATGCCGACGATTTCGACAGCGGTGTTGATCGGCAGACGGCCACGCTCAACACGGCCGGTCACCACGGTGCCACGGCCGGAGATCGTGAAGACGTCCTCGATAGGCATCAGGAACGGCTTGTCGAGATCGTGGGTTGGGGTCGGGATGTACTCGTCGACGTCCTTCATGAGCTCCTTGACGGTCTCCACCCACTTGTCGTGGTCCGGAGCGTCGTCGTGCAGAGCGCCGTAAGCGGAGGTGTGCACGACCGGGCAGTCACGATCGAAGCCGTTTTCGTCGAGGAGGTCACGGACCTCTTCTTCGACGAGCTCGATGAGCTCTTCATCTTCGACCATATCGCACTTGTTCAGAGCGACGAGGATCTTCGGGACGCCCACCTGACGAGCGAGCAGCACGTGCTCGCGGGTCTGAGCCATCGGGCCGTCGGTGGCGGCCACAACGAGGATGGCGCCATCCATCTGGGCAGCACCGGTGATCATGTTCTTCACGAAGTCGGCGTGGCCAGGGCAGTCGACGTGAGCGTAGTGACGCTCAGCGGTCTGGTACTCGATGTGGGCGATGTTGATGGTGATACCACGCTGCTGCTCTTCCGGAGCGGCATCGATCTGGTTGAAGTCATAGGCCGGGTTGACATCCGGGTACTCTTCGTGGAGCACCTTGGAGATGGCTGCGGTCAGGGTCGTCTTGCCGTGATCGACGTGGCCGATGGTACCAATGTTAACGTGCGGCTTAGTACGCTCGTACTTTTCCTTTGCCATGTGTTTTTGTCCTCCTGGACGGTTCTCGTGTAGTGGTGCTCCCCTGCTGTTTGCCACAGCAGTGAAGCGCGTGCTACATATTACTGGGTTTCTGGGTTGTCGCCACTTGAAGAGCCCGAACCCAGTCAGCGCTTATGAATACTAGCGCTGACTGGAGACGTTGTCCACTTCGGCAGTGTCTGTGAAGAACACTTTCACACAAACCCCCCGTAAAGGGTCTATGCGGTGGCGGCCGACGACATTACTCGCCGCGCTGGGCCTTGATGATCTCGTCGGCAACAGCCTTCGGGACCTCGGCGTAGGAATCCATCTGCATGGTGAACATTGCGCGGCCCTGCGTCTTGGAACGCAGGTCGCCAATGTAGCCGAACATCTCGCTCAGCGGCACCTTGGCGTCGATGACCTTGACACCAGTGGCGTCGTTCATCGACTGGATGGAACCACGGCGGGAGTTCAGATCGCCCATGACGTCGCCCATGTACTCTTCCGGAGTACGCACCTCGACGGCCATGATCGGCTCGAGGATGACGGGCTTGGCCTTGGGGGCAGCTTCCTTGAAGCACATGGAGCCTGCAATCTTGAAGGCCATTTCCGAGGAGTCGACGTCGTGGACCTGACCGTCGACGACGGTCGCCTTGACGCCCACCACCGGGAAGCCGGCGAGGATGCCGGATTCCATGGCTTCCTGCACACCAGCATCGATCGAAGGGATGTATTCCTTCGTGATGTGGCCGCCGGTGACCTCGTTCGCGAACTCGTAAACTTCGCCGTTCTCGGTGTCGAGAGGCTCGAAGTTCATGAGCACCTTTGCGAACTGGCCGGAACCACCGGTCTGCTTCTTGTGCGTGTATTCCTGGTTCATGACGGCCTGGCGGATCGTCTCGCGGTAAGCCACCTGCGGCTTGCCGACGTTGCACTCCACCTTGAACTCGCGACGCATACGGTCAACGATGATGTCGAGCTGGAGCTCGCCCATGCCCGAGATCAGCGTCTGGCCCGACTCTTCGTCGGTCTTGACCTGGAACGTCGGATCCTCGTCAGACAGCTTGGCCAGAGCCAGGCTCATCTTCTCCTGATCAGCCTTGGTCTTCGGCTCCACGGCCACCTCGATCACAGGATCAGGGAAGGTCATGGACTCGAGGGAGATCGGGTGCTTCTCGTCGCACAGCGTGTCGCCCGTGGTCACGTTCTTCAAACCGACGAACGTGTAGATGTTGCCGGCCTCAGCCGAATCCACCGGGTTCTCCTTGTCGGCGTGCATCTGGAAGATCTTGCCGACGCGTTCCTTCTTGCCCTTCGTGGAATCGAGCACGGTGTCGCCGGGCTTGACAACGCCGGAGTACACGCGCACGAACACGAGCTTGCCGTAGAACGGGTGCGTCGAGATCTTGAAGACGAGGGCCGAGAACGGATCGTCCATGGTGGGCTTGCGGTCGATTTCGATGGACTCGTCGGACGGGTCGAAGCCCTTGATCGACGGCACATCTTCAGGCGACGGCAGGTAATCGACAACAGCGTCCAGCATCGGCTGCACACCCTTGTCCTTGAATGCCGAGCCGCACAGCACCGGGTATGCCTGACGAGCGATCGTCAGCGTACGGATGCCCTTGCGGATCTCCTCTTCCGACAGTTCGCCGGACTCGAGGTACTTCTCGAGCAGCTCTTCGTCGGACTCGGCAACCTGGTCGAGCAGTTCCGAACGGTACTCTTCAGCGCGATCCTTGAGGTCATCCGGGATGTCAACGGTGTCGTAGTGGGCACCCATGTCGTCCTTGACGTCGTTCCAGACGTAGGCCTTCATGCGGATCAGATCGACGACGCCAGCGAAGTCGTTCTCAGCGCCGATCGGCAGCTGCACGACGAGCGGGGTTGCACCCAGCTTTTCCTTGATCGTGTCGACCGAGTAGTAGAAGTCGGCGCCGAGCTTGTCCATCTTGTTGATGAAGCAGATACGCGGAACGCCATACTTGTCAGCCTGACGCCACACGGTTTCGGACTGCGGCTCCACGCCTTCCTTGCCGTCGAACACGGCGACAGCACCATCGAGCACACGCAGGGAGCGCTCCACCTCGGCCGTGAAGTCCACGTGGCCAGGGGTGTCGATGATGTTGATCTGGAACTTCTGATCCGTGTCATGGGTCTGGCGGTTCCAGAAGCAGGTGGTAGCAGCGGACTGAATGGTGATGCCGCGCTCCTGCTCCTGAGCCATGAAGTCCATCGTCGAAGCGCCATCATGCGTTTCGCCGATCTTGTAGTTCTTGCCGGTGTAGTACAGAATACGCTCGGTAGTGGTGGTCTTACCGGCATCGATGTGAGCCATGATGCCGATGTTACGGACCTGGTGAAGGTCAGTAAGCACGTCCTGTGCCATTGATGTTCCTTAACTCTTCGTTTCGAGTGATGTCCGGCTGAAATTACCAGCGGTAGTGAGCGAAAGCCTTGTTGGCTTCTGCCATCTTGTGGGTGTCCTCGCGACGCTTCACGGAAGCGCCCAGGCCATTGGAAGCATCGAGAATCTCGTTGGCGAGACGCTCAGCCATCGTCTTCTCACGACGAGCGCGCGAGAAGTCGGTCAGCCAACGCAGCGACAGCGTGTTGGCGCGGTTCGGCTTGACCTCGACAGGCACCTGGTAGGTAGCGCCACCGACGCGGCGGGAACGCACCTCGAGGGACGGGCGGATGTTGTCCAGAGCGCGCTTGAGCACGGCCACTGGCTCCTGATCCGTCTTCTCCTTGACCATATCGAGCGCCGAGTAGACGATGTCTTCAGCAATCGACTTCTTGCCGTCGAGCAGAATCTTGTTGATGAGCTGTGCCACCACGGTCGAGCCGTAGATCGGATCCGGCAGCAGCTGGTGTTTCTTAGCGGGTCCCTTGCGTGACATATCTCTTACTTCGCCTTCTTTGCTCCATACAGGGAACGACCCTGCTTGCGGTCCTTGACGCCCTGGGTATCGAGTGCACCACGCACGATGTGGTAACGCACACCAGGAAGATCCTTCACACGGCCACCGCGCACCAGCACGATGGAGTGCTCCTGAAGGTTGTGGCCTTCACCCGGGATGTAGGCCGTAACTTCGACGCCAGAGCTCAGACGCACACGAGCCACCTTACGCAATGCCGAGTTCGGCTTCTTCGGGGTGGTGGTGTAAACACGGGTGCACACGCCGCGACGCAGCGGGCTGCCCTTGAGAGCCAAAGTCTTGGACTTCTTCGGCTTTGCCTTGCGTCCCTTACGGACAAGCTGTTCAATAGTAGGCAACTTGAATTCTCCGATTCAGTGGTTTGTATTCCTCTTCGTGAGACCGCCGCACTGCAGCCCACTGTTCCCAACTGAATCGTTCCCGCGGATATTCCCGCTAGCTGTTCAAAGAAACTGGTTAGCCACTGTCCACCGGCCCGATGGCCCCCTCCCCTGACGCCGGACATTGCTGCCCCGCGCTGCAAACGGTTCAAGGGATATCCCAACGTGCGCTTCTGTTACATAAGATGCGCCGCTGGCACACACGAGTTATGAATGTACTACAGGGTGACGATAAACGACAGTTTGTGGAGACGTATACGGTGTGTCTTCACAAACCGACGTTCAACTACCCTGATCCAATAAGCGATAATCATGACTCTTCAAAACCGGAATTGTCCAGCTTGAGATTTGCGACATTGCCTTCAATGATTTGGACAACACATTCATCAAAACCGCTGGCATTATCAGCATGGATTTCCAAACTCAATGATATATCTGCTCCCACTAGCCGCAACTGGTCAAGTATGGCTTCGTTAATGCGCGCAATGTCACGATTCATTGAATCTGGATCAAGTTTCGCAGTGGCGTAGTACCGTGTCATACGTGCTGGAGCCACTACGCCCGGATTTCTCCGTTTGACCGCCCGGCAAGTCATCGCCCTGTTGTCTAGGATGCGTGGATTGATGGTCCTGTCCATCAATTTGTTCCACGCCGGCTCCAAGATGCGGTTCCAGCCGTACTGCCATCAGCTTTCGTGTAAATCACATTGATGGCATCACCTATCGGCATGACTGCGACCACTGTCACTGGTTGTTCTGCAACAACGCCAGCAATGGCAACGCCCGGTTGGATTCCATCAAGGTGCAAACTTCACGCCAATCAGGTACATGACAATCTGACCGTGGTAGTTCTATCGTTCAACTAGGAACACGGTATAACGAGAATATATTTATGAACTATAAAAAGGCTAGCGATTATTCCTTTGTGCAATCAATAACAATCCCGCCTCTGCGAAGCGAACATCGCAGAGGCGGGATTGCAGAGAAACAGGGAATAAGGAAGAGTGAGCTAGTTCTTATGGTGCTCAAGCATGCGGTAGCCCAAGCCCATCACGAGCACGTAGAGGCAGCCAACAGCCATGACGAGCACGGCGCCGATCTGGCCCATGCCGTCAGCGGCCAGACCCATGAGCGGCGGGAAGATGGCGCCGCCGATCAGACCCATGAGCATCAGGCCTGAGACCTCGTTCTGGCGGTCGGGGCGATACATCAGCGCATGCGACAGGAACAGCGAGAACACGTTCGAGTTGCCGAAGCCCACTAAGGCCACGGCCACCCAGAACAGCCATACGGGCGGATTGCTCGGCGTCATCGTGAAGATCGCGAAGCAGATGGCCGACACCACCATGATCGCACCGCAAATACGCAGGCCCAAACGGTTGCTGATGCGAGAAAGTGCGATACTACCCGTGAACGCGCCAATCATACGGGCGATGAAGTAGACCATTGTGGCCGAGGTGGCTGTGGCGAGCGCGATGTCGGTGTGCTCCATGAGGATGCGCGGCGCTTGCGCGTTGATGCCGACGTCGACGCCCACATGGGCCATGATGCCTAGGAAGCACAAGAATACGACGCGGTCCGAGAACAGCAGTTTGAAGCAGCGGCCGATGGTGGTTTCGCCTTGGTCGGGAGCCGGTTCCTCAATATGGTCGAACGACAGCCACAGGTACGATACGATGCCCACGACCAGATAGATCACGAACAGGATCCACCACATGCCATGCAGATGGCCGAAACCCCAGGCTGCGATGTATGGCGCGAACAGTGATGCGAACGCTTTGACGAACTGGCCTGTGGTCAGCGTCGAGGCCAGTTTCTTGCCACCGACAAACACGGTCAGCAACGGGTTGAGTGATACCTGCATCAGCGTGTTGCCGATACCGAGGAATGCGAATGATGCCACAATCAAGACCAGTCGCAGGTCGTCTGAGCACCACATGTAGGCCACAATTGGCAGCAGCATGGCCACGAGTGTGACGAGGATGGAAATCAGCACGGTGCGGCGACGTCCGATTTTGTTCATGAGCACGCCGGTGGGCACCGACAGGATCAGGAACCAGAAGAACACCATCGTGGTGAACAGGTTGGCTGTGGCGTCGGAGAGTTTGAATTCGCCCTGCACATAGTTCGTGGCCGTGCCTACGAGGTCCACGAATCCCATGACGAAGAACGCAAGCATGACGGGCGCGATTTTGCCGAAGCTTGCCTTGGTCTTGGCGGGTGCCGATCCTGATGGGGTCGGGTTGAGGTCTATGGATGATGCGGCGCCGGCAAGGTCCGGTTCCGTAAGTTGGTTGCTCATGATTGAGGTTCCTTCCAGAACATCGTTGTTCTACAATTTCCCAGTTGCCTTCAGCCGCTGGGGCTGATAGGAGCATGCATTGGTGTGTGTTGTGAGAGTGCAGGCGGTGCGTGTGAACGCCAGGTTGTGCTAGGGACGCACCACCTGTATGTCAGGAGTGGGATAGAAGGCCATTGGGCACACAGTCGAACTGTTATGCCACGTAACCGTTATGCCAGGTAATCGGGCATCACGTCGGGATACGTGGGCCATGCGCCGTTTTGCGTGCATACGTAGGCCGCTGTGTTCACGGCTTTGGCATGGGCATCAGCCAAGGAGTCACCTTGCAGGATGCGTGCTGTGAACGTGCCGGAGAACGAGTCGCCGGCACCGACCGTGTCGGCCACTTCCACATGGGGCGTGGCCAACGTGGACACTTCACCAGAACGCGAGAAAATTGTCGAGAAATCGGCACCTGCGGTCAGGATCACATAATCAAGGTCGTATTGCTTCATGAACCAGCGGCATGCTTCGTCATCGGACGCGTTGCGGATGCTGAACAAATCGCGCAGCAGCAGCAATTCAGCGTCGTTGATCTTGAACACGGTGGCGTAGCCGAGCAGCTCTTCAATGAGTTCCTTGGAATAGTGGTCGCCACGCAGATTGATGTCGAAGAATCGCATTGACGACGCTTTGGCATGCTTGAGCAGTTCCACAATCGTGTCGTGCGTTTCTGGCGAGCGCAATGCCAGTGTGCCATAGCAGATGGCGTCCGCTTGTTCCACGGCACGGATCAGTTCGTTGGTGAAGAGCAGATGATCCCAGGCTACGCCGCGCACGATTGTGTATTCGGGAATGCCTTCTTTGAGTGCCACTTCGACTGTGCCGGTGGGCCATGCGTTACGTTGCACGATTGCGTCGATGCCGGCTGTATGGGCTTGGCTCAGCAGTTCGTCGCCAAGGGCGTCCTCGCCTACGGCGCTGATGGCCGTACCATGTGTGCCGTTCATCATGGCGTGGTAGGCGAAGTTTACGGGTGCTCCGCCGGCTCGTTTGCCTGAGGGCAGCATGTCCCAGAGCAACTCGCCTAGTGCGAGCACATTGTGTTTGTTCGGTCCAGTGGCGTTGGCATCGGCCTGCATTGCAAGGTCTGGTGTCTGCATCGTTTCCATAGTGGTTTCAGCGGTCATCGCGCCGCACCTCCTTGTGTGGGGAGTATGAGGGACGCGACAGCGATAGGTATCGCCGTTTGGGGGTCGCGGCCACAGCTCCATGCTTCGACTGTTCCGGCTGTGTCGATATTGCGTCGTTGCGTCCGGAACTCTGGCCACTCGTCAAGCAACGAGGGTTGGTCGTGCTCAATGAGTTAACTTAGTTTATATATTAACACAGTTAATCAATTAACTGAGTTAATCAGCGTGTCTGTTGTAATAGCAACGATATGGAGCCAATGAGGGTGCGCGGAAATCAAGAAGAGCTGCCAACAGCAGCCACCACGAGCGCAAGAAAGCGGCGACAACGGCTCAAGCATGCAGCAACGCAATCGATGAACCGGAAGACACCGATGAACTGAAAGAAGGGGCCGGAAACTATAGGCTGTCCCTACTGCGACTACTCACTATCGCAGCTACCGTACCTCTAGAAACTCCAAGAACTGCAAAGAACTACAGTCCGCGCACAAATGCCGACGGATTGGCGAGAAAATGCTCCACGGCCACACCGGCGGCACCCTTGGTGGAAGCGTCGGCTGAAGCGTCGGCCAGCACAATGGTGGTCCGGGCGTTGAGTTCCGGCAGAATGCGCGCGTCCACCACGCGCCGAATCGCGCTGAGCAGCAAATCGCCACCACCCGACACAATGTCGCCCACAATGATGCGCGACGGATTGAACGTATTGATAATCGTGACGGCGCCATAGCCCACATACGTGCCGATGCGCTGCACCATGGCCACAGCCTGGCTGTTGCCCGACGCGGCCAAACGGAACAACGCTTCGCAAGCCTCACGATGCGTCATCGACTCGGAATCGGCCACAATGCCCGACTCATTGAGCTCCTCATGAATGGACACGGCCGAACAGTACCGTTCCAAGCAGCCCACATTGCCACATTCGCAAGACCTGCCATTCACATCGATGCTGACATGACCGATCTCCGTGGCCGCGCCAAGCTCGCCGTTAATCGTCTCATCACCGTCAATGACACCCAAGCCAACGCCTTCGCCGAGCAAATAGTAAGCCAGATGACGGTCCGCATCCCCCTGGCCAAACAGACGGTACGACAGCACGCCGGCACGGGCGTCCTGCTCAATAAACACAGGCACGGACAGGCTGTGCGAGAATTCGTCGATGAAGTTCACCGCCCGCCACTCCTGCATTGACGAAACCATGGCCGTACGCCCCACGGCACGCAAGTACGGCCCCGGAACAGCCATGCCGATTGCGATGATGCGCCGATCCTTGGCCAGCAACTTCTCAAGCATGGAATGCACGGTGTCTAACGTTTCGGGAATCTGTGTATGCTCCACGGCCGTTATTTCTTGCATGCTCAACTGGTTGCCGGCCAAATCGTAGACTCCAATGCACACGAGCGTGCGCGCGAACTTGACACTGGCCACATGGAACGCCGACTTGTTCATGCGCAAGCCAATCGAACGGCGCCGCCCCTCGCCTTGCATGTCGCCCGTCTCCTCAAGCAAACCCGCCTCAATGAGTTTGGCTGTGATTTTGCTAATGGCGGCCGGAGTCAACTCCAACGCTTTGGCAATCGTCGCACGCGAAACGGGCCCATGATGGTACACATGGTGCAGCACGCGCGAACGGTTGTGTTCCGAAAGCGTCGCCCGCGAAACCTGCGTGCTTGTCATGATAAGCCTCCCGTGAATTGCGATGCCGTTATCGGCCCGAACTGTGCCCACCATAGTAGGCGGCGGCCGGTCGCGACACCAGTATCCACCCGCACCAGCCGACACCGCCCGCACCGCAACTTATGCACAGAAGTATGCACATCAGTGCACAGGCACACGCAGCCGCACGCATACTCCCACCAAACACGCAGCGCAGCCACACACACAACACAACCTAACCCAACACAAAAAGAGAGGGCGACCCGGCTGTCTAGGAAATTCCGGGCCGCCCTCCAGCCTACTTATGCGCCGAAGCTCGTGCACCTCGTTATGCACCCTGCGCATGCGCCTTGCATGCGGCCCCGGCGGCTGCGGCATATCCTGATGCCGCTCATCCACACAACATTCACCACACCACTCGCATCTCTTCGTCGGCCATGCCCTGGCATCGCGGACGAGGCAATCACAGCAACTGATTATTCAAATGCCTCGAACCCAATTTCCCATCCATGGCCCTTCTGTTTCCTCAACACGCATCCCGGTGATGCGCAGATATACAGGCATCCCATATGGATGCCTCCTACCGGATCCGTAGAACCTTTGAATGTGTTACCACCAACGCCACGTTGCGTCAGCTGCACCACCTTGGTGCGATGTACTCCTTAACCTCATTGCTGCATTGCACTTCCCAGTATAGTATCCCCTCGTTGGCACCGCCAACCCCAACACGCAGCGTGTCCACAATCGCACGACACGCCGGACGCACATGGTGGCCAGGATTCGTGTATAGTTTCCATTCGTTGCTTGCAGTCACTTACTGCGAACACCATGGTGGATATAGCTCAGTCGGTAGAGCATCTGATTGTGGTTCAGAAGGTCGCGCGTTCGAGCCGCGTTATCCACCCCCTCACAAGCCCGCTGGATTCCGGCGGGCTTGTTACGTACTACAGGCCGGTCACGTGCGCAGGCCTGTCCGTTGCGCAAGCCTGATGTGTGAAGTTACGCAAGCTCAATCATCGCGGACTCACGCCCGCCCCTCCCCCTCTCCCCCGTTTCGCTTCTCGCATACCTTCCAGCCTCGGGTTTTATAGTGCGCACTATGACTCAGAGTGCGACATCCCCCAGTCGTGCAGCTTCCAGCGCCACTGCACCCTCGTCCAGCGCCAACCAGCAGCAACAGCCACATGACGGCATGATGCACGGCGGCAAACTGGCGCTCGTGTTCATCGCACTCGCGTTGGCCGTGTTTGTCGGCTCACTGTCCGAGACGATCGCGGCCACGGCGCTGCCCACGATTGTGGGCGATTTGGGCGGCGTGGAAATCATGCAGTGGGTTTCCACAATGTACATTCTCACGAGCACGATCGTCATGCCGTTCTACGGCCGCATGGGTGACCGTATTGGTCGCAAGCATCTGATCATGGTCGCCATGGCGCTCTACGCAATCGGCAAGGTCATCTGCGCAATCGCGCCCAACATGGCGTTGTTGTTGACCGGCCGCGCCGTGTCCGGCTTGGGTGGTGGCGGCGTCATCATTTTGTCGCAAGCCATTTTGGCCGATATCGTCTCGGCTCGCGCACGTGGCAAATACATGGGTGCGATTGGCGCCGTGTTCGCCGTGTCCACCGTGCTCGGCCCTGTCATCGGCGGTTGGGTGGTCCAGGATTTCGGCTGGCGCATGGTGTTCTGGTGTACGATTCCGCTTGACATCATCGCCATCACGATGACGGGCCTGTTCCTGCGCAAGGACGCTCACAAGGCCTCCGGCAACAGCATCGACATGTGGGGCATCATCATGTCCACAGCGTTCACGGTCACGCTCGTATTGGCCGCATCCTGGGGTGGCAACCTGTACGCATGGGACTCCTGGCAGATTTTGGGCCTGTTTTTCATCTCACTGCTGTGCGCGATTGCGTTCGTCTGGATTGAACGGCGCGCGCAGGAACCGGTCATCCCAGTCCGTCTGTTCAAAAACCGCAACTTCGTGCTCGTCACCGTCACGGGCATGCTTGTCTACGGCGCCGTGGCCGGAGCCACGAATTATTTGCCCACGTTCCTGCAAATTGTGGAAGACAAGTCGCCGACCATCGCCGGCTTGATGATGACACCGATGATGGCCGGTTCGTTGATTACCTCCACGGTCACGGGTTTCCTCGCATCGATTACAGGCAAATACAAGTGGATGCCGATCGCGATGGGCGCCGTCATGACGTTCGGTTTCGTCATGCTCTCCTCGATTGGCGTGGGTACTCCCGCGATTTTGCTGATGACCTACTTCTTCCTGATCGGTTTCGGTCAGGGCTTGGGTTCGCAGATCCTCGTGCTGATTGTGCAAAACGAGTTTCCGCACACTATCGTTGGCACGGCCACGGCCGGCAACAATTTCTTCCGCCAGATTGGCACGACGCTCGGCACCGCCATTGTCGGCAGCGTGTTCACGTCACGTCTCGTCTCGATTGTCACTCCCGAAATACCATCGAACGTGCACATCAGTATCGCCGATGTCACGCCGCAAATGCTCAACAAGCTGCCCGAGTCGCTGCATGGCGTGATCGCACAGGGCTACAGTGAGGCGCTGACCCCGATTTTCCGCGTGTTCGTGCCGATTTTGGCCGTGGCCACCGTGCTCATGTTCTTCATCAAGCAGCATCCGCTCGCCACCACCATCAACAACAAAGGCACGGCCGCACTCGAAGCCGCGCAGAACCAGCCGTCAACTCAACAATCGCCTCAAGCTGGCTCCTCACCCAGCGCTGCCGCCAACTCGTCACCCGCTGCCGCTCACAACGCCGCCTGACGCTGTGGGCTTGTTTCCAGCGTTTTCTCACCCGAGCGACCATAATCGGTATTGATTATTGGTATTTCCGCGCAACCAACAGTAAGGATGGAACCGATGCTGTCTTTTGAAAATGACTATTCAAGCGCTGCCGCGCCGCAAATTCTCGACCGCATGCAGCAGATCGCCAACGAACAGCATCCAGGCTATGGCAATGACCAGTATTGCCAGATGGCCGGCGACAAAATCCGCGCGGCATGCCAAAACCCTGAAGCCGACATTTGGTTCCTGACGGGTGGCACACAAACGAACGCCACCGTGTTGTCGGCGATCACACCAGCCTATGCGGGCGTCGTATGCGCCGACAGCGGCCATATCAACACGCATGAAGCCGGCGCCGTGGAAGCCACAGGCCACAAGGTACTCACGTTGCCCGGCCAGGATGGCAAGATCACCGCCGAAGCGCTGGACGATTTCTGCGAGCGCTTCGAAGCCGACGCGAACCATACGCACATGGTCTATCCGGGCAGCGTGTATGTGTCGCAGTCCACCGAATACGGCACGGTCTATTCGCGTGACGAGTTGGCTGCAATCGCCCAGGTTGCGCATGACCATGGCATGCCGTTGTTTGTGGATGGCGCGCGGTTGGGCTATGCGCTTGAATCTGACGGCTGCGACATGACGTTGGCCGATGTGGCGATGATTGCCGACGTGTTCACGATTGGTGGCACGAAGGTGGGTGCGCTGTTTGGTGAAGCCGTCGTGTTTACGAAGCGCAATACTCCCAAGAATTTCACGACGATTGTCAAGCAGCATGGCGCGTTGCTCGCCAAGGGATTCCTGCTGGGGTTGCAGTTTGACACGTTGTTTACTGACGATTTGTATTTCAAGCTTGCCAAGCATGCCGACGCCGCTGCCGACCGCATTCGCGCGGCACTCGTGAGCAAGGGCTACGATGTGGCGTTCACGTCGGTCACGAACCAGATCATGATCACGGTGTCCAATGACAAGGCGGCCGCACTGGCCAAGCAGGTCAAGCTCGGATTCATCGAGCAGGTGGACGCCGGCCATGTGATGCTGCGCATTTGCACAAGCTGGGCCACCACTGACAAGCAAGTGGATGAATTGATCAGCCTGCTCTGATGTGCGCGGAACCATGCTCTTGAGGCATGCGATTCACCTTGTTGGTGGCGGGTGGCACCGGGAACCTTGTATGGACATGCAACCGGCAGGTGCCGCCCGCCACTATGCGTTGGCGTGGGCTTGGCTGTCAGGATTCGCGATGGTGACGCAGCACCTCATGTTCCATATCCAGGAACTTGTGTACGGAAATGGCCACGCGGTAGGTTTCCTGTGTGTGTTTGGCGTAGATGCGACGCCATTGCACCAGTTCGGCAGGATGTTCGAACCACCAGTCGATGCGTTCAGCCAGTGTCTGCGCGTCCTTGACGGGGAACGAGCAATGCGGGTCGAGCGCGAAGTCGCCGGCCGCGCTCAATGGTGAATCGGCGACGACGGGCACGAGACCGCACGCCATGCCCTCGATGACGGACAGCGATTCCAGGTCCACGATGGAAGGATGCACGAGCAGGTCCTGTGAGCGCAACAATTGCGGCATTGTCGAGTTGGCATGGAAACCGATGTCGGCGGGGTTCTTGAGCAACCGTTTGGCCATGCGGCGCAAGCGGTTGCCGATAGGGCCCGTACCGGCGATTGTCAATGTGATGTCGTCGGCATGCTTGCTCAACGATATGGCTTTGATCAGTGTGCGCTGGTCCTTTTCATTGCTCAACCGTCCTGAAGCGACTATGCGCATGGGTCGGTCCGGCCCAAAGTGGATTTCATCGGCTTCGATAAGCTCCTCATCGGTCAGCAGTGCGCCCATGGACTGCTCGTCCATGGCGAATGGAGGCGTGAACCGTGTGTCATACCCATTGGAAATGACATGGATCGGCTTGCGGTAATGGTGTTTGCGCAACAGCCGGGCCCCCATGTCGCTGGGCACGTGGATAGCATCCACTTTGCTGTACATCCAGTGCCGGAACAGCCAGTAGATGAATGTGGCCACACCGGGAATCCAACGCAACGGCCCCGCCGAATAGGTGATGTTTTCGGGTTGCACATGGAAGCCCGCGGTCACGGGCAATCCCATCGAACGCGCCACACGCATGGCATGGCGGCCGAAGTTGAACGGCATATAGATGTGCACGATGTCCGCGCCTTCAAATGCGCGGCGGAACAACGCGTCGGACGGTTTGGCGAAATGCATCTGCTGTTTGCGTGAGATCCAGGATACGAACGGGATCAGGTTTTCTTGCGCCGGATACTCGGGCGCGCCAATGCCCACGAGCCGCACATGGTGGCCTTCACGTTTGAGCTGTTGCGCCCATTGCAACGCCGAATTGGACGTGCCGTTGCCGCGGTTGCCCACGGCATCCAACACCATAACGATTGTCAATGGCTTGCGCCGCCCATCCCCCGGCTGCGTGTGAGACGTCTGCTGCGTAGCGTGATCGTGTCGCTCAGTCATGCCCTCCATCGTAGCGGGACAACGCGCAACCACATGCCGGCACGTCATGATGGTTTGTTCGCACAATGTGCACACGGGCCGCTACCAGCCCCAAGCATGGCACAATGGGGGCATGACTGATACGACGCATGAAGCAATGGATGCCATCGCGAACCCGGAAACCCCCATCACACCAGCGGCAACAGCCACCGACCAGCCAACGAGCCCGCTCGTGGCCACCACGGCTGTGGATATCACGGCTGACGCCGTGGAACCAGCACCCTCATCCTCAGCCACCACATCCCGCACGGTCGGCACGCCGTTGGGCCAGCATCCCACGCGCGTGCTGCTGCTCGGTTCAGGCGAACTCGGCAAGGAAGTCGCCATCGCACTGCAACGGTTGGGCGTGTATGTGGTGGCGGCCGACTCTTACGCAGGAGCGCCCGCGCAGCAAGTCGCCCATGCAGCCAAGGTGGTGGACATGGCGGATGCGCAGCAGCTCCAGGACCTTATTACGGAAGTCAAACCAAATATCATCGTGCCGGAAGTCGAAGCAATCGCAACACAGGAACTGACTGCGGCAGCACAGCACGGCATCCAGGTGGTGCCGAGCGCCAAAGTCGCCCAAATCTGCATGGACCGCGAGCAGCTACGCACGCTGGCCGCCGAAACGCTGGGACTGCCGACCACACCTTACCGTTTTGCCGGAAGCCTCGAAGAACTGCGTGCCGGAGCCGAACAAATCGGCTATCCGTGCGTAGTCAAGCCCGTCATGAGTTCGTCGGGCCACGGCCAGTCGGTCGTACGCAGCGCCGACCAGATTGACGCGGCCTGGAAGGAAGCGCAAGAAGGGCGCCGCGCGGCGTCGGAAGGCGACACGAGCCGTGTGATCGTGGAACAGCTCGTCGACCTGGACGCTGAACTGACGATGCTGACCGTGGCCTCGTCGGCCGGCATCGTGACGTGTGAACCGATCGGACAACGCCAGGAAGACGGCGACTACCGTGAATCCTGGCAGCCGGCCGACACGGGCATGCGTGAACTTGAAGAAGCACGCCGCATCGCCACAGCGGCCGTGCAAGGCCTCGTCGACGTCTCCACCCAAAACAACGAACACGGCTGGGGCGTGTACGGCGTCGAACTGTTCGTACTCAAGGACGGCACCGTGCTGTTCAACGAAGTCTCACCGCGTCCGCACGACACGGGCATGGTGACGATGATGAGCCAGCGTTTGAACGAATTCGAACTGCATGCGCGCGCCATCCTGGGTCTGCCGATCACAGCCGACCATGTGACGCTCGCACTGCCCAAGCACACGGCGGCCGCCAGCCATGCGATCGTGGTGGAAGGTGACGGTGAAGTCGAGTTCGGCAATCTGGACGTGGCGCTCGCACATGCGGGCACCGACTTGCGCGTGTTCGCCAAGCCGGTTGTGCATGGCCATCGCCGCATGGGTGTGGCGCTGGCCGCGGGCACCGATCCGCTCGAAGCGCGCGTCAAAGCCTCCCAAGTGGCGCAAGAGTTGGCCATCACCGTGGTGCCCGCCAACAACTAATCTGACTCCCGTGCCGTTGGGCCGGTTTGCCAAGCGCTGAAGGCCGCGCCAAGTCTTCATCCCCACGTTTGTGACACATAGTGGGAAAACCGGCCCTTTCCACTCCCCCTTGGGCTGTCAAATTGCTAGGCTCGTGACTTGTATCCATTCAATTTCAACCATCATCCCCACCCAGTCGGGCCGTGCATGGTCCGGCACCGAGAGAAGGCGAGATTCAAGGTTCATGGAGAAGCTGGAGAAGCTCTACGAGGGCAAGGCCAAGAAACTGTTCGCAACTGACGACCCCGAGGTGCTCTGGGTTGAATATATGAACCAGGCCACGGCCGGCAACGGCGCGAAGAAAGCGCAAATTGAAGGCAAAGGCAGCTTGAACAACCGCATTACGGCAGTCATTTTCGACTTGCTCAAGGCTCGTGGCGTGGACTCGCATTTCGTCTCCTCGCTGTCGGACACCGAACAGCTCGTGCGCAAGATGGACATGTTCCCGCTTGAGATCATCATGCGTAACACGGCCGCCGGTTCGTTCGCCAAGCGTTACGGCGTGGAAGAAGGCACGCCATTGAAGCAGCCGATCCTTGAGTTCTGCGTCAAGGATGATGCGCTGGGCGACCCGTTCATCAACAATGACGGCCTGATCGCGCTCGGCATTGTGACCGAGGAGGAACTCGACGAAATCTCGCGTCAGGCCCGCGCCGTCAACGAAGCGCTGCTTGATATTTTCTCGAAGATCGACGTGCGTCTCGTCGATTTCAAGATTGAGGAAGGCCGCACGGCTGACGGCCGCATCCTGTTGGCCGACGAAATCACGCCCGACACCTGCCGTCTGTGGGATGTCAAGGATGGTGGCGAGACGATCGAACATCTGGACAAGGACTTGTTCCGCCGCGATTTGGGCAATATCATTCCGGCCTACGAGCAGATTCTCGAGCGTCTCGAACAGCTTGCCGACGCCGAGGGTGTGACTCGCTCCTGAATTGACTTTGTATTTCCGCGCAAGGCCCCATGACATGCCCACCCGCATGCCTGTCGCCTCACGTACTTGAAGGCTTTGGCGAGTAGCGTGTGCAAGCTCGCCACCCGCCAAGGCCACATAACTGAACATTGAACAATCAAACGAGTGACCACTTACGACCCTGAAGAAGAGAGAGCAAACCGTGGTGTATCGCGTGCATGTGGAGAAGCGTTCCGGCTTTGATGTTGAAGCGCAGCAACTAACGCATGAATTGAAAACGATCCTGGGCGTGGATGCCTTGGATCGCGTCCGCATCATCAACCGTTACGACGTGGAAGGCATTGACGAGAACCTGTTTGAACGCGTGGTGCCGACCGTGTTCAGCGAACCGCAGGTTGATGCCGTCTCGAGCGACCTGCCTGAACTCGGTGATGCGCAAGTGTTCGCTGTGGAGTTTTTGCCGGGCCAGTTCGACCAGCGTGCCGATTCGGCCAGCGAATGCATCCAGCTCATTTCCCAGGGTGAGCGCCCCACCGTGCGTTCCGCACGCGTCTATGCGCTCGAAGGCGCGCTGAGCGACGCCGATGTGGCGGCGATCAAGCGTTATGTGATCAATCCTGTGGAAGCGCGCGAAGCCGGGTTGGAGCAGCCTGAAACGTTGGAAGCCAACGTGCCCGTACCCCAGCCCGTGGAAGTCATTGAAGGTTTCCGCGAAATGCCTGATGAGGCGTTGCAATCATTCATCGATGAACGCGGATTGGCCATGGATGTGGCTGATTTGCGGTTCTGCCGCGAGTATTTCACGCAGGAACAGCGTGATCCCACAATCACCGAAATCAAGGTGATTGACACGTATTGGTCGGATCATTGCCGTCATACGACGTTCGGCACGAACCTGACCGATATCACGATTGACGATGCCGTGGTACGTGAGGCGTTCGGCCGCTATTTGGCCATGCGTGAGGAATTGGGCCGTGGGGCCAAGCCGATCTGCCTGATGGACATGGGTACGATTGGTGCCAAGTGGCTCAAGAAGAACGGCATCCTGACCGGTCTCGACGAATCCGAAGAAATCAACGCGTGCACCGTGAAAGTCAAGGTGGACGTCAACGGTGAGGATGAGGACTGGTTGTTCCTGTTCAAGAATGAGACGCACAACCACCCCACCGAAATTGAACCGTTCGGTGGTGCGGCCACGTGTATTGGCGGTTGCATCCGCGATCCGCTGTCGGGCCGTTCCTATGTGTACCAGGCCATGCGTGTGACGGGTGCGGCCGATCCCACGGTGCCCGTGTCCGAAACGCTTGAAGGCAAGCTGCCGCAGCGCAAGCTCGTGACAACGGCCGCTTCGGGCTACGCGAGCTATGGCAACCAGATCGGTTTGGCCACGGGTCAGGTCAGTGAAATCTACCATCCGGGGTATGTAGCCAAGCGCATGGAAGTCGGCGCCGTGGTGGCTGCCACGCCTGCCGACCATGTGCGCCGTGAGACGCCGGCACCGGGCGACCGCATCATTTTGCTCGGTGGCCGCACGGGCCGTGACGGCATTGGTGGTGCAACGGGTTCGTCCAAGTCGCATACGGTCGAATCGATTGAACTTGATGGCGCTGAAGTGCAGAAGGGCAATGCTCCTGTGGAGCGCAAGCTGCAGCGTCTGTTCCGCCGTGGCGAAGCCTGCCGCCTGATCAAGCGTTGCAACGATTTTGGTGCTGGCGGCGTGTCAGTGGCCGTTGGCGAGATCGCTGATGGCCTTGATGTGGATTTGAACCGCGTGAGCAAGAAGTACGAAGGCTTGGACGGCACTGAACTGGCCATTTCCGAGTCGCAGGAACGTATGGCTGTGGACGTGGCGGCCGAAGACGTCGACGAGTTCCTCAAGTATGCGCGTGAAGAGAACCTTGAAGCCGAGGTCATCGCCACCGTGACCGAGGAACCGCGCATGGTCATGCGCTGGAACGGGGATGCGATTGTGGATTTGTCGCGCGCGTTCCTCGCCTCGAACGGCGCTCCCAAGCAGCAGGATGTGCATGTGGTTCAGCAGCAGGCTTATGTGGCACCGCTGGCCCAGGATGATGCTGGCACGTTGGAAGAGCGCATGCATACGTTGCTCGCCGACATCAACGTGGCGTCCAACAAGGGTCTGTCCGAGCGTTTCGACTCGACAATCGGCGCAGGTACCGTGCTCATGCCGTTCGGTGGCCGCACGCAATTGACGCCGACGCAGGCCATGGTGGCCAAGCTTCCCGTGTTCGGCGAAACAACTACGGCTTCAGCCATGGCATGGGGTTTCAACCCATACATCATGGAACGCAACCAGTTCACTGGCGCCTACCTGTCGGTGGTTGAATCATTGGCCAAGCTCGTGGCCGCCGGATTCCATCATGAAGACGCCTATTTGAGCTTCCAAGAGTATTTCGAGAAGCTGCGTGATGAGCCTACGCGTTGGGGTAAGCCGATGGCCGCTGTGCTCGGCGCGCTCATGGCGCAGGTCGATTTGGGTGTTGGCGCGATTGGCGGCAAGGATTCAATGTCGGGGTCGTTCGAAGACCTCGATGTGCCGCCAACGCTGATTTCATTCGCTGTGGCTGTGGGCGACATGCGTCATGCCACAAGCCCCGAATTCAAGGCCGCGAACCATCGTGTGGTGCGCATTGCGCCGCGTTACCTGGCAGATGGCTTGACGCCGGACGCCGAGTCGTTGCTCGAAGTGTTCTCACTCGTCGAATCGTTGACCGAGTTCGGCGATGCCGTGGCTGTGGCCACGCCAGGATATGGCGGTACGGCGCAGCAGCTGTTCTCGATGATGGTCGGCAACCGCATTGGTGTGGCGATTGATGATGCCATTGATACGAACGCGTTGTTCGCACCGGCATATGGTTCGTTCATTCTTGAATTGAGCGATGCCGCCGTCATTCCCACGGCGTCGAACCTCGTGGACATCAGTGTTATTGGCATGACCACGAAAATCTATAGTCTGCAAGCGGGCGGCACCACGCTGGATGGTGACGCGTTGCAGCAAACCTGGGAGTCGGGCATCGAAAGCGTGTACCCGTACCGCACGGCCGGTGACGCGGATACGGAAGCACAAACCGTGGAGCCGATTACGTTCCATGCGCCCAAGAAGACCGTGTATACGGGAACGGGCGTGGCCAAGCCGCGCGTAATTATCCCCGTGTTCCCAGGCAACAACTGCGAATACGACACAGCCGCCGCATTCGAACGCGCGGGTGCGGACGTGACGACGCTCGTGATCAACAACCTGACACCCAACGATGTGGCCGAGTCCACACACGAACTGGCCCAGCAAATTAGCCAAAGCCAGATTGTGATGATTCCGGGCGGATTCTCGGGCGGCGACGAGCCGGATGGATCGGCGAAGTTCATCACGGCGTTCTTCCGCGCGCCTGAAGTGACGGAAGCCGTGCGCGACCTGATCAAGAACCGTGACGGCCTGATGCTTGGCATCTGCAATGGCTTCCAGGCGCTGATCAAGCTTGGTCTCGTGCCGTTTGGCGACATTGTGGACATGGATGAGAACTGCCCGACGCTGACGTTCAACCGCATTGGCCGCCACCAGAGCCGACTTGTGCGCACGCGTGTGGCCTCGGACCTGTCGCCGTGGCTGGCGCGCACGCAGGTCGGTGACGTGCATACGGTAGCCATTTCGCATGGTGAGGGGCGTTTCGTGGCGTCGCCTGAAATGCTCTCCTCGCTCGTTGAGCATGGTCAGGTGGCCACGCAGTATGTGGACGAGCAGGGCGTGCCAGGCATGAGCCTCGACGTGAACCCGAACGGCTCGATGCTCGCGATTGAAGGCATCACGAGCCCTGACGGCCGCATCTTCGGCAAGATGGGCCACTCGGAACGCTCAGGCAACGGCCTGTACCTGAACGTGCCAGGCAACACCTACCAGCCACTGTTCGAAGCCGGCGTGGACTACTTCCGCGCCTAAACTCGCGCGCGCTTCGCCAAAGCCGCCCGATTCCACGCGGATTCGGGCGGTTTTTTGCATTGCCGGATAGCGGATTCCAGCGGATCCGTCACCAGATGACTCGCGTTTGTACCACGGTGGTACAGGCGCGATACGGATTCCGGATGAAAATGCACGCGTCTGTACCACGGTGGTACAGACGCGAGCAAAATTGGGCGAAATCCGTAGCGTGGTTGTACCACGGTGGTACAAAAACATACAATTCCACGCCTCGATGACTCGTGGTTGTACCACGGTGGTACAACCACGAGTCATCTTCAGCGTTCAAGAGGCAATCGAGCGGCAATCAAGCAGCTATCACGAAGTAATCACGAGCCACCCGCGGCGCGAATCACTTGGATTCCTGCGAGGAATCGGATGAATCAGCAGAATCGCCCGAATCGGAATCCTCGGCATCCTTCAGCGCATCAGTGAGCTGGTTGCGGGACTTTTCGGCTTCTTCCTCACGTTGGGCCTGCAGCTTCTCAGCCTCCTCGGCGGAACGCGGGATCGCCACAGCTGTCGTGCCTGTGGCTTCAATCATGCGTTTGTTGACGCGATCAATGACATCATCGAAATAGGCTTCCTGCTCAGGAGTGAGCTTCGTGTCCGAAACGGCATCGAACTGCGCCTGAATGTCATCAAAGCGCGCCAGCCACTGGGTATACCCTTCCAGCTTGTCGGCCGGAATGCCTTCCGCACTGTTGAGCATTTCGGCATAATCAGCGTAGTCCATCATGAACTGTTCGTAATTCTTGATGACTTCCATCGGCTCGGTCGTCGATGGCGTCACCGCAGACGTCGCAGCCGCTTCTCGCGCCCGCTGCTCAACAATGGCGGGATACCAGATTGTGGCAAACAGAATGCCTACAGTAACCAGCGCAGCGACCACCACTCCAATGATGACGGTAATGATCGTTTTCTTGCGCCGCTGGGCAATCTGGGCATCCACCGAGTAATAGTCTTGCTGCAATTCCTGCTCGTCGTTCTTCCGCATTAATGGATTCCTCACCATTTCACTACAGTCACCATAGGGGGTCGCGGGTCGTGCATCAGCCATCTTGCATCATCGAATAGTGCGTGCTTAATTCGCATGGCCGCCTCGCTCATGCGGCGCAACATCACTCGATTCATCCAAGGGCGATATCGTTCCTGATTGTATCGATATTCGAACTCACTACGCCAGCCGATTCCACACACGTGCACAATCCATTTGCAATTAACCGCGGTCCAGCTCGTCCCGACGGTACGCCCCGCATGACCCGCACACCCCCACATCCCCGCACGCCGCATGCCCCGTCACCCGCCGCATTTCAGTTCGCCGCAAGGGAACCGCCACCAGCAACCCCTGGCTCGCATGTCATAATGGCGGCACCCCCAGTCCGTCCGTTTTACGATGACCCTATGGCCCTGGCCTATGGCAGCAGGGACCGTGGAAGGTGGAACTATGCCCATCAACAAAGCAATATATGCGGCAATAAGCCATTTGATGCCCAATGCCAAGCACACGTATCGTCTGCAACGCGTCATGGAGGACGTCGGCGCAAAAATGGAACGGGGACTAGCGCATATTTGCGATTCGCAAGACATCAGCATCACACTCAACGACGGCTACGACTTGCAGTTGCGCGTGTTCACGCCATTGATCAGCAAGAACGAATACCGCTGGTCACAAGACTTGCAGGCAGACAAGAAGACGCTCAAAGAAAACGCCAAAAAGCTCAAAGAAGCCCGTAAAATAAGACTGCGCGAAGACGAAGAGGCCTTGCGCATTGACGAGGCGCAAGCCAAAGATGAGCATAAGCATGGCGAAACGCTTGAAGCCCGCGAATCCGACAATGAAGCCAAAATTCTTCGCGACGTCATCGCCATGGAACGCGCCGGACAGCCCATTGATTTGCAAGGCACCATCCTGTTCATGCATGGCGGCGGTTGGGCCACCGGCAGCGCCGAACTGTACACGGACGCTTGCGCCAATCTGGCATTGCAAACACAACGTCGCGTCATCTCAATCGATTACCGTCGCGCCCCCGACCACCGCTACCCCACGCCTGTCGAAGACTGCTATCAGGCCGCCGTGGCGTTGTATCAAGGCACAATGCCAATCCCGGCCGTGCCCGACCATCCTGAAGTAAGCCAGCACATCGACCCCGATGACATCGTGCTGTTCGGCGATTCCGCCGGTGGCAACCTTGCCGTGGCCATCACACTCATGGGCCGCGACCGTGGCACGTTCCAAGTCAAGCAGCTCATGGCCTTGTACCCATGCCTGAACAACGATTACAACCCCGCCACCTCACCATACGATTCAGTACGCGAGAACGGCCGTGACTACCTGCTGACCGCCCGCGACATGATGGACTATCTCGAGATGTATCGCAGCAACATCCCCGATTTGCTCGACCCGTATTTCGCCCCGCTCAACGAACAACACCTCGAGCACATGCCACGCACGCTGATCATCAGCGCCGAATACTGCCCGCTGCGCGACGAAGACGAACATTTCGCCCACCTGCTGCAAGACGCCGGCAACGACGTGCAGTGTTACCGCATGCGCGACGGCGTGCACGGCTACTTCCTGTATCCGCGCATCTCGCCGCTCGTCAGTCGTACTTACAAGGTCATCGACCATTTCCTGGACGGCGTTCCATTCTCCACAATGGAAACGGACAAGGAAGCCAAGGCTTCAGCCAAACAAGCCGCCAAGGAAGAGGCCCAGCAGGCTCGCGAAGCCGCCAAACAGGCCGCCCAACAGGAAGCCGAGCTCATCGAACGTGCCGAGGGTGCTGCCATCATCGGCACGGCAACGGGAGCCACCGCCGGCGTCAACGAGGCAGGCGTCAACGAGGCAGGCATCACCCAAGCAGACCTCACCAAGACAGGCGCCACCTCCCGCGACGTTACGGACGCGATTGAATCCGCGGTTCGCGCTACAACAGCATCAGGAGTCACACCAGCTGACACAACAGAAGGGATCGATGCGACCGATGAATCGGCTGCATCACACGCTAAGGAGCAGGATCAGGAATGGCAGATCATTCTTGGTACCGACTAGACAACGTCGGCAAATTCTATTCCTCCCAGGCCGGGCGCTCGCTGCAGACCGTGTTCCGTTACGCGGCCGGCTTGGTGGACGACATTGACGCGGATATCTTGCAGCACGCGCTCGACCGCGCCGTGCGCCGCTTCCCGAGTTTCAACGTGCGCTTGCGCAACGGCTTGTTCTGGCATTATCTGGAGCAATCCGACGAGCAACCGCAAGTCGAGCCTGAGCATCTGCCGATCTGCTCGCCGCTGCACCACGGCCCGATGAGCACGCTGTTCCGCGTCACTTACTACCGCGACCGCATCAATTTGGAAGTCTCGCACATGATTTCCGACGGCCGCGGCGCGTTGAACTTTTTCAAGGCGATTCTGCATGAATACATTGCCGAGCGTTACGACGTGCCGGACGTGCCCAGCGAGTATCTGGGTTCCGACTCCGACAAGGCCGAGAACAGTTTCGACAAGTTCTACGACCGCAACAAGAAAACCGGCCAGCCCACCACAAAAATTTTCCGCATTCCAGGGTTCAAGGACCGCTCGGCTCCCACGTTTTTGGAATATCACGTGAGCGTGGACGCCATACTCAACCATGCGCATTTGTGTGGGGCCTCGCTCACGTCGTTCCTCATTGCCGCAATCATCTGCTCGATTCGCAGCACAATGCCAACGCGCAGCCGCAACCGTGCGATCCGCGTTGACATTCCCGTGGATTTACGCAAGTTCTACAGTTCAGAGACCGTACGCAATTTCTATGGCATGACCTATGTAGCCGTCACTCCAGGCGACGACGACATGTCACTGGAAGACATGGCGCGCGAGGTGCAGCAGCAATTGCGTAGTGCTGCTGGCCGTGAGCGCGTTGAGGGCTACATGAATACGATGGTCGGTTTGGAGAAGAACGTGGCGTTGCGTTTAGCTCCTTCCCCAATCAAGGATTGGGCGTTGGAGGCCGCGCAGCATGTCACCGAGCATTCGACCACGACGACCGTGTCGAGTGTGGGCCGTTTTGAGCTTGACGAACGACTCCAGCCGTTTGTGCATACGGCCAACTTCCTGACGACTCCAGGTGGCTTGAATTTCACGATCATTTCGTGCAAGAACAACCTGTCGATTGGCGTTTCCTCGGTATATCACACGCTCGATATTGTCAAGAATCTCGTGCGTTTGTTTGCCACGCTCGGCATTGAGGGCTACATCAATATCGCGGGCGCCAATGTGGAGCAGACCTTCCCGGCTTCCCACAAAGGTTCCGACCACCGCGCTTTGGCTGCGGAAGACCGTGAGGAAGACGAGCTCATTGACACGTCCGGTTCCGTCAATGATATTGATTCCTCTGGCGCATCCAATCCCGTCCCCACCGCCGCCACCGCCCACGATGCTGGAGCCCTGAAGCCAGATATGCGATCCGACCACACTGAAGGGAGCGAGCAATGAGACGCTGCATGGCCTGCGATGTGGATTACACGGGACATATTGAACGTTGCCCGTTGTGCCAAAGTGATTTGGTCGGTGACGCCGTGCCGGGTGTGCTGCCACGTCAGATACCATTCTTGAAACCTCGGCGTTTGGCCACACAACTGTTGTTGTTCATCACTGGTGTGGTCATTGTGCTGATTGTGTTTTTCGCCTACCAGTTCCATTGGGATTGGCCTGATGTGATTGCGTCATTGTTCTCGTGGCTTGTGCTCATGCTGCTCGTCGTCAATGCCGTAGCGCATGATGTGCGGCCATTGCGCCTATGCTTCCGGCTGCCGTATTTAATCTTGCTGGCCAGTCTCGTTTGGCTGCTGTTCACGAGGAATCTGATCATTACGCAATTTGTGATCCCAATCACGTGGCTGGCCTCGTTCGCCTATGACGCCGTGGTGCTCGTAGTGCTGCGCGACCGTGCGATTGACCGCTATTTCAAGTATTTGATATTCGACATCATCATGGGTGCCGTGCTACTCGTCATGATTCCGCTCGGCTGGGCGCCTTGGCATCTGCTGGTCGTCATCAACGCCGCTGTGGCCGCAATCATGCTGTTGAGCCTCGTCATCTTCGCCCATCGCCAGATCGGCGACAACTTCCACCGCCAATTCAGCGCCTAACCACCCAGCAATCCCATCCATACCAAAACAAAGTCCCCATTGACTGCATGCCAATGGGGACTTCTCGTATCCACGCACCGCACTCAGACTATGTTCCAGCGCATGTACTCTCTCAAATATGCAATATACTTCATATCCATCCAGATTTCGAATGAGATATGAAGTATACTTCATATTTGACAGAGGCCAGCAGCTGGAAGGCATCGTTTTCATTGAGCTGCTCCGGCGCGGCTATCAGGTCCATGTGGGTCGCATGGGTTCAACGGAGATTGATTTTGTGGCCGAACGCGGGCAGCAGCGTTGGTATATCCAAGTGACGTGGAGCATGGCCAATGAGGTTACGCGGGAGCGTGAACTCGCGCCATTGCGCCAAATCACCGACGCGTTCCCGCGCTTGGTGCTCACGATGGACCGCACCGATGTGGGCACTGGTGTCACCGCTGACGGCATTCAGATTATGCACGCGGTGGATTGGCTGTTGGGAGAGGGGACGCTCCCGGGTCAGTACTGAATATCGACGATGTTGGTCAGGGCGATGCGGGAGTCGTCGTCCATGATCAGGACTTTGGCAGTTTGGTCAAAATGGTGGATGATGCCTTCGGTCACGAGATAGTCGCCGCCGTCTTTGCGGCCGTCAGGCTCGAAATGCGTGATCGTCACCCACGGCTGCGACGCCAACTGGCCGAGTACGGCGATAAGTTTCTCGTTGAGTTCAAGTTGCTCGTCAGGACCCAGCGTCACCCGCACTTTGGTACGGCGCGCGGTTTCGTCAATCGTGGCTTCGAATCCTTTGAGCGCGGCAAACGGCATGAATTGTGCCGCACGGTTGTGCATCGTCATATGTGGATGTTTGCGTGATTGGTGGTGGGGCAGATTGATGATGTCGTCATACCGGTCGCTATGTTCCAGGCTCATGCGTGGTGTCCTCCAATCTGCGTATTGCGTTCCTTCGTGCGTGCGGCTGCATCCAAATCCATGCCTTTGAGCACGGCGTTGGCGCCAAATCGTTGCTTGACGTCCAGCAGCGCACGCTGCACGCGCGTCTCAACTTCGTCTTGTTCGCGATGTTGGCGCTGCCGCTCAGCTTCGGCATCGTCGAGACCTTGAGCCGTGAACAGGTCGGGCTGTTCATACTCGGCGGTGGATAAGGGCTGCTCGACAACACGATCCGTAGGTGAGGCGGCGGCATGGTTGGGGTGGTGAGTTATGGAAGGTTCGCGGAACTCAGTATGGTCGCCCTGCTGCGGACGCGTACGCAACGCAACGAGACGCAGACGGCGAACCTGCAGATCGGGATCGGTGATGGAGCGGAAGATGCTGAGCATCGACTCGCGGATGGCCGACGCGGCCGCGGTGAACCGGCCCAAATTGAGTGAGCCGTGCACGCCTTTGGGGCGCAAACGGCCGTACCGGTCGCGAGACACGGCACCCGCTTCACCCCCTGAACCAGCCACGCGGAACGAGCCTTCCATGGCGATTCCCTCACCGGACCCTGCGAACGTTTCATAACCAATGGCCAGCTCCACACGGTCCGTAACCCAGCCTTTGTCGACCAATGACAACGCGAGTTCGTCGGCCATTTCGGCCACCACGAGGCGTGCCTCATCATGCGCGTATCCGCGCGGCAGCACCTGACCGACGCTCAGCGAGGAATCGGCGGGACGGTAGGCCTTGATATCAGCGATTGTGCACGGTTCCCACCCCCAGGCATGGTCGATCAGCAGTTCGGCGTTGACGCCGAACATGCGGTACAACAAGTCCTCGTTGTAGTAGTCGTTGGGCCCACCCAACGAACAGCGCGCAATATCGCCCATCGTACGCAAACCCAAGCGTGCCAAACGGCGTGCAATACCGTTGCCCACACGCCAAAAATCAGTCAACGGACGGTGGTCCCACAGCAGATGACGGTAGGAGGATTCATCGAGCTCGGCGATGCGCACGCCGTCTGCATCCGCCGGAATGTGTTTGGCCACAATGTCCATCGCGACTTTGGCCAGATACATGTTCGATCCCACGCCAGCCGTGGCTGTGATGCCTGTTTGACGCGCGATGTCGGCAACAATGCGTCGCGCCAGTTCATGCCCCGTGCACCGGAAATACGTCAGGTAACGCGTGGCGTCAATGAATACCTCATCAATCGAGTACACATGCACATCATCAGCTGACGCATAGTGCAAATAAATGTCGTAGATGCGTGCGCTCATCTGCATGTAATAGGCCATGCGCGGCTTGGCAATGATGAATGACTCACGCAACGTCGGGTCGGAAGCCAGCTCGGTGGCGTTCGCGGAAACGTTGGGGCTCAACCGCCTGGACGGCGCGCGCAGGCGGCGTTGCTCGTTGACGAGCTGCATGGCCTGCTCAACCTCAAACAGGCGTGCACGGCCTTTGATGCCATGGGCTTTGAGCGATGGTGAAACGGCCAGACAGATTGTTTTGCTCGTGCGGGCCGCGTCGGCCACCACAAGATTCGTATCAAGCGGGTCCAAACCCATGGCGACGCACTCGGCTGAAGCGTAAAACGACTTCAAATCGATAGCCAGATAGGTGCGTTCGCGTTGCATACCCTCCATCATACCCGCGTTATCGAACATATGTTCGACTCAGTGTGGCGGCCGCAAGCACACAAGTCCACATACACAGCACCCCATATGCGGCGCATATGCCACATATGGGGTGCGACGGATGGTTCACAAGCCTTTCGGTTGAACCGTCACTCGATCACGTCAAGCGGCTGCTCGTCCACATGCTCGATCGCGTAATCAGCTTGGGACTTCGTATACAAGTCGTTGCTGATCAGGTACTGCTTGATCTCATCATTCGTGTACGACGACCACTGCTTGTAGGACTGGGCGGCCCGCACGGCGTTCTTGTTCCAATCCACACTAATGTTCTTCATTGCGTAATCGGCGTCAGCACGCGAGAAGTGGTCGACGGTCACAAGCTGGTTATAGGTGCCGGCCTGGCTCAAATACAGCACGTTGGCATACAGCTGGGCGGCTTCAAGCGCCTGCTGCTTGTCGCTGGTTTGCGAGCGCACGTCCTTCTGCCGTTCCTGGCGGTCCAGGAACTGTTCGATGCGTTCACGCTCGATTTCAGTGTTTTGCGAGCGCTCCTGCAGTTTGTCATCGCGCTGTTGCGGCGTGAGCTGCGTGGTACCGTCCGCGTTCGGCATGTCATGCGCGTCACGTTCTTGCAAGTGGACGTTCAAAATGGTGGCCAGCACGAGGATGACGCACACCAATGCGACGATGATCCAGAACCACGGCGTCTTGTAGACTTTTTCGCCCGAACCTTCCGGCTTGGCGTTGTCCACAAACGACACGGGTGGTTGCGTATTGGCTGGCACAGGCTGCGTCGGCTGTGTTGCCGGCTGTGCGGGTTGTGCCGGTTGCTGCGACTGCGGCTGATTAGACTGCCCAACATTGTTTTCCATCGGGAAACCTTCCTTCAATCACGAATACTGCAATATCCCAACTATCCGAGGCTGATTGTAGGAAGCGAATCACAAGGAATGCTGATTACGCCTGCAAGCTAAAAATTGTGTGGCGTGCCGCCTCAGCCCGACTGGCGTGCCGAATGCGTGGCCAGTTCAAAGTCGCGCGTGAACTGCGGCACTTGCACATGTTCATCAAGTTCAGGCTGCACGTTTTCTTGTGACATTTCCGCTTCGGGTACGTAGACCGGCAAACCGTCTTCCACAGGGCACGGTTGCTCGTTTTGCGGATCTGAGGCCTGTCCCGCAACAGCTGCTGCCGCCTGCTTCATCTCGTCATCAGTATCGTGATCGATCATCACATCCCCGCTTCCCCTTGTAGAGCTATCCAGAAGCTATCCCGATAGGTACGCATGTGCGTGCACGCGTCACCTGCAGCGCCCCTCACGTTTGCCGGGTTCGCGCTGTTTGCGCCATGCCGCACACGTTGTTGCTTGCACGCTATGCCACCAAGTTGGGAAGTTCATGGGAACGCAAGCCGCGGCCGCACCCATCATGTGAGATATCTGTGCTGATTTGGCCCCCTAAATCAACAAATGTTGCTAGGGTTTATCTGGTAGCGAATCCCTTGACTCTCCAGTGAGACATCCGGTGAAATTCCGGTTGATGGAAGGAGCTTTGGCTTGTCGGCTGAACTCGAAGAGATCCATGAAGAGTGCGGCATCTTTGGCGTATGGGGTCACCCCGATGCGTCGCGCCTGACGTATTTTGGACTCCATGCTTTACAACACCGAGGTCAGGAGGGTGCAGGCATCGTCTCCAATGACCACGGCAATCTGATCGGCCATCGCGGCCTTGGTCTGCTCACACAAGTTTTCTCCGATGAGAAAGACATCACGAAACTCAAAGGCGACGCCGCCATCGGTCACGTGCGCTACGCCACGGCCGGTTCGGGCGGTCTTGACAACATTCAGCCGTTCGTCTTCCGTTTCCATGACGGCGACATTGCGCTGTGCCACAACGGCAATCTGACGAACTGCCCGTCCCTGCGCCGCGCACTCGAAGACGAAGGCGCCATTTTCCACTCGAACTCCGACACCGAGGTGCTCATGCATCTGGTGCGCCGTTCCGTACGCAAAACGCTGCTCGACAAGTTGCGTGAGGCGCTCAACACCGTGCACGGCGGTTTCGCCTACCTGTTGTTGACGGAAAACGAGATGATCGGCGCGCTCGACCCCAACGGCTTCCGTCCGCTCTCGCTGGGTCGCATGAAGAACGGCGCGTACGTGCTGGCTTCCGAAACCTGCGCGCTCGACGTGGTGGGCGCCGAACGCATCCGCGACATCCGCCCCGGTGAAATTGTCATCGTCAACGACGAAGGCTACCGCATCGTGCGTTACACGGGACTGACACAGCTGTCAATCTGCTCAATGGAGTTCATCTATTTCGCGCGCCCCGACTCCGACATTTACGGCGTCAACGTGCATTCGGCCCGCAAGCGCATGGGCATGCGTCTGGCTCAGGAGTCACCTGTCGAGGCCGACATGGTCATCGGCGTGCCCAACTCGAGCTTGTCCGCCGCAGCCGGGTACGCCGAGGTCTCCGGTTTGCCCAACGAAATGGGCCTGATCAAGAACCAGTACGTGGCCCGCACGTTCATCCAGCCCACGCAAGAGTTGCGTGAGCAAGGCGTGCGCATGAAACTGTCCGCCGTCAAGAGCGTCGTCAAAGGCAAGCGAGTCGTCGTGCTTGACGACTCGATCGTGCGCGGCACCACGTCACGTCACATCGTGCAACTGCTCAAGGAAGCCGGCGCTGCCGAAGTACACATGCGCATCAGCTCGCCGCCGCTCAAATACCCGTGCTTCTACGGCATTGATATTTCCACGACGCAGGAACTCATCGCGGCCACGAAGTCCGTGGAAGAAATCCGCGAGTTCATCGGCGCCGACTCGCTGGCCTACCTTTCGCTCGACGGTCTCGTCGAATCGATCGGCTTGCACGAGGACGCCCCGTACGGAGGCCTGTGCGTCGCCTACTTCAACGGCGACTATCCGACCGCGCTCGACGACTACGAAGAGGATTTCCTCGCCTCACTCTCCCCCGACGACCGTCTGCGTTTGGCCCGGTTCGCCGAGGAACACAGTGATTACATGGACAACGAGTTCCACACGGTGCAGATCCCGCGTCACGCCGCGAACATCGTGCCCGTCGACGGCTGATATTTTTTCTATTTCCGCCAACCCACCATCCGCTTTCAACCTTTGCAATACGAGCACCCCGGTGCCGAACAATTGGCAGGAAACTGCCGGAAAGGACCAACATGCCTCAGGCCTATGAAGACGCTGGCGTCAGCGTCGAAGCAGGATACGAAGTCGTGCAGCGCATCAAGCAGCACGTCGAACGCACGAACCGTCCCGGAGTGGTGGGCGGCATCGGCGGATTCGGCGGCCTGTTCGACCTCGCTTCGCTCGGCTACAAGGAACCGGTACTCATCTCGGGTACTGATGGCGTGGGTACCAAACTCGTCATCGCCAAGCTCATGGACAAGCACAACACGATCGGCGTGGACTGCGTGGCCATGTGTGTCAACGACATTGCGGCCCAAGGCGCACAGCCCCTGTTCTTCCTCGACTACATCGCCTGCGGCAAGAACGAACCGGCCGTACTGGAACAAGTCGTTGCCGGAGTGGCCGACGGCTGCGTGCAAGCCGAAGCCGCGTTGATTGGCGGCGAAACAGCCGAAATGCCAGGCATGTATGACGCCGACGAATACGATTTGGCGGGATTTGCGGTTGGTGTGGCCGAGCGTTCGCAGATTGTGGACGGTTCGGACATCACGGCCGGTGACGTGCTGATCGCGTTGCCGAGCACAGGCGTGCATTCCAACGGATTCTCACTCGTGCGCAAAGCGCTGTTCGAGCAGGCCGGATACACCGTGGACACCGAGCTGGAAGCGTTGGATGGCGCCAAGCTTGGTGATGTGCTGTTGACACCCACGAAGATTTACGTCAAAGCATTGAAGCCGTTGTTCGCCGCGGGCGCCGTCAAGGGTGTGGCCCACATCACGGGTGGCGGGTTCATTGAGAACATTCCGCGCATGATCCCGGACGGTTTGGCCGTGCGCATCGAACTCGGCACGTGGCCTGTGCCACCGATTTTCAAGGTGATCGAGCAAGCCGGTCAGATTGACCATATGGAAATGTTCAATATCTTCAACATGGGCGCCGGCATGGTTGTGGCTGTGCCAGCCGACCGCGCCGACGAAGTGTTGGCATTGCTCGAAGCCAATGGTGAGCAAGGCTACCGCATTGGTGAAGTCGTGGCCAAAACAGACGACGACGTGGAATTCACCGAGTAAGCGTTCCCTGCCATGCGCACGGACTGTATGCAGGTTTGTTGGCCTTGGCAACTCCTGTGCATGGCACACCTGCTGGCGTTGAGCCGGCAGTACGCAACCAATCCCCTACTATTCGGATCAACGCCAACAGTGGCAGAACGGAAGTCAATATCATGAAGATCCTCGTGATCGGTTCGGGAGCACGCGAGCACACGATAGCCAGCACGCTGCTGGCCTCGGACCACGTGAGTGAAGTGGCCGTGGTGCCCGGAAACCCGGGCATGGAGCGCGACGGACTGCGCGTGGTCAATCTCAACCCCAAAAATCAGGCCGGCATCATCGAGTTCGTGCAAAACAACGGATACGACTGGGTGTTTGTGGGGCCGGAAGTGCCGCTGATTGAAGGCATCGTCGACTCGCTGGCCGAAGCCGGCATCCCGGCGTTCGGACCGAGCAAGCAGGCCGCACAAATTGAGGGATCCAAAGATTTCGCCAAGCGTCTCATGGAACGCCACAACATTCCCACCGCAGCGTACGCGACGTTCTCCGAGCTGGAACCGGCCGTGGCCTACGTGCGCGAACATGGCGCGCCAATCGTGATCAAAGCCGATGGTCTGGCCGCAGGCAAGGGCGTGACTGTGGCGATGGACGAGCAGACGGCCATCGACGCACTCAACGACATTTTCCTCGACCACAAGTTCGGTATCGCCGGCGCCAAAGTCGTGATTGAGGAGTTCCTGGAAGGTCAGGAATTCTCACTCATGAGCTTTGTGCACGGTACGAAGTTCTGGCCGATGCCAATCTCACAGGATCACAAGCGCGCCTACGACAACGATGAAGGCCCGAACACGGGCGGCATGGGCGCCTACTCCCCCGTGCCGCAGATTCCACAAAGCGTGGTTGATGAAGCGATCGAGACGATTGTCAAGCCGACTGTTGAAGCGATGGATGCGGACGGCATCCCGTTCACTGGCATCCTGTACGCGGGTCTGATCGCGACCGCGGATGGTCCGAAAGTCATCGAGTTCAACGCGCGGTTCGGCGACCCGGAAACGGAAGTCGTGCTGCCGCTGCTCACAAGCGACCTGGCGATGGCGATCAACGATCTGCTCGTCGGTAAAGAGCCCGAGTTCACGTGGGACGAGTCGGCCGCAACGCTCGGCGTCGTGCTCGCGTCGGACGGCTACCCCGAGGACGTGATCAAGGGAGCCGCCGTGCCAGACATCGCCGTGGACGACGATTCGCATGTCTACTACGCGGGCGTGGCCGTGGCCGGCAAGGATGCACAAGAGAACGAAACGGGACTCGTTGGCAATTCGGGCCGCGTGATGTTTGTGCAGACGAAAGCCCCCACGTTGGCGCAAGCGCAGCGCAAAGTCTACGAGCTGATTCCCGAACAGGTGCCCGGCATGTTCTACCGTCACGACATTGGCGCCAAAGCGCTGAAGGGCTGAACGCAACAGTTCTGTTGATAGTTGAAAGGGGTCCCGCGATAAGCGCGGAACCCCTTTTCTGCTATCAACAGCACAGATACCAACAGTGCAGTTCAGTGGACAAAGTAGAGGATTGTCACGACGATGCCGGCCACTGCGGCCACGAGTACGATGACGACGAGAATCTTCTCCCATTTGGTAAACAGGTCAAGCAATTTCGTACCTTTGGCGTGTTCACGACGGCTCACGATGAACAGTGGCAGACCGATTGCGTACAGGATGCAGGCGATCATTAAATAATGCAGACCGGCTGAATACACAAGATACAACGCGAACACGGTGCCGAGGACGCCTGTGATCAGGCCGTTACGCTTGGAGAAGCGGATGGTGGTGGGCCATGGTTCCTTGAGCGCAATCTTCCAGAGGAACACGCAGCACAGCAAATAACATGGCATCGCCATGACTGAAGTGATGGAAATCAGCGTGTTCCAGGCACTGCCTTTGACGAACAGGCAGATCACAAAAATGACCTGCGTAATAATGGCCGTCCAAATCAACGCTGTGGACGGGGCGCCATGCTTGTTCTGCTTGGCGAACGACTCCGGGAAAATGCCGTCGCGGGCCGCATACATCGGCATCTGGCCGAGCATGATCATCCATACGAGCCAAGCCGACAACACGGAAATGATGATGCCTACATTGACCAAGTCGGATCCCCATTGGCCAACCTTCTGTGCCATGAGCACGGCCATCGACGGATTCTGCATCGCGCCAATGTCACGGTAGCCATCCACGCCCAACGGCAACAGTGAGACGAGCACATAGACGATGAGCACTGTCAAATACCCGATGGTGGTGGCTTTGGATACATCCTTTTGGCTGCGTGCCTCCCCCGAGATGACCACAGCGCCTTCAATGCCAAGGAACAGCCATAACGTGACGAGCATCGTGCTCGACACTTGCTTCATCACATTGCCGAATTCAAAATGCAGCGGCACGCCCGACTGGCTCACACCCCAAAACCCGATGACGAACTGTGAGAACTTGAACACCGTCATCATTGCCACAATGAACACGAGCACGGGCGCAATCTTGCAAACGGTGCCGATGAGGTTCAGGAATGCGCCTGATTTGGCGCCGCGCAATGCCAGCAACACCATGATCCACAGAATCAATGAGCCGCCAATGATTGATGCCAGGTTGTTGCCGCCTGTGAACTTGCCCGGGAAGAACAAGTCGAGTGTCGACATGATCAGCACGCCATAGGCCACCAACGAAAAACAGTTGCATAACCAGTAACCGTAGGAAATCAGGAAACCGACGTACTTGCCAAACCCGTGGTAGGCATAGGCGTACAAACCGTCTTTCATGTCTGGGCGTGCGGCCGACAGGATGCGGAACGTGTTGGCGATGAACCACATGCCAATGCCCGTAATCACCCAAGCGATGATCTGTCCGCCAGCCGATGCGTCCGCCGACATGTTTTGCGGCAGGTTGAAAATGCCACCACCGACCATGGCCGATATGACAATGCCCACCAACCCGATTAGGCCGACTTTCTTCGTCTGGCCAGGTTGGGCCGAAGCCTGGGTTTGCCGTGTGGCGGTCGGTGACGCTCCAGCGGCCTGTGTATGTGCGAGTTCGCCACTGGATGTGCTGGCATGTGATGCTGCGGATGATGGCATGGGCATGATCTGCCTTCCTATCTGCTGTCCAATGGACGAAAATATGGCGTGTGCGCATGGGTGGTGCGAGCGGTGCCTAGTGATGGTAACGCGATGGGCGACCATATGGTGCTGTGGCGGCGCTCACTGCAATCCGGTGAGCGATGCAAAACCTTGGGTCTGGAGCCATTCGTTGATTGTCATCGAGTTGAGTGCGCTGAAGCCTGCATCGGGTACGGCGTTGCGGGCCAATGTGACGTATGGGCCTACGGTGATTGCGTTGCCGATTTGGTTTGGTTTCATCATTTTGTAGCTGTAGCCCACATACGTACGTTCGAATAGCACGCCCGAGTCGCGGCCGCATTCGACGACCGACCAGACGATTTCTTTGCGATGCTGATCCAGATAGGCCTTGAGGTCGTCTTCGTTGTCGTTTTCGGTCCACACGCCAGCGTCCTCAATGAACAGGTCGGCGCAGTAGTCGCGGTCGTTTGACAGTGAAATCGCGATGAACGACCATACGCCATAGCCTTCGCCCTCTTCGAGCGCACGGTCGTTCTTCGGCCGGTAGGCCGTTACGCCTTTGTTGGCGCAAATGACATGGGCTCCGGGTGCCGGATGATAGCGGCGTTCCTGGTCCGTGCCAAACAGTTCGATGCCGGCGTCGATCAATGGTTTGGCGTCGTAGACGGGCAGTTCGGAACCGTTGAATTGGCGTGCGGTAAACAACGGCGTGATGCGGTTGTTGCGGATATCGTCATGCACGGCCAGGTCATGCCCCCAGATTTGGCCCATGATGCCGCAGAATGACGATGCCGTCAACATGTTGATTTGGCCCACATAGGCGTCGGCACATTCGGCTTTGTCATAGGTCACGATGCCGTCAATCAGCGCGTCATCGGTTTTGTCGACCACGCCGCTGCTGACTTTGAGGATGTTCACGTAACCGTTGCCATAGGCTCCTGGCATGCCGTAGCCGTCGCAATAGCAGTCGTAGGGACTGATGGCCGTGCGGTCAAGATGCGCATGGCGCAACGCCCCGTGGTGATGCGGGCCAATGGCGATCGTATGGCTGTCGCGGACCTCAGTATTCATTGCGCACTCTTTTCTGGTTCCATGCGTGGCGTCCGGCACTCTACCGGTGGCTGTTGCTATGCGGTGAGCGCTACGGATGGTGAATCATGATTGGTATGGCCAGTCTAAAGCGCTGAATCCTCTTGTGCCGTGCGCCAAATGGCGTTATGAAGCCGTTTGGAGGAACCGCGGTCCGGTTCCGGGAGCTGAGACACCATCACCCCGAACCTCCTCCTATCTCATATAGTGAACTTTTGTGAGTGTCTATTGTGGGCTCACGAGTTCTTCAGAAAGGAACCTCATCATGGTCGCCTCTGTGATTTATGTGGCCATCATTCTTCTACTGATTATCTGGCTTCTCGCCTCATCCATCTTTGTGGTCCAACAGCAAACAGTCGATATCATCGAACGTTTCGGCAAGTTCCACCGCATCGTTGGAGCGGGTATCCACGCGCGTATTCCGCTGATTGACCGCATTGTGAAACACGTCGAATTGCGCACGATGCAAGACAAATTTGATTTGTCGGCCAAGACCAAAGACAACGTCACAATCACGATGACCGTGGCCGTGCAGTATCGCGTGTCCCAGCAGCCGGGACGGCACATTATGGATAGCGGCATTTACCGCAGCTATTATGCGCTGGCTGATCCTGAAGATCAGATGAAAAGCTACATCGTTGACGCGCTGCGTTCCACAGTGCCGCAGTTCAATCTCGATTCGGTGTTCGATGAGAAAGACGCCATCGCCGAGAGTGTGCGCCGCCAAGTGGCCAACCATATGATCCAGTACGGCTATGAAGTGGTCGGCACACTGATCCAGTCGATCGGCTTGCCTGCGGATGTGGAAAACGCGATGAACTCGATCAATGCGGCTGAACGTGAGAAAATCGCGACACAATCGCGTGCCGAAGCGGAGAAAATCCGCGTGGTCACCGAAGCCACAGCCCGTGCCGACGCGATGAAGGAAGCGGGCCGCGGCATTGCCGAACAGCGCAAGGCCATCGCCCAAGGCATCAAGGATTCACTCTCGACAAT
The DNA here is from genome assembly GCF_000741205.1 of Bifidobacterium gallicum DSM 20093 = LMG 11596. Classification (GTDB taxonomy): domain Bacteria; phylum Actinomycetota; class Actinomycetes; order Actinomycetales; family Bifidobacteriaceae; genus Bifidobacterium; species Bifidobacterium gallicum. Next base: position 41,971 of record NZ_JGYW01000002.1, read on the forward strand.
CCAGGAAGCCGGGGTGACCTCGCAAGAAGCCAATGAGCTGTTCGCATTCACACAATGGACCGACATGATGGGCGAATTCGCGCATAACGGCAGGGCCTCCACTGTGGTGCTGCCCAGCGATTTCCAGCAGACGAGCTCCATGTTCGACCAGATGCTGGCGGCTGGTAAAGCCGTGAAATGACGGCATCATGGGCGTACGGGGCCCGACGTGATAACGCCACCCGATACCGTAAGCGTGCCGCCCAATTCAATTCCTAGCTTCCAGCGAACAGTTGTCACCGGATAGGCCGTTGAGGTGGGTAGCGGTTCAGCAGGTCGGCGCTTTCCTCGGCTACGCGCAGTATCCACTCTCGCGCGGGAGAATCCAGTCGTTGCAGATACTCGCCCACGGCATGCAACTGTTCTTCACTCCATTGTTGAGCGAGTTGGGCCTGTTGAGCGCTTGGTTCGACTTGCGCATATTGTGCGAGCGCCAGCCACAGTTGCATGCCATCGAGCACGGCGGCAAACTGCTGGTCGCCGATGAGCCCTTCGGGGCTTTCAATGTCAATCGATTCACGGTTATTCGCCGGCTGTTCTGCGTCCATATTCATCGCCCCTGCCAATGTCATGCATGCCACGGATGCATCACATGCTCATACCTACCTCTTCCACTGTATACAGTTACAACACATCTCGCATCGCATACAGCCCACGCTGAAAACGGCATCTGAAGCAGCAAACGGCAAAGCCCCGAGAAATGCGACAACAACAAAAGCCGGCCACGGGACTTTACCGTGGCCGGCGTATCAGGAGGGAAAGTAAGTGTGATGTTTATAATCAGCCGATGCGCTTCACGGCATCGATGACGAGGTTCCAGAACTTGTCAAAGTCAAGCTTGACGGCCACCTGCGTGTTGCATTCTTCCGGTGAAGGCTCGAGTCCACGCAAATCGGCCACGGTCATGCCCACTGTCAGGTCACCGCGCAGCTCGACTTCCACAGGAGCGCGACGCGTCGTGATTACCGACGGGTCAATCAGATAGGCCACCGTGCACGGATCATGCACAGGCGGATCAGTGAACTCTTCGGCGTCCTGGTACGACTTGCGGAAGAAGTCCATGAGCTCGGAGACAAACTTGGCTGTAGGCGTGCCAATTTCATCAATGCGGCCCTGCACCGCAGGTGTGCACAACGCTTGGTGTGTCAGGTCAAGGCCAATCATCGTAACTTTCCAACCCTTTTCGGCAAACACGATGTGCGCGGCCTCAGGATCAGTCTTCACGTTGAATTCGGCTACGGCGCTCCAGTTGCCCGTGTGGTAGCCGCCGCCCATAAGCACGACCTGCTTGACGCGTTCGACGATACGCGGTTCCATGCGCATGGCCATTGCGATGTTTGTCAGCGGTCCCGTCGGCACGAGCGTAATCGTGCCGGGCTCGTTGTTCATGATTGTGTCAATGATCCAGTTGACGGCATGGCCCTTGTCCAACGGACGCGTCGGCACAGGCAGTTCAGCACCGTCCAAGCCAGTCTCGCCATGCACGTAATCGGCGACCTCGAGCGGATGCACGAGCGGACGGTCGCAGCCGGCATGTACGGGCACATCGGTGGCGCCGTACTGCTGCAGGCAGGCGCGTGCGTTATACGTGCACTTCTCCAATGCAGCGTTGCCGCCAACTGTGGTCACGCCCAACAAATCAATGTTCGGGTTGGCAACAGCCAGCAAAATGGCGACCGCATCGTCGTGGCCCGGATCGCAATCGAGGATAATCTTCTCTGCCATGTCGTCCTCCTTTGGACTGTGCAAGTGGACTCGAAGGAAGTCTCTGTCGTGACACACTATAGGCTTCGCTATCTGGGAAACACGCCGCTCCATACCCCCGTCAAACAAAATTTCCACGATTCGCTAAAACGTTTTTGCAAACGGGTTTGATGCTATGATGTCCCCAACGGCAATCCGGGCGGCAGCCAGCCCAAGCAACCGCGCAGAACAGCAGGCAACGCGCCCGCCCAATCAAGGTTCATCATGTCACCCGTGCCATCGCCGTGCAGCTTCCAGCACCCGCAACCACACAACCACTGACCCGCTTTACCAGCGTTGCAGCTATGAGCCAATGTCGGCTTATGTAGGACAATGGTGTTGTTTGACCCTTTACGCTTTCCACCATACGGAAAAGCCCTCGCGCGGCATAGGCAAGCAGCCGTCGCACGAACCACACAAGGAACAAGACCGGTCATCCCCCGAGCATCCCGGCCCCACGAACTGATAGAGAACTGATAGAACACCAAGCAGGACGATATGCAACACCAGCCCACCGAGTCGAACACCTCGCACGAATCCAGCGGACGCCGCGCCGCGCAGTCGCAGTCGCAAGGCGCCAGCGCGCGTCGCCAGCGCCGCCCTTTCCCCGGCTGGCTCTATGCACTGTTGTTCATTGTTGTTGACCTCATCACGGTAGGCATTGTGCAATGGGGTGTGTCGGCAGCCGCCAGCAACGCGTCGCTCGACCGCGTCACGCTGTGGGACATGATTGCCAAAATGGGCAACGGCAACATGGTGTTCCTGTTCAACATCATTGTGGTCGCACTGATTTATCTGGTGTTGCTAATGGTCACGAACCGGTTCTGGATTGCCACACCCATACTGCTGTCGTTGGCCATCGTGCTGGCCGTGGTGGAGCGCATCAAAATCGAGGTGCGTACCGAACCGCTGATGCCGTCCGACTTGAGCTTCCTCAAATCCGACACGGGTTCGATCATGAGCTTCCTGCCGCCGGGATCAGGCTTGATGATCGGTATAGCCATCGCCCTGATTGCCGTCATTATTGCGGGTGCCATTGCGCTCAGCATCATTGACGGGCGCCATGGCTCCATGGTGCGCGGCCGCACCAAACGCACCAACGCGTTGGCCGCCATCACGCGCATTGTGCTGACCATCTTGCCCTTGGGTGCATTGTATGGGTATGCGATGCAAGTCGGTACTGTGGATTCCTGGGCCTACCATGTCTCGCGTGGCATGGGAGACACGCCAAGCATGTGGGATGCAGTCTACGATGCACAGCGTAACGGCCCCGTGATTTCGTTCCTACGTCAGATCAACCCGAAAGTCATGGATGAGCCCCAGGGGTATAGCGAGCAGACGATGCGCGACGTGGCGGCACGCTACAGCAACGTCGCCACGGAAATCAATAAAAACCGTGTCGCCAACCTCAACGATTCCACAGTGATTTACGTGCTCTCCGAATCATTCTCGGACCCGACGCGAGTGCCGGGCGTGCAGCTCAACGCGGACCCGATGCCGCAGATCCGCGCACTCAAGGGCGAAACCACAAGCGGACTGATGCTCTCGAGCGGATACGGCGGCGGCACGGCCAACCTCGAATACATGGGGCTAACGGGCATGTCGATGTGCAATTTCGACGCGTCGCTGACGAGCCCGTACCAGCAGCTCGTGCCGGGCGCAAGTTGGGTGCCGTCCGTCAACCAGTTGTGGGGTAAGCCCGTGGATTCGATTGGCTTGCACCCGTATGAAGCCTCGATGTATTCGCGCGCGCAGAACTACAAGAAGATGGGATTCTCGCACTTCTACACGCTGTCTGGGGAAAACGGTAAGGACATTATCGCCCACCAAAACAAGATCGACCACTCCCCGTACGTGTCGGACGAGGCCGCCTACCAGAGCACGATTGAACAGGTCAAGGACGTCAAGGGCGGCCAGTTCATCCAGCTGATCACAATGCAGAACCACATGCCGTATAACAACTGGTACAACAACAACACGTTCAAGGCCACGAACACGCCGGGCTCAGCCCAGCTGCCGGCCAGTGAACGCGAGTCGATCGAAACGTACGCCAAGGGCATGCAGCTGACAGACGACGCGACAATCGAGTTTTTGAAGCAGCTTGACTCGATTGACAAACCGATTACCGTCGTGTTTTACGGCGACCATCTGCCCGGCATTTACAAGACGGCCGGAGCGGACGAGAAGAACTCGATTGATTTGCATTTGACGGACTATTTTATTTGGTCAAACAAGGCCAGCGAAGTCAACGGCAAGCCAATCCAGGGCACGAAGCTGGATGACGCGGCCTACACGTCGCCGAACTATTTCATTGCACAAGTCGCAGCACAGACGGACGCGAAAGTGTCACCGTATTTGGCGTTCCTCACGCGCATGCACGCGCATATCGCCGCGATGGAACCGCCCGTCGTCAATAAAATCCAGGGATGGGACCGTATTCCTGAAGGGCAAGCAATCTATTTGAATGCCCAAGGTGAGCCGATGAGCGTGGCTGACATGAGCAAGTCCACGCAAGACATGCTGCATGATTACCAGCTGATCCAGTATGACATCACCGCCGGCAACCACTATCTCAGGGACACGGATTTCATGACGTTGCCGCGCTAACGTGCGCAAGTTGGGCGCAACTGAACGTCACTGGACGTCAGTTGCGCCCTTCCTTTTCTCCCCTGTTCCTCGCTCCTTCCCGGCGCGTTCTTACGCCGAGGGACCACTCGCCGACGAAACGCTATGGTAGGGACTGTAAACGTTTCGTCGCGCCTGTTCTTGCAAGCGGCGCGACGGTTGGGAGAGTATCCGGGAGGCGATCATGGTGGCTTGGCATGCCGTGCGCATTGTGGACGGTTGGCTGCCGATCACTGTGTATACCGTGTGCGTTGTGCTGATGATTGTACTGGCGGTCAGTCAGTTGTCCACGCAGCGGCGAGGCCGGCTGGGACGGCAGATTGTGGCGGCGCTGGTCACGGGAGTCGTCGCGTTCATCGCCGCGTATGTGGTCTCTGACGTGCGCATGTCGTTCGGCGTGAGCTTGGGATGGTATGTGATTTCGTCGTTCGCCGTGGGTATGGCCGTATTCGGCTGGGCCGTGGCCGCGTTGATCAGCGCGGCCGGGTGGCGCAAGATTGTGGCGGGACTGCTCGTGCCCGTCAGCTTGCTGTCGACGGCCGTCATGATCAACTCGTTGTACGGCGAGTATACGACGCTCGGTTCGGTGTTCGGCTACGACGATGATCTTAATTTCTCTTCCGTGCAACTTTCGCTCAGCCATACGATCAGCGTGGCCGAATGGAAACAGCAACAAGCCTCGGGCCATAGCCAGCGCATGCCCGATGAAGGACGCCAATACACCGTGGAAATTCCGGCCACCGATTCGGGATTCAAAGCGCGCCCGGCAATAGTGTGGTTGCCGCCGGCCGCATTCGCCAAGCATCCGCCAAAACTACCGGTCATGGTCATGCTGGCAGGAAACCCGGGCTCTCCAGGGCGCTATTTTGGCGCAAGCAACACGGTCGAGGTGTTGACGAAGTATGCCGAGCAGCACGGGGGTTTGGCACCGATTGTGGTCTCGCCCGACCAAAATGGCGCGGACGACATCAACGCGATGTGCGCGAACACAAAAACGCACGGGGCTGCCGAAACGTATCTGACCGTGGACGTGCCCCGTTGGATCCGCACACATTTGCCTGTCCAAACTGAGGCATCTCAATGGACGTTGGGCGGGTTCTCACAAGGCGGCACCTGCGCCGTATCGCTGGGCCCGAACCATGCGAACCTGTTTGGCACGTTGGTTTCCGTGGACGGTGAATTGCAGCAGACCAGCGGCAGCGTCGACAAAATGATCCGCGAAGACTTTGGCGGCGACCATGCAGCCTACGAGCGCCAAGTGCCGCTCAACGCGATGCGCGCCCACGCACCCTCGCATCAAACGCTGATTCTTGCCGCAGGCAGCCAAGACAAGGATGCCATACAAGTGCTCGACCCGTTGGCCCAAGCCGCGCGTGAAGCCGGCATGCACGTGACACGCATCATCTCCAAGGATGCAGGCCACAACTGGAAAGCCGTCAACCAAGTGTTTGAGTGGGCGTTGCCGTGGATCGCAGCACGGCAAGGGCTGTCCGACAACCCTCAACCTATCAGTGATTTTCCCGCTTTGGAGGTGGAACAATGAGCGACACGACACATGCAACCAGTGGGCCGGCGGAACATGACACGTCGGCAAACCGCGCGGACGCAACTACTGCGGCAGCCAATAGCGTGCAGGCCGCGGTGATGGCGGCCACCACCGATGATTTGCCGGCACAGGATGCCAAGCGGGAACAACACCAGGACCATTCCGCACGCACGTCGCAGGCCACACAGCATTCCACGCAGTCCAGGAGCCCTAGACAGCCTAGGCGCCCCAGGCGCGGCAAAAGTTTGAGCCCCGCGAGTTTGCAGCTGATCAGCGACCTCAAACAATGGGGTCACGAACAGGCGTTTGCGCTGTGGACCACGGCCGGGTTCATCCTGATCAACATCGTATGGTTCATGTCGTTTTCCATGCGGCATCGTGTCTTGCCATACCGCATGCTGTCCACCACGCTGAGCGATTTTGACATGGCGCGCTTGCTGCCGTCGTTGATACTGACGCGCACCGCGTTCCAGCTCGTAGTGGATGCGCTGCTCATTTTGCTCGTATTGTGCATTGCCGAACCATTGCTCGGCAAGATCCGTACCGTCGTGGTCGGCATTGTGGCCGCTGGCGTTGGCACCGTGCTGGGGTTGACATTGTGCGCCGGTATCAGCATGCTGCTGGGCGACACCAATTCAGTCAACGGCATCCACTTCACACTCAACCCCGTTGTGCTCGTCATTGGCACATTGATGGCCGCTTCCGCATTCGCAGGTCAATTGTGGCGCCGGCGCATCCGCATCATCGGCTACGTCGCCATCCTCGTGGTGTTGCTCTACGGCGGCAACCCCGGCGACTATTGCGCGTTGATGGCCGCCATTGTCGGCCAGATTTTGGGCCGCATCATGGCCGGGCCTCCCAAGGAACGCGACCAATGGCATTGGCAGCATTCGAGCAGCTACGAAGTGCGCCGCATCTTCTGCGCCATCGGCATCATCCTTTCGCTTGGCCCGATTGTGGCCACGACTTCACGCTCGCATGCCGGTCCGCTCACGGCCATGGCGTTGATCATGGATACTGATGACATCAGCCATACGTTGCTGCGCGAATGCTTGCTGGGCGAACGATTGCAAGGATGTATGACACAATTTGAAATTGTGCGCACCTCGATGCCTGGCAACATTGTGCATTCGTTCCTGCCACTCGTGGTGCTGTTGATACTGTCGTGGGGATTGCTCAAAGGGCGCCGCACCGCCGCGATTTTCACGATCACATTGTCATCGTGCGCGGCGCTGGCCACGTTGTATTACTATTTGCTCGCACCATTGTCAATGCAGCAGCCCGGAACGCCGGTCGATCTGCAATTGACGCCAACCGCAATCAGCAATTGTGTGATCAATACGATTGTGCCGTTGGCATTTGCCATCGCGTTGTGGATTGAACTGCGCCATTTCAACATTCGCACGGACCGCAAGGCATTGCGATCCGGCGCGTTGATCACCATAATCACGTTTGTGGTGTGTGCTGCCGTGTATCTCGTATATGGCGCGATTTGGAGCGATACGTTCTTCCCGCAACCCAGTTTCGCCCGATTGCTTGCGGATTTGCCGAGCCGTTTCATGCCGTTGGGATTCCTGACGCATTCACGCTTGAGCTTCATCCCGGTCACTTGGTTTGCCTCATTGCTGTATCAAGGCATTGGCGTGGTGTTCTGGGTTGTCATGGTCATTGCCGCCGCGCGCTGGATGCATACATCCGACGAATCCGACCGCAAGGCGCGCGACTTGGCTGAGTCGCTCGTGGAGCAAGGCGGCGAATCAATGAGCTTCATGACCACCTGGGAAGGCAATGACTACTGGCTTTCCCCGACGCGTCGCTCTGCTGTGGCCTACCATGCACTCAACGGCATTGCATTGACCTGCACCGGACCGTTTGGCGACCCGGAAGAATGGATGGATGACCTCGATGAATTCGCACGGTTCAGTTCAGACCATTCATGGGCTCCCGTGTTCTATTCGGTCCATCAAGAGGCCCGCGACCATTTGGCGTTGCAAGGCTGGCATTCGCTCAAAGTCGCTGAGGAAATGATCATTGACCCCACCACGTGGAAAACCACGGGCAAGAAATGGCAAGATATCCGCACGGCCATCAACAAGGCCAAGCGTGAGGGCATTGTCGATGAGTTCACCACATGGGATGAGTGCGATGCGGATGTGCAAGATCAGATTGTGGAAATTTCCGAGCAATGGAGTTCCGGCAAGGAACTGCCCGAAATGAAGTTCACGCTTGGCGGCGTTGAGGAGCTCAAGGATCCGCGCGTGCAAATCCTGTATTGCATTGATGCTGACGGCGTGGTGCAAGGTGTCACAAGCTGGCTGCCCACCTACCGTGATGGCCAAGTCATCGGGTGGACGTTGGACTTTATGCGCCATCGCACCGATTCACCCAATGGCATCATGGAATTCCTGATTGCACGCATGGCCCAGCGCATGCATGATTGGGATGAAGACAACCCCGATCAGCTCATTGAGTTCGTCAGTCTGTCTGGTGCCCCATTGACAGGGTTGGACTCCCCTGCCGATGCGACGAGCGACGACGATTCGAACATGACGGGTACCACGATGCTGCAGCATTCGTTGGCGTTTGTGGCCAACATGCTCGAACCGGCTTATGGGTTTAAATCACTGTATAACTTCAAAAAGAAGTTCCAGCCCATCAGCAAGCCCGTGTATTTGTGCTACGCCGATTCCGCCGCATTGGCCAATATCGGCATCGCCATTTTGCGCGCCTATCTGCCAGGGCTGAAAGCCAGCCAAATCCCCTCGATGCTCAGTTCGCTGAAATAGTGCAGCCAATAGCTACCGCATGCATGGCGCCCGATCCTGCGCCGATGACCGCTCTCACCATGTGGGCTGCCATGTAATTTGGCCGCCCACATGCAGAGCAATTGTCCCCTCGGCATGGCGAGGTTGGATACTGCTGCCTCAATTATGCATTGGCGCAACAGAACAGGATTATTCATGCGCACATTGAAGACAATAGCGTCCTCTTTGCTTACTGCAACACTACTTGCCGTAGCGGCACCTGCCGCACAAGCCCACACCGTCACCGAATCCGACGAAACACAAGCTGCACAGAGCGCACCATGTGCGTTATGGCATGCTACGACCGGTATGGAGCATCACAAGAACTAGGGAAAGCAACCACTACGGGTCCGTTGATTTTTCTACAATGAAAAATTATGAGCAGAGGACCACAGTTTTGTACGCAATGCGGCCAACCCGTCGAGGAAAACGCCCGGTTTTGCACAACATGCGGTGCTCGGCTCACCTATGACCACACTGTGGTAGCGCAAGCCTCATCCAATGAGCCGTATCCACCTGCTGATTGGCAAACCCAAACTGCACCGCCATCGACGCAGCCGTCATCGGTTCCCTCGTCATCGTTCCAACCGACAGCACCTTCGCCCGGTGCCAGCAAGCGCCTGCCTACGCGCATCATTGCTGTCATTATCGTGGCGGCGCTCGTAATCGTCGGCGCCATCGTTTGGGCTGTGGTGCAAACCACGCAAGCCCGCAAACATACGGAACAAATGACGGCTTGCACCACGGCGCTGCAGACGTATACGCAAACTTATAATGACAACGAGTCGCTGGTCAGCAAAGTCAATGACCTGCTCAATACCAAGTCGGCAGACAGCGCGCCCCAAGCATTTGCAGCGTTGCAATCCTCACTGGATTCCTACAATGATTCCGTGGCCGTGCCCACAAGTTTCCAATGCCTCGCCGACGAAACTACCGCACAATTGAGTCAGACTGCGTGCACACTTGACAATGAGCGTACGGTGCTCAACAACGCCCACGAGCAGTTGCAATCCGCATACACCACAGCAAAAAGCGCATACGACGACACCAAGAAGCAAGCCCGTGCCGAACGTCAAGAAGCCGAAGAGCAAGCGCGGCACAAAGAACAAGAAGAGGCTGCCCGCAACGCCAAACCATCGTCCACGACTACCACATACCGCAATACGAGCGACGGATATTCCATCGCCATTCCTGATGATTGTTCATGGGGAGTAGAAGATGCTGGCCTTATGTCATTCACAAACAGTGACCATGACGTGCTGATTACCGTGTCGGCCCGTACCACGCCACAGTCGCCCAAAGATATCTTGCATACATTGCAAGCGACCCACGCGGTGACATATTCGTATCTTGGGGACGACATTGCTGTCGCTTCCTGGAATGACGGCAATGACTGCGTGTATGAACGCACGCTGGTTCACAAGGGCACGGTCTACACGTGCATATTCCGTTATCCTCAAGACGAGTCGGAGTACGGCAGCGCTCTTGTTGATCAGGTGGCTCCCACCTTCAATTACGATGGCCGCAAGTAGTGCAACGGCCATATAAACAATAAACATATAAAGAAGTGCGCGCCACATGCATCCCTCACATGGCACGCACCCGTCACATGGCCGCCACAGTATCGTGGTTATGCAGCATTGGCTGCGTTGCCGCCACCATGCTGCTGGCATTCAGGGCATAGCCCGAACACTTCCAGCGTATGCGACTCGACTGTGTATCCCGTGCGTTGCGCAATCGTTTGCAGCCACGCTTCACTCGGCGGTTCAATCTGCACGGTGCGACCGCACCTCGTGCAAATGATGTGATGATGGTGTTCCTCACTTTGACATAGCCGGAACAGCTGTTCACCAGCCAATTGCACACTGTCCACATCCCCCGATTCCACGAGGTCATTGAGTTGGCGATACACCGTGGCCAGTCCGATTGTCTGACCAGCCTCCACGAGCTGGTCATGCAATTCCTGCGCCGAAATGAACCGGCTGTTGCCCTGCAGCTGTTGCACAATCGCATCACGCTGCTTCGTGCGCCGTACTACCATTCGCATTCCTCCGCCATATGACGCCGTTCACTGCCGCAGCCGCACACCGTCGTTCACCGGCAACGCTGCGGGGCTACTGCCAAATGCCCGTGTTGTCCAACTCGTGCGCTGCAGTCTGTGGATTATCACACAGCACAGTGACATGGCCCATCTTGCGGTTCGTGCGACCTTCAGCCTTGCCATAGTCGTGCACATGCCATTGCGGTTGTTCGGCCGCAGCCTGTTGCACACCTTCCACATGCTGGCCCAGCACATTGACCATTACGGCCGGCCGCAGCAACTCAGGCTGTGCCAACGGCCAGCCCGCAATGCCGCGCACATGCGTGTCAAACTGATCAAACGAGCAGGCTTCAATCGTGTAATGGCCTGAATTATGCGGCCGCGGTGCCAGCTCATTGACGAGCACACGACCATCCGGAGTCACAAACAGTTCAATCGCCAACGTTCCAGCCAACTGGAATCCTTCGGCCAACGCGAGCGCCAACCGTTCGGCTTGGGCCGCCACGGCTTCATCCACTTGGGCTGGAGCCAAGGTCATATGCAAAATATTGTTGCGATGAATATTGCGCACAATCGGGAACGTCACATAACGTTCGCCATTGCCCGACACGAGCACTGACGCTTCGAATGCGAAATCCACGAATCCTTCAAGAATCGCTTGCGGGAACTCGTCATCCGCCCATACCTGCGCCAAATCATCAGGTCCGCGCAACACGATCTGGCCGTGGCCGTCATAGCCGCCCTCGGCCGTTTTCAATACGGCCGGATATCCGAGTTCGGCGAGCGCTTCGTCGAGTTGCGCCCGGTTGTTTACGGCACGCCAGGGTGCCGTCTCAATACCGTGTTCGTTGATGAACGTTTTTTCGGCGATGCGGTTCTGGGTTACCCTGAGCAGGTCCGTGCCTTGTGGGATCGCCACGATGTCGCGTACGGCGTCGAGAGCGTCGGCGTCGACGTTTTCAAATTCGTAGGTCAGCACGTCGCTGCGTTCGGCCAGTTCGCGGATTGCGGCATGGTCGTCGTAGTCGGCGGTGACTTGGAAATCGGCGACTTGTGCGGCTGGGCAGTTCGGTGTGGGGTCGAGCACACCCACGTTCAGTCCCATGTAGCGTGCCGACAGCGCCATCATGCGGCCCAGTTGTCCGCCGCCGACGATGCCGATCACGGCGCCTGGTTGCAGCATGGTCACTGCGCCGTTCGTTTCTTCAGACAAGCTCGGCATTCGATTCATCCACTTTCCGCTTGAGTTCTTCACGATATGCGTCCAGTTGCTGCGCGAGTGCCGTGTCCGTCATGCTCAGCATGCTGACGGCCAGCAGGCCCGCGTTTGTTGCGCCCGACTTGCCGATCGCTGTGGTCGCTACGGGAATGCCGCCTGGCATTTGCACAATCGACAGCAGCGAGTCGAGTCCCGATAATGCTCGCGATTGTACGGGCACGCCAATCACGGGCAGTGTGGTTTGGGCGGCGACCATGCCTGGCAGATGGGCGGCGCCACCGGCTCCCGCAATGATTACTTTGATGCCGGCTTGGCGTGCACCGTGGGCGAATTCGGCCATCAGTTCCGGCGTGCGGTGCGCTGAGACCACTTGTTTCATATAGGGCACGCCGAATTGGTCGAGCATCGCGCATGCGTGCTTCATCGTTTCCCAGTCACTTGCGGATCCCATGATCACCGCGACTTCGGGCTTGGCCTCCATGTACGTACCTCCGTAGGTGGGTGTGCTTCAACCGTCCCCACCCTACCGCACAACCGCTCGTCATCCGCCTGCTTGTCCACCATCACCCACTGTCAACCCGCGTTTCTTTTTATTGGTTTCCGTGGCCGCCACAGATTGCGCCACTATCTTTCCAGTCTCCGCGATACGGCCGGCCATGGCACATGCCCATCGCCTTGACCACACGAGTTTCAGTTGCGAATACCAAGGTGGTGCCCGTGCGCTAGACTCGATACGCACGTTTGGTGTGGGATTGCCTGAAGAGTATAAGGATTGTGACTGTCGATGACCGTTGATCTGCTGGGAACGTTGCGTTTGCCTGATGAGGTGCGGATGCTTGACGCTGATCAACTGGAACAACTGTGTGCACAAATCCGATTGGCCTTGGTGCGTTATGGCAAACAGCATGGCGGCCATATCGGCTCAAATCTTGGGTTGGTGGAAGCGTGTGTGGCGTTGCATGCCGTGTTCGACTCCCCTCGCGACCGCATCGTGTTTGATGTGTCCCATCAAAGTTATGTGCACAAGATATTGACGGGCCGTGCCAGTGCATTTGTCAATGAGGAGCAATTCGACACGGTGACAGGCTTTACGAATCCGCAAGAATCCGAACATGACCAGTTTGTGCTTGGTCACACGGGAACGGCCGTGTCACTGGCTACGGGGTTGGCCAAAATGCGTGACATGAACCATGACGACTACCATGTGGTCGCTGTGCTCGGTGATGGCGCGTTGAGTTCAGCTGTGGCGTTTGAAGGGTTGAACAATGCGGCTGAGCAGGGCGGCAACATCATCATCGTATTCAATGACAACGAGATGAGCATTGCTGAAAACCATGGCGGCATGTATGGCCAACTGGCGCGTTTGCGTGAGTCGCAGGGCACGGCACAACCGAACCTGTTCGAGGCGTTGGGCCTCGATTACCGTTATGTGGAGCATGGCAACGATGTGCACGCGATGATCCAAGCGTTGCGCGAGGTCAAAGATACCGACCATCCCGTGGTATTGCATATTCATACATGCAAAGGCTTGGGGCTGGATCAGCAGGATGCTCATTATGGCGTGCTCGAAGGCCGTTGCGAAGCGAATCATTGGCAAAACCCGCTGGCGCAAGCCAATGCGCCGTTGGGCTCACGCAAAACCTATGGCCGCGCGATCATGGCCATGCTGGAACAGCGTTTCGACGAGGAACCCGGTCTCATGGTCATTTCCCCGGCCACTCCAGGTTCCAATGGCATCACACGTGAATTCCGTGAGCGCGCGGGCGCACATTACATTGATACGGGCATCACCGAAGAGCATGCTGTCACATTCGCTTCAGGCGTTGGCAAAGCCGGAGGCCGGCCTGTGGTGGCCACTTCGGCCACGTTCTTCCAGCGCACGGTCGACCAGTTGCAGCAGGAGGTTGCGCTCAACCATACGCCTGTGACGCTGCTCGAGTTTTCGGGTGGATTGTCTGACGCCGACAACACGCATTCCGGCGCGTTTGACATTGCGATGTTTGGCAATATTCCCGGATTGCTCGGGTTGGCGCCCACGAGTGGCGAACAGTTGTTGGCCATGGTGGATTGGGCCACAAGCCAAGCCAACGATGGTCCCGTGATGATTCGCGTGCCCGGTCCGCAGATTCTTGACGCTGACCGCGCTCAGGGATTGTTTGTCAGTGGTGAACCGGAACGCGAAGGCCTGCAGTATGCGAGAAACCACACGTTGGGGCGTGATGGCGATGAGGCGGGTGCGGAAATAACAATAGTCCCGCAGGATTTCCGTACCTCCCGCGTAATCAAGCAGGGTCGCGGCGTGGCCGTGCTGGCGTTGGGCAACACGATGCCGCTGGGACGTGACGTGGTGGACATGCTGGCGGCAGATGACGCCAACGCGATTGAAGCGACGCTGGTGGACCCCGTCATGTTTTCCGACGTGGATGAAACGTTGTTGCGCCAGCTTGCGCACGATCACAGCGTGGTCGTCACGCTCGAGGACGCGCAGCTGGAAGGCGGCTGGGGCGCCAAAGTGACGCGGTTCTACGAGCAGTTGGCTGAACAAACCGGCACACAGGTGCGCGTGGTCAACGTGGGAGCCGAACGCGAGTTCACGGACCGCGTTGCGCTGTGCGAACTGAACGAACGATATGGTTTGACAACCCCCGCGATCGTTCATACAATTCGTAACGTTGCCATGCAGACAGGTCTGCAAGCCTGCTGAATCAACAATTCTTTGCCTCCGTAGCTCAATGGATAGAGCAACAGCCTTCTAATCTGTCGGTTGCCGGTTCGAGTCCGGCCGGGGGCACTTTACTGCTCAAGTATGGCCGAACCAGTGTGCGGCCACGGAGTGCGCCACTACTCGATGAAGACCGAAAGGCCGACGAGCACAATCAGAAACGCGAAGCTGACAGCCGTGTAGGCACCCAGATATTTGGCCTTTTTGGTGGGGAACTTCTTCGTCACGTACTTGTAGGTGATCAGGGACGCCATCGACGCGATGATTGTACCCATGCCACCCAAGTTCGTACCAATAATCAACGGTACCCACTTGTCACAGAAGCCGGAGAGCAACAGCGTGGTCGGTACGTTGGAAATGAACTGGCTGAAGATGACGGACACGCCCAACGGATGCTGCCCCACAAACTCCTGAGCCAGCACGGTGAATTCAGGCACACGCTTCATGTTGCCAATGAAAATAAAGAACATGATAAACGTGAGCGGCAACGCCCAGTCAACATGGCGGAACGCACGCCGGTCTGTGAACACGAACGTACCGAATGTGACAACGACCATGACCCAGAGCGGAATCAAATCACTGACCGTCAGCACGCAGACAATGAACAAAGCCAAGTACACCCAGGAACGCCATCCGCCATGCGCCGAACCATAGCCCGTGACACGAATCTCATCCGGCCGCGTCGCATCATCGGAAGGAGCGAGCACGCCTTTTTCAATGCCTTCGCTATCGAGCCCGCGGAATTCGGACACGGGTTTCTTGCCAAATACGAACCAGCTGATCGCCACGAGCAACACGGCGGCAAGACCCGAATAGGGAGCCATGATTTCAAGGAAGCGCCAAGTCGACATGCCGGTAAGCGCCTTAAGATACAGGTTGTGCGCATTACCAATAGGCGTGAGCATCGAACCGCAGTTCGCGGCTACGGTCAGCAACGAACACACGAGAATCGATTTGCTTTCCATATGCGCCATCGTCAACACAGCCAGGGCGAACGGCACAAACGTCACCAGCGCCACGTCGTTCGTAATGAACATGGCTGAAACGAACGTCAAGCCCAACAAGGTGATGACCAGGCCTCGCGCCGTGGACACGCGGCGCAACAGTTTGGAACCGATGATGCGGAACACGCCAATGCGCTGCAATCCCACCACGACGAGCATCAAACAGCACAACTGGGCGATGGTGCTGACATGCACATAGCTCCAATACTGGCCGTCGGGCGGTACGATGAAGCACGATACCAACGCCAAGATCGTAGCGACAATGAGAATGGTCTCGTTCTTGAGCCAATATTGCAACTGTTGTCGCATCAGTCCTCCGTGCGCGTTGTTCAAACGGGCATAATTCTACTGGAAATCATGCCCTTTTGGGGTTGAGGCGTGGTGAAATGCCGGCCGTTCGGAACATAAACCATCTCTTGTCTTACGAATCATTGGGTTTGCTTCCCGACGTTTGCATATCTCGCCGGAACAAACGCTGTCACATACCACCCAACCTGGCCACCGATTCCACGCGGAACCCCGCAGCGGCACGCGTCTGCCCTTGTGGAATGAAACGCACCGCAATATGCTCGCCCGGCTCATTGACCGGTACTTCAATAGTCGTCGAGGATACTTCGTCAGGCTCGCATTGCACGATGCCATCATTGACTTCGCCACCATCGGCCATCATGTCAATCGTGAAATATCCGGTGCCCACACACACGGCATCGAGCACATAACTGCCCGATTTGAGAGGGCTCAACCACATTGCATCAGTGTTTTGCGAGTTGACGGTTTGCCCCGAATCATTCACTCCCGTCTGCGTCCACCACGAGACTGTGGCCAGAGTGTTGTTCACGTTCTTATGGAACGCATGGGGACGTCCGTTGGCATCAAGGCCAAGCGACGTGTTGACTTTGTTCATGATTGTGCGGTCATGGACGGTCATAGGGGTTGCCGGCACATTGTTTTTAGTGGCATCGTTGAGGTCCGGATGCAACCGTGAGGCATCATCATTGCGAGAGGTATACACATCGGTTTGCATCCCGGCGGCATGGGCTCCCACCTCACCATAGGTCGTGTACAGGGCAAGCAAGACAGCAATGATGGCCATCACCACCATCCATGGGCCCAGATCAGCCCCTTCTCTCTCGTCCTTCACCATCACTGCTCCTCCCGTTCCCACAGTGAAGTGCCGACACACTCATCCCTTCTGACGTTGGCGTCTGAAAGGGTCCCAATCCGCTCCTTTTCCAATAAAAGTGTACGCGCTTAACGAGGGGCAATTCCCCGCTTTACCCCTCGGCTTGTAGGTGACGGAACATCCTCGGCAATCACAAGCGTTACTTAGGCACAGATTAGACCAATGACCCATTTCCATAAATCTGTTCCTTAAGCTGGGCCCGCTTGCGCTCAAGGTCGGCAATCGCACCCAGCATCGCAATCTTGTCGGGTCCTTCAACCATATGCGACATTTGCAGTTTCAGACCGCCAATCTGGCGCATATACCCCAAATCGAGCAGCCTGGCCGTCAACTGCCGTGCAAACGCACGCTCCGCTTCCGTGGCCGGACGCAATTGGATGGCGGAACGGTCAGCGTTGGGGTCAGCGGCGGCCATGTCGGCTTCACTGGCCGGCAACGGCAGATCCTGCACAGCCAGTTCATTGATCACGCCAGCGAGCACAGGGCCTCCGGCCTTGCTCAGCTCATGCAGCCACAGACCTTGCGGCATGGACGGGTCAGGCAGGCCTCCCGCCACCGCAACCGCCTGGAACATCGTGCGGAACACGCTCGTCATGAAACTGTTGATAGTCAGTTCACCAAACTGTTGCGGGTCAATGGCGCGAGGAATTTGCACGAGTGTGGCCATGAACTGTTGCTCGGTCATAAACACGGCGTCATCAACCAGGTAATAGCGTTGGTTGACGGCCGTTTCATGCATCTGCTGACGCCGTGCGGCAGCCATGTCCTGATACGGCCCTTGTGCCATGCCCGCAGCCATCTGGCCGCCATCGGGGAACGGTTTGCGCTCGGGCGCATACACGTCCACATCGCGCACATGCTGGCGACGCCGTTCGGTTTTGACCAGGTCGCGCATCTGGTCCACGGGCACGCCGATACGGCCGGCCGCTTTACGCGTATACATGTCGAGCATCGACTTGTCACGGATCTGCGCAATCAACGGCGCCACAGCATGCATGGCACCGACTTGGCCCGGCGTGTATGACGTGTCGAACCGGCTGATCGCCGTGTTGATCACAAAGTCATAGAGCGGTTCGGCATGCGCCACGAGCGAGCGCAGCGCCTCGTCACCATGTTCAATGCGCAGGTCGCACGGGTCAAGATTGTCTTGTGCCACGGCCACGAATGTTTGCGACAGGAAACGCGCGTCAAGACCGAACGCGTGGATTGCGGCTTTCTGCCCTGCCGCATCACCGTCAAACGTGAACACGATGCGTGAGCTCAACTGTTCGCCGTCCACGCGCATGGGGCCCACGAGGTTCACGGCTCCCATGGAATCGTCACGAATCAGACGGCGTACTATTTTGGCGTGTTCGGCACCGAATGCTGTGCCACAGGTGGCTACGGCCGTGTCGACTCCGGCCAAATGCATGGCCATCACATCGGTGTAGCCTTCCACGACCACGACCTGGCGTTTTTTGACAATCGACGGTTTGGCCAGGTCAATGCCATACAACACTTGGGTTTTGCGATACAACTGCGTGTCTGGCGTGTTGATGTATTTGGCTTGGATCGTGTCGTCGTCGTAGAGTTTGCGCGCGCCAAATCCGAGCGTGCGGCCTGTGGAGTCACGGATTGGCCATGTGACGCGACCACGGAAATAATCATAAATGCCGCGCTGTCCTTGACGGGCCAGACCGGCGTCCAGCATTTCCTGCTGCGTGAACCCTTTGCCAGCCAAGTGACGCACGAGATTGTCCCAGCCGCGCGGCGCATATCCGCAGCCGAACCGCTCACAGTCAGCCTGCGAAAAGTTGCGTCCGCCGAGCATCTTGCGGGCCGGAAGCGCTTCTTCCGTGACCAGTTGGGACGTGAAAAACCGTTGGGCCTCCTCATTGGCCTGCAACAACCGGGCGCGCGTGGAGCCTTGCGTTTCGGGATGTTTCGAACCCGCTTCATAATGCAGTTCAATGCCGTACTTGTCGGCCAGCAGTTCCACAGCTTCACGGAAGTCGATGTTCTCGTGTTCCTGCACGTAGCCGAACACGTCACCGCCACGGCCGCAACCGAAACAATGCCACATGCCCATGACCGGACGCACGTTGAAACTCGGCGTTTTCTCGTCATGGAACGGGCACAGGCCCACGTAGGAGCCCATGCCTGACGGCTTGAGCGTGACCGACGAGGAGACGATGTCGTAAAGATCGGCGCGTGCGCGCACCTGTTCGATATCTGCTTTGCTGATCATGCCGGCCATACCGCACCAGCTTAGTACAGTCCGGCCGTGAGGCGAGTTGCTTGGCTTGACCACGCCGCTGCCGACTCCCCCGACGGCACAGCCGCGGCCGGCAACATGCTGGGACACGCCGTTGCAGCAGTCCACCGGTTACGAGCACAACAGCGTGTGCATCGTCATGGCTGAGCCGTCCGTCAGGCTCGCCACCTGGTCGATGGCCACGCGCAACCGCTGCCCGGCCGTGCGCGCCGCCTGCCAGTCCTCGAGGAACACGGGTTCCAACGCCAAGGATGGTGCGGGCGAGTCGGCCATCATCACGCCGACCAGGTCTTTGACAATCTGCTGTTGGTGGTCGCGTATGGCCACGCTCTGGTAGGGCTCCATCACGTAGTGCACGGCCAGGCCTTTGAGAATCAGGATTTCGTAGCGCGTGCGTTCCGGTACGACGAGCCGCGCCGCATAACGGGCTAGCGGTCCGGGTCCGTGCTGCTCGCGCGTGGCTTGTTCCGTGGAACTGGCGAATCGGCCGATCAGCGTGCTTGTCACGTTTTTCAGTTGTGCCAAGTCACGGCGTGTGCCCGTAAACTCATGGGGGAACGCGCCAAGGCCGTCCAGACGGTCGAACGCGGCATACAGTTTGCCGGGTTCCCACTGCGTGCCGTACCACTGGCGCGTCTGCAACACAATCTCGTCCAATTCATGCGGGTTGCGCAGTGTGGTGGGATCCAACGCGCCCGTGGCCACGGCGTCTTCAAAATCATGCACACTGTAGGCGATGTCGTCCGACAGGTCCATGACTTGGCATTCCATCGGTGTCGCCGTTTCTGAGACGCCTTCCGGCAGTCCCTGCTTGAGCCATGCGAACACGGGTTCGTCGTCCGGATACACGCCGAATTTGGCACTGCGCTCCCCTTTGGGATGCAAAGCCGCTTGAGCGTAGCCCCACGGGTATTTGACAGCCGCATCCAACGCGGCGCGCGTCAAGTTGACTCCGGCGCTGCGTCCCGTAACAGTGATCGTGTCCCCTTCACGATGATCAGGGAAGAACACTTTGGGTTCCAGCCGCGTGAGCACGCGCAACGTTTGCGCGTTGCCTTCAAATCCGCCAATATCGGTGGCCAGTTCGGCGAGCGCCGCCTCCCCGATGTGTCCGAACGGCGGGTGGCCCAGATCGTGGGCCAGGCATGCGCAGTCGACCACGTCGGGGTCGAGGGCGAGCATGCGCGCCATTTGCCGGCCGATTTGCGCGACTTCCAGCGTGTGGGTCAGGCGCGTTCGCGCAAAATCGTCCGTGCCGGCCACGAGTACCTGGCTTTTGGCGCCCAACCTGCGTAACGCTGACGAGTGGATCAGCCGCGCCCGGTCGCGCGCGAATGCTGAGCGTTGCTCGGATTTGGGTCCTTCCGGCGCCCAGCGTGCCACGTCATGCTCGTTGTAGCCCTGTTCAATTTGGCGCGGTGTGGGCCGTTCACTGCTGCGTCGCTGTGCAAAGATTTCGTTCATGCTGATTTCCCCCGCGCCCACTGGAAGCACTCACGTTTGCAAGTGCCTCCCCGTGCATACGCTGGCTGGCGCCTTCGCGGAAGGTCTCCAGCGCATGCACGATGTTCGTTGCTATTGGAGCTTAGATTAGGGCGTTTTGGTCAAGCATGGCAAGGTCATCGGCGTCCAATACGCTCGCCGCGTTGCGGTAGAGCCTGGGCACGCGGTTGCGCAAGCAGGTGAAAATCTCGTAGCTGATCGTGTCCGCGGCTTTCGCCCAGTCGTCGGCTGTGGGTTCGCCGTAGGCTTCGCCACGGCCCGGTCCGAACAGTTGCACAGTGTCACCAATGTCAATGCCAAGTTCCTTCGCATCACCGTGAAGGTCCACAATGAACTGGTCCATGCATACGCGACCCGACACGTGGCGCACTTGCACGCCATCACGTGTCATGAACGCGACCGGACCGCCCTTACGGTCTTCGTGGCGTGAACCGCAGCGGTCGAATCCTGATGCGGAACGGTGGATGCCGTCGGCGTATCCGACGGGAACAATGGCGACTGAGGTGGGTGCGTCGGTCACATAGACACGGCCATAGCTTAATCCGGTGCCTTGTGGCACATGTTTGACGGAACTCAATTGCGCTTGCAACGTCATGGCTGGTGTCAGCCCGTAGTCTTGCGGTGTGCCCATGGCTGGATCTGGTTCATAACCGTAGAGTGCAACGCCTGGGCGTACGAGGTCGTAATGGATTTCAGGGCGGCTCAACGTGGCGGCCGTATTGGCCAGATGGCGGATGCGCGGCTCAATGCCGGCTTCCTGCATATGACGCGTGAACTCTTCAAACCGTGCGACTTGTTCGTCGGTTTCATGCACGAATTCGGGCACGTCAGGCGCGTCGGCCACAGCCAGATGGCTCCACTGCCCGGTGATTTCAAACAGACCGGCATCCTGCAATTGTTTGAGCCGCGGAGCTATGAGGTCAAGCTGGTTGAGTGTGAAGCCGTTGCGTCCAAATCCCGTGTCGACTTTGACATGCACATGCGCCACAATCGGATCTGCGCCGCGTACGAACCGTTGTACGGCTTCGGCCGCTTTGGCGAGCTGTTCCACCGCATCCGGTGTGCCGACCGACACATCAATGTGCTGGCGCAGCAGCTCATCGTATGGCACTTCATACGGGTCGTTGACCCAGGTCAGGATGCGTGCACGTTCAGGACCGATGCCGGCACGGCGCAGTTCCAACGCTTCATGGGCTTGAGCCGTGCCGAGCCACGTGGCTCCTCCGGCCAATGCGGCGAGCGCGGCAGGAACCAGACCATGGCCATAGGCGTCGGCTTTGACGACACCCATCACCTCGGTACGATGCGGTTTGGCGGGGTCGGCGTTGACGATCTCAACGAGATGGCGCATGTTGTCGCGCAATGCGGCCAGGTCAACGATGGCTTGTGCCGGGTATCGGCGGCATGCGCGCTCATAGTTCGCTTGAAGGTTCGGATGGTCGAAGCGGGTCAGGCCCGCGGCGTCTACAGTCATGCCCACCATTGTTGTCCGCTTCAATGACAGGCATGTGACAAACCGGGGGCCTGCCATGCAATTCACCATTCATGACGCTGGTAGGCGATGCGTGTGGCATCATACTCGCGGTCCGACACCTGGATGAGGCCGCAGCGTGCAAAACCCATGGTTTCCAACGTATGTTGCATCGCATGGTTGTTCGGATGCGTGTCGACGCGCACGTTGCCGTGATGCTCCACAACCCAGGCGATTGCGTCACGCGCCGCATGTCGCACCAGCCCTGCGGACGCCACGCGATGGATTGCCACATACGGGTCGTCGTCCAGCCATGCGCCTTCAATGTGCGCATAATCCGGGTCGGGTCCTGGGCACAGTGCGAATTGGGCGAGGATGCGTTCCTGTGGCACGGCATGCGGCATGGTGCCGTCGCTGTCCGCACCATTAGATGCGCTGGAGCCGGCATTATCAATCACATCGTCGACGAACAGCATGACCTGATGATGGCGAATGTCCTGTTCAATCACGTCACGCGTCGGATAGGACATCCCCCATTGTGTGGGATTGCCTCGTGCACTCATCAGTTCACGCGCACGAGCATAGATACGCTGCATGGCATCAATATCGTGGATTGTGGCCAAGCGGAACCGGCGCAAACTGGCTGCCGGCGTTACCGGTTCACACGACATGGCGTTCAAACGGGTCGGAGCTGATGCCCTGGGCCAGAATGTCACGGCACCACTGCTTGGCCGTAAACAGGCTATGGTCGCGGTAATTGCCGCAACTTTCCACTGTGGTGGCCGGCACATCATCCCATGTGGCTTCTTCGGCGATGAACGTCAATGATTCTTTGAGCGCACGCGCCACGTCTTCGGTCGAATGTTCACCCCAGGTCAACAGGTGGAATCCCGTGCGGCATCCGAACGGGGAACAATCGATGTATCCGGGAATACGTTCGCGCAGCAGCACGGCGATCGTGTGCTCAATCGTGTGCAAGCCGCCCGTGGGAATGGCTTGCTCATTGGGTTGGACGAGACGCAAATCGTAATTGGAAATCACATCTCCGTTGGGGCCGGTTTGCGTGTCGATGAACCGCACGTACGGCGCTTTGACTTTCGTGTGGTCGAGCTCAAAACTTTCGGGCATGGGTCGTGCCTGGTCGCTCATCTGATATTCCTTTCCTCAGCTGTTGTGCCAACGTGGAAAACCGTGCCTGTATGCGGGTCGCAATCAATGTAATACGCCATATGCCACACTAGCGCGGCGTGTGCTCGGATGAGTCAGGCGTCCGTGATGGGTGCGACTTGCTGTTGTTCATTGTTCGAACGTGCGAATGGCCTCGAGGAATTCGTCGCCATAGCGTTCCAGTTTGGCCGCGCCCACGCCTGATACCTCAAGCATCGCATCGGGTGAATCAGGACGCCGATGGGCCATGTCATGCAAGGTTTTGTCGGAGAACACGATGTAGGGCGGTTTGCCCAGGCGGCGTGCGATTCGCAACCGCAATTGCCGCAACACTTCAAACAACCCGTCGTCACCGGTTCCTTGAACGCCGAATACAGCCGTATGCTGCGCGGGCATGTGTTCTGGCGCGTTGGCCGAGGGTGCCGCTTTGCGCACCACACGCGTGGTTTTCATCACGTAATGGAAGTCGGGTGCCACGGTTTGCGCGGCTTTGGGGCCAAACATCACAATGGGCAAGCGTCCGTCTGTAATCGTCAAATAGCCGTCGGACGCCATTTGGTTGAGCACGTCACGGATCATGGCTTCGGGCTTGTCGGCCAGCATGGCGAAAGTCGGTAAGCTTTGCGCACCCATCTGCACAATGTCTTGCGCTTGCGAACCGCGCAGGATGCGCACAATTTTGCCAGATCCCACACGTTGGCCCACATCATGCACACACCGGCTGATCGCACGCGCAATGGCGCTCACATCACTACTATGCACATCACCATCACAGTTCACGCAGCCGCCTTGGCATGCCTGCGTACCTTCATCCGCAATGATGCTGTTTTCACCGAAATACGCGGTGATATACCGGTGCAAACAGGTGACCGTACGGCAGTAGCCGATCATCGTGTCGAGCAAATGCCGTTTGGCCGTGTGCACCACATCCATTTCTTCAGCGCTCAAACGTTCATTGTCAGGGCCCGTATCCAGCAGACGACGGCGCGTAACGACGTCACCGTCATTCCACAGCAATGTGCATCGGCTGGGCTCACCATCACGACCCGCTCGACCGGCTTCCTGATAATAAGCCTCGATACTTTCGGGCATGTTGTGGTGGATCACGAACCGCACGTTCGATTTGTCAATGCCCATGCCGAACGCGTTCGTCGCCACAATCACAGGTGTGGCATCGTTGACGAACGCACGCTGTACCTCGTCACGCGCCTGCCCATCCATGCCGCCATGGTATGCGGCGGCCACAGGTTTGCCACTGGTGCTCAAGGCCGCGTTGATTGTGTCAGCCAACTGTTGCGTTTCTTTGCGCGTCGCACAATACACAATGCCTGACTGGTCCGCATGCGTGCGCAAATAGTCAATAATCCAAGCGGCTTTGTCTTTGTTGGCCAATCGCAGCACATCAAAATACAAGTTCGTACGATCAAAACCCGTCACCGTCACATGCGGATCATGAAGCCCCAACAGCCGCACAATATCAGCGCGCACACGCTGCGTGGCCGTAGCTGTCATCGCCGCCACCACAGGACGCGACGGCAACGAAGCGATGAATTCGCCAATGCCCAAATATGACGATCGGAAATCCTGACCCCATTGCGACACGCAATGCGCCTCATCCACAGCGACCAAAGCAATGTCACAACGCGTGGCGAACGCCTGGAACCGACTGGTTTCCAAGCGTTCAGGTGCCACATACAACAGTTTGATCTGGCCTGCCAAGGCTTGCTGGAACACGAGCGCCTGCTCATCGGGCGTCTGTGACGTGTTGATGAACGCCGCGGGAATGCCATTGTCGTTGGCCGCATCCACTTGGTCGCGCATCAACGAAATCAACGGTGAGACCACAATCGTCACACCATGCAACAGCATGGCCGGAATCTGATAGCACACGGATTTGCCAGCGCCCGTAGGCATGACGCCCAACACGTCCTGACCTTGCAACAACGCGGTGATAATGCCCTGCTGGCCTGGACGGAATGACGGGTAACCAAACGTGGTGTGCAACATGCGTTGCGCATCGTCAATCGTCGCATCAGGAATCATCACGCTCATGCCCACCACTGTAGCGTGCGCCCAGCGTCATGAACATACCGTTACAGCAAGCCGTGACGATTTGACCACATATGCGTATGCGCGCTCGCGCCTGCACCATCCGCATTCAGAGTGTGGCGGCCGCAATCAGTTCACGCGTGTACGCATGCTGCGGATTGTGAATCACCTCATCAGTGGGACCTTGCTCCACGATGGCACCATCCACCATCACCACAATGCGGTCAGCCAATTGCTGCACCACGCCCAAATCATGCGACACCATGACGATGGCCATACGCGGATTGCGGGCGCGGGCCGCTTGCAACGCGTCAATAATCTGCAAACGGGCCGCCACATCAATCGCACTCATCGGCTCATCAGCCAACAACACCTCGGGATGTTTAACAATGGCACGTGCAATCGCCGCCCGCTGGGCCTGGCCACCAGACATATCCACAGGGTATCGCCATACGAATTCATCAGGATCCAATGCCACGGTGCGCAATGCTTGCGCCACCGCCTCATCCACAGCAGCATCAGTCACACGATCCGCATCCAAACGATGCAACAGCCGCAACGGTTCAGCCACTGATTTACCCACCGTCCAACGCGGATCAAGCGAATCAAACGGATTTTGGTACACAATGCCCGACTCGGCACGCAACTGGCGCAACGCGTCACGACCAGCCCTACCCAGCACGCTGCGGCCACGATAGCGCACATCCATGCCTGCCACGGACGCATCAGGCTCATCCAAACCGAACACGATGCGCGTCAACGTGGTTTTACCCGACCCTGATTGACCGACCACAGCCACGCATTCACCCTCATGCACACGCACATCCACGCCATGCAACACTTCACTACGATGGCGTCCACGACCATAGGAGCGCACAATCCCCGTCGCTTCCAACACCACATCAGCCATCGATACCGCCCTCCTCGCTACGCACGCGGTCAACTGACGCTTCAGCAGTACCATGCAAGCTCAACGCTTGCGCCGCTTGCACCAGCGAGCGTGTTTGCTCATGCGCAGGATAATCCAACAATGCGCGCGTGGAACCTTGCTCCACCACACGACCCGCATCCAATACGACACACCGCGTCGTCACATGCGCCAACACCGAAAAATCATGCGTAATGAACAACATTGCGGCACCCAAATCATCGACGAGCGACGTCAACAACCGGCAGATTTGCCATTGCGTCGTCGAATCCAACGCCGTCGTCGGCTCATCAGCAATAATCAGCCGTGGAGAGGTAATCAACGCCGTCGCAATGGCCACACGCTGCTGCTGGCCGCCAGACAGCTCACCAGTACTACGGGCAAACACGTCTTGCGGCAGTTCCACCCGTTCGAGCATTGCGCGCACACGGCGCTCGCGGTCCTCACGCGACAACGCATAATGCAACTTCAACGGCAATGCGATTTGCTGGCCCACCGTCAGCACAGGATTCAACGCATTACGCGGATTTTGAAACACCATGCTCATCGTGGAACCACGCAACGCGGCCATCTCATGGTCGTTCAAGTCCACCAGTTCATGTCCCGCCAGTTGTATGGATCCGCTCACTGTGGCGTCCACAGGTAGCAATCCCATGACGGCACGCGAAATCATCGATTTGCCCGAACCTGAGGAACCGATCAGACCAACGCGCGCGCCCGCATCAATCGTCATCGACACGTCGTGAATGATTTGGCGGTTGCCAATCGTGATATTGAGATCGCGGATATCGAGCATCATGCCTCCCGCTCTGGTGCCGCATCGGACGACTGCACCGCATGGCCCAACTGTCGCAACGCCGGATTACGCAATGGATCAATCGCATCACGAAGGTTGTCGCCAAGCAGGTTCAATGCCACCACAAGGATCGTGGCTGTAAGTCCGGGCCAGATGACTGTGGTGGGATGGACCGTAATGAGCGACACGGAAGTAGCAATTGATCGACCCAAACTGGGTGTGCCGGACGGAACACCGATACCCAAATATGTCAAGCCGGCCTCCGCAAGCAGCGCCGTGCCGGCGGACAGTGAGAGCTGCACTATCATGACGGGCATGCAGTTGGGCACGATGTGCGTGAAGAACACACGCACAGCCGACGCGCCGTTCGCGCGCGCCGATTCCACATACGCGCTGCGGGCGGCCAACAAAGCAGCTGGGCGTGCCACACGCGCCAAATTGAGTCCGTAGCCGATACCGCACGCCAGAATCACGCCAATGACCGTGGCACCCAACGGAGCGGCCAGCATCAGCGCGATCAGCATTGTCGGAATCGAAATCAACGCGTCGACCGTCACTATTGAACCTTGCGACAACGCGACCGAACGTGACACCATCAACGACTCAACAAGCAATCCCAAGGCTGCTGTCAGTGCAACAGTCACGATCACGATGAACAGGTCGGTGCCCATGCCGGCGATCAGCCAGCTGAACATGTCAGCTCCCGTGCCATCGGTACCCATGATGTGCGTTAAGCTCGGAGCCGCCCAAACGTTGAAGCCGTCCGTCAAGCCGAGCGGGACCGGAGTCCAAAACAACGACACCAGTGCAATGGCCGTCCACAAGGCCATGACGACCAACGCGAAGCGGCCGGTACCATGCGCCCACATCGTGGCGAGCACCACGCGCCAAACGGCACGCGAACGCCCCGATCCAGGTTGGGACGAGCGAGATAGTTGCATGTCAACTCATCCTTTCAATCTCGGGTCGAGCACACGGTGTGTCACGTCGACTAGCAGGCCGATCACGAGGAAGAACGCAGCCAGCATGAACAACTCCCCTTGCACAGCCAGCAAATCACGATGGCCCACATCGTTGATCAATCCAGTGCCGATGCCGGGCAGCGCGAACAGGTTCTCAATGACCATGACACCCGTGATCATCTCCGCGAACGTCAAACCGATGACTGAAACGAGCTGCGGCAGAGCCAACCGAAGTCCCACATGCAGCACAGCCTGGGTGCGCGTGTATCCGCACGCCATCGCCATGGCGATCACATCGGACTGCATCTGCTCAGCCAAAGCGGAACGCGTGTAGCGCATGATTGACGCGCCCACAATCAAACCGACCGTCAAAGCCGGCAAAATCAGCGACATGAACGCCGCTCCTGGATTGTGCCAAGCGTTGAGCGGGAAACCTTGGCTCGGAAACAGAGGAAGCAGTCCTGAACCTTTGGCGAACAGCACAATGAGCACAAGACCCGCCCATAACGCCGGTACGGCGCCGCCGATTACAGCAATGGTCTGGAATACCGCGCGCACGCGGCGTGACCGCGCCAACACAGCGGCACAACCCAACGGTATGCCTACCACAAGCGCCACCAGCAACCCTAAACCAATCAACGGGAAGGTGATAGCGGCGCGCGTGGCCACAAGTGACGCCACAGGACGGCCTGTAAGTTGGGACGCACCCAGATCGCCATGCAACAGTGACCCTAGCCAGTGCAGGTATTGCATGCCCAGCGGCTCATCAAGACCAAGTTGTGTACGCAACGCCTCCACGCGGGAAGCGGGCGCGTTCACACCGGCCATGACGAGCGCAAGGTCACCGGGAAGCACGCGCAGCAGCAGAAAAATCACGATTGAAATGGCCACGAGTGCCACAAGAAGCGTGATAATGCGGCGTGCAAGAAAGCGGATCATGGGTGCGAGCTCACCTCACTGCTTGGTATAGGTGAAGTCCACCAGCGGCATGAACGACTGGTTCATATTGACTGGGAAACCTTCAACGCCCTTGGCCATGGCCGTGGTAACACGGTAGTTGAACAGCCAGTCGGCGGCCGCATCCTCGGAGATGATGCGAGCGGCCTGCTTGAGCTTGGCTTCGGATTCCTGTTCCGTGGGCGCTGTGCGGGCGTCGTTAATCAGCTGCTGGACTTGCTTGTTGTTGTAGTTGAAGTAATAGTCGGGATTGGCCCAGCTGCCAATGTCATGGCTCTCGTTGTGGTCCACGAGCGAAAGGTCATACTGCTTGTTCGTGTACACCTGCTCAAGCCACGTGGAGAACTCAACTTCCTGCACGTCCAGATCAATGCCGGCTTGCGCCAGCTGCGAGCGCAGCATGTCGCCGATTTCCGAGCCGTAAATGTTCGGGTAGGTCAACGTCAGTTTCAGCGGATGCTGCTCGTTGTAGCCCGCTTCAGCCAGCAACTGCTTGGCTTTGGCCACATCATGCGGGTAGAGCGCGCTCAGGTCCTCGTAGCCGGGGTCAAGTTCGGGAATGGGACCGTAGAGCGGCAGGTCGACGCCACCGCGGGCTGCAATGAGTTCATCATGGTCAATGGCGTAACGGATGGCTTGGCGCACGCGTTTGTCGTTGGTGGCATGGCCGTCGCCATTGTTCATGGCCAATGTGTATTTGTCGGTGTCATCGCCCGGTTGCACGTCATAATGTTCGGGGTCGTCAGCGAATGTTTGCATGACGTTGGGCATGATCGGGGCGAGCAGCGCCACGTCTCCCGACTTCAACGCGTTGACGGCCGCATTGTTGTCGGTGAAATATTTGATGGTGATCTGCTCGGTTTTCGCCTTGTTTTTGCCCCAGTATTCGTCGTTGCGCTTGAGTGTGATTGAGTCGTCGGCCGTGAACTGCTCCACGGTGAACGGGCCTGACCCCAGTGCTTGCGTCTTGGGATCGTAGCTGCCTTCGGCCTCTTCGTCGTAGATCAGGCCGGCACGGCCCGTCAGATTCCACAGCAGGTCGGCGTCAGGCTCCTTGAGTGTGATGATGACTGTGCTGCTGTCGGAAGCGGTAACTGTGTCGACGGCTGAGAGGAATTCCGAGCCGTGATAGCCCTGCTTGATGGCTTCGTTGAGCGACCACACCACATCTTGCGAGTCGAGCGTGTCGCCGTTGGAGAATGTCATGCCGTCGGCCAGTTCGAACGTGTAGGTTTTGCCGTCATCACTGACGTCCCAGCTTTGCGCGATGCCGGGTTGTACGCCGTTGTCGGCGCCGCGGTCGAGCAGGCCTTCGTACACATTGTCAATCAGCACCTGGTCGAGTGCCGATCCGGCCGTGTT
The DNA here is from genome assembly GCF_000741205.1 of Bifidobacterium gallicum DSM 20093 = LMG 11596. GTDB lineage: Bacteria > Actinomycetota > Actinomycetes > Actinomycetales > Bifidobacteriaceae > Bifidobacterium > Bifidobacterium gallicum. The sequence continues at coordinate 72,346 of NZ_JGYW01000002.1, forward strand.
GCGGATGTCAAGGTTTGTGGGTGCCAGTTTGACGCCAATTGTTACGTTGGATTCCTTATGGCCGGCTGGCGTGTCATTGGACGAGGTCAGTGTGCGGATTGCCGCGATGCTGCCGATGATGACGGCAAGCACTGCGAGCACCGCCAATATGATGGCCCAGACTGGCGGTTTGTTGCGCGTGGCGGCAGTGGAGGCCGCTTGTAGCGTGGGGTCAAGGCTGCCGGTTGCGCCAGGCATGTTTGACGTGCCATTGGTGGTGGCGTTGGGGTTGTTGGTGGAAGTTGGTGCCTCATGGCCGGTTGCGCCGTGTGGTTCGTGCGCTCCGTTGGAATCGGTCATCGTCTTCTCGCGATCTTTCTTCTGTTGTGTTGTTGGGGCAGACAATGGTGGCTGCAACTCGCGTCGGCCTGTATGGCAACCCAGCCAAGTACCGTATGCGGTCCAACCTGCATCCCCTGCGGGGGTTCATAATCGGCTTACTGCCCGTTGAGTCAGTTGCCATGCGTTATTGTAAAGTCAAGACGATACTTATGGCTAGGGCTCATTCACGCCATATCCATAAGTGTGACCAATGAATGGACTCAAGAAACCGGCGAATGGCTCGGCGAAGCGCCCGGTTGAACGGCGGCATAGGCTAAGAAGCCATGCCAGCGGCAGGCACCCGGCAGGAGGCATGATGATTATTGCGATGGATATCGGCAACACGAATATTCTGTGGGGTTTCCTTGAGGGCGACACCATCACAGGACGCTATCGCATCGCTACCAAAACCGCCCATACGGCTGATGAATACGGATTGATGCTTCGCCAATTCCTGGCCATGAGCGGCTACCACATGTCTGATGTGGAAGATGTGATCATAGCTTCCGTGGTGCCCAAAGTGCAGCAGACGATGATAACGATGCTCGTCAAGTATCTTGATATTGATCCGATGGTTGGGGGGCCGGGCATCCGTACGGGCATCAATGTGCGCATTGATGAACCCAAAACGTTGGGAGCTGATTGTCTTGTGGATTGCGTGGGCGCTTACTATGAGCATGGTGGCCCGCTGCTCGTGCTTGATTTGGGTACGGCCACGACGTTCAATTATGTGACGGCTGACGCCACGATCACTTGCGGTCTGATCATGGCCGGTATTCGCGCGCAGGCCCAAGCCATGTCAAGTTCCACCGCGGCATTGCCGGAAATCGAGATTGCACAACCCAAGTCCGTGCTGGCCCGCAACACGAGGGACGCCATGCAGGCTGGTGCCTACTACAGTTTCATTGGCGGCGTTGAGTACACGATCACGCAGTTCCGCCGCGAAATCGACGAGGATTTCAAGGTCATTGCCACAGGTGGCATGTGCCATATCCTCGAACAAGGCACCACAATGATCGACATCGTCGACCCCGACCTGATTCTCAAAGGCCTACGCACCATCTACCGCAAAAACAGTTGATTGCCATACCGCTGCGCTCGTCTGCTAACGGTGCCAGACCAATCGCAGCCCGTGCATCCAACGCGTCATGGGGTCTGCGCTGACAGGACCTATGACAGTTTTGACGCGTGGGCTGCAAGCGTGGTGCGGGGCCTCCTTGTTATGCAAGGATTCACAAGCAAAGCAACCCTACAGCATAATTCCGCTATGGCACAGTGCAGCGTTATTGCCTGAGATTGCACCCAGTGCGCCCATGGCATGGGTTTAATTGTCGGTGACGGTGAAACCTTGGTTGATGCCGTATTCGCGTAGGTTTTGTTGCCACTGCGACAAGCCGTCTTCAATCGTGACCATGAGGCCTGGGGATTGGGGATTGCGTGCGTTCCCGGTTTTTCCAGCGAGCATACGCTGATATTCCATGCGATAACGTTGCCAATTATTGGCCCACGTATACGCTTTGCCCACCGTAGAGCGGAAGTCGGAACGGGCATACACTTCAAACGGCAAGTACTGGTACTGCGTGGACACATGTTTGGCCGCTTCCGACAGCACACGATTGAACTGTTGTCCGCCAAAATACGGCACTTGCACTCCGTGACTGTCGGTCACGGTGGTGCGCGAAAGAAACTCTGGACTGTCCAACGTGGCCACATCGGCCGGGAATGCACCGCCTTTGACACGCGTATCAATACCCGTGCGCGAATGACATACGTAGTCAATGAACCGCCATGACGCATCGGGTTTGCGGCTCGATGTCAACACCGACAACGCCGATCCGCCATTCTCCGCGTTTGTAGCGTTGCCATTTGGTGTGGGCATTGACGCTACACGCCACAATCCGGCCGTGCCGGGCACGTCGGCAAGCAGCAATGACGGCATCCAAGCTCCGGCGAACACCGATGCGATGGTGCCATCCCCCACGGCTTTCTTCCACGCATCCGACCACATCGTGGTAGACGTGTCAATCAGGTCCTCGTCAACCATGCGCTGCCAGAATCGTGCGAACTCTTGCGTTCCCGCATCGCCAAGCAAATCAATGCCAACGTCATGCCCATCACGCGACGTGGTGAACGGTTTTCCACCCGCCAACCAGACCATCGCATCGAAGAAACTGGCCTCCCCCGCATCTGACGTGATATTCACACCGATTGTTTTCAGCTTGCGTGCCGCATCATAGTAATCCTGCCAGGTGCGAATCTTGCTTGCGTCCACACCGGCTTGTTTGAACACGGTGTCATTGTAGAAAAACGCCATGGGACCCGAATCCATCGGCAGCCCGTACACGTTGCCATCCATGCCCACGGAAGCCCATGATCCTGGCGTATAGAACGCTTCGTATCCATCGGTTCGCGTGGTCAGATTGCGAATCTGTCCGGAGACGGCATACTGCGGCAGCGCGAAATACTCGAGCTGCATGATGTCGGGCATGCCATAGCCATCCTGAATCGCCGAATTCAGCTCCTCGTAGCGCGCATTGGTCACCAACGTGATATGCACGTCCGGATTGTCGTGTTCAAAACCTTTGACCAGCTGGGGCATGCTGGGTTCCCACGACCACACGGTCAGTTGCGTGCGGCCATACGAACGCGCACTACCGCAGCCCGCTGTCAACGCCACCAGCGCCAGCACGCTCAGGCATGCGAGCAGAGCCGTCCATGCCCGGCTGACACGAGTACGCATGATGCTGGTCATTGCGGCTCCTTTCTCGTCAAGTCTCATCAAGCTGTTGTTCCAGTGTAAATTTGGTGGCCGCCCTTACCGTGTGTCGCGACGAGTTCGGCAGAAACGCAACGGTTTCAGGTGCGGTTGGCCAAGAGCGGTTGCTCGGAAATGAACATTTTTGTCTCACCGGAAACGGGGTCAACGAACTGTAATTCGCGCGCGACCAAAGCCAGCGGACGTGAGAAATCATCGTAAGGCACGTCCAGTACGCGCGGATACCACGGATCGTTGAGCATCGGCAACCCCAAACTGTTCATATGCACGCGCAGTTGGTGTGTCTTTCCCGTGCACGGATGCAACCGGTACCGGGCTACGGCGCGGCCATCCGCAACGGTGATACCGGGCGCAAGTTCCTCGCGTTCAATCAACGTCACTGCGTTGACTTGCCCACGCTGCTCGCGCGCTTGCAGCACACCGCGCATTTTGACGATGCGCGAGCGCCGTTCGAGCGGGAACGACCGCGGCGGCTCCAACGCACGCACGGTGCCTGTAGGCGGACGGCGTGCCGGTTTGAGCGGCGCGAGACATTCATATATTTTTGTGGTGCGACGTTGCTCAAACAACGTTTGATACGCCCCACGAAACTGCGGGTCACGCACGAGCACAAGCACGCCGGCTGTCAAGCGGTCAAGCCGATGAGCCAGCGTGACTTGTTCACCAAACTGTTGCCGAGCGCGCATGAGCACGGTCTGCCGATACCACATGCCGCGCGGCATCGACGCAAGAAAATGCGGCTTGTCCACCACGATGATGCGCTCATCCTCGTACAGCACTGGTAGTGTGAACGGAATGTCGGGCTCGTCAGTGACAAACCGGTGGCAGCGAGCGCTGGCAGCCAAACCGTTACTCAACAGTCACGGATTTGGCGAGATTGCGAGGCTTGTCCACGTCATAGCCCTTCTGCTTGGCCATATCCATGGCGAACAACTGCAGTGGGACCACGTCGACGAGCGGACTCATCAACGTCGGACATTCGGGACGCCAGAAGATGACGTCGGCGTAACGTTCCACATCCTTGTCGCCCACCTCGGCCACGGCAATGATATAGGCGCCACGGGCCTTGACTTCCTCAATGCCGGACAGCACTTTGGCATGCAGCACGTTGCGGCCGCGGGCCGGAGGCACGATGAATACGATCGGCTCGCCTTCGTCGACCAGCGCGATCGGGCCGTGCTTAAGCTCGCCGGCAGCAAAACCTTCAGTGAACGTGTAGGCGATTTCCTTGAGTTTGAGCGCGCCTTCCATGGCCACGGGATAGCCCACGTGACGGCCCAGGAACAGGAACGACCGTGCGTCAGCCAACTGCACAGCGGCCTGCTCAATGGTGCTCGGCTGTGTGTCGAGCACCCACTGGATCTTGCGCGGCATGGCCTGCAACTGGTCGAACGTGTTGCGAATCTCGTCGCGGAACACGGTGCCCTTAAGCTGGGCCAGATACAACCCCAGAATATAGGCGGCCGTAATCTGCGCGACGAACGCCTTCGTGGATGCCACGGCGACCTCGGGACCGGCGTGCGTGTAAAGCACGGCATCCGACTCACGGGCGATGCTGGCACCCTGCGTGTTGCAGATGGCAAGCACCTTCGAACCCTGTTCACGGGCGTGACGCAACGCCATGAGCGTGTCCATCGTCTCACCTGACTGTGAGATGGCGACAACGAGCGTACGCGGCGTCAGGATTGGATCACGGTAGCGGAACTCATGGGCCAACTCGACTTCCACAGGCACGCGTACCCAATGTTCAATCGCGTACTTGGCGACCATGCCCGCGTAAGAAGCCGTGCCGCAAGCCACCACGATAATTTTGTCAACAGCCTTGAGTTCATGCTCGTCGATGTGCACTTCATCAAGATGGATTGTGCCATCATCACTCATGCGGCCGATCAACGTGCGCTGCACGGCCGCCGGATCCTCATGGATTTCCTTGTCCATGAACGAATCCCAGCCGCCTTTTTCCGCGGCGGAAGCATCCCAATCCACCGTGTAGGTTTTCGGATGCTCCACAATCGTGCCATTGAAATCAGCGACAATGACCTCATCGGCTGTCACCTTGACGGTCTGGTCCTGGTCGATTTCCATGGCTTGCTTCGTGTAGGCCACGAACGCCGCCACGTCGGAACCAAGGAAGTTCTCTCCCTCACCCAAGCCCACAACGAGCGGGGAATCATGCCGAGCGCCCACCACCACGTCAGGCTCACGCGAATCAATGGCCAGAATGGTAAACGCGCCTTCCAACATGCGGCCCAAACGCTGGACCGCTTCAAACAGATCGGAATGGCCTTTTTCTTCGATGACGGCATCCACAATCTTGCCGAGCAGTTTGGCCGCGACTTCCGTGTCGGTGGCCGAGGAGAACCGGTAGCCTTGCGCTTGCAAATCGAGGCGCAACTGGGATGCATTTTCAATGATGCCGTTGTGGATGAGCGCCACGTTGCCATCCTGGCTTGTATGCGGATGCGCGTTCACATCCGAGGGCACGCCGTTCGTTGCCCAACGCGTGTGGCCAATGGCCACCGTGGCCGGCGGCAGCGGCTGCTGTTCAAGACTGCTGACGAGATTCGACAAGCGTCCGGCCTTTTTGCGCACAACGATATGCCCCATGCCTGGCGCAGTTTCCGCCACGCCGGCCGAGTCATATCCGCGATATTCGAGTCGTTCCAACCCTTGCAAGCACACTTCCAGAGGCTTGCCACATGCCGTGTTCGGGTTTCCTGCATATCCTACGATTCCGCACATGGGCACTAGCATAGCTTAGATAGCGCGTGTTTGCGGCAAGCAATGGAGCAGCTGGAGCCGCATGGCCGGGGAGCTGCGGACGGGAATGCGCAGCAAATCCAGCTGTCGGCATCACGTTGCACATAGCCTTGGGTGGGTTGGGTCCATCCGGCAATGATTGACAACAACGTTGATTTTCCTGAGCCAGAAGGTCCGGTTAACGTATACACATGACCCGCATACAATGGTGCCGTAACGTGCTGGAACAGCAGGTTGGAGCCAGGAAACTGATGGCTGACATCATGCAGTAGCACGCGCGGTTCATCGACAGGTGCGGCAACCGGTTCGTGCAACAGCTCACTCAGCGCAGGCATGATGACCGACCCTGCACGTTCGTAACCACTTGGGTCAACGGTGCATTATCCACTGGCTGAACCATGGTGTGCCCCAGTCGGGAGTCGACAATCACTATTTCACGCGGTCCAGTATCGCCAACCACACAACCATGATCGCTTTGTCCAATATGCGGTGTCACCGCGCGCGTCATCATAGACTTCCGGTTCAGTTGCAATGTAAGACTCCTGGGATGCCGACACATATTCACGTGGCGTTATTGCTCCGATTACAACGAACGCAAGAACGGCTCCCAGCGCTAGCGCCATGACGAAAAGCAGAGCCACGACCGGAAGCGTCACGCTACCGCCCCGGCTGTGCCGCACACCGCGATTACGGTCGGCAGCTACCGGATTTTCGGACTGTTGCGTGTCATCACGTTCATCGTGTCTGTTACGTTTTCGCAATCCCCCAAAGAATTTCACTGCACCATCCCCATTTCATAGTGTCGAGTTCACGAATTTGGATCAGCATTGCACTGTTCCATATCCTTGTCTGTGGAATCAACCAATTCAGGCGGAGACGACACACTTCCCGAACCGTCTTCATTAAAGGTCGGCGCATATCCTTTGTCAATCAAACATTGACCATAGGCTTGCTGAATCGCACTGAATTCTATTTCCGCAATCTTCTCATCCCGAATTACGCGGCGCACCAAATCAGAAGAAGTTTCCTTATAGAGCTTCTCATATCATTCCGCATGCACACTAGAAAATTGTGGTTCAGCATCAAGAATTGACCCTTCAGTATGTCCACAACCAGCACATGCAATTCCCACCATTGCAGCTACCGTAACAATTACAGCACAATCAAAACCCTTCATTGCGCAACCTCCACGGCTTGCGCCACACTCCCAGTACTGCACAATCCCATTATGCGCAGTGATATAAGGAGTGATTTTTCTACCCTTCTCATCCTCATTTCCCATCAAAATAATATGTCACCGCGTTGTGACATATTCAACAATATATCTTGATAAAAATTAGTCAATTGAGAGAGAAACGAACCATCAATCCCTAATCATTTGTCGAGAAACAATTCTGCACGTCACAGCACATGCTGCAGGAAGTCCTGGAATCGCGGTTCCTGCGGGTGGTCAATGATGTCCGGACCACCTTGTTCCACGACTTTGCCGCCGTCCATGAAGACAATTTGGTCGGCAACCTCTCGTGCGAAGCCGATTTCGTGTGTCACCACGACCATCGTCATACCACCGTCCGCCAACGAACGCATGACTGTGAGCACTTCACCCACCAGTTCAGGATCCAGTGCCGAGGTGGGCTCATCAAACAGCATGATTTCCGGCTGCATAGCTAGCGCTCTTGCGATGGCCACGCGCTGCTGCTGTCCGCCCGACAGCTGCGCCGGATAATAGTCAAGGCGCTCCCCCAGTCCCACACGTTCCAGCTCGCGGATCGCCAATGTGCGAGCCTCTTTCTTATCCATGCGCTTGACGTGCACCGGGGCTTCCATCACATTTTCGAGCGCCGTCATATGCGGGAACAGGTTGAATTTCTGAAACACCATGCCAAGTTTGGCGCGCTGTGCCGCCACTTGCTTATCGTTGAGCGTTTGCAGATGGCGCTTGGCTCCCTCACCTTCCCAGCGGTAGCCGATCATCTCGCCGTCCACGTCGATTTCACCGCCCGTCAACGTCTCCAGCTGGTTGATCAGACGCAGGAACGTCGATTTTCCCGATCCTGAGGGGCCGAGAATCACCGTCACCGTGCCGGGTTGCACAGTCAGGTCCACGCCCTTGAGCACATGCAGGTCTCCGAAGGCTTTATGCACTTGCTTGGCTTCAATGGCTGGCGTGCCTGCGCTCTGGCTTTGAGTGCTCGTTGCTTGCGTCATGTTGCGTCCTTCATCGTTCACGGGTTTCGTTACCGCGTGTACTTTCAAGTTGTATTGTTATTTCCGCCTGCTGCTCATACCACCGAGTGCCCCATCAGCTTGTCGAAACTGCTGGGGCCTTGCACGGGGTCAGGCATTTAGACCAGTGAATATCGCTTCGTTCGTCTTGGCCACATCGTCCTTGGGTTCGCCATCAGTTTTGCCCGGTAACGGGGTTTTGGCTGAGGAACCGACTGGGCGGGCTTCATATCCTTTACCGAAGTGCTTCTCCAGACGTGATTGCAGCACCATCATGATTGATGTGATGAACAGGTACCAGATCGCAGCCACCAGCAGCAACGGGATCGGCTTGTAAATACGGTTGGCGATGGCGTTCGTGGCGAACTGCAGTTCCAATGTGAACGGTACCGCCAAAACCAGTGACGTGGTCTTGAGCATGCCGATGGTTTCATTGCCTGTGGGAGGGATGATGATGCGCATGGCTTGCGGCAACACCACTCGACGCATGATTTGCGCACGCTTCATGCCCAACGCCTGGGCGGCTTCGGTCTGTCCAGGATCGACAGCCTCCAGACCGGCGCGCACAATCTCGGAAAGATAGGCGGCTTCATTCAACGCCAAACCGATCCATGCGGCGTTGAATGCCGTGATGACCGTTTTTGAATCGACACTCCAAAATTCGATTGATGTGAATGGAATGCCAAGGCTGAGCTTGGGAATCAGCACGGCGAACAGACCCCAGAACACCAACTGCGTATAGACAGGGGTGCCACGGAAGAACCAGATGAAGAACCAGCTGACACCGCGCAGCACAGGATTGACCGACTTGCGCATGATGGCCAGGATTACAGCCAGAATAATGGCTACGACCATCGAGATGACCGTGAGCAACAGCGTGTATCCAACGCCGCTGAGCACACGTTCATTAAACAGATACTTCCAAACGACGTTCCATTCAAAACGCGGATTGGTAATCAACCCATGAAGCAGCATCGCGGCCAACAGCGCCACAATGACAGCCGCCACAATCTGGCCCGTTTTGCGCACAGGCTTGGCGACAATGCGATTCGGCACAGGCAAGCCTTCGCCGTCCTCCATAACATGATGTGGCATCGTGTTCTCTCCTCTACTCTGCACAGCCGTGCTGCACAAGATGCGTAAAATCGCTATCGGTATTGTTGCATGACGTTGTGGGCACATGTGTCATGCGCCCACAACGTGGGTGGATTCGACGCGGCAAGCATGTAAAACCGCCGCGCCGGGACTACTGCGGTCAGTCCAGTTCCTTCGGATTAATCTGAGCTTTGTCAATAGCGCCCGATTCCACGCCCCAGGCCTTCAGGATCTTCATGTAGTCGCCGTCATCCATGAGCTTTTGCATGGCGGCTTGCACAGCCTTGGCCAGTTCGGTATCGCCCTTCTTGATTGCGATGCCTTGCAGCACGGTACCCGCGTTCTCACCCAGCTGTTCCAGTTGACCATCGGTCTGGGAGATCGCATAACCGCCAATCGGCGAATCGGCATAGAACACGTCGGCCTTGCCCATGACCACATTGGTGGCAGCATCGGTCTGCTGCTTCATCGATTGCACTTCCACAGCCTTGTTGCCGTCAGCAGCACACTGTTCTTTGATGCTGTTGGCTTCCTCTTCCTGCACGGTGCCTGTCTGCACGGCAATGATGTCGCCGCACAGGTCCTTCGTATCGACCTTCTCAGGATTGCCCTTCTTGACCACCCACATGGAACCGGCCTTGTAGTAGCTCACAAAGTCCACGGAATCCATCCGTTCTTGCGTGATTGTCATGGCCGTGATGCCCAAATCGAACTTGCTGCCCACCGATGGCACAATCGTGTCGAACGTGGTGGAAACAATCTTGGTCTCCAAACCGAACAAACGACCCAATGCTTGGGAAAGCTGCACATCATAGCCTGTTGGCGTCTTGCCGTCCTCAGCCAGGAACTCGGCAGGGGCATAGCTCAATTCCATACCCACGGTCAACTCGCCAGAGTCACGCACCGATGCTGGCAGCATCTTGGCCAGCGCATCATCCTTGACGATTGCCGACACATCAAACTTGGCGGCGTCCTGCGCCGAATCCGACGTGGTCTCATCGGTGGTGCCGCACGCAGCGGCACCCGCACACAGACCGGCAGCCAGCACAAATGCCGCGAACTTCTTGAACGGGTTGGCAATCATCGCTTTCCTTCCACACAATATGATGTGCCGTCCCACATGCTACGGAACGGCGAAATGGCTACATAGCGCATATTATGCACAAGCAAGCATAATATGCACCCCCGTGATATCCCATGCCATCCGTCCTCACTCACGACACGCCGTCCCAAGGGTGCATCGCCTTCCTTCCCGCACGTAAGGCAATTGCGTTACGTGCGGCCATGAGGGTTCCTACAGAAATCAATACAATCTCAACGTTTCCATAACCGCACGTAACGTAACTGGCTTACGTGCGGGAGAAAGGAGCACGGAGAGCGACGGTCGCCCTATCCCCAATCCGCACGTAACGCAATTACGTTACGTGCGGCCATCAACTTGAACAGCCCAAAGGAAACCCCGAAAACCACGGAAACCCGGAAACCACCATCCCCCTTCCCCGCACGTAAGCTAGTTACCTTACGTGCGGAGAGAGGTGTGAAGAAAACGGGACCGGCAAAACCGGACCTTCTTTCCCGCACGTAACGTAACTGGCTTACGTGCGGGAAAGAAATCCCAACACCCCCCAAAAAAACCTAGAAAGCTCAAGGACTCTAGAAAAACGGCACCCCTCCCCTATCCGCACGTAAACTAGTTGGCTTACGTGCGGGAGGAAGGCGCAACGACAGCGAAGGGCGAACGGTGATGGGGCTGAGGTAGTAGAGGAGTGTGGATCAGTTGGTCTTGGGGTTGATCTCGGACTTGTCGATGGCGCCGGACTTCACGCCCCACGTCGTCAGGATCTCTTCATACGTACCGTCATCCATGAGCTTCTGGATTGCGGCTTGCACAGCCTTGTCCATGGCTTCGTCGCCCTTCTTGACGACGACGCCCTGCACAGCCACGCCTTCATTTTCACCCAAAGGCTCGAGCACATCACCGGTCTGAGCGATCGCGTATTCACCAACCGGCGAATCGGCGAAGAACGCGACGGCCTTGCCGGTGGCCACATTCGTGGTCACATCGGTCTGCTGGGCGCTCGAGAGCACTTCCATTTCCTTCTTGCCGTCAGCCACGCACTGCTTGTTCATTTCGGTGACTTCCTCTTCCTGCGTGGTGCCCGTCTGCACAGCAACGGTCAGACCACACAGGTCAGCGGTATCGACCTTGTCGGGATTGCCCTTGCGCGTCACCCACAGCGATCCGGCCTTGTAATAGGTTACAAAATCAACGGCTTCCATACGTTCCGGAGACACGGTAAACGAGGAAACGCCAATATCGTACTTATCGCCAACAGACGGGATGATCAGGTCGAACTTGCTCGTCGTGGGCTCAGCTTCCAGACCCATGACAGCGGCCATGGCCTTGACCAGATCCACGTCATAGCCGACCGGCGTCTTGCCGTCCTCATTCAGGAACTCAGCGGGGGCATACGTCGTATCCATGCCGACGATGAGCTTGCCGTCCTTGGCATAAGCCTCGGGCACCATGGCCGCAATCTCATCGTCCTTGGCAATCTTGGACGCATCAAACGACGACGTGGAAGCCGATGAGGAAGACTCCGACTTCGCTTCATCACTCGTACCACAAGCGGCGGAGGTCACACACAGGAATGCGGCAAGCACGGCGGCTGCGCATGTGGTCAAGGATCGGGTATCACTATGCTTCATGGAATGATTCCTCTCATCTCTTCAATGTGACGGCAAACCGCCAACTGCCCCGAAGCATAAGAACGCAGTGCTACGAAACGGTATCGAACCCCCAATTCATTCCGTCATATGAGATAGAAATACCGTCCCGACCACACCTTGAGATGAAGTACAGCCGCAGACGCAGGCGCAGTAGGCAACCTCACCAGGGTCGCAGGTACAACGATGGGCCGGCGGAATCATTCCCGCCGACCCATCGTCCGCAGCGCCCTACTACGTGCACCGCAACTATGCTTAAATACCACGCGCCACTTTGTTGCGGTATCGCATCACGCGCAACGCTTCACGCTTGTCTTGTTCTTCACGCAACGCCTGGCGCTTGTCGAATTCCTTCTTGCCTCGGGCCAACGCGATCTTGACTTTGACACGACCGTCTTTGAAATACAGGCTCAACGGCACAATCGTGTAGCCTTTGGCTTGGGTCTGGCGTGCAAGCTTCTCAATTTGTGCGCCATGCAGCAGCAACTTGCGTTTGCGTTTGGGCGCATGGTTGTTCCATGTGCCATTGAGGTATTCAGGAATGTTGGCGCCTTCAAGCCAAATCTCGCCGCGCCGGTCAATCGAGATGAACGCTTCCGCCAGGGACGCGCGTCCTTCGCGCAATGATTTCACTTCCGTGCCGGTCAGTACAATGCCCGCCTCATATTCATCTTCCAAGGCATAGTCGTGCCGGGCTTTTTTGTTTTGCGCAATGATGCCATCACGCACGCCTGACGATTTTTTCGCCATGCTGTGTTCTCCTTATGAACATTGATCAGTGCACATACCAGAACTGGCCCGCTCCAGCCAGCGTACGCGTCGATGTGATGTAAGGGCCTTTCACATTCATTTCAGAAATAAGAATCGTATCGCCATACACAGCTTCCACCACAGCCACATGGCCATAGGTCAGATCAGCCCAAGCCTGTCCTGGCAGGAACGAGACGGCGGCGCCCACTTGCGGCACATGGTCCACGCGCAACCCGTAGCTCGGGGCGGTGGCCCACCATTGGCCGCCATTGCCCAGATACGAAGGCGTGTTGATGCCCATTTCCTTACGGCGGTTGTAGGCGTACCACGTACATTGGCCGGGTACATAACCGTTGCCGTAATCACCATTGGATGTGCCCTGCCCCGTGGGCGAAGGCGCCACGGGCGTTGGTGTCGGTGTCACGGGAGTCACGGGTGTCACTGGCGTCACCGGAGCCGCGGGTGTCACTGGCGTCACCGGAGCCGCGGGTGTTACCGGTTGCGCGGGTGTGGCCGGAGTCGAAGGCTGCGACGGGGTTGACGGAGTGGCTGGAGTTGAAGTTTGGGAGGATGTCGGACGCGTCGTACCCTGGGCTTGGTTGATTGTGACCTGTGCGGCGGCAGCGGCCTGTTCCTTCTGATACTGGCGGTTATAGGAGTCGACTTGGGACGAGAGCATCACCGTTTTCGCGGCTTGCTTCGCGGCATCGGACTTCAACTGGTCCTGCTTGGATTCCAGTTCGGCACGGGCCGCTTCACCTTGTACACGCAACTTATCCAACGCATCGCGCTCAGCTTGGGCTTTGGCTGCTGTGCTTTGCGCTTGCGCGGCTTTCTCGTCGGCGGTCTGCTTGAGCGTTTCGATACGCTTTTCAATGGCCTTGAGTCGCTCCCCACGATTCATCGACGTGTTGAGCTCGTCAGCGGCATCCGAAGCGGCGTTCGCTTCGTTACGAGAGATGGCGTCACGCGACTGCATCGACTGGATGAAATCTTTGGTGTCTTTGGACCCCGTCATCACGCTCATCATGTCTGACGTGTCGGAACCATGCATTGATTCACGCGCCACTTGGGCCACGGCGGCATGCGCGTCATCATAATCCTCGCCTGTCTGGGCGATCTTATGCTCAAGGTCTTCCTTGTCTTTGCGCGCGGCCTGCAAACGGTTGGCCGCCGCATCAGCCTCGCTTTGGGCAGCCGCAGCCGCATCGTTGGCGGCTGTCACCTTGCTTTGGGCCTCAGGAATTTGATTGTTCGTCAGATCATCAAGTTCCACAATCTTGTCGGCCAATGACGACTCGACACCCGACAGCTGGCTACGCAACTGCGCTTCCCTCGCCTTGCTGGCCGCGTGCTGGTTTTGCGCATTGACCAAGTTGTCGTAGGTGTCAGCATAAGCCACCGGCGTGATGGTGCCGGTGGAAGCCAGAACCAGCGGCATTCCCATGGACAAAACAGCACATGCCGTGACAATAGGCTTGATCAGTCTGACTCGAGGCATGATTCCCTTTCCATTGACTTCACTTGGCAATGCGGCTTACACATCACTCATTGTAGCGGGCTGGTTACGCCACAGCTGCAAACAGTTCCACGCTACCACCCCTGGCAGGCTGGGGCTCCAGGTTGTGCGCAGCGGCAACAACAGTTTTCACAAACCCTACAAAATCCATCCGTAATACGCAGGCACTCCGGCAGCCATTTCGGTCCGACAGCCCGGCGGTTTCGTCAAGCTTTCAGATAACGCCGCAATGCCACGCTCGAAGCGATAATCGACAGCACCACTGCTCCGGCAATCAGGATCGGCGAGACAATCCACACATCACGCTGGCCCACGTAAGGAATCCAGGTGATTGATTGCGCGAGCCAATCAGTAATGAACACTTTGACGAGCACGCCCAACGACACGCACGACAGCACGGATCCCAGCAGTGAAGCGATTACTCCTTCAAGGATGAACGGCAGTCGGATCGTCCAGTTTGACGCGCCGACCAGTCGCATGATTTCCGTTTCTTCACTGCGTGACGCAGCGGACATGCGGATCGTGGTGCCCGTCAACATGATCGCGACGAGCACCATCACAGCGGCCAGCCCGGCCGTGGCCACGGTCGCCCTGTTCAGCACGGCGAATACGGGCTCGAAGATCTGGCGTTGATCCACGACTTCCTCGACGCCTTCCTGCCCCGACAACACTTCGGACACGACCTTGTATTTTTCAGGATTCTTGAGTTTGAGCCATAGCGAATCCTGCATGTCGTCCGCCGTCAGCGTGCGGCCTTGGTATTGTCCGCCCGGATATTGCTTGAGGAACGAATCGTTATAGAACTGTTCCTTGCTCATGAACGTGACTTCCGACACGTCATCGGCCAGTTCAGTATTGATGACTTTCTGCAGATCGTTGATCTGCGCGGCCGTCGCCGCCGTTCCCGCCGCACAGTTCGCGGATGCGCTTGTTCCATCCGGGCACAGCCAGACAACCACCTCGACTTTGTCATACCAGTCACCTTTGGCCTTGGTGATCTGCGCCTGGGTCAGCAGGGATGCACCGATGAACAGGAATGAGATGAACGTGACGAGCATGACCGACAACAACATCGGGACGTTGCGACGCAAGCCCGTAGCCGTTTCGGACATTACGAACCGGAATCTCATCGTGCATCCTCCTGACCGGTCGTCTGACCGGCATCCTCATGTGGTGTGGTATCTGTTGCGCTGGTTGGGTTGTCCGTCGCCGTTTTCTTACGGCGAGCACGGTGGCGGCCGCGTGCGGCCGGTGGTGCCGGAGGTGTCGGCGGAGCCGGAGGCGCCGGACGTGACTGCGGGTCTTCCGCCTGCTCAGTACCACCCTGGGCTTGGGTTTGTTCGGTAGCCTGCTCACTGACGGCATCAGGCTCGGTCACCTGCGCGGTTTCGCTGGTGCGGTCCGTCTGCCCATCGTTATGTTCCGGCAGTGACGCGTCGGCTTGGGGTTCAGTATCGCTCGCGTCGCTGGGTGAGGAATCAGCATGATCTTTTTTATTTATGCTGTCCAAATCGAGACCTTTACCCCACGTAAACGTCTGTTCCACGGGAGCGAATGCTTCACCATAGCGGCCAGTATTGCCCGCATGGACGGACCGTGCGAGGCGGGCGATACCTTCATCGGTGTGACCGCTGGTAAGCGCTTCGGACACGGCCTGCACCATGACGGCCGCATTGCGCTCCCCCAGTGAGGCGACTTGCAAACCTTGCTGCGGCATGGCAATGGGCTGTGTGACGCCACGCACCACATCCGTCGCGTCACCGTCGTACGGATTCGTGATGGCCTCATGGGAACGCGCCTGCACTTGGGCGTCGGGGAAGAACAACGTCGAATCATAGGAACCGTGCTGCTCGTCGCGCACAATCTTGCCGTTATGCAACTCGACCACGCGCTTGCGCATCGAATTGACGATCTCTTCGTTGTGCGTGGCCATGACAATCGTGGTGCCCGTACGGTTGATGGCCTCGAGCACTTCCATAATGCCCAACGATGTGGTCGGATCAAGATTGCCGGTGGGCTCGTCGGCCAGCAGGATCTGCGGATGGTTCACATACGCGCGCGCGATGGCCACGCGCTGCTGCTCACCACCCGACAATTCCTGCGGCATGCTTTTTTCTTTGCCCGTCAAGCCCACGGTCTGCAGCACACGCGGCACCAGCGAACGGATGGCCGAACGCGGGGTGCCGATGACCTCGAGCGTGAACGCGACGTTCTCCCACACCGTTTTGTTGGACAACAGCTTGTAATCCTGGAACACGGTGCCCACGGAACGGCGATACTGCGGCACCTGCTTGTTGGGCAAGCGGCGCAAGTCATAGCCGCCAATGCGGATCTCGCCGTCCGTGGCCTCTTCCTCACGCAACATCAGACGCAGCAGCGTCGTCTTGCCTGAGCCCGAGGCCCCCACGAGGAACACGAAGTCACCCCGGTCAATATGCAGGTCGATGCTGTCCAACGCGCGACGGGTCGCACGCGGATACACCTTGTTCACCTTGTCCAACGAAATCAAAGCCATGATTCATGCTCCGTTCTTGGTGCTGCGAGCCTGGTAGCGACGATTAATCCTCGCCGTTTTCGGCGCTTTCGCGGCGCTGCTCATGACGCCAGCGGATGCCGGCCTGGATGAAGGCGTCGATGTCACCATCGAACACGGCTTGTGTCTGGCTTGTTTCCTCACCCGTGCGCAAATCTTTGACCATCTGATACGGGTGAAGCACGTAGGAGCGCATCTGGTCGCCCCAACTGGCCTTGATGTCGCCAGCGAGTTCCTTCTTCTTCTTGGCTTCTTCCTCATGGCGCAGCACCAGCAGACGCGACTGCAACACAGCCATGGCCGCGGCACGGTTCTGGATCTGCGAGCGCTCATCCTGCATCGTCACAACGATGCCGGTAGGGATGTGCGTGATGCGCACAGCCGAATAGGTCGTGTTGACGCCCTGGCCGCCCGGGCCTGACGCGCAGTAGGTGTCGACGCGGATTTCACTTTCGGGCACTTCAATATGGTCGGTTGCCTCGACGAGCGGCACCACTTCGACGGCGGCGAAGCTGGTTTGGCGGCGTCCCTGGTTGTCGAATGGCGAGATGCGCACGAGACGGTGCGTGCCGCCTTCCACGGACAGGCGTCCATACGCATATGGGGCGTCGACTTGGAAGGTGGCCGATTTGATGCCGGCTTCTTCGGCGTATGAGGTGTCCATGACTTTCGCTTTGTAGCCGTTGCGTTCAGCCCAGCGCAAGTACATACGCAACAGCATTTGGGCGAAGTCGGCGGCGTCGACGCCACCGGCGCCGGAGCGGATCGTCACGACGGCGGATCGCTCATCATACTCACCGTCCATGAGCGTCTGGATTTCCATGTCGCGCAAATCGTTGGTGATCGATTCCACTTCGGATTGCGCTTCGTCGAGCGTATCCTGGTCGGCTTCCTCACGGCCAAGCTCGACGAGCGTTTCCACATCGTCAATACGTGACGCTGCGGAAGCCAGATGCTTGAGCTGCGACTGCACAGCCGACAGTTTGCTCGTCACTTTCTGGGCGTGTTCAGGGTCGTCCCACAAGCCGGGTTCCGCAGCTTCCTGTTCGAGCTGGGCGGCTTGGGATTGCAAACGGTTGACATCAAGAGCCAGCGCGATCTCTTCATACTTGGCACGGGCTTCAGAGATGGCCTGCGAAAAATCAAATTCTGCCATGATTAACGAATATTCTCTTCCATTACTTCAACTAAGGACTCATACGGATAGGCGCATCAGGCCGGTTCATGCATAATGCCGTGCTGTGACCTGCTCAATGGCTGCATGCCTCTGTGCACAGGGCCTCTGGCACGGGCGTGGGGCGGCATGTTCGCCAACCGCCAGCGGCAAATGCCTCAATCACGCGTCAAGACATTCGCAAACACGGTCACCTGATTGAATTGCACACTTTTGCATGATGCAACAACGGCCATCATGCGCGTCAAAGTCCCGCATGGTTCATATAAGCGCTCATATTGGGTTAGTGTACGCCACACGGTAGTCGCGCGCACGGGCGTTCGTTGCATGGCGCACGGCTTTACACGGTGGTTGACGATGTTCCACCACCCCCGTCACCTGAACAACGAACTGTGAGACCATATGCATGTCGCGGTCGCATGCCGAACAACACTTTGCATTACAGTAGTGGCGGAATACGCATTTGCATATGCAGACATAGGGACTTGAAGCTACTGGCGCATGGCTCTGGCCTGCGTTGCTGCAAATGCGACCAGCACCGCATACATCGCTGGCTCTTGGCCAGTGATCATTGATACAAGGAGCTATCCATGAGCGAACAACGAACTGCATGGGGATGGGGTTTGGCCAGCATTGACGCCGCCGAACGCACCCTTGACGTATGGTATCCCGAACTCACCTTGGGCCCAGCCCCCGCGCAGCGGCCCAACCACGGGTTTGGCGACCTGATGCATGATGGGCCGGACCTACGTGGCGTGCGCCGCGTGCCCGTGTTCACGGTCAGTGATCTGGACGCCCCGATTGCCGACGCCGCTGACGCCTACTTGCGTTTGCATCTGCTGAGCATGCGTCTGGCCAAGCCGAATACGCTCAACTTGGATGGCATCTTCGGCAAACTCACGAATGTGGTGTGGACGAATTACGGTCCGTTCGCCGTTGAGGATTTTGCGATGCGCAAGATTGCTGTGGAATCAGCCAATATGCAAGACGGCTTGCCCGGCATATCCACGCCGGTGGAAGTGCGTGCCATCGACAAGATTCCGCGCATGCTCGACTATGTGGTGCCCACTGGCGTACGTATTGCCGACGCCAACCGTGTGCGCCTCGGCGCCTACCTGTCGGAAGGCACCACCGTGATGCACGCGGGCTTCGTCAACTTCAACGCCGGCACACTTGGCGTCTCGATGGTTGAAGGCCGCATTTCACAAGGTGTGGTCGTTGGCGATGGTTCCGACATTGGCGGCGGCGCCTCAATCATGGGTACGCTGTCCGGTGGCGGCAAGCTGCGCAATTCGATTGGCGAACACTCGCTGCTGGGCGCCAACGCGGGCATCGGCATCTCCCTGGGCGACCACTGCGTTGTTGAAGCGGGCCTGTATGTCACGGCTGGCACCAAGGTGGAAATCGTCGACAAAGAAAAGCTCAACGCCGGCGAAGACCTGGACGTGGTCAAGGCTTCCGAACTGTCGGGCAAAGACAACATCCTGTTCATCCGCAATTCCATTACGGGCGCCATCCAAGCCCGCCACCGCAAGGTTGGCATCGAACTCAACTCGGACTTGCATAAGAACTAATTGAGTCCCAACCATGCGTCCCACAACGCCTGCCATCATCATGGCAGGCGTTGTTACGTGAGGCGTCCGTCATGGCATGATCGAACGCGATTGGAACGAAACGGGAAATACCAATGAATATCACGATTCTTACCGTCGGCAAAATCAAGGAACGCTACCTGCGTGACGCGATTGACGAATACGCCAAACGGATGTCACGGTTTTGCAAGCTGCAGATTATGCAAGTCAACGACGAGAAAACGCCAGAGCATGCGAGCGCGGCCGAAGAACTGCAGATCAAACAGCGTGAAGGCGAACGCCTGATGGCCCATATCAAACCGCAGTCAACGGTCATTGCGCTCGCGATTGAAGGCCGCATGCTGACGAGTGAACAGCTCGCCCACGAAATTGAGGAATTCGGGCTGCGCGGGCATAGCAACCTCGTGTTCGTAATCGGAGGATCACTGGGCCTTGACCCGCGCATCCTCAAGCGTGCCGACATGCTGTTGAGCTTCTCACGCATGACGTTCCCGCACCAGCTCATGCGCGTGATTTTGCTTGAACAATTATATCGGGCATACAAAATCAATGCGGGTGAACCGTACCATAAATGATAATGTGCAAGTGTATGCACCCACAGCGGTAGCGCCTACGCTTGCACCATCATCGATTCCCATGTGTTCAGGAACGTTCGCTAAACGGGATGTAGTCACGCTTGCCGCTGCCCACATAGACTTGGCGAGGGCGGCCGATTTTGGTCATCGGGTCATTGAGCATTTCGGTATACTGGGCGATCCAACCCGGAATACGGCCCAATGCGAACAGCGGTGTGAACATCGATTCGTCAAAACCGATGGCGCGATAAATCAGACCCGTATAAAAATCGACGTTCGGATACAGATTACGTGAGACGAAATACTCATCGTGCAATGCAATGTCTTCAAGCTCGGTCGCCACCTTGAACAACCGGATTTCATCGTCGCTGAGCATGAGTTGCTGCGGTTGCTCCATGATTTTCGTCAAATACTGCTTGGCGATGGCTGCGCGTGGATCATACGATTTATAGACACGATGCCCAAGACCGGAAATGCGACGGCCTTCCGATTTCGCCTGTTCCACATATTGTTTCACGGTCAATCCTGATGAAGCGATGTCACGCAGCTGACGCAATGCGCGTTCATTGGCGCCACCATGCAACGGACCCGAGAGCGCATTGATACCGGCTGCAACTGCGGAATACAAGTTTGCGTGGGCGGAACCGGCGATACGCACGACCGATGTGGAACAGTTTTGCTCATGGTCGGCATGAATAATCAGCAAACGTCCCAACGCATGCACGTGCAGCGGATCGGGATTGTAGCTTTCATAAGGAATGGCGAAGCACATGCGCAAGAAATCATCAATGTATCCGCGTGAATAGTCGGGATACATCATGGGTTCATCCAGACGACGCCGCATCACATAACTGACAATCGTACGGGCTTTCGCCATGATGATTGTGGCGGCTTCCGCCAACTGTTCAGGGTCGGACACATCAGTGGTTTCCGGATAAAACGCAGCCAGACCGTTGATTGCTGAGGCAAGCACGCTCATAGGGTGCGCAGTGTGAGGGAAAGATCCCATCAGCGTACGAAAATCCTCGCCAACCATCGTGCGATGGTTGATTTTCGTGACGAAATCATCATACTGTTCACGCGAAGGCAGTTCACCGTATCGCAGCAACCAGGCGACTTCAAGGAAATCGGACTGGTCGCACAATTGTTCAATCGGATAACCGCGATAACGCAGAATTGAATTCTTGCCATCAATATACGTGATGGCTGACGTGCACTGCGCCGTGGTCAGGAATCCCGGATCAAGCGAAACAACGTCGTCATTGCGCATGGACGACATGAGCACACCATTGGGACCTTCAGTTGATTCAATAACCGGCAGTTCCAAGTCCCTGGAGTCCAGTTCCAGATGTGCATATGTCATAGCGCCATACCCTCTCCGCTCATCCTGCATCATGCAACAACCATACGTTTCCTAGGCCATTGGTGATGCCATGTGCAGCTCCTCCACATGATTGCGCTGTCGGTAGGTGATCCCGATCAATCGGGCACAACCTGCCATCATGGCGCAATATGCCAAACATTGTGCCCACTATACGAGTGGCGCGTCACACTAGCCGCAAGCGTCTCATTTTGTGCGAGCACAGCTGAGTTGACAGCGCCACAACGCATGAATGCCCAACGGCATCAAGCGTTGGGCATTCATGATCATGCACCAGTGGTCGTGCCGTTTCCGATCCGTTGACTCCTGTATGGCAACGGGAGGAAACGGCCCATCCACTAGTCGCGCACCGTCAAAATTTCCGGTCCATGTTCGGTGATCGCGATCGTGTGCTCACTATGTGCGCCACGGGAGCCGTCTTCACTCTTGAGCGTCCAACCGTCGTCAGGATCCTGGTAAATCTCATCCGTGGTCTTGAGGAACCAAGGCTCAATCGCGATGACCAGGCCTTCACGCAGCTTATAGCCGTGATGTGCCTTGCCGTCATTGGGCACGTGCGGATCGCCGTGCATGATGTGGCCCACACCATGGCCGCCAAAATCAAGGTTGATCGGATAGCCGTATGCACGAGCCACCTCACCGATGGCGTGCGACACGTCACCCAAACGGTTGCCAGCGCGCGCGGCGTCAATACCGGCTTCAAGCGCCTCTTCCGTGCATTTGATGATGCGCAGATCTTCCGGGTCCTGATGTTCACCGACCACGAAGCTGATGGCCGAGTCGGCGACCCAACCGTCAACGTTGATGGCCAAATCAAGGCTGACCAGATCGCCATCTTTGAGCGCATAGTCGAATGGCACGCCATGCAACACGGCATCATTGACCGAGGTGCAAATGTAATGGGCGAACGGACCCGTGCCGAAATCAGGCGCATAGTCGACATAGCACGACGTGGCACCCTTGCGGTCGACAATCTTCTTGTGCACAAACTCATCGATTTCCAGCAGGTTCGTGCCGACTGTGGTCGTTTCACGCAATTCCCGCAGAATACCGCCAACAAAGCGGCCTGCAGGCTTCATTTCTTCGATTTCCTTATGGGTTTTCAGTTCGATCATCGTACGGTCTTTCTACCTTCGGATTGGTGGTTCCCAACCTACCACCGAGCTTGCCCGTGGCATCCTCCAAGTCCGCCACGCTTTCTCGGTTCATCAGCGTTGGGATGATTATTGCGATATCTATGCAACAAGGTCCTTACGGCACGTATGCAGTAAGGACCTTGTATGGCAATGATGCAAGATCAGAAATAACTGTTCCTTGATCAGGCGTTCTTGGAGGCGCGGCCGAACGTGAAGGCACGCACTACCGAGAAGATGCCCATGACCACCAAAGCGCAGCCGCCGAAGATGATAAGCCACACAGTGGAGGCCAACGGCATGCACAGCAGCACGAAACCGGCCAGAATCGAGATGATGGCGTATGCGATGGCCCAACCCGAGCTCGGCATGCTCCACGATTCGGTCAAAGCCATGACACCCTCAAGAATCCAGCCGATGCCGACAATCAACGTGAACATGATGGCCAATAAACCTTCGGACAGCGTGGCGTTCTTGAGCACCACAATGCCGCCGATGACCAGCAAGATGCCGATGATCACGCCAAGCACGCGCCAACCGGCAGGAAGTCCGAGCTCAACAATGGAGCTGACGATGCGCACCACGCCGGAAACAAGGAAGTAGATACCCAAAATAATGGTGGCCACGAACAGTGTCTTGCCTGGCCAAACCAGCAGGCAGATACCGCAGGCCACTGCAGCCAAGCCGATGATGCCGTATGCGGCGCGCACCAGGTTCTTCGCGCCAGTAGGCAGATGCTCTTCTACCAGGCGGAACGGGCCGTAGCCCATGTACTGATCCTGATAGCCCGCATTGTTGTAGTTACGGTCAGACATGCTGATTCCTCCACTCTCATTAAGGTGCATTCCCATGGCCAACCATATGGCGGCATCGGCAATACCCTCGGATGTTCACATGGCGGCCGCTGCTTGCCACAAACACTGGTCACCACAAAAGCATTACAAATCAACCCTAGGCAGCGCTTTCTGGATGTATGCTGAATGCCTCGTCCGAACACGCCTAGGACACGGGGGTATGCGATGAAGCGCGCTGTTCGCCATCAGGGAGCGCGCCAATAACCATGTCAATAAAAATGGATAGGGTGGTGCCATGAGTGCTGATTTGAAGTCCGGCCTTGATCCGGCATCATTCTCGTCCGTTACTACGGCCAATACCGATTTATTCCGTTACGTCAATGGTCCTTGGATTGACACGTATCGCTTGCCCGATGACCGCTCCCGCTACGGTTCGTTTGACCGCTTGGCGGAAAATGCCGAGGATCAAATCCGCGACATCCTCGAATCTGACGATGATGTGGCAACCAAATCCAAAGCGTTGTACCGTTCATTCCTTGATGAGCAGGCCGTCCAGGATGCCGGCATGGAACCCATTCGCGTTGATTTGGGCATGATTGACGCTGCCGGCACGAAAGCTGAACTGACGCGCGCGTTGGGCACGCTGAGCCCTACGGGGGGCCCCGATCTGATTGATTTCAGCATCTATGGCGACCCCAAGGACCCTGATATCAACGTTTTGCATGTGGGACAAGGCGGCTTGGGCCTGCCGGATGAAGCCTACTATCGGCAAGATCATTATGCGCCTATTCGCGAAGCGTATGTGGCCATGGTCGCCAAGCAATTGCAGCATGCAGGCTACGCTGATGATGATGAATCGGCTGCTGCCATGGCGCAACGCTATCTGGCAGTAGAAACGGCTATCGCCGCTCATCATTGGGACAATGTGGCCACGCGAGACCCGCAAAAAACGAACAATCCCATGACATTCGACGAGTTGAATGCGAAACTCTCCCATTTCGATCTGGCTGCATGGATTGATGCGATGCAACAGTCCTATGATGCGGCACCAGCATCCCAAGCACAGCCTGTGGATGTGCGCGGCGCGTTCAACCGTTCGATTGTGCATGAGCCGTCCTTCATTGAAGGGCTCGACGCCTATTGGAATGATGCCGAATTGGACGACTTGAAGCTTTGGGCTCGCGTGCATGTGATTATCGGCCGCGCCAGCATGTTGAGCTCCGATTTTGACACCACGAACTTTGAGTTCTATGGCAAAGTGCTGTCGGGCGCCAAGGAACAGCGTGCTCGCTGGAAGCGTGGCGTATCGCTCGTCAACGGCATTTGTGGTGAGGATGTGGGCCAAGTCTATGTGCACAAGCATTTCCCCGAGTCTTCCAAAGCCCACGTGACCAAGCTCGTGCACAACCTTATTGAGGCGTATCACGTGTCGATTCTCAACAGCCCCTGGCTGGGCGACGACACGAAGCGCAAGGCCCTTGACAAACTCGACAAGTTCGGCGTGCGCATCGGCTACCCCGACCAGTGGCGCGACTACGCGGCGTTGGACGTGCACGACACCCAAGGCCTTGTGGACAATATGCGTGCAGCCGCATTGTATGAGTTCGGTTTCCAGTTGGCCAAGTGCGGCAAGCCGGTTGACAAGAACGAATGGCTGATGAATCCGCAGACCGTGAACGCCTATTATGAACCGTCACTCAACATCATTGTGTTCCCAGCGGCTATTTTGCAGCCTCCGTTCTTCGACCCCGATGTTGAGGATGCGGCCAACTACGGCGGCATCGGCTGCGTGATCGGCCATGAGATCGGCCACGGGTTTGACGATCAGGGCTCGCAGTACGACGGTGAAGGCAAACTTAACGACTGGTGGACCGCCGAAGACAAGGCACGCTTCCAGGAGCTCACCGCCGCGCTTATCGGCCAGTACAACGAGTTCGTGCCGCAGCAGCTGCGTGACAAATATGCCGATGATCCGGAACATATGCCACATGTCAATGGCGCATTGACCATCGGTGAGAACATTGGTGATCTGTCTGGGGTGAACATCGCGCTCAAGGCCTATGCGTTCGCGTTGGATGAGCGCGATGGACGGCCGATTGATGGCGATCCACGTGCTGTGGAAGCCTCGCTGGACACCGCCCCGGTCATTGACGGATTCACTGGTTTGCAGCGGTTCTTCTTGAGCTATGCGTCGATTTGGCGCAGCAAGAATCGTGACGAACTGGCAGAGCAGTATCTGCAGATCGACCCGCATTCCCCGGCAGAGCATCGCGTCAACGGCATCGCCCGCAACGTGGACTTGTTCTACAAGGCGTTTGGCGTTACCGCTGACGACCGCATGTGGCTCGAGCCTGAAGCGCGTGTGCATATCTGGTAACCAGACGCTTGGCACCAAGGTGGCCGTGGCCAGCCTAAGACGGTGGGCATGGTAGGCATGTACCCGCCTGCCGGATTGACAAGTACAGGGATGCCAATGAGCGATGTGCTCGGCGGCATCCCTGTATTTGTTGTCACTGGCGCGCGAACCGTCACATGTTGGTTGGCGCGGCAAACTCTTCTTCGACGATTTCACCAGTGCGCGGTTCCACAGTCACGGTGGACGGCACCGCCACCGGTTCAGGTGTTGTTACCGGTGTTGTTGCCGCTGCTGACGCCACTGACGTTGTCGGTGCCGAGATGGTTGCCGGGGCTGTGGCAGGGGCAGATGATGGCGCATTCAGGACTGTTGTGCCCGCATTCGCTGCTGCTGTTGGTGCTACAGGCTGTGAATTTGTGGCCGTCGTGCTTCCCAGACTGACTAGCGAGGCCGGATCGGTACGCCCATCCACAGTTGCTGGCATTCCTGGACGCGAACCAGCAGCGCCTTCGTCACGACTCTGCGGTCTTGCATCGGTGGCATGTGGTGCTTCTTTGGTACCAGGACGCTTGAAGTTGGAAATGCCAAAACTCAAATCATGACCAATGATTTGGGCATCTAATACCATGCGTGAGCGTCCGCTACCATCCGGTCCTTGCCAGTTTTCCGTACTCAATAATCCGGTCACCACCACGGGGTCGCCTTTGCGCAACGACATGGCTGCGTTCTGGCCCAACGTGCGGAACGCCTTGACCGTGATCCATGTTGTGGGCAGGTTGCGCCACTCCCCGCTTTTGTCTTGATACCGGCGTGTGCTGCCCAATCGGAACATGCTGCCGCTATGCGACGGCTCATTGCCAAACTCCTGCACATCGGAACCCAGAAAACCGTTGATTGTCACCAACGCTTGCTGCAATGCCATGATTATCCCCTTCCCATAGAGTGTCCGTTGGTTTACGGTTGGTCTACGGCGTGTTTTTCCGCGCCGTCATTGCATCCACCGCATGGTGTTGGTACTGCTCCGATGCAGTGTCTACAACTACGTGCCTCACTATGACGTATGGCGTTACCCCCGTGCAACTCCACCCGATCATTGTGGAGAACTCAGTTGCGCAACCTTGACAATGTGGATAACTCATTCAGAAACGCGCATCATCCAGTGGCATGACATGCCACTGCCCGTAGCATGCGGAAATACAAAAAACTCCCGTTCCGTAGGCACTTCATTGAAGTACCCACAGAACGGGAGTTTGATACATAAGGAGTCAGTCAGTAACGGGTCAGCTCAGTGACGGGCCGACCCAGCGCAACTCACAGGTTGGCGACGCGGTCGGCAATCACCTGAGCGGCGGTTTCCGCTGGCACGGCCTGCTTGTCGGAACCGTCACGCAAGCGAACCTCAATCGTGCCGTCGTTCACGGTGTCACGACCGGCCACAGCAATAAGCGGCACGCCAATGAGCTCGGCGTCCTTGAACTTGACACCAGGCGAAACCTTCTTGCGGTCATCGAAAATCACTTCCACGCCACGGGCTTCAAGTTCGGCCACGAGCTTCTCAGCGGCCTCAAACGCCGCCTCATCCTTACCCGTGGCGACCACATGCACCTGAGCCGGAGCGATGTTGGCCGGCCACGCCAAGCCGCGCTCGTCGTGGTGGGATTCGGCGATGCAGGCGAGCACACGGCTCACGCCGATGCCGTAGCAACCCATCCACACGGGCACACTCTTGCCGTTCTGGTTGAGCACGTTGAGTCCAAGCGCCTCGGAATATTTGAGACCCAGCTGGAACACCTGGCCGATTTCCACGCCGCGTTCAAAGCTCAGCGGTCCCGAACCGTCAGGACTCATGTCGCCGTCACGCACCACGACCGCTTCAACCGTGCCGTCAGCAGTGAAATCACGGCCGTAAACGAGGTCGTAGTAGTCCACATCTTGCTCGTCGCCGCCCGTGAACCAAGCCGAACCCTTGGCGATATGGGCGTCCACAAAGTAGCGCACGGCATCCTCGTTGCCTTGCTCGCGAGCCTGCGGGCCGGCAGCCATCGGTCCGATGTAGCCAATCACGAGTTCCGGATGGGCTTTCAAATCCTCCGGAGTGGCTTCCTCAAGTTCAGCCGGCGCGAACTGTGCTTCCAAACGCTTCATGTCCACATCACGGTCGCCGGGAATGCCCACGACGATGAGCTCACGCCACGGTTCGTCATGCTCATCATCCTCAGCATGCTTGATTGTGACGGCCACGTTCTTCAAAATGTCGGATGCCTGCCACTCGCGACCGTCCGAACGCGGATATGTCGCGTTCGCGAACGCCACCATTTCGTCAATCGAACCGGCGTTCGGCGTTGGTTTCTTCGAGGCTGCCGGAGTGCCGGACGCGTCGATTTCCTCAACTTCAGGGGTCTTGAGTGCCTCAACGTTCCACGCCTTGCCTGAAGGGGCGAGCGCGAACGTATCCTCACCAATGGCCAACGGCGCGAGGAACTCTTCCGAAGCCGAACCGCCCATCGGGCCCGACATGGCGAACACGGGCACGTACTGCAGGTCCAAACGCTGGAAGATACGCTCGTAGGCCGCGCGTTCCTCCATATAGCAGCGCTTCATGCCTTCCTCGTCGAGTGTGAACGAGTAGGCGTCTTTCATGATGAACTCGCGGCCACGGATCAGGCCTGCGCGTGGACGGAATTCGTCACGGTACTTGGTTTGGATCTGGTAGAGCGTGACAGGCAGGTCCTTGTATGAGGAGTACATGTCTTTGACGAGCAGCGTGAACATCTCCTCGTGCGTGGGCGCAAGCAGATAGTCGGCTTCGTGACGGTCCTTGAGACGGAACAGGTTCTCGCCATATTCCTCCCAGCGGTGCGTGGCTTCGTAAGGCGCGCGCGGCAACAGCGCCGGGAAGTGCACTTCCTGGGCGCCAATGCCGTTCATTTCCTCACGGATGATTGCCTCGATCTTGTTGAGCACGCTCAATCCGAGCGGCAGCCACGTCCAAATGCCGGGTGCGGCCTTGCGCAAGTATCCTGCACGCTGCAGGAGCTTGTCGGAATCAACATCGGCATCAGCTGGGTCCTCGCGCAAGGTGCGCAGGAACAATGAAGACATACGAAGAGCTTGAGTCATGTGTCCCAAACTACTCAGCTGAGCAGACGTGCTTCACGCGCGCAAAACCGTCACCATTGCCACCACTGGCTTCTGGTGTTATGTGTTGCGCCAGATTATTCCTGCCGTGGTTAGTGACGCGCGCTGTCTTCCTGCACGTCGTCGTCCACCTGATCTTCGATCATGGCTTGTTCGGCCGCGTTGATCGGATAGAACGGTATCAGCAGCAACAGCAGCACGCCAACAAGATAGAAGCAGTCAGGCAGCGTGAACAAGCCCCAGACGGACGGTCCGTTGGGCAGCAGCAAACCCACCACAATGAGTACCATGCCTACGGCTGGCAGTCCTTGCCAAATCCAGGCGTTGGCCACGCCATCCTTGCGTTTGCGGCGCACCGATGCCGCATACAGCGGCCACACAAACATCAGTCCGCCAATAATGGTCAGCAAGTCGGTGGCTTTGACGGTTCCCCACGATGCGTTCCATGCGGTGCCGTACACAAGGAACGCCACGAACAGCACGAGTATGCCCAGTGCCGAGACAATCGTCTCCCAAACTTTCATGATGAACTCCCATCCTCCTCACGGCTATCAGCATCGGTCCGGTGGCCGCCGGTTGGTTGCCCTGCCGTAGACCGCCGTGTGGCAACGCGTTCGTCCGCCCCGCCTGCTGCCGCCTGCTGCCGCTTGTTCCAGTACTGCAGCCCAGTCTAGCCACGGCCGCAAGGTCATGACTGCGTGTCGGCGCGTTTCGCGCGGTTGGCGGAAGAGGATCGAAAATGGCACGGTGGGTAGCACAGAAATAACAATCGTCAACTGAGCCCGCAATGCGGAACAGCACCGTTCAGAACAACGCAACAACCTGGCCGTTCAAATGACGTGGGGCCGCTCAACAATTTCAGAATAGTTCGTCGATACCCAAATCAAACTCGTCAACAACCCCACCGCCAGAAAGCCCACTTTTTTCTGCTGTATTATTACTTGCCGACTGTGGAGACCTCGAGTTGTGTGGGTCACGCTGGCGCGTCCGTTCGAGCGGATCGAACGCTATCGCACCACTCTCAGTGAGCTGACGGGCGGCTTCCTGAGAGGCGAGCTGCAGCTGGCCGTCCGTCACCACCGCTTCAGGTGAGATCATGAACATGCGGTTGCTGACGCCTTGCAAATACAGGCCGTCCATCGTTCCCACGCGTGAGAGGGCCACGTATCCCATACCAGGCGCGAACGTGCGACGCAAATCCATGACGGCCCGATCAATTGTCATGCCTTGCGATTTATGAATCGTGATAGCCCACGCACACCGTAACGGCACTTGGTTGACGGCGGCCAGCGGCGTGTCGCCATCGAGCATTTCCCACCCCGCGGGGCGAATCGTGACCCGATTGCCGTTCTCAAACTGCACTTTCGGCCAACCGCCACGCGCTTCACGTTCGAATCCCACCACAGTGCCGATCGAACCGTTCGCATACTGCCGTTCCGCATCGTTACGCACAGCCATGACCACGGCGCCTTTTTTGAGCGTGAGCGTTTCGGGAGCCAACATCGTACGCAACAGCCGGTCGACGAGCATTTTCGGACCCGACGTTTGCGCAACAAACACGTGCTCATCCTCGTCGATACCCGCCAACTCGCGATCATTGAGCACGTCAGACTGCTTGTTGGTCGGAAACAGGTGCACTGCGGGCTCCTCAGCGTCCGGCAGCTGGCCCAGACGCGTGACGAGCAAATCTTTATCAGCTTGCGTCACTTTGCTCATCCGGATATCCGTCAAAATATTGAGCAGCTTGCCGTCATCTTGACGATGCTGCTCCGTCAAATAACAGATGACGGGATCAAGCTCGTCCCAAGCGAACGATTCGGTGACGAACCCCTCGGGATTGTGATGTGCGTTCGTATATCGGGCGCGTTCAGCTAGCAATTCCGGACTTGGCATCACATCACGCGATCCCGCGCCGCCCTTGCTCACGGGAGGAAGCTGGAACAAATCTCCCGACATGACCACTTGCAGTCCACCAAATGGACGCGGATCTCGCCGGACGGCACGGCATACCTGGTCAACAAGGTCGAACAGCCACGCGTGCATCATGGAAATCTCGTCAATGACCAGCACGTCAGCGTAACGCAACTGCCGTCCGCGACGTTTGCGAATCTGCTCAATCATCTTGTCAGTCAGCACGTTCGCCAGACCCACGCCACTCCACGCATGAATCGTCTGGCCGTTGATATGTGTGGCGGCGATGCCCGTCGAAGCTGTTGCGGCCACCACGCGCCCCTCCTGGCGAGACTGCTGAATAAACTCACTCAACACGTATGTTTTTCCCGCACCTGGCGCGCCTGTCAAGAACACGCTCGCTCCAGCCTTCATGATGGCAAGGGCTTGAGTTTGCAGCATTGTTGCGTTCCAATCTCGTGACGTGCCGTGAGATTACGGTACGACCATATCCCTGCTGTAGTCGGGAATATTGTTACTATGTATTTCCGCTTACGCGACCAGACGATCCACAACCTTCATCACGCCCTCCTCAGTGTTGGCCGGGGCGAGATAGTGAGCGGTCTGTTTGACCTGATTGTGACCGTTGGCCATGGCGAACGACCACGTAGCCGATTCAAGAATACCCAAATCGTTGAGATAGTCGCCAAACGCCATCGTCTGATCGGCAGTGATATGCATGGCGCGCTGAATCGCCTCCACTCCCGTGCGTTTGTCAGTGTCGGCACGCATGATGTCAACCCAATGCTTGGCTGACACTTGCGCCACATACTGATCGGGCAAATCAGTGAACAGAGCGTGGGCCATGCTCTCCGCGTCGGTGAAATCAAAAATGGCGAGTTTGAGGATGGTTTCCGAATCATCCTCAAGCACCTCATGCAAATCATCCACAATGCGCAACGCATGGTAATACTTGGCGCATTCATCAAGAAACTCCTGATCAGTGCGCTGCACGTAAGCCGATTGCAAACCACAGATCACGAGGCCGATATTGAAATACGGTGAGTTTGCGGGATTCGAAGCCTTATCCACAATATCAATGATGCGACGGGCGAAGTTGAAATCAATGCCTTTCACATCAATGATGTCGCCATGATAGCTGACCACGTTGCCGTTCTCGGCAATCAAACTCAGCGAATCGGAACGGTCCACACCATCAGCTGCGCCCCGACCAAACATGTCCTCGAGTGTCTGGAACTGACGGCCACTCGCCGGAACGAACGCGATGCCCCGCTGCTCAAGACGTGCCAGCATCGGCCAGAAGGAAGACGGAATATTCGAGTCGCCATCCAGCAACGTGCCATCCATGTCGGCCACAATCAATCGAATATCAGGCCGTTGACGATCCTGACCTCCAAGTTCAATCTCGTCCCATTGCTGCTTGGCCATGCAGAATTTCCTTTCACGATTCATATTGATGGTGTTGCCATTGCTGAAGGTATTGATATTGCCCAATAGTGCCGATGTTGCCGGAAATCGGTGACCGAAATTAGTGCCGGAAACCGGTACTAGAAACCGGTACCGGAAACCGGTGAGATGTAGAGCCGTTCAGGCGTTGCTGTCCTTGTTCAGTAGGCTGGTGCGCTCAATCTGCTCAGCCAACGCCTTGGCCTGTTCAGCATCAGGTCCCGGTTCGGGAGCCATGAACGCCTCACGGTAATAGCGCAATTCATCCAACGATTCAATAATGTCGGCAAGCGCGCGATGGCCACCATTCTTGGCCGGACGGTTCATATACA
This sequence comes from Bifidobacterium gallicum DSM 20093 = LMG 11596, assembly GCF_000741205.1. Classification (GTDB taxonomy): domain Bacteria; phylum Actinomycetota; class Actinomycetes; order Actinomycetales; family Bifidobacteriaceae; genus Bifidobacterium; species Bifidobacterium gallicum. Next base: position 104,924 of record NZ_JGYW01000002.1, read on the forward strand.
CCTGCGGATACCAGCGGCGTGCGAGTTCTTTAAGCGTGCTCACGTCGACCACGCGGTAGTGCAGATGCTCCATGAGGCCAGGCATATAGCGGTCCAGGAACTTCTTGTCGGAACCGATCGAGTTTCCAGCCAGCAACGGCTTGACCCCTTCAGGCGTGAACTTCTTGACATAGTCAATGACCGCCAATTCGGCTTCCTTGACGTCCATGCCCGTTTCCCATTCGGTAATCAGTCCCGAACGCGTATGCATGGCACGCACAAAATCATTCATGTGATCCACGGCATCCTTGCTTGGCTTGATCACGAAATCAATGCCCTCATCGAGCACATTGAGTTCAAAATCCGTGGGCACCACCGAGACTTCACACAGCTCATCATGGAAAATATCAAGCCCGGTCATCTCGCAGTCAATCCAAATCAACCTCGACTGTTGTGCCGAATACGTCAAATCATCATGTGCGTCGACCATGCCAACCACTCTTCCTTGTTGTAAACACACTCGTCAATTCCTCATTGCCCCACCCTACTCCCCTCACCCAACCCGTCTTCCCGCACGTAAGCTAGTTGCGTTACGTGCGGGAAGGGTAGCAAGGAACAACAGCACCTCACTCAGTTCCTAAGTTCCCGTACAGCCGCACTCGCCTTCCCGCACGTAAGCCAGTTGCGTTACGTGCGGGATAAGCAGGACGGAAAGCATGGTCGTCATAGTTATCGGGCCCTATCCACCTCTCCTCACCTTCCGCACCGCTCCCCGCACGTAACGCAACTGGCTTACGTGCGGGATACGTAGGAACGTTGGGCACGATTATTATGCCTATCCCGCGCCCGTAACCACACCTGCGCCAGCAGCACCCCCCTCTTTCCCGCACGTAACGCAATTGCGTTACGTGCGGGAAAGAGGGGGGGTGAGGGAGCACGAGGGCAACGGCGACAACTCTAGAAATAGCAACTCCAGAAATATGAAAAGGCCCAAACCGTTTCAGGTTCGGGCCTTACGGAGTTGCTCGCTGGGGAGCGGAACGTCAGCGCGTCGAGTAGTTCGGGGCTTCTGCCGTCATGACGATGTCGTGCGGATGAGACTCACGCAGGCCGGCATCGGTGATGCGGATGAAACGGCCCTTCTCGCTCATCTCAGCGATGTTGTGGGCACCAATGTAGAACATCGACTGGTGCAAGCCGCCAATCATCTGATAGAGCACAGCGTTGAGCGGTCCGCGGTATGGCACTTCGCCTTCCACGCCTTCAGGCACGACCTTGTCGGACGAGGTGACATCAGCTTGGAAGTAACGGTCCTTCGAGTAGCTCTTCTTGCCGCGCGGAGCCATGGCGCCGAGCGAACCCATGCCACGATACAGCTTGTACTGCTTGCCGTGCAGCAGCACCTTCTCACCTGGGGCTTCCTCGCAGCCGGCGAGCGTGCCGCCGAGCATGACTGAGGACGCGCCGGCAACGAGGGCCTTGGCGATGTCGCCCGAGTAGTGGATGCCACCGTCAGCGATGCATGGAACGCCAGCGGCACGGCAGGCCTGTGCGGCTTCATACACTGCCGTCAGCTGGGGCACGCCAACACCGGCCACCACGCGCGTGGTGCAAATCGAGCCTGGGCCCACACCAACCTTGACAGCGTCCACGCCGGCATCGATCATGGCTTGCGCGCCTTGACGCGTGGCGATGTTGCCACCAATCACGTCAACGTTCTTGAATGCCGAATCGGCCTTAATACGGCGGATCATGTCGAGGGCCAGCTTGGCCTCACCATTGGCCGTGTCCACCACGAGCACGTCCACGCCGGCTTCCAGCAAGGAAGAGGCACGCTGCCATGCGTCGCCAAGGAAGCCGATGCCGGCGGCGACACGCAGACGGCCCTGCTCATCCTTGGTGGCGTCCGGGTACTGCTCGGTCTTAACGAAGTCCTTGACCGTGATCAGACCTGTGAGCTTGCCGGATTCATCAACCAGCGGCAGCTTCTCGACCTTATGCTTGGCGAGCAGATCATGCGCGTCTTCCTTGGAGATGTTGGAAGGGCCCGTAATCAGGTTGTCGCGCGTCATAATGTCGCGCACACGCAGGTGGTCGTAATCTTCAGAAGCGATGAAACGCATGTCACGGTTCGTGATGATGCCGACGAGCTTGCCTTCGTTGTCGACCACAGGCAGCCCCGAGATATGGAACTTGCCACACAGCTTGTCAAGATCAGCCAACGTCACGTCGGGGCTCACGGTCAGCGGGTTCGTGATCATGCCGGATTCAGAACGCTTCACCACGTCGACCTGCGCGGCCTGGTCATCGATGGAAAGGTTACGGTGCAACACGCCGATGCCGCCGTTACGAGCCATGGCAATAGCCATCTCAGCTTCAGTGACGGTATCCATTGCAGCGGAAATGGTGGGCACCTTCATCGTGATGTTACGCGTCAGATGCGTGGTGGTGTCCACTTCGGACGGAATCACATCGGTTTCGTTCGGCAGCAGCAGCACATCATCATAGGCAAGGCCCAGCTGCGCGAAGATAGGGGGAAGAGGAGCGTACGAGTTATCGGGATTCATACCAGGATTTGTAGCCATAACAGTAATATATGAATCCGCCGTGACGAACCCCCCTGACTATCTCAGAAACGCCGGCAGCCATCTCACGTTACAGTCCCAGTCGTCCCACTTACTGAACATCGCCACTCGACTGCCGGGGCGCCCCTCATTCCCGCACACCGCCCTTCCTTTTATATTTATTTCCGCAGCCGTGCCCTATCACTTGCGCCGACGCATATGCTGCGCCACGGCCGTAATCGTGGCCTTGTCGGCGTCATCAAAATCACCTTCGTTCCAACGGCGCCGGAAGTACGGATACAACGTGGCAATCGTGAGCAACGTTCCCGCCACCACGAAACCGATGAGCACGTTGACAGGCGGATAAAACAGCAATAGCACGGAACAGAACGCAATCAGCGCGGCCCAACCCCATAAAATCAGCACAGCCCCCTGCACACTGTGCCCGATACGCAACATGCGGTGATGCAAATGCATGCGGTCGGGATGCATCGGCGACTGGCCCTTCGAAAGCCGGCGCGTGATTGCCAAAATCATGTCGAGCACCGGCAAAAACAGCACCAGAATCGGCAGCAGAATCGGCATGAACGCAGGCAAGTAAATGGAAGCATGCACGGAAGCAGGATCAATGCGACCGGTCATCACAATGGATGCGCACGTGATGAGGTAGCCGAGCAGCATCGAACCCGAGTCTCCCATAAACAGTTTGGCCGGATGCCAGTTGTGCAGCAGAAAACCGCAGCAGATACCGACCATGGCAATGTCGATGAGCGTGGCCAGCGACGCGTATGACGGGGACGTACGCGCCAATATATATGAGTAAATGCCGAACGCGATACCGCCAATAGCCACGATGCCTGCGGCGAGGCCATCCAGACCGTCCACAAAGTTGACGGCGTTGATCGACACCACAATCAACAATGCCGTGATGGCGATGGACAACGTTGGCGAGGCCGTGATCAGCGTGCCCAACGGCAACGTGATGATTTGCAAACCGCCCCATGCCACAAAAACTGCGATCAGAAGTTGTCCGGCGAGCTTGAGCATCCAGTCCAGATCCCACACGTCATCAGCCACGCCTAGCAGACAGATCAGCACGCCGCCAGCCAACACCACCCATGCTTGCGCATTGGCATGGAACACCGATTTAAGGAATGGGATGTGGGATGCGAACAACATCGACACCACGTAACCGCAGAGCATGGCGACGCCGCCCATGCGGGGCGTCGGAATCGTGTGCACATCCCTTTTGCGTACTTGGCCCACAGCACCCAGCCGAATGGCCAGATGCCTGATGAGCGGTGTGAACAAATAGGTGGCACACGCGGCTACGGCCGCAATGAACAGATAGATTCGCACATCTTGAGTGTAGCGCTGAGCCTATGCAGCAGCCGGCTCACCGCAACGCGGCGCGCACACTCGCCTCGTCAAGGCGCCCTTCACGGATGATCCGGATGCCATCCGCGTCGTTTGGATCGGCTTCAACCACCGTACTGGCCACATGGCTGACCGTAGGACCGCCATCTACATACAAGTCCACCTCGTCACCAAATGCCGCAACCGCTTCTTGCACGCTGTGCGCGCTTTGCTGGCCTGATTTGTTGGCACTCGAACATGCCAAGGGACCCGTGACACGCAATATGGCGCGGCATGCGTCACTGTCCGGCACACGCACCCCTTGCGTCAGCACACCGTCTGATGTTTGTTTGAGTGTTTTGAGGCCGCGATCGTGCACCATCACAGCAATCGGCGAGAAAGCACCAGGCAAGAAGCGCTCACCCAAGCGGTCCAGCGGAGTCGGCAATGCCAAGCCAAGCTCGTCAAGAGCCTGCACATCAGCCATTAGGATTTGCAAGGATTTCGTTGCTGGCCGCTGCTTGACAGCAAAAATGCGTGCGATGGCCTGTTCGTCATGCGGGTTGCATGCCACGCCATACACGGTATCCGTCGGAACCACGACTATGCCGCCGCGGCTGACCACATCAGCCACCAGCGTCAAGGATTCTTCATTGATTGGCAGTATCTGCACCATCACGTTCTCCTTGTATCAGCACTTTGTATGAGCACGTGTCTCAACACTTGCCATTGCGCCGACATCCAACTCGTCCAATTCGTCCAACTCGTATTATCGTGTCCCTTGAGCCATCAACCAGGGCTACTACTTTGGTTTGATCGCCGTGAGGAACCGTGGACGTCCTGTCAAATCCTCATGTGTGGCGGCTTGACTAAACCCGATCGCCGTCGCAAACGCCCGTGTGCGCACAGGTTGTGAGATGTCGTGTTCCATGACGAGCAAACCGCCTGGTTTCAGCAATGCCCACGCGCGTGAGATGATGCGTTCAGGAATCATCATGCCATCCGCAGAACCGCCATACAATGCCATATCAGGGTCGTACTCGCGCACTTCGGTCTGCTCAGGCACATCATGTTCAGGAATATACGGCGGATTGGAAATAACTACATCCACAGTGCCATCCAAATCAGCCAATGTCAGCTCACAGGTGGCATCCGCGCGCATCAGGCGATAGCGCGAAGCCAGGTCCGGCATTGTTGCGCCAACCCGGTCAAGGTTGCGGCGCGTCCATGATGCGGCCGTCGCGTCCATCTCCACTGCCCATACGCAGCTATCGGGCACTTCCGTAGCCACAGACAATCCGATAGCCCCACTTCCCGCGCACAAATCGACCACACGCGGCGATTTCATGCCATGCTGATCCATCCAGTCCAACGCCGCCTGCACCACGCTTTCCGTTTCAGGACGCGGGACGAACACACCGGGACCGACCAGCAGATCAAGATACCGAAACGGCGCATGTCCCGTAATGTGCTGCAGCGGCTCCCTGGCTTCACGCCTTGCCAGCATCGCGGTGAATTGTGCGGCTGCGTCGGGCTCGTGGGGTGTTGAGCAATCAGTATTGAATGCCGCAGCAGTGTTGTCTGATGAAACCGTAACGTTGCGCTGGGACTGAAGCTGCGCCAACGTGCGCCCCATAAGCCGCGCCATGTCCACGTCAGAAAGCGACACTTGGGCAGCATGAGCAAGCAACAGCTTGGCGTCGTTGAACGGCGTGTCAATACCGGCCGCCTGCAGACGAGCCTCAGCATTGTCAAGCAGCTCAGCCACGGATGAGTCAACTGTGAACCGCATGGCGGAATCGAATGCCGGCGAGAGACCGGTCGCACATGCAGGCATAACAGATACTGTCACCACAGCCTCCTCACGCTTACTGCTGACGGGCGAGACGATCAGCCTCATCAGCCTGCACATCGCTGTCAATCACAGCCTGCAGATCACCATCGAGCACAGCGTCGAGATTGTAAGCCTTGTAATTCGTACGATGATCAACAATACGATTTTCCGGGAAGTTGTAGGTGCGGATACGTTCGGAACGGTCGAGCGAACGCACCTGGGAATGACGCATGTCAGCGGCCTCAGCGGCCTCCTGCTCATGCTTCATCGCAAGCAAACGGCTCTTGAGCACGCGCAACGCGGCCGCACGGTTCTGAATCTGCGACTTCTCATCCTGCATACTGACCACAATGCCCGTCGGAATATGCGTCATACGCACAGCCGAATAGGTTGTGTTCACCGACTGTCCACCCGGACCGGAAGACATGAAAATATCAATCTTGAGATCTTTCGGATCAATCTCGATCTCATCATCGTCTTCATCGGCTTCCGGAAACACGATGACGCCAGCGGCCGAAGTCTGGATGCGACCCTGCGACTCGGTGACGGGGATGCGCTGCACGCGGTGCACGCCGCCCTCATACTTCAAACTTGCCCACACGCCATCTTCAGGCGCAACCGTACCCTTGGCACGGATGGCGAGTTGCACATCCTTGACTCCGCCAAGTTCCGTGGAATTCTCACTCTGGATAGTCACGCTCCAGCCGCGCTTTTCCGCGTAACGCGTGTACATGCGCAACAAATCCCCGGCAAACAGTGCGGCTTCCTCGCCACCAGTACCAGCCTTGATTTCCATAATCATGTCACGGGCATCGTCAGGGTCGCGCGGAATCAACGCCGTACGCAACGCTTCGGCAGCGTCATCAAGCTGCGTTTCCAAACGCTTAGCTTCCTCAGCGAAATCAGGATCCTCAGCCGCCATCTCACGCGCCGCTTCAAGATCGTCAATCATGCTGCGGTAACGCTGATAGGGACCCACGATACCGGCAAGCTCGGCATGACGACGCCCCAACTTGCGCATGGCGTTCGGGTCGGAAGCCACATCCGGCTGTGCCATGCGCTGCTCGATGTTCCGATATTCTTCCAACGCCGTCTGGGCCGCAGGAAACTGTTCGTCTGCCACTGCTTCGTCCTACTCTAACTGTCTCTTACTGTTGTACTGCTCACGCCTGTTGCGGTCGAATCCGGACGCACCGCGCCCGACCCGTCATTCTACCGCCGCATCCCTACACCCCACCGGCCTACACCCTCCTCCTACCGCTTCCTCACCTCACCTTCCTCACCTCGCCTTCCTTCCCGCACGTAAGGCAGTTGCGTTACGTGCGGGAAGAAACAGCAGTCCCCCCACTACTCCCGCACGTAAGCCAGTTACGTTACGTGCATGGAGCACGACAAGCCAAGGGCAATAATCAAAATTCCGGCCATCCTACGCAAACACCGATGCCCACCTCGCGCCGCATCCCCTTCCTCTTTCCCGCACGTAAGGCAGTTACATTACGTGCGGGGAAAGAAAGTATCGTCACTCTCCCCTCGCCGCACGTAAGCCAGTTACCTTACGTGCGGAAACCAAGACGAATGGAAGATCAAAACCCGACCATCCTACGTAAACTTCCGCGACCACCTCCGCCCCACTGCTCCTTCCCGCACGTAAGGCAGTTGCGTTACGTGCGGGAAGAAGAGAATGGGAATCATTATCAAAAACAATCAAAGTCAATCAAGGACCAGCAGAAACCAGCAAGAGCCAGCAGGAACATTGATATGGCAGCAATTACAACGACGCTGTCTGCCCCACTCCAGCATAAAAAACAGGCGCCGACCTCTTAAGGTCGACGCCTGTCCAGCAATATGCTTACGCGAGACTTACGCTCACTTGGCCTTCTTGCCGTAACGCTTCTCGAAACGAGCCACGCGGCCGCCGGTGTCAAGAATCTTCTGCTTGCCGGTGTAGAACGGGTGGCACTTGGAGCACACGTCCACAGTCATATGGTCCTTGGAGGACGTGGAACGGGTGACGAATGTGTTGCCGCACGAGCAGGTGACCTGCACGGGCTGATAGTTAGGATGGATATCCTGCTTCATGGTTTGTCTCCTAAAGATACAGGCGACCCGGGTCGCCTCGCCCCAATGGCGGACGTGAACCGGACCTCAAGGAGTATACCGTACGCAGCAGACAGCGCGAGTCTTCAACTTCCGCCATCGCCGCGCACGTGCGCTCCACTGGATTCAACAGAACAGCGCCACCGTTATTCCCGATCGGACACGCTGGTGCAACTTCAGTTTGCGTCTCGTATTATTGATTTCCGCCTGATGCGACACTGGCTTTCCACACCGCCGCATACTCATCCATCATGGCTGTCAAATGGGTGCCAATCGTTTCATAGTCATCGATGTAGAGGTTGGCAAGCGACACGCGCACACTCCACTCCGGAGCGTCGAAGCCGCCGCCGTCCATCAACACAATGCCCGTGTCTTGGGCCAAACGCACCACAAAATCCAGCGGGTCGTAATGCTGCTGCAGCCACTGCGCAAAATCCTCACCCACACGTTGACGCGCCCACAAGCCCAGGTCGATCACAGCATAATAGCCGGCACGCAGGGGATCAGGGTCCGGTTTGATGTCCATGCTCTCCCATAGTGCGTCATAACGATCAGTGATGAGCTGCTGCATCTTGGTCTGATACACACCATGCGTATCAAGCAATGACGAAAGCGCAAACAAGCTCATCTGCACCTGTTGCGGAGTGCTCAAGCCCGCAGTGCCGTTGAGGGCCACCAAGCGCGAATCGGCAACCATGCGGTCACAGAACTTGATTGCTGAAACATCGGGGCCCAGCGACGAGTAACGGGCAGCCAGCACTGATTTCTTGTCTTCAGGTAGTGCAGCGATCAATTCGTCGAACACATTGCGCGGAGCCGTGGCTGTTACAGCCAAACGCCAGCCCGTGGCACCAAAGTATTTGGAGAAGGAATACAGACTGATTGTGTTATAAGGCAAATCATGCAGAATCGAGTGGTATCCCGGCACAAAAGTGCCATACACATCATCAGTGATGATCATGAGGTTTGGATTGATGTTGTGCACAATGTTAATGAGCTTGGCACGGTCATCCTCACACATCGCATAGGACGGCGGATTGGACGGATTGACCAGGCACAGCAGCTTGACCTTGGGATCAGCGAGTTTCTCAAGCTCCTCATCAGGATACTGCCATGTATGGGTACCATCGCCGTCCGTGGTGGAAGCGTTAACATTGATGACATTGAGCCCATAATCATCGAGATGCGGAATCTCCAAGTATGGCGTGAAAATCGGTGTCATCAGCGCCATCGTGTCACCAGGCTGAATCAGGAAGTTCGACTTGAGGCAGTAGAAGATGTAGCACATGGCAGCCGTGCCGCCTTCAGTAGCGAACAGGTCGAACGGACCATACGGCGCGTCCGGTTCCCTGCCGCCGCACAGTTGCGTCGACAAATAATCGTTCACAATGCGCTGCGTGTAATCCAAAATGCGTTCCGGCATCGGATACAAGCAGCCGGTAATGCCTTCAGTCCATTCATGCACGAGCGCGTCGGCATCCCATCCTCGCCCATGTGCGTATTGCAGGCACGACTCCAAGAACCGTGCCGCGCGTTGCGTCTCATCATTGAGATTGTTCTCATGCTCGCTGCCGCCCGTATGGGCCGCGTGATGGTGCAAAAACATGCGGAAACGTTCTGCGCAACCGCGTTGGCTCGGCATGCCGCCCAACGAAATGCCCGGTTCGTTCAACGTGCTGCGCGACTCGGTCATTGCAAACAATCCCAACAAGAAAAACGCTTCACGTGGCAACGTCGCCACCCAGTTTGGATTACCGCGGCCAGCGTTGAGCAACGCGTGCGTAGTACCCTCGTCACCTTTACGAGCAAATTGCATCAACAAATTTTTCCGCTCGAACGGTGACATCTTTCCTATGGACTGTTCATATGAACGCTCACCATTGCGCTCAATTTGCAGTTCCTGTGGGTTCAATATCATCGGCTGCGACATGTTTGCGGCTGCCGGCGCGACAACCGGCATCGTTGCCGATTCAGTTGCATTGCCCTGTGCCGGGAGCGTCGGCTGCGCCGTCTGATCTGACGTTGTGCCCTGTGCTGCGTTCGATGGAGCGGATGGAGTGGATGGAGCGGTGGTTGATGGTTGAGTAGCCATGAGTCCCCCTCAGTAACACATATCTCGACTATTTTCAATATCCGCGCTTATTGTCGATATGCAAACTGGAGGTTCGCTGGAATCCACGCTCTCGGTGAATTTGCAGCCGTCTGAAACTCTCTGCCACCCTCCCGCTTTTACAGATTCCAATCGCACGCATCTCCTGTAGGCATGCTTCAACACCCACTGCGCCGCCTCGCAGCCTCGCCACCGCGACGCCCTTTTTCAGACAACCGCCCCAACCATCCGCACGCCGCACACAACGCACTATCGCGTCTCGCTCCAGCGAGTACCCGGCGATAGTGCTAATTAATGGTGGGACGGCAGGGGCTTGAACCCTGGACCGGCGGATTATGAGTCCGATGCTCTAACCGACTGAGCTACCGTCCCGTCTGTGCCGCATTCATAGTTGTGTTCATTGAGATCAAGTCATTACCCGGCTCAACACTCACGGACATTCGATACAGCTTGGCCACTGTATCAGGTTTGGGCGACGTGCTTCAATAACGGCACTTCCACTGAGGCCGGTATATGGGCGGCACACAGCCGGCATGCGGCTCACGTGCGGTGGGCATGCGAGAGACACGCCGCTGTGTTGACTTTGGTTCGCGCATCCTTCTCAGCACTCTGCCTGCGGTCGCATTCCCCCATGAAGCAACGGCCAGTTAAGGAGCGTCCCGATTAAGCGCGGATTAGTCCTGGTTCACCTGATGGTGCGTCCTGCACACAATCATGGTACGCAGATTGGTGCTCGCGCTGCTTATTGGCTTCGTCTTTCTTCGCTTCCTCCTGTTTCTTTCTGGCTTCCTCCTGCTTTCTGGCCTGTTCTTCTTTTTGCTGTACCTCTTGCTGGGCGCGCCGTTGCGCTTCCTGCTCCTCCTGCAGCAACTTTTCGTCGCGCGAACTCGACACGGCACTTTCAGCCTCATCAAGATCGGTCTTCATGGCCGTGAGCTGGGCAAGGTCATCATCATTTTTGACGGCGTCGGCTTGCATGATCAACTGTTCAAGCTTGTTCCACAGGTTTTGGTCAGTCACATGCCCTTGCGCTAGCGCCAGTGTCGTCCTCGCCTTTTGCACCGACTGTGTGAGCGCATCTTGCGCATCCACAACGAGCATGGATTCGTTCGATGCTTTGACTTGCTGCACGCCATCCTGGAGACGCTTCAGTTGCGTCTCATACCATTTGGTTTGCGTGGACAAATCATCAGTCCGTTTTTCCATCGCGTCAATCGACGTGGCGTTGCAGCTGGCCAACGTGGGCTCTTCAACCTTCATCAATTTCGACAGGTTTGTGACCGTTTGCGCGTCTTGCACGTCATGGTCGGTCAGCACTGCCGCTTGAGCTGCGTCACCCGACAAATATTCTGAATATTTCTGTTGTTGCTTCTTGGCTTTCTCAAGCTGACTTGTGCACGTCTGACGTGCTGTCTCAAGGTGTTGCTCCGCATTGGAATGCACAATTGCCGCAATACCGAATGCGATGCCCACCACAGCCAGAAATGAGAGTGTACCAATAATGATCCACTTGAAATAGTTGCCGTCGAACGCTTCGTTGTTCTTATGGTTATTACGCGTCTGGCGCGTAGCCATGGCGCGCACATCATCGGGATTGATGATTTCAGTTTCACCAGCCACTGCAGCGGGTGTGCCCGGCGTTGAGAACTCATCACCAGGCAACGGTGCGGATTGTTGATCAGGAGGCACTAGCGGGGTGGCGAACGATATCGTTGACGGCCCATCATCAACGCTGGGAGCTATGGATGCCACGGCAGAGGGAGATGCCGGTGCGTCTAAAACCGATTGCGCAGGCTGAACCGTCGAAGCCTCGGCTGCTGGAACTGACGGCGCTGCTGGAACTGACGGAGCTGCTGGCGCTGTAGCCGAGGATGCCCCAGCTACAGGAGGAACGGTCATTGGACCCGGAACAATTGGCACTGGGATCCCTACGGATTCAGGCAGCTCAGGGCTTGGTTGCTGGCGCCTTGCAGAGGCGACAGTTGTTGGGATATCGACAGCCGACGGGGCTGGCGCTGTAGGCACCGTAGGAGCAGGGGCAGGCGTCGGCGCAGGAGCGCCCGGCCGTTGAACCACAGGTGGTTGAACCACAGGTGAATGGGCCACAGGAGGCTGGGCGGATGCGGATGCCGGAGCGTTGTGCAACGGCTCAGCCACTGGACTGTGGTCTCGTGCCGCAGGGTTCAACGGTTGCGCGATTGGCGCTGTGAACGCTTGTTGCGCACCACCCACAAATGGCGAACTCTGAGTGGACCATGCACTGTCAAGATCAACATCCAGCGCAGCGCCAGTACGGGGAGCATCCACTTGGGTATCCTCGGGCGCAGGCCATTGCGGCGATGCCGCTTGCCCACTATTGGCAGGGCCATTATCTGAAGCACGGTCAGTCTGGTAACCAGGGCCTTGTTCTTCCAAGGATCCATCCTCACTTCACAGGTCGTCACTGATTGAATGGTCATCGAACTGTATGCATGCTACCGTCAAGAGAATATCGATGCCATTGTCATGGTATTCCCAGTCTAATCGTTTATGGATATAACTGTTCACCCAAGTCCAGCGACGTCGCTGTATTCTCAAGAAACCCAATGCTAAAACGTTTTATTATAGCTCATTCCTGACGGGGGCGTGTCATCTTGTGCGGTGAACGCAAACCGGCCAAGACTACTAGCCTGATAGTGAAACAGGATGTGAAGGAATTGTGTAGTTCAGTTTCCCCACCTCCTGATTAGAGAAACAGAATGGAAATCCTCCTGCATCGGCAGGGTCGTGGCGATGATCGCAAGGTTGCAATCAACCGATTGCCACCGCCTTTACCGCAGGGTGGAAACTGCAGCGATGTCGCTGCACAGCATATCAAGAGGAAAGAAGGTTCCCATGTACCTCGTGGTCAATATCGTGGGCCTGCTCATATTCTTGGGGTTGGGTTGGGTGTTCTCGCACAACCGCAAGGAAATCGACTGGAAATCCGTCGGATGCATGGTGTTGCTCAATCTTGTGATTGCTTGGTTGCTCACCAGCTTTACCTGGGGACGCGCTGCCGTCCACGCCTTGGCGCAAGGCTTCACCTGGATTGTCAACGTCTCGTATCAGGGTATCAATTTCGCCATCGCCAACTGGGTTGGAGCCAATGGTGCCGACCCGGCCCCGGTGAACTTCATCACGAGCGCACTGCTGCCAATCCTGCTGATTGTCCCAATGTTCGACATCCTGACCTACATCGGATTCTTGCCTTGGTTGATTAAGTGGATTGGCCGCGGTTTGAGCTTCATTACGCGCCGCCCCAAGTTCGAAGCGTTCTTCGCTGTGGAAATGATGTTCCTGGGCAACACCGAAGCCTTGGCTATCTCGCAAATCCAGCTCAAGAAGATGAAAGCCGGCCGTGATTTGACGCTGGCCATGATGTCGATGAGCTGCATCACCGCCGCCATTGTTGGCGCATACGTACAGATGGTACCTGGTGAATTCGTCATTACCGCAATTCCTCTGAACTGCATTAACGCGTTGATTGTGGCCCATATGCTTTACCCTGTCACCGTCACGCCGGAAGAAGACAAGATTTACACGATTGCCGATTCCGCCGACGAAACCCCTGTGGAGGATGGCACTGCTGTGCAGCAGGCTGAATTGTCTACTGAAGTCAAGGAATACCAGGCGCTGCCTTGGTACAAGAAGATCATCACGCACGATCCGTCCAAGCCCAAGAAGGAACCATTCTTCTCGTTCCTGGGCGATTCGATCCTCACCTCGGGTCGTCTGATCCTGATCATTACGGCCAACGTCATCGCGTTCGTTGCGCTTGCCGGTCTGATTGACAAGGTGCTTGGCCTGATTTGGGACAAGTTGACGCTGGAAGCCATCCTTGGCGTGTTCATGTACATTCCGGCTTGGCTCATGGGCCTCGATCCCGGTACCGCATGGGATTTCTCGCAGCTGATGGGTCTCAAGCTCGTCACCAACGAATTCGTGGTCATGGGTCGCGTCACTGGAGATATCGCCAACTACGCCCCGCACTACAAGGCTGTGCTCACGGTGTTCCTGACTTCGTTCGCGAACATCTCCACGTTGGGCATGATCATCGGTACGTTCAAGGGCATGGTCAGCAAGGAGAAGAACGATCTGATCTCCAAGCAGGTTGGACGTATCCTGCTCTCGGGTGTCCTCGTCTCGCTGCTCTCCGCCGCCATGGTCGGCCTGTTCGTCTGGTGATCACAGATCACTTGATCACCTAGCGCATAGCGCCATATCACTATCAATGACATGAGGGACCTCACAAGGATTGTATTGCTCGATCCCGCGGCCCCTCATGCCATATCAATCACCACACTTGCCCGAACAGTCCTGGAATTGTTCGCCAGCAACCTGGCTCACAGTGATGTGAGCCATTCCCTACCCCACCATCGAAAGGACACACGATGACCCTCACCGTCGAGGAACTCGCCAAATACATGGACGCCACACTGCTCAAGGCCGATGCCACAGAAGAGCAAATTGATGAGCTGTGTGATGAAGCCAAGCAGTACGACACTGCATCCGTATGCGTCAACCCCTACTGGGTATCGCGCGCAGCCAAGAACCTGGCCGACACCGACGTCAAGGTGTGCACCGTAATCGGTTTCCCATTGGGAGCCAACACCACGGCCACCAAGGTCTTCGAAACGAATGACGCCATCAATAACGGCGCTGATGAAATCGATATGGTCATCAATATTGGCGAACTCAAATCTGGGCATGATCAAGTGGTGTTCGACGACATCAAGGCCGTGGCCGATGCGACCCATGCCCAACACAAACTGCTCAAAGTCATTATTGAAACCGCATTGCTCAATGATGATGAGAAAATCCGGGCCACCAAGATGACGCTGGATGCCGGTGCCGATTTCGTCAAGACGTCCACCGGTTTCTCCACTGCAGGCGCCACAGCACCCGATGTGGCATTGATGCGCGAAACCGTCGGCCCCGACTTTGGCGTCAAAGCAGCTGGTGGCATCCACTCGCTCGAAGAGGCTTACGACATGATCAATGCGGGCGCTACGCGACTTGGCGTATCCGCCCACGTGCAAATCCTTGAGGAAGCCAAGCAAAACGCCTGACTGATCCATTCACAGGCTGCGCCAGCTTAAGCATGCATTATCGCAGCATTCTTAAGCTGGCACGGCACGTGGACGCAATATCAGTAGCATCAATCGAACACCTACCAAACCTTTCCACTACTACACCACTACACCACCACAATCGGGGATTTTCACGCGCAAAGTCAGGGGATGACGTTGCACGTACCTAACCACTCTCAGCTGAGGCCTGTTCAACGGCATGGAAGCCGCATGGCCGCACACCATTGTGGACGTCCTGGTTCAACGACGAAATGGGGCATACCATCATGACCAACACCAACTATCGTTTTCCTCGCGTATTCGCCATCGCGCTTGATTCCATCGGCATCGGCGAAGCACCTGATGCAGCCAAATTCAATGATGTGGGAGCGGATACGCTCGGCCACATCGGCGCCTTCATGAAAGGCGGCCTGCACCTGCCTAACATGCAACGGCTGGGATTGGGCAATATTCGCAGCGACAATCCCATTGAAGGTGTGGAGCCAATCGAACACCCTATCGGCTGCTATGGCAAGATGACTGTCACAAGTTGGGGCAACGACTCATTGGATGGCCACTGGGAAATGATGTGCCTGCCCGTACGGTTCAACATGTCGTTCTTCCCCAACGGCTTCCCCCAACAAATCGTCGACAAGCTTGAAGCCTTCTCCGGGCGCAAAGTCATTGTCAACAAGCCCTATTCAGGCACTGAAGTCATCAAAGACTACGGTGAACACCAGATGGAAACAGGCGACCTGATTCTGTACACCTCAGGTGATTCGGTGCTGCAAATCGCGGCCCATGAGGATGTGATTCCGCTCGAAGAGCTCTACCGCATCAGCGAATATGCGCGCACATTGATCAACGGCCCTGAAATTGTGATGGGTCGCGTAATCGCGCGTCCTTATGTGGGACCCGACAAAGATCATTTCACACGCACGTCGAACCGCCATGATTACGGATTGGAGCCCACTGCTCCGACCGCATTGGACTATCTGCATGGTGCAGGTCTCGATGTGCTTGCCGTCGGCAAGACGAATGACATTTTCTCCGGCCACGGCATCGACCGCGGATGGCGCAACAAGAGCAATATGGATGGCATGGACCATGTTGACGAAGCCATGGGACTCGACTTTACGGGCCTGTGCTTTGCCAACCTCGTGGATTTTGACGCGATGTACGGTCACCGTCGCAATGCCCAAGGTGATGCTGAAGCGCTTATGGATTTCGACCGTCGTCTCGGCACCGTATTGGATGCCATGCGTCCTGATGATTTGCTGATGATTACCGCCGACCACGGCAATGATCCGACCTATACGGGCACCGACCACACCCGCGAGTTCGTGCCACTGCTCGCGTATAGCCCTACAATGCACCATCCCGGCACCTCATTGGGGGTGCGCAGCACCTGCTCGGACATGGGAGCCACGATTCTCGACAACTTCCACGTTGAGGGCAATGGCGAAGGCACCAGCTTCCTTGAAGCCATCAGCTGACGGTCACATGCGTCAAGCGCATGCCCTTTGCGCCGAGGAACACCACTCCTAAACCAATACGTCAACATCCAATTCACATCAGCACATTGCGCCGGTCTGGAACGTCTTGGCATCCCAACCCATGACACGTCCAGCCGCGAAGAAAGGAAGACCACCATGGCCACTCCACACAATGAAGCCGCACCTGGCGATTATGCTCCAATCACATTATTGCCCGGAGACCCCTTGCGTGCACAATACATCGCCGAACACTTCCTCGACGATGTTCGCCAAGTCAATGGTGTGCGCAACTGCCTCGGATTCACGGGTTCTTACCAAGGCCACCCCATTTCCGTGCAAGGCACGGGCATGGGCATTCCCAGCATGTCCATCTATGTGACCGAATTGGCGACCGTGTATGGCGTGACCACAATGTTGCGCGTCGGATCATGCGGAGGTGTCGACCCACGGGTCAATCTGCGCGACATCCTGCTCGCACAAGGTTCCTCCACGGATTCCAATGTTGTGGCAAACACGTTCCAGCCAGGCATCCACTATGCCCCGCTTGCCGACTTCGAGCTGCTGAACACAGCCTATACAAAAGCGCAAGAGCTTGGGCTGCACGTGCGCGTGGGAGACATATTCGCCGCCGACCGGTTCTACAACGATGAAATCGATATGCGCAAACTCGCCGATTATGGCGTGTTGGGCACAGAAATGGAATCCGCTGGATTCTACCTGTTGGGAGCCAAATACCACTTCCGTGCGCTGTCAATTCTGACAGTATCGGATTTGCTGCTGCGCGAAGGATCCACCACAAGCAAGGAACGCGAAACCGGATTCAACGACATGATCCATCTCGCGCTCGAAACGGCTATCGCCTGACGCAGGCAGCGGCCAGGAAGCAGCCACAGTAATACCAATACTCATTCTCTTCACCCCTACCGCCGCGCTGCCTGTCAACCTTGAACACCCTCAAATCCGGGAGACAGGCAGCCTGCGGACCATTGCCGCGGCGTAACGCGGACCACAAAGGAGGCTCCCCATGCGAATGGTGGACGTTATCGACACGAAACGCAACAACCAAGCGCTCAGTGACGAACAAATCGATTTCTTTATTGACGGATGTACGGACGGTTCGATTCCCGATTACCAGACGAGCGCACTGCTCATGGCCATTTGGCTCAACGGAATGAACCAACGTGAGATGCAGCGATTGACGATGGACATGTTGCACTCAGGCGACGAACTCGACTTGAGCGACATTGACGGCATCAAAGTCGACAAGCATTCCACCGGAGGAGTTGGCGACAAAACCAGCATCCCGTTGGCACCGCTCGTGGCGTCACTGGGCATTGTGGTGCCGATGATTTCCGGACGCGGCCTGGGACACACAGGAGGCACGCTCGACAAGCTGGAAGCCATTCCGGGGTTCCAAGTGGAAATTGATGAGGACGCATTCAAACAACAATTGCGCGACGTAGGTTGCATTATTGCAGGAGCTACTGGGAATATTGCACCTGCGGATAAGAAAATTTACGCACTGCGCGATGTTACCGACACAGTTGATTCGATTCCGCTGATTGCCGGGTCCATCATGAGCAAGAAAATCGCGAGCGGCACCGATGCGCTGGTCATGGATGTCAAAACAGGATCGGGCGCGTTCATGAAAAGCGAGGAGCAAGCGGCCGAACTGGCGCGCACGCTCGTCGACATCGGTAAAGGTGTAGGAATGAACGCGATGGCCGTCATCTCCGACATGAACCAGCCGCTCGGTAAAGCCATCGGCAACGCGTTGGAAATTCAAGAATCCATTGAACTGCTCAAAGGCAACGGACCGGCCGACCTGGAGGAGCTCGTGCTGACCATCGGCAGCCAAATGGTAGTCATGGCCGGCAAAGCCGACACACTCGACGAAGCGCGCGAACTGCTCAAAGCCCAGATTGCCAACGGCGAGGCTCTCGACACGTTCCAGCGCATGATTGAGGCACAAGGCGGTGACGGCAACGTCATCAACGACTACACACTCCTGCCGCAAGCCAAATACCATGTGCCGCTCACCGCCAAGCATGCGGGCGTCATCACGGGCATGAAAGCCGATGAGCTTGGCGTGGCATCGATGATGTTGGGCGGCGGACGCGCAGCCAAAGAGGACGAACTTGACTATGCAGTCGGCCTCGTGCTCGACAAGAAAGTCGGCGACCATGTCGACGAAGGCGAGCGCATCCTCACAATCCATACCGACCGTCCTGATGTCGACGATGTCATTGAATTGCTCGAATCCAACATCACTATTGGAGATGCCGAGGATGTGCCTTCAATGCCGCTGATTCACCGCATTATCGAATGACCGGGAATGTGCGGTTCGCACCCGCGTGGCTCCCTCCAGTCTCCAGCCTCCAGTCTCCAGCCTCCAACTAGCCACCGCATACGCCGTGCCGGCGCGTCCATGGTGGAGCTGGTGACCGATTCAAGTCGTGGTTGCCGCATCCGACGAACTATCCGACTATCCCCATTGTCGGATACGGCAACCGCCCATCTCAAGCTCAAGTCGCGTCCGCTATGCGCATCAGGCGAATCACGCGCATCAGGCCACACGCATCGTGCCACATGCCGTCGCCCTGCACGGCCATGGACGCGACCACAGCAATCATCCATCATCAACCCGCCGCCGACACACAAGGAGCCGCACCCCCTAAAGCTTTGTTGACCCACTGATCCACAACCCAACCCAGCAATGGGCGCGGTGACGAGGCGCGATCATCTCGTCACCGCGCCCACTTACTATTCCAGCCAACCAAACCAATCTCCTGAAATCCCCTAATTTATTGTGAAGAAAAGCAGTATCCCCATGACAACGAAATCCAATCCGGAGACGCAAACAGACGCGCAGGCGCGCACGGCAAACGGTTCATCCGTACGTTCCTTGGGTGCGCTACGCCCGGCAACTCAGCCTGGCACGCCGCAAACCAATGGATCCGACGCTGCCGAGGTTGCCAGGCGCGCGCGTAAAACATTGTTCCCGTTGTTGGGTATCTATCTGCTTGGCGCGCTGTGTTTGCAGGCTTTCAATATGGTGTTCGCCAAAATCGGTTCGGATTTGGGTGCCGCGACGAACGCTTCGCTGATTACAGCCATCCCTGGCGTCGTGCTTGCCATCGTGTGTTTCATTTACGGTTCACTCGGTGATTTCGCGAGCCTGAAAACAATGACCGTGTTTGGCATTGTGACGCTGGTTGTAGGGTCCGTTGGCGGATTCTTCCTGCACGGTTCGCTCGTGTTCGTCATCCTGTTCCGTATCATTCAAACGATCGGTTTTCAAACCGCCGGTTCCGTGTATCTGGTTGTTGTGGCCCGATATTTGACGGAGCGTGAGAAACTGCTGTATTTCGGCCTGTTCACGGCCGACTACCAGTTGGCTACCGCCATTGGCGTGGTGTCTGCCGGCGTGTTTTCGGCCATCGATTGGAAGTTCCTGTTCCTCATTCCGGTCATTGCTGTGGTCTTTATTGTGCCGCTGCTGAAGTATCTGCCTGGCAAAACCGGCGGCAAGACGCATATTGACGTGCCCGGTTTCGGTTTGTTTGGTGCGGCCATTTTGTTCTTGACGCTGTTCTTCTCGGTGTTGGACTGGTGGATGCTGGCTGTGAGCGCCGCGTTCCTCGTGCTGTTCGCCATATACATCACGAAGGCCGACAACCCGTTTGTCACGCCCGAGTTCTTCAAGAACACGGCCTGGCGTGAATCGGTGTTGCTGATTGTCATCTTCTATTTCATCAACTTTGCGATTACTCCGTTGTGCAATGATTTCGGCGCGGGCCTGTTCGGCATGTCGAGCACCCAGGTGTCGCTCATGCTGCTGCCCGGCTTGATTATCGCCACGATCACCGGTTGCTTCTCGGGACGTATCGTCACCAAGCTCGGCAAACGCTGGTCCATCACGCTGGGTGCCGGACTCATGGCTGTCGGTTTCATCGTCGGCGGTTTGTTGTTGCGTTTGGGCCCTGTGCTCATTGGCATTTGTGCCGCACTGATTTACGCTGGCATGGCCACGCTTTACTCCCCGACGGCCAACACGGTGCTCGGCACGCTGCCGCCTGAGCAGACAGGCCGCGGCGTGGGTATGAACGATCTGGCCATGCAGGGTTCCGGCGCCGTGGGCATCGCGCTGTTCGGCGGCCCGATCTCCACTCACGCGTTCGCTGGCAACACGATTCTCGGCCCCGAGGGCACCTACGCGAGTTCCGCCACGATGCTCATCATTTTCGGCGTCATCGTCGCCTCTGGCGTCTTGTGGCTACAACTGCACCACAAGAAGTTCTACCAAGCCTAGCCTTTCCTCCCATTCCGCCCTTCGCCCCTCTCCCCTTTCCTCATCATCCCGCACGTAAGCTAGTTGCGTTACGTGCGGGATGATTCCAGCCAGTCTCATGCAACATCTTCAGTTACATCCCACCTTCCCGCACGTAAGCCAGTTGCGTTACGTGCGGGAACATCACCGGCACTCTTTTGCAATGTTCTTAGTTACATCACATTCCCGCCTCTTCCGCACGTAAGCTAGTTGCGTTACGTGCGGGAGGGCGAACGAAATAAGAATGATAATCATTTTCAATATCATTCCCGCCTGCGGCCGCCCCTCCATGCATCATCCCGCACGTAAGCTAGTTGCGTTACGTGCGGGAACATGCGTATGAGAATTATTTTCAACATTCCTGCTCGCCCGGTTTCAGGGCACTCTTGTTCATCTTCCGTTCCGCCTTCCACTTCCCCTTTCGCTCTACTTTCCGCGCTCATTCCCATTGATTCACGCACCACCCTCCCGCACGTAAGCCAGTTGCGTTACGTGCGGGAGAGAAAAGATAGAGGGAACAGGAAGATATTGATATTGATTACCGAAACGCCCGCATGGAGTATCGTGTACCTCCATGCGGGCGCTTCCCGTATTTGTGGGTTGGCGGGAATGATAATCAGGCTTCAACTGCGCGAGCGCGCACAGCACGGCCCGACGCGAAGCGGTCGAGCGCTCCAGTGCGAGCGATGGCCATGAATAAGAACCATGTCGCCAGACCAGCGATGACCACACCGCCAATCACTTCCGTAATTATGTGCACCATGCCGCGGGGGCTGAGCAACGAAACCCCTTGGTATCGCGTGAATAACAGGAACACCCCATATTCGAGCGCAACACAGACGCCTGAAATCATCGTTATCGGCAGCGTAAAGACACGCAGTCGCGTGACATAGAACGGCAGCTCGGTGAACAAGCCCTGCAAAATGGCGGAAGCGAACGTCATCACGATGTCATATTGAGTGCCCATGACCATTTGCGCGAGTACGGTGACGACGTTGACGAACATGGCCGCGCCAGGTTTGCGCAAAATGAGCATGGCCAGCGGTCCCGAGAAATACCAGACCGCATGCATGATGCTCGTCACGCCGGGAAGGATTGCACTCAGCACTGGCGAGATGGCGGCGTATGCAAAATTGAACCCCCAGAAAATGACGCCGCATGCCACGCCTAGTGCGGCGCCAACGGCGACATCAGCGGTCCTCCAACGCATGCTCGCACGGCGCACGGCGGCTGCGGATGCTGCAGAGGAAACGCTGGAGGATGATGAAGGAACTGGTGATTGGGGACGCAAAGACATGGCTCTCCTGCCGCTCGGTGCCGCACACAGAATAATCAGAGACGTTCCTTGACCTGCGCGGCTCGGGCGGGAACGCCAAGGACACCGTAGCAGAAGAACGCGGTCGAGCGCATATGTAGCTCAACCGATGGCCCTTGGCATGCCCACACCCGAACGCCGATGGTGAACAACTTCATCAATCATCAATCACCGGTCCGTCAATCATCAGAATGTAGCTCAGTCCAATACATATTCACGGCAACGGAGGCAGCAAGAAATCAACTGGATTTTCCAAAAAATAACGCAAACCAGTCTGAGCAGCCCCCACGAGCGCCGGATGTTTCACACCCATAACTCGTTTTATTTCCACACGCACATTCTCTCTAGCCAAAATCTGTTGCTGAATATCGGTACGCAAATTATCGATATGCTCATCAAGCAATCGAGCCCATAAACCACCCAATATAACCGTAGAAGTATCCGAAATATTGATAGTGGAAGTCAGTGCAGAAACCATGGCGTGGAACGCATCGGACATCACGCGCAGCACAGCCGGATCACCATTCTTGCCACGTTTGATGAGCTCTTCAAGCGATTCAAGGCTTGCCGCCTCAGCATCGGATGCGATGCCCGAAAGCTCCACCATGGAACGTCGACCCGCATACGCTTCAAGACAGCCCAACCTGCCACACGGGCACTGCGGTCCGTTCAACGACACTGATAAATGACCAAACTCGCCGGCATACCCATGCTCTCCGGTCACCAAGTTTCCATTGCGCACCAACGCGCCGCCAATACCGATGTCAGTGGATACATAAATAAACGAGCCATTGGGAGCCGCCGGCGCGTCAGGGCTGACAGGCGTGGCATACCCGGAGATTTGGGAGATCGCAGCCATATTGGCTTCATTCGATACCTTGACATTCAAGCGCGAGATAAACGGCAGTTCGGACAAATCCAACTGCTCCCAGCCCAGATTGCGCGCCACCAACAACTTGTTGCCGTCCGCAACCAAACCCGGAAGCGCCAAACCCGCCCCGGCAATCAGATACCCCTGCTCCCGCAAAATGGCTTCCTGCTCGCTCAGCATGTCATCAATATGGGAAAAAATAATTGGGGCTTGGGCCAAATGGAAATCCCCGGCAATCCAGCGCTCAGCGATGACATTGCCATCAAGATCCATGGCCAGGATGCCGTATCCGTCCGTGTTGACTTGAATGCCAATGCCGCAAATCACACCACCGTTAATGACCAACGGCGTACTGGGTCGGCCATATACGGCCTGCATTGCCGGGAGCCCCTCCTTAAGAATGCCCCCTTCCAGCAACTTCGTCGCCAACAACGATATCGTCGCTTTGGTCAAACCGGTTTTCTTGGCGATGTCAGCACGGCTGAGCGCACGCTCCGAATGCAGAATGGTCGAAATCATCACTGACAGGTTATGGTTCCGCAAATCCTCTTGATTGATACGACGTAGAGTAGCCATGCCATCCCCTTAAGTCCTCATCCATAACGATGCCAGTGTATCGCGCTCCACACCTTATTTTTTAATGCAAGAACACGCCACGCTCACGCATACGGTCGAGCCGTCCGACAGTTACACGCCATACGCCCCGTTGGCTTGGCATCCTCGTAAGGCGCCTCAGAGGCCACCACCCCCGCAGCACCTTCCATCGGCCACGATAGCGCGAGTGCGCGATTGTACGCACCCCGCGCATCCGCTGCATTCGTGTTGAGCAAAACGAACCATCCATGATATAATTAAATCATTAAACTATTGCGTTGGGTGAAGCGGCCACACGGCCACTCGCCGCCACAGCCAGGATCAACCGGCATCCTTCCCGCACGTAAGGCAACTACGTTACGTGCGGGAAGGCGATGAGCACAGGAAGCGATGCGTAAGTATGCGTAGGCACTGAAGCCAAGCATCACACAACAAGACCGGCACCCGTGCTCGCATCCACCCCTGCGGTGACGGCCACCCAGCGCAACAGTTACAGCCCAACCACCGAACAATTCAATCAATCAAACAACTTCCCTGAAGTGCACCAATCCATCTACCAACATCCACCCACACATCTCGGCAAAGGAGACGATGATGACACAATCCACAGAACGCACACTGGTTGCCGGCGTCGACACGTCAACCCAATCCTGCAAGGTACGCGTCACCGACGCAGCCACCGGCGAGCTCGTACGCTTCGGACAGGCCAAGCATCCCGACGGCACGACAATCAACCCGGAATGCTGGTGGACCGCGTTCCAAGAGGCCGCGGCACAGGCGGGCGGCCTCGACGACGTGCAAGCCATCGCCGTGGGCGGTCAGCAGCACGGTATGGTGCTGCTCGACCAGCAAGGCAACATCATCCGCGACGCCATGCTTTGGAACGACACCAGTTCAGCCCCGCAAGCCGCCGAGCTCATCGAAAAAATGGGGTGGGCGCCGACCGCCGACGGCGAGCCTGACGATGTGCTCGCGCGCGGACGCTTCCGCTGGGTCCAGGCGGTCGGCTCGTCCCCCGTCGCCTCCTACACGTTGACCAAAGTCGCATGGGTCGCCCAACATGAGCCCGAAAATGCCGCCCGCATAGCGGCTATTTGCTTGCCGCACGACTGGCTGAGCTGGCGCATTGCCGGGTACGGGCCGGTAGCCGAAGGGGAGGATGCCCATCTTGACGCGCTCTTCACCGACCGCTCCGACGCGTCGGGCACGTCCTACTATGATGCCGCCAACAACCAGTATCGTCGGGACCTGATCGCCATGGCATTGCAATCTGACGCTACGGGAACGCCAAGCGACGCCACCACAGAAATAGCCAATTCCCTTACGCTGCCCACCGTATTGCAGCCCAACCAAGCCGCGCCCGTCAAAGCCGACCCGAACATTGCCGGACGCAACGTGCCCGGCGGCTGCCTGATCGCACCCGGAGGCGGCGACAACGCCATGGCCGCGCTCGGCTTGGGCATGACGGAAGGTGACGTGTCGATCTCACTGGGTACGTCCGGCGTGGCCGCAGCCGTGAGCGCTACTCCCGTTTACGATCCGACAGGAGCCGTGTCGGGGTTCGCCGACTGCACAGGGCACTTCCTGCCATTGGCGTGCACAATCAACGGCTCGCGAATTCTCGACGCCGCACGAATGATTCTGGACGTCGATTACGAGGGGCTCAACACGCTGGCGCTCGCTTCCAAGCCCGGCGCGTGCGGCATCACGCTCGTGCCATATTTCGACGGCGAGCGCACACCGAACCGTCCCGACGCAACGGCAACGCTGTCGGGGATGACACTACAGAACATGCATCGCGAGAATTTCGCGCGCGCTTTCGTCGAGGGGATGCTGTGCTCGCAGCGCGACTGCATGGAGCTGATTCGTTCGCTTGGCTCCCCGATCGACCGCATTCTGCTGATTGGCGGCGGCGCCAAGTCGACTGCCGTGCGCACGCTGGCCCCTTCAATTCTCGGCATGGACGTCAACATGCCCGCCACGGATGAGTATGTGGCCATCGGTGCCGCACGTCAGGCCGCTTGGGTACTGTCCGGCGAGCAGCAAGCGCCGCGCTGGGATGTGCGGATTGAATCTACACAGACCGGCAAGAGTCATCCGGCTGTGTACGAAGCGTACGCTGCCGCACGCGGCTGAGATTAGTTGACCACAAGCGCCGCACTATCTTCCGGCAGTGCGGCGCTTTTTATTGTATGGTGATATGTATTTCTGATATTGCCTCAATACCACCCGAACCGTCACCACTCTTGCCCGCGCATATATATCGCACCAATAATCATGCAAAAAATGGATCAATTTCCGGTAGTGGACGAATAATGTTGCAAGGGTTGCCCGCTGCTATCGTGTTTGCCGGAATATCGCCCACCACTACGGATCCGGCGCCAATAATCGTGTTGTCGCCCACGCTGGCTCCCGGACAGACGGTCACATTGCTGCCAAACCACACGTTATTGCCAATCACCACAGGCAACGCATGCTCCCAACCATCCAACCGATTGTGCACGTCGAGCGCATGGTTCGGCGTATTGATGGTGCACCGCGGACCAATCAGGCAGTCCTCGCCGATGGTCACGAGGCCACCGCCGCAAATCATGAAGTCTTTATTGAGAAATGTGCCACGTCCAATAGTCAGCGCCATACCGTATTCAATTTCAAAGCGCGGGGTGAACTGCACGCCCTCGCCAGCGCCTGGAACGAATTCATGAAACAGCCGGTACGCCTCATCCGGATTGTCATAGTACACCGCATTGATACGCGAGCACATGCGCGCCGCCTCAGCCACATGCCTCGGCAACGTCATCGACTTGCGATACTGCGTAGGCTCGCCTTCAAATAAGCGGCGCAAATCGTCATCATCAGGATAATTCCGCAATGCTTCCTCGACCCGTGCGTCCATGCACCCACATCCTCTCCATCGAGATATGTTAAATCATTAAACGATTATATCAGCCCTTTCATTTCCGCTCCCGTTTTCACCCTCACCCCATCCCCTCTTCCCCACCCCATCCCTTCTCCCACACACCAGCCTATCCCCCAACGCCGCCCTTCCCGCACGTAACGTAACTGGCTTACGTGCGGGAAGAATATAGGGTGAAAAGCCAACCACCCCAAGCCGCACGTAACGCAACTGGCTTACGTGCGGGAGGGAAGCCGACAAGAGGCCGCACCACATCTCAACGATAATCATTCTCACCTATCCGCACGTAACGCAACTAGCTTACGTGCGGGAAAGCTCCCTGCACTACTACCCCTCTAAACGAGTCACCCTCCCCATCCTTCCCGCACGTAACGTAACTGGCTTACGTGCGGGAAGAGATCTGGCAAGAGATGGGCCAATCGCCAAATGATAACGACGCCCACTCATTCGCGTCTAAGACAACTGGCTGACGCGCGGAATAGCGCCTCATTGACGGCAACGACCCACGAAGGCGTCCATCCGCCCTCTCACGTAACACAACTAGCTTACGTGCGGGAGAGGGCGGATGGAGGAAAGGAAGTGTAAGGGAAGGCGGGAGAAACATTAAAGCATATAACAATAGCGCACCACGACGCTGAACGTGTGGTGCGCAGGAGGGATAAATATATTCAATAATTAATCTTCTATACGTAAGCGGAACGGTGGCATGGGAGTGATGGTCGAGCCCATCACCAGACCGTCATGGGGATTCCGCGACCAGGCGTAACGCAGTTCGAGCAGATCTTCCCGATCAGCATCGGGTAGTTGCACCATGAGCTGGCCTTGATTGATGCACGCTTGCGTAGGTACCGATGTCCCGTCGCGTAGAATCCACTCGAAACCTAATGGTGCCATGCCATCTTCCGTAAAGAGCACACCCGTCCAAGGGCTGCGTGATGCGTATCCCTGATGCAATGTATCCGCTTCAACGGCAATAGGAACCCAACCATTGTCGTTCTGCTGCCAGTCAATGCCAACCGCCACCGGAGTCGGCTTGTCATCCTCGCTACCGAATACGAAGCACATCGCAGCATGGGCCAAACGCTCTGCAATTTCACGCTTATGCACGGGATGCAAATCATAGGGATCACCACAACCCAATGCGACAATGGTGGCCACATCACTTACAGCACCACTGACATCTTGCGGTTCTTGTGGCACATCATCGCCAGCACCCCCCTCATTGCCATACTCGTCACACGCATCAAGGGAATAAAGCGGCTGTCCCGTATACGCATCCATAATGCGCCATTGTGCTTCGCGCACGGTTGGCCAGCCCCCGTCATCAGCGCATTCGGTTAACAACTCGGGCAATTGCACAATAAAGAATGGCAGTCGGTCAACATTCCAATTGGCGCGCCACAACTTGATCATGGCTTCCAACATGGCTTGATACCATTTGCTATCCGGACCGGTATTCGACTCTCCTTGATACCACAACACTGCACGCACCGCATAATCAAAACAGGGCGCGAGCATGGCATTGAACAACGCCATGGGTTTCCAGTTGATAAACACTTGTTGCGGGCATGCATCAGGCATCGCGGATGACATCGCACATTGCCACGCGCCATTCAAGTTCACCACCTGCAATGATTGGGAAAAATCATGCTGAATAATACGATTCTTGGTCGGCTCTTCCAAGCCGTCCAACGGTCGACCATCCACTTCCACAATGTCGTTGCACAAATCCCACAATGCCGCATGTTCTTCACGGGCCGCTTGCTTCGCCGCTTGCCTGCGGCGGTCTGGAACGACATGCGGTACGCCCACCAGGCTCAACCGTCGAGCAAGACGCTTCGGTTCCTTGCTCTCCCAGAACTCCTCAATATCATCCACATCCACAAGCCCATCGCCAATACGCAACTCCAGCCGTTTTCCTATGGCGACGCGAGCATCATCACCCTCGATACGCAGCCGCACCTCAATCACATTGTCCCCGGCACGCAGCGTACCTGCCGGCACTTCATATGACCGTGGCGTATAGCGATCAAACGACTCCCCCACCTTCACACCATTGACATACGTCTCATCAGCATCGGTCATCGTACCCAAATCAAGCAATGCCGGCAATGTCTCATAGTCGGCCAAGGAGATACGCTCAGGCAATCGCACTATGCGCTTAAGCGTCAATTCGCCGTGGTACCCATCCAAGGCAGGAAGTTGCGATGCAAGGTCGCCCGGAAGTACCACATCATGCCACTTCAAATCCTGATCTTCTAAACGCTGCTGAACACAGTGCTGACGCCAGCGTTCCTGCTCGACGATACTGTCTTGGGCGAGCTGCTCAGCCTTGTCAGTGAAACGAAATTGCGCAATCGACTCCGCAAGGTGAGGGAACGAAGACGCGGTAGCCTTATCCATCCATGATTCCACAGGGGAACCACCCAAAGAAATATTCAACAACCCAACCGGCACGCCCAGCAACCGGCGTAGGGCACGGCCAAACCAAGCACCCACTGTAGTAAACCTGCGGCGATGCTGACCTTCATATGGCTCCCACACCACGCTACGGGGTTCCCCAAGAGGCCCCTCAAAGCAATGGTCAGGCATGATTTTGCACTGCCGCAACAACGGGTCTTCCCACTGCAACAGCGCCGGATCGTCACGCCACGTCCACGACACGGGCAACTCCATGTTCGATTGCCCAGAACACACGAACACTTCCCCAACATAACAAGTACGCTGCAACGTTTCAGTCATACACAAGCCGGCACGATGCATGGCGAGCTTGGCATTGGGCAGCAAATCCATTTTGGCCACAGCCTCACGGAACCGCCGCTCCTCCTCAACACTGTAATTCACCGGTCCCCTGCGCCGACGCTTCGACGCCTGGACTGCGGAAATATCGTCATCCCCTAACGCGCCGACGGTGGAAACGAACGATTGGGCAATCAAAGAGACACACTCATTGGCACGCAGCGGCTCAAACCAAGCTTCCCACGTACCCTCTTCCTCCACGATTACTGTCTGGCACATCGGCCCCAACGTGACTTCAATCTGGGCGCCCGGCGTGCCCCATCCCCAAATCTTGATCGGCACGTCCCGCTGCAGCACGCATCCATCGCCAAACAGTACGGGCAAACGCAACATCGCAACCTCCTCGTCGCAGTATTTCCATGGATTGACAACTATCCCCTTCACCGAGGTCGATCAAGCAGCGCTCGAACCGCCCTCAATGCACTCACCCTAGGCATAATAAGAAGCAGTATGCAAACAATCCGGCGAGTATCCGCAAAAACTCAACAATTCATAATCACAACGATTCTTCATCTACACAGCTGTATCTGCTGATTCCGCCACATTTGTACACCCGCAACCGTTTTCGAACCGTTGCGTCACCCTTCTCCACTTCCGCTTGTGCCCTACGCTCCTTCCCGCACGTAACGCAACTAGCTTACGTGCGGAAAAGGGATGAAGCGACCCCAGCCCCATCCCGCACGTAACGCAACTAGCTTACGTGCGGAAAAGGGACGAAACAATCCGGCCCCATCCCGCACGTAACGCAACTGCATACTCAGCGTCCCTTAGACCTCGTCAGCGCTATCCGCGCAGGACTCGGCAGCAGCTTCAACAGCCTGGTAATCAAACTCGGTAAACCGGGCTTGACGACCATAACGCGTCATATCAACGCAAGCCAGACCAACGAACGCTCCAGTGAAGAAACCCCAATACCTATCCGCGGCATAGTCGTCGGACAGCAGCTTCGCGTCCAGCCACACGCCGGTTTCCTGCCAGTTCTCACCGTCGAAGGAATAGTCATAGGTGTACCGTCCGGTACGCACGCGCGTGCGGAACCACACGCGCTCGCAATCCTCGGGAACTGATACAGAACCTTCAGGCAGCAGCACTGTGGTCACATAGTTGTCGCACTGGGCGATGTTGATCGTGCGGCAATCATGCTGGTCATCCCAAGTCACATAAATCCACGACCACAGCATCGACGAATAGTAATTCGTTAAACCCGCCATTTGCGTGTACCAATTCGGTTGGAATTCCACGCAGACACTCGCGTCGAATTCAAAATGACGCCAGCGACGAGCCACCATCGATTGCGCGAACCGGTCAACGAGCGATCCTTGACCGATCAACGTCAACGCACCCCCGCCAACACTGCCCATCGCATCACTGAACGGCACTCGTTGCGTATTCCAGCCGATCTCCAGTTCATCAGTACTGAAATCGTCATGGAACGTTGCAATATCGGGCACTTGCATTTCAATGGCGTCACTTGGCGCCGGCACTTCCACTTGTCCGGCAATGCCGCCAACAATGCGCGGCCAACCGTCCGCATCCCACTCGACTTTCTGCAGCGACGTCTCGCGTCCCAGCGTGCACCATCCGCGCGTGCCGTGCGCAGGTTCGTCGGCATGTCGCCATGGGCGAGACATCAACGACGCGTAGTACCACTCGCCTCCCGGCGTTTGCACGAGCGCGCCATGGCCTTGCTTTTGAATCGGAAAATCAGGCGTCGTGAAGTTGGAAATGAACGGTCCGTCGGGTTCCAGTTCGAATGTTCCGTCAATCGTCCGCGAGCGCGCCACGACCTCCTGGTGCTCCCAGCGGGTGCCCCCTTCCGCGCAGAACAGATAGTACCAGCCGTTGATTTTATAAAGATGTGGACCTTCCACCACCTTCACATCGGTGCCGTTCCACAGCCTGCGCATACTTTCCGGCTTGAGGCGTTGTTCGTCGACGTCATATTCGGTGATGGTGATGCCATTGAACGGATGGTGTCCCGGACGCCAATCGGTCGTTTGCTGCACGAGATATTTGCGTCCATCATCATCGTGGAACAGGCTGGCGTCGAAACCGACACCATTCAAGGCGATGGGTTCGCTCCACGGCCCTTCGATGCTATCAGCCGTGGTCAGATAGTTCATCATGTCGGTGAAACCGCCGTCCATGCCTTTGACATCGG
This sequence comes from Bifidobacterium gallicum DSM 20093 = LMG 11596, assembly GCF_000741205.1. Lineage (GTDB taxonomy): Bacteria > Actinomycetota > Actinomycetes > Actinomycetales > Bifidobacteriaceae > Bifidobacterium > Bifidobacterium gallicum. The sequence continues at coordinate 136,437 of NZ_JGYW01000002.1, forward strand.
TGTAGACGAGCCAGAACTTGCCGTCCGCATACGACAAATCCGGCGCCCAAATACCACCCGAAGGCGGATTGCCTTTCATGTCAAGCAATGACACACGGTTCAACGGACTTGGCAGCGGCTTCCAGTGGACCATGTCAGTCGAGGCGTGCAAGGTGACGCCGGGCCACCATTCGAATGTGGAATTGGCGATGATGTATGTGTCATTGACACGCACAATTGACGGATCGGCATAAAAACCAGGAAGCACAGGATTGGTAATGATCATTGTCATTTCTCCTTGAAAGGTTGGTATGCGTGGAATCAGCCACGCAACGGTGCGGCACGCTTCGTTGCATGCGCAGAAATATCAATATGTATTGCAGAAAAGCCGTAAACCAAGGTCCCGGTTGGACAACGAATCCAAACCGGGACCGTCAACCATAATCAGCCCTTCACAGCGCCAGTCAAGCCGCCCACAATCTTCTTCTGGAAAATCGTGAAGAAGATGAGGGCCGGAAGCATGGCGAGCGATGTGAATGCCAGTACGCGGGCCGTGTCCACGGAATGCTGCGAACTGAACATTTGCACGCCCAGAGGCAACGTGTACTTGTTTTCCTGGCTGAGCACGAACAGCGGCAGCATGTAGGAGTTCCAGCTACCCACGAACTGCAAGATGCCGCAGGTGGCGACGCCTGGCATGGCCAGCGGGATGACCATACGCCAGAAGAAACCGAGACGGGAGCAACCGTCAAGCAAGCAGGCTTCCTCAAGTTCGAGCGGGATCGACTGCAAGAACGGCACGAGAATCACGATGGTCTGTGGCAAGCCGAACGCGATCTGCGGCAGGATGATGCCGAGCAGTGAGTTGGCCATGCCCAGGTTGCGGATCATCAAGTACAACGGCGTGATGGCGACGGTCATCGGGAACATGAGGCCGGCAGTGAACAGTGCGTACATGGCCTTGGAACCCTTGAAATGGTAGCGGGCGATCACAAAGCTGACCATGATGCCGAGCACCACGACGCCAACCATCGTGCAAATGGCGACGATGAGCGAGTTGACGAGCTCACCCCAGAACCCTGCGTTCTGGATCACGTCAATGTAGTTCTGAACCTGCCAAGGATCGGGCAGACCCGCGGGATTGTTCGTGATCTGGGCGTTCGTGCGGAAACCGCCAAAGATGATGTAGAGGACGGGCACCACGCAAATCGCGACGAGAATTAATGAGAAGAAGTAGACGATCGGGTTGCCCCACGGGGTCTTCGATGACTTGCGGTAGCCGTTCTTAGCGGAGTAACGATCATTCTTCTTGCCTGCTTTGCCGGTCTTGCCAGCAAACGAAATTGATGCGGAGGTCATCTTACTTCTCCTCTCCCTCAGATGCAGCCAGCACTGCCTCGGAAGCAGCGACCTGGGTGTTCGAGGACTCATTCTTGAACTTCTTGAAGCCAAACTTCTTCTTGGCCTTGCCATCCGTAAGAGCGCCATCCAGGTCGCGGTTGAGCACGAACTTCTGGTACGTCAGGGCGATGATGAGCGAGATGACGAAGATGATCAGGGCGACGGCCGAGCCGTAACCGTAGTTGCCAGCGCCTCGTCCTTCACGAACCATGTAGGTGGCCATCGTGGAGACACCTGCCGTGGTGGACACGTAGTTGCCCCAGACGATGTACACGAGGTCGAACAGCTGCAGTGAACCGATCATGGACAGGAACGCCCAGATGCGCAGCGTCGGTGCCAGCAGCGGCAGCGTGATGTTCTTCTGCATCTGCCAGAAGCCTGCCCCATCAACCCTGGCGGCCTCGTAGAGTTCCTCGGGGATTGATTGCAAACCGGCGAGCATCAGGATGACTGCGAAACCGATATACTTCCAGCTGATAATGAGCAGCAGCGTCCAAATGGCGATCTTGGGGTTGGCGAGCCAATCCACAGCCGGCAGGCCGATGCTCGTTAAAATCTGGTTGACCGCGCCCGTCTTCTGCAGCAGCAGGCTCCAGCCCGTGCCAACGATAACTTCGGAGACCACGTATGGTACGAAAATCAGCGTACGGATCAACGCACGGCCCTTGAACTTCTGGTTGAGCAACAGGGCAAACAACACCGCGAGCGGGCCTTGGATGACCAGCGAACCAATCATGATCAACAGCGGGTGCCCGATGGCCGCCTGGAAGTTGGGGTCTTTGAGCGCGATAATGTAGTTTTGCAAGCCTACGAACTTGCCGTTCGTGGATGGGCTGCCGAAGCCCTTCCACTGATAGAGGCCGTAGTAGGCGCCCAGGATGATCGGCAGGATCACAAAACCGACGAACAAGATGATTGCAGGTGCGGAAAGCACGAGAATCTCGAGCCGGTTGCGACCTTTGCCGCTTGACTGCTTGCTGGTCTTCGTTGTCTTCATGTTGGCTTCTTTGTCGTTGTGACGCAGCCGTGCATCTGGGACGACTGCGATTCGATTCGTTGCACTCATGGCTGACCTCACATCGTTGATACGGGTTCTGACGAATCCGAGTTTTTTTGGGGGCATCTCCACCTCCTCCTGGCTTCTTGAAGGTGACGAACGGTGATGAACAGTGTCACCTGCTCACTTGCTTACCTGCTCACCTGCCATCAACGATGATGGCGATGCCTGGAAGGAGGGTTTCTTTGAAAGCTGTGCATGTGTAGCGATTGGCAAGTTTCGGCAATTTCGTAATTCCTGTGGACAGTTCCTGCGGACCTTCAACGATTCAAGGAATATGCATGAAGAGCGAGGAACGGGGAACTGGAAAGGTTGGGAAGGAACCGGAAAGAGGGAACGACTTGCCAGATCGAATACTACGTTATGGTTTTCTCGGGATGATGGTGGTTATGTAGTGGATTGTGGTTGATGTTGCGCTGATGAACGTTCAGATGGCGTAATGGGGACCCCGACCGGCCACCGGGGAGGTAAACCGGCTAACAGGAATCCGGACCGGCAATGTTCACAACAATCGCGTGGACTTTCCTGGCGAACTTACGTGTATGCGACGATATTGCGTCTGCGGGGTCACCCGAAAACGTTGATCAGGGCGATCAACGTCGTTGAGGTTCCGGCATACAGACCAGCAGTATGGGCACTGCATATTACTTCGTACTGTTATACGCTGTTATACGTATACCGCACTTGTAGTGAACTATTTTCCGTTATCCGTCCCAGTTTTGCGCTCAATTCTCGGTTCAGCTGCTGTACTAAATGCGTTGCTCCTCTCGTTTGATTGTTCAGGCTTTCTGGCTTTGATGTTTTCTGCTACGCGAATCTGCTGGCCAGGGATACTGGCTGTCAATGATGATTTGACTGGGCACCGGTGAGCGATACTGCGATTCGGGCCAGCACTTTCCAACACTTTCCTCGGCATCCCCTCCCCACCACCCCTCCCGCACGTAACGCAACTACGTTACGTGCGGGAAGTTCAGAAGGTGAGGTATGAGGTATGAGCAAGGACCGCAAATACGTTCAGCAGAAGTTAAATAGGGAAGGGCGAGGGAACTCCTGGACACCAGTCCAGCTGCATGACATGGCAATCATGTCAATCATGCCAATCGTGTCAATCGCGTAAATCATGCAGCCGGACATATGCACAGTTCAGTTCAACCTGTCAGCCCTTGGCTCCTGCATCCTGCATTGCCTTGACGATGTCTTCCGGAGTGCCATTGCCCGAGAGCATGTTTACCACTGCGGAGTTCAGAGCGTTGCCAACATTGGTGCCGAGTTCGGTATCCATCCACAGCTGCATCGACGGCGCCTTGTCGAGATACTCCAACACCTGCTTGAGGGCCGGATCGGTTACCACCGCGCGAGCCGGTTCCGACGCCGGAATCGTGGAGAAGGCCTTCGCGTAGGCTTCCTGGTTCTTCTGCTCACCAATGAAGTTCACGAACTTGACTGCATTGTCGCCTGCGGTTGCGTTCACAGAGAAGTAGGTGACGCCACCCATGAGCGCACCCTTTTCACCTTGACCGCCAGCAATGGAGGGGAATGCGAAGAAGCCCAAATCAGCCATGGCTTTGCCGTCCTCGGTCAGATCCTTGACCACGCCTGGCTCCCACGCACCCATGAGTTCCATGGCAGCCTTATGGTTCGCCAGCAAACCTGCCGACGAGTTGGCACCCTGCTGAGCCGTGGTGGTCAAGTAACCATCATTGAACACATTGAGCTTGTTAAGTTCTTCCAGCTTCTCACCTGCAGTGACCCAGCACTGATCCGAGAAGTCCTTGTCTTGCACGCTCTTTTCGTACACCGAATTGGAGCATTCGCGAAGGGCGATCCAGTAATACCAGTGCGCTGCCGGCCATGCATCCTTGGCACCCAGGGCGATAGGAGCAATACCGGCATCTTTCAGCGTTGTGGCATCCTTGAGCAGGTCTTCCCAGGTGGAAGGAGTGTCGGCAATGCCTGCCTTGGTGAACAGATCTTTGGAATACCACAGACCGCCCGGCTCAACGGAAACCGGCACGCCATATACCTTGTTGTCGTAAGTGGCGGCTTTCAGGGCCGTCTTCATATCGGTCTTCACGGTATCGGAAATCTTGTCGGTCAGATCCATAAGCTGACCGGCGTCAATCATCTCCTGGGTCTTTTCACCGCCAAGGGCCATGAACACGTCCGGCCCAGTGGACGGGTCCTGCATGGCGGTCTGAATCTTGCCCGCAAAATCCTCATTTTGGATGGCCTGGATTTCAACCTTAACTCCCGGATTTGCAGCCTCAAAGTCTTTGGCCACTTGCTCCCAGTAGGCTTTGCCGTCGCCGGCTGTGGAGTTGTGCCAGAACGTGATTGTGCTGTCGTCATTGGTGGCGCCGGAGCTGCCGCATGCGCTCATGCCAACGACCGCAGCAGCTGCCAAGGCTGCTGCTAGAACGGACTTGACCTTCATGATTCCTCCTTGAATGATGTGCAAAGCACCATTGCCTCACACTGTTCAGTCGTTCGACCTCTCCAGCTCTCCCTCATGCAGACTGCGCCAATACTTGGCATCGACATCCATTCAGGAAAACCATCGAAAACTGATGTAGGATTTTCGAAAACTACTTCGCTGTGTTTTCGTAATTCTCAGATTAGACCGACTATCCAACATTGTCAATTCAGCTTACTTAGTATGTGTCGAGATGCGTAATCCCTTATAATTAAATGGGTTCACAACTCAACAATCTGTAATTTGCTCCTGTTTTCCCTGCAAGCAAAACTACGAAAGTTTCGATATGTTGGAGGCTACGGAAGGTACAATCATGGACATAACACCCTTGGCAAAGCCGCCAGCAGCACAATCGAAGCCCTTGCTCAGCGACATCGCACGCACCACAGGCTTCTCACTGGCCACCGTTTCCAAAGTGCTCAATGGACGAGCCGACGTATCCTCACAGACACGGCAAATCATTACCCAAGCACTCAACGATGCGGGATACAGCAAACATGGACGTTCCAAAACCTCATCCTCCACACTCATCGAGGTGGTATTCCAAGATTTCAAAACCGTGTGGGCTTTGGAAGTACTGCGCGGAGTCGTACACGAATGCAGCCAACACAACCTCAGCGTAGTCACCTCGGAAATCGGACACGGCCCAACCAGCATCACCGACTGGATCGATCGCGTGGCCCAACGCGGCATCATGGGAGCCATCCTTGTCTTTTCCGAACTCAGCCAGACTGAAGAGCGCAAACTTCAGTTCCACCACATCCCCTACGTCATTTTCGACCCCTCAGGAGATCCCAAGCCCACCAAACTGTGCGTCCAGGCCGACAACTGGACCGGCGGTTTGCTGGCCACACGACATCTTCTGACACTAGGGCACCGTCGTATCGGCATCATCACCGGCCCCGATGACATGCTGTGCTCACGTGCACGCCTTGACGGGTACACCACCGCGCTTGCTGAGGAAGGCATCCTCATCGATCCAGCACTCATCACTGAAGGAGACTTCACGACGCCCGGCGGTTACGCCCAAGCCATGGAACTGCTGCTCAACCCCGAGCGCCCCACCGCCATCTTCGCAGGCAGCGACCTTCAGGCCATGGGCGTTTACGAGGCCGCGCGCCAGTGCGGTCTTCGCATTCCTGACGATTTATCCGTCGTCGGATTTGACGATGTGCAAACCGCCGCTTTTCTCGGCCCACCCCTGACCACAGTCCGCCAGCCGCTGCAGGACATGGCCGTGGAGGCGACCCGCATGATTATTGAAACCAATAAAGATTCCACTTTTCAAAAACAGGTCATCCTGCCCACCACACTGGTCGTGCGCAACAGCACCGCCGCTCCTCCACAGCCCGAATAGATTACCACCCCTCACTCTCCTCTCTCTTCCCGCACGTAAGCCAGTTACGTTACGTGCGGGACGATACTGGTAGAGCAGAGCAAGTATCTACAGCAGAAATAAATATGGAAAACCAGGGAACCAGATAAATAACGCAGGCCACTCTCCCCTTGCCGCACGTAAGGCAGTTATCTTACGTGCGGCAGAGCGACGCCTGCATTGTTCAGGAGAAGAACGTTCAGAAGGATCTGCGGCCATCACATCAGCGCGGGCCAGTATCCGGTCAGCGTATCGCAATACAGTAACGCAGCCCAGAAGCGTACGGACGCGCGGACCAGTATCCAGTTTATTGACAGCCCAAGCTCCACACGCAAGCCAATTATGTTGAACGCGCCATCTATGGTGAACATGCCATCCGTCCGCACATGCCAGCCTTCCCGCACGTAAGCCAGTTACGTTACGTGCGCGAAGAAGACGGAGAAGATACCAAAGCCAAGTCGGCCGCTGCCCATCTCCCCTCCCTTCCCGCACGTAAGCCAGTTACGTTACGTGCGGATTGATAACGTGTTTCGTTACGCACAGCTTCACCAGAAATAACTTCATGTATTTCTGCAGTTTCCCAGACCCGCCACAGCCCCGCAGCCAGCGCGTCGCTTCCACGGCACATCCAAAAACTTGGCAAAGCAGCACACGACGCGCGACCCTTCATAAAAACTCCCCACCCTCACATAACAATTCCCGCACGTAACGCAATTGCGTTACGTGCGGGAATTGGGCGCGACGACGCTGTCGCGGGCGCAGACAAGATTCCCCAGCTTGCTTTACCTGAACTAACTCAGTGCACGACCCACCAAGCAGCCCACAAAACCGCCTGACCATTCCGTGCTGAGGAATCTGGCATCGATGTCATCAAGCATGAGCACAGATTCGAGCTCTTCATCAGCCATAAGTCCCAAACCAAGACGCCCATCGGCAAAGACTGCCACCAAACAGCCCTCAGGGTTATCCGGAAGAGTCACCATTCGGTCATCAATATGGGCGCCATTGACCACTCGCCAAGTCACACATAGCGAACCGTCATCCTGCGCAACCGGAGGCTGGATGATCACATGATGCAGATTATTCTGACGCAGAGTGATGTCGCAATCCGAAGGAAGCACTATGACCGTGCGATCCGATTCCAAACGATGCCACAATACGGAATCGTCGCAACGAAGACTCATCCAGTCTGCACCACGCTGTGGCGTGATAGTCAGATCAAGAATTCGCCAAGTGTCCGGTCCTTCCTCAATCACAACATCCGCAACAGCGTCCGCATCCGTGTCAATAGTTAATGATTCGACCAAACGACCCAAATTGTACCGGCCCACCAGCCAGCCAGGATCATCAATAGTGTTGTTGTCAGATGCAACAGATGGCTGTGGATCCCTATCCCACTTCACCGGGTAGAGATAGCTTTGACGGCCAAGGAAATTCAGATGGGATCCATCCTCACACGGTGTTTGAGGCGAACCAAGCGCTACGAGCCACCAACCCAACGTAGGATGACATAACACGTCAGCGTGGCCGACACATTGCACGCGTTCATCTGACCCGAGATGACGATGGGTAAGAATCGGGTTTTTCTTGTCAGGATGGAACAAACGGTTACGATCCGTATACACCGTCCGCTCGAGGCGGCATGTATCCGCCCGCGCCCCATCTTCCGTTTCCATTTCTTCTTTTCCGTCCACATCTTCAACCGCACGTAACGTATCTGTCTTACGTGCGGGAAGGGAGGGGTCGGATGGGCGGTCAGGAGACAATGGAGAGGATGTTTGCTCAGCATCGTCTTTAATAGCGGCGCGCATGACATAGGGGGAATCCGCAGTCAGGTCGGTATCACAGGAATCAGCATGATGAGAAATCAGCCGAACTGAGGGGAACTCAGCGAGCGCGGCAGCGAAACCTTCGGGAGCGAGCGTGCGCATGAGCATCTCACTGTGATCAAAAGAAGTGCCACCTTCGGCCGTCATCAGATACACATACGGGCCGTGGCGGAATAAATGTGGTCCTTCAGCCCAAACCGCTTCAATACCAAAGCCTTCCCAAATAACAGTCCGAGAGAACGGACCGTAGTCATCGGCATCCGGCTGCAGCTGCCAGGTGACAGGATTAATTTGTTGCGTCCATACCTGAGTATTCCCTTCCCAACGCGGGTCAACAGATGGGCGCGTTTGGGTCCACCACACAGAGCCATCAATATCTTCAAATAAATCGGGATCGATGCCGTTAGCACCACGCACCCAGAAGGGGCCATGCCACGGACCTTCCAAGCGGTCGGCAGTAATCACAAAATTGCCTTCCGCTTCCATAATTTCTTCAACATCACAGCCAGCATCGCGAGCCGCTTGAAAATCGATGTTGGCGACAGTGCATGCAATGGCATAACCATTGCCAATGCGACGCAATGTGGGAGCGAAAATCCCGCCAGAATCAGGGACAAAACGCAACAGCAAACGCTCAGCCATGGCGTCGTCAATCGCGGAGCCCAGCAATTCCCAATGTTGCAAGTCCTGCGACACATGAATCGGAAGGCCTGGAGACATTTCAAAAGAGGAATTCACAAGCGCCACACGAGTATTGGGCGCATCCCAAATCCAACTGGGATCCGGGTACATACCCGCCAGCACAGGATTGTCAATGGTGAACAGCGAATCCATGAAGAGTCCTTTCACAAGGCGGATGAACGAATAATGACATCCCTAATGACGAAAACAATGGATGAATATAAACCATCGCCAATCCCTTTCCCGCACGTAACGCAACTACGTTACGTGCGGGAAAGAGAAAAAGGTCTGACCTGACGATGCCGGCAGATCAGGGAAGAATTGAATTTACTGATATTGGATAAGGCCACCAGACGTGAGTGCAGACGGCTTATCTGACAACATCACGCCCCAATGGATAGGCGAAAGCCGCCGGTGACTTAAAGCCGGCGGCTTTCGTCGAAGTTCCGCAAATCATACAACAATTGTCTGATTAGAGAACTTTATTACGGAAAGAAAGAGAAATAATCGAATGGAAACCTGCACAGCCGGTAGAGACGAGAGAAAGGAACTCCGGCTACACAGGCCGATTGAGGAAATGTATGACGGTCAGGCCTCCTTCAATGCATCAATGATGTAGTTGTTGATCGTTGCCTTGACGGACTCCAGGTGATCAGGCTTCATCGAAGCGAGAATCTCGGACTGCGGCATGTCAATCGCATAATCGTTGAGCGAGGCGAGCGTGGCGGTGCCGTCATCAATGGTCTTGCCAATGCCCGAATCGTAGGACGAGTAACGGTCGGCGACGAGGTCTTCGATGAACTTGTCCTGATGCATCTTGTCGGCAACGAGCAGGCCGGCGGCGAAAGAATCCATACCGGCGATATGGGCGCGGAACAAATCCTCAGCGGCGAAGGAAGTACGACGAGGCTTGGCATCGAAGTTCAGACCACCATGAGGGCCAATCTGGCCTTCCTCAAGGACCTCCCACATGACCGAGCTGGTCTCGTAGAGGTTGGTCGGGAACTCATCCAGATCCCAGCCAAGCAGCATGTCGCCCTGATTGGCATCGAGGGAACCGAGCACACCGTTGTCACGAGCGACGCGGATTTCGTGCTGATAGGTGTGGCCTGCCAAGTTGGCGTGGTTGCCCTCAAGATTGAGCTTGAACACGTCGATGAGGTCGTACGCACGCAAGAAATTGCAGGCTGTGGCGGCGTCAAAGTCGTACTGATGCGTCATCGGCTCCTTGGCCTTGGGCTCAATCAGGAACTGGGCATCCATACCAATTTCCTTGGCATAGTCGGCGCACATGTGGAAGAACTGGGCCATATGGTCCTGCTCGCGCTTCATGTTTGTGATCCACAGGTTCTCGTAGCCTTCACGACCACCCCAGAACACATAGTTCTCAGCACCAAGGCGCTTACCAATCTCCAAGGAGTGCTTGAGCTGTGCAGCTGCGTATGCGTAGACATTGGCGAATGGTGAAGTGGAGCCGCCCATTGCGAAACGAGGGTTCGTGAACAGTGAGGAGGTGTTCCACAGCAGCTTCTTGCCCGTGGCCTTCATGTTCTCCTCGATCTTGTCGACCACGCGATCGAGGTTCGCGTTGGTTTCACGCAATGTATCGCCTTCGGGAGCGATATCGCGATCGTGGAAGCAGAAGTAGTCGACGCCGAGCTTGTCCAGAAACTCAAAGGCGTAATCAACCTTGGCCAGGGCATTGTCCATCGGATCAGAGAACTTGCCGCCCCACGGACGCTGGGCCGTGCCATCGCCGAACGGATCGACGAGCGGAGCGTCAAACGTATGCCACCATGCCACACCGAAACGCAGCCAATCCTTCATCTTCTTGCCGGCAACAACCTTGTCGGCATCGTAGTATTGGAAGCCAAGGCCTTCGACCGGGCCGTTGCCGCGTCCAACGTATTCAATCTTGTCGATGTCCCACAGTCCCATGAGATACTCCTTTGTTGATCATCATGCGGGGTTTGCCATGAGTGCATATCTACCCGCCGTTGGGATTCATATGCGCCAACGAATGATTCGCATCACTGCGGTTTCCTTGGCTACATGACCATGGTAAAACCGTTAAACTATATTTGTCAAATCATTGAATTATACATGATCAGAACGGCGTGTTGACTGCAAATACAATGATTTCCAATGGTTATGGGGGGCGGCATGGATTACGGGAGTTCTTTCGCAGTTGCAAGTATGCACGCCCTTCGCGCTCTCTACACTCTTCGGCTCTCTACACGATTCGCACACTTCACACCGCTATCACTCGTCTTGAATCCGCTACCCACTCGCACGTAAGACAACTACATTACGTGCGAGGGGACGCGCGGCAGGAACGCGAAACCGATTGCGACATCGACAAACAAACGCAACAAACAAACACGGAACGACAGATTCGAACTACACCCAGAACTACAGCCACATGCCTGAAATGCAGGCACCACTACTCAATTGGCATATCCAGCTGATACAAAAAGGCGCATGGCACCGAAGTGCCACGCGCCCTTAGCGAATCACAGCATCCCCCGCTTTCTCAAGCGACGAAGACCGCTCTATCAACCACGGCCCTCGATGACTCACCCCCCAATTGCTCACTATAACACATATCTAAAGCGGAGACATATATTGACACCACTCTTCACACAATATACACATTTCAACACAAAAATTTCGCTTACTACAACCAACAATCAATCCAAGACACCGTCCATCATGAAAACAAAACATGAAATAAAGGCTATAAATACCTAGAAATTATGACAGAACGACGGCGAGAAAGGAGCGAGAGAAAGGAAATGAGAGTCATCCACACGTCATTTATTTATTGTCAGTTTATTGTCACCATAAGCACACGCAATCCCAACAATAACGTTTTTATAGCTTCATAAAGTCGCCCATCTGGCAACTAAATCCGCTACATCCCAGGAAATTGAATGATTCCCTACCTATTGCATGAATCGTCAAAAAACCATATGAGCAGTTATCAAATTATCTTTCCCAAGCAATGATCAACTTCATGTTGAATAATCTGCGCAGTGAACCCCTCAAACCGAGCATGCCTAGGTTTACCCTTAGTGTTGTCATAATCAACCTCAATGTATTGAGCTCTCGTTACAGCTCGCTCGCCATCCAACGACAGGCAGCCTTCAGCAGTTTCATAATACTGTTGCGCAGTAGTTATCCGCGGATTCAACATTGTGGTAATGCCGCCACCCATCTCATCATCAACAAAGACAATAATGGCCACCGGCTCGCCAATCATGTTCGCCGCCATACCCACGCACCCATCACTATGAGCTCGCAGAGTATCTTTCAAATCTTGAGCAATCTGCAAATCTTCAGGATTTGAAGGATCCGCAGGTCGCGCAGGCTTGGCGAGATTGACAATCTGAGTTTCTATGGGTTGCTGCATTCGTTCAGTGTATCGCGTCAGCGGCAGCATTCAAATTCATCGCGGCCGCCGCCTCGCCCGCACGTAAGATAGTTGGCTTACGTGCGGGAAGCAACGTTTACAGCATTCCTCAAGACATTCATCCACACATCTCTCGCACCAGAGCCTTGTTGCCGCCCACCACCTCGCCTCACCCCCGCTTGCATTTCCCAATAAATAATCCCCGCACGTAACGCAGTTGGCTTACGTGCGAGGAAAAGAAGCCAGATCCGCCGTTATCTAACACGGCAATCTGGCAACGAGGGTGCTCGTAGTCGTACTGGACTAAAGATGACGAAAGATGACGTTATATCAAGGATGAAGCTCAGTCCTTCACCGCATCCAGCGCTTGGTCCAAGTCGGCAATGATATCATCGGCATTTTCGATACCGCAGCTCAAACGCACCAAATCAATGCCCACACCAGCTTCCTCAAGCTGTTCTTCAGTGAGCTGACGATGGGTCGTTCCCGCTGGATATAGCGTACAAGAGCGCGCATCCGCCACATGCGTCGCAATAGCAATCATCTTGAGAGCATCCAGTACAGCGGATACCTTTTCACGGCCCCCTGGAACACCAAACGCGATAACACCGCACGTTCCGTTCGGCATATAACGTTGCGCAAGCTCATGATATTCGTCGCCCGGCAGCCCCGGATAATTTACCCAAGAAATACGCGGATCTTGTGCCAGCCATTCGGCAACCTTCTGTGCATTCTCGCAATGACGTTGCATGCGCACGCCCAATGACTCAAGATGGGTGCCGAGAATCCATGCGTTAATTGGCGCTGGCGTCGATCCCAAATCTCGCATGAGCTGCACGGTCGCTTTGGTAATAAACGCCGCCTTCCCGAAATCCTTGGCATACGTCACGCCGTGATAGGAATCGTCCGGCTGCGTCATTCCCGGGAACTTCTCCGCGTACTTCATCCAATCGAAGTTTCCAGAATCAATAATTGCACCTCCGACAACCGTTGCATGGCCATCCATATATTTCGTAGTGGAGTGCGTAACTATATCAACGCCAAACTCAATCGGTCGACAGTTGATTGGAGTCGGGAACGTATTATCGACAATAAGCGGCACACCATGCGAATGAGCAGCATTGACAAACTTGTCAAAATCAAGCACCTTCACTGAAGGATTCGACAGAGACTCCGCAAATACTGCTTTCGTATTAGACTGGAATGCGGCATCCAATTCTTCAGGAGTGCAATCCGGATTCACAAACGTACATTCAATACCCATTTTGCGCATGGTGACGTTAATGAGGTTATACGTGCCGCCATAGATAGCACTGGATGCCACAATGTGATCACCCGCATTGCAAATATTAAATAGCGCAAAGAAATTAGCCGCCTGTCCCGATGAAGTAAGCATGGCAGCTGCGCCGCCCTCCATCTCGCAAATCTTCTGCGCCACCGTGTCAGAGGTCGGATTCTGCAAACGAGTATAGAAATAGCCGCTTTCCGACAAATCGAACAGTCGGCTCATCTGCTCGCTGGACGTGTATTTGAACGTCGTGGAAGCGACAATCGGAGGGGTACGAGGTTCGCCATTGTTCGGCTGGTAACCGCCCTGCACACAAGTAGTGTCGACATGGTTCGACATGAATGCTCCTCTATTCATTTCCTCAGCACTGATCATGCACTACTTCCCTCGCAATATCACCAACTGTACGTTGTTCGGCGTTCTCCCAGTCAAGGACTCAGTCGCGATGGAGGTAGTAGTGCCGACCACCCTAACATTTCAACCCCTCCACCCGTTGCCATATCTCATTTTTAAGAACATAAGGGGGCTCCCCACCACACCCGGTCCTACCGCACACTCCCCTCTCCATTTCCCGCACGTAAGCCAACTACATTACGTGCGAAATATCGTATGCAGATATGCGCAACCATTCCTAGCGGTGCCGCAGATAAGACAACTACCTTATCTGCGGCAAGGCCCTCTCATGACACCCGATATTCTCTCAGACAATCCCGCACGTAAGCCAACTACGTTACGTGCGGGAAGGAGGGGCGATGCGGTGGTGAAAAAGTTGGAGAGACGCTGATGCTTGAATTGAATGAAGAGTATTTGAAGGATATTCAATATGTGTATATCACTAATATAAAAAGGCCACCCAAAAGGGTGGCCTTGGTAGGAACAAATTGGCAAAATCAACGAGTCAACTTGCGGTGCAGGCGATGCGGACGAGCAGCATCTTCACCCAAACGAGCTATTTTGTTCTCTTGATATGCCTGGAAATTACCCTCAAACCAATACCAGTTTGCAGGGTTCTCATCAGTGCCTTCCCACGCAAGAATATGCGTAGCGATGCGGTCAAGGAACCAGCGATCGTGGGAGATGACTACGGCACAGCCGGGGAACTCCAGCAAAGCGTTTTCCAATGATTCAAGCGTTTCGACATCGAGATCATTCGTAGGCTCATCAAGCAACAACAGGTTGCCGCCCTGCTTGAGGGTCAGCGCCAGGTTCAAACGATTGCGTTCACCACCCGACAGTATGCCCGTCAACTTCTGCTGGTCAGATCCCTTGAAGCCAAAGCTGGCTACATACGCGCGGGTTGGCACTTCAACCCCGCCAACTTCCATGAAGTCCAAACCATCCGAGACGGCTTCCCAGAGGTTCTTGTTAGGATCCAAGCCAGCACGGTTCTGATCGACATAGCTGATCTTGACGGTCTCACCCAGCTTGAGTGAGCCGCTTGTAGGCTCTTCAAGTCCCACAATCGTTTTGAACAACGTAGACTTGCCTACACCATTAGGACCAATCACGCCGACAATGCCGTTACGCGGCAGTGTGAAAGACAGGTCATCAATAAGCACCCGGTCACCAAACGCCTTATGGATATGTTCGGCTTCCAGCACGGTAGAGCCCAGACGCGGTCCCGGAGGAATCTGGATTTCCGAGAAATCAAGCTTCTTGGAGTTGCGTGCCTCCTGCTCCATCTGGTCGTATCGCTCCAGACGAGCCTTGTTCTTAGCCTGACGAGCTTTGGGGCTGGAACGCACCCATTCCAGCTCGTTCTTCAGACGCTTGGCGAGCTTGGCGTCCTTGGCACCCTGGATTTCCATACGCTTGGCTTTGGTCTCCAAGTAAGTGGAGTAGTTACCCTTGTATGGATACAGATGTCCTCGATCAACCTCACAAATCCACTCTGCGACGTTATCCATGAAATAACGATCGTGGGTAACAGCAATCACAGCACCCTTATATTGGTGCAAGAACTTTTCCAGCCAAAGAATGGATTCTGCGTCAAGATGGTTGGTAGGTTCGTCAAGCAGTAGTAAATCAGGAGCTTCCAGAAGCAGCTTGCACAACGCCACACGGCGACGTTCGCCGCCCGAACATACGGATACCGGCGTATCTGGATCAGGGCATTGCAACGCATCCATCGCCTGTTCCAGCTGCGAGTCAAGATCCCAACCGTCAGCGGCGTCGATTTCAGTCTGGAGCTTGCCCATCTCCTCCATCAACGAATCGAAGTCAGCATCAGGATTGGCCATTTCTTCGCCAATCTCATTGAAACGCGCAACTTTGGCAGCAATCTCACCAAATGCCATCTTGATGTTTTCACCAACGGTTTTTTCATCATCCAGGGGAGGTTCCTGCTGCAGGATACCAACTGTGAAACCAGGTGTCAGCGTAGCCTCACCATTGCTTACGGTATCGAGGCCAGCCATGATTTTCAGCAATGTTGATTTACCCATACCATTAGGGCCTACAACGCCAATTTTGGCACCAGGCAGGAAGCTCAACGTCACATCATCAAGGATCACACGATCTCCATAGGCTTTGCGTGCCTTGATCATTTGATAAATAAACTCAGCCAAACTTGATTCCAATCTGTGGTTCACTATGGTTAGCAAGCCTCATCAGGCCGCAAACCAAGCATGTCAAGTGGACACAATGCATTGTTCATTATTCCAAAAGGGTGATACATGCACTTATTCCCCGTTACTCCCTCGCCCGTACCCGGACAATTGCGTTCAAAATCGATTCAGGGCGGCATCAATTTACCATGTTCTCAGAAAACGAGATGCGAAAATGAACACAGCACATCAAAAACGGCATTATTCCGCCGAATAAGTTATCCACATCCTCAAAGTATGCACATACATGTTTTCCACATCGGTCGCCGCGGCTTGCCTGCGTGAATGGCCAGATTCTAGCGTGGAAGCATGCGGAAGAAGAATGTGCGCTTAGCAAGCTTGACCGAAAATAAACTGGCGGCAATCAGAAGAGACGCCGTCACCCTATGCCGCGCCTTGTTGCGACTGCTCAATATGCCACAGGTATTTGCATTACGCACCGCCTTGGAACTACAAGGCATTGAAGTACCACAATTACCCCGTTCATTACGCAAGTGCAGACTGATGCTCGTAGTCGATACACCAAAGAAGCGCCACTGGATGCTGGGACGTAAGTGGGTCTGCTGGAGCGGACCATGCGAAGTGGTGGATCTGGGCGAAGGGATCCAGTGCACAAATCCTGTGTGCACTTGGGCCATGTTCTCGTCATGGCTCGATCTTGGTGAACTCGTGCAACTGGGAGACGCGCTCATGAGGCGCAATCCAAGGCTGCGCAAAGTTTCCATGGCTGATTTCCATGAATACTTGCGCAAATGGGAACGCTATGTGAGCGAGTGCCGCAGTGCGGGCAGTGCACGTCGAACATTCCGTGGAATCGCCAAATGTCGACGCGCACTACGCCTCATGTGCCCTGGAACTGATTCCATGCCTGAAACAATGACGCGCTTGACGCTGCAGCGTTACGGCGTTGAACGAGCCGTCGTGAATTGGGTGGTGCGAGGCGCCGATGGGCACATCATCGCCATACTCGACAACGCCTATGTGGGCGCAAAAACCGATGTGGAATATAACGGAAATTATCATAAAAATCAACCAATTCAAGACGCAAAAAGAACCGGAAATCTCAAAGCTGCGGGATGGGAGGTCGTAACTATAACGAAAGAAGATTTAGCAAACACCAAATCGCAGTACAACATGGCGCTTCGAGTGGTTGAACTGCTCAACACAAGGGACCCCAAGTATTCATATACCGTGCGTAAGAAGCCGCTGACACTGTGGGAAGTTTCTGACGCACGCCGCACACGTTGGAAGACTGAACGCCCCAGCAATCTTTAGTAAGAACACACAGCACACTACAGTAATACGATTAGATTTTTTTTATAAATCAAAAATAGCAACCTTACATGAGGGACCGTGATAAGACGCCGGTAACGAGGCCACATCTTGAACTAAAGCATGTTCAGTTTTTCAATTCGCACAACCGTAACGTTTCGTGACATAAGTTCGTTAGACTTGCCAAGCATTAGTTATGGAGCCCTCATGTGGGGATACCAAACGGTTACCACCAGAACCATCGTTCGCCGACGCAGCCTCGACAGGCCTTGCGGAAACGGACAGAACGAAATCTGAGATAACTATGCCCATAAAATGAGAGACGCACCATACGCAAGTAACGCGATTATGCAATACCGCGGGAGCACTGCGCAATAGCAGGTCAATCACGCATCGATGATGGGCGAAGACGGGAGAATGAACATGGCCGCAGAGACAACGCCACTACAGCAATTGGTAAAAGTGCTCGAACTGGGCACCCCCTCGCAATCGCGAGGCCACACGTTCATAACCGGCGAAAGCATGTACTTCCCGACAGGTCGCGTATATGGAGGCCAAGTCATTGCACAATCTTTGATCGCAGCATCGAAGACAGTCCCCGACGAGCGTGAACCCGATTCCATTCATGGCTATTTCATCGCGCCTGGAGATATCCACCAAGATTTGCTGTTCGACGTCGAAACCCTGCGCGACGGACATTCGTTCTCTGCGCGTCGGGTCAACGTCACGCAAACGCAAGGGGCTATCCTGACCGCTATCGCCAGTTTCCAGAAGCGAGGGCAGACTGGCGTTGACTTCGCCGACTCGATGCCTCCAGATGTTCCGGCGCCCGAAACGCTCAAGAGCGCCAAAGAGCTTATGGCTCCGTATGCGGACAACAATCCGTTCGCAGATTTTTACGCTACAAAATCACCATTTGATTTGCGTCATATCAAACGCACTATTCTCCTTGGACCCGACAAAGAAAGCGCACAGAAAGATTGCGGATATCAAATGGTGTGGATGCGCGCAGAAGGAGAACTCGACGTTTCCCAGACGATGCATCGCGCCCTGCTGGCTCTTGGCTGCGATCAGATTATGCTGGAACCGATTATTCGCCGATCCGGCCTGAGTGCCCTCACCCCAGGCCTTTCGTTCGCATCAATCGACCATTCGATGTGGTGGTATCGCGATATTGATGTGACCAAGTGGCATCTGTATGTTCAAGATTCACCGACAGCCGCCCACGGTCGCGGCTTGAGCATGGCCAAAGTCTACACACAGGATGGTGAACTTGCTGCAGCGATGGTCCAGGAAGCCATGCTGCGTGCCCCACAAATCTGACATGATGTAATGTTGCAGCCCTTGGGCATTCAATGATCGCAAGAGACAAGCGGTTGACCAACGAATTCCTGATTATATATTTAGGGAGACTATTCTAGCCCTTTTTCGCTGCTCCATAAACCTATTTTGTCTTTCCCGCACGTAAGACAACTAGCTTACGTGCGGGAAAGACAAGAACAAGTGCAAGAAGCACCCCCCTGAATCAAAGACGATCCCCGCTTCTTCTTCAGTTTCAGTTCGCTATCGCCTCCCGCCGCCAAGCAATTGGGCAGAAACTTGAGCTTGCAGGGCTTCAGTTAACCAACGCCATTGCTATTCATCCCAATCGACCGCACCACACGCTGCCCAGCGCACTCCAGCGTCCCCACTGCACCCCAGCACATCCCACCCAGTGCCCACAGTACCTGACGACTCACTCCAGCAACTGCAATCGGCACAGTTCAATCATCGAAATATTTGCTCAGCAGTTCCTAACCGTCACCTTTCACGCCGAGCAAGGCTTCCCTTGTCCAGCTTGCAGACGTGTCTGAGAAGCCCGCGCGCGCTGACGCATTTTTGGATGTTCAGGACCCTCATTCGGCGGTAATTGGCAAAACCTTTCGCTAATAATTCCCAAAATCATGTCGATGAATGAAGCTCCCGCTGCAAGACCGCATTGAATCATTGCTGTCTTGTAGTAAGCAGCTTCGGCATGCCCAATGCACATAATGAGCTGCCCACAATACCATCCGAGCAATATTGATCCAGCCAATGCCAATGCTTTGGCCAATATCAACGTATTCACCGCCCGTTCCGGCGTGATGGTCTTGAGCTCCACACGTTTTCTCGCGTCGGCTTTGGCATAGCGTTGCACCTGCCAAGCGAGCGCAACCACCACAAATCCCAGCAAAACCATGATTGCCGATATGAACCATGGTGCCCCCAATACACCAAGCGCAAATTTTTCATCAATAATCTTCACTAAAATTCCGCCGACTAGACCGATTGCGACAGTCAAGACATATACCCACCAGGCAATTCTGTGTGCTCGCATGGTTATTTTCCTTCCGTGCCATCGTATGCGTTACCAGCTGCGTGTCCTTCAGCCTCGCCCAGTCGGTCATCCATTCGCGCACCAGGCTTATGCACTCCCTCCACTTTAGGAGCATCTTTGGCAAGAGTTCCAGCGCATGGCGCGTCCATTGACTGCGCAGCATTCCGCAGCAGCCAAGTGTCACTCACCATAGCCACTTGAGTCGCATCCGGAGCCATGGCGAGCAGAAACGCCAACGGATCACCATTTACTTCACCATTCGGGTCCATATCCAGCCATGGAGCCAGCACAGCCGCACGCTGTATATCCTCGCCCATTCCAGCTCCGTCGAATGATACGCAGCTCAACGACACCAATCCCTCATGCGCTACGGATAAATCCGACAGGACATGCTGCAGTGTGTCCGGTTCGAGTATCGTTCGGATTTGCACAACTGCGGTTTGCGTATCAAGCGCATCATAATGAGTGACATGGTAGAGCGGAGAAACTCCTTCAACCATATTTCCCGGGACCGCATCAATGGACACGATAGACTTGCGGAACAACGCTTCCGCGGATTGAACAGCACTCTCCATGAATATGACTGCTGTTTGCTGCACAGTGTTGCGTTCAGAGCTGTTTGATTCTTTGTTTTCACAGCTCGTCATCTGAGCATCCGAACCATTGTTTTGTTCCACATCATTGTGGTCAACCGTCACGCTCTCCCTGTTCACAGCTTGCTCAATGATGCTGGCCGGTACAGCAATGTTGAACGACGTTCCAATCTCGTCAGACGGCATTCCCGCTACATGAACCCGCATTTCCAGTCGCGCACCATGCTCATCCTGTTCCCATTCAGCTTCAATAAGGAATGGTCCCGCTTTCATTGGTTCAGCTCGTCGACGACTCATTATCGCGCCTTCCTTACTTTTCATCACACCAACAGCATGTTTTCCAGCTGCTGCCGTATTTCCTACACAGTTATATTTATTTTTTTCCTGCGCTCTTCAGTTTGCTTGAGCACATTGGGATGGTTGAGTTGCGATGCCGTTGAATTCCGACATGGACTTCCGGTAGCCGCTAAATTTCATCCTGTTCGTTCTTCATGTCCTTTCAATTCCTCCTCCTCGCACGCAAGGCAGTTGACAACACGCCTTCCCGTAGTACCTGTTGCTGGATGCTAGCGCGGGGTGTTGGGTAACGAGAAGCACCCACCACCCTTTCCCCGCACGTAAGACAGTTGCGCTACGTGCGGGAGAGAGGGGGAAGCATATGGGTATTTCTGGAATTGGTACTGTGGCTATTCCAGAAATACCAATCATTACGTTGCTCCTGCTGCACACAACGCAAGTCTTCTCCCTCCCCGTAATCTCGAACCATACAGGGCTTTACCCGATTCTTCTCCCCTCTTTCCCACCTCTTCCCCGCACGTAACGCAACTAGCTTACGTGCGGGAAGAAAAGGGAGGAGATGATGAAAAGGAGGGTAAGGGTAAGGGTAATGGGGAGGGCGAAAAATGATAATGCTAAAAACGAGGGGTGAGGGGGATGTAACAAACGAGTGAGAAGCCAAGGGCGCCCACACGGGTGAAGGCACCGAGGGAAGAGTCTCTCGGTGCCTTCGGGATGGTCACTGCTGTGCGATGCCGACAGTCTGCTTCAGGGATTCCGGAATCGGAACCGGAGGCTTGTCGGAATCGGGGCGATGCGGGTCGCTGAGCCACACCACACGTTCCGGAGCCTTCTTGATGTCCCTGAAGATGGCATTCAGTTCGGTTTCGTTCAGCGTCTGCTTCACCAGCAGCTGGCGAACGAGTTCATCGAGAATATCGCGATTCTCATTGATAATCGTCCACGCTTCAGTGTGGGCGTTCTCAATGAGGGCCAGCACTTCTTCATCCATACGCTCAGCCGTAGCATCCGAGTAATCGCGAGGACGCAGGCTATCGAGGCCGGACTGGTCTTCATCATCAGTCCATTTCACAGCGCCCAGCGCAGTGGAGAATCCATACTCTCCAATCATCTTGCGCGCGATATTGGTCGCCTTCTCGATGTCGTTGGACGCGCCAGTGGACGGATCATGGAACACGACTTCTTCAGCGGTACGACCGCCCATGGCATAAGCCATCTGGTCGAGCAGCTGATTACGGGTTTGGGAGTACCGATCTTCCGTAGGCATGACCGCGGTATAACCCAGCGCGCGGCCGCGGGGAAGAATCGTGACCTTGGTGACCGGGTCCGTGTTACGCAACGCAGCAGCCACCAGGGCATGGCCACCCTCATGATAGGCCGTGTTACGCAGCTCATCCAAAGCCATACCCTTGGAACGGCGACGCGGACCGGACATGACTCGGTCAATGGCTTCATCAATGGCGCGGTTGTCGATGAGCTGAGCACCTACACGAGCGCACAGCAACGCTGCTTCGTTGAGCACGTTGGCCAAATCGGCGCCTGTGAAGCCCGGCGTACGCACAGCGATGGAACGCAAGTCGATGTTCGGCACGAACGGCTTGCCTTTGGCATGCACCTTAAGGATCGCGTAACGGCCTTCCAAATCAGGAGCTTCCACAGCGACCTGACGGTCGAAACGGCCAGGACGCAGCAATGCGGGATCAAGCACATCAGGACGGTTCGTTGCGGCGATAATGATCAGGTTCGTGTCATTGTTGAAACCATCCATCTCGACCAGCAGCTGGTTCAATGTCTGCTCACGCTCATCATGGCCACCGCCCATGCCGGAGCCACGCTTGCGGCCCACGGCGTCAATCTCGTCGATGAAGATGATTGCCGGAGCGTTCTTCTTCGCCTCATCAAACACGTCACGCACACGGGACGCGCCAAGGCCGACGAACATTTCCACGAAGTCCGAGCCAGCCATGGAGTAGAACGGCACGCCTGCTTCACCAGCAATAGCTCGCGCCAACAGCGTCTTACCGGTGCCAGGAGGGCCATACAGCAACACGCCACGAGGGATACGGGCACCCAGCGCCTTGTATTTCGACGGGTCCTTGAGGAAGTCCTTGATTTCCTCAACTTCCTGTACGGCAGCATCTTCACCGGCCACATCAGAGAACTTGGTATGTGGGACCTGGCCATCAAGCAGCTTGCCATTGTTCTTCTTGCCGCCCATGCCCAGCATGCCGCCGGCAGAACCCATGCGGCTCATCAAGAACCATACGAGCACGAAGAAAATAATGAAAGGCAGAATCGAGGTCAGCAGATACGTCCACACACTCGTCTGCTGCATTGTGGCTGTCCAACCGTTAGCCGGATCAGCTTTCTGCACGGCTTTGACCACATCGGCGCTTTGGGCATACGTGTAGTAGAACTGCACATTTTTGCCGTAATTATGGTCTTTACCCGTATCGGGGTCCTTGGCCGTGTAATCGTCTTTCAGCTTCAGTTGCACTTGCTGGGTATTATCGACGATTTTGGCATATTGGATATTGCCCGAATCGGACTCAAGGATATTCATACCATCTTTGGTATCAATGGTCTGCGCCCCTGATCCCGAGAACATTTGGAACAGCACCACGGCAAAAACCACGATGATCGCTCCCCACAACCATGGCGAGCGCCAAAGCGAACGTGGCCCCTTGCCGTTCTGCCCGTTGCCGCCATCAGGTGAGCCGCCATTGCGGAACGGGTTGTTTGACCCGTTCGGCGGTCTGTTGCCGGGCTGCTGAGGCCCTTGTTGAAAGCTCATTGCGTAAGCGCTCCTTCATACACTTCAGGCTTCAGCACGGCGATGCAGTCCAGATTTCGATACTGCTCATCGCAATCAAGTCCGAAGCCGACGACAAACTCGTCGGGGATTTCGAATCCCTTATATTTCACATCAACATCTACCACGTGGCGAGCGGGCTTTTCCAACAGCGCGAAAATTTCTACGGAAGCCGCTCCCCTATCCTTGAGCTCCTGTACGAGCCAATTCAGGGTATAGCCCGAATCGACGATGTCCTCAACTATGAGTACATCCCTTCCCTTGACGTCTGCTGACAAATCCTGTCGAATCGTGATGGTTCCCGTCGAAGACATGCTCTTGCCGTAGCTGGAGATACTCATGAAATCCATTTCCAAAGGGCATGACATGGCTTGGGTAAACGCTGTCAGCGTGTTCACAGCACCTTTGAGCACCGCGATGACCAAAGGCACGCGACCCTCGTAATCCTTGCTGGCCTGGACTGCAACTTCTTCGATTTTTGCCATAATCTCGTCATGAGAAATCAGCTCATGATCGATGTTTTCCTGAATATCCGCGATTCGCATGCACATTATCATGACACAGACGAATGACGTGGCCATAACGTTTCAGCACATACCCTGCAGGCAACTGCACCCCCCGAGATTGTTGGTTTTCTATGAGGTTCAAGGCCGCCGTCACGTGCACGGCGGAAGCGCGAATGTTTAATTGCGCAAAGACTCGTGCAAGAACTCGCCTACGCAATGCGGGATGTGCCTCCAACAGCACGTCGCGATCAATCAGCGCGAGGGTTGTGCCGCTATCTGTCGCAACATCAGAAATACCATCAGCATTATCAACGCTCTGCGCACCGAACGAGACGGCCTGCTCGTAAACGAGCGCCGCCTGCTCCTGTAGAAAATCAACATCGTCACGATTCGCTGCCGCGAAGGAAGCAAGACGTGACACCATGTCGCCTCCCGTAAACCGGCTCAGCTGTGGCAGCAGAAGCTGTCTGATCCGCGAGCGCAACGGCAGGTGCACGGCTGATCGAGCACGCCCCTGCGCCTTTTCCTGATTGGTCCGCCCTTGCTTTTCTCTCTTTTCTTCCCCGCACGTAACGCAGTTATCTAACGTGCGGGAAGACGGGGGGAACGGGGGGCGCGAGGTGCGCTGTGCTGTTGCATAGTCCGTCACACAGTCAGTTCCATGGCTCGTTCCATGGCTCGTTCCATGGCCCGCAGACGGCTGGGAGGAGTCAGAAGAGACCGAAGATGCGTGCTGGGACGATTCATCCGACGTGTCCGTCTCACCGCAAGCGTTACGCGCGCTCAGAAACTCGCCGTTCGTAGGATCATCCCAAAACTCGAGTCCCAGCGATTCGCAGATTTGCGTGGTGTCTGCGCGCGTCAGATCAAGTAGGGGACGCAGCAAAGCAACGTCCGCAATTTGCGTGCGCTCAGGCATGCCGGCCATGCCGTCCAACCCACCCGACGTCAGCAGGTTGATGAGCACGGTTTCCGCCTGATCATTGCGCGTATGGGCAAGCAACACAGCCTCGGCGCCAGTCCGGCCGGCCACCCGAGTGATCGTCTCATACCTCATCTGACGGGCCGCAGCCTCGGAACCGCGTTGGCGCATCGTTTGCGGGTCCAGCACGATACGTTCCACGATGACTGGCTCGAGCCCCAGATCGGCGCACTGTTTAGCAGCGCGAGCAGCAACTTCCGCAGACCCCTGCTGCATGCTGTGGTCCACAATCACCGCGCCGCACCGCAGTCCCCACGAAGTACAGACCGTGCGCGCCGCCGCTGCCAACGCGAGCGAGTCGCGGCCTCCTGAACAGGCGACAAGGATGAGCGGAGCGTCTTTGTTGACCTGATGCTCGCCGTGCGTACGAAACCGCTCGTCCCAGCCGTTCAAGGTCGCGTCAAACCGTGTCAGCGATTTACGAACGGCTCCGATTGCCAGTTTCATTGGCGCGCTATAGACCATTGGGGCTCCTTCCAGCGACCATCCTAAGTCAAGGTCTCCTCTCCCCTTTCGTTCTCATTTCCAGATTCCGCTCCCCTTCTTTCCCGCACGTAA
This sequence comes from Bifidobacterium gallicum DSM 20093 = LMG 11596, assembly GCF_000741205.1. Classification (GTDB taxonomy): domain Bacteria; phylum Actinomycetota; class Actinomycetes; order Actinomycetales; family Bifidobacteriaceae; genus Bifidobacterium; species Bifidobacterium gallicum. The sequence continues at coordinate 161,914 of NZ_JGYW01000002.1, forward strand.
CGCAACTAGCTTACGTACGGGATGATGGCGCGGAAGAATAGGGGAAACGCTGTATCGATATTTATTACAACCATCTTCACCGCACGTAAGGCAGTTGCGTTACGTGCGGGATACTATGGCGACATAGATGTATCGACAGTTGTTGCACCCACCCCCTCCCGCACGTAACGTAACTGGCTTACGTGCGGGAGGGGGAAAGCAAGTAAGTTGGGAACTGTTCTCAATTTCTATGATTGGAGGCTCCCCACGAGAAACGTAATATACCTGGCATCAAGGGCACGGCCGTCCCCGTCACTCACCCTTCCCGCACGTAACGCAACTGGTTTACGTGCGGGAAGGAAACAAGAGGAGGGACGCAAGCCGACCAGCAATACACAATGCAGTTGATAGACAGCCATCAAGGAGGCCCTACCAAGTAAGCCCCCTCCAAGGAGCTCCCCCAAACCGCCCGCTTGCATGCTTAGAGCCGTGCCAGCGACGCGGCGAAACGGTCGACGGCTTCCTTGGCCGCGTCCATATCTTGAGGATTGTTGACGACCACGCTAAACGCGACTACTCCGCCCTGCTCCCGCGAAATATTCCCCGTCAGCGACGTGACCGTGCCAAGCGAGCCGGTTTTCAGCCGCATCAGACCCGCGGCTTTCGTATCAGCAAGACGCAGCGTGACTGTGCCGTTCAGCCCTGCGACAGCCAATCCTTCCGCAGCGGCGACAGCCCCACCGACCTGCAGATTGCGCGCCTGCACGGTGACCAGCGTACGCACGCTGACGCGGCTGCCAGGCGAGAGACCAGAACAGTCCGCCATTATCAAGCCGTCCGTAGGGACACCGAGCGAGGCTACCACTGATTGCACAGTCGAACGCGCCCCGTCCGGCGTGTTGGGTGCGTGTTCGTGCAATGCCAGCAAACGTCCGAATTCTTCCGCCAACGTGTTGTCTGAGTGGCGCAGCATGAACATCATGACGGCGCTCAGCGGCGCGGATTCGACTTGCGCAATCGGCTGCGTGCCAGTTTCAGTCGTTTCATTGCCGTTCTTGACGCTGATACCCTGCGCGTTCAGCGCCGTACGGAACGTCGCCACCGCATCGGCCGCCGGATGCTGCGACAGCTGCGGGTAATCATGGAACACGTCCGGATTGGCGAGCGCGCCAGCACGCTGCCGTCCGCCATCCACGGCCATCGAGGAAACCGCCGTGTAGTACAGCTGCATTTCACCCGACATGTCAAGGTTGGCTGGGTATCGATCCTTGCCGAACAGCGAGTCATCGTAGTCGAGTGTCACTGCTGAGATACCGCGAGATTTGAGCGCGACCGCTGTCTGGCGCGCGAGTGTGCCCAGTCCCGCACGTCCGTTGATATGGTTGGGGTCGCTTTGCCCGGCTCCCAGCAGCATGTCACCGTTGCCTTTGAGCACGATACGCTGGTCACTGTCGTTCTGGTGCAGAAACACTTGCGTCGCCAGCGTCGAACCCATGTTGAGCTTGGATGCCGCGGCCAACGCCGTCACTGTTTTGAGCGTGGACGCCGGTTCACGCACCGTGTCCGGCTCATGGGCGCCCACAATTGTGCCGTCCGCCTGCGCCACCGCCACAGACGTATCACGTCCCAGACCGTTCGCGCCCATCAGTTCATCAACGAGCGCTTGCGCACGCTGAGCATCCACCGGTTTCGTCGTATCGGCATTTTTTATGATTTCCGCGGCACCGATACTATAGGCGACCTTCTCATACTCGGGTTGTTGCGCCACGTTCACGGTCAAAGGTCCTGGAAGCACATCGCTCACATCACCAATGACATATCCCACACACAATCCCAGCGTCACCAGGGCAGACAGTATGACAAGCGCCATACGGCGATGCCGCAGATGGGCGGTCATCGCCGGTATGGAACGATTCTCAAGCTGCGCGCCGCCCTCATGATCGACAGTGGCAGCACTCTGCTCATGAGACTGCGTTTCGGGAAGGCGCTCTTCATGGTTCGCCGCCATGATGCCTCCCCTCACTCATGTCACTCATGCGCTACTCATGCAACCTTGGGCGAGCATACGCGACCGCGCTCAAGGTGACGTTTATTTCTGCAGCGAGGCAAAATCCTCCAACGTGTGCAAGATTTTCAACTCGCGAGCATCGAACATTCTAGCGCCCAACCATGTACCGAGCACGAGGATGCCGATGCCATTGAGCAACGCGACTGAGGAAATGATTAACGCCCATGCCTGCCAGTGCATCAGCATGGCGATGATTGCCACGGCGATTGTAGGCACCATCGCAACCAGAGCAATCAACATATACAAAAACGGGAAGAACCCTTGTGCTGCGGCACGTCCTTGCGGAGAGGAGAACGGCTTGTCGATGGAGGCGACGGGATAGAGGAACACGGTCGAAAACCATTCGGCGACACCCAGTGCGGCGAGCGCGGTGGCGAAACCGCTGAGCGTGAACGTCAATCCCAGTGCGATGCCGTCGGCACTCTTCCAATCACCCGTCACGAGGAACGTGGCGATGCCCATGAGCACATACAGGACGGCAAGAATGACGAGATAGAGCCGCACGCGGCCGACACGATCCTGCTTTCCGGAAGTGCCCGTGATGACCTCCATGGCGAAACCGCGACCATCATACGGGAAACTATTGCTTTCCGGCATGCATAATATCCAACCAATCCAAATTAATGATTGCCAAACTATCACAGAAAAACCGTGCGATTCGAGCGCAAAAATGGCGATGAACAACACAGGGAACACAAACAGCATGCCTTGACGCGGGTCACGGCGCAACTGCGTGGCGGCGCGGGCGGTAATCGCGCCTGACGGGGAGTCTGGCACGTGCGCGAACATGCCGATACCTTTGGCGGTCTTGTAGCCTTGCGTCGGGTCGGTCAGCAAACGCTCGCGGCGGATGCACCATACCGACACCAGGAAACACAAGCAGGAGAATGCTGCGGCGATGACAATGCGCACAATCCACGCGCCCCATCTGCCGGCCTGGGCGTCGAACGGCAATTCAAATAGCGAGCCGAGCGGCAGCCAGCCCAGCACATTGGTGAGGTGTTCCACATCCGACATGCGCACGGACAGCGTGTCTTCGTTGTTCAGCACGATGCCGGGGATTTGGGCGCTCACCACAACGGCCAACGTCAATATCACATAGAAGAGGTTTCGTCCACGCTGGGAACGCACGAGCGTCGTGGACAGCGACAGCACGGCTTTACACATGCACATGAGCGTAATGATGACGAGCGGGGCCGCAATACAACCGCTGATGACCGCACCGGCACCCATCCAACGGTACCCAGGCGCCCAACACAACAACAGCAACATGCCCATGATCGCCGGCAATCCGCAGACACCGGCGACAGTGAGTCCCAGTTGCAAACGCGAGTCCGGAATACCGTATATTTCGAACTTTTTCAAGTTCATGCTGGAGCCCTCGCCGAGCAGCATGATTTGCAGCAACGCAACCAGCAAAAGCACGAACGTGCCACCGCAGACCATAACAATGCGCACAACTTGCGTCCATGTTGCGTCGTCACCGGCAAGACGCGGACCATTGCCCAAGATGAGGCCAGCCAGCAGCGCGCCGGCAACGCAGCTCAATCCCGCTACGGCGGCCAACACATAGGCGACAATCTGCCAAGGGGATGTCGAAAACCCGCGTAACGTCAATGCCCAGCGCAAGCGCGTCAATGTGGCGATCATCGCTCGCCTCCGTTCAACGAGCCGGAAGAAGAAGTGGCCGGAGAAGCCGGGAAGGCGGCCGCGCCGGATTCGATTCCGGAAACGGTATCTACCGTATTTGCGGAATCGTCGCCGCCGTCAAGCCAACTCAAATGCGCCGCACCGTGACGTCCTCCAACGAGCTGCAGGAACCGTTCTTCCAAATCTTCACCGGCAGCCACCTGGTCAACCGTGCCGGCCGCAGCCACTTGGCCATGATTAATGACGGCGACATGCGTACACATGCGTTCCACCATCGCCATGACGTGCGACGAGATGATGACCGTGCCACCCGTAGCCACATATTCCTGCAAAATATCTTTGATATTGGCACTCGAAATCGGGTCCACGGCTTCAAACGGCTCATCGAGCACCAGAATGCGAGGACTATGAATCATAGCGGTCGCCAAACAAATCTTTTTAGTCATACCAGCTGAATAATCAGACACGGATTTATTGGCCGCTTCCGTCAAATCGAATGCTGACAGTAAATCGTTGGCGCGCTTGACCACTTCAGCGCGCGGCAGCCCGCGCAACATGCCCGCATAAGTCAGCAACTGCATGCCGCTGAGCAAATCAAAAATCTGGTCAGGCTGCGGCATCAGGCCGATTTCATGCTTGGCACGATTCACGTCGCTCCACACATCGTTGCCCAGAATCATGGCCGAACCCGCATCAGGCTTGAGCAAGCCCGTCATCATGCTGATCGTAGTGGTTTTGCCGGCGCCGTTAGGGCCGACCAAACCATAGAACGAACCCACAGGGATATCCAGCGACAGGTTATTGACCGCCACTTTCTGCCCGAACTGCTTGAACAGGCCGCGCAAAGAAACAGCCGCGTCCGGATTGCCAGGTGCAGCAGACGGAAAGGCCGGCATCGGGCGCGTCGGCGCTTGGGATGGCTCGGCGGGCTGGGTAGCCTGAATCGGACGAGCCGGTTGGGTCGGATGATTGGATTGCATGCTCGGTGCCGTTGAACCATTCGGCAAGGGGGTATTACTTGTCATACTTATCCACCTTACCGGCTCAGTGCCGCGCCACACTCATGACAAAAGTAATAGACCATATCCCCCCCTTCCGTTATTGTGTTCCACCCACTCAAACCATTCATATTTGCGACCATTTCAAACACCTTCAAACACCGCACCCGCTCGTCACCCCGGCGTGTCGAACACAATCACCCCCCTCAGCTCCTCCTGACCGCCCCACCCCAGCGCTCTCTCTACCCACCCCTCTCTATCTCCACCACTAGAATCCGCCACATCCGCCTTCCCACACCATCCCTCCTCTTTCACCTTCCCGCACGTAAGCTAGTTGCCTTACGTGCGGGGAAGAAATCGCCGGGAGCGCAGAAATTGCTGATATCCCTGTCGTATCGCGCAGCACGGTAACAGCCGGGATTGCAGATCCTTCAGGTGGCTCAGCGGACCGCTCGGTCTACTAGGAAACCCTGCCGCTCGTTCCTCCCTTTATTATTTCCCCTTCCTCCCCTTTCTTCCACCCCAGCCCGCACGTAAGGCAACTGTCTTACGTGCGGGAGGAAAAAGGCACACATTCATCAAGATTCAAGGACGCCCCAAACGCGTTCTTATGCCCGTCCTTACGCAGAACAGACCCCGCTCTCTTTCCACACGTAACGTAACTGGCTTACGTGCGGGAAGAAACGAAAGACAACGTCCATAAAGATTCCGGAATATCCCGCAAACTTAATAATTATTTCCGCTATTGCGCCGCACGAACCCCACCCCACCATCCCGCACGTAACGTAACTGGCTTACGTGCGGGAGGAAGCGAAGGGTGAGAATGATTCCCATTGCCACACAACCTTAGGCAGCATTAGGCAACCTTAGGCAACCCCAGACAGTCCCAGGCGGCTCCACCCCACCAGCATCCGGCAGACATCGCGCCCAACCCTACCGCGCACGTAACGTAACTGGCTTACGTGCGGGATAAGTAGAAGCGTGAGAACGATTCCCATTACCGCGCAGCTTCAGCAAGATTCTCTCAACTGCCTCTATTTGTTACCCAACTAGCCCCCATCCCGCACGTAACGCAACTAGCTTACGTGCGGGATAGAGGATGATCAGGAGGTGAGATAGTTCGTTGGGGTATGCGCGCAATTGCTAGCATGAATGGCCATTGCACACGGTCAACGACGGCCCGTGCCATAACGCGTCAGAGACGAGCGCAGAAAGGCTTCATCGTGACTGACCAGAACAATGTCAACAATCCGCAGCAGCCGTCATATGGCAATCCACAGCCTGGCGACGAATCGGCGCCAGCTTATCCTGCGCCAACCACGGCCGGACAGGATGACGTGGTTTCCGGACCGTCATACCCGACCACATCTACACAAGATGGCAGCGTTTCCGGACCGACTTACCCCACCATGACTGGGCAAAATAGCGGCACTTCGGAATCGACATACCCCACCACACCCGCACAAGATGGCAGCGTTTCCGGACCGACGTATCCGACTACGCCCATTCCAACCATTCCTCAATCCCAAGCATCAACATCAACGTCGCCATATCAGGCCCCAACGCAGCCACCGTATCCCTCTGACAACCAGACGTCAGTTCTTGGGACTCCTGGAGCTTACGGGGACAATGCTCCCACAACAGCCATGCCAGCTTCACCGTACCAGGTCAAGATGCCAGCACAACCGCAGTATCCTGCGGATCAGCCGACGACAGCGCTGCCACCGGTATCATCCACGATGCCCGCGGCGTACCCGCCTCAACAAAGGTTACCGCAAGGACCACAAGACCCTGGCAACAAGAAGAAGCTGTCTCCTGCCGCAATTGTTGGTATTGTGGCCGGCGCGCTGGTACTCATCGCTCTTGTTGTGTGGGGCATAGTGTCAATCACGCATCGTCAAGACACACCGACTGCTTCTACGACGTCCACATCCCAAGCCACCCCATCGCCATCAGATCACAGCAAAGATAACGGCAAAGACAAAGACACCGATGACTTGGCAGATGAGCTCGATGAAGATCTTGATGATTTCAGCGATCTTGACGATTCCAATGCCACGCGCATTCCACAAGGTGAGAGCCTCGAAGAATTCCTGACGAGCACAGGGTCGCTTGACATGCTGCGCGAATCCATTGAAAGCCAGTCGAATGAGAATGCGTCCGGCACGGTGCGCGTGCAAGGCGACACGTTGATTATTGAGTTCCGTTTGAAAACGATCCGTGGGGACGCCGCCAAGGAAGTTGCAAAAGCCGATGTGTTTGATGACGACGATTCGATTCGAGAACAGCTGGAAAGCTTGCATGAGTACTTCCCGAATGCAGCAATCAAGGTGGTCGTCTATGACGCTGACGGCGCGACAGTATTGGAGCGGACCTACGAGTAATCCGTCTCGACGCTGACCTCATCACGTTGCCGGTGGGCAGCGGCACAGTTATTCATTAGCTGACTGTTCTGCGGAAATGGCCGCAGAACAGTCATACAACGTCACAGATGCCACTGCGGCGTTACGCAGCGCTTGATTTCGCATCAAACGTTCGCGACGTCACAGCAGCCTTATCATCAACGCTCGTATCATCAAGGCTTCCAGCATGTTCGGGTGCCGCCGCAGATATCGCGACAGGCACCGTTGTGCCACCGTCATCCGGCTGGGACCCTTTATGCACAATCGGTTTCCACTGCGCCTTGCTGAATACTGCTTGGAATGAAATCGGCACATAGCTGAGCATATATATCGGGAAACTCAGCACGTAGGCCACAAGTTCGCGGTTCGTCGCACCAATCTGGTCACGCTCCACCACAATCGTCAACGCGGCCAATGCCATCATGAAAATGACCGACCAGATGATGCCGCTGGCCCAATTGACCAGCGAACCGAACTGGCTGGCCCACGACACAAAACCGAATGCGGCGAACAATGCGCCCAAGCCAATGCGCAGCATGGCCAGCACGGTGAACGGACACAGCAGTAACGTAAAATCGATAGCCGAAAAATCGCGTTCTGTTACGGCGCGACGGACCAACGGCATGCCGTAATAGCGGAACACTTGCAGGAATCCCTTGCTCCAGCGCAACCGCTGACGCCAACTCTGCGCGAATGTCGTCGGCTGTTCGTCATACAGAATGGCCGATCCCACATAGCCAATGCGGTCACCATGCAACACGGAATCCATCGTGAACTCAAGGTCTTCCGTAAGCAAATGGAATTTCCAACCTTTGTTGCGCCGCATCACCGACTGGGAAAACATGAATCCCGTGCCGCCCACATGGCATGAATTGCCGAGCATCATGCGCGACGCCGACAAGAATCGTGATTCACGGATGAACCACAACGCCGATCCCGACGACACCCAATTATCCGACAGGTTCACCGAGTTGCGGTAGCTTGTCAAAATACGGAATCCCGCATGGAACGCTTTGTTCATCTCAGCGAAATAGTTGCGATCGAGACGGTTGTCGGCATCGAAAACGAAGAACGCATCGTACGGATCAGCTGCATGCGTGTCGATCATGTGGTTCAGCAAGTAGGTCAGCGCATACCCTTTGCCCACTTGTGTTTGGTCAAAACGTTCGACGACGTGACATCCCAACGCCCGCACCACTTCAGCCGTATTGTCGGTGCAGTTGTCGGCCACAAGCCAGATGTCAATCAGTTCCGCCGGGTACGACTGGTGCGTGATGTCGTGAATAAGATTGCCGATGACTTGCGCTTCGTTGCGTGCTGAAATCAGCACGGCGTAACGCTTGTCGTACGCAGCGTCCGCAAATGGCTGGGGTTTGGCGAACAACGACAGCACGATGCACAGGCCCTGATAAACCATGCCCGCACCGCCCACGATGACCAACAGCACGTCCAGCACGTTTAGCAACGCCATTATTTCCAGCTTCTCCTCGGATTGTCCTGTGAACCGGCCCCTTCAGACTGTGCGCTATCAGGGCCTGGTTCGTCTTCCCCGTCCGTCTTCGATTCTAACTGCTGGCCGTCCAATCGAGTCGAGCCGTCGGCCGATGAGTTGGTGGGCACGTCACTGTGGGTATCAGAGAAATCATTATTATTCCTGTTGGAAGCCGCAATATCGTTCGATTGCGACGCTACCGTCGCCTCACTGTCTGAACGGGACCGGTCAGCGTCATCATGTTCCAAATGCAACTTGTGCAGCAAGGAAGTGCGCCCATGGTGGGACTGGTTGCGCTGCGGAATCGCAACTGTGGGCAAGTCAGCATCCCCGGACGAATCTGTGGACGTGGGATCAATGCCATAAATCTGGTCTTGCAGCAAACGCACCTTCTCATCGAGCGGAACATACGCCGTCGAACCTTTCGCTGCACGCGGCGCATGCTTGGACACGCTATCGCTCAACGCCTCACCAGCCTGTGCGACACGGGACTTGCGTTTGGGCTCGGGATCGGACATGAGCGGCACATCCACTAGATCATATTGCTTGGTTGACACCTTGAACAGCACCTGGATGCTGGCCGTGATCGGCAACGCCAGGAACGCACCCAGCGCACCGAAAATCGAGCCAAAGAACAACACAGTCAAGAACGCGACGCACGGGTTGATATCCATTGTGCGTTCCGAAACCTTTGGCGAAAGCAGTAGATTCTCGATCTGCTGATAGACCGTGATAAACACGACAACGCCCACGGCATACCAAATGCCACGGTCACCCCAAGCAAACAGCACAGGCAGCGCGCCACCCAAATACGTACCGATTGTGGGCACAAACTGTGATACGACGCCGCTGAACAACGCGAGTGGCAACCAATACGGCACATGGATGATCATCAAGAAAATCGCCATGCAGGTGGCCGAGCAGGCGGCAAGAATCGTGCGTGAGAACAAGTAGTTCGACGTCTGGTCCTGCACCACAGTCCAAGCGAGCAGAAAACGACGCTGCGTGGACGGCGCTAACCAGTGGCACACGCTACGGCGCAAACGCGGACCGGCAATCGAAATATAGAACGCAACCATAATGGCTGTTGTCAAATTCAACACGCCACCGAGCACTTCAACAGCGGTGCTCACAGCGGTGCCGGCGAAATTCGTAATCCAGGACGACTGCACATTCTTCAGAATTTCAGGCCCGATTGCGCTGATTTCCGGCAAACGGAATTTGGTATATTGCTCGACCGTGGTGACGAGGTCGTCATACACGGCAGGCAACCCCTTCATCATCGAAATGAACTGTTGCACAAACAAGTTGCCGAACGCGGCCATCAAGCCGACAATGATCAGCAGCAAACCAACCAAACAGGTCACAGCGGCCACACCACGGCGCCAACCATGCCGAATCAGACGAAGGACAAGCGGTTCCACAGCCAGCGAAAGGAACAACGCGATGACGATATCGAGGACAATGTAAGAGATCTTGAACCAGGTTCGGTAGCAAAAATACCCTACGAATACAGCAATAACCGCATACATGAGCGCACGACTGAGCCAAAGTGGAGGTCGACGCGGATCATTTTTTGCAGGAAAAATCGAAGCCAAGTCCAGTTTGGAACGATGGTCCTGGTCATTGAGCAACTCCTTGCGGGCGCGCTGCTGGGCAATGGCCATGGTATCCATCCTGTGGGCTTGGTCACCGTCGTCTGGACCGGCTGGGGATGTGTCCCAGCCACGATGCGTAGGTTCTGCCGATGACAATGCCGAGGCTGCGACAGCGCCAAAAGCGGTGTCGCCTTGGACGTCCATGCCGGAATCGTCCGGTGATGTGGTGCTACGTTCGCTCATGGCACTGTATTGTACAGATTTCGTCGTTCACAGGTATTCGTGTACGGATGAACTCATATTCTTGTGCATATGCTGAATGTCTCGATTGTGATTCCCGCATGGAATGAGGAAGAACGCATTATCGACTGTCTGACCAATGCGACACGTCAAACGGTGATGCCACATGAAGTCATTGTTGTTGATAACCGCTCCACCGACCGTACGGTCGAGCTCGTCGAGCAGTTCATCGCCGAACATCCGCAGGCGCCCGTCAAAATCATGCATCAGGACGAGGAACAGGCGCTAATTCCCACACGCAATTACGGGTTGAATCACGCTACTGGCGATGTGCTTGGACGCATCGACGCCGATTGCATGCTCAAGCCCGATTGGGTGGAGATTGTCGCCGGCGTATTTACCGAAGACCCTGAAGCGATGGGCGCCACAGGGCCTGTGACGTATTACGACATGCCTGCACGCCGCATCAGTTTGCGCGGCGACAACCGCGTGCGTCGACATTCGTATCGCGCCGATGGTGGTCAAGTGCTGCTGTTCGGGTCGAACATGGCGCTTCGAGCCTCGGCATGGCACACCATTGCCGACGAAGTGTGTCTGGATCGCGAAGACAAAATGCACGAAGACATTGACATTTCGCTGCACCTGCTTGGCCGCGGCATGAAAACTGTCTATTCGCAGCGCATGGTCTGCGGCATTTCGGCAAGGCGCATGGACACCACATTCAAATCGTTCCGCAACTACATGCAGCGTTTCAAAAACACATTCCAGGCCCATCCGGAACATTGGCGCCGCCACAAGTCGGAGCATACGTTGTACCTCATGTATCCGTGGCTGCATGCCCTGTACCCGATCTACCAGCAGTACCTGGAAGCCAAGGACATCAATCCGGCGCTGCGCGTGTGGCTCAAAGAACAAGTCGAGCTCGCCCACAAAGACGGCGATTTGATCGATTTGCCGGAAGTCGAATCCGTGGACGACCTGGAGCCGGTCGGTACCGCGCAACATCTGGCCGCGAACGGCACGCTGCCGTTTGAAGATTTGCCAGAGCCCGAAGAGGTGCACTGAGCTGTTCGGTGCGTCGCAGTGCGGTGCGGCGCGGTTGGAACCTTATCGGTAAGCGTCACCGTCACCAGTACGAACTACCATAAATTCAGCTTCCATACATTCCACTCAAGCGTTATCTATTCTTCACTGCTTGAGTGGAATTTTTATTACTCCCTTCCCGACACGCCCACCCCATCCTCTCCCCTCTCACCTGCACACCCCCTTTATCCCGCACGTAAGCTAGTTACGTTACGTGCGGGATAAAGGGGGTGTGCAGGCCATGAGGCAAGATCGGAAATGAGAATACTGTTTTCCGTACAGCGGACCACAAAAGATGCGAAATCTGGCGGATTGCACAACATGTCCTCCCACCCCCAGCCTGGACCGGACTTCTCTTCCATCAGCGCCGCCTTGCGCATCCCCAACCATCTTCTTATCGCCATACTCGCCCCTTCCCGCACGTAACGCAATTGCCTTACGTGCGGGAGGGAAACTTTTTAATGGGACATTCAAAAACAGAACAATATCTGCTCAATAGCGCAAAATCAGGGAAGGAAAGGCTGCCGAAAGACAGCACCACGCAATCCAGATACGCAGCTGCTGTAGTAAACAAAAACCCCGCTCAAGGCGGGGTTCCATGGTGGCTCCGAGCGGCATCGATCCGCTGACCTAACGATTTTCAGTCGTTCGCTCTACCAACTGAGCTACAGAGCCGCGACCCCGGCCGGACTTGAACCGGTGACCTCCGCCGTGACAGGGCGGCGCTCTAACCAACTGAGCTACGGGGCCAAATCTGAAAGAGTCCATAAAAGGATTTTCCCAGACTCGCGACCCCGGCCGGACTTGAACCGGTGACCTCCGCCGTGACAGGGCGGCGCTCTAACCAACTGAGCTACGGGGCCGTGTGCTCTGATTTCTCAGAGGCAACAGACGTTTATCTTACACAAGTGAACAGGAATGGCAAATCGCGGCGTGTCGCCCTCAATGCCCAGCCTTTCCCCGACGGTGCGTCAAAACCCAACAGAAAAGATACGTCAAGCATGAACCAACACCAGCGCTTGATATACAGCGCGCAAGGTCGCTGCCAAACTGTCATAATCCACGACATCTTCAGGAATGGAATAATCCAATATCCAAGAGGTAATTCCAATTATAAATACAAATACATAAAACACTATCAAAATACTCAATATTGACAACGCCGCTCCAACCGAAATCCCAGCTATCGCCATCGTTTTGTTATTCTCACCGGTTTTATTGATTTGCACGAGCGCGATAATCGAGAGAACCAATCCCACCGGCGGCGCAATAAAACAAAGCACAAACCCAACGATGCATAAGGTATTCCACTGCTGTTTGACCGGTCGAGGTACGCCGTAAGACTGCGGGGGCATCATACGAACAGGCCCCTGCCCCGGCGCATACCCTCCAGGCATTTGAGGAGGAGCCTGACCGCCCTGGGAGTATTGAGGTTGCTGGGGATACTGCTGATAATTATTCATCTCCCTATTGTAGGTCCTACCATTCTTCCCTCCCGCACGTAACGCAACTGGCTTACGTGCGGAGGAGGTGACCAAAGAGCATCGACTACACCATCATCAACCACATGCACTCACCATAAGAACCATCAAGAACCTCGACAAAGTCAAGCCGTCCGGCCACTCGCCGACCTCCCGTCCCCGCACGTAACGCAACTGGCTTACGTGCGGGGACGGGAGGCTGGAGAGAAACCACCGGGACCATCACCCTCCATAAGAAATCACAACACAACGCTTCAAAACCTCAGCAAACTCGTCGCCCAATCCGCCCCCCCCTCCCGCACGTAACGCAACTGGCTTACGTGCGCGAAAGACGAGGGTACGAATGTGGAAATCATATACGAAAATCAGGAATGCAATATATACTATTTATTTCGATATAAGTAATTATTAACACCCACAAATAGTCAAACTATACAACCATATACTATTAACATTATTCACAATTTATATTGGATTGTTTTCTGCAAACTTATATTTCCCTTTACTTCACTCACCATGTGCCAATCCAAGCCATATCTAGCTGAACGTTTCATGAATCGCGCTCAGAGCACACTCTCAAGAAGATTTCAGCAACAACATTTAGCGTAAGAGCAAACGTGTCAAGCCAATACACCTACGCCCTGTAGTGACTTGACATCAAACCAACCCAGACACCCTATAGAAGAAACGAGGCCGATCATGACTGACGCCACTAAGCACCCCAACGAGTCCAAAGCCGCCGAAACGGCCGAAGACCACAAGACCGCCACACCGGAAACCGCAGCCGCTGACAACACAACCACCCAAGCCAAGCCCGCTGAGCCAAAAACGGCACATCACACATCCAAGCATCGCGGCAAGGCAGCATCCGTCACCGCAACTCCAACTGCAACTCCAGCCACAGAAGACACATCCAAGGCTGATCAAGACGACCAAGCCCAGACCACTACGCCTACTCCCTCCACGGCTGATGACCAGTCAGGCGATGAGCTCGTCTACACATCACAATCCGACACTGGCGCCCAGCTTGAGGAGCCGCAGGACAGTGACGATGACAAGAAGTCGCAGTGCAAGTGCCCGCTGCCGGTGCACACGCGTATCGTCATGATGGCCGGCGCCGTGCTCGTGATTGCCGGCATCGCACTTGGCGTTCACTTCTCCCACAAAACCAATCGCTGAATAGTGACCACTATTATGCGAGGCACCTCGCCTCATGAGGGTGAGCGGAAATAATTTTCAATATCCTTTCTGCGCCGCACGTAAGCCAACTGCGTTACGTGCGGCGGAACTCTGCGCGGCTCCGAACGTCACACGTTATCCATGTCCCTGCGCCTCGCACGTCTCTCGACAAGAACCCCACCCGTCACGAAACGCTTGAACCAAGCCCCAAAAAGAAGCAGAACACCCCCAACAGGACGTTGGGTATGAAGCACACTGAACTTCTCAAGGCCCCGAGCGCGGACGACGTTACGCACCAGCAACTTCGCGCTCCAGCAATACTGCACGCCAAGAAAACCGCTCACGTCAACGACGACGGTCACAATGACAACATGAACGAATCACGCGACCCACACTCCACGCACCCCCAAAACCCCTCACAACTATCTCCCCAGCCTCCCCAACCTCCCCAGCCTCCCCAACGTTCCAATCAACCTGGCGAGCCGGTGTCCACTTATCAGCTTCCCGGCGGACTGCAGCATTGCAGCAAACTTCAGCCCGTACTCGACGCACCCACAGCGCTGGAACGGGTCCGTCAAATCGTACGAATCTTGCATGAACCAGGCGGCTGTCCGTGGGACGGGGAACAAACCAACCGCTCGTTGATCAAGCCGCTGCTCGAAGAAACGTACGAATATATTGACGCTGTGGAGACCGACGACCGCGACAATATGCGTGAGGAACTTGGCGACATGCTGCTGCAGTCAATATTTCAAGCGCAAATTTGCTCGGAAGATTCTGCCGATCCGTTCACCCTTGATGAAGTCTGTGATCGTCTCGTCGACAAGCTCATTACACGACATCCCAACGTATTTCAAGACGACACGGCGAACAGCAATGAGAACCAGGCACTGCAAGAGGCAATCGACGCCGACACCACCTTGCAGCTGTGGGAACGCATGAAACAGCAAGAGAAGCAACGCACGTCCGTTCTCGACGGCATTGCACAGGCGCAGGGAGCGCTGCCGAGATCTGCGAAAGTGGCCGCTCGCATCCGTAAATCTGCGCAGCCCCAACGTTTTGACGAAGCGTTCCATCTGAACACCGAAAATGAGACGGAGCAACTCGCCGACGAATTGCTGGATCTGGTGCGCCGCGCCGACGCGTCCGGCATCGATATTGAGTGTGCGTTGCGCAACCGGTTACGTCAAGTTGAGCAGGCCGTACGCACCATAGAGCAGGATTCTTCAGAACAATAAGTTCAGGAGGATCAAACAACGCTCTGGCAAACCGCGATTCTATTGATTTGTGCAGCGCAATTGTATATATGCGCTGCACAACGATTTCACAGGAATTATATCTCTAAATATTAAGTTGTTATCTTTTTCAACTATTCAGACGGCAAGACTACTCAGCTGCCAGAACCCCGTCTTGAATAGGCGTGAATTCACTCGTCAATTTCCACGAATGTTCTTCGTCAATCTTGGCGGGATCATCGTAGCGCAACAGTTGGCGCGCAAACTCATCTTCCGTGATCTGCTTGGCACGCAGCTGCTCGAGCAGCGAGCGCACCACATTGCCGGGATTACTGTCGCGCAGGTCATGATCCATGACGCGCACCTGAGTCGTCTCCCCTTGGTCGTCGGCAATTGTGCCGACCCAAAAATCAACGGTGTCCCACTCGTTGGGCCCCTGATATGTATAGTTCGTCAGTTGTTGAACTTTCATTGTCCGCTCCATTCGCATCGTCGGCCGCGCTTGCCGCGGCTGTGTTGAAGTTCAGTCTAGATGCTGTACAGCGGCTCCACCGTGCGCTGAGACGGCCGCTTGCTTTGTCCTTTTTTTCTTCTCTTTGTTATTTCCGCAGTTTCCACATACATAAAGCCACGCAGCGTATCTCTCCCTCAGTGTCGAGGTGGCAACCGGAGCAGACCAATACCACAGCCACATGGCGTGACGATACCGAAGACATTGCGGGTACTGAACAATGTGACGCCCGGCAACATTGGGGTAACATGCCATTTCCTCCACGGAAACCAATGATGCAGTTGCCGGAAATGCGCGCTCCATATTGTCTGGAACATCCCGCATTTCATCATGCGATACAGGCCTTCTCAATATCAAGTTACTTGTTTGACATGAAACACAAGGTATCAATCAAGTTGCGCAATGGCCAGCATGGCGGGATTCCCGAGAGTGACAGAAGAAAACAGAAGAAGAGGTACCCCTATGCATCTTCCCGCATCATCAGGTCTTCAAACGACCAAAGCCAAGACTTGGCGCCGTATCATGGCAGCCGCAGGCGCCTTGACCTTATGCACCTCACTGGGTGTCTCAGGTATTGGAACCAACGCGGCATTTGCCGACACCTATTCCAGTTCAGCCATTGCGATGAATGCCAATGCTGTGACCAAGGGCACCATTGCCGCCGGAGAACTGGCTGTCGTCAATTTCGCACCAGTCTGGGGAGACAAGCAAGCCAACAAAGAGCACATGCTTGAAATCATGAAACAAGCAGCCGATTGCGCAGTGAAGATGATTGTCTTCCCCGAAATGGCATTGACCGGGTACGTCTCGTCCAGCGATCCTGAATCGCAGGCTTACCGGATGGCGGTCAGCCAGGCTGAAACTACGGCCAGCCCCATTACCCAGGAAATTGCACAGGCTGCCAAAGGATATGGCATGTGGGTGGTGTTCGGCACCTCTGAACGTATCCCGGGCGACGATGACCATGCCTACAATTCGGCATTCGCCATTTCCCCTGAGGGCCAAGTGAGCAGCTATCAGAAAATCGCTCCGGTTGAGGGTTCATGGGCTACGCCGGGATCCACGCCAGTAATATTGCAAACTCCGTGGGGCCTGATGGGCCTGAGCATTTGTTACGACACCTACGCCAATCCTGAGATTGAACGCTACTATGCGGCAAGCGGTGTCGGATTGCTCGTCAACCCCACGGCCACGTCACGCAGCTACACCGATATTGACAACGATGGTGTCAAGGATGGTAAAGGTTGGGAGTGGTATTACCGCAACCGCTTGGAGTCCATCTCTTCGCGTGATGGCATGGTCATTGCGAGCGCCGATCTTGTGGGGCCTGACGGTCCGACGGCTGCTGACGGTTCACGCGCCTATGATTTCCCTGGAGGGAGCGTCATTCTTACGGGCGGCACCACCTATGCGGCAGGGTTGGCTCAGGATGGCACGATTGCCGTCGGCACAGCCGGATTGCTGACGAATGACCGGGCGCTGCGTGTTTCTGTGCCGTCCACTACAAAAGTGGCCAACGATTTCCATCCTGATTATTACGCCAAGTGGTATGGCGAACTTGCCGACCGTCAAGAATCAGGTGAATCGTTACGATATTCATTCGGTTCTTCCGATGGCCCCACAGCAGCTGTGGCCAATGTCAGCGCGGTGTGGGCGGACAAGACAGCCAACACGCAGATGATGCTTGATTATGCTGATATTGCGCATGAGAAGGGTATTGATTTGCTGGTCTTCCCGGAAACCATCCTGACCGGGTACGACAGCACTGATCCCAAGGGGAGCGCTGACGCCCATTCAAGCAATGCGGAGGTCAACCGGCAGCTGGCAGCAAGCGATGATTATATGCAGGTGCTGTTGGCTGAGAAGGTTGTAGGCGCCGATGGGGATACCACGCGCGGCGAATCTGTGCAGCGTATGGCGGCGAAGGCCAAGGAACTGGGCATGTACATCGTGTTCGGCTTGGCGGAAATGCCTGAAGGCGGTCCCGTCAATGATGGCGGTACGAATAAAGTCTATAATTCCGCTGCTGTCTGTTTCCCTGACGGACACACCGAGTCGTATCAGAAGATGCATCGTGCCGGCTCTGAAGAAACAGTATGGTCGGTGCCAGGCGACACGCCTCTCATGTTCGAGATGCCACAGTGGAAGGGCAAGGACGGTTCAGCGCTCAAGGCAGGTGTGAATATCTGCAGGGATGGTCATTTTTATCCCGAACTTGGCCGATTCTACGCAGCCAGTGGTGCTGAGTTGCTGATTCATCCCACGGCCACCACGGGCAATGCATGGTATCGCGAATCACGCATCGGCAGCTACACGGACCGCGACAGCATGGCTGCGGTAACCGCCAATATCTGGGGTCCGGATGGATACCCGTTGGATGCTGAAGGACAACCCATCTACTCGGTGAATGATGCCGGCGAAACGGTGTCCAGCGACAAGCCAGTGGCGGGATATAGCTATGCTGGCGTGGGCCGCAATCCGTTCCATTCCACCAGCTTGGTGATTACCGCATGGAATCGTAAAGACGGTACACGATTCAATTACCTCACAGGCTCCGCTTTGGATACGAGCGACACTGGTGCCGGTGCCGACCTGGCAGCCACCCAGGATTGGACATTCGCACAAGGTGCGGTTGATTCCGACAATCTCGAATATCGTACGATGAACCTCTCTGCTGCGGGATTCGGCATTACGAACTTCCAGCCGCGCCTGTTCTCGAAGATGTACGACGCGCTCGCCCAACGCATGGTGCCAGAATATGCAGCGATGTACACCGCGCCTTCGGCACTTGATGCTTCCGCCTTGCAACCCTCGATTGATCAGGCTGCATCTGCATTGACCAAGACCGACACATACACGGCTGAGTCGCTGGAGGTTCTCACTAGCGCATATGAGGAAGCGCTTTCCTTGCGTGACAACACCACGTTCGGCTCGCAACAACAGCCGCTGGTCACCGCTGCCGCTGAGGAACTTGACAAAGCGCTGAGCGCTTTGCAGCTTGTTCACGCTCATGAACAGGACGCAACGGATGATGCACAGAACAATTCCGACGCATCCAGCCCCAGCGCCGGCACCGGCACCGATACCGAAAAGCAGCCATCTTCCGCGGAGTCTGCCGTTGCACCAGATACGGCTGATACGAATCAGGATGAATCTGCGACCAATGATGCGTCAGCGGATGGCGAGGACCAGGATGACAGTCCTTTGGCTTCAACGGGTTCCCCGATACTCGTCATGGCTGTACTGGCTGCGGTTGCCGCTCTGACTGCGGGTGGACTAATCCTCAAGGCAAAGCGCAGCGTATGATGACCACTGCCGCCACGCTTGGCAGCCCTTGAATGCAGCGCGGCCACATCATGCATGACGTGATGTGGCCGCGTTCTTCATACGGAGTACTCCTTGCGGCGAAGGCGCCATGGTACGGCATTTTCACATCAATGCCGTACCTTCACCCCACAAGCCACTTGGCGTTCTTAACACTGTAGAGCGGAATCAACGGGATAAGGATTGGCGTATGCGTGCTGTAATGGCGGTATGCCGGGTCCTGACCATAGTTGCGTTCCTGGCGCAGTTCCAACCGGCGAGCGCCGCCAAACATAATCCATACAATGCACACATAGCCAATGATGGCAGCAGCCCATTGCCAAAATCCGCGTAGTACGGTCACGCCGGACACGAATACACCCGTCCACGTCAATACTTCACCAAGATAATTAGGGCAACGCACGATGCGGAACACGCCCACGTCACAGAACCTGTCTGGATGATGGCGCTTGAAGCGGTTCTTCGTAAAATCGGCCACCGACTCGAGTATGATGCCGGTTCCCATAATTGCAGCACCCACAATGCCCACAGCATCCACGGGAGCATGATTACTCAAGCGGAATAACACGGGACTCGCTTCACAAGCATACAGTGCGGCGCAAGCAATCCATGTCAGCACTTTCAGCGGTAATGCCACAGTGCGTCCATGCTCAATCGCGGCTTGGCCCACATCACGGTAGGAAGCGCTACGGCTTTCACGCACAATCAGGTATGTGCCCAGCCGCAGGCCATACACTACCAGCAATGCCGACATCACAATAGTCAACGGATCAAGGCCGCCCCATATGCCGAACGCGACGAGCATTGTCACGCCAATGCCCGCGATGGAGAAGCCGTATCCCACAGAAATAAACCAGATATACCGGTAAAACCCAATGGCACTGATAATAAGTGCCACAATACATATCAAGAGAAATGCCATGGTAAAAGTGTAAACGAAGTTCAACTCCCTGACATCTTTCGCGAGGGTATGGTCTCGCCGTGGACGTATCACGCGCAATGCCGTTTACAGGGGGTAAAGGACAAAATGTGTGTCTCAACATGCTGCGAAGGCGTTGTATTTGCTGGCATGTCGCAGTGTTATTTTGGTCGTTCACTCCAAGAGTTTCAGTCACAACGACGAAGGCGCCATCCTTGCGGATGACGCCTTCTGGTTGTACCCCCTGAGAGAGTCGAACTCTCGTTGTCAGATTGAAAGTCTGGTGTCCTAACCGTTAGACGAAGGGGGCCTGACAACTCGATTAATATTACAGGAATCTCGACGTCATGCAACTTCGGCGTGTCGCGCCCATTTCTCACGATTTCACACTTCCCGTCTTGCTCCCCATCACTTCCCCGAGCCACCCCGCATCGGCAAGTATGTACCGCTTCTCCCAACCTTCCATCACCATCTCCCATCATCCTCTCTACTTCCCGCACGTAAGCCAGTTACGTTACGTGCGGGAAGTGCGGGCCCAGGACTAGGATCACGACCTTCACACCCCTACTCGTCACCACCTGCGCAGTCAACAGCATCACAGCCCAACATTCACTCGCCCGCACGTAAGCCAGTTACGTTACGTGCGGAGTTCAGGCCTAGAAAACCCTTGGTAGGCAACACAGTGATAATCATTCTCATCTTCCCGCACGTAACGCAACTGGCTTACGTGCGGCGAAGGGAGCAAAACGGGAAGGCGCATCAGCCGGGAAGGCAAGACAGGAGAGACAAGAGGACGACGGAGAGCTTGAAAAACGGAGGGTGATAGAACGTGAACAAGAAGACGACGGGAGCCAAGGGGGCAACACAAGTAAGCGGGCGACACGGCCAAGCCAGCCGCCCATGCCGAGCAGCCTCCACCGTCACCGACACTCGTCAGGCACGACGGTACGTGAAATCGTGAATGACGCGGCCTGCGTCGAGCCCCTTGCGCTCAAAGTTCGTCAGCACGCGGCCATCGAACCGTGGGGACTCCATAAAATCGGCATGTGGCAGTGCAGCCGCCTCCTCGGCGTTGCCTTTGCCCACATGTTCAGTCGGCAGTGAGACAGTCAACTCACCGACGTTGTCAAAATCATCGCGGCCGTCCATGACTTCATGCACGTGCAGCGCGTAATCTTCAATATCGGTCGCAATACGCCACACACCGCCCTCACGCAGCGCGGCATGCACGTGCGCTGCCAACTCGGGCTGCACAATGCGTCGCTTGTGATGACGCATTTTGGGCCACGGGTCGGGGAAAAACGTCCAGACTTCATCGAGCACTCCCAGCGCGCTCGCTGCAAGCAGCTCCGGAGCGTTGATTTGTGCGATCCGCAAGTTTGCGAGGTCCTGTTTGCCGGCAAGCAGCATCGTGTGCGCCACTCCCGGATCGTAGACTTCAACGGCCAGGAAATTGCGTTCCGGATGCGCCGCCGCGGCGGCGACAATGTTCTCACCTTGTCCCGTGCCGATTTCCACAGTCAGCGACGCGTCATTGCCATAATGCTCGCGGATGAACGCCTGGTCGATTCGCAAGGTTTCAGCAGCCGCCAACGACCCCTCACCTGCCGTCACATCAAGCAGGTAGCGTTCGGCATAACGGTCCCACGCTCGCTGCAGACGGTCATCAAGACGCGCCGACCTGCGCACGAATGACAGCACTTTGCGTCCGTGCAACGGGTTGCTTGCCTGCTGCTCAGCCTGCGTTTGTGGGGTACTTGGGACTAGAGTGGTTTGGGTATCCGCAGCCGCGACCGGCTCGGCAGTATTCTTCTGTTCCTGCATACCTTTATTTATAGAGGGTGCAGCCGAACTGCCGCCTTCCCCTACCGGCCTGGTGGAAGTGGATTGTTGATTTCTGTTGATACGCCGTGGGCTGCACACCTTCGTGAAGTCCCCACAGTCGCTGTCACGGAAATCAATATAACTGAAAACAACAGCAACATATGAACAAACGAAAGGTCAATCATGACTGTTCTCGTCACCGGAGGCTGCGGATATATCGGAGCGCACGTGGTCCACGCACTGCATGAGAAGGGTGAGAACGTTGTTGTCGTAGATGATTTGAGCTACGGCAAGCCAACGCGTATCGGGAATTCGCGACTGTACGGCATGGACGTGGCCGATCCGGGCGCTGCTGAACGCCTGACCCAAATCATGAAAGACGAAAACGTGGACGCCGTCATTCACTTCGCCGCACGCAAGCAGGTTGGCGAGTCCGTCGAAAAGCCGCTGTGGTATTACCAGCAGAACATCAACGGCATGCTCAACGTACTGACGGCCATGCGCGATGCCGGCGTGAAGAAACTCGTATTCTCATCATCGGCCGCAACGTACGGCGAGCCGCCTGTTGACGTGGTTCCTGAAGACGTGGTGCCGATGCTGCCGATCAATCCTTACGGACAGACGAAACTGTTCGGCGAATGGATGGCGCGCGCCTGTGAACAGCCGTTCGGCATCCGTTTCTGCGGACTGCGCTATTTCAACGTGGCCGGATGCGGTCCTGTGGAACTTGAGGATCCGGCGATCCTCAACCTGATCCCGATGCTGTTTGACCGCCTGAAGCAAGGCAAGGCGCCAGCCATTTTCGGCGACGACTACCCGACTCCGGACGGCACGTGCATCCGCGACTATATTCACGTGTCCGACCTTGCTGACGCGCATGTGGCGGCACTCGATTATCTTGACCGTGACGAACGCGAGTACGACGTGTTCAATGTGGGCACAGGCAAAGGCACTTCCGTACGCCAGATTGTTGATGAAGTCAAGAAGGTGACAGGGCTGCCGTTCACCGAAACGGTTATGGCACGCCGTGCAGGCGACCCGCCGCAGCTGATTGGTGACGCGACGCGCATCAACACGGTGATGGGCTGGCACGCCCAGTACGATGTGGACGATATTGTCAAGTCGGCATGGGAAGCCTGGCAAGCGAACCCGGAACACCATATTGATGTGGCGACGTGGACGCAGGAAGACTGAGCGAGTTCTGAACGATTGCTGAAGCGGCCTTTCCAGCTATCCCGTGAGAGCGTGCAGAGCGTAGAATGCTTTCGAAATAAATGCTTTCGAAACACACGAAATACACGGATAGCGGGAGGGCCGCTTCATATCAGATACGGTGTGGGGCCGGTAGCTGCGAAACAGCTACCGGCCCCACACCGTATCTGCGTATATGCGGACGTTTCTGCGGACGTTTATATCAGCTGTATCAGCACCGAACGAAAACCGTTGATTTGCAGGCGTCGTTCCCTAGTCCTGCTGCTCGAGTTGCTTCTGCACATAATCAGCGATGAACGGGGCGACGTGCTCAATCTGGTCGATGGCCACCTCAAAATCCTTGAGACCGCCATACCAAGGATCGACCAGGTCAATGTCGCTCTCACGGCCGCTCGACACGGCGGAAGCCAAATCGGGATCAAAGCTGCGGTACATGAACACTTCATCGCGCTTGGCGGCGGGAAGCTGACGAACCAGAGCGTTCTTGTGCGACGCGGTCATCGGCAGGAACAGATCAGTGCGCTCAATTTCATCGCGCGTGACACGATGGGCGAAATGGTGCGCGGGCAGCTCGTAACCGTGCTCACGCAGCACCTTGACAGCGCGACGGTCGATAGGATTGCCGTACTCCTCGTCGCTAACGCCGCTTGACATCACGCGGACGCGGTCAGCCAAGCCACGGCGTTCAAATTCAGCACGCAAAATGATCTCCCCCATCGGAGACCGGCAAATGTTGCCCGTACATACGGTCATCACGGTGTAGGGATGTTGCGCGTCTTTGGTTGCGTTCGCCACTGTTTCCTCATTCCTCACAGTCATAGACCAGTCATAGCCCAGTCACAGTACAGACCAAACCGGCCCATGTGCCAGTCGGCCTTCGAGACTTTCCGGCATTCATCGATTCCACTCGCCCGCAGCATTCATCATGAACCAGGCGTATCTGCGAAACCGTATATGCAGCACGGCAGCCGGCAGATCCACGAGCAGACTCACTGGCAGACTCACTGGCAGGCTTACTGGCAGGTAGTGGAATCACTCCCCTTCTTCATCACCATCGTGGTCCGCCCGCTGGTAGGTCACGAAACGGAACCGGCCAATCGGCGAGTCGGGATTTGAAGGAGTCTTCCATCCGGATCCCTCGGCCACTTCCCACAAGCCGTCCTTGACCAATGGCGATATGGCTGGCGCATACGTATCGGCATCCACAGGCATGTCGATCTCGGTGATACAAATTTTGGAAGCCAACGGCAGCAATTGTTCAAAAAGCTGCGCGCCGCCAATCACCCAGATTTCACTGCGGTCAAGCCCGTCGTCAGGAATCGCTTCCTGGCGGGCGATGTCGAGCGCGTCATCAATGTTGTCCACCACCACAGCGCCAGTGGCATCGAAATCCTTGCTGCGCGAGACCACAATATTGTCACGGTTCGGCAGCGGACGGTACTTGGGATTCAACGCTTCCCAAGTGCGACGTCCCATAATGATTGGATGGGAAACAGTCAGCTCTTTGAAATGCTTGAGATCCTCAGGCAGATGCCAAGGCATGCCACCATTGAACCCGATGGCGCCGGGGCGCCCGTCGCGATCGAAGGCCTCAGCCCAGATCATATTGAGCGAGAAAGTCTTGGGGAAATCATCACCCCAATCGTCCTCCAGCTCTTCCAGCCCGGCAAATCCGGGCACGGGTTCGTGATAGCCACTGCGGCTACTGTCATGCTCCATTTCGACTCCTTGCGTATGCGCCTAATCGGGTCACAGTCTATTCATGGCTCGCGACGGGTCGCAATGATTATGCACATATGTTTCACAGGCAGCAAGAGTGCACCAACCAGTGTGGAAAGGGGGATGGCGGTTGTTTGGCGCACTACACCCCTTTCCGGTTGGGCTCTTGGCAAGTCATGTTGCCGCTGAGCCCATACCGCCACTGGCTGGCGTCACACGGCGATCGGCGCTTTGATTGTGGGATGGTACTGGTAATTCTGAATCGTGAAATCATCCCAGTCATACTCGAACAGCGAGTCCGCCTTGCGAATCTCCAACTGCGGGTAAGGATACGGTTCTCGAGACAGTTGCTCCAACACCTGCTCCACATGGTTGTCGTAAATATGGCAGTCGCCGCCCGTCCATACGAACTCACCTGGCTCAAGCCCCGCCTGCTGGGCCATCATCATCGTGAGCATCGAATACGACGCGATATTGAACGGCACACCAAGGAACATGTCGCACGAACGCTGATACAACTGGCAACTGAGCTTGCCGTTGGCCACATAGAACTGGAACAGCGCATGGCACGGAGGCAACGCCATCTGCTCAACCTCGGCCGGGTTCCAAGCCGACACCACCATGCGGCGAGAATCAGGATTGGTGCGAATCAATTCAAGCACATTGCTGATCTGGTCAATCGTGCGATTGGGATCGTCTGCAGTTGGCGCCGGCCAGCTGCGCCACTGCACACCGTATACGGGTCCCAGATCACCGTGCTCATCGGCCCATTCATCCCAAATATGCACATTGTGCTCCTGCAGCCAGCGCACATTACTCGAACCTTTAAGGAACCACAGCAATTCATAGGTGATGCCTTTCAGGAACACGCGTTTCGTGGTCAACAGCGGGAACCCCTGGGTCAAATCAAACCGCATCTGCTGTCCAAACAGCGAGATGGTTCCCGTTCCAGTCCGATCGGATTTGAGGTTGCCTTCCATCAAAATCTTGCGCAGCAAATCTTCATATGGCATCGGAATGTCAGTCTGAGGCCGCGCCGGCACGCGCGCACGAATGGCATCGAGTTCTTCTTGAGTCAGCATATCTTCAGTCAACCATATTGCGCGGGCAATGGCACCGTCTCCTTCATATCCTCACCATTCCTCCTGCATCCTCTTACGTCCCCATACATCCCCGCAGCACCCTCTCCACCTTCCCGCACGTAAGCCAGTTACGTTACGTGCGGATTGGGACGTTGAGAACCCACGCGGGCACCACAGTGATAACCATTCTCACCTTCCCGCACGTAACGTAATTGCGTTACGTGCGGGGAAGAAAACCGGGACACACAAGTTGAGAACGATTCCCAACTTCCTCCACCACTCCACCTTCCCGCACGTAAGCCAGTTACGTTACGTGCGGGAAAGCCCCCCAAAAAAGCCCGACTCTGGACCGGCGGAAACTTGGCAGGTACGCCGCTTCGGCCACAAGATGAAGGCTGTGCGTGCGAAAACAGGCCTCAGGTCCTAGGATTGACAAGACGGGCATGGGCAGCAAGCGCACCCATGCTGAACACAGCGTCGCAGCACAATGAAGGAGTGACATGAGCGATAGAATTTGGGTGGAACGCAATAAAGACGGTTCGTGGGACGCCTTCAGCGATGACGGCGCACATATCAAATTCGGCAAAGGACGTGGACAGTTCACGCCTGGAGACCTGATGAAAATCGCGCTCGCCGGCTGCGCGGCACTCTCCAGCCAATTCGCGATCGAATCGGCACTTGGTGAGGGTCACGGCGCAACAATCGTGGTGGACGGCCGGTATGATGCCGAAACTGATTCGTACTTGAATTTTGAGGAGCACGTCCAGGTGGACGCGGTGGACGCGGGACTGTCTGACGAGGATGCCGAAAAACTCAAGAAGCGTATCACAGCCCACATCGACAAGGGCTGCACGGTCATGCATACGTACGAGCAGGAAACTCCTGTGCGCATGGACGTTACGATCCGTCACTGAAAGACTGGAATTCTGAAATACTGAAAAAATTGTGTCGGGAGCCCGCCCTCCACGTCACTTTCCCGACACACTATTGAAGAAAATTTAGTGAGGCCCTGCCGAGTGCATTTACACACTTCAGCAGGGCCTCACCTTGCCGCCGGATTCCCCATCACGCACCGGCGGCCGTCTTTATTCTTGTGATTATTAGTATTTCTGTGGTTGCAATTTAGCGGTCGTTGCCAGTATCCGACGCGTTTGGATCAATGGCTTGCTCCAATTCACGCGTTGCCTGATCGCTGGCACGTTCCACGGGAACTTCCTGAATGAGCTCATCAATGGAGACGGTTTCAACGACCTCTTCGACCACTTCAACGCTGGCAGCACGCGCTTCATCAGCTTCAACGTACTTGCGAGGCACCACATACACGGGAGATGCTGAATGCTGCAGCAGCCCCTGGCTTGTGGAATTGAGCAGCAACCCAGTGAATCCTCCGCGACCGCAGGAGCCGACAACCACGATATCGTGATTGCGGCTAGCCTTCGTCAGCGTGGCGACGGCATTGCCAGGAATAATGGACTTACGGATCTTCAAATCCGGATATTTCGCCATGATTGGGGCGATACGTTCGTCGAGTTCAGCTGTATACTTGGCGATCGTCTCAGCATCATCAGCATTTTTATTGGCTGGAACCGCGTAAATGACGTCGAGCTCAGCATCCCACTGATCAGAGAATGAAGCGGCAATATCAAGCGCCTTGATACCCCACTTGGTGTTGTCGGAACCCACGGCGACACGAGTGATGTAATTGTTCAAGTGCAGCAGATTGCCCTCGTCATCGGTGTAGGGCACCACCACAATCGGGCAGTACGCATAAGCCGGCAAGCTCGAGCTCGTCGTACCCAGCAAACGCTCAGCCAAACCGCCCTTGCCGCGGTTGCCAATCACAATGAGATTGTAGTTGCGTGACAACTCCACAAACACCGAAGACGGATCGCCCGTCACAATGAGCGTTTGTGCATCCACACCCTGCTCGTTTGCGATGGCCTTGGCTTTCGACAGAATCTCCTGCGCGTCGTGATGCGCGGCATGATCGTCACCGACCGCCGTATACGAGGAGTCAAAAGAAACGGCAGCATAGCTGGGCAGGGAGTATGCACACACAATTTGCAGGGAGTACCCAGCATGCTTGGCATAGTTGGCGGCCCACCACGTAGCTTTGTAACTCGCGTGAGAACCATCGACTCCAACCAGAATCGTCTTGTCATTCACCATGAGGACCTCCTAGACTGTGAGGCGCTTCAGCGCGCCACCTTCCTTAAGAATACATGCCTTCAACCATGAGGACCCGCGAGTCTGGCGGGAAAAACCCAAATATCAGCTCATGGTTTCAAGCTCACTAGGCACTATCAATAGCACAGCGGAACCTGAAGCATCAAGCATGCTTACAACATATGCGCAATTTTGAGTGCCAATATCCGGCGCAAAGCGCGGTCGTGAGCATAACGAGAAAAACCCGCCCCCAAAGGGCGGGTCAATCGTTATCAGCACAGAAAAACCTGTGCAGCAGCCTCAATAATAGCTCACGGCTTACCGGGGCTGGTATGCATCACAGCACGCGACGAATGGCAAAGCCTCCATTGAACACGGCAGTGCTGGTTACCTGAGTGCCTTGCGCAGGATTCAGCGCGTTAATCACCATGCCGTTGCCGATATAAATAGCCGCATGGCTACCGTTGGCAATAATATCGCCCGGTTGAGCCTGAGCCAGGCTCGGCACAGCGGTGCCGACGCCCATCTGGGCACCCGAGGAATGCGGCAGGCTCACACCAAATTGGCTATACACCCACATCACAAAGCCGGAGCAATCCCAGCCTGCAGGAGTGGTGCCACCATAGACATACGGGGCGCCTTGGTACTGCATGGCCAAGCTCGCCACAGCAGCACCGTTACCACTGGTAGGAACAGCCGGAGCGGCTACGGCAGCCGGAGCTGGTTCAGCGGCAGGAGCCTGCTGAGTTTGCTCGGGTTGCTGGTTCAGCGATTCACGGGCCTGTGCGCGAGAAGCCGCGGCAGCAGCCTCTTCCTGGGCCTTGCGTTCCGCTTCAGCCTGAGCAGCAGCTGCGGCTGCAGCAGCCTCAGCTTCCTTCTCGGCCGTGGACTTGGTTTGAGGCACGTCGAGCTTTTCCACGCCACCCCAGTTTGAATCTTCATCAACACTGGTGGAGGAAGCCTCAACGTACAGATTCTTCTTGACGGTGTTTACCTTGGGGAACGAACGTGCCGAGGTAATCATTGACTCGGCATCATTTGCAGAGTCACTGGCAAATGCCGCAGGAACCGCTGCCGACGAAAGCGTCAGCGCAGCTGCACAAGCGGCAATCAGGGCAGAAAAACGTTTCTTGGTATTCATCAGTGCACCACCATACCACGGACCTGTATCAAGGGGGTGGTCATCTTCTCATTTCACCCCGGTCCGAATGACATCGACACGTCAGTTGTCGAGTTTGCAATTACGTTCCCTTAGCGCCCGTCATATCGGAGACGGTACGGGGTCCGCAGCGTCAGTTTCGTTGATTTTTCTTGTATTTCCGACGATGCGACATGGCCCGAATACCCTCGCAGGCACCACCACGGGTGCCTGCGCGTTTTCGAGATCAGTAGTGAATGTAAGAGAATTGTGCAGCTTCTTCGGCTGTGAACGTACGGTCGGAAATCACGCCAAGTCCCTTGACGTTCGATTCAGAAATCTTGATCGATCCGTCCTTATGCACTTCTTCCACCACAGCCACATGACCGTAGTATCCCGAAGCTCCAGCTTGTCCTGGTCCGAATACGACCACATCGCCCTGTGCACGAGGCGTGCTGTCCACCCAATAGCCAAGAGCCTTGGCGGAGCTGCTCCACATGCGGGCATCACCAAAACCGGATCCGGTAGGCAGACCCAGCTGTGCACGACGCGTATACGCCCACCACGTGCATTGTCCGTAAGGATAGGAACGCGACGGGGTGTTGCCTGTCTCATGGTTCGGATTGAAGCCTTCCGGCAGCACGTCACGGTCTTGGTCCATGCGCTGGGCGACCACAGGATTGTTGGCCTGCGACTTGGAAAGATTGTCAAGCTCGGTCACTTCGTTGGACGAGCCAAGATTCCAATCAGCATTGTCTCCCTCGTCAGATGCTGAAGCGGATGGCACCGTGGAACTCAATGATTCACGGAATTCCGAACGAGACGCGGCATCAGAGCCGATACGTGTGATTTGTGTTGTGGTGGTCGGATCATCGGCCAAAGGAAGCTGGTTGGCACGATTGGCGTTCGTCAACGCCAACGCGGTAGCCGCAGTGCCGACCAGTGCGGCAAGGGCCGTGGACGACAGCATCACGGTACGACGCTGGTTCGCCTTGGCCTGCAAGCGCAGGGCACGACGCGTCATCGGCGCAACTTCATTGAGTTTGGCGGCAAGAGCCACATTTACTTCGGGCAATACCGCTGCAACCATTGAGTCAGCGGCTTCCGGGCGCGCCACATGGCGTCCGGTTTTGGTTGGCCGCGCCACATGCATAGCTTTGGCGGAATGCGCTCCATGCGTCCCAGATCGGCTGATAGCGGCAGAACCACGACGGGCTTTGCTTGCTGCATGCCTCATAAAGAACTACTACTCCTCAAACGACAATAAAAACCGTAATCCACACCTCACTAACTCGCCTGGTTCTCGAGGTGCACGACCACTAGCTGAACACACTACCCCATCGCCTTGAACGTGCCAACATCACAACGCCACATTCACAGACATCTCACACACCTGTGTTCGACCCTCCACACATCCCAATACCATGGAAATAACGGCATTCCCCCATGCTTTTCTCAGGTTGGCTACGCTATTGCCGAACGTATCTTACGCATCCATCACACTTCGGCGTGTCACATGCCATCACCCCCCACCACAAAAATCATCATTCTCCTCTCCCCGCACGTAAGCCAGTTACGTTACGTGCGGGGAAGAAGAGGACAAGAAACCAGCGGAGAACTCAACGACGAAAAACGAACTCAACCTCCCTCTTTCCTTCCCGCACGTAAGCCAGTTACGTTACGTGCGGGCGGATAGCGCCCTTCCCCTGCCTGGAAACTCGCCAAATCCCCATCCCTCCCCGCACGTAAGGCAATTGCATTACGTGCGGACAGACACCAGCCCTCTCTATTCCCCTATCCCAGCAATTCCAGCAATCACCTTCCCTCCCGCACGTAAGCCAGTTACGTTACGTGCGGGAGGGGAGCTGGCAATAAGAAGGCCAAGAGGCAGAAACGAAAATAAGATCAGCCCATCCCTTCCCTACCGCCCCGCACGTAAGCCAGTTGCGTTACGTGCGGATAGACGGGGGTATGTTCTCGAAAAATAGAGAGACGACTCCATAGCGGCACACGTGCAGCGACCACCCACCTCTATATATTCACCCCTTATATAAAGGAGTTCTCAACTAGATATACGGCTGAATTTCAGCCGCCCCATCGCCCCAGAACCAACTCACCGCACACCCTGCGACCAGATGGAGTTCTTGAATCAAGAAAATTGCGCCTTCAACTTTTCTTGTTGAAGCACGGCAATAACACCATTTTGGTCAACGTCACGCAATGATAACGGATCCTGACTAAGGTGAGAGCATGTCCAATATTCAGATTCCGCAATCCATGCTCCCTGAAGACGGCCGTTTCGGCTCGGGCCCCACGAAGATTCGTGAGGCGCAAATGCAAGCGCTTAATGACGCCTTCCCGAGCGTCATCGGCACGTCTCATCGCCAAAGTCCCGTGAAACTCATCGTCGCGTCACTGCGTGAAGGCCTGCCTCAGTTCTTCTCACTGCCCGACGGATACGAAATCGCGCTTGGTAACGGCGGAGCTTCAGCGTTCTGGGAAATTGCCTGCGCCAATCTCATCTCGCGCAAGGCAGCGTGCGGTGTCTACGGCTCGTTCACCAAGAAGTTCGCAAAGTCGATCGAGACCGCACCATTTTTGGAGAAGCCGGCTATTTTCGAGTGCGAACCAGGCGACTACCGCTTGCCTGAGTTCACCGAATATGCCGACAGCTATTGCTGGGCACACAACGAAACGTCAACAGGCGTCGCGGCTCCCGTCCAACGCGTGGAGGGTAGCGAGCGCCAGAATGCGTTGACAATCATCGACGCCACGAGCGGCGCCGGCGCGTTGCCGATTGACATTTCCCAGACGGACGCCTACTACTTCTCCCCTCAGAAAGCGTTTGGCGCCGAGGGAGGCCTGTGGGTTTCAGTGCTGTCACCGGCTGCGATTGAGCGCGCCTACCATATTGAGGAAAGCGCAAGTCTTCCGGGAGCCGCGCGCTGGATTCCCCCATTCCTGTCGCTGACTTCAGCGCTGGAGAACTCACGCAAGAACCAGACGCTGAACACGCCTGCTTTGGCCACGCTTATTCTCATGGACAACCAGGTCAAGTATCTCAATGAGCAGGGCGGCTTGCAGTGGGCGACGGAACGGTGCAAGCGTAGCGCTTCGATTCTGTATCGTTGGGCTGAGCAGAGCGAGTATGCAAGTCCGTTTGTCACGAATCCTGAGGCTCGGTCGAACGCTGTGGTCACTGTTGATTTGGATGAATCCGTTTCCGACAACGCTGTGCTCGCCGCTCTGCGCGACAACGGCATTGTGGATGTCAACAGCTACCGCAAGTTGGGTCGTAACCAGTTGCGTATCGGCGTGTTCCCGTCCGTCGAACCGTCCGACGTGCGCGCGCTGACCGAGTGCATTGATTACGTTGTTGAGCATCTGTAAAGTGACGCTGTTCTGTAGCCGGCGCAGTGCGGTTGTGTGAACCGCTAGCTTAACAGCTGGAATGCAATCGACAAAGGCCGTGGGTTCATATAACCTGCGGCCTTTGTCATGCCCAGTACCGTCACCGGCCTCCCGCACAACTCTCGCCCCCATCCTCCCTTCCTCCCGCACGTAAGCTAGTTGCGTTACGTGCGGTCAAGAGGAGGGCAAGTCAGTGAAGTCCCCCAAACCACACCGCCCCCTTCTCTCTTCCCTTCCCGCACGTAAGACAGTTACGTTACGTGCGGGAAGATGAGAATGATTATCACTGTGATACTTCCCGCAGGATCCCCTCCCCGTTTCCCCGCACGTAACGTAACTGGCTTACGTGCGGGAGAGAAAATCGTTGAGGACAAGTGAGAACGATTCTCATCCTCTTTTCTGTCAACTCGAAGCCCCCTTGTCCCGCACGTAACGCAATTGCCTTACGTGCGGAAAGATGAGAATGATTATCACCGTGATACTCCCAGTAGGTTGCCTACCCCGCTTCCCCGCACGTAACGTAACTGGCTTACGTGCGGGAGGAAAAGAGGGGGGAACGGGAATTCAGACGGTGGAGAGTAAACGGGGTGAATAAATAGATATAGATAATATGGACACAACCAATACGAACCACGAACAATCAGATCCAGGCAGCGGTGCTGATTATCCATACGCAGCGTTGATTCAGCCAAATGAGATAGCGGTGACGCGCGGTGGTTGCGGAGCCAACGTCTGATCAGAATGGCGTGGACGCGATGACATATGAACCGGTGGAGCTTGCCGAGCCGTCGGTGACGGGATTGACAGCCGCCCAGCCATCGCTTGCGGGAACGAAGACGGCTTGACCACGATGAAGCACACGGGACTCGCGTTCCGTGTCGCATCGCACAGCGCCTTTGGTGCATACCACTATGCGCGGTCCCAGATGTGGTAGACGTGTGTGTCCTCCGACCTGCTGAATCAACGCATCATACCGTTTTGCCAAGGAGTCCATGACAGGCCATGAGGTGTGGGCCGCATCGACATGGCCATAAATGAGCATGAATTCGTTGACGCCAGGCCGGTACAACACCATGTCACGCGTCAACAGTCGTCCTATTCTCGTGTCGGACGGATCAATCGGGGATGCGGGCTTGCAATCCAAACAGTTCAACAGATGTGGCACATCCTTGTGTTTCACTGTCAATCCTGCGCGCAATACGTTGTCGGAGTTGGTCATGATTTCCGCGCCAGTGCCATGAATGTATGCGTGAGGCGTGCCCGTGGGAATGAATACGCTCTCGCCTTCCTGCAAACTCACGGGATTCATCATCAGCAACGCCAATGCGCTCACATCCCCAGGGAATGCTTGCGCGGCGCGTATGGCGTAGTCAAAAGCCAGGCGTTGCTTGGCATTGGATGCGTGGCCACGGGCTTGGCGGAGCGCATCGAGCAGCATGGCATCATGTTCTGCAGGCGCAGTGATGGCGGCATGAAACGCCCGGAAAATCCGCTTGGTACCAAGGTGCCAGACTGCCGACGCCACTGGCATCAACACGTCGGCATCACGGAAATCAAAGAAAGAAGCGGTGCTTGAGCTCGACGCGCCGCGAGAATCCCCACCTGATTCGGCAGGGTTGCCTGTCGCCAGATGCCGCTGCTGCGGAAGTGACTTGTCTGACCGAGACGAGGAAGCAGCCTGCAGGAACCTCTCCTTCTTCAGCGAGGGCTCCAACACGTCAAAACCGGCATGCCCAGCGTTATCCGACTGCAGTGCCGCCACCATGCGGACGGCCACAGGATGCTCGACCAACGTAAGATTGCGCAGTGCAGTGGCACGCGGCGCAAACCCGACCACTGCCTCAAACGGCTCGAGCGCCACGACCATCTCATTTTTTGCGTTCGTGTCTTTGAACGAACGCGTCGGATCTGTCAGCGCAATGCCTTTGGCATTCTCTTCGTTGAAACCGGCGCGCGCCTCGAAATCAACGGGATGAACCTGCAAGGACAACGGTTCATTGGCCGAAATGATTTTGAACAAGTACGGCAGCACGGGACCGAATTCATCCGATGAACGTCGCCCAACCATGCCGAGCGGATTACCGACGATGGCATCGGGCACTGTCAGAAACGACTGGTGCTCAGTTTCGGCAGGCAATTCAAGTACGGACGCCGAACCGCTGTGACCGCTGAACCACATTTCAGCCACCGGCCCTTGCCCTTCCTGCTCACTCATATTGAACAGTTGTTGCAATCGGTCCGGGGAGCCCCAAGCGTACCGTTTGGGCACGGGATGAATCACATACATCCTTGTGGCTCCTTTCCATATCGCATTTCCATGCCATGCGTAATGTCATTAGCCTACCGGAAAACTCCAAAACGCACGCATGCCGACCCGATTCATCCGCAATACTGCGCCGTCAGCGAGCGCGGGAATACCCCCGGCTATGGTGGTTGTCATGAAATTCGCACCACTCTATGATCCCAACGCGCGTAAGGAGAGCCCCAAACCCGTCCAGGTCGACTTGCGGAAAGTCTTTGGTATTGGTTTAGCGTTATGGATTATTGCTTTTGTAGTGGTACTCGTGATGATGGCCATGGGTCAACCCCATATGCATAATGCTTTCGTCATCACGCTTTCCGGTGTGATTATTGGCATTTGTCTGCTGATTTGGGAATTTTTTGACCGCTCCGATTACCGTCGACTCGGCGCGGACTGACACCGCTGGTCAATATTTCTCATCAACACTTCGCTACTTCGCAGCAATATCAACTCACGCCAGCGGTAGCAACAAGGTAAAGGTGCTGCCCTGCCCCGGTCTGCTCCACACGCCGACGCTGCCATGATGCGTCAATGCCACATGCTTGACAATCGCAAGTCCCAAGCCCACACCGTCATCATTGCGCCCATTATGCTCGGCACCGCGGTAGAACCGCTCAAAAATACGCGACTG
The DNA here is from genome assembly GCF_000741205.1 of Bifidobacterium gallicum DSM 20093 = LMG 11596. Taxonomy (GTDB): domain Bacteria; phylum Actinomycetota; class Actinomycetes; order Actinomycetales; family Bifidobacteriaceae; genus Bifidobacterium; species Bifidobacterium gallicum. The sequence goes on from NZ_JGYW01000002.1 coordinate 197,558, forward strand.
GTCTTTGAGTGGAATGCCACTGCCGCGGTCGACGACTCGCACGGAGGCTTCACGGCCATCTCGCGTGCGCGATACTATCACATTGACCACGCCTCCTTGCGGCGAATACTCCATGGCGTTTTCCACCAGTTTCGTAATTGCCGACCGCAACTGGCCGGACTCACCATGCACTTGTACGGCATCGCGCACGCTGACTTGCACATCAACCTCCAGCTCCTGCGCCATAGGCTGCAACGTAGCCACAGTTTGCTGCACTTCAGCGCCCAAATCGATCAGGTTGGCGCTTGAAGGTTTCACAGGTTCCTGCGCTTTGATCAACAGCAGCAAATCGGAGACCATATGATCCACATGATTGCTGGAAATACGTACACGCCGCGCATCTTGGGCCAGTTGGTCCCGACTGGTTTCCCCACGTTCCAGCGAATCCGCGAGCGCACGTAATTCTTGGCCCGGTTTGAGCAATTGCTCGCTGACATTGACAATAAAATCGTCGCGCACTTGGTTGAACCGTATTTGCTCGCTCACGTCTTCAATAAGGATCACCACGAATTGCGCATCGATCCGTCCGATACGCACTTTGAGCCAATTGGGCCGGCTCACTTCACTGCCGACCGCATCCTCGGAGTCGGATGGGTCAGCCGTAACGGTGCCGCCCGCGGCATCCAATGCTTGCTGATGGGCGAATGTTTGCTCAAATAGGCTGGCGGTTTGCGTGGTGACATCCAACAGCATTCTCCCGCCCGTTTCACGCACTTGTTTCACAGCTTGGGCAATGTGCGGCTCCACAACCGCATCGTTCGCGACAATACCCAACCGGTAGGCTTCCGGATTCGAGCGAATCACTTCGCCATCCTCGTCCACTACAATCGCCGCCGCTGGCAATAACGTCAACAGTGAGGCGAGGGCTGCGTCGATATCATCGTCGTCATCGTCGCTATCCCGGGAATCATCATGACGAAACGTGCGCCACCAGTCACCGACCCGTTCACGCACCGGCACACCGCCCGAGGCACGCTCCAGCAGCGGCGCCAACAGACCGTACGCCAGCACGCACAGGCCGAGCAGGGCGGCGATGCCCAGCAGCACAAACGCCACAAAGATGAACGTCGATCCGTCAAGATGTTGCATGTGCCCATTCTTTCACACCCAGTCCCAGTTTTTCAGCCCACCGACATACCACACCTCCTCCCCCTCTCGTTCTTTACTCCCCGCACGTAAGCCAGTTGCGTTACGTGCGGAATGGAACGCGAGCCGCCTCTCCACCTCCCCGCACGTAAGCCAGTTACGTTACGTGCGGAATGGAACGCGAGCCGCCTCTCCACCTCCCCGCACGTAAGCCAGTTGCATTACGTGCGGGGAGGAACGGGAGCGCAAAGATACGACCGCGAGGACAGCAGGGATAGAGAGGCAGCGATATAAGGAGACCCAAAGCGGCAAAGAGAACAGAAGTTCTCGAATTACGCCCCCGCAACAGCATCCCTCAAGATCCGCTAATCATCGCACCGACGCGACGAAACATGAATGATTGGCGAATTCTCCGCTGAATTCTCCCCTAACGCGGCACGTGCGAAACGTCATCCTCTAGACTGTGAAGAGAATACAGACAACGTTTGCTCGCGTCAACCAACCGAAAGCGCCGAACAGCCAGGCTCTTTCGGCAACAATCATTGACGTCATCGTAGAGAAATCGTATGGAGGAGGCAGCCGATGCGCGTGCTGTTTAACGAAGAGCTCAAGGCCGTGGCCGACGATCTGGATCACCTGGTCCGCAATGTGCGCGACGCCATCCATGATGCCGGCCGGGCACTGCTACAGCAGGATTTGGACGTCGCCCAGCAGGTCATCGACATGGACGTCGAGACTGATACACTATCCGCTTCCGTCGTCGACCAGTGCGTTCGGTTGTTGGCTCGCCAAAATCCCGTGGCCACCGACCTTCGTGTCATCGTCGCCACACTGCGTTTGGCTATCACATTCGAACGCATGGGAGATTTGGCCCGTCATATCGCCGAGGCGGCGCGCCGCACCTATCCGCAATCCCCACTTCCCGCCGCCGCGCAGCCGTTATTCGCCAAAATGCAGGATTTTCTGGACATTACAGCCGACCGTCTCGTCATCATGCTGGCCGATCGCGACACGGAAGTCGCCGAGCAGATCATCCGCGACGACGACCAGCTCGACAACATCCACAAGCAGACATTCGAACTCGCGCTCGCCGAGGATTGGGAGGGCACACGCCAACAGGTTGTTGACATTGTGTTGATCGGCCGGTTCATGGAGCGTCTCGGCGACCACGCCGTTTCGGCTTCGCGCCGTGTGGTTTATATCGTGTCCGGTTTCGATCCGAGCAAGGAGCCGTCGCGCGATGAGGGCACCGACATCGACTGAACCACGCTCTGCGCACAGCTTTGTTATCTGCCGCAATTTTCAGAAATAAAGAAACAAGAAAGTGGGTCACTCCTTCAGCGAGTGGCCCACTTTCTTGTTATCTATTTCCGTTACTGCAACAGATTGCAGCACAACCGGCAATCACTGTGCGATACTGACAACGAGTTTGCCAATGTTCTCATGATTCTTCAACATGCGCAGCCCATCAATCAAACGGTCGAACGGCAGAATCTCGCCGAGCAGAGGATCGACTTTGCCGTCGGAGACAAGCTCGAGCACCTCAGCGTTCATGCGACCCAAATCGCGCTTCTGTTCCGGATTTCCTGACTCGTGAGCCCCACCCAAATTGACCACAGCCATTGAGAAAGCGTTTGCAAACATTCGATTGGAATCTACTGGCGGCACACCCACAATGGTGACAAGCTGACCGTTGTAAGCCAACATGTCGAAATCGCTCTCAGCCTCAGCTCCACTAACCGGATCAATGATGAGATCCACGCCATGACCGTCAGTAAATTCCTCCACTTCTTGCGCAACATTTTGCGTCTTGTAATCAATAATAAGATCCGCACCCGTGCGTGACGTGAAATCAACCTTGCCCGTCGAACAAGTCGTGGCCACACGCAAGCCGTGCAGTTTGGCGAACTGAACAGCCAAGGATCCCACAGAACCCGAACCAGCCTGGACGAGCACCGTATGCACGTTGTTCAGGTTCGGCTTGCGGTTGATTGTTTGATACGCCGTCAACGCGCCGCACAACATGGCAGCCGCCTGCTCATACGACACATTCTCCGGAATCTGGGCCAGTTCATAAGTCGGCACACTTACATATTCAGCAAAGCAGCCATTTTTCGTCAGATTCAGATGGCCCGACACGCGCATGCCCGTCGACCAATCCGTGACCCCCTCACCAAGCTCGACAATCTCGCCGGCCATATCAAGGCCGAGCACATGCGGATACGCCCACGAGGAATTGCCCCCCTCCACGAGCTTGTAATCCACAGGATTGAGCCCCGTCGCATGCACTTTGACCAGCACTTCCCCCACAGCCAGCCGCGGCTTGTCCAGTTCGACAAGCTTGACCTGATCAAGTGAATCAACAGTAGCGTTTTCAACAACATACGCTTTCATGTTCCACTTCTTTCATTGGTGAAGAATAGAAAAACAAAAGTTGCTACCCACGATAACGGCTTCACTGCCGGGTTCCGTTGACGGCATACCCAGGAATATTTCCGTTCGCCCTCCCTCGCCGCCCGCGCTATTGTCTCCTCTCATCCCGCACGTAAGCCAGTTGCGTTACGTGCGGAAAGAGCGGGAAGGCCCTGCTTCAGATTCCCGCACGTAAGCCAGTTACGTTACGTGCGGAAGAGTCCGAGATGGGTACCACTCCCCTCCCGCACGTAAGGCAATTGCGTTACGTGCGGGACAGGACGCGATTGATGCCTCTCATCTCCCGCACGTAAGCCAGTTACGTTACGTGTGGAATACAACCGAAAGCGAGTCACCCCTTCCCCGCACGTAACGCAACTAGCTTACGTGCGGGAGGAAAAAATAAAGGAACCCACCAGGGAGGTGGGTTCCTTCAGCGTTGATCACTCAAGTGAGTTGGCCACTCAAGTGATGGGTGACCTAAGCCAGCAGTCAGCAGTCAATCACTGAGATTCACTTGGACTGGCCCTGGGCTGCGACAGCGGCAGCGCCGGCGGCGGCAGCCTCAGGATCGAGGTACTCGCCACCCTTCTTGATCGGCTTCATATCATCATCAAGCTCGTACACGAGCGGCATGGCCGTCGGGATGTTGACCTTGGCGATCTCTTCTTCACTCAGGCCGTCGAGCATCTTGACGATGGCGCGCAACGAGTTGCCGTGAGCGGCAATCATCACGGTCTTGCCGGACTTGAGTTCCGGCACAATTTCAGCTTCCCAGTAGGGGGTCACGCGAGCGACAACGTCGGCCAGGCACTCGGCTTCCGGCACCGGATCGCCCGCGTAACGCGGATCGTTGTTCTGGGCGTACTGGTCGTTCGGATCGATCTCCGGCGGCGGCGTGCCGTAGGAGCGGCGCCACAGCATGAACTTCTCATCGCCGTATTCCTCGCGGATTTCAGTCTTGTTCTTGCCCTGCAGAGCGCCGTAGTGACGCTCGTTGAGACGCCAATCGCGCTTCACGGGGATCCACAGACGGTCAGCTTCATCAAGAGCGATGTTGGCCGTGTTGATGGAGCGGCGCAGCAGCGACGTGAAAACGATGTCTGGCAAGACATCCTTTTCCTTGAGCAGGCGGCCGCCGTTCTTGGCTTCCTCAACGCCCTTCTCGGTCAGCGGGACGTCGACCCAGCCAGTGAACTGGTTTGTTTTATTCCATGCGCTCTGACCATGTCGGAGCAGAATCAATTTATACGTCATGGCTCCACAGTCTACCGTCACGGCCGCACAAACCTTGCGAAACATGCGGCAACCACTCATGTTGCGTCCGTTATGCGATGTTTATATTTCCGCATAACGCGCACATGGCATGCTCAGATTCCATTACGCGCACCCCACTGCGACGGTTCACAGCACAATGCATGAAAGACATACGTACGTGGCTGCAAACACCAAACTCATGCCTGAGCACATCATCAACGCACGGCCAAAGCGGCCATGCACGACTTGCCGAGTGACAATCGCAGCCATGGCTACCGTACCCACTGTGCCAACGCAGGCTCCTATTGCCAATGGCATGCCGTACGGTATCACTTCAATCGAGCGCACTGCGTCAATCCAAGGAATAATCAGCAACAGCACGTACACCGCCAGCATCGTGCACAACGCCACAGCGCCACGTTCAGTGCCAAACATGACCATCCAGGTACGTTTGCCACTGCTCGTGTCGGATTGCACATCACGCAAATTGTTGACCGACAGCACAGCCATCGAGTTCAACCCCATGGCCACCGCCCCGACCACGCCAAACTGGGATATTGCCCCACACATGGCATACTGCGTACCAAGCACCGCGACCGGGCCAAAAAACAGGAATGCAGCAGGCTCACCCCAGCCCATGTACCCATAAGGATGACGACCGCCCACATACCACCATGCGGCTGCGATTGACAGCACACCAATCGCGAGCAACACCCACCGTTGGGTAAGCGCGATGACGCCCAGACCGCATAAACACGCCAATGCCACCGACACCAACGCCGCCGCCAACACTTGGCGTGCCGGCACACCGGATGCCACAAGCCGTGCAGGAGCGTTGGCATCACGATGCTCATCCGTGCCACGGATGCCATCCGAGTAATCATTCATGTAATTGGCCGCAATCTGGAGGAATACAGCGACGCCCAGACACAGAAGAAATACCCAAACCATGCTGCGCCACGCCACCAGAACGCTGTCTGGCACATTGTTGAACAGCAGCACGCGCCCCTGCCAGTTGACTGCGCAACCCGCACCAGTCACCACGGCGGCAACTGATAACGGTAACGTGCGCAAGCGCGCGCCACGCACAATATCAGTGGGTGCCATATGGATGCGATACTCCAGCTGCACCATCGGCAGGATTGCCACCAGGCTGCATTGCAGAAGGCGCCGGCATAGGCATGGCTGAACCGGGAGCAGCAGCGGGTGCAGCCGGAGCCGGCTGCGCAGATGGCGGTGCCGGGAACGCTGGCGGAGCTGACATGGCTTGAGGTGGCATAGCGGGAGCAGGGCCTGGCCCACCCGGCTGTACCGGCGCAGCCAGCGGCGACGCCACCGGTGATACACCAGCAGGAGCGGATGGTCGGGAGACCGGAGTTGCCTGTTTACCACGCTTCATCTGCGCCAAGAACTGCATAATGCCGCTAAATAAAGGAACGACTGCCGCAGGAATCAAGAGCCAGGCACCAATGCCACGGCCGCTGTTGCCGACCGTGGGCAACGCCAGCATCAGTATGACCGACAGCGTCAGCACTGCGGAAACCACAAGGTTGCCGAAAGCCTGCTTGGCAGCTGAGGCGAGTACCGCCGCACCAATTGCCATAAGCAACAGCATGTATCCCATAACGCTTTGAATCAGCGTCACATTCACGCTGAGGTATGCCGCACTCAAGAAAGGCAGGCATACGGCAACCAGCATGATCAGCACGCCGAGATAGGAAATCAGCGAATTGTAGGTGATCCGAATCGCCTTGTTCTCCACGAACGGTGTTTCCATCACGTCCACAAATGTTTTCCGCTGTGCACCAGGTGCAGCGGCCGTGGCGGCCATGGGCGGCTGAGCGGCCCGGTACTGTTGTGCCGGCGCAGGATTAGGCTGCGGCGGAAACTGCGGCTGCTGCATAGGCGCGCCAGGCTGGGGATTCGGGTTCATCATCGTCCTCTCTGAGCGTCCATGGGGTGTCATCAATCATTGATTAACGTCCGGTGATGCTTCATTCCCTACCCAAACATATGCGGTGACACTTCGTCAACACAGACACCCCGCATTAGGATACCAATTCGGGCGTGTCGCGCATTTGTGGTTGCCGCAGCTTACGCCCATCGCCGCATCGTATATCGCATGCCTCGCATACATCGCATGCAAAAAGAGGGCAGGAAGCATTGCCTTCCTGCCCTCTGAGAGGTTTGCGGGATTCACATCCTTCAACTGCGCTTATTTGCCGTACTCACTGCTCAGGCTGATTTGGCATGCCCTGTCCAGTGGCAGCGGGCGCAGCGGGTGCAGCCGGAGCCGCGGGCACCACCGGAGCTGCCGGGGCTTGCGCGTCGACCGGCATGTCCTGTGCAGGCTCAGCCGGAGCCGCAGAGCCCACGTAGTACGCGCTAACCGAAGCGGCATAGGCATCGTTCGGGCCTTGGGCAGCCGCTGTGTTCACGGGTACATTGTTGTAATAATTGCTCACGGACTGTGCAAAAGCATCGTTGACAGCCGCTGCACCCGTACCGGCAGCCGCCGCTGCAGCCTTGGCCGCATTCTTACGGTTGAGCTGGTTGTAGAACATGATGAAGGTGCCGATGATCATCACGATGACACCGATGATCAGCAGCCAGGGTGCCGCGCCATAACGCGCCGACATGTATGCGTTCTGATTCGTCACATTCGCCATTGACGACGCGTTGGCCACCACGAACACTACAAACACCGCCAGATTGGCGTTCAAAATCAACGCAGCGAACCCTTCCTTGCACGCGGAAAGAATCACCACTTCCACAAGCACAATAAGAATGACCCAAGCCACCGTGGTGGAGATGTCCATGAGAGACGCCCACTGAGTCTGTCGCAAGAAACTCACGCCCACATACGGCACAAACACGCCGATGAGCGCCAGAATCGCACCCGCCAACGTGATCAGGAACGACACTTCAAACGCCACGCGACCCACTTTGACCGAGCGCACTGCGGATGCCGCCAATCCTTGCGATTGGGGTGTTTGTGGCATCTGCTGCATTTGCGCAGCCGGCTGCGGTTGTGCGGGTTGCGCAGCTGCTGGAGCCGGCGCGCCCTGCGCACTTGCGCTAGGGGCAAAAGCGGCGTCCGCAGCCGTATACGTCGCCTGCTGCGGCGTTGACGGCCCGCTAGCGGGCTGACCAGCGGCGGCTTGCGTTGTCACTGCCGGGTTTGCTTGAAAGGGCTGTTGTTCGCGCGGTCCTTCCACAGGGGCTTGGGAAGCCTCATCATCAATCGGATGGCTCGCCTGTGCCGTTTCGAATGCAGTCGTACCGTATTCGGCGATTGGTGGTTCAAATCCCGGAAGACCTTGGTCCACGCCTGGGAACTGCGTTTCAATCGGCGGCATCAGTGGCGGTCCAGGCTGGCCCATGAGTGGAGCCTCGTCAATCTGCGCACGTTGCTGCTCGTTGATCACCGGCTGGCGCACGCCATCCACAATGTTGGGTTGGGTAGCTGTGGCGGCCTGCTGGGAATTGGCAACATCGCGCGGCGCCCCACCGGTTGTTGCATTGGTCTCGTTGGATGTCTGATCCATGGGTCCCTCCTTGACATACGACGAAATATGACCGGTTCTTACGTCACCATCGAGTGCGCGCCACGCCGGCTTGGAATCCGTCTCACAATCTATGTGCCACTGTAGTGCGCTGACGGTTGGAAAGGCGGCGAATCGGCTCACTCTTTGCCACAAGGATAGGAAGAGTCTCCTGAAAGCTTGCTGAACATCGTTGTTCTTCCGCGCGGCGACACTTCCGTCAGCAGTGTTCTTGATATTTCTGCCAAGCTACGCTACGCAGCCACCTTCGAAGGCACCACCTCACATACGAAAAGGTGGCACTCCCGACAGCTAGGAATGCCACCTTACAGGTTCTGCGGAAATACAGAACAATAAATAAACAGCTCAGCCTTGCGAAATTGCTGTACCCGCAAGGTTATAAAATCAGCCCACCAACGGCTTGACGAGCGGGAACGTGATCGTCTCGCGGATTGTGGCGCCTGTCAGCGCAATCAGCAGACGGTCGATACCCATGCCCATGCCACCTGCGGGCGGCATGCCCACGCCGAGCGCCTCCAGAAAGTCCTCGTCGATATCGCACGCTTCCTCGTCGCCCGCCAACGCAGCCTTAGCCTGCTCAACAAAACGTTCACGCTGCACAATCGGATCATTGAGCTCGGAGTAACCCGTGGCCAGCTCGAAGCCGCGCACATACAGATCCCACTTCTCCACCACGCCTGGCTTGGTTCGGTGCCCCTTGACGAGCGGCGACGTCTCCACAGGGAAGTCGCGCACGAACGTGGGCTCATAAAGCTTGTCTTCGTAGAAATGCTCCCACAAATGTTCCACGAGCTTGCCGCGGTTCTCCACCTCATCGCGCTCCACGCCAAGCTTGTCAGCGAACTTGGCGAGCGTTTCCATCGATGTTTCCGGCGTGATCTGCTCACCCAACGCTTCGGACAGCGAATCATACATGCTGATTTGCTTCCATTCGCCACCGAAATCGTATTCAGTGCCGTCCAGCAGCGTCACCGTGAGCGAACCGAACACGTCCATGGCCGTCTTCTGAATCAGCTCCTTCGTAAGCTTGGCAATGGTGTCATAGTTGCCATATGCCTCGTAGGCTTCCACCATGGTGAACTCGGGAGCGTGCGTGGCATCCACACCTTCATTACGGAAATCGCGGTTAATCTCGAACACGCGGTCAATGCCGCCGACCAGGCAACGCTTCAAGAACAATTCAGGGGCGATGCGCATGTACAGGTCCAGGTCAAACGCGTTCATATGCGTCGTGAACGGACGGGCGGCAGCACCACCATGAATCGTCTGCAACATCGGCGTTTCCACCTCAAGGAAGCCGTGCTCCTCAAACGTGTGACGCAACGACGACACAGCCTTGGAACGGTTACGCACCATGTTGCGAATGTTCTCATCAGCAATCATGCCGATATACGGCTTGCGCGTGCGCGTATCCTCGTTGAGCTCCTTATGCAGGGCTGGCAACGGTTGCAAAGCCTTCGCCGCAATGGCCCATTCGGTGGCGAAAATGGAGAGCTCACCCGTCTTGGATGCGATGACACGGCCCTTGAGATACAGATGGTCACCCAGATCGACAAGCTGCTTGAACCGCTTGAGCGAATCGGCACCAAGCTCCTTCTTCGACAGCATGCCCTGGATCTTCGTGCCGTCACCAGCCGACAGCTGTACGAAGCACAAGCCACCCGCGTTACGGATGAACAGCACACGACCGGCAACGCCAACGATGTCGTCCGTCTCCTGACCGGCCTCAAGCTTGCCGTCATACTTCTTGCGCACGTCCTCAATCGTGTCCGTCACATCGAGCGTCACAGGATACGGGTTCTCACCATCCTTGAGCATCATCGCGCGCTTGGCCACACGCATCTGCACCTGCTCGGGGTGGCCCATCGGACCAAACTCGCTGTTGGACGGGTCAACCGCTTCGTCCAGCGTGGCGCCGGCTTCAATACGCTCGCGGATCGCCTCGTCTTGCGCCAGCAGCAGTTCCGCGCGCTCCACAGTCGTCATGACCGGCACGCTCTGCTCACCTTCAGCATTTGCAGGTTCTGTTGTCATTCCATTGATTTCATTGATTTCTGTGGTTGCTTCGCTATCCTTCGCACCACACACATGCTCACTGTTCTCAGCCATGCGGTTCAGTCTACCGCCGGCGTGCGAACAGCTAGGCAAGTCGCAACACGCCGTATTTGCACTTCCTCCACAAAAGCGTAATATATGCAACGTTGCCTATGAGGCATTCGGGCTGTGGCGCAGCTTGGTAGCGCGCTTCGTTCGGGACGAAGAGGCCGCGAGTTCAAATCTCGCCAGCCCGACCCATCAAAACCGGAAACCAACAAGGTTTCCGGTTTTTTGTTGTGTACGATCTTCTCGATCCCTTCCCAAACGCCACCCATCTTCTTGACGCCCCAGAGACACGCTCCCAACTTCCATAAGTGTTACCCGGGCGGTCAGCGACAGTCAGCGTCACACGCCTCTCTCCATATTCGGCCGCCACTCCCCATCCCTCATTCCCGCACGTAAGCCAGTTACATTACGTGCGGGGAAGAGATGAAAAGAGAAGAAAGCCTTATTTTCCAAGGCCTGACGAGTAACTCGCTTATGTGCGGGGAAGGACGACCTCCCGCACGTAACGCAACTGGCTTACGTGCGAGAAGGAAAGTGGTATAAGCAAATTGGGAATCGTTCTCAACTATCCATACACCCCGCACGTAATGTAATTCGCTTACGTGCGAAAAAGAGAAGAATCCTCCATTCCCCAAGACTTGGCAGACAACTCACTTACATGCGAAGAAGGAGAGGAAAGGGAAAGAAAACCCTTATTCCACAAGGCCTGACAGGTAACTCGCTTACGTGCGGGAAGAAGATGGTCTCCCGCACGTAACGTAACTCGCTTACGTGCGAAGAAGGAAAGGAAAGGGAAAGAAAACCCTTATTCCACAAGGCCTGACAGGTAACTCGCTTACGTGCGGCGAAGGACGGTCTCCCGCACGTAACGCAACTGGCTTACGTGCGGGAGGGAGAAATGGTGTGGGCAAATTGGGAATAGTTCTTAACTACCTATATGGCGGCTTTTACCCTCGTGAAACGCAACTCGCTTACGTGCGGGAAAAACAGAGGAGAAGAAAAGCCTTGTCGCACAAGGCCTGACAGGTAACTCGCTTACGTGCGGAACGAATGGACCGCCCTATCCTCCCGCACGTAACGTAACTCGCTTACGTGCGGGAGAGGGACGCCAGAAGGACGCGAGTCGGGCGAGAGGAAGCGAAGAGATGGGACGAGCAGAGAAGAGCAGAAAAAGGCAGAGATGAGACGTTACTTGCTCTGCTTCTTGGCGGAGGCGCCGTCAGTGCCATGCTCAAGCAGTTGTTGGTGAGTGGCTTTGCGGAACATCGAGCCGATGGTCTTGAAACTCAGCGCAGGAGCAGGAGGTGGCACCAGGTACCGGTCATACGAGGTGAAGCAGCGCTTGTACACGAGCAACAGGATGATCGCGTCGGCCACGAGCGTGAGCGCTGCGATGGCCGTCAACAGTACGAACTGGTATTTCGCGGCGTCAAACGGGTTTTCACCGGAGATAATCTGACCTGACATCATGCCAGGAATCGTGACGATACCCGACGTCTCCAGTTTTGCGATGGAAGGCAACAGACCAAGTTTGACTGAATTGCGGATTGACGGACGCGCCGCTTCCCATGGGGACGCCCCCAAAGCCAACATCGTTTGCACATCGTCCGCCCGTTCACGCATCGAGTCGAAGAACCGGCTCAATCCCAGCGCCAGAGCAGACACGGCATTGCCCAGCAGCATGCCTGTCAACGGAATGATCAGGCTTGGTTCAGCCCAGTTCTTCGGGCGAATAATGACCTCGGCCACCAACGTCAACATCAACAGCATCGTGATGGCCAGCGAAAGCAGCACAATACCGGCCATGCCGCTTGGCACACCCTTGGCACGGTTCATCGTGATTTCCGTTGCGGCTAGCACCATCAAGCAAATCAGGCCAATCGTGACCCAAGCGTTGTCGAGTTTGATCACATAGGCAATCACAATGGCCATGGCCAGCAATTGCACGATCGAACGCACGGAGTTCCATACGAGCGAGCGCCCCACACCAAGTTTCATGGCCATCGAAATGCCTGCGGCCACGCAGACCATCAGCATGGCGAACACTAGTCCCCATACGTCAATTTGTGTATATGCGGTACCGCTCATGCCTCGCCCCCTTGCGCCGCGTCCGCGGCTGAAATTTGCTGCAACGCACCATTGGCAAGCTCATACATGCGCGAGGCCCGGTGGTCGGTGGCCCGGTGACGGATGCGCACGATGCCCATGCCAGTTTTGGCGGCTTTCGCCATGATTTCCCCCACCAGATTCGCGTTATCGGGGTCGAGCCCCGCGTCCACTTCATCCGCCAGCAGCACCTTGGGATTCGTCAACAACGTGCGTACGAGCGACACGCGCGCCGCTTGGCCGCCCGAAAGGTCACGCGGGTTGCGCGTCAGATCAATGTCAGAGCAGCCGACGGAATCCAACGTGGCACGGATTTTGGCATCCGGCAGTTTCTCCTGCGCGCTACCGGTTCCCGAGGCGCGAACTTTGAACGTGAAGGGCAGACGGATGGCTTGCGCCACGTTCTCCCCCATCAGCGTGGAGGTTTGCGGCAAGTACGACACTTGTTCACGCCATTGCTCGGGTGACATCGTTGTCGAATCGATGCCGTCAATAAGGAACGTGCCGTCTGTATGCACGTTAAGTCGCGCAAACGCTGTCAATAGCGTGGATTTGCCGGCTCCCGAGGCTCCGGTGATATCAACAATCTCGCCACCGTCAAGGTAAAACGACAGGTTTTCAAAGATCACGCGGGGACCGTCCGGCGAGGGCATGCGGCCGCTCACATTGTTGGCCTCGAACAGATGCGTGGCCTGGGGGTTGACTTGAGTGGTCATAGGCTCACTCTAACGCTGTTATACATAGCGCGAGACCGTCTTTCAGCGCCTGCGAACACAGTGCTGAAAGACGCTCCTGACATCAGTATGAAGTCGCGCGGCGAGTCTCGCGGGTTAACGGTTGGCTGGGTTCGTTTCCGCATCGGCACGCTCACGCATACCATGGGTGATGGCAACGGCAATGGCTCCAATGATCAGTATGACGCCCAGTCCAGCCAGCATCCATACACCCAAATGGTCAATATTGCCAATCCAATTCACACCGCTCGGGAATTGCACGGCCACCCAAACACCCAATCCACCGATGACGAGCATGATGATGGCCAGCACAATCGTTCCCGCGCTCGCCCCTTGGGGCTGAATAACACGCGGTTCCTGCTGTGGCGCGGCCACTTGGTAGACGGGTACGCTCTGCGCCGGCTGCGTCTGCCAAGTAGGAGGCGCAGACGGTTGTGTTGGCTGCGCTTCAGCCTGAGCACCCTGGTTGTGAGCTTCCGCTTGGACGCTCTGGCCTTGCGGTTCGCAAGCTTCCGGCTGGATGGTTGACGTTTCGTCCACACCCATGAGTTGCGTGGTCTGCTCACCATCGTTGCCATCCGCTTGCTCAAGCGGTTCTGTCACGATGGTTGTTTCCATAATGATTTCCGTGTCTGCGTCAGTGGCGTCACCGTTGTCAATAATCATCATCGTTTCTGTTTCGACGGTATCGTTTTCCAATGCCTCATTGCGAACAATGTCATTGTGAGTGTTCTGGTTCATGGCCGAGTCTTTCGATTGGTCGGATGGTATGGTAAGGGATTCTTGAGATGAGGACGTTTGCGCATCGATTGCCGCTTCACGCTGTTCGTTGTTGGAATCGACCATGGCGATCACTCATCCTCGTCCTCAATGTCGAAATCGAATTCTTCATCTTCGTCGTCATCGTCATCGTCGTCATGTGCTCCCTGGATGCCGATCATGCCGGCATTGGGCACGCTTGAGCGCGGATATCCGTCGATTTGCACAGCGACCGAGGCGTGGGACAAGGCGGCAACGGCAATCGTGAGTTCAGGTGAGGAGGATGCCTGATCGGCCTCAACTGCGCAAGGCCACATGATGCCTTGGCGCACATCCTTGGCCATGGATTTGTTGGCGACCGTGCTATCGATGTGTACTTTTTCAGCACTATCGGTAGTGATGCCCGTACAGAGCGCTTGTGTATACGCATCCGATCCCACGGTCCAACCGGTGCCCCCATCAGGAGTACCCCAGTGCACGCTCAATCCTGGCACCTGCATGGCCAGCGTGTCGAAACCCTCATTGCTGACCACTGTGACTGTGCCATTCATCGCATACGCGGCCTCAATATGGGCGCCACCAATGGAATCCACCACAACCTCATAATCGTCTTCGACGGCTCCCAGTTGCGTGAACTTCGTGGCACACCCTTGAGGCACCGTAACCACGACTTGCACTTTGGAAGCGGCCATCTTCAACGCGCCAGTGGGGCAGGTCGACGTGGCTTCTTTGCCATTGTTCAACGTCACCGTATGCTTGGTGCCCTTGAGCTTTGTCAAGTCCACATTGATGGAACTCTTGTCATACCCTTGGCCTTTGAAGTTGATGCCATGTTCCAGTTTGCGCAGCCCGGCCTGATCAACCACCCAATGCTCATCACCTTCAACGGTGCGCGAGGCATAGGCTTTCATTTGCATATCCAGCACTCCGTTCACTCCGTTGGTATAGGCATTCACATAGGAGAATCCCCAACAAGTAACGGTCAGCACGAATGAAGTGATCATCGCAATCCACACAAACGGATGCAGTCCGCCAGTGCGACGACCCATGCAGCCGAGCACAAGCATGATTGCGCCAAGGATGCAGCAGCACAATGCCAGAGCCAATGTCCAGCCTCGCAACGCTCCCATTGGTTCCCACGATTCGCCAATCATGGCCGACACGGCTGCGCCGACAAACATCAGGCCCACAGCAATCAGCACAACAATCGGGCCGGCCGGCTTACGGCGCTTACGGATGACTTGCGGTTTGCGCGGACGAACATAGCCATTCGGCGTACCAGGCTGCTGGGCTGGGGTTTGCTGCACTGGTGGTTGCTGCGGGAACGGCTGTTGCGGCCCGGGCTGTGCGGTTGGCGGCATGGCCGCCGCGTAACCGCCAGCTGGCACACGCTGCTGGTATCCCGAGACATACGGTTGTTGTTGTGCTGAAGCAGCGGGGCCTTGCGATGTGCGGCCCGCGCCTGAGGCGCCTGCAGATGAAGGAGGAACAGGCATGGATGGAGCTCCTGAAGCTGTAGAGATTGGATGGGACTGCGGCGATGCAGGTTGTGGACATGGTTGAGCGGCTTGCGGCTGCGGTTGTGACTGCGGTTGCGGACCGGCTGCAGCATATGCGGTCTGCGCGTATGCTTGCGCGCCTGATGCTCCTGCATTTGGCACATGGTTCGTAGTCATCAGGTTCACACCGCGTTCCACAAGCAGGTAGAACAGCAGTGACGCCACCAGAAGCGCGGTAAGGTTCAGCCCCCACCCTAGCCCGAAGATGAAGAGTGATCCAGAGAACATGGTGCCGACCGCCAGCAGCAAGCAGATGCCCACACCGATGTATTGCCAATCCCAACGGCCTGCAATCATCTCTTCGAGCAAAATGCTGCCATCACTGTCATCAGGCAGCAGTAACCAGCCCAACGCATAGAACACCAGGCCAAGGCCTCCGATGAACGAGGTCACAATCATGAGGACTCGCACGAGCGTCACGCTCCAACCCAGTTCACGGGCCACAGCTCCACATACACCCGCGACCCAGCGGTCACGCGGACGCACCAGTCCGCTGGAACGAATCCATGAGAAGAACTTTGACGACGTTGGCGGTTCGGATTGTTGAGGATTGTAGTTGTAGACAGGCGCAGGGCCCGACTGCCCGGAGTATTGTGGACCGCCAGCGTTGCCCTGTGGTGGAACCGTTGTATTGCTCATAGTCTTATTGCACCATCCCCGAGATGGAATATGGGTCGGGGAACACCCTGTCTTTTCCCTGATTTGTACGCATGCCCCCGAACGCGACCCCCTACGGTGAACACCAACCATCCGTAGCGGCTACACTCCCCAAGCACCCTGACCATGATGGCAAAAGGTGATATTGCACGCTACCGACTGCTCAAAGAAACTGCAAGAATATGGGATATGACTACCGCCGCACCATATCAACCCGAGACTGGCCGCGAATATGCCCAACAGGCCGCACCAGACTCGACTGCCACATCCAACGACCCCACTTGGCATCCTGATCCACGCACGGCAGCCAAACTACCGCTGTTGCGTCCGTTGCGAGGTCGCTGGATTGCAGGTGTGTGCCGTGGTGTCTCCTTGCATCTTGGCGTGCCCGTGGCATGGATTCGTGTAATTGCGCTGGCATTATGCGCATTCACCGGTGCCGGGGCCATCGGCTATGTGCTGTTGTGGATTTTAGTGCCTACTGGCAATCCTGAAGAACAAGCGCAACGCCTCAATACCTACCAATCCCAATCC
This sequence comes from Bifidobacterium gallicum DSM 20093 = LMG 11596, assembly GCF_000741205.1. GTDB lineage: Bacteria > Actinomycetota > Actinomycetes > Actinomycetales > Bifidobacteriaceae > Bifidobacterium > Bifidobacterium gallicum. The sequence continues at coordinate 214,370 of NZ_JGYW01000002.1, forward strand.
CCAGTTTCCACCCAAACGCCGCTGTCGCGAGGCAACCGACCGTATACTGCACCCCAGTCAGCGCAGGCGAGAGCTTCTTCACCCGGCAACCCCACGTATCAGACCGCTGGCGCAGGCATCAGCACTGCGACAACGCCCGATTACACCGAAATCACGGCCTATACCGATAACGCACCACATGGATCGGCGTCGCAAACCTTGTCCGACGCGTTCCGCCACGCGTCCAAACCTGCGACGATTGCCGCCATTGGTGTGGGATGCCTGTTCGTGGCATTGCTGCTGTGGTCGGCCGGAGGCAATCTCGTGCCCGTGCTGTGTGTGGTGCTCTCACTGGCCGGCATTGCTATTCCCTGGATGCGCTTGCGTCAAGCGGGCGGCCATTTGGCCACCACCGTAATCGGCATGGCGTTGGTATTTCTCGGTTATGCACTCGTCATGGTCGAATCGGCACTGACCACAGGAACCGTGCCGCTGTTACGCAGCGTAATCACCGGATTGGCACTCGTGTTGTGCGTGGCAGCGGCAGTAATCCCTTGGGTGTCATCGCTCATACGCGATTTGGGTGAGGAACGCGCGTTGAAAGAACGTGAAGAGGAACGCGCCGACATGACAGCGCATCTGCACGACGGTGTGTTGCAAACGCTCGTGCTCATCCAATCGCATGCCGATGACGCGGGATACGTGGCATCCTTGGCCCGATCCCAAGAACGTGAATTGCGTAACTGGCTATATCAGGAACGTGTCACTTCCGACCGTTCCGTGAGTGCCGGATTACGTGAAGTGGCGGCTGAAGCCGAAGACACGCATGGCGTTGCCGTGGATGTGGTCACTGTGGGAGATGCACAACCTAGCGAGCAGACTGATGCGCTGCTTGATGCCGCCGCACAAGCCATTGTCAACGCGCTCACGCATGGCAAACCACCGATTGCCGTGTATTGCGAAGCCAGCGAAAACCTTGTGGAAATCGACGTGCGCGACCATGGTGACGGTTTCGATCCGCAACATATTCCTGAAGGTCGTTTGGGCATTCGAGAATCCATCATCGGCCGCGTGCAACGCCGCGGCGGCAATGTGACAATCGTTTCACGTCCCGAATGGGGTACCGAGGTGCGCATGACGATGCCGATGACCACGCAACATGACGCAGCCCAAGAACCACATGCTGCTCAGGGCAGCCATAACGAGGCGCCGAGTAATGGCGAGCCGCTTACAGCAGAACGAGCAACACGAGGCACACCAGAATGACGATGATGGCGCCCCCAATGAACAGCATGCGGTGGATGCGCATCTTGCGCTCGCGAGCCGCCACCTCTTCACGTTCCTGCTGCAACAGATGCTCAGGCATGCGCATGACCGAAGAATCCACATCCATCAGCGAGCGCCGCGGCGACGCGGCTTGCGCGTTGGTGTTCGGGGCGTCAGAAGTGTGAGTTTCGTGCGATTCCTGCATATCCATGCTTTTGACACTACCATTGGGGCATTATGGGCGAACAAGGCTTAGGCATTCATGTTCAAACAGTATCGCGGTGCCATGGGAGTTGGGACGCGATGCTAGTGTGCGAGTAATCAAAAATCGTTTGCACAGCAGCAAACGTGATGGGAGAACGGCTATGACTGGCGTGAGTGAACATCCGGATACGAACCATATTCGAGTGGCGGTTGTGGATGACCATGAAATGTTCCGGGCCGGCGTCATTGCCACGTTGCAGCCGGCGTTCACGATTGTGGGGCAGGCGGGTGACGTGGATTCGTCAGTGGCCATGATTGCGCAAACCAAACCGGATGTGGTGCTGCTTGACGTGCACGTGCCTGGCGGTGAGGGCGGTGGCGGCACGGAGATACTGACGAAAGCGTTGTCATACTCGCCGAACACGGCGTTCCTCGCGCTGTCAGTTTCTGATTCAGCACAAGATGTGGGAGCCGTAATCCGTGCCGGAGCGCGAGGATACGTGACCAAAACAATCAATGCCACCGATCTGGTCGCGGCCATTCACCAGGTCAGTGAAGGGTACGCCGTGTTTTCTCCGAAGCTGGCCGGGTTCGTACTTTCAGCGTTCCAAGGGGCCCCTGCTGCCGGCGCGGACAACGATGTCAATGCGGATGAGGAGCTTGATCGACTCTCGTCACGTGAGCAGGAGGTCATGCGATTGATTGCACGCGGCTACACCTATCGTGAGGTGGCGGCGGAACTGTTCATTTCGGTCAAAACGGTGGAAACGCACATGAGTGCCGTGCTGCGCAAACTGCAGCTGTCGAACCGTTCGGAACTGACTCGTTGGGCCACGGTGCGGCGCATTATCTGAACCCGAAATATCCGTATTTTGGCCGCGAACACAGCTGCGAGCGCTACTGCAAACGCAATCATTGCGCGAATGCCAGCCGACGGCGCCCAGCAACCCACCAACCTGTACCATGCCGACCAAAGGAGGCTTCATATGGCAGCAACGAACGAATGGGATGCGCTGCGCTCCTGGTGTGACGGGAACGAGGAGCATGCTGAGAACGATGCGCACGCGGACAACGATGAGCACGCTGAGAACGATGCGCATAACACCGAACGTCCTACCACGTCCAACCTGTTTGATGCCGAACGCTTCACCACTCAATTGGATGACCTGTTTGCCCGGCACGCCTCACCTGAACAGGTGGACGACTTTCTGCAGCAATCGATGATTGATGCTGAGAACGCTGGCGATCAAGCGGGATTGCTGAGCGTGCTCAACGAAACGATGGGGTTTTACCGTTCGCAGGAACGTCACGAGGATAATCAGTGGGTCGTGCAGCGCGCAATCGAACTGGCTGTACGCATGGGGTTGCTGGGCACGGCTGCTTGGGCCACCACACTCGTGAATGCCGCGACGGCCATGCGCGCCGCCAAACACTACGACCAAGCGGAAGATCTTTATAATCAGGCCCTTGACGCGGCCAAACAAGCTTACGGGCCTACGGACCGCAACCTTGCGGCGCTGCATAACAACCGTTCGATGCTGTTCATGGAAACCGGGAGTCCGGTCCAGGCTCGCGATGAACTCGAGCAGGCGTTGCAAATCATGCGGCAGTGCTCTCCAAATCCATCAACGGATTTGGACATCGCTTCAACGCTGACCAATTTGGCGCAAACCTGGCAGGCCATTGCTACGCAAGAAGACGTTCACGAAGACGCTCAAGATACGACTCGGCAGCCTGCGTCCACGCCGCCCGAAGAGGAAGCACAACCGATCGCGCAGATAAAGGAAAGGGCTGATGCGAGCGCTGCAACCGGAACGAGCGCTGCGGCTCAGACCAACACCGGTCCTCAAGCGAGCGCCGATTTTCAGACAAGCGCCGACCCTCAGGCGAGCGTACCGGCTGAGACGACTGGTAAAGCTGCAGCTGGCGTCGACGAAAATAATAATGCTGCCAAAAATAATGCTGTCAACTCCGCAAATAATTGCGCACATACCCCACCATTGCGTCGCGCACTCGAGTATGCACGCCAGGCACTTGACATCTATGAGCGTTCCGGTCATGGCGACGACGGTCATGCGGCGGCCGCGCTGATTGCCTACGCTAATATTGAAGTAGCACTGGGTCAGGCGAGGGAAGCTGTGGAGCCGCTCAAGCATGCCGTGCGGATTCTCGCACTGAATTATGGTGAGCACTCGCCGCGCACGCAAGAGTTTCGCGATTACGTGCAGCAGATTGAACAGTTGGCGGTCCAGCAGTCCCGTCTCGATTCCAGAAAACCGGATGAGCAAGCAGCTGCGGTATCGGGTGAGGAATCGGCAGAGTCGTCAAACGAGCTGCCGAATGCCGCTTCGGACGACGTAGAGTCAGCAACTCAAACGACACCCCCGCGTCGCGCCGCGCAGACGGCCCAGACATCACAGGGAACACAAGGAACACAGGAAACACCGGAAACGCAAACAACACAGGCCACTCAAGTCCCGCAGACACCCCCAGTAACGTCCGCAGCACGAGCGTTCCAGTCAGTGGCAGATACATCCGCTTCATCGCAACCTGCAGCGAGTTCCCCGTTGGGGCGCCTCTCTGAGTCCTCGTCATCGCAGCCACGGGAACGGCGCACCGGCATGGAACTGGCGCACGCGTTTTGGACCGAAGCCGTCAAACCGATGATCGCTAGCGAGTTTCCCGAGTTGCTGCCGCGTGTTGCCGCCGGTCTCGTTGGACACGGTTCCGAATGTTACGGATTCGACGACGCGATTTCCGAAGACCACGATTTCTTCGCGCGCGTCTGCCTGTGGCTCACCCCCGACGATTACGCCCAATACGGCAGTCAGCTGCAAACCGCATACGGACGCTGCCAACTCGCCTATCTGCAATCCCAACACCCTTCCCCGCACGTAAGCCAGTTGCGTTACGTGCGGGAGGAAAATCAGGAAGATTCCAACGCCGAGCCCGCAACTTCCCCGACCCCAACCTCTTCGCACGTAAGCCAGTTGCGTTACGTGCGGGAGGAGAATCTGCAGGGCGCGTTGCCGGATAACTCGCTGAAAGAGCTGAAAGAGCTGAAATCCGAGGAGGAGCTTGGCATGGTGCGCTCGATTCGTGCGCGCGGTGAGCAGCGGCGCGATGGTGTGTTTTCGGTGCCGCGGTTCTTCGAGTCGATCACGGGCTTGCCGCAGGCGCCAGGCGCTCACGAGCCGCACTTGTGGCTCATGCTTGACGAGCCGACATTGGCCGCCGCCACGAACGGTCGAGTGTTCGCCGATCCGCTCGGCTTGTTTTCCAAGACGCGCCAAGGGTTCCTGCTCATGCCGGATGACGTGCGGCTTTCGCTTGTTTCACGCCGGCTTGGCATGGCGGGTCAGGCCGGTCAGGCCAATCTGACTCGCATATGGGCCCGTGAGGATGCGGCCGCTGCAATGTTGTGCATCACCGAGTTTGTCAACGCCGTCTGTTCGCTTGTGTTTTTGCTTAACGAACCCATTCGTGCGGGTTACATGCCGTATTACAAATGGCAGTTTGCGGCGCTGCGTCGTTTGAGCCGTCGCCCCGCGATGGTGCTTGACGACGTGTGTGCGGATCTTGAAGAGCTGCTCGCGCTGGCGTCCCCAGCGTGCGGCACGTCCAACAAGACCGCCCGTTCCCGCGTCGCCGAGCTCGTTGACACGATTTGCAGCCACGTCACGCGGGCGTTGCTTGCACTTGGGTTGACGTCAAGTTCACACACGTTCCTGGAATGGCAACGTCCGTATGTTGAGGAGCATATCGGTTCGTCCGATTCCTCACTACACAGCATCCACAATACTCGTTGATATTTTTTGATTTTTGTGCACCACAGAAATCACAATAAACCTGATGAAGGGAGCACGATGGCACGCGAGCAAACGCAGCAGCGCATCATTGATACGGAATGGCAGATGTTCCAGCGCACGCAAGGGCGTGAGGGGCGGGCGCAATGCCAGAATGACCGTCCTCAGTTCGAGCTCATGCGCTTGAGCCAGTTCATGACGTGGCCTGAGCCGTTGCTTGATTCCTACTTGACGGACCTGGAACAAGCGCAACGCGAGGGGCGCAATCTCGTGACCGAAAAATACGCGCGCATGATGGCGTCCACTGATCGGGAAATCTATGAGCGCGAAATCAAGCCGTTCCTGCAACCGTTGTCTGAGGAACGTCAAGCTACGCAGGAACATGTGATTGCCGTACAAGTAGCATGGGCACGGCAATTTCGCAAGCAATACCCGAATCTTGGCAACGCCATGCGCGTGTTGACAACGGACGAAGATAGCGCTGCCGGAACATCGTTTGAAACATACTTGCGTGGCGAACTCAGCACATATAGTCCACGAACAATTGATCGTTATGCTCATTTTGTGGACACCTTGCAGAGCGATCATAAGAATTTGACCGAAATGACGATCCGCAACACTGTGCAGCTTTCCGGATATGACGACCTCCCCGACGCGGAAGCCGCGCAACAGCAATGACGACACGCGACACCGGCCCCATCCTCTAGCCATGGCGGCGGGCAGCGAAAGTATACGCAACTGTTCGGGGGCATCGGGGCAGATACCCCCGAAATAACGGCGTTGATAACCCCGAACTCGAAGCGCTACCCCCCTGTGAAAACGCGAACAGTCACGCGATTGGAGTATCGCCGTTCTTTCTGTGTTCGCGGACTGCTTTATCTTGGCGCACTATCCTTTACACTCGAACCATAACCCAACTTTTTGCCGTAACCGTTCCCCACGTTGCGCACTGTTTCGTGTGCGCCGACGGAATCCAGCGGAATCTGGGAGCGGCAAACCATATGGACATATAGATAGGTCGTCGAGTGAGTACTTCCCAAAACAGGTTGAAGCCTTTCGCGTGCGCTGTGGGACTCGCCATTGTGCTGTTCGCAGTACTGAGCGTGCTATCTGCGGCGATGACGCCTCCTTGGAAAGTGCAGCCACTAGCCACCCACCTGTCGGTGACGGACCGCGACACGGCGATTCGCGCGAAGAACCTGAATACACCTCAGGAAGGAACCTATCAAGTCAAGACCACGAAGCTGAAACTGACCGTATCGGGAGGCGAGCGCGTCACGGCGATTGTGCGCGAACCTATCGGTGCACCCCAAGGCAGGCCGGCCGTGGAATTCGTGCACGGCGCGGGAACCGGAAAAGCCGAGGAAGTCTATGCCGACTTGGCCAACGCGATGGCGTCGGCCGGTATCACGACACTCGTGCAAGACAAAGCACTTGACAATTACACGCCATTGCACCGTGACTATACGGCCATGGCCCATGATTATTTGACGGGCGTCAACCATTTGCGCACGGTGGCGGGAGTTGACAAAAATAAGGTCGGTGTCTACGCCGAATCGGAAGGCACCTGGATTACGTCAGTCATGGCGTCCATCGACCCGTCACTTGCGTTCGCAGTGCTGACCTCCCCACCCGTGGTGTCTCCGCGCCAACAAATAGCCATGGCCGCCACGGCTTATTTGCATATCGCCGGCGCACCTTCCGCCGTAATCGGTGTGGTGCCCAAAGTAACGAGCATGAATTTCGGCATGCTTGACTTGAACTACGCAAATTTTGATGCCAAAAAATACCTGCCATACTTAACGATGCCGTTGCTGGTGAACTATGGCACCAAAGATCCCGCCATGCCGGTGGAACAGGGCGCGGAGAAGCTGCTGTTCAACGGCGAAAAAATCGGCAACCGCAACATTCTCGTACGCTATTATCCGACCAATCATCAGATGCGTACCGGATCGATGCTGTCCAAACCGGGACTGCCACTTGAGCAGCATTACACGCACAATCTTGAGGACTGGGTGAATGCCGTGGCAGCAGGCACCACGGCTGACGATTGGGCAACACCACAGATTGCAGGCGTCCAACCGTTCCAGGAGTGGGCCGCCCCATCATCAACCAAGCCGGGCTTGATCACGTCACTCAACGTGATTCTGATTCTTGGTGCGCTTGAACTGATCCTGTGCGCATGCTCGCTGGTGTCGTGGATTATTGGCGGCATCGTCAACGCCGTTCGTATCCGCAAGATCCGTCAAGTGGAACGCCAGCTCGTGGAAGGCCGTTGGGCGACAGACGTTGAGGATGCCCCAGGCGTCAGCACTGCCGCATCCAACACTAGCGCAGACGCCAAGGCAGCGAACAAACCTTGCAAGAAAGTGCATGTTCCCTCACTCAAGCGACCCCGGCGTGTTTCGGGATCTACCAAAGCCTTGGTCATGACTACCATGCTGCTCTCCGTCATGCTGACGGTAGGGTTCATCGCATACTTCGCGTTCGCCATGGACAGTGCGCTCAACTTGCAAGACCATGTCGATCAGCTGCATATCTGGTGGGGGGTGCTGCAAGTCATCACGATATTGACCATTCTTGTGTTCTCGTTCATGGTCATGCGCATCCTGCTGCATAAGACGACATTCCATCTGCCGGGTGAGCCCGCACACCATGCGAAGCACATTCTGAGCACGCATTGGTTCATCATTTGCTCGGTCATCCTGTGTGCGCTGATCATGATGTTCATGGCGGCGTTCTTTGGATTGCTGACGTTCTAGGACGTTCCCGATGATTGCCGCCACACGGCGGTCTACGGGCGAGGCGGCGCCTCGCAGAGCTTCTTTCTGCGGAGCGTTACTCGGTGAAACTCCGTCTCTGCCTTACGTGACTACCCGTGCCGTTTGCCAATCCAGCGCAACAATCGCGATGAAACAAAGAATGTGGCCGCAGCGCCCAGCACGGCACGCACTTTGGCATTGCGCAACCAATTGCCGATAGAACTCAAATCAGCGACCATGGTTTCGCCAAACAGCACGCGCATCGGCCTGGTAGGCATATGTCCAACCAAATCACCATAGGTGAGCAACTTCGTCTCATAGTTGGCCGGATTGTGTTCATGGAACACGAACAGACGCAAGGCTCGGTCGGCGGCTTTGGGACCATATGAAGTGAATCCGGCAGTCGGCGCATATCCGAGCTCAAAATTGCCAATATCACCAATAAACGTATTGGAATGGTCATGACCGGCAAACAGCGCAAAATAACCGCCAGCCTGACGCATCGCCTGCACTTCGCCCGTGTTGGTTTCGCCGCAGCATGGCCGCTCCGACATCGTCGATCCAGGACGGCACAACCGTCGGTTCACCACAAACACACGGTCAGAAAACTTGCGATACCCACGGATACCGTTTGCAGTGAATCGTGAAACCGGTTTCAAACAGTCATAAATTTCCGGCGCCGGAATATGCTGAAATGCAATCGCTGGCAACCGGCCGGGGCGATTGTGGGACAAAGCATCCATTGCCGAACCCAACCAGGCCACCGCACCCTGTGAAGGTGACCCATAGCCGCCACCCGGTTCATAATCACCCGAATTGACAAGCACCACGGCCATCGCGTGGCCGTCACCTCGTGAGGCTTCAATCGGCACGGCAAACGTACCTGATTCATAGCTCAGCGGATCGCCCTCGTGCTGCCCCGTAAGCCGGTTCCATTGATGCACGACTTGCTGGTTGACTTTGCGTCTCAATGAAGAAAAACGCGAAACAGCAGCATGCGCCAACCATGTGCCCATAGTGCCCATAGTCGAGCGATCAATACGGCGAGGCACTGCATGGCTCCCGTCATCCCCACGCGTTTCCCGCGAGGGCGAATCCTCAGCATTCGGCGGCGCAGCCGCCACGGGCGTGGGCGGATTCATACATCCCTCATACGAACGATATATCGCATCCTGCTCGTCAAGTGTCAATCCGCATTGGAAATCATGATTGCCGTAGGTCACGGCGAACGGTATGCCGCGTCGCACAATCGGTTCAAGAAATGCGTCAATCGTGGCCCGCACCTTTTGCGTCGCGCGGTCATGCGCATCCTGGCCATCGGCATCGGGCACATTCACACGCCGCCACCATTGCGTGCGCACGTCGCCATATCCGCGCGTCAACCATCGTTCAATCCGCGAGCCCACCGGCTGCGCGGTGCCCGGCGTATCCCCTTGCCGGTTCACATAATATTCAGCAAACGCCGGATCGTATCCGCGAATCTGATCTCCAGTCAGCACCACCAGATCAGGATCCGCTTGTGCAATGGCTTCATCAATCAGGCGGATTGTATCTGGGCTGACCACCGGACCATCCTGGATATCGGCCAGCTGCAACACCCTAAACGTCCCATCCTTGCGGAACCGCAATGTTCGTCCCACCGGACCTCCTCTTGACTGTGCCTCAGTTCCCACTCATCTCTCCCCAAATACAACCATGCTAGCAATGCCGCTTCAAGAGGGATATGCCCCTCATCCTCTCTACGCGCAATCCTCACCTTTACCATCGCCGGTTTCTCCAGTCGCGTTCAAATCCCCGGCATACCCACGAGGCACATGACAGCTATTCATGGAAAAGCAGAAATAATAATCCTTATATATTTCACAATTCTATAGTGATATTCCACACCCCTCACTCCCCCACCCAACATCCACCTCTCCCCACCCCTCTCCCGCACGTAACGCAACTAGCTTACGTGCGGGAAGAAAAGTCGGGCACCCTCCCGCACGTAAGCGAGTTACTGTGTATCCCTTGGAAATAAAGGAATTTACCCCGCCTTCCCGCACGTAAGCCAGTTACGTTACGTGCCGGAGGAAGAATCAGGCCACCCATCCCGCACGTAAGCGAGTTATGGTACACTCCTTGGAAATAAAGGGATTCACGTTGCCTTTCCCCGCACGTAACGCAACTGGCTTACGTGCGGGAGGCTGGAAGGGAGAGCTCGACAATTCATCCTAGCCCTCGGCACAGGACTCCATCATCCCAGGCGTCACCCTGCTGCACGTCACGCAACTAGCTTAGATGCGGGAGTAGAAAATATCAGAGAATATAGAAATAATTTCCGTCACCTATCTGCGCGAAGACCCCTTGCCGCACGTAACGTAATTGCGTTACGTGCGGGAGGATAAGAATGATTTTCATCACGGACCTTCTCAGGATTCCAGCAGGATTCCAGCTACCGCCCTCCCCGCACATAACGTAACTGGCTTACGTGCGGGAGAAAGAAGCGACTGCCATCCCGCACGTAAGCGAGTTACAGCGCACCCCTTGAAAATAAAGGGATTCACGTTGCCTTTCCCCGCACGTAACGTAACTGGCTTACGTGCGGGAGATGGGAGGAGACAGGGGGACAGCGGGTGGGAACGCGTCAGGGTCGGGCGCTGTTTTGGTGGCGGACAGGCGCAGGTAGCCCGAGTGGTGCATCGTGACGCGTACGCGGTCGGCGCGGTAGATATCACTCGCCCGTTCGAGTGGCGTGCCATCGGGCGCGTAGGCGAGTCGATGGATTTTCAGCAGGCAGGTACCTGGAGTCACGTTGAGCAGCTTCGACTCGCGCGCGCCAGCCGTCACGCATTCGAGCGTTTCGTCCACGGCGTGCACACGCAGGCCGTAGTGTTCGGCAAACAGCGCGTAGAACGGCCGCGTCAAATCAAGTTGGGCAAAGCCTGGAAACAGTTGCGCCGGCAGGTGGTTTTCCTCAACGCTCAACGGTTCGCCATCGAGCAGCCGCAGACGCGTCATCGACAGCACCGTGTGCCGCCCATCACCCAACCGCAACAGCCGCACATCCGACTGGTCAGCGGCAATCAGCGCCGAGGTGAGCGGCTTGGACGTCAGCATCCATCCTTGTCGACGCGCGATTTCGGGTAGCGATTCAGCCGTGTTGAGGTTGCGTTCGAGCTTGCCGTCGGCCACTACGATGCCGCCGCCACGTCCGATGCGCCGCACAATCTCACGTTGTGATTCGAGCACGGCCAACGCGCGACGTAGTTGGGCTCTTGAAATGCCGTAACGCTCAGCCAGTGCCCGTTCAGAACTCACTTTTTCACCGGGCATGAATCCGTTGTCACGAATGTGCGCGCGCAGTCGCCGCACGAGTTCATCCGTGCGCGCTTCTTGCGGTTGTTGCGCGGCTCCATCGTTGTCACTCATACCCGTCACCTCCGTAGTTCCTCTATTGTGCTTTTGATATTTCTGCAATCATGTACATGGCATTGCATAGCAACCTGATGTTCGCGTTTCTGGCACGTCCAGCGGCATGGCAATGCCGCCTGCAGCATGGTCGATGCTAGAAAGACCATGTTGCAGGCGGTGGCGCATGATGTTACGAAACCGATACCTCACCGTTGGCGTGGCCATGAGGCAGCCACAGAAATCAACAGGAATATTGCGCGGGGACGCGGCGTCACAAGCCCAACTCGAGCAGCACGGATTCAAAACCTTCAAGGAAGAAGTTGCCGTCGTCCTCAGTGAAGACGAGCGGCGGACGCAACTTGAGAATGTTGCCAAAGCGTCCGCAGACCGATGTCAAAATGTGGCGGTCGCGCAACAGTTCAAGCATGTCAAGCGCAGCCTTCTGATCAGGCTCCTTCGTGCCAGGCTTGACAATCTCGCAGCCAATATACAAACCAGCACCGCGCACGTCGCCAATGCAAGCGTGGGCAGGCTGCAATGCGATGACGCCTTCCTTGAACAGACGGCCCACATGCTTGGCATTGCCTTGCGTGTCGTCGTCACGCATCACGTTGAGCGTGGCCTGGGCGGCGCCCATGCACACGGGGTTACCACCGAACGTATTGAAATACGGAATCGAACCTGCAAACGGTTCCAATACTTCATGACGGGCCGCCATAAGCGAGGTCGGCAGGCCGTTGGCCATGGGCTTTCCCGACGTAACGAGATCGGGCACGATGCCTTGGCGTTCAAAGCCCCAGAACGCATCGCCTGTACGCGTGAACCCAGGCTGCACTTCGTCGGCGATCCAAACTCCGCCAAGCTCATGGACCGTGTCAATGACGGGCTTGAGGAAACCAACAGGATCCGGGTACACGCCGTCGGACGAGAAGATCGAGTCGGCGAGCAAGCCGGCAAACTTGATGCCGTGGCGGTTCATGTCGGCGACAGCACGATGCACTTCACCAGCCATCCAGTTGCCGAACTGTTCGGCGCTGGCTTCGCCGGCACGGATCAGCGCGCCAGATTCCAAACCGGCCTGCATCGCGGCGAGCGCGGCCGCATCCGTGTCGATGCCTTCCGAATAGGCGATGCCCGTGTTGATTGTCGGGGCGAGCGTGTCGGACACGGGAATCACGAGGCGGTAGGTGTCTGGCGTTGGAATCATACGCATTGTGGGGCCGACGGGCTGAGCCGTACCCAAGGCCGGCGACAGTGCGGAAGTCAGTTCGGTGTTGCCGTGGTAGGCTTCGGCAGTCACGATGATGCCTTCGCCGCCCGTGTAGGTTTGGGCCACGCGAACTGCGAGATCATTGGCTTCCGAGCCTGTGCACTGGAACATGATGCGGTCGATTTCTTCCGGCATCGTGGACAGGATGTCTTCGGCGTAATGCAGCACGTTTTCATGCAGGTAGCGCGTGTGCGTGTTGAGTTGCGAAGCCTGGTCGGTGATGGCCTGCACGACGCGTTCGTTGGCATGGCCGACTGAGGCCACATTGTTGTAGACGTCCAGATATTCGGTGCCGTCGGCGTCCCACAGGCGTGCGCCGCGACCTTTGACGAGGTGCACGGGCGTGCGGTAGAACAAGCGGTATGCGGGACCGAGCACTTCGCGTTCTTCCGTGAGTTTGCGCGTTTGCTCATCGAGCGCGTCCGCCATGTCCGGACGGAAGCTGTTGGTGTCCATGATTGTGGATCGCGTGGCCATGAGGGGCTCCTTGGTGTTTAATTCGTAGGTGGGGGAAATGACAATCACACGGTTGGGTGGCCGTAGTGGCACCGTCAATGCGGTTCCGCGTTTGCAACTGTTTGCCATGCACATGGCATGAAGGCCGGAACATATGCTGTGGCCACTGGTGAACGTGCCAACGTGTGCAGTGTGGCAGCTGCCGTCAGCGTGTGGGAGACCAGGGAACGGCTGATGTGGTGAACAGCTCACCGTCAGCCGTTTCCACAGTTGCGGGGCCGCTGCAGCTAGCGGTCATGCATGACGGGTAGGTGACGGCGTGTATGCCGCGCCGTCACCACTCGTTTGACTGTTGGGTTTGGGCAGTTGGTTTGCAGGTTGCGTCTACTGCTCACTCGTGCGTCTTGTATTCGACGGTGCCGCCGGACGCGGCGAACTCCTCTTCCGGGGAGAGCACAAGATGCTTGCGGCCGTAGACTGCGAAGAACACCGAGGCTGCCAGATAGATGCCGACCATGACGTAGACGGCCAGGCGGTAATCGGGGTTGAGCAGCACGGCCACGAAGATTGCAAACGAGAGCAAACCGGCGATCACAGCGCCAGGAATGCCGAACTTTGACACAAACGGACGCTTGATGTTCGGCATGCGCTTGCGCAACAGCACGTATGACACCATTTGCAGTAGGTAAGCGAGCACTGCGCCCCACACGGCGATGTTCAGCACGACCGAACCGGCTCCCTCACCGCCGTAAGCGATGATGAACAGGGCCGCGAAACCGATGACGGCACCGACGATCAGACCCCAGTATGGCGTCTTCTTCTTGCCTGTCAGCGACAGGAACGCCGGATAGTAACCCGCGCGGCTCAGCGAGTAGAGGTTGCGGCCGTAGGCGAACGTGATGCCTTGCACCGAGGCCAGCAGGCCGATCAACGCGAAGGCTGACAGCACTGCGGCCAGGTTGCCGGGCAGCACGGCGCGGAAACCGTCGAGCAGCGGCTCATCCGATCCGGATAGTGCGGCGGCGCCCATGACGGACGGGTTGAGCAGCACCACGAGCACGCCCGTGATGCCGAGCGTGGCGATGCACAGGCGCGAAGCCTTGGGAATGTTGCGTTCAGGTTCACGCACTTCTTCAGCGGCGAGCGGCAACTGTTCGATGCCGAGGAAGAGCCACATGGCGAATGGCATCGCGAAGAAAATCGCGCCGATACCGAACGGCAGGAACGAGCTGTTGCCAGCGGTAGGCGTGATGTTGAACAGTGAAGTCAAGTCGATTTTGCCGCTGAACAGCGCACTGACCACAAAGAATGCGAGCACGGCCAACGCGGCAATCGACACGACTTGGGCGAATCGGAACGACGTTTCGGCGCCCACCCAGTTGAGCGTGACGAACGCCACGTAGATGACGAGCCACCACACCCACTGGTATCCGGCCTCGTTGAGTGAGAATCCGCTGATATCAGACAGGATCGCGTCCGCGTAAGCCGAGGAGAAGTAGACAATCGTTGCGGCCGTCATCACATATTCGACCGTTTCGGCAAGACCCGTGAAAAATCCGCCCCACGGTCCCATGGCCGCTCGCGCGAACGAGTAGGCGCCTCCCGTATGCGGCATGGCTGATGCCATCTCAGAAATGGAGTTCAACATGAGCACATACATCGTGTACACCACGGCTGCCGCAATGATCATGCCACCCCAACCGGCTTGGGCGATACCGCCGTTCCAGCCGGAAAAATCACCGGAGATGACTGCTGACACGCCCATCGCCCACAGGCCGAACGCTCCGGCCGTGCGCTTGAGTTGGCGCTTCTTGAAATAGTCGGTGCCGGTTTGTCGATAGGTCACGGCGCCGAGGCCCGCGCCTCGCACCCTGGTTACTTCTGGACTGGTCATGATGGGTTCCTCTCTCCCGTTGTTTGTGAACGCTATTGGTTCTGTTCAGTCACCTTCCGATGTGGTTGGTTGGGTGTGTGGTGTGGTATTTCCGAGGTCGCGGCAGTGGCTGCCGTAGCCCCAGACCGCCACGAAACGGTGTGCCATGGCCGGTTGGAAATGCCATATGTTGCGTGGCGGAAGTCAATATCAATCAGTGGAGTAACCACTGTGAATCCGCGAGATACCGGTGTGCGCACAGCACACTGCCGAGAGCTTGTGCGGCGGCTAACCCGTCGGGAAGCGCGTCCTCACGGTGGTTGGTGGTCCAGCCGAGCATTTGCAGGCGACGGATCATTGACAAAGCCGACATGATTTCACGCTGCTCATCGGTGAACTCGCCGGCTACGGACTCGTAGCCGCGTACCCACGCCTTGGCGAGGTCGGAAGCGTAAGATTCGTGTTCAATGAAACTCAAAGAAGACGCGTAATCGTAGAGATACCAGCTGTATCCGGCGTCGTCGAAATCGATGACGGTCAACTCGCCGTTGTCGGCACGAATAATGTTGCTCGGACGCAGGTCAGCGTGAATCAAACCCCACGAGTCCGGCGTGCGCGGCGCTTGCATCATGACGGACAGGGCTTTCCACAAAGCCTTCTCGCAGATTTCCTTATCAATGTCCGATAATCCGGCCGTTTCCCAACGTCCCCAACGCGGAGCCGGACCAACCATGTCGGCGATATCCCAGTGGAAGCGACGGAAACCGAACGGCGCTGTCCAAGAACGCGACTGGTCGTGGAACTTGGCGGCCCACTGGCCGATCGTTTCATAATACGGAGCCGGATTGTCCAAATCTTCAAGCACAGTGCCCTCGACGAACTTCGTGGACACGACCGTCCAACCCACGCCGTTCGTGTCGCGGATTTTGGTGACGAATGTGCCGCGCACGGTGGGCACAGGCTTAATCAGGCGTACGCCTTGCACATCGTGCAGGGCAGCGAGCCAGCAGATTTCGGACGCCACAGCGTCAGCGCCACCCACGTAACCGGGTTGCGACACGCGTACGACGCCCGCCTCCTTGCCATCGAGCAGCAGCACGAACGTGGCGTTTTCAGAAACGGTAATCAGGTTGAGTTGCGCGCGCTCAGGCTCGATACCCCACGCGCCGCACACGCCTTGGAACAGCCAGTAGGGTGCCGGACTGCCTTTGGCCAAGTCGCTGAACGTGTCGAGTGAGAGTACGTCGACGGGATTGTCGAGCAGACTCATGATGGCTTGCGGCATGGTGACCTCGATTCCCCGCGCGGGCGGCGCGTCGTACTAAGGTTTGCGCTCTGAATGGCGCGGTGGGCAACGACGGGCCGCAAGGACGGATTCGGTGACGGACGGATGGTTATTGAAGGGCGTCTCACCGTGAGTTGCAGGTGTGGACGCCGGGATGCCATCGATTGTGCCGTAACGAAGCGGGGGGCGTGCTGGCGTGAGGTTTCCGAACCGTAAAGAAATCGGGTGCGCAGATTAATGGCCGGTAACCGGATGCTGAAGATTCATTGAGGATGCGACGCGAGAAAGACAGCGCGGGGACTACGTATTGATACAGGCGTCCAAAACGCGAACACCATCAGAGGCCGCCGTGATCCCGCTGTCAGTCGTTGATCAGCTCGGCCAATGACACGGCGTGCACCGTCGCGCACTGGCGTTGGAACTCTTTGCTGAGCAATGCTCCCGGACGGAACTGACGCAACGGAACCACCAGAGCGCACGCATAGCCAGCCCCTTGGAACGTCTCCACAGGAACGGCCACAACCATAACAATCAGCACAGGAAACTGACGGGCGGTTGATACAGCGGACGAGTCGGCGGCACTGGACGGAACGGGTGCAGCGGTTCGGAGCGTTTCTGTAGGGAATGGGCGGGGCATATATGCCACATATATGTTCGACCGCCTCTAGGTATAGTCGATGCGCACAAACGTGACGTAGTGCCATTTGCCATGCGTCATCGCAGCGCAACATTCGTCACAGCGCGCAGGGATACCGCCGCCTGCGAATGGCGAGCGCGGACGCGGACGCGGGACGTAAGTGCCACGCGCAAGTGCCGCTATTTCGTGTCGCCCAGCAACTTTCTCAACGAATCAGCACCCACAATCTTGCATTCACGCTGGAACGCCTTACGCGACGAGGGATCGTCTTTCATCTGGTTCAGCGGAATTACCAGCACGTCAAAGCGCATCGTCTCATCTTGCACATGAATTTTGAGCGGCACACTGTAGAGCGTGAGTTTCTTGGAATCCAGGTAGGGGGACACCCAGTTATAGATGACCTCGAACGCAATGGCGTCAACGGGCATCGTCAAACACACATTGGGCTCGTCTTTGACCGCTGAGGCGTTGGTGCCGAACAGTTTGATATGTTTGAGTGCGCCTTCCTTGAGCTGCATGAACCGATCCAGACAATACCGTTGATACAGATTGCTGATGGCCAACGGAACGGCCACCAACATAATCAGGCAGCCGATGGCCAACACGGTGTTATGCCACATATTCATGCACAGGTAGGAGAGCACAGCGAACAGGATTGCGCTCAGTATTTCAGCAGCCAGAACTGCTGCGCGCACGCCTGGTTTGGGTCGGCTCGACACGATTTGGCGCAGTTGACCGTTGCTACGCGAACCGAGCTGGGGTGAAATCTGGCCGTTACGGCTCATCCATACGCATAGTGGCCCTAAGACCATGGCCATCACGCCAATGATCAGGCAGAATGACAGCACCATCGAATACCACGAGGCATCCGGCGACACCTTGTTGCCCACAATGGACACGCCCAGCCCCACCAACACGATGACGATACCGATGATTTCAATCAGCCAATACGGATGATTGCGTGCGAACCCGGCGTTTTCATCGGCCACATGCTTACTTTTCGGCGGCTTGGGCACGTCCAATGGCACCAACACGGGCTTGCCATTGCGCCCCACTTTGGCTTTGGCAGTATGCACGGTATTGGTATCACTGGTGTCGTTGCCGTTGCGGTGCTGCACATCCGCACGACGATACCCCTTAGCTATATGCACCATTGCACATCCCTTCCGCGAGTGTCTCGTCACAACGGGCAAGACCGACCTTCACTTCTCTACACTGCCTCCTACCGTAATCGCCTCCTCTCGTCCCCGCAATACCTCGCGCGTTCCCATCCCCCTTCGCCCGCTCCATCCTTCCGCCTATTCCATCCCGAACGTAAGCCAGTTACGTTACGTGCGAAGCAAGGACACGACAAAACCCTGTATTTCCAAAGGCTGCCAAGTAACTCGCTTACGTGCGGGACGACAACCAGCTTTCCATCCCGCACGTAAGCCAGTTGCGTTACGTGCGGGAAGAGGGGCGGCCTTCACCCTCCCGCACGTAGCGCAATTGTCTTTCATATGAAAAAAGCAACGCAATCCCCTATATTTTCAAGGCACGCCAGGTAACTCGCTTACGTGCGAAACGACAGTCATCTTTCCCTCCCGCACATAAGCCAGTTACGTTACGTGCGGAAAAAGGAAATGACAAAACCCTGTATTTCCAGGGGTCGTCAAGCAACCCGCTTACGTGCGGGAAGACGACCGGACTTTTCCTCCCGCACGTAACGCAACTCGCTTACGTGCGGGAAGAGGGCAGCAAATCCTTAATTTCCAAGGGATAGGAGATAACTCGCTTACGTGCGGGATACGTGCGGGAAAGGATTGGGAGTGGGGGCGATATGTGGGGTTAGCGGAAATAATGATAATCAGTAACGGCAATCAATAACGATAGTCAATAATGACAATAGAGAAGGCAACAACGTAGGGACAGATAAACAAAACAGGCTCCGGGTTTCCGGAGCCTGTGATGGCGGATGAGGCGAGATTCGAACTCGCGGACGGTTGCCCGTCAACGGTTTTCAAGACCGTCTCCTTCGACCGCTCGGACACTCATCCATGCATCATGCAGCATAGCACGCAACCGTGTACAACACCATGCAGCAGACGCAAGACTATTATGCTTCCCACGTGGTCGGCTCAATGACTTCCTTGCCGCCCATGTAGGGACGCATGGCCGTTGGGATCACGATCGAACCGTCCTTCTGCTGGTGGTTCTCCATGATCGCGACAAGCCAACGCGTGGTGGCCAGCGTGCCGTTGAGCGTGGCGACGGGTTCAGTGCCGCCGTCGGCGATGCGCTCGCGGATGTTGAGACGACGCGCCTGATACTGCGTGCAGTTTGACGTGGACGTCAATTCGCGGTAGCGGCCCTGCGTCGGCACCCAAGCTTCACAGTCGAACTTGCGTGCGGCTGAAGAGCCCAGGTCACCGGCCGCCGTGTCGATCACACGATACGGCACTTCAACCTTGCCCAGCATTTCCTCTTCCATCGCAAGCAAGTGCTTGTGCTCGTCGTACGAGTCCTCAGGCTTGGCGTAAACGAACATCTCAACTTTGTCAAACTGGTGCACACGGATAATGCCCTGCGTGTCCTTGCCTGCCGAGCCAGCCTCACGGCGGTAGCAGGAGCTCCATCCGCAGTAACGCAACGGGCCGTTCGACAAATCAAGGATCTCATCCTCATGCATACCGGCGAGCGCCACTTCCGACGTGCCGACGAGATACTGGTCGTCGGGTTCACGCAAGCGGTAGATTTCATCGGCGTGCGAGTTCAGGAAGCCCGTGCCGCGCATGACTTCAGGACGCACGAGCGTAGGCGTGATGGCCAGCGTGAAACCGTGTTCATCGGCCTGGTCCACGGCCATTGTCAGCATGGCGATCTGCAGGCGTGCGATGGCGCCGCGCAGGAAGTAGAAGCGCGATCCGGCAACCTTCACGCCGCGTTCCATATCAATACCGGCAACGCCGCGACCCAATGTCAAGTGGTCCTTGGGTTCGAAGCCTTCTGCAGCGAAGTCGCGGATCTGGCCGACCTTCTTGACGACAACGTAATCATCCTCGCCGCCCTCGGGAGCTTCGGGCTCCACGATGTTGGACAGCTTCCACATGGCGGTCGTGTACTGTTCCGTGGCGGCGTCCGCATCCGCTTTGAACTGTGAGACACGCTCGGACAGTTCTTTGGTGCGCTTAATCAGTTCGGCTTTTTCATCGGCTGACGCCTTGGCGACCTGCTTGCCGATTTCTTTCTGCTGCGCACGTGCGGCCTCGAATTCTTTGAGTGAAGCACGACGCACTTCGTCTGCATGGAGCACTTCGTCTACGAGTTCCACGGATTCACCGCGCTTGCGCTGCGATTCCTTGACCACATCCGGATGCTCACGAATGAATTGAATATCAAGCATGGGGCTACCCTACCGCGGCAACATGACAGGAACAGGAGGTTGCGAATCCTATGGAACCGTACTGGCAGAACGGTTGAGCGCACCCTGTCTCCCCTTTTTCAGCAGGTCGACGTGAGCGGCGCCACGAGATTCATGACCGCCTTCCTGCAACGGTCATGGGCAACGCGCGCGGAAGTCTTGCAGAAAGCTGACGAAAGATATATGGAAAGCGTTGCCGAAGGCTTACGCAAGCGTTCTCAACTGGGTTGCCGAGAGTAATCGTCAGTTAATGAATATATTGACATTCGCTGTCATTGCATATGTAATGTGATCATGTTGAAGCCGAAGGATGTGGCGACCCGTCTCGGGGTGAGCGTCAAGACGTTGCAGCGTTGGGACAACGCGGGCATTTTCCCCGCTCACCGCAACCCGCAAGGCCGGCGCTACTACACCGAGGAGCAGGTGCTCGCCTATCTGGGAAAAATCCAGAAACCCCAACGTCTGCACGTCGCCTACGCGCGCGTGTCCAGCAGCGGACAGAAGGACGACCGGCAATCACAGGTCACGTTCCTGCGCCAATACGCGAACGCGAAGGGCGTCATCCTTAATGATGTGTTCACCGACATCGGTTCGGGCATGAACTACAAAAGGAAAAACTGGAACCACCTGATTTTCGACCTGATACTGCAAGGGCAGATGGAAACCGTGTACGTGACCTACAAGGATAGGTTTGCCCCGGCGGAATTCGGGCATGCGCATCCGTCCATGATTATGGGTTCACAGGGAATGCGTTCATGAAGCAGCATCCCAACATGCTCATCTTGTTCTATGAGTACTTCGATTCGCCGGAGAAAGTAGAATCGTCACCCCAGACCGCCGATGAGGGACGCCCATATATGGCCTCTCGTGCGCACCCCGGAAATGGGCGTCAGCTGATGGGTGCTGTCGTCACGCTGAATGGAACGAGACAGGCACTCCAACCTGAATCCATTAACAGCTGAGAATCTGCGTCAAAGAGCCTGGGACGAGCACATGGGGATGCAGGCCGTACGTGGTGATGCACAATTCACCGTTCAATCCGTAGGCATCCGAAGTCGACGATGACTCAATCATGCACTTTTTTGCATCTTCCCATTATTAACTATATTGTCACAAAACAAACATAACGCAAATAGAGCAGACACACTGCACAGCCACAATCCCACACCACGTTAATACTGAAAACAGCATCTGATCAATACTATTAAGGAACCACCATTTATGAAGGATACAAACACAACAGATATAACAAAAGTAGAAGAACCAAGCGAACATGCGCAAATCAAAAGTATAGAGGAACTTTTGAAGATGCCCCTGACCATTCCGGACTATCAACGACCCTACAAGTGGACGACTCATAACGTTTCCGATCTTCTGGATGATATTGAAACAGCCATCGAACAAAGCAGGCATTCCCATGGATCTGAAGGCCAAGCTGATTTCAAATATCGGATCGGCACCATCATCCTGCACCGAAACGACCAAAAGTATGAGATTGTAGATGGCCAGCAGAGAACGACTACGCTGCTCTTGCTTCGCCGCTATCTTATGGATGAATCAATAGATGCCCAGTTCATTGACATTGATTTACGCAATTCTGCAACACAAGCGAATCTCGCTGCCAATTATAGCTTTATCAGGGATTGGTTCAGCTCAAAAACCTCAAGCAGGAAGGATTTTCTTAATGCGTTCTCTAATGTGCTCGAGGTTGTGGTCATCACAGTCGAAAAACTCTCTGAAGCCTTCCAGTTATTCGATTCCCAGAATTCCAGAGGCCGCGCAATCGACCCACCAGATCTACTCAAAGCATACCATCTGCGCGAGATGAAAGACGACCTATTCAACATGCAACGCGCAGTCATCAAATGGGAAGCACGAAACCCATCCGAAATCAATACACTATTCCATGACTACCTCTTTCCGATTATCAAATGGTCAGACAAGAACAAGTGGGAACCCTTCACCGCTCAGCAAATCGACATATTCAAAGGAAGCCCAGTGGATTCCCCGTATTCATACGTCGCACGAACAAGAAAAGCCATGCCTTCATTCCAGATCACGGAGTCATTCATCGCCGGTGGAGATTTCTTTTCCATGGTTGATTATTACTTGGATATGCATCGCTATCTTGACAATGCCATTCAGGAAAAATCTGAATTCCGCGAAATCAACAAAATTATGAATAATTCGAAATGGAATGAATCTACTGGCTTCAAATATGCGAAAACCTTGTTTAAATGCGCATTGCTGCGCTATTACGACCGTTTCAGCAATCTTGACAAACACGCTGTGGAAAAACTGTTCCTTTGGGCATTCATGTTAAGAGTGGATATGCAAAACCTATCATTAACCAGCGTGAACCGGTATTCTATTGGCACAGACAGTACACGAGCAACACTCTATACAAACAATCTCCCAATGTTTTCAATCATCGATCACGCGCGAACACATACTGAGATTTCCAATCTGCAGATCACTGTGGAGCCTAAGGAAAATGGTCGCTGGAATAATTTGTACGAAGCATTGAAAAACATGACCAATAACACAATTTCTTGAATACAGGAGAAGAATCATGACGCATGGCAATGAACGGATGATTGACGAGTTGGTTGCGGACTCAATATTCAGCGGCAGCGAAATAACGAAGTACGTGATACCTATTTATCAGCGTGCATATGCATGGGGGGAAACTGAAATCGGACAATTGATCGATGATATCTGGGAGCATGAAGACGATACCTACTACATCGGTTCGCTCATCGTTCACAAGCGTGGCGATGAATATGAGGTGATTGATGGTCAGCAGCGTCTGACGACACTCCTGCTTCTATCTATCGTTCTACGTCAAAAACCAAATCGCAACCTGTCTTTCGACTGCCGCAAAAAGGCCAATAACACCCTGGACAAATATATTGATGGCAGAGAGATTCCCAATGAGGAGCTGGAAAAAGGACTCGCCGAAGGCATTGGAATCATAAAAAATAAGTTCAAAATAAATGAGAAAGGTGTACAAGACAAAAACGCTGAAATCCAAAAGAGTGAGTTTCTCCGTAAACTTAGCACAGTCAAATTGTTCAGAATCCAAGTTCCAGAACAAACCGATCTGAACCGCTATTTTGAGATCATGAATACGCGAGGAGAACAGCTTGAGCAGCACGATATCCTTAAAGCAAGGTTGATGAATGGTATCCACAACGTTTCAAAAAGGGAATGGTTTGCCAAGATTTGGAATGCATGCAGCGACATGACAGGCTATGTTCAAATGCACTTTGGCACAAACGCACGAAATCACATATTCTCTAATGGCTGGGATCAACTCAAGACTGATTATGAGTACGAAAACAACCAAGACCAAGCAGAAGAACCAAAACTTACAATCGGAGATATCCTTTCCCCGGGATTCAAAGCGAAAGTCGCGGATGTTGGAATAGAGACAAGCGGCCGCGTACGTTTTGAAAGCATCATTTCATTCCCATACTTCCTCCTTCATGTGCTTCGTGTCTTCGTCAACACTCATAGAATTACCCTAGGCAGTGGAGAAGAGCTGCCGGACCAGCTAGACGACAAGAAATTGCTCACTGAATTCAAGCATGTAGGTGAGCAAATCACGCAAGAGAGCCAGGTTGACATGGACATGGAAGAATTCGCATCGCAGTTTGCGCAGTGCTTACTCACGTGTCGCTTTCTGTTCGATAAATACATCATCAAACGAGAGTTCGCGAATGAATCCACAGATGGCGAATGGAGTCTCAAGCAACTTGAGGCACACGGCGAGAAAGGCAAGAGATCCGCGTTCTACACAAATACAAAACTTCGAAAAAGCAGGGAGCGAAATACGACTGCAGAATACCGACATAAAGAAAGCATCATGCTGCAATCGTGCCTGCGCGTATCCTACACGTCTGCTAAAACAATGCACTGGATAACGGAACTGCTTGAATGGCTGTATGAGAATATCGATGATCTTGCCGATGGCACGGAAAGCTGGGATCAATACCCTGTACGCATTGAGCAGATCGCCCAGAAAGCAGTAGTGCCTTTTCTGGAGAACAGGAATTTCGAAATGGGGGTGAGCACTCCACACATCGTGTTCAACTACCTTGACTATCTCCTGTGGAAAGAAAATCCTAAAAAATACGATGATTTTGCATTCGAGTTCCGCAACTCGGTAGAACATTGGTACCCGCAACACCCATCTGAAGGCACTTTTGATAGTTGGACAAAGGTAGACTGCTTCGGCAATCTTTGCATTCTCGCACGCAATGCCAATTCCAAATTCTCCAATCTGGCTCCGGATTCCAAGAAAAACACCTATCGTGACATCATCAAAAAGGGAAGCCTCAAACTGCGAATCATGGCAGAGAAGACCATTGACGGGCCAAATTCGAACGCAGATTGGAAAGACCACGCTGAGTCCTATGGCCTCGAAATGATAAAGAAACTCATAGAGGCATGTGGCTTACCCAAGACCGGATTTCCACGAAATTCTCAGTCCGACGCTCCAGTTGAATGTTTCCCGGACGCATAGAGAAAAGTAGCAAGACTCACTCCTGAAGCCTCTTGGGTATCAGGGCATCCATCCCCCGCATTCGCATCATTGCTTGGAGTGGTGTGGAGTCACGCTATTATGAGCGCTTCTCCCGCCTAGCCTTCGCAATAGCCCGCGATTGCTGAATCCACGTATTGATCTGGGCGCGCAACGACTCGTCATCCATGGCCTGCAGGGTCTTGACATCGCTCTTTACAATACGGGGGAGATTCATGCCGCGGGGAACGCTAATAGGATCATTCGGGAAGACGCCTCTGGTATCGCCAGAAAGATAGACGGGATCCTCACCAGTTCCTTCAGCGGGGAAGAAAGTCAATCCCTGCCCTTTTCCTGAAGTCATCTTTATTTCGACGATATTATTACCGGCTTCCGAGTCAGTGGGACTAATACGAGACTCCTTAGGCTCCTTGCCATATGTGGTAGAATCATCTGCCCCCGGCAACTTATTGAGAGCATACAGATTGAAAATACGACGAACAAGCCGTTGCGCACCTACGTTCTTCGTATGAACTTGCTTGCCCGCGCATAGCGCCTCGTAGACCCTTCCCACAAGCATCTTGGCGTCCTGGAATGGCATCCGATCACCTAATGCCAGCTGGAAGGCTTGCCCAGCTTCCTGCACTTCCTGCATAGATGAATCATCGCCACCATCTTCGTCATTATCACCCACGAAGTAGGTGTGCAGCAAGTCAATGTTTTCCTTATACGGCTCAAACGCAGAAAAAGCGTCATCTTCCAAATCCAGCTTGCTCTGTGTATTGATACGGAAATCTTTGACGAGCTTCATCGCATCCAGGTCTGTCAACTTGGGGAGCAAATCATCAAGCATGGAAACAAGATCAGCATATGACATGTCATGCCATTGATACTGCCATTGTGAATACTCCTCCTCATTCTCAGGGAAAGAAGGCGGACGATGTCCATCTATCGTCAGGAAGAGGTAAACGGCATGCGGATATGAACGCTTATCGCCATAAAGTGCATGGCCATCTACAGTCTCATAGTATTTTTCGAGTTGAGAAACCTTCTTCTTGCATTTAACGACTTTCCCCTCAGCATCTTGCTCCTCGACTACAGCCTCCACGATGTCGCTTTCATGCTCGTCCGATCCCATTTTCGCTTCAATCACCACGAGTAATCCAGCGCTGCGATCATGGGCAAAAACGTCAATATGGTTGCCTAAAGCTTCAGTCTCAGCACCATCTTGATCGTCAGGAACATACGTATCCCCGCTCTGGGTCAATTCCACGCCGGCATAATTCGCGATCCAACGCATGGCCGCATCCCCAAGGCCATGGTTTGCGGTAGGATCAAGCAACCAGCGCAACATCTTACAGAAACGTGTTTCGTAGCTCTCACGTCCATATTCGAGAATCGACCAAAAGTTAGGGGTTTTTGCATCCAGCAACAGTGCCTGCGTCTTCGGCTGTTGAGCCAGCTGCTCAAGTTGACTGATCAACCCCTCCATTGCGTTTTTCTCATTATTGCCCATATTGGGCCTCCTTACGCTGCAGTGCATATGACGTACAACTGTTCTCAATCGAAGTTCTCCTTCGATCTGTATCAGTATGAAACGCAATTATCGGCATATGCAGTTTTCTGCATGTGCTAGGAGCCAAAGTCTAGGATGAAAATGTATCAGGGTATTTGTCATGTTGCGGAACAAGTGAGAGCGTAGCTCATATTGGCGATAGCAACCAGGCAGGGGCCCGACAAATGAATCGAACCCGTGGCTGTTTGCAATTCAAAACCTCTTGAAACCAGTTCCCCAGCATTAGCATATGAGCAAGGCGGATTCTAATGGTCGTTGCAACGCTCGGAGGTTTTTCAGGGAGTGTTGAGTGATGGGATACGAGTTCGAGGGCATGGAGTACGCCAGACTGGCGGACATGCGGCCGGTGCGCCGCCAACGCTACGTGGAGTTGCTCGACCGGGGGCTGAACTTCACACAGGCAGCGCATGTCGTGGGTGTCTCCAAGCGCACGGGCAACGCATGACGTAACGGGCGTACCCGTGCCATGGGACGCAACGAGAGGCCGTTGCTACATTGGTATCCTAAGGGCGTGAGAGCCAAGCAGCAGACCACTTCCGGGCGTTACCTGAGCGAGTCCGAACGGCTCTACGTCCAGGTGACGCTCGGCATGATGGACGAGCATGTGCGCATCCGCGAACATGCACGCGCCACTACCCGACCCTCTCAGCGTCTTTCCGACTGAGAAACATTCTCCCGTAGGGGTTGGCAGTGGTTGGCGCTCTCCCGTAACAAGCCCTTCGCATTTGATTATGCAAGGGCTGCCCGTGCCGTTGTGTGAGAGTGTGCGCATTCTGACACGCGAGGGATGGCCTGTACGTGTCATATTGCGAGTGCGCGCAGGGAGTTTTGCACTCGATTGCATCCGGCTGCTGTGACACAATGGGAAGGCACGAGTGTTACGGAAAGTAGGCATACACATGAATGGGTGGATGGTCACGCTGATAGTGATTGGCTGCATTGTTGCCGTTGTGTTGCTGATCGTTGGCATTACCGCCATCATGCGTGCTGTGCAGCGCAAGCGTCACGCTGAACTCGTGGCGGCGCGTGACGATGACCAGGTGCGCTACACGTTTGTCATCAACCCGTCCAAGCCAATGGCTGAACAGCATCGCGAACGTATTCGCGAGTACTGCCAGGAACGTGGCATCACTGACGTTTCGTTCATCGACACCCAGCTTGACAAATCCGGTCGCGTGTGTGCTCTTGAAGCACTTGAGAAAGGCGCCGACGTGGTCATTGCCGTGGGTGGCGACGGCACTGTGCGCACGGTTGCCAGCGCCATGGCCGGTTCAGGCCACGCCATGGGCATCATTCCGATTGGTACCGGCAATTTGTTCGCACGCAACATGGGCATTCCTGTGGACGACATTGACGCGGCCATCGGCATTGCGATTTCGCACGGTTCACGTCGCGTCGATCTTGGACGCCTGTTCTTGCCGGAAGAGGAGCCGCTCAATACACGCGGCCATGCGTTCCTGATTATTGCCGGCATGGGTTTTGACGCGTTGATGATTGACGACGCCGACCCCGAACTCAAGAAGAACATCTCCTGGCTCGCTTATTTCGTGTCTGGCGCCAAACATTTGTTCGCTCCGAAATACCATGCCAGCGTTCGCATCACGCGCGCGGACGGTTCGGCCATCACGAATCCGTCGCTCGCGTTCCGCACGTTCATGGCTGGCAACTGCGGCCAGATTCCAGTGTTTTCACTGATGCCCGACGCCTCGTTCAGTGACGGCCTGCTGGATTTCGAGGTCATTGATACGTCGGGTGGCATATTGGGTTGGGCCAACCTGTTTGGTGACGTGGTCCATCAGACGATTGTCAAACGCGCCGAACAGCATCCACTTTCGCATAATTCCACGATTGACCAGATTCAGGGTGTGGAAGCCGAGCTGCGGCTGGGTAAGAAAGTGCCCGTTCAGGTGGACGGCGATTTGCTACCGGCAGCCGACCACGTGATTTTCCGCGTGGAGAGCGACTCGTTAATTGTGCGCGTACCCGAGCCAATAGTCGGCGAGTCTACCGCTCAATTCCGTCTCGAAGATTTGCAACGCTACAGCGAGCAGCAGGAAAAAGCACGCCGTTCTTCGCGCCATTGATACGCATTGTTTGCGCTCTTGAAACGGTCTCTCAAGACTGCATTACGTCAGGCATATATCTCACGCTGCGCTAACAAGTATATGCACATTCTATAGTTGAGATTATTCTTGTGCCGCCATTCTTTATATCTTTTTTTATTTCCGCCACACCCCCCATGGCGTGCCCAAACTTCGCCACCCACCACCTCACTAACTCTCACCACTACCCCAGCCCGCCAAGCTCAGCCACCCTGACATCACCAGCACCCCAACAGTTGCATTTCCCAATCATTGCATCACTTCCCACTCCGCCCACACACCCCCTTTGCGCCCTCACCCCACTCCCCGCTCACCCACCCCCTTATCCCGCACGTAAGCTAACTACGTTACGTGCGGGATAAGGGGGGATGGGTGGGATGGAGCGGGAAAACGGGAATAAGGGGGGAGGAAGAGGGGAATAAAGAAGGACAGGGAAGAATATAAGGAAAGGCAGGGAAGGATAGAGAAGAATAGGACAGGATAAAGAAGGACAAAGAGGAGTAGAGAAAGAATAAAGAGGAAATTTAGAACAAGAAAGAAAATGGTCAGTATTGAAATGGAATAGATTTTGCCATGAATAATCTGACAGATAGAAGACGCTGAATAGTCAGACAGTTAATAAGCAATGAACAACAGAGTTTCTCAATATAAATTAGTAGACAGATTAATATCAACAAATAGATAGATTGATCTAAACAGGAATGGCATAACAAAAATAAGCGGATTGGACGGTACCGCCAAGAAACGGTACTCAATCGCTTATTGAAGATTGGAACCGGGCTGCAGGAGGCAAGAGAGCTCACCTCGCGCAGCCCAGCAAGCTCGAGCAGATCAGTGCTTGATTGTGATGACCTGCTCGCCGGCAGTGACGTCCTGCTCGGCGATCGGATCCACGGACGCCAGAGCGGCCGTGTTGAGCACGGTCATCAGCGTCGTGGTGCTGTAACCGGCTTCAGCAACAGCGTTGAAATCAACGGTCACGAGCGGATCCTCGCCGACGTTGACACGCTGGCCTTCCTTGACGTGCACGTTGAAGCCCTTGCCTTCCATCTTGACGGTGTCAATGCCCACGTGGACGAGAATCTCCACACCATCATCGGTCTTGACGCCGAACGCGTGGCCGGTTTCCGCAACCGTTTGCAGCACGCCGGCGACCGGAGCGACGACTTCAGCATCGCGCGGCTCAATAGCCACACCAGAACCCAGCGCACCCGAAGCGAACACGGGGTCACCACAGTCCGCAAGCGCAATCACGTGGCCATTCATCGGCGAGTAGACAGCGCTCGTCACCGCGGGGTTCGCACCAGTGACATCCATCACAGGAGCGTCCACAGGCTTGTCTCCGGGCAGCAGGTTGTCGTCTTCGTGAGTCTCGGCGTACTCAACTGCAGCGCGGTTGGCATCGGTTTCATTCGCCTGCTCAGCACGGGCGGCGGCCACACGGGCCAGCACTTCAGCCTTCTGCTCAGGCGTGCGGTAATCGAAGAAGATGATCAGCAGCATCGAAACCACGAACGCCACGGCGATCGAAATCGCATACACCCACATCTGATTGAACACAGGAATCGTCAGCAGTGATGCGAAAGCGAATGCCGACGTCGTCACACCACGCACCACTTCACCAGTGTCAGTCGTCGACGGGAACAGCCAGCCGAGCACAGCGATCGTGACACCACCGGCGGCGCAGCCAATCAGCATGCGACGGTAGATGAGCTTGAAACGCAAGTGGGTGCCGTACAGCGACGGCTCGGAAACGCCACCAAGCAGGCCTGCTGCCAAAGCGCCACCAGCGGTCTGACGCATCTCGGCGTCATGGTCACGCAGCGAAAGCACGAGCACGCCGGCCGTGGCGCCGAAGCAGGCGAAGTTCCACGTGCCCATCGGACCCTGGATGAAGTCGTAGCCGAGCGTCTGAATGTTGGCCAGCATCAACGCGTTGAGCGGCCAGTGCAGACCCAGTGGCACGAGGAACGGGTAAATCATAGGAATCAGGATCGCGAAAATGAACGGAGCGTGCGTGTTGAGCCACGACAAGCCAACGCCCAGGCCGTTGCCAACCCAAATGCCGATCGGGCCGATCAGGAAGGCCGTCAACGCGCCCACAATGATCATCGACAGGAACGGCACGAACACAAGCTGCACCGAATCAGGAATGACACTCTTCAAACCGCGATACACGAGCGCCAGCACGGCAGCCATCAACAGCGGCACAAACACGTTGCCCGAGTAATCATTAAGCTGCATCGGAATGTTGAACACGCGCGTCATACACTGCGTGTTGCCCATGACCTTATGGCAGACCGTATCAGCCCAGTTGGTGCTCAGCAAGCTCATGAACGATGGCGTCATCAACGCGCCCATGATTGCGGCGCCAACCCACGGATCAACCTTGAGCTTCTTCGACGCGTTGTAGGCGATCATGATCGGCAGGAAGTAGAACACGCCCTTGTACAGCGCCTGGATGAACACAGTGGTCGGCGAATCGGTTTCCGACTGGATCCAGCCGCATGCGATACACACGTTCAGGATTGCGATAATCAGCGATGCACCCAGCAACACGCCAAGGATCGGGCGGAACGAGTCGGAAAGGTACTCGAAGAACGAATCGATCCAAGCCGGCTTCTTCGTCTTGGCGCGCGCCTGCGCCTTGACTTCAGCATCGGAGAGGCCTTCGGTATTGCCGAACGTGCCATCGCCAGAATCCGCGCTCTTGGCGGCGGTTGCCGAACCGAGGTCCTGCATCTGGGGCAGCTGCATGATGTCGTTGTAAACGTTGGCCACGCCACCGCCGATGACCACCTGATACCGGTCACCGCTCTGCGGCACAGCGCCCAGCACGCCCTTCATATGTTCCAGAGCGGACTGGTCCACCTTGTTTGCGTCAACAAGTTCAAAACGCAGTCGCGTGGCACAGTGCGTCAGGCTCTTGACGTTGCCTGCACCGCCCACGGCATCAATGATCTGCGCGGCAGTTGATTGCGCCATAGTGATCCTTTCTCATTCTTTCCATCCCGTCCACGCATAGCAGCGCATGTGCCCCCTCGCACGGCAGCGACCCCGCTGCGTCTGACGACGACACTGTGCATCCAAACACGCCCAAAGCCGAACGGACAAGCCCCGGACAAGCCTCGGACAAACACCGGTCAGTCCACGGACAAGCCCCGACCGAGCCAAGGTCGAGCCAAAAACGGTCCAACAGCAAGCCATGAACGCATCATGAACGCATCATGAACCACCACCGACCCGTTTCAGCCACGCCTCGCAGGCCAACAGGCCCTGCCCGCAAGTCAGACTTGGGCGCATGCGAGAGAGCATTACTTCGATCACTCTGACGCAACCTGATGCAGCCTGAGGCAGCCGAGCTAGCCTGAGCCAGCCCGAGCCAACCTGATGGTCAAAGTCCACCCGACGGTCAACATGAGTCAGTCAACCAGCGCAATACCACATCAATGTTCAAAAATGATCAAAGCCCGCTCCTGCAGCTTCGTGAATCATCTCACACACTACATCGAACCACAGTCAGCAAACCTTTTCTGCCGCCATTTTCCGTTAATTCATTTAACTTTCTAACCCCCTTCACAACGACTTTTCCGCATGTTTTCAGAAAACGTTTTACATATTGCGCCTACAGCGTTTCGACACGCCGGGGCTGTCGTGTCCCCCACTCGGCTTGGACAACTCGCCATTAAGAGCAAGGCCTCGTGGCACAATTGGCCGTATGGTAGCAAACAATGCGGGTATGCCCGCCACCCCAGCAGATCTGATTGACGTGGATGAGGTCATCGGCAAGTACTATGACGTCATCCCCAACCCCGACGTTCCGGCCGAGCGCGTGATTTTCGGCACGTCCGGACACCGTGGCTCCTCGCTGAAGAACTCCTTCAACGAAGCGCACATCGTGGCCATCACGCAGGCCATCGCCGAGTACCGCAAGGCCGCCGGCGTCAACGGCCCGCTGTACATCGGCCGCGACACGCACGCGCTGTCCGAGCCGGCTTGGAAGACGGCCATCGAGGTGCTCGTCGCCAACGGTGTTACCGTTCGCATCGACTCGCGTGACGACTTCACGCCTACTCCCGTGGTCTCCCAGGCCATCCTCACGCACAACCGCGCCGCCGACGGCTCCCAGCGTTTCGAAGGCGACGGCCTGGCTGATGGCATCGTTGTCACCCCTTCCCACAACCCGCCCACCGATGGCGGCTTCAAGTACGATCCCGTAACGGGCGGCCCAGCTCCGTCCGAGGTCACGAACGCAATCGCCAACCGCGCCAATGAGCTGCTCGGCAACTACAAGAACATCAAGCGCGTGCCGTTCGAGCAGGCCATCAAGTCCGAGTTCGTGGAGCGCTTCGACTTCCGTGAGCACTATGTTGACGACCTGAAGAACGTCATCGACTTTGACGTGATCCGCTCTTCGGGCGTGCGCCTCGGCATCGACCCGCTCGGCGGCGCTTCGGTCAACTACTGGCCGCTGATCAACGAGAAGTACGGCCTGAACATTGGCATCGTGCGCCCTGAAGTCGATCCGACCTGGCGCTTCATGACGATTGACCACGATGGCAAGATCCGTATGGACCCCTCCTCCACGTACGCCATGAAGGGTCTCGTGGACTCGCTCAACGCGGGCGCTTGGGACAACTACGATCTGGTTGGCGGCACCGATCCCGACGCCGACCGTCACGGCATCGTCTGCCCGAACTGGGGCGTCATGAACCCGAACCACTACTTGGCCGTGTGCGTCGAGTATCTGTTCGGCGGCAACCGTCCCGACTGGCCGGCCGGCGCCGGCGTGGGCAAGACGCTCGTGTCGTCCTCGCTGATCGACCGCGTGGCCGCATCGATCAACGCCCCGGTCGTTGAGGTGCCCGTCGGTTTCAAGTGGTTCGTCGACCCGCTGTTCACTGGCGAAGTGGCATTCGGCGGCGAAGAGAGCTCCGGCATGAGCTTCCTGCGTTTCGACGGTCGCGTGTGGACCACCGACAAGGACGGCCTGATCCCCGACCTGCTGGCTGCCGAAATCACAGGCAAGACCGGAAAGAACCCGGCTCAGCTGCATCAGGAGCAGGTTGAACGTTTCGGCGAAAGCTGGTACAGCCGCATCGACACGCCGACCACGCTCGAGCAGAAGGCCAAGTTCGCCTCGCTGACCGGCGACGATGTGACGGCCACGACGCTGGGCGGCGAGGAGATCATCTCCAAGATCACACGCGCGCCAGGCAACGACGCTCCGATCGGCGGCCTCAAGGTTTCGACCAAGAACAACTGGTTCGCCGCCCGTCCGTCCGGTACCGAGAACATCTACAAGGTCTACGCCGAGTCGTTCGTCTCCCCCGAGACGCTCGACGCCGTGCTCGAAGAGGCCACCCAGGTTGTGGACAAGGCTCTCGGAGAGTGAGACTCGCGTTCATGCAATGACATATTGATTTCTGCATGACGCTTGAGGGGTGCCGCACTGCGGCACCCCTCTTCCATTTCCCCACGATGCTACTTGCCCAAGCCTCCTCATGGGCTAGGGTGGAGACCATGACGATTACGGTTTCCACAGATGGCAGCGCACTGGGCAATCCCAACGGACCCATGGGTTGGGCATGGGCCGACCATACCGACGGTGACGAAGCATCCCACCACCATGGCGGCGATTGCGATGCCGGTGGCGCCACAAACGGTACGAACCAGATTGGCGAACTGTGCGCCGTGTTGCAAGCATTGCGCGCCCATCCGGGCAGTGAGCCGCTGATTATTGAAACTGACTCGCAGTATGCGATCAACTGTTCCACCAAATGGGTGCATGGCTGGAAAAAGAACGGTTGGAAAAACTCGAAAAAAGAACCTGTCAAGAACGCGCCGTTGATCAAGGCCATTGACGCCGAATTGCGCGACCGTGCCGGTTCGGTCACATTCGTGTGGGTCAAAGGCCATGCCGGCAACGAAGGCAACGAAAAAGTCGATCTGCTCGCACGCACCTATGCCGAAGACGCACGTTCCCATGCGCGCGACGGCTATCTGCCACGCGAAGGATGGCAGTCACTGCTCGAATCCCCCTATGCCAAAGGCACCGACGTGCCGATGGACGCGCAAATGCTACTCGACGGCACGATGAGCGAGACCGACTACACGGCCGTATGCAGTATGGGCGGCGCTGCACCAACCGTTGATGACAACGGCGCTGTCGCGGAATCGGACACAAAGCCGACCACAAAGCCAGCCCAGTCAGACGCCACCGCCAAGACTGTGAAACATAGCGTGAAACCTAAGGCTGAATCATCCGGCACAGCAAACAATCCCGAGTCATTCACGCAAGATCCCGCCACCTCATCCGCGGTTGATTCTGCATCACAGTCACCAGCAGCCCCGCTTAAAGTGCCCCAAGCCCAATCCCACCCCCAACCGACAACCGTTGACGTCGCAACCGCCACGCAAGCAGCAGCCCCCGCAGCCCAGCACACTGCAGGCAGCCGCATGCACGTGAACGATTTGCTGCATGCTACGGGCATCGAAGTCAGTGGCACATTGCATATGACGCCACCTCCCGAATCAAGCCCGACATTCGACGGTTCTCCACGCCCCGTGCACGGATGGATCCGCGTGGAAGGCTATGTGCAAGGCGATGGCACGCTGGAACTCAAACCGCAACAATTCCTTATGGAATCACGTCATTAATCAGCGCGGTTACGACCATGACGTCGCGTAGGATGGTCACGAAGCATAAGCACGCCTGTGATGCGCATGTGTGCGCATCACCCGTATTCCTAAACTAAGGAGAGTTGCATGGATAAGGCGCAACAGGATGCATTGAAAAAAGCGGCCGGCATCGAAGCGGCCAAGCTCGTCAAGGACGGCATGATCGTGGGACTCGGCACGGGCTCGACCGTGCGTTTCCTCGTCGATGAGCTCGGCCGCCGTGTGCAGGAGGAAGGCCTGCAGTTCACTGGCGTTACCACCTCGCGCCGCACGCAGGAGCAGGCTGAAGGCTACGGCATCAAGATCGTGAACGTGGACGATGTGGAAGAAATCGACGTGACGATTGATGGCGCCGACGAAGTCGATGACAACTTCAACGGCATCAAGGGCGGTGGCGCAGCGCTGCTGTGGGAAAAGATCGTGGCCATCAACTCGAAGAAGATCGTCTGGATTGTCGATGAATCGAAGGTTGTGGAAACCATCGGCAAGTTCCCGCTGCCTGTGGAAGTGATTCCGTTCGGTCATGGCCATGTGGTCGAAAAGATGGAAAAGAAGGGCTACAAGCCCGTGCTGCGCCTCGACGCTGACGGCAACCCCGTGCTGACCGATGAAAAGAACTATGTGGTCGATTTGCACCTCGAGAAAATCGAAAAGCCGTTCGAGCTGCAGGAAGACTTGATCAACATGGTGGGCGTTGTGGAAACGGGCCTGTTCCTGAACATGGTTGACGAAGTCATCGTTGGCGACCCGGATGGCCCGCGCATCCTGACGAACCCGAACAAGTGAGTCATCACATGGTCAACGAGACGCCGGCTCAACAGCTGCGGCACCGTTGACCACCTGATCACCCATAATCCCATTGGCCATGCCTACCATTCGAGGCATGGCCATTTGTTATATGGCCTATATATCTATGTGGTCCTTACAGCTCACCGGCAATCAACAGCCAGCAACCAGACATTACCCTAGATATGCGTGAAGCCTGCCAAATTGGCAGGCTTCACGCTTCAACGACTACTTGCGCTGGTGGCGGGTCTTACGCAGCAATTTGCGGTGCTTCTTCTTGCTCATCCGCTTGCGACGCTTCTTGATGACAGAACCCATCTGAAGCCTCCATTCCTTAACGTTAAGATTGCAACTCGCCCAATACTACACGGGCAAGAAGACTTTATCGGCGCGTGTTGCCTCCGCCACGCCACCGTCACGCCACCGTCGTGCCACCGTCATGCCACCGTCGTGCCACCGCTCACCGTTGTACCACCTAGCGCTGCAATGACTATGACAAATGCCTATTACAGTGGGAACAGCTCTACCATTGTTTTCACAGCCTTCTGCTGGCCTTGCACCTCAAACACGACGGTATCGTTGCACCACAGGCCTGTGGCTTGTGCTGAAGCATCCTCAGGCTTGCCATCAGTCTTCATAATGTAGGCTCCTGAAGTGCTGCCAGACACTTTGATGTTGCCCGACATGACTTCCGTACCCTGCAAATCGGACTTGAGCTTGGCGAACTGTTGCTGCGCATCCGCAGTTGTCGACCATTGGGCCACGGTCAGCGAGACCGAATTGTCCGGTTTGGCCTCTTCGCTCGTGCCATACGTCACCGCATACGCTTCCAACGGTTTGGCGTCTTTCCACACATCCGTCGTGGCCACATCCAAACGCACATATTCCGCCACATGGTCTGGCAACGCTTTCATCAGTGACGTGGCATCGTCCGGCAACGCTTTGGCTGCGATCGTAGGCTTGGCTGTTGCTGTGGCCGCCGGTGTGGCCACAGGAGCCGGCGCGGGTTTCACCGCCCAACCCGGCCACAGGAACGCGAACACCAACGACAGCACAATAACGAACGCGACAGCCGCAACGGCAATGCGCAACTTGATGATTGAAGAACTCGTCTGCTGGTTTCGGCTTTTCGACGACTGTGGTGAGTGAGGCATAAGCTGATTGTTCCACGTCTACTTGACCTCAATCCCCACTACGGCTACGTTCGGAAACTATGGCGAAATCGAACGTGCAATACGTGTGCTCGGAATGCGGATGGAACGGCGCAAAATGGATGGGACGCTGCCCCAACTGTGGCTCATGGGGCACTGTCGAAGAGTTCCGCGAGGCCAGTGTGGCCGCCTCCAGCGCACACTCGCGCACGGCAGCCCCTGGTCGCACGGCTCGCACCACGGCTTCCACCACAATCACAGCCCAAAGCGCAGCGCTGCCGATTACCGAAATTGACACCGAATCGGTCACGAGACTGCCTTCTGGATTCAGCGAATTCGACCGCGTGCTCGGCGGTGGCGTCGTGCCTGGATCAGTCGTGTTGATCGCGGGCGAACCTGGCATCGGCAAATCCACATTGCTGCTCGAAACGGCCGGCAATATCGCCCGCAGTGTGGATCGCGGCAGCGAGCGCAATGCCGTGCTGTACATTTCCGGTGAGGAATCACAGGCGCAAATCCGTTTGCGCGCGTCTCGCATTGGCGCTGTCGAACCCAATTTGCTGCTGGCTTCCACCACTGATTTGGCTACGGCGTTGGCGCTGATTGAGCAGCATAAGCCTGCGTTGGCCATTGTCGATTCGGCGCAGACGATTGTCTCGCAAGACGTTGATGGCATTTCGGGTGGTTCCACGCAGGTGCGCGAGGTGGCGAGCGCATTGATTGACACGGCCAAACGTATGGATATCCCGGTGTTTCTCGTGGGGCATGTGACGAAGGATGGCCAGATTGCGGGTCCTCGCACGCTTGAGCATCTCGTCGATGTGGTGTGTCAGTTTGAGGGTGAACCGCAGACGGCGTTGCGTTTGCTGCGTGCTGTCAAGAATCGTTTTGGCCCCACGGATGAGGTGGGTTGTTTTGACATGTCTGGCGAGGGCATTGAGGAGGTCACTGATCCGGCTGGCTTGTTCCTCTCGTCACGCGGTTCCAATCTCACCAACGCTACCAATTCCAACGGTTCCGACGACTGCGCCAGTGCTCCCTCGATTGATGGCACGTGCGTCACGTTCACGTTGGATGGTCACCGTTCGCTGCCGGTGGAGATTCAGAGTTTGGTGACGAATTCGGTGCTGCCTACGCCGCGTCGTGCTGTCAATGGTATTGATGCGAACCGGCTTGCCATGCTTGTGGCTGTGCTTTACCGCCATGGTGGCATTGCGTTGTTGAACAATGATTTGTATGTGTCGACGGTGGCCGGTGGCGTGGCGAAAGAACCGGCCTGTGATTTGGCTATTGTCGGTGCGTTGGCGAGCGCTGCGAAGAAGAAACCGATTGCCGCCACGACGTGTGCGATTGGTGAGATTTCGTTGACGGGTCAGGTCCGTCCGATTCCGCGTCTTGAGTATCGCTTGCGTGAGGCTGCGCGGCTTGGGTTCACCACTGCTGTGGTGCCAATGTTGCGCAAGCCCGTGCATATTGAGGGCTTGCGCGTCATTGAAGCCGCGACGGTCAAAGATGCTCTGCAAGCGCTGCTGCATTGACAAGCACTGCTGCGAGTTGACCATCGCTACTGCGTTGACCAAGCACTGCAAGCTCTCAACGCAGCACGCCCTCCACTGTGATACTTACTGATACTTACCATCGCGGCCGCAGCCCCGCCACGCTACTGCTTTTGCTGCGCCTGGCAGATTTCCCACGCCTGCTCGGCGTTGCGTTCGAGCTCGGCTTTCAACGCGTCGGACGATTCGAACTTGATTTGCGGGCGCAGGAATTGCACGAATTCCACGCGCACGCGGTGGCCGTACAGGTCAAGCCAGTCATCGGTGATTGCGTTCGCTTCCAGCACGCGCTCATGCAGTCCCGTGAGCTCGCTGTACGTGGGTTTCGTGCCGATGGAAATATCGGCGGCCCAGCGTCCGTGTTCCTGCTCGCCTTCCATTGTTTCCTGCTCTTGCATCTGGTCTGTTGCGGCGCTCTGATCCGCAGGGCCCAGGTCGACGAGCCATCCGGCATAGACGCCATCGGCTGGCAGATAGCCGTCCACTGGAGCGCCCACATTGGCCGTTGGGAATCCGAGCGTGCGTCCGCGTTCCTCACCATGCACGACGACGCCTTCAACGGCATGTGCGCGTCCGAGCAGCGCGTTTGCGTCCTCAATCACGCCGAGGTTGAGCAAGTATCGAATGTTCGTGGAGCTCAGTTCGCGTACGAGTTTGGCTTGCAGTTTCTTGCTCCACGCACGCATCTGCGCTTTGGTCATCGTCTTGCGCGGGTCGCTCGGCTGCTGGCCTTCCAGCACTTGCGCTTCCAAACCCGTCAGTTTCGGGGGCACACGCGTTTTACCTGGTCCGCGGTCGTCCACCACGTCCAGTTCAAACATGCCTGTGCCGTCAGCGATTGTGCGGATTCGTTCAACGGTGCCTTTGCGTTCGGCTCCCAGAGCCGCGTCCTCGCCGAGTACGAGCGTGCGCATGCCAAGTTTGCCTACAAGGTTGCCCAGGAACGTCAGATAAGACACGCGGGAGAACGCCATCGTATAGTGCACGACAATCGCCACGTCCACGCCGAGCTGTTGCAGCAACTGCAGACGCCGGTCCACGTCGGTCAGCAGGTTCGCGTCACGCAATGTGTCGGGCACGTCGGCTCCGTCGTGTTGCTTGGCGTAGGCGTGCACGAATCCGGGACGCGGGTCGAACATGATGACGACGGAGAACAGGTCCAGCTTGTGCGCGATCTGCACGACGCGCTCGACGACGGCTTGGTGCCCGCGATGCAGTCCGTCAAACACGCCCACTGTCACCACGCTTTTGCGTTCACGGTCCAGCAACGGCCATTCCACCGTGCCGTCGGCTTGTGGGTTGAGTCGGAAAATCTTCATCTGCGTGGGGCTCCTGTGACGTTGTGTGATATTGATTTCTGTTTTATGCGTGGAATACAGTTTGAGGCTTCAATTGTTTGCCCCGTGCTGGCACCACGAGCGCGACGACATCATGGTCAGGCCCAATGGCCACCGATACGGTGTCCGGGCTTGTCATGTCAAGCCATCGACCATAGCGCAAGTCTTGGGCTTGTTCAGCACTGACGTCGATGACTGGCAACGCGCGGCGTGCAGCCTGTTCCATTGGGATCACGAGTTCGGTCAAACGACTCGCATCATGCTCGTCGATCACGGCGCGTGCTCGTTGCATGAGTTCGCCCTCGCGATTCGTAAACTCGCGCCGTTGCACATGCGCATGCACGACGGGTTCGCCGTGACCGACCTGATAGGCGCCTACGGCCAGACGACGCAATGCTGTCAAATGGGCGCCGCAGCCGAACGCGAGTCCCAAATCGCGCGCCAACGCGCGGATATAGGTGCCAGCCGAGCAGGTGACTTCCACTTCCACATCGAGCACGGGCGTGCCATCGGCCGCTATGGTTTCACGCGCGTCGAGCACGTCGAATGCTTCCACTGTGACTTGGCGCGACTCAAGCTTCACGTCTTTGCCGGCGCGCGCCAAATCATAAGCGCGTTGGCCATGCACTTTGATTGCCGAATACGTGTTGGGCACTTGGTCGATTGTGCCAATGAACGATTGGCGAATCGTGTGCTCGACTTGTTCAAGCGTTGGCAGCACGTCGCGTGTCGCCACGCCAGATACAATCTCGCCTTCTGCGTCGTCGGTCATTGTGGCTTGGCCAAAGCGGATTGTTGCACGGTAGGTTTTGACGTGGTCGACAATGATGTTCAGCAGTTTCGTCGCGTCCCCATAGCCGATTACGAGCACGCCTGTGGCCATTGGGTCCAATGTGCCGGCATGGCCGACTTTCTTCGTATGCAACGCTTGGCGCATCATCGCCACCACGTCATGGCTCGTCACGCCTTGTGGCTTGTCGACGACGAACACGCCGGCAGATGGCAACGAGTTGACAGCGGTAGAGGTCATAGGCTTCGGATCAGGCATGGATTCACAGGGCCTCAGGCTCGTCAAGATTGATGTCGTCCGAGTCTTCGAACTCCTCGACTTCCACTACGTCGCCGTCATACTCGTCATATTCGTCGCGGTCGGCGTTGATGTCGGCGCGATCCATGATGTCGGGTTGCGTGCCGTGTTCCATGCGTTCATAGGGTTTGTCACCCGCGGCAATGCCGTCGGACGCTTCCATGGCCTCCACTGCAGGCTCAGGCTCATCCTGTTCCTCACGACGGTACGGATCGGCATCGCCCGCATATTGGGCTGTGCTGCGCATGCGCGCGAGTTCCTCATCACGTTTGCGTGCCAGCATGATGATGTCGTCAATCTCATGCGCTTCACCAGGCACCTTGTCGAAGATGAACTGCAGTTGCGGTGTCAACCGCAATCCGGCTTTGCGGCCCACGAGCGTACGCAAACGGCCTTTGGCCTGGTTCAACGCTTCCTGGGCGCGCTTGCGCGCACCGTCCTCATGGCCGGTCTGGCCGAGTGTGGTCCAATACACTTTGGCCAGTTGCAGGTCGTTCGTGACCTTGACATCGGTAATCGTCACGTTCGCCAAACGCTTGTCGTGCAATGTGGATTCCATGTTCGACGCGATGACACGCTGGATTAGCGCCGCAATCCTGGCGGCGCGAGGGTTCGTTCCTTGCATGATGGTCCTTTACGCTTCGTTCCGGCATTGTTCTGGCAATGGCGGAAATCAATATGAGTATTGACGTTACTGAACACCCACACTAGCGAGACAACCTCCCAGAACTTTGAAAGAACCACGGGAAAACGCGGGCAGCCGCCCACCCGAATGAGGTGAGCGGCTGCCTGAAGCGGATGTCAGCGTTACTTGCGCTCGATCTCGCGCATCTCGAACGTTTCGATGATGTCGCCAATCTCGATGTCGTTGAACGAACCGAGGTTGATACCGGCTTCGTAACCTTCGTGCACGGACTGCACGTCGTCCTTGAAGCGGCGCAGCGAGGAGATCTCGAGGTCGTTGACCGTGGCCACGCCGTTGCGCAAGATGCGGGCCTTCGTGCCGCGCTTGACGTCGCCGTCCTGCACCATAACGCCAGCGATGTTGCCGAACTTCGACGAACGGAAGATCTCGCGGATCTCGGAGTGCGAGGTCGTGACCTCTTCATACTCAGGCTTGAGCATGCCCTTGAGCGAGGCTTCGATGTCTTCGATGGCCTTGTAGATGACCGAGTAGTACTTAATCTCCACACCCTCACGCTCGGCGAGGTCGGCCACCTGACGGTTCGGACGCACGTTGAAGCCGATGATGACGGCCTTGTCGACCGTGGCCAAGTTGACGTCGTTCTGCGTGATTGCGCCAACGCCGCGGTGGATGACCTGGATACCGACTTCGTCGGACACCTCGATCTTCATCAGCGAATCCTCGAGCGCCTCGACCGAACCCGACGAATCGCCCTTGATGACAATGTTGAGCATGTCGATCTCGGACTTCGCGAACTGCTCCTTGAGGCTCTCCAGCGAAACAATCTTGCGACGCTTGGCGAGCTGGGCGGCGCGCTCGGTGGCCTGACGTTTCTCAGCGATCTGGCGGGCCGTACGGTCGTCCTGGGCCACAAGGAACAAGTCGCCTGCGGTCGGCACGCTCGTCAAACCAAGCACCTGGACGGGGGTCGATGGACCTGCGGCGTCCATATGCTGGCCGTTTTCGTCGAGCATCGCGCGCACACGGCCATACGACGTGCCGGCCACAATCGAGTCGCCGATGTGCAGCGTACCCTGCTGCACGAGCACGGTGGCCACAGCGCCGCGACCCTTGTCAAGACGGGCCTCGACGGTAGCGCCGCGGGCGTCCATGTCTGGGTTGGCACGCAAGTCAAGCTCAGCGTCGGCAGTCAACAGCACCGCTTCGAGCAGCTTGTCAACGTTCGTGCCCTGCTTGGCCGAGATGTCGACGAACATGGTGTTGCCGCCGTACTCCTCCGGCACGAGACCGAACTCGGTGAGCTGACCGCGCACCTTGTCGGGGTTCGCGCCGGCCACATCGATCTTGTTGACGGCCACAACGATCGGTACGTTGGCCGACTGGGCATGGTTGATAGCCTCAACCGTCTGCGGCATGACACCGTCATCGGCGGCGACTACGAGGATCGCGACGTCGGTGAGCTCAGCACCACGCGCACGCATGGCCGTGAACGCTTCGTGGCCAGGCGTGTCAAGGAACGTGATCTTGCGCGTCTCGCCGTCCATGTCGATGGAAACCTGGTAGGCGCCGATGCGCTGCGTGATGCCGCCGGCCTCACGTGCGATGACGTTCGACTTGCGGATTGTGTCAAGCAGGCGTGTCTTACCGTGGTCGACGTGACCCATCACGGTGACGACCGGAGGACGCGGCTTCAAGTCTTCGTCTTCCTGCAGCTCTTCGGACTCCAGGTCGATGTCGAACTGCTGCAGCAGCTCCTTGTCTTCTTCCTCAGCCGACACGATCTTGATGTTCCAGCCGATTTCCTCACCAAGAATCTGGAACGTCGACTCGTCGAGCGACTGTGTGGCCGTGGCCATCTCACCCAAGTGGAACAGCACGGTCACGAGAGCGGCCGGATTGACGTTGATCTTCTCAGCCAAATCAGCCAGCGAGGAGCCCTGGCGCAGGCGCACGGTCTGGCCGTTGCCGGTAGGAATGCGCACGCCGCCAATGACTGGTGCTTTCAGCTCTTCATACTCATGACGTTTGGCGAGCCTGTTCTTGCGGGCCTTCGAGGACTTGCCGCCCTGACGGCCGAATGCACCTGCGGCGCCGCCACGGCCGCGACCGCCGCCACGCGACGGACCGTTGCTCGGAGCGCTGTTGTGCTGGAAGTTGTTCTGGCCACCGCCGAAACGCGAGCCGCCGGAACGTGCGCCACCTGCGGAAGCACCGCCGCCCTGACCCGGACGGTTGTGTCCCCACTGCCCTGGCTTCGGAACGCCCGAACCCTGGCCCGGACGGCCCTTGAAGCCGCCACGACCGCCACCGTTTTGACCCGGACGGCCACCACGGCGGTCATTGTTGTTGACTGAAGGACGTGCCATCGGATGAGGACGCGGAATGTCGCCTGGCGTGGGCGTGCGCATGCCCTGCTTGCGGCTGAACGGATTGTTGCCCGGACGTGGCGCATTGCCGCGGCCTTCGCCCTTGGCGCCGTGCGCGCCACCCTGACGCTTGCCGGCATTGGCACCCGGAGTCGGACGCGGGCCCGGCATTGGCGCTGCAGGA
Source organism: Bifidobacterium gallicum DSM 20093 = LMG 11596 (assembly GCF_000741205.1). Classification (GTDB taxonomy): domain Bacteria; phylum Actinomycetota; class Actinomycetes; order Actinomycetales; family Bifidobacteriaceae; genus Bifidobacterium; species Bifidobacterium gallicum. The sequence continues at coordinate 258,698 of NZ_JGYW01000002.1, forward strand.
CGCGGCGCATGCGGACGCGGCGCGGAGCCAGCTGCACCAGCGCCAGCGTTGCCCTGGGCGGAAGCAGCGGAGCTGACTGCACCTGCTGCACCTGCTGCACCAGCCTGGCCGTGATCGTTGTGACCCGCATGGTTGCCATGTGCGCCACCGTTCGACGCATTGCGGCCTGCGGAAGGCTTCGGCGCGTTGGCGCGGCGCGGTCCCGGAGTTGGAGCGGACGGTGTCGCGGGCGCCGGCGTTGAAGCGGCGGACTGGGCGGAAGCGGACTGTGAAGCAACCTGTGCAGCGGCCTCGTCTGCAGCGGCAGCGCCCTGGGCGCTCTTCGGCGTTGGCGCGGCGGCGCTGTGCTGACGCTCGCCCGGCTTTACTGCGGAGTTCGCTGGGCTGGCTGGATTATGCGGCTTCGGAGCGGATGGCTTCTTGGCGGCCGGCTTGGCCTGCGAATCAGAGGAAGCTTGTGCGGAGGCGCCGTCCTGCGGGAATGCGGCCTTCAGGCGACGCACCACAGGGGCCTCCACTGTCGAGGATGCAGACTTGACGAATTCTCCCATATCCTTGAGCTTCTCAAGGACCGTCTTGCTGCTAACGCCAAGTTCCTTGGCGAGTTCATATACGCGTGCTTTCGGCACTCAATTTCTCCTATCTCAAGCCGCGTACATGTTTTCGCGGCTGTTATTTTCTCACGGCGAGCTTGATTCGTCTCATCGTGCAACCATGGTGGGATACCTCATTTCGATTACCGTTTTCGGGGTCAAACACCCGTCACGGATACCGTGTTCAGCATACTCACGGTGCTGGATGAGGCACATGCTGGCGCATCGCCTCATCCAGCGTCAGATTCAGCGGTTCATGCACAGGCCGATATGGCGGCTCGCAAGCCAACTGCCGGCCTGTACGCAATCCGCTTACTCAGCAGATTTCACAGCGGCGTCAGCCACCGCTTCCACGTCGGCAGCGGTCTCGGCCGCAGCCTCAGCTGTCTGAGCTGCAGCTTCAGTACCAGCCGCTGCGGCCGCTTCCTGCGCCTCGCGCTGGGCTGCAAGCGCCGCTTCATGCGCTTCGACTGATTCGATGCCGATCTTCCAGCCCGTCAGCTTGGCGGCCAGACGCGCGTTCTGACCTTCCTTGCCGATGGCCAGCGAAAGTTGGTCATCGTGGATGTAGGCCACGGCCGTGTTGTTCTTGTCACTGATCACGTCCACGCCAGCGGCGTTGGCTGGAGAGAGGGCCGCGCCAATGAACTTGGCCGGATCGTCCGACCAGTCGACGATGTCGATCTTCTCGTTGCCGAGGTTTTCCATCACGGCGCGCACGCGCGAGCCGCCAGGGCCGATCAAGGCTCCCTTGGGGTTCACACCGTCCGTATTGGCGCGTACTGCAATCTTCGTACGTGCGCCAGCTTCACGTGCAATGGCCATGATCGACACGGCCCCCGAGACAAGCTCCGGCACTTCGCGTTCGAACAGTTTGCGCACGAGGTCCGGGTGCGAGCGCGACACGATGATTTCGGGTCCGCGCAAACCACGGTTCACGTTGACGACGTACACGCGGATGCGGTCGCCGTGACGGTAGCGTTCGCCTGGCACCTGTTCACGGCGCGGCAGGATTGCTTCCACATCGCCCACGGCAACGTGCACGTTCGTCGGGTCCTTGACATCCTGCTGGATTACGCCCGTCATGAGCTTGCCCTTTTGCCCCGAGAACGCGCCGAAAATACGGTCGTCTTCCGCGCGGCGGAACAGCTGGGTGATGACTTGGCGTGCCGTCGCTGCGGCAAGACGGCCGAAGTCCTTGGGGGTATCGTCGTATTCTTCGCCAAGTTCAATATGGCCGTGCGGGTCTTCTTCCGTGGGTTCCACGCGGATTTCATCGCGGGCCCAAATGGTGAACGTTCCGGCGCGTTCATCAAGTTCGACGCGCACGTGCTTGGCGGCGTTCGGGGTCTTGAGGTATGCAAGACGCAGCGCTTCCGACAGCGCTTCGTCAACGGTCTCGGTATCGATGCCTTGTTCTTTCGCAAGCTGGTGAATGCCAACGAGATTGAGCTGCATCCCTGCCTCCTGTTGATTCTTCAGTTATGGTTATTCGGTTTTTCATGCCGTGACCGCCTCGCTGTTCGGCTTGACTCCCCGTTCGTTTCCGCCGTTTTTAAGCATGGTGGGCAGGTCACAGACGCGTAATATTGTAATGATTCATGCAGACACGACCATGCCATGTTCAATCCCCACGATTCCACGCGAAACTGTTCGTGGGCGCATTGATGGCCATCGTGTTGACGCTGGCTGGCGGCGCGTGTTCCGTTCCGCGTGTTGCGGGGCAAGCTGAAGCGAACGTGCAACTCAGCGCTTGCGACAAAGCGATGCGTCGTGCCACGCGTCGTACCCAGCTGGCTACTGGTACAGCGTTTGCCACGAGGGATTTGCGGTTCGCGATGGCCGATGCTGCCGAGCATGATTGGGTGGATGTGGCCATACAATGCCCCACGCGGTTTGAACAGGGCACGTTGCGTAGCGCGCAAATGCAGTGGCTGGCGCAACAATTGGCCAAACGCGTGCAACGCAATTACACGGCGTTGATCGTGACCAGACTCGACGGATTGACAGACAACGTGTTGCCCGGAGCCACGTTGGCGCAGTTGGCATTAAGTGAAGACCGCGTCGGATTCGCCACCGAAGTGTTGGCCGGCAGGCGTGCTGTGGCGGCGCGTACGAATGGACTTGACGGCAGCACGGCGTTGGCTGCGTTGAGCGATGATCACAAGCAGGCTTCGAGCGAACTGATGAGCTTGGCAGGCAACACGCAGGATTTGCGACGCAAAGTTTATGCCACGCAAACATTGGTTGACTCCCCCGATACGATGGTTGATCCCGCTACGGGATTGTCGGCGCCAACTGTGGCCGTATTGGAAATGAATTGCGCACGCGAGGAACTGGCCACCGTGCAGCAAGCGTTACCGAATGTGCATATCGATGATGACGCCAAAGCGAACGCCACGTTAGACAACGAATTATGCCAACTGTCGTTGCTGATCGCCACGCATGCTGTGACAGCGTTCCAAATGGGATACCCCTCATTCGACCTGGCATTGTTCAGCGCCACACCACCAGCTGCGCAATCATGAACACTTGATACCGACACGCGACGCGCGGAATTTGACATTGTGGCAATGTGAGACATAATAATCAAGTTGCTGTTTTACAGCACGAATGGATGAGTGTCCGAGCGGTCTAAGGAGCACGCCTCGAAAGCGTGTGAGGGCAACCCCCTCCGCGAGTTCGAATCTCGCCTCATCCGCCCTCCCAGGGTCTGTGTTCACCACAGACCCTGTTTTGTTTTTCCTCCTTGCACGCGATGCAACTTGAGGATTCCAAGAACCACTTTCCTTACTCCTCCACCCCGCACGGCCGCTCTTCCGTCTTTGTCTCCTTTCTCTTCTCATGTCTACTTTTCCTTCTCTCTCCCTCTTCTCTCCTTTCCTCTCGCTCACTTCCCAGCCTCAATTTCGGCTCCCGCACGTAAGCCAATTACCTTACCGGGAGAAGACCCAGCAAAACCCTTATTTTCCAAGACCTGACAGATAACTCGCTTACGTGCGGGAATAAGGGGGGCAAGCTCCAGCCGCACGTAACGCAATTGGCTTACGTGCGGGCAGCAGGGAGACGGAAGGCGGCGGCCACAGGCAACCGGGCAACAGAAAAGGGCGGGTCGTGCGATATTGATTCGCTCGACCCGCCCCTTATGGCCAAAGACCACTATTTCATGAAAGGCGGCCGTCCAGACGGTGCAGGAACGCCGCCATGTCCTGACGGTAGACCGGCACCATGCCACGGAACGTGCCATCCGCGTAACCCGTCGAAATGCCGGCACCCGCCAACCAACCGATCTCCGAGGCATGCGGCGTTTTCGACGTCACATCCTTGAACGACTTCGCGGTCACACCACCGGACTTGCCGGCCTTGTCCGCAAGACGCTTGAGGAACGCCGCCATGTCCTGACGCACCACCGGACTCATCCCGCGGAACGTCGACTTGCCGTCCTTCTCCTTCCAACCCTCGGAAATGCCCGCATGGGCCAACCACAGAATATCCTCCGCATGAGGAGTATCCCTGTCCACATCCTTGAACCGGTTCCAATCCGAAACAGAAGGCTTCCACGACGCGGCATCCGCCACATCGGCCTTCACCGCCAAACGACGCAAGAACGCCGCCATATCCTGACGGTACACGCTCGTCATGCCCTCAAACTGGTAGGAACCGTCCGGCTTCTTATAGCCCTCGGCAATACGGCATGACCAATGCGGTCAGGGTAACAATTATCCCAGCCGCGACTTTCCCCATATGTCATCACTTCGTTTCCATAATTCTTCTCCTTGTTGAGCATGAATTACATATTTGCCCTTCGCATCTTGCAGAACAACTTATTTCGCTTTGCTTACGCCAAAGCACTTGAACCCTTCTCCCGCTTAATCCGTAGCAAATATGCTATTAACATAACACCGAAAATGGTGGCGAAACGAATACACATCGATTATTGCGAATATCTCATATTTGATTTCGCAATATAATATGGCACTTGCATGAATACAACCACTTCAATGGCCATCCATACCTTGGTGTCATGTGGAGAAAACTGGAACAATCTGTGTTACTCAGTAGGGTTGGAATTGGTGGCGGGAGTGGGGAGGGTGCGCTTGGCTCGGATCGAGTTGGCGCGGGCGGCAAGGTTGGCGTCTTCAGGGTAGGCGACGTGTTCGAGGGTTAGGCCTTGGGGGGCGATGGGGCCTGTGGAGCCTTCACGCAGCGGTACTGCCATTTTGTGGGCGAACCAAGCAACGTCGCGTTTGCCAAGGCCCACTTGCACGCAGGCGTTGACGAGCGAGCGCACCATGTTGCGCGCGAACGCATCAGCCACGATTGTGAAGCACAAGAGTCCCGATTCGATAGCTGGTGTGTGGTAGCGCTCCCCCATTGGATTGGCGATCAATGGTCGTGTGGGAATGCGGCTCCAATAGGCTGTTTTGACTTCGCGGATTGTGGTGCCGCCGGGATTGGGCGTGGCGAATGACCCGAAATCGTGCAAGCCCAGCGTCAATGCGGCGGCTTCGTTCATTGCGTCCATGTTGAGCAGATGGTCGGTGTGCCACACATAACTCAATTGGCGTGGATCGTAGTCAGTTGCTGCGTCACTGATGCGATACACGTAGGTGCGTTCCAACGCGGAAAAACGCGCATCAAAACCTTCGGGCGCGAAGGACACGCGATGAATCGCAATATCGTCGGGCATCATGCGTGACAGCCTGGTTTCCAAGGCTTTGACGGGTTCAACACGCATATGGCCCACGCAGGCGTCGAGCATCGGTTCGGTCACGTCGAGATGGCATACCTGATGCGAGGCGTGCACGCCTGCATCGGTGCGGCCTGCGACTGTCAGGCGTGGCACATAATCAGGTTCGTTACCGTCATGCAACAGCCGCGCCAAGGCCTGTTCGATTTCGCCTTGCACAGTACGGATATTGGATTGCGGTTGCACGGCCCAGCCGTTGAATGAAAACCCGTCATATGCCAAATCGATGCGCAGTCGTACCATGAGCGTCCAGTGTAATTGGACTGTCGTACGCCGCCGGTTTCACATTCCATCGGCAACGATGGGCCTGAAACCGGCGATCACATTGGACTGGGGCTGCGCAGTGCTTATTCGTGTAATCATGATTCTTGACTGCTGATCATTGCCATTCATGCACGCTGGCGTTGACCGTTTGCGTTTGGGTCACGTCACCGCCACGGAACAAGCCGATATCGAGCATGCAGTCGCGGTAGTCACGGCCATGGGCAATCGTGATGTAGTTGTCGTCAACCATGCGGTCATGCGTCGGATCCAAACCGATCCAACGGCCGTGGTCATAGACTTCAACCCAGGCGTGGGTTGCGCCTTCGCCACTGAGCAGGCCTGCGATATAGCGTGCGGGAATCTCCAAGGCGCGGCATACCGACAGCATGACATGTGCGTAATCCTGACACACGCCTGCCCGCTGGCGCAACGCTTCCTCAGACGTCGTGCGCACATTCGTGGATCCCGGAGTATACACGAACGCGTCATACACGGCATGCATGATGACTTGTGCCTGCGCGATTGGATCCGAGCCACAATCCGCTTCCTCCAATTTGGTACGCACGAGCGCTACGAGCGCATCGAGGGACGGCCCTAACTGGGTCAGTTCCGATTGGTACAAATACAACGGTTTGAATGGTTCCGGCGCAATATGCGCGTTGTCTACAAACGCAATGCCTTTGACTTCAACAATCGATTCGGTATGCGGCTCAGCCACGAAGCCTGTCATGACGACGGATCCGAATGAGTCCACCGTGCTGTCGAGCGTGGTGTGCGGCTCGGTACGTACGGTCACGTCCACAATCTGTTGACGCGGGCCCGTGCATGGCACGCAGCGCAGCTGGAACCGGTGATCACTGACGGGGGTGCTGAAGTTGAGCGTTGTACGGTAATCGAATATGAGTTTTTTCACGCAGATCTCCTCGACTGGTGGTCTATTGGCGTGCCATACTCACAGTACGCGCGATTGAGGTCGAATTGGGGCGCCAGCCGCATCCATGAGACCATTGATTTGTTCAGCGACAATGTATGGTCCCATCTGGTCATAGACCTGCTGCATTTTTTCAGCGACGTCACCGTATCCGCGACCAGGTAGCTTGTCGATCAACCATGTCACGCCATCACTGAGCTCGCGGGGCACGGGAAGGCCAGCCAGTATTGACGCATACGTGCCGAGCTTGCGCAATGGCGGCAGCAAATCGGCCGTGGACACGCCAAGGCGCGTATAGAGACCCACACGCTCCACATATTTGCCAATGAACACGAACGCCTTGATTGTGGGGTCCACGGCCAAGTTTTCCAAGCCTCCCCAGAATGCCAGCAGATTGTCGGTCACATCGCGATGCGTGTAAATGTCGTCGCGGTTGTCGGGGGAATCAGCCGACTTCATGACACGATTCATGGCCAATTCCACAAACTGCAACAGGTGCGAGGTCAGTTCGGGACGAAGGATCACTGCGTTGTTAAACGCTGCTACGACCGCGGAGAGCACCGAGTTGGGATTTACCTTGTCGTACAGGAACGAATCGATAAATACATCAAAATCCTGGAAATCTACGGGCAGATCGAGTGCTTGGGCGAACGGACGGAACGCTTCGACGTCCGTGTCCATGACGCGGTCGTAGAACGGCAGGAACTGTGTAATCGTAGTGTAGGCGCGCTCGGTGTAGCGGCCCAACCAATACAGATTGTCGGCCTTTGAAGACGTGACGAGTGCTTCGGAACGCGCGTGGATCGGAGCCGAGCGGTCGTCGAGAATCGAGAACGGACGCACCGCCTTGTCGGACTGCTCATCAGCCAATACCCACGTGTCTTTGAAACCGCCGCCCTGAGACGAGTTGACGATCATCTCGCCGGGCTTCGACGAGTAGCGAGTCAACCCGGAATACCACACGTGCGTGTTCTTGCCGGTCAGCACAAACGCACGCAAATCGCACTTGCGTGACGAATGCTGGCCCGTAACGGGATCGACAACGTCAATATCTTTGAAATCAATGACTTCCTGCGCAATAAACCGGCGCGGCTCGGCCACAATGCGTTCAGCGAGTTCCTTGCGCTGCTCCTCGTCCAACGCGCTGCCGAACACGACGCCGTAACCGCCGGCTTCCGCGACGTCCTTGATGACAAGCTCATCCAAACGGTCGAGAATAACCTGACGGTCCTCATCATAAATCGGCAGATAAGTCGGGGCATTATGCAAAATCGGCTCTTCACCCAAGTAATACTCAATCATCTTGGGCACGAAATAGTAGATCGCCTTGTCATCAGCCACACCGTTGCCCGGCGCATTGACAATGGCCACATTGCCGGCGCGATATGCGTTGAGCAAGCCCGGCACGCCAATGACCGAATCGGGGTTGAACACGAACGGATCGAGATACTCGTCAGACAGGCGGCGGTAGACCACACCTACACGATGGCGGTTACCTGCATAATCACGCAGATACAGCTTGTTCTCGACGACTTCGAGATCTTCAGGAAACGCAAGCACAGCACCCGTCTTCTCTGCCAAATAAGCGTGCTCAAAGAACGCGGAATTGTAGCGGCCCGGAGTCAGGATCACGCTCAGCCCTTCAGCCGACACGAAGTCCATCGACTTGCGCAGCAGACGCGGGTAATCACGGTTGTCGCGCAAATGCAAGTCGCGGAACAGATGCGGCGTCAACCGGCGTTCAATGTCGCGCGCGAACAACGGGTAACTGGCGCCCGACGGCACACGCAGATTGTCTTCGAGCACCCACCAGTGGCCATCCTGGTCTTGCACGAGATCCTCGCCGGCGATGTGCGCATACACGCCACCAGGGGGCGTAACGCCGTTGACTTGCGGCAGATAGCCTTCTGACGTGTAAATGTATTCGGCCGGAATCACACCATCGGCCACAATGCGCTTCTCACCATAAACATCGCGCAAAAAAGCATTGAGCGCGTTGACGCGCTGCTTGAGTCCGCGTTCGAGCTCATCGAACTCGTTCGAGGGGATGATGCGTGGGATCGGATCGAACGGGAACAGGCGATCCTCATACGTGCCATCTTTGTAGATGCCAAACCGCACGCCGTTGCGGCTCAACTCGCGGTTGATTGCTTCGCGTCGTTCAATGAGTTCCGTTGCCAGGGTCGCCGATGTGTCTGTCATTGCACTGCCTCTCCTTGGTGCTGTTGCCTGCATACCCACAGTGTTGCGTCCCACCTAAGCCGCGTCATGTTACGAAAGAGCAACAAAGACATTACCGATAACGGGGGGTACGACGAGGGGCAAGACGGGGGCATCGCCATATCACCCACAAATCTTCACACCGTCGTGCCAGACGGCCGCACCCCTATGCGTGCAGCCGCTTCAAGTTGGCGCAATCAGCTAAGGCAACGATCCAACGCGATACATCCAACTCAACGATTCAATTCAACAGGCCAATGTGCTCGCAGGCCCCGTGCCATACGACACATCACACCAAGCCATACGCCAATGCACGCGCACATACGCCGTCCAATCCGTACCGCGAACGTACCACCGTGGTACAAAAACGATACAGATTCATCCCATTTGTATCGCAAACGTACCACCGTGGTACAGAAACGATACGGATTTTCGCCCATTTGTACTGCGAACGTACCCGCGTGGTACAAACACGCGCATTTTTAGTCCGAATCTGTATCGCGAATGTACCACCGTGGTACAGAAATGGTACGGATCCGACCCATATGTATCGCGAATGTACCACCGTGGTACAGAAACGACACACTTCCACCCTCAACACATACGCACTCATGCACTCACTCACACACGCATACGCACATACGCACATACGCACATATACGAAAAGCGGGCCGAACCGTTTAGGGTTCGACCCGCTTGCTGATGCCAATGGTTGAGCAAGAGCATACATCAGACGCTCATGCTCAAGGCCTCAAGGCCTCAACGTCTCACTCGGCGTCCTTGGTCTCCTCGACCTCGGCGGCTTCAGCTTCCTTGGCAGGAGCTTCGTCCTTGGCGGCAACCTTGGTTGCGGCTTCGGCTTCCTTGACCACAGCCTTCTTCGGGCTGACCGGCTCGGTCACGAGCGCGATGACGGCGGCAGGAGCGGAATCACCGGTGCGAGGGGCGATCTTCACGATACGCGTGTAGCCGCCTTCGCGCTGCTGCATCTGCTCAGCGATCTCGGTGAACAGCTTGTGCACGACGGACTTGTCGCGGATGACGCGCATCACGCGACGACGGGAGTGCAAATCACCGCGCTTGGCGAACGTGATCAGACGCTCGGCCAGCGGACGCAGGCGCTTGGCCTTCGGCAGCGTGGTCGAGATTTGGCCGTGCTTGAAGAGGCTGGTCGCCATGTTGGCGAGCATCAGACGCTCATGTGCCGGGCTGGAAGCCAGACGTGGGCCTTTCTTCGGTGTAGGCATGGGTTTCTCCTTGATTGTCGGTCAAGGATCCGGGTGGGCATTTGCCCGAACATCCGAATCCTTACCGGCTACTTCACATTAGGATGGCGATCACTCGTCTTCAGGCGAGAAGAACGTGCCACCCTCAAGGTTGGTGGTATCGAAGCCCAGCGGCGAAGCCTTCAACGAGAGGCCCAAAGACTGGAGCTTCTCCTTGACTTCGTCAATCGACTTCATACCGAAATTACGGATGTCGAGCAGATCCTGCTCGTTGTGCGCGACCAGCTCACCGACCGTGTGGATGCCTTCACGCTTAAGGCAGTTGTAGCTGCGCTGCGTGAGGTTCAGGTCCTCGATCGGAACGGCCAGTTCGGGGTTGGTTTCCTCCACAACGGGAGCCGGGCCGACCTCGACGCCTTCAGCCTGCATGTTGAGCTCACGGCACAGGCCGAAGAGCTCCACAAGCGTCGAACCTGCGGATGCCACAGCATCACGCGGGGAAATGGCTGGCTTGGTCTCTACATCCAGGATGAGCTTGTCGAAGTCCGTGCGCTGTTCCACACGCGTGGCCTCAACCTTGTAGCTCACCTTGAGCACTGGGGAGTAGATGGAATCAACCGGAATGCGGCCGATTTCATCGCTGTCCTGCTTATTCATCTGCGCGGGCACGTAACCGCGGCCGCGTTCGACGGTGAACTCGATTTCCAGTTCGCCATCTTCGGCGAGCGACGCGATGTGCATCTCCGGGTTGGCGATGGTGATGCCGGCCGGCGGGGTGATATCCCCGGCGGTGGCTTCGCCCTTGCCGCTCTTACGCAGATACATGACCACGGGCTCGTCGTATTCGCTGGTGAGCACGATGCCCTTGATGTTCAGCAGAATCTCAGTGACGTCCTCTTCGACCCCGGGCAGAGCGGTGAACTCATGCAGGGCGCCGGAGATACGCACCGAAGTCACTGCGGCACCCGGAATCGAGCTGAGCAGAGTACGGCGAAGCGAGTTGCCAAGCGTGTAGCCGAAACCCGGCTCGAGCGGCTCGATGACGAAACGGGAGCGCTGTGGGGTGATGGATTCCTCGGTAAGTGTCGGACGCTGTGCGATAAGCACTGTGGTTATCCTTTCAGCTTCGGACCCTCGGTGCACTGCAATGAAAACATATGCGTGCACCCATCGGTCTCAAGCGGCTTTGACGGATGAATAATGTTGTAGTGCTCAGACGCGGCGACGCTTTGGAGGACGAACGCCGTTGAATGCGACTGGTGTCACGTCGGTGATGGAACCGACTTCGAGACCGGCGGACTGCAGGGAACGGATAGCGGTTTCACGACCGGAACCCGGGCCCTTCACAAACACATCGACCTTCTTGACGCCGTGTTCCATGGCCTTGCGGGCCGCGGACTCGGCTGCCATGCCGGCAGCGTACGGCGTGGACTTACGCGAGCCCTTGAAGCCGACATCGCCACCGGACGCCCAGGACACAACTGCGCCGGACGGATCAGTGATCGAGATGATGGTGTTGTTGAACGTAGACTTGATGTGCGCCTGCCCAACCGGGACCGACTTGCGGTCGCGGCGACGCGGCTTGCGCGCAGCTTGCTTTTGAGCTGCCATGAACCCTCGTTTCCTAAATAACGAATCAGTTGGTTATTTGAAATGTCGCGGCGATGCGGACTGTCATAATCCGCGTGGCCGTGACGCGTCACCAATTACTTGGTGGCCTTCTTCTTTCCGGCGACCGTGCGCTTCGGGCCCTTGCGGGTACGAGCGTTGGTCTTGGTGCGCTGGCCGCGCACAGGAAGGCCCCTACGATGACGCAGGCCCTGGTAGCAATTGATCTGAATCTTGCGACGAATGTCCGCATCGATTTCACGACGCAGATCGCCCTCGATCTTGTAGTTCGACTCGAGGTAATCACGCAGCGTGATCAGCTGCTCGTCGGTCAGATCCTTGACGCGCGTATCGGGATTGATACCAGTAGCGGCAAGGGTTTCCTTTGCACGAGTGCGGCCCACACCGAAGATGTAGGTGAGCGCGATCTCGATGCGCTTGTCATTGGGGATGTCGACTCCGGCAAGACGTGCCATTGCGAATTCCTTCTGCTTCTCGCAGGTTTCGCACCGAGCCCTCCGGTTGTACCGGCCCGGGCCTGCGGTCCCGGGGTTCAGACCTCACCGCAATCGGCTTGGTCTGTGGCTTAGTGCCTTATCTATTCTCCGCTGGAGGTCTGCTCAGCCCTGACGCTGCTTGTGGCGAGGGTTGGTGCAGATCACCATGACGCGGCCGTGACGACGGATCACGCGACAATTTTCGCAGATCTTCTTCACGCTTGGGCTGACCTTCATGGTTTTCCTTTGCTGTTGTACCTTTACTTGTAACGGTACGTAATACGACCACGGTTCAGGTCGTATGGGCTCATTTCGAGCACCACGCGATCCTGCGGCAGAATGCGGATGTAATTCTTCCTCATCTTGCCGGAGATGGTGGCAAGCACGATGTGCTTATTCTCAAGCTGTACGCGGAACATTGCGTTCGGCAACGCTTCCACTACCTGTCCTTCGACTTCAATCACACCGTCTTTTGCCATGAGTCTCGATTCCGTTCATAGGTCGATTACCGCATGTATCCGAAGACACACCAACTTGCAAGAATACACAACCGTATCGATGGATGGCTCTTCGGCGTGTCGCATTAGTTGATTCACTATACTCATTGGGCTTCGCACGCCGCCCCACTCCCCCCAGATTCAACGGTGTCTCCCCGTTTTGCCCATATAACAAGCCGGTCCCTGCCATGCTTGGCAGGGACCGGCTTGTATCCGCGGTATGCGTCGCTCAGTCAGCGCGCTTTTCGTTGAGCTTCTCGATGATCGTCTTCGAGATCTCGTCAATGTCGCCCACGCCATCGAACGCCAGCAGCAGGCCGCGCTCACGGTAGATGTTCAGCAGCGGAGCCGTTTCCTTCTCGTAGGTCTCCAGACGCTTGGCGATGACTTCAGGCGTGTCGTCCGAACGTCCCTGCTCGGCTGCGCGCTTCTGCATGCGCTCCATCAGCACGTCACGGTCGGCTTCGAGCGCCACGACGGCGTCGAGTTCGACGCCGAGCTCTTCGAGCATCACGTCGAGCGCGGCCACCTGGGAAGCGTTGCGCGGGTATCCGTCGAGAATCCAGCCGTTCTTCGCGTCGTCCATGGCCAGACGGTCCTTGACAATCTTGTTCGTCAGTTCATCGGGAACCAGCTCGCCCTTGTCGGTGTATGCCAGCGCTTCCTTGCCCAGCTCGGTCTGGTTCTTGATGTTGTAACGGAAAATGTCGCCCGTGGAGATGGCCGGGATTTCGTAGTGCTCGCTCAGCAGAGCCGCTTGCGTTCCCTTACCCACGCCCTGGGGTCCCATGATCAGCAGACGCATGGTGTGTCCTTTCTTGATGATGTTGATTTCTGTACGTCGCAACATCGCTCAATCTACGCCAACCTCTGCCCACCATACTGTCAATGCGGCACCGTTGTTCGCGATGCGAAGCACGCATATGCCTATGCGGCGTATCGGGTTATAGAGACGCGGTGCATGGGGGTATGAAAAGAGCCAGCAGGTTGGCGGAAATAATCCGTCAAACCTGCTGGCTGAAGTTGCAGCTCAGGCGAGGTCAGGCGATGGCCTTGCCTTCCTTATGCTCCATGTTGTCGAACAGGAAGCCGGCGTACTGATACTGCTCGGTCTGAGCCTTGGCCTGACGCAGCGTATCGAGGCCGACGCCTGCGATGATCAGGATCGTGGTGCCGCCGAACGGCAGTGCCGTGTTGAGCTTGAGCGCCATGATCAGCACAGTCGGGATCAACGCGACGAACAGCAAGTAAACGGCGCCAACCGTGTTCAGACGGTTGATCACGTACTTGAGATAGCGGGCCGTGGCGTTGCCGGCGCGGATGCCGGGGATGAAGCCGCCGTACTGCTTCATGTTGTCAGCGGTCTCGTCGGGGTTGAACGTGATCTCCGTGTAGAAGAAGCAGAAGAACACGATCATCAGCGCGTAGAGCACGATGTACCACACGCTCGTGGTGTTGGCGAGATTGCTGTTGATCCACTTGACCCAGGACTGCTCGGCATTGCCGAACTGAGCGATAAGCGTCGGGATCGCGAGGATCGACGAAGCGAAGATCGGCGGGATAACGCCAGACATGTTGACCTTGAGCGGCAGGTAGGTGGATGAACCGCCATACATCTTGCGGCCGATCATGCGGCGCGTGTACTGCACGGGGATGCGACGCTGCGAAAGCTCAACGTAGACGACGAAGATCATGATGACGAGCAGCACGCCGGTGACCACACCGAACTTGAACCAGTCGCCGTTGGTGCCGTTCGTGCCCCAACCGATCTGCCACAGCTGCGGAAGGAATCCCGAGCAGATGGACAGGAAGATCAAGATCGACATGCCCTGGCCGATGCCCTTGTCGGTGATCAACTCGGCCATCCACATGATCAGGCCCGTGCCACCAGTCATGATCAGAATCATGACGATCAGGTTCCAAACGGAGCCGTCCGGGATCACCTGCGAGCACTGGTAGTTGAACAGCGCGCCTGAGCGGGCCGTGACGATGATTGTTGTGGACTGCAGCACAGCCAGACCGATTGTCAAGTAACGCGTGTACTGCGTGAGCTTGGCCTCGCCTGACTGGCCTTCCTTGTGCAGCGCTTCGAAACGCGGGATGACCACGCGCAGCAGCTGCACGACGATGGATGCCGTGATATAGGGCATCACACCGAGCGCGAAGATCGAAAGCTGCAGCATGGCGCCTCCCGAGAACAGGTTGACGAGTCCGATGAAGTTCTCGGCATTGTTCGTGGTGTTGGCCACGCAATCATGCACAACTTTCTCGTCGACACCTGGCGTCGGGATGAATGAGCCGATGCGGTAAATAATGATGATGCCAAGCACGAAGAGGATCTTGTTCCTCAACTCCTTGGTCCGAAAGGCCTGGATTAACGTCCTCACCTTGAGTTCCCTCCAATTAGCATGTGTGTACTCGCACACGTGAAATCACACTCTA
This sequence comes from Bifidobacterium gallicum DSM 20093 = LMG 11596, assembly GCF_000741205.1. Taxonomy (GTDB): domain Bacteria; phylum Actinomycetota; class Actinomycetes; order Actinomycetales; family Bifidobacteriaceae; genus Bifidobacterium; species Bifidobacterium gallicum. The sequence goes on from NZ_JGYW01000002.1 coordinate 273,726, forward strand.
GCGCTTGAGTTTATCCCACAGCCCATACGTTGGCTAGCGTTGTGGAGCCAATCCCCCCCATATATGAACAAAATGCACATAATTCGCCCCATCGATGATGCTGATTGCATGGTATTCGGGGGCGTAAAGCGGTATTGGGAGCGGCTGCTGCGCGATAGCAAGCGCGATAAAGCGCGATAGCAACGATGGAAAGCAGTGTGAAGCGGGAGTGAAAGCGGTCCGCAACGATACAGCGAGATCTTAGAGCGGTCAGAGCGGTCGCGGTCAGAGCGGTCAGAGCAGTCTAGAACGATATTGCAAGCGGGCCGCAGTGGGATAGAAGCCGGGTTATGCCGGGATATGGAGCCGGGATATGCCGGGATTTGAAGCTGAAATATAGGGATGTAGGCACATAGCAACGATCCCGCCCGGATGAACATCCGAACGGGATCGTGCATGCATGCTCGTCTTACAGCGTTGCTGATGCCGACTCACCACAGTGATGCCGGATCAGCGATCAGGCTGGAAGACGGGCGGGAGCCTTCAGTCCTCAGAGACGGAGCCGCCAGCGGCTTCGATCTTGGCCTTGGCGGAAGCGGAAGCCTTCACACCCTTGATGGTGAAAGCAACCGTCGTCTCGCCGTCACCCAGCACCTTGACGGGCTGGTTGGCACGCACAGCGCCCTTGGCCACGAGGTCGGCAACGGTGATCTCGCCACCCTGCGGGAACAGTTCCGCGAGAGTTGCGATGTTGACCACCTGATACACCTTCTTGAACGGGCTCTTGAAGCCACGCAGCTTCGGCAGGCGCATGTACAGCGGCAGCTGGCCACCTTCGAAGCCAGGACGAACCTGGTAACGCTTCTTGGTGCCCTTGTCGCCACGGCCCGAGGTCTTACCCTTGGAGCCTTCACCACGGCCGACGCGGATGCGGTCCTTGTTCGCACCCGGAGCCGGACGGAGGTCATGCATCTGCAGGATTGTGGTCTCTTCTTCAGTAGCCATAATCAGTCTGCCTCCTCAACGGTGACCAGGTGACGCACGACCTGAATCAGGCCGCGGGTCTGCGAATTGTCTTCACGGATCGTGCTCTGGCCGATCTTACGAAGGGCGAGAGTCTGCACCGTCGCACGCTGCTTGGGGTTGGCACCGCAAACACCGTGGACGAGCGTGATCTTGAGCTTTGCCATTTATCACTCACCATCCTTAGCGGCAGCCTTGGCGGCGGCCTCTTCACGGGCCTTGGCAGCCTCGGCGATGCCCTTGGCGCGAGCACGCAGCAGAGCGTCCGGAGTGACTTCCTGGACGGTCATGCCACGACGGGCAGCGATCTCTTCAGGAGCTTCGAGCTGCTTCAAGGCGTCGACGGTAGCACGCACCACGTTGACAGCCGTGGCGGAGCCCATGGACTTCGTCAGGACGTCGGTGATGCCGGCGCATTCCATGACGGCGCGCACTGCGCCGCCGGCGATAACGCCCGTACCGGGAGCGGCCGGACGCAGCAGGACGGTACCTGCGTGGTCATGGCCGGTGACCGGGTGGGTCACGGTGCCACGGATGCGCGGCACGGTGAACATGTGCTTCTTGGCGTCGAGCTGGCCCTTGGCGATAGCTGCAGGGACCTCACGGGACTTGCCGTAGCCAACACCAACGGTGCCATTGCCGTCACCAACAACGACGAGAGCTGCGAAGCTGAACGTACGACCACCCTTGTGCGTCTTGGACACACGGTTGATGGTCACCACGCGGTCGAGCATCTCGTCGCGGTTTTCTTCGCGACGATCGCGGTTGCGGCCACGACGGCCTTCGCCACGCTGACCACGACGGCTCTTGCGGTCGTCGTTGCCGGCCTGCGCGGTTGCCTGAGTGTTCTCAGTTTCTTCAGCCACTTGGGTTTCCTTTTCGTTGTCGCTCACAGTGCCAGACCTCCCTCGCGGGCGCCTTCAGCGACAGCTGCGACGCGACCATGGTACATGTTGCCGCCACGATCAAACACGACCGTGGTGATGCCGGCTTCGAGCGCCTTCTTGGCGATCATTTCGCCGACCTTGTGGGCAGCCTCAGTCTTGGTGCCCTTGAAGTCACCAAAGTCGTTCATCAGCGTGGACTCGGAGACGAGCGTGATGCCCTTCGTGTCGTCGACAATCTGGGCAACCATGTGACGGTTGGAACGGGTGACCACCAGACGCGGCATCTCAGGGGTGCCGTTGATGTGCTTGCGGATACGGGCGTGACGGCGCTTGAGAGCGACCTTCTTGCCCTTGCCGAAAATCTTAACGCTCATGATCACTTACCAGCCTTTCCAGCCTTGCGGAGGATGCGCTCATCAGAGTACTTGATGCCCTTGCCCTTGTAGGGTTCCGGAGCACGAAGCTTGCGGATGTTTGCAGCAGCCTGGCCGACGGCCTGCTTGTCGGTGCCCTTGACGATCACGGTGTTCGGGTTCGGGACCTCGAACGTGATGCCCTCCGGGGGCTCAACCGTGATGGTGTGCGAGTAACCGAGCGAGAACTCGATGCCCTTGCCCTTCATCTGGGCACGGTAACCGGTGCCGACAATCTCGAGCTGCTTCGAGTAACCCTCGTGCACACCCTTGATCATCGAAGCCACGATGGCGCGAGCCAGACCGTGCTTTGCACGCGTCGGACGCTCATCGTTTTCAGGAACGAGCACAACTTCGTTGTTCTCGACCTGGGCCGTGATGCCCTGAGGAATCACATAGGAGTCAGAGCCCTTGGGGCCCTTCACCGAGAAATCCTGACCGTTGATAGTGACTTCCACGCCTGCCGGAATGGCGACAGGGAGCTTACCGATATGCGATGCCATAGTTCTTCAGCTCTCCTTTCTCACCACACGAAGGCGACGATTTCGCCACCAATGCCTCGGTCGAGGCATTCCTTCTGAGTCAACAATCCCGAGCTCGTCGAGATGATAGCGATACCGAGACCACCGAGCGGCATCGGCAGAGCATCGGACTTTGCGTAGCGACGCAGGCCCGGCTTCGAGATGCGCTTGATGCCCTGGATTGCACGCTCACCATGGTTGCCATACTTGAGCGTGATCTCAAGAGTCTGGCCGACGCGGGCTTCCTTGGCGGTGAAGTCTTCGATGTAGCCTTCACGCTTGAGGATCTCAGCGATGTTCTTCTTGAACTTCGAGTACGGCATGTCCACGGTTTCGTGCTTTGCCGCGCTCGCGTTACGCAGACGCGTAAGCATATCTGCGATTGGATCTGTCATAGTCATTTTGGGCTAACGCCCTTTCTCGCCGTGGTTTCCGCCGCCCATTGGTGCGAGATTCCCGAAATGTCGGGTCTCTCGCACCTTAAGCCGCGGACCTTCAGCGGTTCAATTTACCAACTGGACTTAGTGACGCCGGGCAGTTCGCCTGCATGAGCCTTGTTGCGCAGGCAGATGCGGCACAGGCCGAACTTGCGATAGACGGAGTGGGGACGGCCGCAAACCTGGCAACGCGTGTAGGCGCGCACCTTGAACTTTGGCTTGCGGGCAGCCTTCACCTTAAGACAAGTTTTTGCCATTTTCAGTTCTCCTTGAACGGGAAGCCAAGGGCCTTGAGCAGCGCGTAAGCTTCCTCATCATTCTTGGTGCTGGTCACCACGCTGATGTCCATACCACGCTGGTGGTCGATGGAATCCGGATCGATCTCGTGGAACATGGACTGCTCAGTCAGACCGAAGTTGTAGTTGCCCTGACCGTCGAACTGGTGGCCGTTGATACCGCGGAAATCGCGGATACGCGGCAGAGCCAGCGTCAGCAGACGATCGAGGAATTCCCACATGCGGTCACCGCGAAGCGTGACGAAGCAACCGATGGCCTGGCCTTCGCGCAGATGGAACTGAGCGACGGACTTCTTGGCCTTCGTGATCTTCGGCTTCTGGCCGGTGATGGCGGTCAGGTCGCGCACAGCGCCTTCAATGAGCTTGGAGTCGCGGGCAGCGGCGCCAACGCCCATGGAGACAACGACCTTCTCCACACGGGGGATCATCATCGGGTTGTCGTGATGGAACTTCTTCTCGAGCTCCGGGACGATGACCTCGTTGTACTGGGTCTTCAGGCGAGGAGTCTGAGGTGCTTCGACTGTGGTGTCGCTCATGCCAGCTCCTTTCCGGACTTCTTGGCCACGCGCACGCGCACGGTCTTGACCTTGCCGTCACGAGCCTCTTGCTTAACGATGACGCCAACACGCGTTGGTTCGTTGGTCTCAGGGTCGAGAAGCATCACGTTGGAACGATGGATCGGAGCCTCAGTGGCCACGATGCCGGACTGCTGACCCTGCTGGGTGGCGCGCACGTGCTTCTTGACGATCTGCACGCCCTCAACGATCAGACGATCATTCTTGAGCACGCGAAGCACCTTGCCATCCTTGCCACGGTCCTTGCCGCGGATGACGCGGACCATATCTCCGCTCTTGATCTTTGCTACCACTCAGATCACCTCCGGAGCGAGGGACACGATGCGCATGAAGCGCTTGTCGCGCAATTCACGGCCGACGGGTCCGAAAATACGAGTGCCCTTGGGTTCACGGCCGGAGCCGAGAATCACAGCGGCGTTCTCGTCGAACTTGATGTAGGAACCATCAGTGCGACGGTGCTCCTTGACAGTACGGACGACGACAGCCTTGACGACGTCGCCCTTCTTGACCGACCCGCCAGGGATTGCATCCTTGACGGAGGCGACAATCACGTCGCCGATGCCGGCATAGCGTCGCTTCGATCCGCCGAGCACGCGGATGGCGAGGAGTTCCTTCGCACCCGTGTTGTCGGCGACATGAAGCCGCGTTTCCTGCTGAATCATTGATTCTCCTTAGCCGAGCTGGTTCTCCCCACACACCCGGCCCAGCCAAAATGACCGGGTCGGTGTGTGGGAAGCCTTGCCGAACTGTTATTACTTAGCGCGCTCGATAATCGTATCGAGACGCCAACGCTTGGTCTTGCTCAGTGGACGAGTCTCCATGATACTCACGAGGTCGCCAACGTGGGCATCATTGTGTTCGTCATGAACCTTGACCGTGCGAGTGGAACGAACGACCTTGCCATACAGCGGGTGGGTCGAACGCTGCTCGAGCTCAACCGAGATCGTCTTGTCCATCTTGTCGGACACGACATAACCGCGGCGAACCTTGCGGAAATTACGCTCTTCAGCCATTACTTCTCCTCAGCCTTCGATTCGGTCGCCTCCGGAGCCTGGCTGATGCCAAGCTCGCGCTCGCGCAGAACAGTGTACATCCTGGCGATGTCACGCTTGACCGCCTTGATGCGTGCGGTGTTCTCGAGCTGACCGGTCGCGTGCTGGAAGCGCAGGTTGAACAGCTCTTCCTTCGACTTCTTGAGGAAGTCCTCGATTTCCGCGTTGGTCTTCTCGTTCAGATTCTTGATGGAATACTCTGCAGTTCCGACTGACATCAGATGTCACCGCCTTCACGAGCAATAACACGGCACTTCATCGGGAGCTTGTCGATTGCGCGGCGCAGAGCCTCGCGAGCGACTTCCTCAGAAACGCCACCGATTTCGAACATCACACGACCGGGGTGGATATTGGCAATCCAGAACTCCGGTGCGCCCTTACCGGAACCCATTCGGGCGCCGAGCGGGTGCTTGGTCAGCGGGCGGTCAGGGAAGATCGTGATCCACACACGACCACCACGCTTGATGTAACGCGTCATGGCGATACGAGCAGCCTCGATCTGCCGGTTGGTCACATAAGCAGGTGCCAGGGCCTGGATACCGAAATCGCCGAAAGCGATCTGGTTGCCACCCTTGGACATGCCGTGGCGGTCCGGACGGTGCTGCTTACGATATTTGGTCCTCTTTGGGATAAGCATCTTGGGCTCACTCCTTCGTTTCCGTTGCGGCAGGCGCGGCGGCGGCCTCGGCTGCTGGAGCCTCGGTTGCTGCGTTGTTCTGCTGACGCTGAGCACCACGGTTGCCACCACGACGCTGGCGGCGGTCACCGCGACGGCCCTGGCGGTTGTTGTTCTGCTGGGCCTGCTGCTCTTCGAACTCACGTTCCGTCATGTCGCCCTTGTAGATCCACACCTTGACGCCAATGCGGCCGTAGGTGGTCTTGGCCTCGAAGAAGCCATAATCAATCAGAGCGCGCAGGGTCTGCAGCGGGACGCGACCCTCACGATAGAACTCGGAACGGCTCATTTCGGCGCCACCAAGGCGGCCGGAGAGCTTGATACGGATACCCTTGGCACCGGCGCGCATGGCATCCTGCTGAGCCTTACGCATGGCGCGACGGAACGTCACGCGGTTCGTAAGCTGCTCGGCGATGCCCTGAGCGACGAGCTGGGCGTCGAGTGCAGGGTTCTTCACCTCATAGATGTTGAGCTGAACCTGCTTGCCCGTGAGCTTCTCGAGCTTGGCGCGAACGCGCTCGGCCTCGGCGCCGCGGCGACCGATGACGATGCCCGGACGAGCCGTGTGGATGTCCACGCGGACGCGATCGCGGGTGCGTTCGATGATGATGCGGGACACGCCCGCACGCTCGAGATCCTTGCTCATGGCCTTGCGGATCTTGTCGTCCTCAAGCACGAAGTCGCGGTAACGCTCACCCGGCTTGTTGGAGTCGGAGAACCACTTGGAACGATGGTCCTCAGTGATGCCCAGGCGATAGCCGAAGGGATTAATCTTCTGACCCATCTTTAGCGGTCTCCTTCCTTATTCGCGACGACGACCGTGATGTGCGCCGTACGCTTGTTGATGCGTCCAGCGCGGCCCTGTGCACGAGCGCGGAAACGCTTGAGCGTTACGCCTTCGTCCACATAGGTCTCCTTGATGACCAGGTCGTTCTCGCGGAACGCCTCGCCGGCCTTGTCGGCCTTGAAGCGTGCGTTGGCGATTGCGCTCTGCAGGACCTTGAGCACGGGCTCAGAGGCGGCCTGAGGTGCGAACTTGAGAATGGTGATGGCTTCGGTCGCCTTCTTGCCTCGGATGAGGTTGACCATGCGGCGAGCCTTGCGCGGCGTCACGCGGACGTGACGAGCGATTGCCTTTGCTTCCATGTGTCTTTACTCTCCTTTAGCGGCGCGACTTCTTGTCGTCCTTCACGTGACCCTTGAAGGTCTTCGTGGGGGCGAACTCACCAAGCTTGTGGCCAACCATGGCCTCGGTGACGAACACCGGGACATGCTTGCGGCCATCGTGGACGGCGAAGGTATGTCCGATGAAATCAGGGGTGATCATCGAACGACGCGACCACGTCTTGATGACGTTGTGCGTGCCCTTCTCATTTTGCTCGTCGACTTTCTTCTGCAGGTGGGCGTCGACGAAGGGGCCCTTCTTGATGCTACGAGTCATCTGACCGACACTCCCTTACTTGCGGTTCTTGCCATTAGGACGACGACGAACAATCATCTTGTTCGAAGCCTTCTTCGGACGACGAGTACGAACCTCGCCCTTGCCCCACGGGCTGACCGGCGGCTTGCCACCGCGGGTACGACCGCCATGCGGGTGATCGACAGGGTTCATGGACTCACCACGGGTGATCGGGCGCTTGCCCATCCAACGTGCACGACCGGCCTTGCCGAGCATGATGTTGGCGTGATCGGAGTTGCCGACCTCACCAACGGTGGCGCGGCAGCGAGCGTCCACGTTGCGGATTTCGCCGGACGGCATACGCAGCTGGGCGTACATGCCATCCTTGGCGACGAGCTGCACGGCGGCACCGGCGGAACGCGCGATCTTGGCGCCACCCAGGGGGCGCAGCTCGATGGCGTGCACGATGGTACCGGTCGGGATGTTGCGCAGCGGCAGGTTGTTGCCGGGCTTGATGTCGGCGTTCGGACCCGTTTCGATGGTGTCGCCCTGCTTCACGCCCTCCGGGGCGATGATGTAGCGCTTCTCACCATCTGCGTAGTGCAGGAGGGCGATGCGAGCGGAGCGGTTCGGATCGTACTCGATCTGAGCCACGGTTGCGGGCACGCCATCCTTGTCCCAACGACGGAAATCGATGAGACGGTACTGACGCTTGTGACCGCCGCCACGATGGCGGGAGGTCATGCGGCCATAGCTGTTGCGGCCGCCAGTTTTGCTGAGCTTGCGTACCAGCGACTTCTCAGGCGTGGAACGGGTCAGCTCGGAGAAGTCCGAGACAGACGCGTTACGGCGGCCTGCAGTCGTCGGCTTATAAACGCGGATAGCCATAATCTAGTTCTTCCTTTAACTTTTCTCGGCTAACCTTCAGTTACCGAAGATGTCGATCGACTGACCCTCTGCCACAGTCACGATTGCGCGCTTCTCATTGTTGCGCTGGCCGTAACCGTTGCGGGTGCGCTGGCGCTTGCCCTTGCGGTTGAGGGTGTTGACGTTCGTCACCTTGACCTTGAAGATCTCCTCAATTGCCTGCTTGATCTGCACCTTGTTGGCATCGGGGGCCACCACGAACGTGTACTGGCCACGATCGGAGAGTGCATAGCTCTTCTCAGAGACGACAGGCTTGAGAATGATGTCGTATGCGGGCTTGTGAATTGCGACCATGGAAATCAGGCCTCCTTAACTGCCGGCTCGACCTTGGCCTCAAGGAAAGCTTCGTAACCTTCCTTGGAGAAGACCACGTACTGAGCGGTGACCACGTCGTACGTGTTGAGCTGATCAGCGAAAATCGGGTGCACAGTCGGGATGTTGCGAACGGACAGCCATTCGTTGATATTGTCGCGAGAGAGCACCACGGTGGTGAACTTGTTTTCGGTGATCGGGTTCAGAGCGGCCAGGGCCTTCTTCGTGGACGGCTCGGTGATACCGAAGTCGACCACTGCCACACGACCGTTGTTGGCGCGATCAGACAGGACGTAGCGCAGAGCTGCGGCCTTCATCTTCTTGGGCGTGCGCTGGCTGTAGTCACGCGGCTGCGGTCCGAAGACCGTGCCACCGTGGTACCACTGAGGAGCGCGGATCGAGCCCTGACGAGCACGGCCGGTGCCCTTCTGCTTCCAAGGCTTGCGGCCACCGCCGGAAACCATGCCACGGGTCTTGGTGGCGTGGGTGCCCTGGCGACGGGCGGCGAGCTGGGCGTTGACGACCTGGTGGATCAGCGGCACGTGGGCATGAACTTCTTCAGCAGTGAAGCCGAAGACCTCAGCCGGAGCCTCGATCGTGCCAGTGGCGTTGCCCTGGTTATCAGTGACGTTCAGAGTTACGTTTGCCATCTAAATCAGGCTCCCTTCACTGCCGAACGGACGAGGACGATGCCACCCTTAGGACCAGGAATGGCGCCCTTGACGGCGATGATGCCGTTTTCGACATCCGACGACATGATGGTCAGGTTCAGCACGGTGTTGGTGTCGTGACCCATGCGGCCAGCCATACGCTTGCCCTTGAGGATGCGGCTCGGCGTGGCGCATGCGCCAACAGAACCTGGACGACGTTCGTTCTTGTGCGAACCGTGCGTACGACGATAGGACTTGAAGCCCCAACGCTTGATGGTGCCGGCGAAGCCCTTGCCCTTGGTGGTGCCGGTCACGTCGACCTGCACGCCTTCAGGGAAGAGTTCAGCGGTCAGTTCCTGACCCGGCTCGAACTCTGCGACGTTCTCGGTGCGCACCTCGGCGAGGTGACGACGCGGAGTCACGCCAGCCTTGGCGAAGTGACCAGCCATCGGCTTGGTGATCTTCGTCGGATCGGCCTGGCCGTAGCCAAGCTGGACGGCGTTGTAGCCGTCGGTCTCCTCGGTCTTGACAGCCGTCACGACGTTGGTGGAGACATCAATCAGGGTCACAGGAATGAAGAAACCGTTCTCATCCCAGACCTGCGACATGCCGAGCTTCTTGCCCAACAGCGCGGTGCGATTTGCTTTCTGCTGCATTGCGGTTCCCTCCTCCCTCAGAGCTTGATCTCGATGTTGACATCTGCGGGCAGATCAATATGCATCAGGGAGTCCACGGCCTTCGGGGTCGGGTCCACAATGTCGATGAGGCGCTTATGAGTGCGCATCTCGAAATGCTCGCGAGAATCCTTGTACTTGTGAGGAGAACGGATGACAACATACACGTTCTTCTCCGTCGGGAGCGGAACCGGGCCAACCACAGTTGCGCCCGCGTTCGTCACCGTTTCGACGATCTTCTTCGCCGATTGGTCGATGACCTCATGGTCATAGGACTTAAGCCTGATGCGGATTTTCTGTCCCGCCATTGCCTTCCGCCCTTTCTAGCGATTTCTATTTACTGTTTACCAACCTGCTTCAAGGGCACCGGCGGCCAACCGCGTCAGGGCATAAACCACCCGCGGTTTCCACATCAGTGCGCACCCATGCAAAGACCCGCGTGCTGCGGGTCCAATCATGTTGCGCTCGCTTTTTCAATTCCAATTTGCGAGCCTCAAATCAGGCAACTGTCTTATTCAACCATTTGGGGTGGTCATACGTAATCCGGGCGTGTCGCGCTCCAACAGCTTGCCCGTAATGGCCACAGACTCCAAAAGGAAAGCCGGCTACTTGCGTAGCCGGCCAGGAATGGATGGACTCACGACAGGTAAGGCAACAAGCCCTTGGAGGATGCGTGTTCCATCCGCCGGCATCAGACGGTGAGGCATCCGATGCCGTAGCCGGCAGCAACCTTCACAGGTCCGCACATCCGGCACAGTTGGAAAATCAGTTGAAACTCAACATTTCAACCGTTATCCAATCTAGCGCATGTCATTGCATATGCCTAGGCGTATGCACGAAATCTCCATATAACGTCCTGAACGTGTGCTGCACGCGATTGAAGACGGCAGAGACTGGCTGCGCAATAGGTTTTCACGACAACAAGAATGCACCTCATTGCTTCGCACATACACAAAAAGGGGTCCGGCTGCTTGAAGCAGCCGGGCCCCTAGGAAGCGCACTGGTCAACAGTGATTCAACAGTAGTTTGAACAGTGCGCATGAGGCGGTTGCACGCCAGCGCACATCATCAGATGCGCTGCGAAGCCTCCTCGGTGGCGGCCAGGCCTTCGCGTTCCACGCGCAGCTTGTGACCTTCCTCCTGGGAGACGCCGTAGTAAGCGGCAATCGCGATGTCCTTCATATCCTCGATTTGCGGGATGCGAGGATTGGCCGGTGCGCACTGGTCTTCGTAGGCGCGCATGCCGATCTGGTCGAGCACGCTCCAGAAGTAGTCCTCGTCCACGCCGCATTCCTGGAACGACTTGTTCATGCCAAGCTTGTTGTCGCGGTAGTCCTCAACGGCCTTGGCCAGGTTCTCGGTCGTCTCCTCAGGCGTCTTGCCCTGCTTGACGCCAAGCACCTTGGCGAGGTTCGCGTAACGCTCGGAAGCGATGTACTTGCTGTACTTCGGCCACGAGGTCGGCTCCATCGGCACCTGGCCGTTGTAGCGGATCACGTACGGCAGCAGGATCGAGTTCGTGCGGCCGTGGGCCACGTGGCACAGTGCGCCAATCGTGTGCGCCATCGCGTGGCACATGCCGAGGAACGAGGAACCGAAGGCCATGCCGGCCATCGTTGCCGCGTTGTGCATGTGCTCCTGCGCCGTCTTCTTGGCTTCACCGGGCTCGCTGTTGACCGATTCGGCCAGGTTGTTCCAGATCAGCTCGGCGCCATGCAACGCCATGGCATCCGTGAAGTCGTTCGCATACACCGACACATAGGCTTCGAACGTGTGCGTCAGCGCATCGAAACCGGCATCCGACGCCAGGCGGCGCGGCTGCGTGCGAGCCAGCACAGGATCGACGATCGCAACTGACGGCGTCAATGCGTAATCGGTGATCGGGTACTTGTAGCCCGTCTTGTGGTCGGTGATGACGGCGAACGGCGTGACTTCGGAACCCGTACCCGACGAGGTCGGGATGCACACGAGCTTGGCCTTCTCGCCCAGCGGCGGGATCTTGAATGCGCGCTTGCGGATGTCGAAGAACTTCTCACGCACATCGGCGAACGAGATTTCCGGGTGCTCGTAGAGCAGCCACATGATCTTGGCCGCATCCATCGGCGAGCCACCACCCACAGCGATGATCGTGTCGGGCTGGAACTCTTCACGCATCATCGCGGCGCCGCGTTCCACGGTCTCCACGCTCGGCTCGGGCTCAACGTAATCGACAATACGGAACGTGACACGGTTCGAACGGGCACGCAGCTGGTCGATGACCTTGTCGACCACGCCAAGCTGTTCCATGACCTTGTCGCACACGATCACAGCGCGCTCAATGCCATACATGTCGCGCAGGTACTTGATGGCGTTGGGCTCGAAATAGGTCTTCGACGGGATCTTGAACCACTGCATGTTGTTGTTCCTCCGGGCGATGCGCTTGATGTTGAGCAGGTTCACAGCCTGAACGTTGCCGGACACGGAGTTGCCGCCGTACGAGCCGCAGCCCAGCGTCAGCGAGGGGGCGATGGCATTGTAGATATCACCAATGCCGCCCAGCGAGCTCGGGGAGTTCCAAATGATACGGCACGCGTGCATGCGCAGGCCGTATTCACGCACGAGGTCCTCGTTGTTCGTGTGAATCGCGGCCGTGTGGCCAGCGCCATGCTTGAGCATTTCCTCGCACATCTCGAAGCCCTGCTCCTGGTCGTTGAACTTGAGCACAGCCTGCACCGGGGCGAGCTTCTCCATCGTCAACGGTTCCATTTCGCCGACTTCAGCGCACTCGGCGGCCAGAATTGTGGCGTCCTCAGGAATCTCGAAGCCAGCGGCCTTGGCGATGTATTGCGGGGACTTGCCCGGCACCACCGAGTTGAGCTTCGGCGTGCCACCCGAGTAGGCCGTGCAGCCGAACATGTACTGCTCGAGCAGCGCCTTCTCTTCCTTGTTCACGAAGTAAGCCTTGCGGCGCTTGAGTTCCTTGACGAGCGGCTCGTAAATATCCTTGTGGGCGATGATGGCCTGCTCAGTGGCGCAGATCATGCCGTAATCGAAGTGCTTCGACAGAATCAAGTCGTTGGCGGCACGCTGGATGTCCACATCCTTGTCGATGTAGGCCGGAGCGTTGCCTGCGCCCACGCCGAGGGCCGGCTTGCCCGAGGAGTATGCGGCCTTAACCATGCCCGGGCCACCCGTGGCCAGGATCGTGGCGATGCCATCATGCTCCATCAAAGCGCCCGTGGCCTCAATCGACGGATGCTCGATCCACTGGATACAGTTCTCAGGAGCGCCGGCTTCAATAGCGGCGTCGCGCACGATGCGTGCGGCCTCGGCCGAGCACTTCTGGGCGAACGGGTGGAAGCCGAAGATGATTGGGCAGCGCGTCTTCAACGCGAGCAGCGACTTGAAGATGGCCGTCGAAGTCGGGTTCGTCACCGGCGTCACGCCCGCGACAACGCCGACAGGTTCAGCGATTTCGTCAATGCCGAGCACGTCGTCTTCGCGGATGATGCCGACGGTCTTCTGACCGGCCATGTAGTTCGTCACATGTTCGCAGGCGAAGATGTTCTTCGTGGCCTTGTCTTCCACGAGACCACGGCCCGTTTCGTCAACAGCCATCTTGGCGAGCACGAGATGCTTGTTCAGCGCGGCAACCGAAGCCTTGGCCACGATGTTGTCGACCATTTCCTGGTCAAGCTTTTCAAATTCCTTAAGCGCCGCAAGGCCCTTGGTCACGAGTGCGTCGACTTCAGCCTGGGCTGCGGCGACCTTGTCTTCTTTGGTTGGCGCCGGTGCCATCGGTGCGACTTTCTCGTCCTTGTTTGCCTCTGCCATTCAATCCTCCTCGATGAAACGGGGTGCTGCTGAATTTTGTATGCCGTCTTGGCCGACGGCTGATGCACATCGCAATGTGACCTGATTCACTAATGTACCCATTCGGATCACAGAAAACCAGAGCATGCCAACTTATGGCCTATCGTTCACTATTGAGCGGTTTTTGTTCTACTCTTATCGTTTATTGATGGAATTCTCGATCAAATATGCGATTTTCCGGTGCGATGTGCGGTTTTGTACCATCACGTACAACACTTTCGCACGCTAGATATTCCAACTTTCATAAAGTCACTTGAGAAAAGCGGTCAAACATCGACTACTTTTGCAAAGTGAGTTGTGAAAAGCTATGCTGCAACCACAGAAATAGAAAATCATTGCCCGCAACTCAGCAGTACAGTTCCGAACAATACCGTTCCGAGCAGTACCGCTCCCGACCCGCACCAACAGTCCCGGCCACACCGCGCGCGCACTCCAGTGACGTAACGCCCGCGCGGCCCGCAATCCGCAGCCCGCATCCAAGGAACCCGACATGTTACAAACAGCCGCCCCCTCCCCTTTCTCAACGCAACTCTCCCCCACAGCACAGCCCACAGCTTCGTCCGCAACAACCGCACCGCTCAACACCACTGCACCGCCCAGCTCAGCCGAGCCGTCCGCCACGCCGGCACAGAGCCGCCTGTTTGCACGCCCCCAACCGCTGCCGAGCCGGGACGCCGTGTTCAACCTGCTGATTGACGGCATGCCGCGCACGAGACGCGCCATCGGCGAGCAGTTGGCGATGAGCGCGCCGACTGTGGCCGCGGCGTTGCAGCAGATTGAGCAGGCCGGTCTGCTGCAACGCACGGGACATGACGAGTCCACAGGCGGCAGACGCCCCGACATGTTCACAATCGCGACGGACGGTCACGTTGTGGTCGGCGTGTCCATGAGGCGGACCATGTTGACGTGCATGGCCGTGGACTTGGCGGGCAATCTTGTCGCACGACGCCGCGTCCCGCTGCCCTACCGCAACGAACAGCTCTACTATCACCGCGCGGGCACGCTGCTCAGTGACTTTTTGGCCGATCTCAAGGGCTCGCCGCACGTGCTCGGCATCGCCGTGTGCGTGTCGGGAGCGGCGACGATCGACGAGGATGGCATCACGTTTACGCACGATGAAGAGCGTGGCTCGTGCCGCATTCCGTTGACAATGCTCAACGAAGCGCTGCGCCGTCCCGTCTCGCTCGTGGGCTGCGGTGAGGCGCGTGCGATGGCGCGCTTGCGCGAGGACGGTCCGCGCGACGCTTGGTACGTAACGCTCGGGCGACACGTGGGCGCCACGCTCGTGCTCGACGGTCGCATCCATCGGCCGCGCGGAGCCGTCAGCAACGAAGCCGTGGGGCACATGACGCTCGTGCCGGGGGGCAAGCCCTGCCAGTGCGGACGTTCGGGATGTGCGAACGCGTACTGCGGGCTTGCGATGCTGCCGGAGGAAGGCGAGTCGCTGCCGGGTTTCTTCAGCGTGCTCGAGCAAGGCGAGCTGCATCATCGCCAACGCATGGACGAGTGGATGGATCACTTTTCCACAGTTTTGTCAAACCTGCGCGCCTGCGTCGACGTCGACATCGTCATCGTCGGCGAGGCTGCGCAATATCTGGACGAGCACGATGTGCTGCGGCTCTACGAACGCGTCTGCGAGCGCTGCGGCACGCGCCAGTTCTCGCTGACTCTGGCGCCCGAAGATGACGGTGACGACGTGCGTGGCGCCGCGCTGCTCGTGTTGTCGCAGCACTTGCGTGAGCCGGCCGCGCTGTTGAACGGGCTTGCGTAACGCTGGCAGCCGGCCGTCCGGCACGTTCCCCACCCGCGGCACGCTCCTCACCCTCCGCACGTTTTTCACCCTCAACGCCCCATATTCGTCACTCCTCAACGCGGGTTCCCTCGGACGCCCTCCAACGCCCCTATTCAAGCGTCCCTGCTCAAGGCTCCGCAGCTCTCCAGCCAACGTCACCCAACGCGCCCCCACGTTCAACCAGCGTTCAAGCAAACGTTCACCAGCGTTCACCCACGTTCCGCAACGCCCGAAAACGTTGGAAACCATGGAAATCTCAAGCGTTCCACACGCCGCTCACACCCCGCTTTCTCATGGTAATATCTCCACAAAACATGCACATTTGTCTTATAAAATTATGGGCATGCAATTACAGAAGCTTCATCGGTACGCCACTCGCCCGGGACTGTTCTTTACACAGGACGGCGGAGCGGATATCATCGTGCGCTCGGAGACGGCCGAGGCGATGTGGCTCAGTGTGCTCGAACCGCTTGATGGTCCGAGTGAATTCTATTTGGATGCGATCCGCCTGCCCGACGATTCGGCGGCCGCGTTCGTTGAACCTATGATGGAACACCGCGTGGTCACACGTCGCGTACCGGGTTATGCCATGAGAGAAACGCTGTTTCGCATGGATGGCCCGAATTACGGCCTGTGGTATGTGCATCTGCCCAAGGCTTGGGATGGCATGATGTATGGGTTCCGCGCGAACGGCGTGTGGGATCCGCGCCATGGGCTCATGTTCAATCCGTACAAGTTTTTGATCGATCCGTACGGCAAGGGCATTGAGGGCACGGCTCAGCTTGATCCGGCCGCGTTTGCTTACGAGTGTGAGATTCGTGACGGCCGCGTGGTGGGTGACTGTTACGGCCGCATGAGCACGTTGGATTCGCTCGGCAAAGTGCCGTATTCAGTGGCCATTGACGACCGTGACGTCACCAAACATGATCGCGATCCCGTTCATCCGCATGTGCAGTGGCGTAAGACTGTGATTTACGAGCTGCACGTCAAGGGGTTCACGGCCCGCGCGCCTTGGCTTGCGCCCGAACTGCGCGGCACGTACGCGGGTCTTGCGCATCCCAAGACGCTCAGTTATCTGCAGGAACTGGGCGTCACGTCCATTGAATTGATGCCTATTCACGCCAAGCAACCTGAGCTGTTCTTGCAACAGCAAGGCAAACGTAACTATTGGGGCTATTCCACGCTCAACTACTTCTCCCCCGAGCCCTCGTATGCCACCAAGAAGGCGCAACAGCAAGGGGCCACAGCCGTGCGCCAGGAGGTCATCGACATGGTCAAGGCGTTGCACCAGGCCGGGTTTGAAGTGATCATGGATGTGGTGTTCAACCATACGTGCGAGGGCGGCAATGAAGGTATGACCGTATCTTGGCGGGGGCTTGACAATTTGTCGACCTACCGGCAGTCCGCGCATCCGGGGCATTTGGAAGACACGACAGGTTGCGGCAACACATTGGACTTCACCGACACGCATAACGTGATGTTTGCTGTGGATTCGTTGAGCTACTGGGCCAAGCGCATTGGCATTGACGGCTTCCGTTTTGATTTGGCCGTGTCCACGGCCCGGTTGAACGGTTCGTTTACGCCGTACCATCCGTTCTTGTATGCGTTGCGTTCCGACCAGTTGCTCGGCAACTTGAAACTGATTATGGAGCCGTGGGATGTGGGTCCTGACGGGTGGCGTACGGGCCAGTTCCTGACGCCGTTTAGTGAATGGAACGACCGCTTCCGCGATACGGCACGCTCGTTCTGGGTCACTGATGTAGCCGCCCGGCTTGCGCCGCATGCGTCGATGAAAGCCAAGCCGATGGTGTCGATGCAGGAAATTGCCACACGCCTGTGCGGTTCGGCTGATGTGTTCGCGACGAATCCGGGTCGTGGCGCTTCAAGTTCGATCAATTTTGTTACAGCGCATGACGGGTTCACACTGGCCGACCTCGTGTCGTATGAACGCAAACATAATGAGGCCAATGGCGAGCAGAACCGTGATGGCGCTTCGCATAACCATTCAGCCAATTTTGGTGTGGAAGGGCCGAGCAACAACGCGCTTGTGCTCAATGTGCGTGAACGCGCGGCCATGAACCTGCTTGGCATGCTGATGCTGTCGTTGGGTACGCCGATGATGCTGGCCGGCGACGAGTTTGGCAATTCGCAACAGGGTAACAACAACGCCTATTGCTTGGACGATGAGACCACATGGCTTGACTGGAGTTGGATTCATGGCCCTGATGACAGTCCGGAACGCCGCCGGATGCGCAGTTTGGCCGACCTGATTGCATTGCGCAAAACGCTTGACATTTATCATCATGAGGATTTCTTCACGCGTTTGACGCAGTTGGGACTCAAAAAACGTACCAAGAGCCGCGTGGAATGGTTCCTGCCGGACGGTTCCACACCGCGCGATACCGACTGGCATAGCGACGCGATTCATGCGTTCACGATGCGGTTGGCTTCAGGTCATGAGCGCAGCGTGGCCATTGTGGTCAATAGCGGCGCTGACGACCTTGACATGGTGTTGCCTGCGGATTGCGAATGGCGCATGCTGTGGTCAAGCGCCCAAGTGCATGATGACGCGCCGTTCCTGTATTCGCGTGGTACAGATGCGAACCAGGATGCCCAAGACGTTGAGGATGCGCAGGATATTGAAGATCGTGCTGCCACGGTGAACTTAAAAGACGGCAAGCGTCCCCCGATGGCGCATGACGGGCTTGAGGGCGTTGAGACACGCAACATGAAGCCTCAAGGAGCGAAGGAAGTGGCATCGGCAAACCATGGTGCAACGCGGGAACGGGATATGGACCAGCCTGCGGCTGAACTCGCGAACCGGTCTGGCAACGATGGCAGCGATGGCATGGTATGGCGCATTCCAGCCAATAGCATCAGCTTGCTGGCGTCATGATTGGCCGTTGATGCCAACTTGGTCACAGCTCGTGGATAATTGTCGAACGGCATGAATATTGGGACAGCACAAGAAGTGGCTGCTGTGCTGTACGCCATTGTGCTGCACAGCAACTGCTGCTCAGCGTAGCACTGACGCCTCGACGAGCGTGGATTTGTAGGGCTATAAGGCTGTGAGCGATGCACGCATGAATGCCCAATGATTGTTCGGCTCGTGCCATGGTTACGCTTGATGCGAGCTCATATACGGGCAAAGCCCCGTTGCGCATGACGCGAACGGGGCTTTGTGCAATGCTGCGAATGCAGCGGTGCATTAACGCTTGGAGAACTGCGGTGCACGACGAGCCTTGTGCAGACCGGCCTTCTTGCGTTCCACGACGCGAGCGTCGCGGGTCAGGAAGCCAGCCTTCTTCAGGGCTGCGCGGTTGGCATCGCGGTCGATGGCGTTCAGTGCGCGGGCCACACCCAGGCGGATTGCGCCAGCCTGGCCCGTGGTGCCGCCACCGTCAACGAGGACGATGATATCGAACTTGTTCTCGAGCTTGAGCAGCACGATCGGCGAGTTGACCTCACGCTGCAGCAGCTTGGACGGGAAATACTCTTCCAAGGTGCGGCCGTTGATGGTCCACTTGCCCGAACCCGGAACCAGACGCACACGGGCGACTGCTTCCTTACGACGACCCGTGCCGTAGCCCGGGGCGATCGTGGAGGTGCCGGTGCCGGCGCCAGCGTTGGTCTCGGTAGTGAAAGCGACTGCCTCTTCGGTTTCCTGAACCGTGGAGTTGTTGGTGTTTTCAGCCATTGTTCTTACTCTCCTTCGGTTCACTTAGCCTGCTGCGAGATCTGCTCGATCTCGAAGACCTGTGGGTTCTGGCCAGCGTGCGGATGTTCGGCACCCTTGTAGATGCGCAGACGATCAAGCTGCACCTTGGACAGCTTGTTCTTCGGCAGCATGCCCTTGATAGCGGACATGATGATGCGCTCAGGCTTGCCAGCAGCCATCAGCTGGGCGTAGCTGTCGCGGCGCAGGCCACCGGGACGACCGGAGTGGGCGTAGAGTTCCTTGCCCATCTTGTTGCCCGTGAAGGCAATCTTGTCAGCGTTGATGATGATGACGAAGTTGCCGGAATCAGCATGCGGTGCGAACGACGGCTTGTTCTTGCCACGCAGCAGAACCGCTGCCTGGGAAGCGAGGCGACCGAGCACCACGTCGGTAGCGTCAATGACATACCAGTCGTGAGTCAGATCAGCTGGCTTCGGTGTGAAAGTTTTCACGATGGTCCTTTTCTATATATTGTGTTCCGGATCCTTGCTCTTACGGCGCGGTTGAAGCATCCGCCTCCGCTTGGGCTTGAATCTCATTACCGTGGGCTCCCTGAAAGTCCTTATGGCGAGTGGGAAAGCGCTTTGAAGGACCCCGTAGGGAAACACAACAATCCTCTAGTGTATCAAGCGCTTTGACTTTTGCGGCCAAACGTGCACAAAATGCCGATGACCCGCAACACTCGGCGTGTCGCGGGTCATCGGCAACAGTGATCAGCATGCCCGCTCATCAGCGGGTCGACCGTGCAGATTGGGCTCAGTCCTTGCCATTCATGATGTTGGCAATACGACGCATGCCCTTGGTCTCGAACAGGTGTTCAAGCGGCACCACATTGCCCTGGGCGTCCGCAAGCGGAATGCGCCAGTTCGGATACTCGTTGTTCGTGCCGGGCTGGTTCTGCGTGCGACGCTCGCCCGTACCATCAACGATCGCGGCAGCCTTGAGCTTGCACGGCGAATCCTGCAGCGCCACATAGAGTGCATCAACAATGCGTTCCACACGGTGCTCATCGTCGGCCAAGTCTTCAGGCTTGAGGAAGCCTTCATCGCACAGCATCTGCACCATGGCCTGCTGCTCGCGTTCGGCATTGGCCTGGAACTCGTCGGCGCCATCAGCCAACAGGCCCAGACGTTCACGCACCTTGACATGCTCAAACTCCAGGTAGCCTGCAGCCGGCGGCATATCATGCACGTCCACGGAAGCCAACGCGTATTCACGCCAGTGCTTCGGCGGCACAAACACGCCATCCATCTGCTCGAACCATTCCACAGCGCAGCCCAAGATGCCACGCTCGGAAAGCACCTTCGACACGTACGGCGGCACGACGCCCAAATCCTCGCCGACCACGACGCCATTGCCGCGAGATGCCTCAATGGCCAGGATGCTCAGCATCGCATTGTGGTCGTAATAAACGTAGGTGCCATCAGTGGCCGGATGGCCCTGCGGAATCCACCACAGGCGGAACAAGCCCAGAATATGGTCGATGCGCACAGCGCCGGCCTGCAGGAACATGCCATGCACCATATCGCGGTACACCTTGTAACCGGATTCCTTGAGCGCGACCGGGCTCAGCGGCGGCTGGCTCCAATCCTGGCCCTGCTGGTTGAACATGTCCGGCGGGGCGCCCACGGTCGCACCCTTGGCAAAGCGTTCAGGATTCCACCACACATCGGCGCCCTGCGGATGCACGCCCACAGCCATGTCGGCCATGAGGCCGATCTTCATGCCGGCCTTGCGGGCCGCCTGCTGGGCCGCCTGCAGCTGCTCGGTGGCAATCCACTCGAGCCAGCGGTAGAACTCCAACGTTTCAGGGAAGCGTTCGCGAATATACGCGATTTCCGGGGAGTCCTTCGTGTACTTGTTCTCCCAGTTTTCGGGATCAGTGGTGGGCGCACCCCACTTGTCGTAGCACAGGCACCAGGTAGCGTAGGCTTCGAGCTCCTGGCCGCAATCCTGCTTGAACGCTTCAAACGCGTTCTTGCGATCGTCGGTACGCGGGCCATCCTTGAAGATGATCCACAGCGCTTCCATCTTGGCCTGCCACATCGCGTCGCGGTCAATCAACTGCGCATCGCCATTGAGCGGTTCGACGGAATCATGCAGCTCGGCGATGCGAGCCTTCTGATCGTCGCTGAGCCCGTAATATTCAGGGATATTGCGCGGGCTGATGTAGGTGAAGTTGACAAACCGGCGCGACACAGGCAGATACGGCGATGGCGTCAACGGGGCCACGGGCTCGCCCGCATGCAACGGGTTCACGAGCACAAAGTCGGCGTTGGAACGCAGCTTGGCATCCACGAGCAGCTGACGCAGGTCATCGAAATCACCCATGCCCCAGGACTGTTCGGAACGAATCGAATAAATCTGGGCCATCCAACCCCACAACGAACCGGCTTGCATCGGCGGCAACAGCGGAATGCGCTCAGGAGCGCTGATCAGCGTGGCTTCAGCCGTGCGGTCGCCAGCCTTGACGGTCAGCGTGTGATAGCCGACTGGCAGATCAGCGGGCAACGTCAGCAGTGCCGCGCCCACAAACTCGCCATCAACATCATGCACCTTGGCATCCAGGTCGCCGCTGATCTGCAGATCGCCGGCATACGTCGTGCCATCTTCCAACGTGATCGTGGCTTCCGGTACTTCAAGCACGCCAACGTGCAGACGCACTTCTTCGCTCTTGCCAACCGTGTGCAGCACCGTGGGAGCGACCAGACGGCTGTTTTCCTGGCGCTGGATTGTGGCGATGGCGTTCTCTACGTTCTCCTCAGTGGAGGCGTCGATACCCAACGCGGCGAGAATAGCGATGAGGACCTCGTCGCTAATCTCATGAAAATCATGGGACATGCCCGTGTAACTCGTGGCGACACCCAGCATGGATGCCAGACGAATGAGCGGCCGTGCGAGGCGCTCGGGCGATTCTGTTTCCTGTTGCTCTGTCATGTGCATCAGTTTAAGCAAAAGATCAGCCAAACGCGCACGATTTCAACAAAACAACCACGTTTTTTGGGACATTTGCCAAAATATGCATCAATTTGCGTAACCAATGCGCACCAAATCGCGGTATATTCCACCACTCATCACAGTCGCGATCGCGCTGCGCGTGCCACTTCTGGCATTCCATCGTTGGCCAGACGAGTGATTGTCTCCTGGCTTGTCGATGGATTCAGCGCCACAGCCCGACGCACCATCGTCGAGAGCACCATCGGCGCCGACGGCTCAATCTCCACACCCAGTTTTCCTAGAAAATCAAGCGTTTGCGCATCCACATCAGGGTTTTGCGCGCCTTCCAGACGCATTTTCCACGACGTCTGCGGATTATGCAGCGCAGCGGAACGCACCTGCGCATCATCATCTTTGGTCAAGCGGCCCACGAGCCAGTTCTTGCAATCCGTGTTGGAAGCCACCGCTTGGCGTACTTGGGCTTGGGCATCCTGCGACAGTTTGACGAGCACATTCGGGAACGGCATCGTTTGCGCCAAATGCACACGGTCCTCTACGGGCGTATGCTCATTGCCAGCCACAGCCTCAAGCAATGCCGTCGCTCGCGAAAACGCAGCCAGATCGGCACGGTCAGGCAGCTCACGCACCGCAAAATCATGCAATTCGTCAGCATTCTCGGAATGGCGCAGGTGTTCATACGTGGCCGTCAACGGTTCGAACTGCGCGGCTTCGGATTCAGTGTCATGCTGCGGTGTGGCAGCATCGGCAGGTTCGGCAACGGGTTGCTCAAGGTCAGCGTGTTCCTGAGGGTCAGCCATGACGCATGCATCCTTTACGAGGGTTGGGCGGAAATAACAATGATACTGAAAAAATCAACAAGACTGCGGCACGGCGCGCATCACAACGCCTTGGAAAACGGGCGAAACCGACGCGTTGAAACGCTCGGTGACGGCAGCGGACAGCGCGTCGACGTTCGCAACCGGCACGTTGAACCCAAGCTCCACGGCGTCCGTGTACTCGGTCGGCCCTTGCACGCCTTGCACGGCAGTCAGCAGCTGGCGGAACGGCTCGAGCTGGGCATACGTCAACGTGACAGTTCCCACGCGGCACTCGACGAGCTCAGCCTGCTCACCGGCACGCACAGCCATGACGGCACCCGTGGAATACGCGCGCGTCAAACCGCCGGAACCCAGCAGAATGCCGCCAAAATAACGCGTCACTGTGACCACCGTATTGGTCAAGCCGTTCATGCGCAGCGCCTCAAGAATCGGCTTGCCAGCCGTACCGGACGGTTCCCCGTCGTCACTCATACGCTCACGCGCGTTGCCGAACTCGTCGCTGCATACCACAGCCCACGCCACATGACGGGCTTTCGGATGACGCTCACGCACCGATGCAATGAACGCGAGCGCCTCGTCAAAATCCTCGACGTGAGCCGCGTCGCCGATGAACTCGGATTTTTTCTCGACAAAACTGTCGTGGGCCGGCGCGTCCGGCGGATTAAGCAACGTGCGCACGACGCCTCCTGTCTTGTTGCAGCGAACTTCTCCACTCTAGCGCGAACCCAAGCGTACGTGGCGCGGGCAGCGTGATGCGACACGCGCACCCGAGTCGTGCGAGCATTCGGCAACCGAGCGGATGAACGCGGCGGTCAGTCGACGACGTTGAAACGCTCGCCCTTGAAGAACGAGACGATGTCTTGCACGACTTGGCGAGTCAGCTCATGGTAAGCGCCGTCCGTACGCCAAGCCACATGCGGCGTGAGGATCAAACCCGGAATCGTGAGCAGCGGCGAGTCCTTGGGCAGCGGTTCCTGTTCGAACACATCGAGCGCAGCCGGCACGTCACCCTTGAGCAGGCGCGCTTCGAGAGCGCCGGGCTCGATGACTTCGGCACGGGCCGTATTGATGAACAGCGTGCCGGGGCGGATTGCGTCGATGACCTGCTTGGTGATGATGCCGCGCGTCGAATCGAACAGCGGCATGTGGATCGACACGACGTCGGCCTGAGCGACGAGCTCTTCCATGCTGTCGACGGGCGTGACGTTTTCCGCGGCGAAATCTTCAGGTGACGTGTGCGAGTTCCAAGCCAGCACCTGCATGCCCAGGCCGTTGGCGATGTGGGCGACGACCTTGCCGATGCCTCCCAAGCCAATGATCGCAAGCTTTTTGCCGTAGAGCTGCATGCCGTCCATGCCCGACCAGTTGCCCTCGCGCAGCTGCGTGTCGAGTTCGCCAACGTGACGCGCGAGTTCGAACATGAGCGCGATGGCGAACTCAGCCACAGCATGGTCGCCGTAATGCACGATGTTGCACACGCGCAAGCCCACCTGCTTGGCGCGGTCCAAATCAATATAACTGGCGACACCCGTGCCGCCGAACGCGATGCATTTGACGTGCGTGGCGAGTTGTTCGAGCATGTCGTCGCTGATATGCATGCCGATATCCATGAGCGCGTCGGCGTCGGCCGCGCGCGTAAGGAACTCGGCCGGGTCCAGCGTGTAGTCCTCGTACATGCGCAAGCGGGCCACGTCTTTGAGCATCGGGAACCACTGCTTGAACGGCTCGATCATGCCCTCCACAACGTAAGGCATGACGACGAGCGGCAAATCGGTGCGGTCCGGTTGCGTTTCAAAGATGACCGGCGATGTGGCCGTGGCGGGAATGGTGCGCGTCGGGAAATCGGGGGTCGATCGGGACGCGAGGGACGCGGGAGCTGGGGAAGTCGGGGCGGTCGCGGGAGCTGAGGCTGAGGCTGGGGCTGGGGCGGAAGCGTCTCCAGTTGAGGAAGTGGTTTCAGTTGGGGTAGTTTGCTGCATGCCTTCCACTGTAGCGAACAAAATGTGCGCTGGATTTCGCTCATGAAAACAAATGGCAACCACAGGGGAATCGGGGGGCGGTGGTGGCGGAGTTTGTGGGGGCGAGATGAGCGGGATGAGCCGGGTGATTGGGGTGGTCGGGGTGGTCGGGGCGGCTGGGGCGAGTTTGACGAGAGAGCTTGCGGGGAGAGACGAGCGGGGCCGAGTGAGGAGGGGCGGATTGGCGCCCTTGGGGCCGAATTGGTGAGGCTGGATTAGCGGCTCGGATTAGCGGGCCGGATTAGCGGAGAGAGGCGGCCACGCGGCTCGGCAAATGCCACAACTTGCCCCAATCCGTAGCGCGAATGTACCACCGTGGTACAGAAGCGGTACGAGTTACGCGAGCAAAGAGGGCAACGACGATCGACGATGCGTTGGGAAGAAAGAGAGGAAGAAAGAGAGGAAGAAAGAGAGGAAGAAAGAGAGGCTGCGGGATGGAGCGACGGAGTGGTGGGTAATGGGACGGTGACCTCTGTGGATCGTCAAGGAGTTACCGACCCATTAGACGACCCATTAGCAACGCAAAAATACCACTTCTTACGCTGCAATACGCATGGTGAGCGGTTTGCGGAACATTGCCATAGATAGTCCTAAAACCTAGTGCTTCCAACGGTTTTGATAAAGAAAAAAGGGTTTCTGCGCGATTGGCAGAAACCCTCACCGCGGAGTCAGAGGGATTCGAACCCTCGAGCCGCTTACACGACTAACACCTTAGCAGGGTGCCCCTATCGGCCACTCAGGCATGACTCCGGCGTTGCCAAGCGGCAACAGGTTGTAAGCATAGCACCTTTTGCCGACCATGCAAATTATGCGCGCTTCATCTGCACATTCCACACCACTTCACGAGCAACTTCACCTTGTTGTGGCGTGGAGGCCCCGCCCTTCAGGGCGGGGAGGAAACGCCACAAGAAAAACGGTGGTCATAATGTTTCATAACGCGCGTAGTGATATAATGAATCGTATGAGCCAGAAGGTCGTGATTGAACGTGTCGAACTGCGGGGCGCGGCCCCGTTCCTCGGCATGGGCACACTGCCTTCCGGCGAGCAGGCACCCACGTATTCCGCCAATCCAGACATTGTGATGGATTGGTTGTGCGATGCGTGGAGGTGCAGGTTCAATCAGTTGCGTTCCCGCCGTAAGAAATGGGACCGATACAAGGAACAGTTGGTGCCCATCGGCTACGCGGTGAACGAGTGGACCGACCGGCAGGCGCGTATGGAATGCTCATGGCTTGCTGCGGTACCCGCCATGGTGTTGCAATCCCCGAACCGTATCGAGAACACGGAATGGTGGGCTGCGAACAAGCGTCGAAAAACCCTGAAGAAGCAAGGCAAGAATCCCGGCAGCATGCCTCGGTTCAAGAAGAAGCACGAACGCAAGTATTTCGTATGCTGGCACAACAAGGGTGCGAACGCGAACTACCACCAATTCAACCGGCATCATGGGGAAGTCGTCATCGCCGGCCAGAATCCCAGCCAATACCGACTGGGCGGGCAGGGATGCCGGTGGAGCCTGCATATCCGTATCCGCGTCAGCCAACCCATCCGCGACTATACGAGTGTGGGCGTGGACTGGGAAGCCCGAACCCTCGTGTTCATCAACACGCCCCAACCCGTCGAGCGTGCCATGACCGGTGCGATGGTGGGCATCGACCGTGGCGTCAAGCATACTCTCGCCCTGTCCGACGGCGCGTTCCAAGACCTACCTAAAGGCAAACTGGAGAAAATCGACCGTGAGATACGCCGTCGTCAGAAAGCACAGGCGCGCCGTGTCAAACTGTCCGGCCAGACCGGCAAGGAGTATCGCAAGCACCCGTCGAACATGTACCGAAAAACCCGGCAGGAAATCAAGGACTTGCACGCCAAGGCGCATAACATCATCGCCGACTGGCAGCACAAGGCCACCACCCGTCTGGTGCGAGACTATGACATCATCGTGCTTGAAGACCTCAAGCTTGACAACATGAGCCGCAAGGCAAAAGCGAAACCAGACCCTGACAATCCCGGCAAATGGCTCCCCAACGGACAGGCCGCGAAACGAGGATTGAACCATGGGCTCCGCATCGCCGCGTTGGGCGGCATCACGCAAAAACTTGCCTACAAGACCTCCCTGACGGGAACCAACCGGCTGATTCTCGTCAACCCAGCGTACACGTCGCAAACATGCTCCCAGTGTGCACATTGCAGCACCGGAAACCGCAAAAGCCAAGCGGACTTCCAATGCCAGCAATGCCACATGCGCATGAACGCCGACCATAATGCGGCAATCAACATCCTCAAACGAGGATACGACCATTTGCTCGGCTTGGACGAAGCCGAACGCGCCAACACGGAACAAGACCCGCCGGAAGCAAATCGCAACCATCAGGCATCCGTACGAGCACGTAAAACCTCAGCAACTCAATGAGTGCTGGAATCCTCAGCCGTTCACGGCGAGGAGGACGTCAAGGAGCCATCGACGCTGAGGGCCAGCAAACCGACAAAGGCGTGCAAAGTACGTGCAGGACTTGCGCGCCGAAGCGCTTATGGAAGCTGCGCACTTGGTCGTTGTTGCTCTTCTACAATGGGGATGGTCAGCGCGTGCCAGCGTCGCTTCCCGCACTCGCAGCCCCGCGCCAACTACGCAACCGCCACGCAACCGCCACGCAACCACCCCACTGCCACTCGCCCTCCCAGCCATCCTAGCCACTCGCCTCACTCAAACAACCCCCCACCAAACCCACTTCATCTCACCCATCCCGCTTTTCAAGGAGGCCCGCATGAGCACTGCACCGCGCAACGCGGCCGCCAAACGCGACTGGGGCCATGACGAAACGGGCTGCACGATCTTGCATATCGACATGGATGCGTTTTTTGCAAGCGTGGAAATCGCGCGCCATCCTGAACTGCAAGGGCTGCCCGTAATTATTGGCACGGGGCATCGCGCCGTGGTCTCGGCCGCCAATTATGAAGCGCGCCGCTACGGCATCAATTCGGCCATGCCAGCCGCCACAGCTCACCGCCTGTGCCCGAACGGCGTCTTTCTACCCGTGGACGGCCGGTACTATCGCGAGATTTCGCGGCAGATTTTTCAGACGGTATTCCACCAAGTCACCGACCGCATTGAACCCGTCTCAGTTGACGAATGCTATATGGACGTGTCCGCCGCGCTACTGCAGTGGGGCAGTCCGTCCGCGATCGCCCGTTGGATCCGCGCGCAAGTGGCCGAACGTTTTCACATCACCTGTTCCGTCGGCATCGCATGCAACAAGCTTGTGGCCAAGATGGCGTCCACGAACGCCAAGCCCGACGGCATGCTGCTGATTCCCGCCAACCGTTCGGCTGATTTCGTGCAGCTCATGCCGCTGCGTGGCATCCCCGGCATCGGTCCCGCACTGGAACGTCGTCTCAACAGCTGGGGCATCACATCCGTCACCGAACTGGCCACGTACAGCGAGCAGGAACTGGCTCAAGCCACGGGTTCAGCTTCCGGAGCGCATCATCTGTGGCAAGCGGCACGCGGTATTGACTTGCGTGAAGTGGTCACGCAGCGTGAGGAGAAATCCATCGGATCCGAGCACACGTTCGCGCAAGACACGACCGACGCAGCCGTCGTGCGCTCACTGTTGCACCGCTGCTGCGAAGACGTGGCCTCCACGTTGCGCCGCAAAGAACTGTTGGCGCGCACCGTCACCGTCAAGTTGCGTTTGCCGGACTTGAGTTATATGACGCGCTCGTATACGATGGAGCGCCCGACTGACATGGGTGCCGACTTGTATGCGGCCACGCTCGACCAGTTATACACAATGCTCGGCATGCGGACCGATAGTCCACTTTCGCAGCCGTTGCCCCGGCCCATCCGTTTGGCCGGCATGTCGGTCAGTTCCTTAAGCGAGCGCTCGCAAACAGCCATTCAGCCCACGCTCGACGAGCTGTTGGAAGAGGCTACCGCGGATTCTGCCGCGTCGCGCAATTCCGCACTGCACGATTCCGCGTCGCGCAATTCCGCGTCGCACGGTTCCAAGCCGGTCGCATCCGCCCAGGCTTCAGGAACTTCACCAGCTCCCCAGACTGCCCAAACTGCCCAAACTGCCCAAACTGTCCAGTCTTCACAGTCTGCCCAGACTTCCCGATCTTCCGCACCTTCCGTATCTTCCGACCCTTCCGCGCATTCCCGCGCCACGGCTCACCGTCCACGGCCGCCTCGTGCACGGTTGCGTGACGTGGAGTCCACACTTGACGAAGTACGTCGCCGGTTCGGCAAAGACAGTGCGCAATGGGGGCTGTGAGCGGCTACGCCATCACGTGCGCATGACGCTTTTCTGCACCCTCCCACCGCTCCATCTCGGGCTGCCGTCCGCCACCCCCGGTCTCACATCTCGCTACAGCTTTCAGCGTGCGAGCCGCTGCGAGGCTTGTTCAATCTGTTCGTCGATCGCCGTCGCCGAGAATCGCAAGTATTCGGGTGCGCCGTAAAACTCGCCCGGGCTTGCAATAATCCCGATTTGCGCTAGCGCTGCCATGTCACTCCAGCAGTCTCCTGATTTGGCGCGCACCCACACGTACAGCGCGCCTTGTGGCATGTCGGCCGCGTATCCGTAGGCGCGCAGTCCCTGCACGAGCGTGCCGAGCCGCTGCCGGTAGCGTTCGTATTGCGTGCGCACAGCCGCCACGTCGCCCAGTCCCGCCGCCATCGCCGCCTGGACGGGCCCGGGTATGATCTGCCCGATTTGTTTGCGTAGCTGCGTCATGGTTTTTATGATTTCCGCATCACCCGCAATAGCCGCTGTACGGTAGCCGGCCATGTTCGATTGTTTACTGAGCGAATAGAGTACGAGCACATTGCGCGCACTGTCTGAGCACACATCATGCCGCAACGCGCATGGCGAGGAAACGAATGGCTGGTCGTGTGCCACCGCTTCGCGTGAGGCGCGGCTCCAATCCATCAGCGCATAGCATTCGTCAGACAACACCACGGCGTCAATCGAGCGTGCGGCGTCCACAATGCGAGCCAACGCCGCGGCATCAAGCACACGTCCTGTGGGGTTGTTGGGCGAGTTGACCCAAATGGCTTTGACATGGGGCTCATGCA
Organism: Bifidobacterium gallicum DSM 20093 = LMG 11596; assembly: GCF_000741205.1. Lineage (GTDB taxonomy): Bacteria > Actinomycetota > Actinomycetes > Actinomycetales > Bifidobacteriaceae > Bifidobacterium > Bifidobacterium gallicum. The sequence goes on from NZ_JGYW01000002.1 coordinate 303,774, forward strand.
CCCAACTGTCCACATCGGCCACATCATCGACTTTGAGCACGGTGGCGCCTGCGATTTGCGTACCGATTTCATAGGTCGGGTAGGACACGCGCGGCTGGACCACCACGTCTCCGTGGCCCAATCCCAACAGCGAAGCCATCAACGCCACCGCTTCCTTGGAACCCACTGTGGGCACGACCGAGGCGCCAATGGCCTCGAGGTCGGGCACGTCACGGCAATCACGGAACCAGGTGTGCAGCGCTTCACGCAGTTGCGGTGTGCCAATCGTCAATGGATAACCATGGGCATTGGGATCGGCGGATGCGGCGGCCAACGCTTTGCGTACTGAATCGGGCACGGGGTCCACCGGGGAGCCGACCGACAGGTCGATCATACCGCCGGCGGCTGCTTGCGCCGTGCGACGGTATTGTGCGATGCGTGACCAATCGTAGGGTGACGAGAACTGCTCAAATCCCATGGCATATCCTTTGCTGGATCGTGTTTGTATCCCACAATAACAAACGTCCCGTCGCCGGCGCTTGGCCAGTCAACGGGACGTTGGTATTCAGGGATGCAGTCAGTCATTGTTTTGTGGAGGCAGCTGCGCGATGCGCGGCACATCATGGTCGAACGGTCCAGCCGCTGAAGCGCCACCTTTGTCTCCTACTTCGTCAAAGAACTGCACGGCCGCATCCTTGTACCATGCCCATTCCTCAGGAAGGTCGTCTTCATAGAAGATGGCTTCGGTGGGGCACACAGGTTCGCATGCGCCACAGTCCACACATTCATTCGGGTTGATATACAGTGTGCGCACACCTTCGTAGATGCAGTCCACGGGGCATTCATCCACACAAGCCTTGTCTTTGACATCCACGCAAGGCTGCGCGATCACATATGCCATGGGGTCCTCCTTACGTTCATGCCTTGATGGCAGTTACCGTTGCTCATCTTAACACCACATCCCAAGCGTCACCATTGCTTGCCATTACAATCCGACGCACTGAACGCCGGCAGTGATGCAGATACGGACGCAAGTGGCGGTGCAACGCGAAACAATGTTGCCTCGATCCGCTCCGTACCTGCGGATCGAGGCAACAAGCTTGAACTACGGCCCAATCAGTCGACTTCTGCGGCCTGCGCTATGACAGGCGACTGGTCTGGAGCCAGATGGGCCGCTTTGACAACGGCCGGTTCAGTACCATGCGCATGCTCACGCACAGGCGACACACCGGACGTTTCGCCACGTTTGGGACCGGACACATTGGCGCGCACGGATGCCACGAGCGCCACATCGCCAGATGATGATGCTTGCAATTGCGCATCTTTCTTGGCTTTGAGCTCACGCTCGAGTTCACCCGTGCCGAGGCGTGAATGGCTGTATCCGTACACTGCATAAATCGCCAAGCCGGCTGCAAGCCACACCACAAAGCGGATCCATGTGAGCACAGTCAGGTTGAACATGAGCCACAAGTTGGCCAACGCCACAAGAATCGGCACGACGGGATTGCCCGGAATCTTGAAGGCGCGCGGCAAATCGGGGCGCTTCTTGCGCATCACCGGGATGGCGATCGCAACGAGCGTGAATGCGGACAGCGTGCCGATGTTGACCATGTCAGACAGCACATCAATGTTGAAGCAGGCTGCCACAATCGCGACAATGACGCCCGCGAGGATCTGCAAGCGTGCAGGCGTGCCATGCTTGCCCGTTTTCGACAGGCCGCGTGGCAGCAGGTTGTCGCGGCTCATCGCGAACACCACACGCGCCAAGCCCAGCAGCAGCACCATGATGACCGTGGCCAAACCGAGCACAATGCCGAAGCTGATGATCTTGGCCGCCCAGTCGGCTCCCACAAGTTCGAACGCTGTGGCCAGCGACGGGCTTTCCACGGAGGCGAGTTGCTTGTATGACACCATGCCCGTGGTCACCACGGCGACGAGCACATAGAGCACAATCACGAGCGCGATGCCGACCATGATGCCAAGCGGCACATTGCGCTTCGGGTTCTTGGTTTCTTCCGACGTGGTGGCGACGACGTCAAATCCGATGAACGCGAAGAACACAAGGGCCGCGCCCGACAGAATGCCTGGAATGCCATACGACGAAGGCGTCATACCAGTGGCCCACTGCCACAGCGGTTCCATCATCGTGTTTGCTGTGGTGTCGGCTGCCGCTTGTGCCGGCGGAATGAACGGTACGAAGTTTTCGGCCTTCACGTAGAAGAAGCCGGCAACGACCACAAACAGCACGACGGCGATTTTCAGGATTGTCATGGCGCCGTCCACGCGAGCGCCAATCTGCGTGCCCAGCACGAGCAGCGTCGTGAAGAATGCGACGATCACGATTGGTGCGATATCGATATGGAATGAGCCGATGGTGACGTTTGAGTTGAAGTTCACGCCCATCAGATGCAGGAAGTCATTAAGGTAGACGCCCCAATACTTCGAGATGACTGATGCAGCCATCAGCATCTCCAAAATCAAATCCCATCCGATGATCCATGCGAGCACTTCGCCGAGCGTGGCATAGGTGAACGTGTAGGCCGATCCTGCCACAGGCAGCATCGATGCGAATTCGGCATAACACAAGACAGCGGCGCCACACACGATGCCTGCGATGATGAAGCTCAGGATCACCGAAGGACCTGCGTGGAATGCCGCGGCTTGGGCGCCGACGGAGAAAATGCCGGCGCCGACTGCGACGGCGACGCCCATCACGGCCAGATCCCACCAGCCTAAAGTACGTTTGAGGCTATGACCGCTTTCTTCGGTTTCAGCCAGAGTTTGTTCTACTGATTTGGTACGGAAAATCTGCATTTCGCTCTTCTTCCCTCAACATCGAGATTGAGGTGACTTACTCATGAATGGCGTCCATCATCCCTTGTGGGGCATCGGCCGCGAAGTGTTTTACGATTCTAGAAGAGCTATGTATTGCAGCTGTACCCTCGTTCGCCAATGGAAGAACACACCCCCGTCGGCGTTCACATCGTGAGCATGACGGGGGTTTGTGGGCGATTGTGGCATATGCGGAAATCAAGAAAAACCATTCAGTTGAGACCGCAGTGACGCATGAGAGCCAGCGGTCAGTCCAATGAACAGTTCACGAACACGGGTTCGGGAATCAGCGTGATGCCGTAGGTCGTGCGCACGCCGTCGCGGATGGCGCGGGCCAAAGCGAGCATGTCGTCGGACGTGGCGCCGCCGCGGTTCGTCAGCGCAAGCGTATGCAGTGACGAAAGCGCGGCCTGCGCGTCGTCGGACAGCGCAAACCCCTTGTGAAAGCCCGCGTGGTCAATGAGCCACGCGGCCGACAGTTTGACACCTGGCGTGCCATCGGCATCGTGCGCGGGAAAGCGCGGCGCGTCGGCAGGCAGCGTGGCCGCAACGTCTGCGCTGACCACAGGATTCATGAAGAAACTGCCGCAGCTGTGACGGTCGGACAGCCCTCCCCGGCCCACGACCGTATCCTCGGCCACAGCCTGCTGTTCATCATCCGAACCGAACGTGTCCACCTGACGATGCTGCAACTCGATGGCGGCCTCAACGTTGGCGGGTTTCTTCATCGCCTGCATAGCCGGCTCACGATACCGTGTGGCATCCTCAAGCATGCCCTTGGAGCCGCGCACGTTGAGCACGGCCAAACGGATGGCGTCCAGCGGCATGCGCGCACCCATCTCAACACCCAACGCTTTGGCCAGCTGCGAGAAGTTCACCGTGCCTTCCGCGCTGTGGCGTAACGCAAACGTGACGGACAGCACCACGTACCGCGGCGACGGATAGAACGTGCTCGCCGGCACGCCCGGAGCCTGGAACATTGAACGTTTGAGCAGCGAGTCGCGGTAGCCGAACTGCAGATCATCATGCCCCAACTCAACGCATTGCTTGGACTGACGATCCCACACCTCAACACTCTCAACGCTCGTGCCAACTTCCTGGCCATACGCGCCAATGTTTTGCACCACGCTGGCGCCCACGGTGCCTGGAATGCCGGACAGGCCTTCCAAACCTTCGAGCTTGAGTTCAACCGTGTGTTGCACAAGATCATCCCAGTTGCAGCCGGCCTCGGCCTGCACATGCACGGTGCGGTCAGCAGCATCGGCCACCGGCGTCGCTTCGTCGGGCACAGTGATCAGACGACGTGCGTCACGCACGACGATGCCGTTGAACATGTCACCCGAAGCGAGAATGTTGGAGCCGCCGCCAACGATGCACAGCGGCATCCCTTTCGAATCCGCCTCCTGCACGCATTCAATGACGTCCACACGCGTCATTGGTTCACGGAAATCGGCAATGAAACCGCCCACACCCATCGTGGTGATTTGAGCGAATGAAATATTTGCAGTCATGGCTCCCCAGACTAACAAAAAACCCGACCTTGTGGTCGGGTTTCGAAGTCAGTAAACATTACAGCGTGAAACTGTAACTGTGACGCTTGTGCGAATCAACGAGTCTCGCGGTGCAGCGTCTGCTTCTTGCAGCGGGAGCAGAACTTCTTCAGCTCAAGACGATCCGGCGTGTTACGACGGTTCTTCGTAGTGATGTAGTTACGTTCCTTGCACTCGGTGCATGCCAGCGTGATGCCTGGACGGATGTCGGCGCTCTTGCTTGCCATTGAATTCACCTCTTGTGTAATGTGTGTTTTCCGGATTGTTCCGGACCTTGTAGCGAGAAAGAGACTCGAACTCTTGACCTTACGATTATGAGTCGTACGCTCTAGCCAGCTGAGCTATCCCGCCAGAGAGCCTCGAGTGAGAATTGGACTCACGACCTCTTCCTTACCAAGGAAGTGCTCTACCACTGAGCTATCGAGGCGTGGCGGATAGTGGATTCGAACCACTGAAGCACGAAGCGACTGATTTACAGTCAGTTCCCTTTGACCGCTTGGGAAATCCGCCAGTGTCGTAGGCTGCGAGGTTTTCACCCCTCAACCGGCAACTTGGCTAGTATGCCACGCAACCCCCGACTCTGGCAAGTTTCGGCGTGTCGCAGTTACGAAAGCTTTACAAGTCAGGTGAAAACGCGTGAACTACAAGGCATGGCAGCATCGGATGCGCTGGCGAAGGGTGGATGCGTATGTGTGGGTTTGCAGAGAAATAACAATGCAATCCAGTAGCGCAACCACAGCGGAATGGCAGATGCAAGCGCAGCGGATTCCCGCAAACATGAGCGGTACGCAAGCGCTCTAGGAGTGCACCGGGAGCGAGGCAGAGCGCAGTGGAATCGATATAAGAGCGCAACGATGACGTTCCGGAAAGCCGCCTGGGAGCGGCAGGGTGGGGCCGCAAACGCAAGAAGCCGACCTTGCGGCCGGCTTCCTTACGCAAACAGTTGCGCGGAACGCTCGCGAGCAGCTCACAAGCAGCCCCGAGCGTCCTTCAAGCTCAGTGCAGGATGGCGAGCACGTCGCGGGCGGCGACGATCAGGTAATCCTCACCCTCGTAGTGCACTTCAGTGCCACCATACTTGGAGAAGAGAATGCGGTCGCCTTCCTTGACGTCGACGGGGATGCGCTCGCCCTTGTCGTCGCGACGGCCCGGGCCTACAGCCAGAACTTCACCCTGCTGCGGCTTCTCCTTGGCGTTGTCGGGGATGTACAGACCCGACGAAGTCTGCGTCTCGGCCTCAGCCTGCTTGACGATGATCTTGTCTTCCAACGGTGTAAGAGGAATCGACACCTTGAGCCTCCTAAGTTCTTCAGATGAACAATTGCCGCGCGAGGACACCGCCGACCAAGAGGCTGACGATCACTTCGCCCGCGTCGCCTGTGCGCTAGTCGTCTATCCTAGCGCGTCTTTTAGCACTCTGCCAATTCGAGTGCTAAAGCCGTCAGAGAACACGCGGGATTCCGCGCTCCCCAACACACGAAGGGGTTACGGCACGCGGACGAATCCGCAAACCGTAACCCCTTGTGGTGAACGGCTGTGGTGAGTGCCAGCCGTTCGGCACGTCGCTGTTGACGCACATCAACCGCCCAACGCAACCCGCGGGCCACTCAGGCGACGCGGGTGCGTTGGGCATCACTGCCAGCCTGATTTCTCAGGCGCGCTCTTGAGCGCGCTCTCAGGCGCGGCGGCGACGTGCCAGGATGAGTCCGAGGGCGAGCAGCGCAGCCGTACCGGCAGCGATGCACACACCGACAATGGATGCACCCGTTGAAGCCAACGGGGCGCCCGCAGACGAACCTGTTTGAACGTCAGCCGCAGGATCGGTCGACGCGCCGTGGTCACCGGAATCTCCCGGAGCGCCCGGGTTGTCCGGGTCGGACGGATCGGACGGGTCAACCGGCTCTGGCGAGACGGCCTCGAACTGGGCCTCCACGCGCACCGAGCTGCCCGGCATCACGAACGTGTTGTCTTCGGCGATATCAATGTCGCCCTTGATCACGTTCCATCCCGTGAACTGGTAGCCGTCATCAGCAGTGGCCGTCAGCTGCACAGTCTCACCCGGCGTCACAGCCGTTGCGGGATCAGCGCTGGCCGTACCGCCAGCCGTGGCATCCACGCGCACAGCAAACTGCTTGTTCGACACACGCCACAGCTGCGTGCCGTAGAACGGGTTGGCCGTACCAATCAGCAGATAGTCATCTGTCGGAGCGAAGATGCGCAGACCGTGGTTGAACGGATCGCCGAAACCGTTGTCCGACACGGTGTTCACAGTCACGCCCGCGCTGCCGTTATCGGTGATTTCAAACAGGTTGAAGCCGCGCTTCGAATCCTTCAGATACGGCAGCGATTCGAAGAACGCCTTGAAGTTGCTGACCGTGGCGAACTTGAGCAGCGCGTTAATCAGCGTGCGCAAGGCGGCAGGGATGTTCTTGATCTTGTCGAACAGACCAACAAGCTCGGCGTAAGCGTCGGCAAAATCCTGGGACGCCGTGTCTTCGAGCGATGCGGCGAGCTTGGCCATGGCATCGTTCAAACGGTACAGGTCCTGGGCCACTGCGGCATCATCGAGGCTGTCGGGCACAATGCTGCCGTCCTTGATGCCTTCGACGAGCTTGGCGCGCTGATCATCGCTCAACGTCACCGATTCGGCATCGGATTCGTTCGTGGACGGACGCAGTGAGAACATCGTCGGGCCATTTGCCGCGCCGTCCGTGGCGCCAGCGTTCTGCTGGGCACGCTTCAGAGCCCAATCGACGAGCGCTTGCGGATCGTCGGTTGACGGGCGCGCATCACGGCTGCGCAGCGAATAGAACGCGCCACCGTTCAGCGTGGCGGGCCTGGCCGACTGCTTGAGGATGATCTCAAGGAACGTGCGGGCCGCATTAAGCGTCGTCATCCACTCCTGCTTGCTCATGTGCAGGATGTCGCCATTGGTGAACTGGGCCATCGGCTCGAGCAGTGTCGTCGTGTTCATCGTCGACAGATACATCTTGCCTTCGTGCACGGCCGTTTGCCACGTGTACTGGTTCATATGGTTGTCAAAACCGCTGCCCAGACCCGTGGAGCCGCCTTCAGGGAACTGCGCCGTGGCATCGCCCACGAGCATTTCAATCTGCTCGTCCGGGCTCATACGGTACAGGTTGATCGACTGCTTGAGGTTCGTGGCCTGCGTCACGAACTCCTGGTGCGTGGCAAAGCCCTGCAGTGCGCTCGATACATCGTTGTAGTCGCCGATGTAGAGGTAGTCGCCGTAGACCTGCAATGTGCAGGCGCCAGCGGCCACGCGCTCGGGATCGAGGCCGTAGAAGTACTTGGCACCCTTCGCGGTGTCGCCAGCCAGCAGACGCCACGACCAATCGGCGGCGTTCGTGGCGCTGCCGTGGTTCTCGCCCACGTAAATGGCGAACGAACGCTTGGTTCCCGTCTTCTCGTCCTGCGTGTCGGCGGAACCCGTGCAGATGACCACATAAAGCTTGCCGTTGTATTCCTGCACCTGGTAAATACCGCCGCCACCATTGACGTCGGAACGCTTCACGGCAGGCAGGTTGTCGAACGTCGTCATGTCGGCGATCGTCGTCCACGAGTTCGGGTCCTCGGGCGTCCTCGAGGCGACGAGCGACGCGTTGCCGCCGTCGGCCGTCGGCTTGATGTCGCCGGCGATCAGCGTGTCGCCAAACGAGCCGATGGCACGCGTTGAGGTGAACACTCGGTTGTTGACGAGCTGACGGAATCCGTTGACGTCAACGCTGTCGTAGACGCGCGTGAGCTTGTCGCCGTTGTTCGGGTCGACTTCGTAAACGCACGGGAAACCGTTCTGCATGGCCATGGCCGTCTGGATCTCGATCGGGGTGAGTTCCGTGTTGTTCGTGTCCATGATCATGCCGACAAAGTAGATTTTGCCGTTCATCTTGTATGCGCTGCGGAACGTGGGGATGATACCCTTGCCGCCCTCGATGCCCTCGCTTTGCGACATGAGGATCTTCGTTTCGCCAGTCTTCACATTGAACTTGAACAGCACGCCGCCGGCGCTCTTGCCGTCCGGCTCGCCCTTGTACATGTGGCCCGCATACATCGCGTCAATAAGTGCCGACGCGGCTTCCTTCGACAGGCCCAGGCCACCCAATCCCGAGTTCAGGATTGAGTTCACGCCAAGGCCGCCGTACATCGTGCCAATGTAGACCCAGTCCCCTTCGGACTGTGCCGCATAGCTGTATGACTGTCCGCGGTCGCCTTCACCGTCGGCCAGCACGTCGATCTTGCCGTCGCCCACATAGTCAACGACGCCGTCCGTGGTGGACAGCCCCTTTGTGGGGTGGCTGACCTTTTCGAACGTCATGCCGTTGCCGTTCTGGGAATCATATGATGTGGTGATAAGGTCGTCGAGCGACGGGACCTCCTGTGCTGTAGAGGTGACTGCAGTGGCGCCCAACAACGTTGCGATTGCAGACACTACGCCCACAGCAGATGCAAACCGTTTCTTCATTCGGGTGCTCCGTATCCTTTCTCGTATCGTCGCGTAACGTTCGACGTTCTTCTTTTCTCTGTATTTCTGCGGTTGCCCCATTGGCGGCTCCTGAACGGAGCCTTGCAATAACCCATGGCGCACTACCCCCGTCCAATGCACTATCCTAGAGCACATAATGCGGTATTCATAACAATTTTGACTAAATCATTACAATTGTCATACAAAGTTGGGGTAGCGATGCGGATGGCCACGCATGAACAACGCCCCGCACTGCCGGTTCAGCAGTGCGGGGCGTAATTGAGAGAAGTATGTAAGTATTACTCGCGCAGATCAGTTGCCACGTCGCGCAAGAATGCTGTCGAGATTGATGCCGAGCGACTCGTCCGTGGCGTCAGGCGCGTCGACACTCGAGCTGCTCTCGCTACGGTGGAACGCGTTGGAATCATTGACAGCCGCATGCGCAGCCGGCACGCTGGCCGCATGGGTGCGCCTGGAGACAGCCACTGGCTGCACCTGCGTGGTTGATGGCGTTGATTGACGGTCCAATTCCACTTGAATCGCAATATGGTCAATCGGTTCCACATCGGCTTGCTGGGTGGCCGAAGCGGCTGAACGCGCAGCCTCATTGCGCGGTGCGGAGTGTTCCACATCGTGTTGCTGCGCATCTCGTAGTGTGGCTGGCTCGTGGTGCTCCTGAGCGGATTGCACCGGTACAGCCTTCGCGACTTGGCGCATCGACTTGATCTCCAAGCTTTCCACGGCATCAGCTGGCACGGATTGCGATTCTTCTTGCGAAGCGTCGAACGAGAACGAAATGAGCTCTTGGCGGCTTGCGTGCTGCGCAGGTGCTGCAGCGCGTGGCCCCAAGCCCGCGTTGCCAATGTGCTTGACAACCAAATCGGCATGGGCAGCTTCAACGGCCGCGTCTTGCTGCACCGTATGGTCTTCCTGGGCGCGACGCAACTCGTCTTCCTGCTGCGCCAACGCCTGCTGTTGCTGCAACCGCAGCTGTTCTTCGCGCAAACGCTGCTCATCATGCGCACGCTGAGCGGCTTTGCTTTGCTGCTGCAGTTCACGCGAGTCACGCAGCGCGCGACGAATCTCGCGCTGATCGAGCACATCGGTTGGGCTTGCCGCTTGAGACGCTTGAGACGCTTGCGCACCTACAGGACGGCTGGCGTCAGCGTGACCCTGACGTTCCTGGCGTTCGCGACGTTCACGAGCATCCTTGCGCTGCTGCGTCTTGCGGGCCGCTTCAAGCACGGCCCGGTTGCGCTGGGCCTGTTTGGCCTCCCATGCCTTGGCCTGCTTCGAAGCGTGCGCACCCAAAGCGAGCACGACGGCCAACAACACGCCTGGAATCAACGCATAGAGCATGCTGAAATGGAATACGACAGCCAGCAGCAGCACCAGAATGGTGACGGCCAGCAGAGTACTGACGAGAATACGACGCCGATGAATGGCGGCTTTACGCGCAGCCCTGACTTTCGCCACATACTCACGGTCCCGGACCGGTGTGGTCTGCGTGCTCGGCATAATCGCCCCTTTCGACACAGGTGTATGTTCATCGGAGAACGTGGTGCCACTGTTCGCATCAATCAGATGCAGAGAGGCCGAGTACTTATCCTCGCGATGCTTGAGTACCTGTTTCATGCCTTTTTCGGTACGTCTCGGCAGCCAAATCATCATGACAATGGCCACTATCACCAAGACTATGACGGTGCTTAGTGATTCGTAGCTCATAGTCCATAAGAATAAAGGATAGAAAGACATTCTGGGAACGCAGTGAACAAAATCCGCGCGTGTCACTGCGGTGGCGTGCTGTTCGAGCGCTCCAACAAGCGTTTGGTGAATCCTTCAGGGGCGTCCTGAGCCACTATCGCATAGGATTCATGGTCTTCCCACACACCATTGATATACATGTATGCGCGTCGCACACCCTCATAGGTGGCCTGCACTTTTTCAACCACGCGACGCGAACGGTGATTCGATGGCAATATGTCAATTCCCAAACGGTGCAAATGCGGGCCCACGGGAGCAAACATTGCCCAATCGGCCAACATCGTCACGGCCAACGGCGCAAAACCGTGGCCTGCGTAGCGGTGATCAACCCAATACCCCACAATGCCGGAACGCAACGCACCGAACGATACGGCACCCAATGAAATCTGCCCGACAATAACCCCTTGGTACTCAATAGCGAAAATGATGCCTGTTCCCGCACATTCCTCAGCCCGTTGACGGGCAATCCACTGGGCAAACGTCAGATTGGCACCATGTTCGGGATCAGTGGACTCCCATGGTCCCAGCCAATCCGTATTGACGGCCCGCACTTGGCTCCACTCGTATTCGTCTTCTTCAATAAGCGGCCGCAAACGAATGGGAACGGCGCCGTCCGGGGCTTCAATGGACGCTGGCATCAACAGCGTTTCTGGGCTTGCCGCTGGATTGGCTTGGAACACGGTACGGAACAATCGTTGCAGGAATCGCACAAGCACCATTGTGCCACGCATAGTGGTTGCCGTAATGGCTGCCCTGTGTGCGAAGTTGGAAGAGGTCGGCCACGTCTCATCGGGCGGCATATGAACAGCTGTCAAGCCACAGCATAGGATTGGAGCGTGGGATTGAGGCGCATGACAGTATGCGCAGTCCCGCCGCGACTTCAACTTTTATGTGATACACGCATTCACAGTTTTCTTGGAGGATACATGCCTACCTACCATTACCGCTGCAAGCAGTGCGGCTACGACTTCACTGAACACCAGTCATTTGACGACCCAGCCATCACCGTATGCCCCAAGTGCGCACAAGAAACGGTGATCAAGGTCTTTTCCGCAGTACCAATCTCATTCAAGGGATCAGGCTTCTACCGCACCGACAGCGGCAAGCACTGATTACAAACACCGTTCAAACGCGACTGTTGTCGCACTTGCTTGCCGGACTGGACATGAGTTATCCACATCAGCCGGGACCGGCGTTTGTGTTCTCCACATTGGTCGAGGGAACTGGATTTTAACTACACAACAAGCTCATCATGGATGTCATGATGAGCTTGTTTCATACTGCACAGCCAGGCCCGAACCGCCATACGGGCCCACACCGCAGCGGCCCCGCAGGCGGTGCATGCACACATGCTTCGGGCGCCCAATCACGCCGCCGCGCCCATATGTTGCGCCGATTCGCATTGTGTGTGGGAGTGGCGCTGCTCGTGTATGTCGTGTTGGGCGCGGTAATGGGTTTGCATGCCACACGGCAAGTAGTGGTGGCGCGCCACACCATTGAACGTGGCAGTGTGATTGGCGCCACGGATGTGCAATATCAGCAATTTCCGGCAACCGACAGTGCCGGTTCCACTACGCCTTGGGCCGATGCGGCGGATGATCTGCAACTGGTCAGCAACCATATTGCACAGTTCACCATCACCGCCGGCTCCGTGGTGTTCCTGGACATGGTGGCACAACAGCCCGTGCTGCAAGCCGGGCAAACGATTGTGGATGTGCAACTGGCCAGCCGCTCCCAAGCGCTGACTGGGGCCAGTGCAGCCCAAAGCAATGCTGCCGCTGCTGCTACGCCCGAAAACACGGATTACACGAGCGATACTGTTGCCAACGCAGGAACAGGCACAGACACAGGCACAAGTACAGGCGCTGGTACGCCGCCACTGATGCTGCCTGGCACGGTGGTATCGCTTGTTTGCGCGCAGCCGTGCAACGGCGCTGATGTTAACGCCGCCGGTTCGCAGGGCGGCACGGCCAGTGGTGGCGATCAGGCTAGCAACAACACGTTTTCAGTCTGCACGCTCAGCCCAAAAGCCGTCGTGATGGGGCCGATGGGCGAACACGGTGTGCCCATGGCCATGGAAGCCAAAGAGGCGTTACACGTCATCACAATGCAGGAGCACACACCAATTGTGGCTATGGAGCCGCAACAACCCGGCTAGCCACGCTAACGGGGAAGGCCAGTCTCAACAGGCCAGCTCAACTAGCCAAATGCAACAGACCCGCCAAACTAAGTAGGTGGGTCGAGTTAGCCATGCGATCGAGGCTAACTCAGCCAAATGGATTAGTCAGGGTGCCGCACTCACGCAAGCGTCCGAATCAGCGAGCGTTGCCATCAATCAGCGGCCGCGCTCGTTGAACACGGCCCAATGCGGTGGCAGTTCGTTGAGAATGCGCTGATCATCGTCGGCGTCACGCTGGCGCGGGGTCATCACATCGGAAGGTTCAAGCTTGACACCGTCGGCATCAAAACGTTCCGTACCTTGACGAACCACGCGCCGATGTTGGCGCGGTGTGCGACGCGTGGCGCTGTACTCATGCGGATTGTCTGTTGGATCACTCACTTGGTGCGCTCCTGGTACAAATCGCCAAAACGGGCCACAATACGATCAACTTCCTTCTCGGGGTTGACGAATGCGCCCACACTCCATACGGTCATCACGCTCCAGCCCAAGCGTTCCAAATCCTGCAACAGGATGCGGTTGCGCTCACGCGTGGATTCGATGCCCATGAACTGTCCGTCATCGGTCAGCAATGCCAATGCGAACGGACGGTCCGGTAAGCCTACGACCATCGGAATGCGCAAGCCACCATCGTAGCCATAATTGACCGCCACATTCAGACCGCGCGTACGCACACGCTTGGCCAGATCGTTGAACAGCACGTTGTCGCCATGACCCTCCACCTGCGGGCGGATCACTTCGGTATCGTCAAGCTGTTCAGCCCAAGCCAGCAGACGCTTGAGCATACGCGGACCTTCCTGATGCAAACGCTCATCATCCAAATCCTCAGTGCCAAACGCACTGACAATGTCAATGGAATGGTCAGACAGCGCCAACGCATCGAGCAGCATGCCCTTGCCGCCTTCATGCTCAATCGAACTGAACTGCTGCAGCAACCGGCCATGCGAGGTTTTGGCATAGCTCATGCTCACAATCACATCGGTGGCACTGGCTCCGGCAACATCCACAATGTCCACAATGCGCACATGACGCAAGAACCGTCCCATGGCCTCATCCCGCGCAGCCAACGCCTTGAGCTCAGCCCCCAGGCGCACACGGAACGTCGGCGTCAACGTGACGACGGTCAGCAAATAGCTCGACGGCACAAACGTGAACAACTTGGCACGGTCCTTGATGATCTCAATGACCTTGTCGATCTCAGGTTGGCTTGATTCCACCAATCCTGAAGCAATCAGCGGCACGCCCGTGCCATCCACGCGATGGTAACGCGTCGTGCCCTGCACTGTCTCGCGCACGGCATCGCGATTGACCTCGCCATAGCCTTCACGCTCCAGGAACGTGTTGACACGTGGATCACGACGCGTTGGACGTGACGGTACCACAACGCTCGGCAACATGTCGGCCAGACGCTGGACACCTTCCGACGTAATCGTCTGGCGATGAGCCAACACCACAACCTGCCGCGCACGGCTCAGAATGCCCAACAGCAACACGGACTGCAAATGCGCCGCCGCATCCACAATCACGACATCGGCAATCGGCACCGGATTAGTCACCGCGGCCAATGTGGCAGGGGTCGCCATAATCACAGGCTTGGCAGCAGCCAAAATCTGCGGATGGTCATGATGCAGGCGGCCCAACGGAATCGTAGCGGCGCTCGCCAATGCCGTATGCAGCATATTGGCTTCTTGCGTGCGTGCAAACAACAAATCGCACAGTCGGCGCATCGACTCCTGCATGATCATCGGACCCACGGAGCGCACATGCTCGGTATCAACCTGCACAAAGCGTTCAGCAGCCTGCTGCAACACCGATCCATCCTGGTTCGAAATAATCGGTGATGAATGCACGATGTCATCGAACACGGTCATCCACCATGCCAGTTTGAGCTCATCGTCCACAGCGTCTAAAGCCACATGGCGATGACGCAAATCGTCAACCAAATCAGACAATCCGGCTTGTGTCAGTTCGCGCTCCACAACGCTGCGTTCCGGCAACGTATCAAGAGCGATCTTGTCGTCATACAAAGCTTTGAGCCGGGCTTCGACTGCATTGAAATCACGCGATTCCAAGTCACCACCATCAGGCGTGGTGGAAAGCACCATATCGAGAGCCGTGATGTTGCTGGCCAAATCACTCTGCGTCGTAATGATTTCATCCAAATGCGGCGGCAACACGGGCCAACCGCCATGAGGCACAAACGTACGCCACTGTGCGGCCTGACGTTCCACGACGAGCAGCGCCTCATGCAGGTTCTCCACTTGGGCACCCGGGCGCAGCAGGCTTTTGGCTTCCTTGACATGGCGGCGGCGTTCCCAATAACCCATGGTGCTGCCGTCGCTCTTGCGTTCGGCCTTGGGCTTGGTCGCTTCAATCATCGAGTCGATGTCACGCTCAAAGATTTCCGCCTGGAACACGTCGAGCACGCGGCGCAAATTCTTGAGCACCGTAATCTGGCGTCCCCACTCCATGGCCGTGTTCGGCACAGGGAATCCGCATTTGTGCACAACGGCCGTCACTTGTTCGCGCGTAGCCGGCAACAGCTTGAGCAACATGTCTGACACACGCTGATATGCCGCAATGGCTTCGTCCTCATTGAAAATCGAGGCTTTGTACCACGGTGTGTCCTTGGCTTCAATCGTGTATTCACCAAGTTCTCCAGCACGCTGCAGTTTGCGTCCCCATGCAGGCAAATCCTTGCCAATGGCCAACGCCACTTCCTTCGACAACCGCACATGCGTGGAAGGATGCGTCGGCAAATCAGCAATCTTGGCGAGATTCTGAATGGTCTGGTACGCCGACACATTCCACGTCCCGTTCGTGCCGTGCAAATCACCCAAATATCGCGTCAGACGCGCACGCACGCCCACGAGCTCATCAGACAACTGTTCAAAACGTGAAGACGCCACGCCTTGTTGCAAGCCCACGGCTTCAATGAGCTGATGGTCAATGGCCTTGTTCGACTTGGGATCAGCCACATCAAGCAACGCGCCTTCGAGCTCGTTGGCGCGCATCGCATGCACGAACCGGCGTTTTTGTTCAGTCACGCCCGGCACATACAGCACCGACTTTCCAGCCATGATGCAGCGCGACGCAATTGCCGCCGCCTGGTCGGCCGTGTCGCTCACGAGCGTGCCATCCACAAACAGCGAATGCCCGGCCGCCACCATGTTCGAGGCATAGCGCACGGTGTTATCCACATCGCCCACTTCATATTCGGCATGCGGATCGCCATCAAACGGGCTGAATGACGGCATCGTCTGGTGCTCGAGCTGCTCGCGCGCCTGAGCATATCCGGCCAGCGCGTCGAGCGCCGTATTGCCCGTGGGGCCTTGGTTCAGCTCGTCAATCAGCATCTGGCTTTCGACCATGACTTGCGTGGCCGGGTCAAGGAAGCAGCCCATCACAATCTGGCGCTCGATTGAGAAATCGGCAAACACCTGCCGCACAGCGTTCGTAATCACAGCGAACACCGATGCTGTTTCAGGAGTCCCGCTCTCATAATTCGAGCCGTCAAACAACGCGTTCTCGTCAAGGTTCACGCCTTGTTCGCGCATCAGCGCCACAAACGACGCGTTCAGCCGCACGCGGCCCGTAAACGAAATCGTCGTATGGTTCTCCACTGGGTTGCCGTCGCGCACAACTTCCACGGGATACAGCAGAATCGGCATCTGGTTGCCCTTCCACGTTCCCACGCCCACAATCAACGACAGTTCGGCGATGCCGCTCATGCTCTTCTTGGCACCTTGGTCGTCGAGCACGCGCTCCACACGCCGCGCCGCCGCTCGCAGCATGCCGCCGTCACGGAACAGCGAGTGCAATGGCGCGCTTCCCTTCGCAAACAGTTGGGAAATGCCCGAAGGATGCGCGTGGGTCAGGTCAAGTTTGGCGCCCAACTGCTCCACGTCTTCCAACGGAGAGGGGGCCAAGTCAGCCTTGTAATCGTCACGCCACACCGTAAGACGATTGAGGGAATCGTTTTGAGAAGTCCGCTCGTCAGTCATCTGCGCTCACTTCCCTACCGCATGGCGATAGTCTTCATAGCCTTTGTTGTTACTCAACGCCGCGTCCACATCCGCGTCGCCCTGTTCAGCGAGCCACTCGTACAGATCATCGTACAAATACGGGTTCATCGCCAGGAACGGCAATAGTTCGGCGTAGCAAGCCATATCGTGCTGCTCGCGGAAATCATCGGACAGTCGCGCGTCGTCCGACGTGAATCCGCCGGCTTCCACGAGCTGCTCGCGCTGGGCAAACTCTCCGTTCGCCACGCGTTCGAACACTGATCCGGGTTCAAACACCGGCGTGAATGCCTGCGTTTCTTCCAGCTCTACAGCCGTTTGCTCGTCTTGCGGACGCTGGAATCTTGCGTATTGTTCATCTATTTCCGCAGCATTATCAGTATTTCCGTTCGACTCCTGAAGCTCTTCATCCGCCTGTGGCTGGTCCGTAACGTTTTGAGGCTCAGGCTGCGAAACCTGCTCAACGTTATCAGCTTCCACCTCAGTCTCTGCAGTAGCTGGCGCAGAATCTTCATCAACGTCTTCAGGCTGCACCACAGGCTGGGCCACCGCCTCCGGATTGCTAAACACCACAGAAGCCGACACATCCACATGTGCAGGCATCTCTTCCGGCTGCGGTTCAACCGCTGGCTCAGGTTCGCTACTCTGTGCGGCTTGTTCCAAGTCTTCCGTAGGCACAATGCGTGCCGAAGCGAGCTCTTCGATAGACACCATACGTTCGCCGGTCTGCGGCTGCGGGTCTGGTTCGGGCTGCACGAGCGATTGCTGGATTTGCGGCTCTTCTAGTTTGCCTGATGCGATGTCTTGAGCATCAGCGAACAGATCACGCGTATTGCGTTCCGTGCCCGATGCTTCATCCAGTTCAGCCAGCGGCAACGGGTTGATCGGAGCCTCAAATGGCACAAACGTCTGCTGTTCGGCCTGACGCAACTGTGTAGCGCGAGCGCGCACCGTGCTCGCATTGAAAATGTCAGTAGGCTCGCCCGCGCGCAGATTGAGAATGTCGTCCACCGACATTTCCACATTCTCTTTGGGACGGGCATCATCAAACGCATAGTCGAAGAGGTTGGCTACAGGCATATCCTCATTCGTGTCGTCATCTTCCACTGATGCGAACACCATGGGCACGTCGCCCAGCTGCATGCGCATCGGATCGTCCGGCAATGCGATATTGGCATATTCAGGCAGACGCAGCAGTTCGCCATCCTCGCGCACAATATAGGTGCCGTTCGTGGACTTCAAATCACGCAGTGACGCTTTGCCATCCTCAGAAACGCTGAACGTGGCATGACGTTTCGACATGGAGCGTGTGGCATCGGGAATTTCAACGCGCACGGTGCCATCATCAGCAAGCGGTCGAATGGGTTTCCTTCCAATTTCCACGGAGGTTCCGGGTTGTACCTCGGCGACTTCCGCTCCGTCCACGCGAATAACCCACTTCATCGCAGTGGCCTTCCTTTCCCGTCATGCTTTCACTCGTCATCACCGGCTGATGCCCGCATGGGTTCCATCATCACTATGGCCCACATGTGCAAGTAACGATTCAGTATTACAGTCGATTTGCGACACTTACAGCCAAGTTTAGCGTATAGCCCGGTTCCGTTGTATCCATAGCGAAACGCCGTTCCACTCTACAACAGACGTGCCCACGCACCGATTCCACTCATCTCCCCTTCCACCATCCCCAGCCGAGGCACGCTTCCCGATCAGACATGCTTTCCCCACCACCCCAGTCCAACCAATCCCCAAATTCAACCCCAAACGCAGTCCCCTGACCAGCTTGGTCAGAAAAGATGCATCGCTGAGCCAGAAAGTGCCATCCCCCTGACCAGCTTGGTCAGGAAAGACGCAGCTTCGGGACGAAAAATGCAATCCCGCTGACCACCCCGGTCAGGAAAGGTACAGTTTGTGGCTCAGCAATGTAGTTTGCCTGACCACACTGGTAAGGAAAGATGCGTTTTCGTTCTGTAGATATGGATCGTGTGTACCGGCCCGATACCACAGGTTACGAATTCGACCGCAAATGCGTTTCCTCCCACCGGCCCCGTAAGGAAAAAGACGGTGTTGAGTCCGGAAGTGTAGTTTTCCTGACCACACTGGTACGGAAAGACGCGGTTCTGGAACAGAAAGTGCAATCCCCCTGACCAGGCTGGTTAGGAAAGATGCAGTGTCGGGCTCGGAAATGTAGTTTTCCTGACCAGGCTGGTAAGGAAAGATGCAGTTTTAGGGCGGGAAGTGTAGTTCTCCTGACCAGACCGGTCAGGAGAGACGCAGTTCTTAGCCCGGAAGTGTAGTTCTCCTGACCAGACCGGTCAGGAGAGACGCAGTTTTAGGGCGG
Organism: Bifidobacterium gallicum DSM 20093 = LMG 11596; assembly: GCF_000741205.1. Taxonomy (GTDB): domain Bacteria; phylum Actinomycetota; class Actinomycetes; order Actinomycetales; family Bifidobacteriaceae; genus Bifidobacterium; species Bifidobacterium gallicum. The sequence goes on from NZ_JGYW01000002.1 coordinate 322,921, forward strand.
GAAGTGTAGTTCTCCTGACCAGACCGGTAAAGAGAGATGCGGTTTCGCCCTGGGGATGGGGGCTGCTTGTATCAGCTTGGTACAGCGGGCTATGGATTGCGTCCAGATGTGACGGGAAGGATTGAGGGACGGAAAGAGCGGAAAGAAGTGGGAAATAAGAGAGACAAGAGATACAAAGGAAACGGGGAGACGAGGAAACGAGGAGACGAGGAAACGATGAAGGGAAGAAATAGAGGAAATGGAGCGGAAATAGGAAAGGAAAGAGGGGAAATAAAGGAAAGAAAGAGTGGGGAAAGAAAGAGAGAGAGAAAAAAAAGAGAGCGGAAGAGAGAGGGTGCAGTGAGGGGTGAGATACGGGAAGACCCCGCAACTTTGGGGTTCCGGGGTCTTCGGAATGCTTGTGGTTTGCGGCTTAAGCCGCGCAAATCACTTGAGCTCGACGGTGGCGCCAGCTTCTTCGAGCTGAGCCTTGGCCTTCTCGGCGTCTTCCTTCTTGGCGTGCTCGAGAACCGGCTTCGGAGCGCCGTCCACGAGGGCCTTAGCCTCAGCGAGGCCCAGGCTGGTGATGCCACGGACAGCCTTGATAACCTGGATCTTCTTGTCGCCAACGGCGGAGAGGATGACGTCGAACTCATCCTTCTCTTCCTCAGCCGGAGCAGCAGCGCCCGGAGCGGCGGCAACAGCGGCGACCGGAGCGGCAGCCTCAACGTCGAACTTCTCTTCGAAGGCCTTGACGAACTCAGAGAGCTCAACGAGGGTCATCTCACCGAAAGCTTCGAGCAGCTCATCCTGGGTGAACTTAGCCATTATGGCTTCCTTTCAATCTTGGCGCGGTATGTGCACAGCGCCTACAAACTGTTTTTTGTTTTTCCGGATTGACCGGATTCCCGCGCGGATACCCGCGATGGAATCAGGCGGCCTTCTCCTGCTTTTCACGCAGCGCATCGATAGTGCGAACAGCCTTCGTGGGCAGCGCGTTGAACAGGTAAGCGGCCTTGGCCATGCTGGCCTTGATGTCGCCAGCAAATTCGGCAAGCAGTTCCGGACGAGACTTGAGGTCTGCAAGCTGCTTGGCACCCTCGGCATCGTAAACGGTTCCATCTGCGAAACCGCCCTTGATGATTAGGGCCTTGTTCGTCTTGGCGAAGTCACGCAGAGTCTTCGCAGCGTCAATGAAGTCACCCTTGACGAAAACCACAGCGGACGGACCCTTGAGCAGGTCGTCCAGGCCTTCGATGCCGGCTTCCTTCGCTGCAATGCGGAACAGCGTGTTCTTTGCCACGGTGTAGGAAGTATCGCGGCCTAGCTTTTCACGCAGATCGGAAATCTGCGGAACGGTAAGCCCGCGGTACTCGGTGAGGTAGATAGCATCAGCATTACGGAACAGTTCCGTAAGCTCAGCAACCACCACTTCCTTTTCGGGCCTCTTCATGGCGTTCCTTCCTAGATCGGCCGTTGACCAGGCGAAACGAGCACAAACTAAAAAAAGCCCTGCGCATCACGCAGAGCATCCCTCAACCATCTGCTAGGCAGACGTGTTCCTCAGTATCCCTGCGTTGGCGTTGCACCTTCGTGGAATTCTTGCGAACTCCAAACCAACGGTCTTTGGTGTACAGCCGAATAATCTAACGGTTGCGTCCGACGAAGGGTCCTCTTCGGCGTGTCGCACGTCGGCACTTGAGACAGCGGCGCAAATTGTCCCTACAGCATACTGATAATCATTATCAATTGCGATTCGCGGTATCGTACGAACACAACACCAAAGCGCCAGTGAGCACGCCTCGCCCGCCTCGCCTCCGATTCAAGGCCACGCAAGGCTACGTAAGGCTACTCATGGCACCCATGACCCCAAGCATGGCCGTTCATGGACACCCACAGGGCGCGTATGACGCGGCGTGGTCATGCGCCGGTCATGCGCCGGTCATGCGCGGCCATGCGTGGTTATGCGTAGTCATGTGGGTACAACAACACCTAGCGAAACAGAAGGAACACCAATGAAGCACACTATGCGCGCTATCACGGCGGCCATTGCCGCCATAACACTGCTGGCGGGAGCCAGCGCCTGCGGTTCAGGTTCACAATCCTCCAACCACGCCTCATCCAAGAATGACGTGATCAATGTGGTGGCCGTCAGCAACCAGTGGGGCGCGTTAGCCAAGGATCTGGGCGGCGACCATGTGAACGTGACAACAATCCTGAACAACACGTCCACTGACGCACACGACTATGAGCCGACCACCAACGACATCGTCAAAATCGAGAACGCCCAGATCGCCATCGTCAACGGCGCGGGTTACGACGAATGGGCCGTCAAAGCCGCGAAGAACTGCAAGGGCGACGTGATCAACGCCGCAGAAGAAGGCGGCAAGAAGACGGGCGACAACCCGCATGTGTGGTTCTCGGCGCAGGTGCGCCAAAAGACCGCCGACGCACTGACGGCCGAATACGAAAAGCTCGACCCGGCCAACAAGGCCGACTTCGAGAAGCTGCACGAGGACTGGCAGAACGAAGAGAACGAGTTGACACTGGCCGTGGCCGAAGTGGCCAAGGACGACCACAACAATACGTATGCCGCCGTGGAATCCGTGGGCGATTACCTGGCTGAGCAAATGGGCTTGACCGACAAGACACCGCAAGGTTACAAGCAGGCCGCAGCCAACGAGAGCGAACCGACGGCCAGCGACTTGAACGAATTTGAGACGATGCTCAAGAACGGCGATGTGGACATGCTGATCACGAATTCGCAAGAACCGAGCGCGATGAGCGACCGTCTGATCGCCGCAGCCGATTCGGGCAATGTGCCCGTCGTGGATTTGACCGAACAGATGCCCAGCCAATACAAGAACATGGAAACCTGGCTCAAGGATGTGGTCAAGCAGATGCAGCAAGCACAAAGCGGCAAGTGAGCCACGCGCCACAACGAACAAGAAGCCCCTTACGCCTCGGTTGGCATAAGGGGCTTCTTGTTGAGCCATGTCAGCTTAATGCAGCCATACAAATAAAATCAAGAATGAACAGGGCCGCAACAATCCAGACCATCGGATGAACCTCGCGAGCCTTCTTCTTGCAGACCATGACGATGCAGTAGGTGATGAAGCCGAACGCGATGCCATACGAAATCGAGTAGGCGAACGCCATGAACACGGCCGCGAAGAACGCGGGGATGGCTTCAGTGATGTCGTTCCAAGCCACATCCTTGAGCGAGGCTGCCATCATGCAGCCCACAACCACGAGCACGCCAGCCGTGGCGGCACCCGGAATCGCCGAGACGAGCGGCGCGAACAGCACGGAAAGCGCGAAGCAGCAGGCGACGGTCACGGAAGTCAAGCCAGTGCGGCCGCCAGCGGCGATACCAGCCGAGGACTCCACGAACGTCGTCGTGTTCGACGTACCGAAAATCGAGCCGATCGAGGTGGCGACGGAATCGGCGAACAGCGCCTTGTCCATCTTCGTCTTGAAACCGGAACCGTTCTCGACGGACTCTTCGTCGGCCTTCGAGAAGATGCCCGTGCGACGGCCCGTGCCGATGAACGTGCCGAGCGTGTCGAACGTGTCGGACATCGAGAACGCGAAGATCGTGACGAGCACGAGCGGAATGCGAGCGGGGTTGCCGAACAGCGAGCCGAAGCCTTCGCCCGTGAACAGCGCGCCGAACGTGGTCGGCAGCTGGCCGAACATTTCGCCCAGGCCAACCGAGTTGCTCATCGTCGTCAGGCCCATCGGGATGCCGATGATCGTCGTGGCGATGATGGCAATCAACATGCCGCCGCGCACCTTGAGCACGGTCAGCACGATCACCACAAGCAAACCGATCAGGAACAGCCACAGCGTCGGATTGTTGATCGCGGCAAGTCCGGGCGTGGCGGCCGTGGCCAGACCATGGCTGGCCGAGTCGGGATCCTTCGTCGTGAAGTTGATGAAGCCGACGTTCAGCAGGCCCACGTACGCCACAAACAGGCCGATACCGCCGCCGATAGCGTGCTGCAATGGCTCAGGAATGGCGCGGATGATCATCTTGCGCACCTTGGTGATCGTGATCAGGATGTTGATGCAGCCGCACAGGAACACCATGGCCAGCGCTTCCTGCCAAGTGAACCCAAGGCCGAAGCACACGGTGTAGGTGAAGAACGCGTTCAGGCCCATGCCCGGAGCCTGGGCGTACGGCACGTTGGCGAACAAGCCCATGACGAGCGTGCCGATGATCGATGCGATGATCGTGGCGAGGAACACGCCACCCCAAGGCATACCGGTCTGAGTAAGAATCTGCGGATTGACGACGATGATATACGCCATGGCGAAGAACGTCGTCAGACCCGCCATCACTTCGCGCGGGACTGTGGTGCCGTTCTCCTTGAGATGGAAAAACTTCTCCATAGGAACTCTTCTTCTGGGTTGTTCTCTTCTTGCCGTCTGCTCACCGCATCCGTCAAGATCAAACACCAGACCGACCACCAAATCCGACACTGCAGAACGTTACGCAACGTTACGAAATGTTACGGAACGCAACAACCGCAGGCGAACATGTGAATCAGGGAATCATTGGCATGGGGTGCGGAAAATCAGAACAGCAACAACCTAACAGAAAAACGGCACACCATGTCGTGTGCAGCTCACCGGCTCGACAAGTCCGCGCGATATCAAGTGAGAGAGCTGTTTGCGGGGGGTTGGGTTGTGCGGGCGCCCGAAACACGCGTGTAACAGAAGGGGCCTTGCGGGCACGACAATCACAGAACAACGAACAGGGATGATGTGCGGTTTTGTGCACATCATCCCTGGGGTGGGGAGGGGATTGCGGAAGGTCGCGGGAGCTTGGGGAAGTTCGGGGAAGTTCGGGGAAGTTCGGGGAAGTTCGGGGAAGTTCGGGGAAGTTCGGGGAAGTTCGGGGAAGTTCGGGGGACCTTGCGCAAGTTTGCGCGGCG
>NZ_JGYW01000003.1 GCF_000741205.1 Bifidobacterium gallicum DSM 20093 = LMG 11596
CCATGCTGGAGTACAAGGCCGCATGGTACGGACGCGACATCGTGGTCATCGACCGCTGGTATCCCAGCAGCCAAATCTGTTCGACCTGCGGGAAGAACACCGGCCGCAAACCGTTGAACGTCAGGGCATGGACGTGCCCGCACTGCCACACGACCCATGACAGGGACGTGAACGCCGCGAAAAACATCCTCGCCGCAGGGCTTGCGGTGAACGTCTGCGGAGACCAACGCAAACACCACAACAACTAATCACGTTGTAGTGCGAAGCGTAGTCTGTGAAACAGAAACCCTAGGCCGCGAGGCCAAGGAATCCCCCGCCTCTACAGGCGGGGGAGGATGTCAATTTTCTTTCACCCACCCAGTTGCCTGCACATACCAATGCGTCACTATATTTGCAATTGACTGTATGGAGTTGTGAAAAATTAATGTCCATATATGGAGCGCTCTCGCATTTTCGCGTCAATTTCGGCTAGACTGGCCATATCGCAATTTCGTTACGAGCGAATAATTGTGGGGATGACTATTTACATAGCCTGCAGCATTAAGCCTCAGGGGTGGGGTTTAGCGCAGCGGGCCCCTGACATGGGGATGAATCCATAACGTAGTGGATTCTTCAGCCGGGCAATGGAAGGGATAATCCGTACTTCGGTACATTCCGGCAACTGCACATTTGACGTCAGCTGGGGAGTTGGGGTCACACAACCCGCATTGGGGGTGGGGAACATGGCCAAACATGGCAAGCCGAACACTATGCACTTGTTGTTCCATAGGGTACGTATGGTATGCAAAAACATTGGTATGCGCACAACCCATGTGGTCGCGCTCGCGCTCGCCACGGTGCTGTGCCTGTCAACGTGCCCGGCTCGTGGTGTGGAAGTGGTAGATGATGCACCATCATCGATCACGCAATCCAGTGATGCACCCGGCACCAGCACTGCAAACAGCACGAATACCAACGCCAACGGCGCTCGCGCAGCCGACGCTGCCGCGCGAGACGCCGCCAATGGGGAACCTGACGGGGAATTCACTACGAAAACCGACACGGTGTCGCCGTCGAGTTCGGTTATCAATCTGTTTGACTATTGGGAAGTGGCCAATGGCCGCGATACCCCAACGCCAGGATGGGGCCATGTGGGCCCTGGCGGTCCAACGAACAGTGACGAAGCGATCAACGCCGGTCATGCGTTCAAGTTCGTGCGTAATTCGGGCGATGGCAACGGTTTAGGTGAATTCAACCAATACACGAATAGCGCCAATGTGCGCCCGGGCATTGTGTCGAATCTGCTGAGCTATGGCTATCCGAAGCTGTCTGGTGAGAACGGGTTTGCGCCCGGCACTTCCGAGCAGGCCCGTAACGAATCATTGGACTATCTGTTCAATCCATTGACGAAAGTGCCTGATGGCCGTGCCACCTATGCGAATGTCAAGAACCTGTTCTCGTATACCAAAGACGGCTATTTGAGTTACAACAGCAATAAGCACTATGCGCAGTTCGATGAACACACGAACTCGTTCATATTGATGAATGAGCCTGCCTCATGCTCCCAAAGTTTTGATGGGCAATTCTTCCCATTTGACGCCCCCGCAAAAATTGCAGGGCATCGCAGTGAGGGCAACGGTTGCCAGGCTGGAGACATCAACCATTTCTTTGGTATCAACATCATTGCGCGCTTTGTGCAACGCAACGGTGGTTTCGCCGATGCACAGCACAAACAGCGCACAACATTCAGCTTTTCTGGTGACGACGATGTGTGGGTGTTCGTTGACGATGTGCTCGTGGCCGATTTGGGTGGCTTGCATAATGAAGCGTCCGTGGCCATCGATTTTGTGAACGGCCATATCACGGTCAACAATCGGTTCGAGGGCACGCTGAAGAGCAAATTTGAGGATGCAGGCCGTGTGCAAGGCGTCGAGTGGTCCACGACGGATCCCACGTTCGCCGATGAGACATCGCATACGCTGAAGTTCTATTACTTGGAGCGTGGCAGCGGCGAATCGAACATGCATATCGAATACAATCTCGTCGATATCCCCGTGACGTCGTTGTACAAAGTAGACCAGTATGGCGATCCGCTCAAAGGCGCCGTGTTCGCTACGTACCATGGGCGTCAGGAATACGACGACAACGGTTTGCCCGTGGTGGGGTACCTCAAAGACGGTACGGACAATGATTACGTGGCATGGCCTGCTGGAGCCGTGGTGGATCAGCAGACGGGCAACGTCTATGCCGACGAGGCCCAGCAGAATCTGTTGTTCACACCCACGTACAAAGCTGTTACTGACGATTTTGGAGAAATATTATTTGCCAATGAAAACGGAGCCCTCTCGGTAGGTGAGTTGAAGCAACTGCTGGGCGAGGAATTCGTGTTGCGTGAGCTGTATGTGCCGGACGGATACCGCACGGTCAGTGATGATGCCGTGTTGTATTTCGCGGGTGACATGCTGCAGTCGCGTGACCCGTACGGCACGGGAGTGTGGGCGGCGCCGAGCTCGCTCGTGACGGCCACGAACAGTTTGTATCTGATCAATGGTGACTCACAACCCACACCGCAACCGTATTACACGCTGAACAACGCGGGTGAATACGAATCGGAAGGCACGCTATTTGCCGTTGTGCTCAAGCGTAACGGCGCCGCGTGGACGGACCTGCAAGAGGGCGGCGACTGGACTCCGGTATACGGCAATGCCGATATGGGATATAAGGAAGCATCTCAAAAGGGCGTGTCGGGTGCCGTGGAAACGGTCAAATATATGACTGGCATGATGGACGGCGTGAGGCGTGGCTACCCGGAGTTCACGGCGCGTGCCAACGGCATGCAGGGATTGTTCTCGAATCTGCCGGGCTTTACGACGCAGTACTACTCGTATGTCGAGGAAGCCTATTTTGGCGGCGACTCGGGCAAAATCGCGGATATTCTGCAGGTGTGCGCAACCAGTGGCGGCACACAGCCCCTGGCCTCCTGCCAAGAGGCCATTAATCAAGGTGTGACGCGCGAGCAGCTTGAAGCGCTCGATTCAATTGAGTATTACGTCGGCTATTTCTGGACGGAGGAACACGATATTGCAAGCGCTAAGGAAGAGAACACTTGGCGCGTGCATTCACACCGCAACTCGGTGGAGGGGCTGAAGGACGACGAATTCATGGGGTTCGACGTCAAATGGGGATCCACAATCAAGGTGCCGAACGTTGAAAACCGCCTGATTGTGCAGAACCATGTGTACCGCGAGATGCCGCGCCGCACCGATGGTGTGGATGACAACGATGCCTATAACGGCTCATGGTTCGCGATGTATCATGTGGGCGAAACGCCTGTCCAAGACGAAGGTTCGTCGCCGGTCATGTATTACTTGGGCAACTCTACGGACGGCTCGCAAACGAACGTGCCGATCTACTTGAATCCTGATCCCAAGCGCGACGGCCTGCTGACCGATGCCGCATGGATTGTGGATCGGCAAACAGGGCAGCGCGTCGGGAACATTGGCACGTATCTGATTGACCAGAGCGTGCAATCGGCTGATAGCACGCAGAACCCGCAGGCTGGAGACATCACGGTGACAATCGGTGACGCTACATACACGATTCCTGTGGCCAGGAACGCTGAAGGGCAACGCTGCCTGAAACACACGCTGCCGGCGTCCGATCAGGAAAACCCGATCAAAGACGATGGCGCGCTGTATTTCTCGAAACTGCTGACAGGCACATATGTGGTGCGTCAAATCACAGCACCCGTGAACCCGGATGGTGAGAAATACGCGATCAACATTGCCGAATCCAAAGTGGCCGTGGATTCCACAGCAATCTATGCAAACGCGGGTGGCGACCGTAACGGCGTGCTCGTGGGTAACGGCGTGGGCTACCTGGCCAAAACGCTGAACATGTTCGCATCCAACGACGCGATTGACGAAACATTGCGTTGGGTGGCTTCCTGCTTGCGTGTCAACGACGCGCAAACATTCAGCAAGTTCGCGCAATTCCTGGCCTCGTCCGACGAGTTCGGAGAGGCTCCCTGGGGCAAGCGCAGCGAGAATACGAGCCACACGGCCATCTCCTCCGACTCCACGACCACGCTGCATGAAGCGATGGTGACGTATTTGCAGTTCGCCCCTGACGCGGCCACCACGTTTTTCGACTACCAGCCGAACCCAAACCAGTCGGGCAACGGACGTTTTCAAACCACGGGTCCGTATGTGATGCAGCAGATGGCCTCAATTGACGGCGACCTGTTTGCTCGCGAAGCGCGTGATGGTGAATCCTCACCTGATGGTGATGCGGTGCCTGGTGCCGGCCAAGGCAATGCCGGCAATGCCAACGATTCATTGCCCACCATGGGGGACGGTGAGGGCAAGATGCGCCTGTACACCGATGAAGGCTGGAGCAAGATCGACATCTACCAGGACTATGGCTTTGGTTTAATGGAATCGCAGCGACAGCAGGCAAACGGTTCGCATGTCACGTATGCAAGCCTGTGGAACCGTGAAATCACGGGCTTGTTCTCGAACTCCACGTTCGTGGACTACTACAACTCACCCACGGCAGGCCCCGCCATCGTCAAAGTGAAGGCTGAGACGGAGCAGTGGGACAATGTTCCCGCCAATCCCAACGACCCTGACAATACTGACACGGTCCGAAAATTCGTGGACTACGAGACCAAACTGTCGGGCGCGAAGTTCAACATCCAACGCAAGTTCGACGACAGCTACCGTTATCTGACGCGCTCGTGCCCCGCTGAGCCAGAAGCTGATCCGGACCCGCAGCCTGAACCGTCAGACGACCGGTGCACCTACGACTGGGCGCCATCCGAGTCTGATTCCGACCAGGCCTACCTCTTCACATCTGATGAAGTCGGCGTGGTCTGGCAGAACATCCCGCTCGTGCCTTATGCGAACGGTGTCAATGTGCAGTACCGTCTCGAAGAGGTGACGCCGCCCACGGGTTACAAGGCACTGCGCTCGACAATCGACTTTGAACTCTACAACGTGCAAAACAGCGAGACGGGCGCTCAAGACGGTTCCGTCACGATGATCCGCTTCTCTGATGCCCCTGAGGCCGACAAGCTGACTGCACAGGTGAAGGATCCGGAAACCAACGAAACCAAGACCGTAGTCGCCGCGCGCATCGCTCCCGGCGGTATGACGATGTACGTGGGCAACTACCCGGACCCCAACCCACAGCCCGATCCTGATCCTGATCCCGCTCCCGGCGTCATGCTGCCGAACGCAGGCGCCACATTCATCTGGCGCACCGTGGCCGTGGGCCTCGTATTGACGGTCATCGCGCTCGCAATGTTGCGACGCGCCTTGCAGGAGGGTGGCAATTCGAGCGATTACTGACTAGACTGCATTGCGTCTGTGTTAATGCGGGTGACCGCACGCACAGGTTCACGGCAGCAGTCTCGCAGTAGGCGACTAACAACAGACGTACCATGAATATCCCCATCACGGAACGCTTCCGGTTCTTCTTCCCCTATCTTGCCGGAAGCGTTCCTTTTCTTATGCGCCTTCCTATGCGGCCTGTCTGCAGCGTCTCGCACCCCCCTCACATCCCCTCTTCTCACCTCAATCACGCTCTGACTCAATTTCCCACGCAATCACGAGAAAAAACGCTTGGCCAATGTCGCTGTAATGTCGCCGCGCACAGGCAAGATAGACGGCAGCGGCGCTGCAAAGCCGCTGCCCATCCGGAGGCGTCGATCCCCTCGCGGCAGAGCACTCAGGTTCAGTGACGAGGCTCTCCCGAGCGCCGGTGTCCGCTTCCGCATGATGATGACTTTTGGATTGCCTCCAACGTGCATCCTCCACGATGCGGCCACGGTGAGAGCGTGGCGTGAGACCGTTGGGGCCAGGACGTTGCGGCATGATTGCAGCATGCCGTGAGGAGCATTGTGCCCGCTACATCAGAACATGGCTTCGATCACACCGACGCCGACCAGCCCACTTCCGTGACGACCTCTTCTTCCGATACTTCCGCTTCTTCCGCTTCTTCGGCCAACACAGCTGACTTTGACGGTTCCGCTGCGACTGCGGCCACGTCGTCGGCCACTTCCACGCCGCGCCGCCGCCGCACAGGCCGCCGCGTGGTACGTGGTGCCGGAGCTGCCGGCGCCCAACTGCAGCTCAAGGTTGAAGACCATGCACTGCTCGATCCGCCGAGCCCGGCTCCCGCGTTTGAGCAAACGGCCGATCAGCCCGCGCCTCCAGCCCCGCCCGCCACTGCGGACCGTAGCGATGAGCAGGAATCCCAGCCGCGCCGCCGCACGCGCCGCCGTTCCGCAGCGCGTGAGCATGAGCAGACGTTCCGTGAGCCGCCAACTGCGCCGCGCCGCGCCGCATCCCAGTCCGATGATGCCGTGCCCGACCTTGCACTCGACGTGCTCGATTCGCTGCCTGCCATGCCGCGTGCGGCCCGTGGCATGACTTCACTGCTGTTCCAGGAGCCGGTGCTGCCCGCACAGCACTCGCGTTCGCACGAGGACCGTTCCGAAAGTGCATCAGAGCATCATGATGATTTCCGCGAACCCACACGTAGCTCCTCACGCCACCGTCGCCTGAACGCTCAGGAACGGCGCGCCGCCGCCGAAGTCGAGCAAATTGAGGAAGATCTCGAACTCGACGACATCACGTATTCGCCAATCGACGACGACACGGTCGATCAGCCGCGCCCTTCACGCCGCCGCCGTCGCGGCCAGTCATCGCGTGCCGACCGTGAAACGCAAGACAATGGTGAATCTGCTGCGCATGAGCATGCCCGCGACGAGCGTGGCCGCGCAGACCGTGAGCGTGAAGAGGAAGAGGAGGCGCGCAGCACTACGCGTCGCCGTCGCCGCCGTTCGAGCGCTGCGGCACAATCCGATGAGGACCAGGTGCAATCCGCCACTGCGGAAGACGACGAGGAGCAGCCGACCACGCGCCGTCGCCGCCGTCGCAACCGCCAGCAGGATGCCGATGATGCTGCCAATGAGCAGACCAAAGACACTGCGGCAGACGATGAGACCGATAACGCGGACCGTGCCCGGTCCTCAGATGATGAGGACGAAGGCGCCACGGTCACGCGTCGCCGCCGTCGCCGCCGGTCAAGTTCCAAGAACGCTGAAGACGAGCAGACCACCACGCGGCGCTCGCGCAAGCAGCAATATATGGACGAAATCACCGATGTGGAAGGTTCCACGAGGCTTGAGGCCAAGAAGCAGCGCCGCCGTGACAACCGTCGTGAGCGCAACCGCCAGAACCAGCTGCTCGAGCAGGACTTCCTGGCACGCCGCGAAAACGTGGACCGTCTGATGGTCGTGCGCCAGCGTGGCCGCCATACGCAGATCTCGGTGATTGAAGACAATATTTTGGTGGAGCATTATGTCTCCGATATCCAGGAAGTGGCCACGGTAGGCAACATCTACTTGGGCCGCGTGCAGAATGTGCTGCCAAGCATGGAAGCCGCATTCGTCGACATTGGCCAGGCGCGCAACGGCGTGCTCTATGCGGGCGAGGTGAACTGGGACACAACGCGTCTTGAAGGCCAGCCGCGCCGCATTGAACATGCGTTCCGTTCAGGCGACCCAGTGCTCGTGCAGGTCACGAAAGACCCGATCGGCCACAAGGGCGCACGTTTGACGAGCCAGGTCACATTGGCCGGCCGTTTCCTTGTGCTCGTGCCGTCGGGCGGCATGACGGGCGTGAGCCGCAAGCTCAGCGAACATGAACGTTCCAGGCTCAAGTCAATTGTGGCGAAGGTCGCTCCGAAAGACATGGGCGTAATCATCCGTACTGCTGCTGAAGGCGCTTCGGAAGAAGCAATCACGAAGGATCTTGAAAACCTGATGCACCAGTGGGAACACATCACAGCCAAGCGTGAGGAGTTCCGCAACGGCAAGCGTCCCAAGCTGCTGCAAGGCGAGCCTGATGTGGCGATCCGCGTGGTGCGTGACATTTTCAACGACGACTTCTCAAAGCTGATTGTGGAAGGCGAAACCGTCTACGAGCGTATTGCCGAGTATTTGGACACAATGGCACCTGACTTGAAGGCCAAGCTGGAGCAGTGGGATCCTGCCGAGCACCAGGGCAAGGATGTGTTCGACAAATGGCAGATTGACTCGCAGCTGCGCAAGGGCATGGAACGTCAAGTGTATCTGCCGAGCGGCGGCTCGATTGTGATTGACCGTACCGAAGCTATGACGACGATTGACGTGAACACAGGCCGTTTTATTGGTAAGGGCCGTTCGCTTGAGGAAACCGTCACGGCCTGCAACCTTGAAGCGGCCGAAGAAATCGCGCGTCAGCTGCGTCTGCGCGATATTGGCGGCATGGTCATGATTGATTTTGTGGACATGGTCATGCCGGCCAACCGAGATTTGGTGTTGCGCCGATTGCTTGAATGCTTGGCACGTGACCGCACGAAGCATCAGGTGGCCGAGGTCACGAGCCTGGGTCTCGTGCAGATGACGCGCAAGCGCATCGGCCAGGGCTTGGTTGAGGCGTTCTCCGAGGAATGCCCGACGTGTAAGGGTCGTGGGTTCATTGTGCATGACGAGCCGACGGTTTCAGCCGACTTTGAAGATCCATATGCGTTGAAGGGCGGCGATCCGTTCATCAAGACGAACAAGCATGGCCAGGGCACGGCCGTACATGCTCCCAAGGGATCGAGTGAATCGGTCAAAGCCAAGCTGGCCCAGATTGCGGCGGCGGCAGTGGCCGCGAACAGCGATGCCGAGGAAGCCGAGGACGCGATGGATGAAGCGGAGCAGGCCGAAGTCACGATTGAAAGCATCGAAGAAAACTAAACGCAAACGTTTGCACTAGGCTATAACGAGAAAGCCGGCAGCGGGTTGAACTGACAACCTGCTGCCGGCTTTTTCGTATGCTGTCCAGCATGCGGAACCGCAATATGATGGCTGTTTCATCGACAATCCCAATCAAATCAACATGTTGCGTTCGAGTGTGTAGGTAGAGAGGTGCGATTGTGCACAATATGTGCAATATTTTCACGATTCGCGGGAATGTGGGGCGCAGCGCGTCTGTTAAGTAGGGCAGATAGGCGCGAAGGTGCGTGATCGCAGTACATGTTGGGGTTCCTCTTGGTCGAGCAAATAGGGGGAAGTCCTGTGAAAGTCCTTCGCCGCAACAATCCAAATCGCTAGAATGGGTGGCATTAACTGTTCGCCAGTAGTAAAATCGTTCCCAGATTGTTCGCTGAGGAATGAATAGCGGGGGTTGCATGCTCCCGAGTGCCTTGATCGCGCAGGGAAGCGTTCTGTTGGCAAAGACCGTGCGAACGGTTGCAGAGAGAGCACTGCACTACCAAGGAGAGGTAACGCAATGTCTAGAAGGGCAACGTGGCTGAGCCGCAAGGTGAAGTCAGCATTGCTGCGTGAACGTGACGGCAGGCAAGGAAGTCCTGCCGTCACTTCTGCATGACTGCGTGATGAACACTCGCAGCAATCCAATTCAACACACAACACCATGGTTTCGAGGGGAGACCGAATGACCAACAACACAACAGGTGCGCTGAGGCGGCAACCACGTGTCTACGCGGCCCTAACGGCCCTAGCCATGATGCTCGCCACCGCCGTTCCTGCGTTGCTGCCGAGGACCGCACAGGCGAATGACCCGGTGGCGGGAATCTGCGTCCCAGAGGACATCACGCTCGGTGACGGCACCGATGGTGGTACCGTCGACACCGGCGTGGCCACGTGGGTCGGTCGCGACATGTATGTGGGCGCCCCTAAGGCGGGCATAACCAATTACGGCAGGAATAGCAACGAGATCAACGGCTCGTACGCAGTGGAGGCCGAAGGCACGACCCTCGTGGGCGGCAAGCTGGCCATCAACTCGAAGAAGGCCTCCTGGAGCAATCGCGGCTTCCGCTTCGGCATCGTCGGCTTCGGTGCACAGTACCGCCCGGCCGCCGGCAGCGATGCGCTCGTCGTGGCCGGAACGAATTCCAACATCACCCTCACGGGAACCTCGAACAACGGCAGCCAGACCGTGGATACGAATGCGTTAGGCTGGGGCCGTAACGCCCGTGGTTGGGTCGGTACGCTCAAGAGCGGTGAATGGAACTACGATGCCCGCATCAGCGGCAACAAGAGCCAGACCGTCTACGACTACAGCAACCAGTGGTTCGATTCCGTATACAGTGACAACGCGGCGGACGTACCTGCTTCACAGGTGCTGTGGAACCAGTCCAATCCGCTCTCCAACGTCAAGCTGAACGGTGCCAATGGCGCAACCGCGGATTACACGAACAACACGGAGACCATCCAGAAGCTCTCCCAGACGCTTGCTGCGATTCCGGCCACCGAGGACGCCGCCACACCGAAAGTCGAGAATGCCGGTACGTATGACAACGGCAGCCTGAACGGCACCTATACCTACAAGAAGTACAACAGCGACGATGGCGTGTACATCGGCGCGAACATCACCTTCTCGAACGATGGCGGGAAGCGCGAGAAGCTCATCGTCTTCGATGGCAAGAACACCGATGCGAAGACAATCGTATTCTTCCTGGATGGTTCGCAGCTTGCCGACGGTAACGACTACAACGGCACGTCGTTCATGTTCAAGAACATCCCCGACAACGCGTCCATCATCGTCAACGTGTCGGGTTCCGCTCCAATCTCCTTCCATAACGGTTGGCGTTTCTGGTGGAACGGCCTGCAGATTGGCAATGGCTACTACCTCAAGTCCAATAATCCCGCCATCCAGAAGGCCTATGAGCGTGCGGCCCAGGCGATCATGTGGAACTTCTACGAAACGAGCTACCTCAAGATCGAAGGTGGCGTGGTGACCGACGGCCAAGGTGTTGCCTGGGCCAATACCGGTCAGCCGAACGACCAGAAAGTCACCGTCAACGACGATCCCGCAGCGGCCATGATCGGCAGCATCCTGGTGCCGAACGGCTCCTTCGAGGACCATGTCACGACCAACGGCCGTGTCTGGGTCGGCCAGGACTTCATGATGTACAACCCGAGCGTGGCCAGAAACTTCGGTCCCGGCGTCGGCGAAGGCGATTCCGCGTCAATCCTCGACATGGACCAGGAACGCCACAACTTCCCGTGGACGGGTTCGCTGCACAGCGAATGCTCGACGATCGCCTGGAACAAGGTGGACGAGAGCGGCAAGCTGCTCGGCGGCACCCGTTGGGGTGTGTACGGATCGCTGGAGGACGCGAAGAACCGTTCGAACGGCATCTATCCAAACGTAGCGGACAACAACATCCCTTCCGGTGATTGGAACCTCGAGGACGGCAAGTTCCGCGTCAATTCGCTCGTGCCCGGTGCCGACTACTACATCCGGGAAATCGAGACGGTCACCGGATACAAGCTCAACGACAACATCTACGTGATCAACGCCGCGAACAAGGGTGACGTCGCCAATACCGCCATCAAGGCGGTCTACGACGGCCAAGGCAATGCGCTCACCGGCGACAATGCAGACAAGGGACTGGCCAATGTGTCCCCCGCGGATTCGTCCAACCCGATCGGCATCGTCAACCCGACCGAGGGCGGCCTCGTCAACTGGGGCAAGTATGCCGAGGGGTCCAGCCAGCCCTACAAGGGGCTTGAGGGCTCCGAATGGAACCTGCAGAAGGACGGCGACTCGGAATCGTGGACGATCACTGACAATACGTTGGCTGTTGCGGGCCTCAAGGTCTTCCACGGCGAGACGCTGGTCGCGGACAGCGAGACCGGCGAGATCGGCGCCGTCGTCGATGTCGCGGAGTTCCAGCAGCTGCAGCTGAACGCGACCGTGCTGCCGGCGAGTGCCGTGCAGAAAGTGACCTGGTCCTCGGACAACGAGAAGGTGCACGTCAATGACGGTCTCATCAACGTGACCGAGTATCCGGGGGACGATGTGCAGGTGCACATCACCGTCACGACCGTGGATCTCGACGCGAGCGGCAACCCGATTTCAGTGACGATTCCGCTGCGCATCACGCAGGCGACGGTTGAGTCGCTCACCGTCAAGAAGGGCAACGATGTAGTGGCGCCGAACGAGACCATCGACATGAACGTCGATGATACCGTGAAGCTGACCGCATCCGTCGAACCGGCGTATCTGCATCCCACCTTCACATGGACGAGCAGCAACCCCGGTGTCGTGACCGTCGATGCGAATGGCACCGTGCACGCCGAGGGAGAGGGCACCGCAGACGTCACCGTGTCCTGCAAGGGCAAGACGCAGACGATTCGTTTCCTCGTCGCCCCCAACCAATACCCGTTGACGGTCTACATCCAGTGGCCGGGCGCCAAGCCGACGTTCTACTGGTATGATGCACCTGGTGAAAGTGGGCCGGAGTGGGGTGTTGCCCCGTACATGGACCCGGTCGACTCCTGTGGGAACAACTGGTATTCGTATAATCTGCCCTTCGGCAGCGGCAAGGAGTTCAGTTTCATCATCAGCGACGACCACAATGGCGAAAAGAAATACGCCATGAGCCTCTCGGATACGAATGAGTTCACCGGTCTGGAACCACCGGGGGGCACGCAGGGTAAGTACACGGCCGTCAAGGCGATGGGCAATATGAGGGCGTATATGATTCAGAATGGTGAGCTCTCCGTGGGTGCGCCCAGCTGTGCCGCCGTGACCCCCTCACGGGCCAAGGCGCTGAGCGTCGCGCCGCAGTCCATGTTCACACAGCAGGACCTACATGTCTCGTCCAAGCCTCTCAACGAGGTCGGCGCCGAGACGATCCTGCGCGCGCGCAAGGCGCAGATGCGTGACGCCGCCAAGGATTCCACGCCGATGGATCAGAACTCACGGCCCGGCGAATTCTCGCTGGCTCTGGAGAACGGCACGTACACGCTGTGGGAGAAGACGGCCCCCGCCGGTTACACGATCAATCCGACGAGGTATCGGTTCACGATTACGGACGGCGTCGTGGAATGGATCGGCGACCAGAAGCCTTCCATTGTCGGTGCTGTCGGCTGGATTGCTGATTCGCCGACCACGGTCAGCTGGCAGAAGACCGATGCCGACAACGACGAACTGCTCGGCGGATCCCAATGGGGTATCTACGAGAAGATTGACGGAGCCGTCCAGGTCGAGCCGATTCAGCTGATCGAGGACTGCGTCGCCAATGACGCGGCGGCGTGCGCCACGCGGTATGCGAACCAGAAGTATTACGATGCCAATCCGGCGAAGGGCAAGTTCAAGGTCAGCAAACTGCCCTCCGGTTCCTACGTACTCAAGGAAATCGAGGCCCCGACAGGCTACGAGCTCCTTGAAAACGGATACCCGTTCAAGATCGATACCACCAGTACCAATGAAAATGATGTGAACATCGAAATCGGGGCCTTGAAGAACCAGAGGACCCTTGGTAGTGTTACCTGGAGCAAGGTCGACGCGGAGGATACTTCGAAGCTCCTTGCTGGTTCTGAATGGACGCTGACTTATAAGAAGGGCACAGAAGATCAAGTTGTCCTGAATATCGAGGATTGCAATAGTAAGTCTGGATGTGAGGCGCTTCCTGCTGATGGAGCAGCGTGGAATGCGACTGGTGGGAACGTGGTATATGACTTCAATGGCACGTTCAGTATCAAGAATCTGCCGTGGGGCAGCTACGAATTGGTGGAAACCAAGGCGCCTGACGGATACTACCTCGATGCCACCGAGCACAAGTTCACGGTCGGACCCGATACCAATGAAACCGTTGAAACCATCAAGTTGAACTGGGATTTGGGTTCCATCCGCAACGAGCCCGGCGTCGTGCTGCCGTCGGCGGGTGGCGATGGACAGGCTGTGTGGGTGATGTTGGCGGGTGCGCTGGTGTTGCTCATGGGCATGGGGTGCGCGGTGATCGTGAATCGTCGTCGTGTGTGACCTCGTGGCTCGGACGGGCAATCGAGTGATCGGTTGATTCGTCTGGGTTGATGCCTGGCTGATATGACTGATGGCCGCAAGAGTTGATGCTCTTGCGGCCATCAGTCGTTTGTGGGGTGTGTGCGACTAGGTTAATTGGCTTCGAGTTTGAGCCGATTATGCAGTCACCGGTCGTTTGTGGGTGGGCGAGATCGTTGGAATATCAACGTTTTCTGAGGTTGTTGTGGCGTTATGTGAAGGATATGTGACGATTGGTGAAATCACTGGAATTTTCTTGACGCGTGTGGCATTGTATATATTGCTTTGCGAATCAAGCAATCGGTTGATTACTATTGGTTACTGAGTAATCAACCTCCTTTGGGAGAGGGGCGCATGCCCCGGCCTCATGGCCATACATGCGCCCCTCTCATCTTCTCCCTTCCACAATCCTTACCTTGATAGGCATGAAAGTTTACTGTGCCTAGTAATAGGAACGATTGTGCCCGCACGAGAGTTAGACAACTTCTCCCGAACAACTGCAATCAACTTGTGAAAATTTGAAAAAATACTTGGTCTCAGGTTGCAAAGTTCAATCTCATAGCTTAGACTCAAACATGTGGCCGACGGAATCGCTCTCAGCAGAGAGATTCGTCGCTCGGCAAAACTCAAGACGGAGAGCGGATTGAGGGAAGCACAACTTCCTTCGGTTCGCATAGCGAAACGAAGCGCACACAAATGTGCTGAGAATCGCAACTTGCATTTCCGATGTGTGCACCGGAGAAATCCTCCTGGATTTCAACGAAGGGGCCGGAGAAATTCTCCGGAAGCGGCGAAGCGATTCGTCCCGGTCAACCAAGACCTACCAGGTTGAAGTTGATTGGACATCGAGAAGTGAAGCACCAGCGGAGACGGCGCGAAGCGGCGTTAATCAGACCCTCAGATTCTCCCGAGGAGATGATTCCGCAAATGTGCACACAAGGCTCCACCTGTAAACACAGATGAACCAATTAAGGAGAATCATGAAGAAGCTCAACAAGGCAATCGTTGCCTTCGGCGTATCGGCGGCAATGCTCGCCACCGGCTTCGCCGGCATTTCCACCGCATATGCGGCAACTGGCGAGGATGCTACTGTCACCATTTCAAACTTCGTTGCCGGCGACGAGCTCGTTGGCTATCGTATTCTCGACATCACGTCCGAGAATAGCGGTGCCACGAGGGACGACGACAAGTTCGTCTATGCCGTCAACGCCGAGAACAGGAGTGCTCTCATCGCTGGCCTCAAAAAACTTGTGAGTGTTCCTGATGATGCTACGGATGCTGATCTGATCAAGCTCGTTCTTAATAACCTGACGACCTCTGCCAACGTTGAGACCTTCGCGAAGGCTTTCAAGGCCGCTTCTCCGACTGCCGGTCCGACGATTACGGATGAGACGACCTCGGTTAATCAGGGATACTATCTCTTCGAGCAGACTGAACTCGGCAAGGACGACACCTACACCAAGTCGAAGTATTTGGTTGTCAATGTCGGTAAGAACGGAGCAACCGTTACGCTGAAGAACGGTACCGTCTCGTTGGAGAAGAAGGTCGCGGACAACGGTGATCCCAACGCTCCTGAGGGTCAGGGCGAGAACGAAATGAACGACTCCGCCGATTACGCCATCGGTGACACCGTTCCCTTCCAACTGACTGGTACGCTTCCTGCCGAATACGACGAGTATGAGACCTTCTACTACTCGTTCAACGATACGATGTCCGCTGGCCTCACCTTCAAAGCAGATTCTGTCGCAGTGAAGTCTGGCGCCACCGATCTCACCGAGTGCTTCACGGTGACCGCGGCGACCCCGATTACGATTGCAACGGCTAACCTCAAGGCATGCACCGCTGCTGCCAGCCTTACTGCTGATAGCGAGATTGTAGTCACTTACAATGCGGAGCTGAACGACAATGCGGTCATTGGTACTGCTGGCAACCCGAACACCGCCAATCTGACCTTCTCAAATAATCCGTATGCGCAGGGCACAGGTGACCGCGGTACCACTCCGGATGACAAGGTTGTGGTCTTCACTTGGGAGTTCGATGGTACGAAGACATTCAGCATCGACCCCAATGACGCCGATCTTCCGGTGTTCCAGCTGACCAACAACAGCACTGGTGCGCAGTATACTCTGTCTGTCACGAAGCAGCCAAGCGGTGCCTACAAGTTCGGTGTCAAGGGCATCGACGCGGGTAATTACACGCTTACTGAGACCTACACTCCTGCAGGCTTCAACAAGGCTGACGACATCACGTTCGACATTAAGCCGACCCACGATGTCCTTGCGGATGAGCCGACCGCTGCTTTGGTCGTCACCGGCGATGGTGTGACTCAGGGCACTAATGGAGCACTTGCTACCGTTCTGAACGAGGGTGGTAACAAGCTCCCCGAGACCGGTGGCATGGGTACTGTGGCTCTGTACACGGCTGGTGCGGCTATCGTGCTGTTCGCTGGTCTGGGCCTGACCCTCGCGATGAAGCGTCGCAACGCCTGATTCAGGTATCAAGGATCCAATCAATGATTGGTGACTGACTTACAGCGGATGCTCTACCAACACGGTAGGGCATCCGCTCTTTTATGCAATCGTGGAACCCTTGTGAACACTATGGATTGCAGCACTGTGCTGCAGTAGACTCAAGGGGGGCAGACCACAATGTTTGTATTGTGCGTCTGCGGATTTTTTTTGACCTGCGCCAGCGGAGCGCGCAGCATAGTGCAATGCACGGTATGACGGATTGAAAGGGAACGCAGTGAGCCCAACACCTGATCAGCAACCAGTGGACCAAACAGCTCAGGGCCACGTGCAGCCTGACCAGGATTCACAGGCTGCTGCAACACAAACAGCTGACGCACCACAAACGCCAAAGAAGAAGAGCAATGCGTTCATGAACATCATGATCGCAATCTGCTCGTTGGCTCTGCTCGGTGGCATCGGCGTGCTCGCATACCCTTCGTTCGCCGACTGGTGGAACCGTCTGCACTCGTCACGCGCTGTGGCCAGCTACGTGGAGCAGGTCAACGACATGTCTGCTGAGAACAAGGCCAAGCTGCTTGAAGGCGCGAAGCAATACAACACGGACTTGTTGAGCTTCCCGAACCGCTTCCAGCCTAGCGACGCTGAACACGAGTACTACGAGAAGACACTCGACGTGACGGGTACCGGCATCATGGGTTACATCAGCATTCCGAAGCTTGAGCAGCGCATGCCGATCTACCATGGCACCGAAGAAACAGTGCTGCAGATCGCTGCAGGACATCTTGAAGGCTCGTCGCTGCCTGTGGGTGGTCCGAGTACGCATGCTGCGATTTCGGGGCATACAGGCTTGCCTAGTGCCGAGCTGTTCACTGGTTTGGACACGCTCAAAGAAGGTGACCAGTTCTCGGTCACTGTGCTCGATGACGAACATTGGTACCAGGTTGATCAGATCAATGTGGTGCTGCCTGGAGACATGAACAACCTTGCGATTGAAGACGGCAAGGATTATCTGACGCTGATCACATGCACGCCATACGGCGTCAACTCGCATCGCCTGCTTGTGCGCGGCCATGCGATTCCAACGCCGCCTACGGCCAAGGATGTGCAGTATCCAAGTGCGCAGGACATGACGAACATGGCTATCGCAATCGCTGCCGGCGTGTTCCTCGTGCTTGCGTTGCTCGTCTGGTGGTTGATCCGTCGCAAAGCCAAGAAGAAGTCACGCGATGCCAATGGGGCTCATCATGCCCATGAGCGCTGAACGGAAATAAATAAGAATAAAACATGAAGTGTCCGTGAAGTGACGTGACAGATTGCTCTAAAGCGGGTACGCTAGTAGCATAACTATCAGGGTGTGGCTCTGTGCGTCCGGGCGTGCGAATGCCGAGGTCTGTTGAAACCAGTGTTTCGTAACAGAGTGCGGGATCCGAGGGTACGGAAAACTGCATGCTCGGGCCGAAGGCGGCTCTGTCACACCGCATATAGCAACAAACGAATCTCAAGAGAGCGAGAAACCGCCGGCTGAGACTTGAAGCAAGGTCAAGGCCCAAGGAAGGGATCACACTATGACGAAGACCACTATGGCTCGCCGAGCATGGTTGGTGACGGCTGCCATGATGTCGACGGCAATGGCGTTCTGCGGCCTGACCGCACCCACTACATTTGCTGACGAAAGCACCGGCTCCATTAAGTCGGGGCAGAACAGCGTGACGGTAACGTACGAACATGAAGACAAGCCCGTCGCCGATTCCAACTACTACCTGTACCAGGTGGCTGAATGGAACGGTGAAATGCCGATGTATGACCATCTGACGTTGACGCCGATGTTCCAGAAGTATGAAGACGAGCAGGGCATCAACATCTCGGGCATGCTCAAGCCGAGCGGATGTGCGGTGGCGGATACGGACGCTGCTGCTTCCGGTGATGCTGCTGCTTCCGGTGATGCTGCTGCCACGACGGAGCCGACCGAATATGAACTTGCATCGCTGTGCTGGGATCGACTGAACAGCACGCTGTTCCAGACGCTCAAAGTCAACGGCGAATTCTATGGAGACAACCTGGCCAAGCGTATTGAAGCGGGCGACGCGCGCACCGCGGAAACCGACGCCAACGGACAGGTGACGTTCAGCGACCTGGGTGACGGCGTGTTCTTCCTTGTCTCTCCGATCGATGTCGTGCCGGAACTCGTGTACTCGGCGCAGCTCGTGTCGCTGCCGTCGGCCATGCCGGCCAGCGAGGAAGCGCGCCACCTGAGCGTGAAAGCCAAGCCGAACCTGTGGGCGGGCGTCGATCCGATCCACGTGAAGAAGGTCTGGAAGAACGACGATCCGGCAACGCGACCGAAGTCCGTGACCGTGGAACTCTACCTGAACCTCGATAACGGTATTGACGAAATGGTGTTGATAGACACCGTGGAGCTCAACGAAAGCAACGGTTGGGAATACGACTGGGACACACTGCCCGAATACATGGACTACTCCGTGCGCGAGAAGGACGTGCCTGAGGGCTACAAGGTGACGGTGACGGAAACCAAGGACGGCCCGAACACGGCGTACTTCACGCTGACGAACACGAAGCCCGCCGTGCCGCCGGTGACGCCGCCGACGCCGTCGGTGCCGGAGAAGCCGGCGCAGACCGGTGCGAACGTGGCGCTGATTGCGCTCGTGGCCGTGGCATCGTGCTTCCTGGCGCTGCTGCTGATTGTGGAAGCTCGGCGCGTAGCGAAAAATAAGCAGTGATGCGATCGGCTTGGGCCGCTGGGGTATATAGTGGCTCGTGGATTGCGGATCCCCTTCTGCAGGTTTTCTTCAATGGATTTCTTCCATAAATTTCCTGCAGAACGCAACCTGATCGCAATCCTCTGGATTGGCGACCCGTGGAGTACCCCTTCCCCCTATGAATGAGATCCACGGGGCCGCATCGCAAACTGCAGTTTGCATCAAAGGGACGTTCTTCCCCAGAACGCCCCTTTTTCTTTTTGGTTGTTGCTCGTTGCTCTGCTGCCTGCTGCTCCTGTTTCTTCCGGTGCCTTCCTGTTTCTCCTGTCTCCTCTGTTCCTGTTTCTCCTGTCTCCTCTGTCCCTCTTTGTCCCTTTCCTCTCTCTTCCTTTCCTCTTTTTCCTCTTCTTCTCTTTCTTCTTCTCCCGTTCCTCCTCTTCTTTCTCTCCGGTTCTTTCCTCTTTTTCCTCTTCCTCTCTTTCTTCTCCTTCCTCTTTCCTTTTCTTCTCCCATCCTCCCTTCTTCCCCTTCCTTCTCTCCGGTTCTTTCCTCTTTCCTCTCTCTTCCTCTCTTCTTCTTCGCCCTTTTCCTCTTCTTTTTCTCTTCTTTTCTTCCTCCCGTTCCTCCTCTTCTTTCTCTCCGGTTCTTTCCTCTTTCCTCTCTCTTCCTCTTTTCTTCTTCGCCCTTTCCCTCTTCTTTTCCTCTTCTTTTTCTCCTCCCGTTCCTCCTCTTCCTGCTCCCTGTTTCCTTTTCCTCCTTTCTCTTCCTTTCGCTTTGTCCTCTTCTTTCCGTTCTCTCTTCCTCTCTTTTCTCTCTTTTCTCTCTTTTCTCCCTTCTTCCTTCTCCCTTCTGCTTCCTCCTGCTGTCTCTTTCTTTCTATTTCTCTCTTTTCCTCAACCTGATGGATCCCTCCGGAGTCCTGCGGATTCTCTTGGACCCCGTACCTGTATCGTCTTCGTACCACCGTGGTACAGAAGCGGTACGGATTCACTTGCGAGGAGTCAATCTGTGTCGTGTTTGTACCACCGTGGTACAGCCGCGCTACGGATTTCGCTCGAAAATGCACGTGGTTGTACCACGGTGGTACGAACGCGTTCCAAACTCGTCAAAATCCGTACCGTAATTGTTCCGCCGTGGTACAAACGCATCCCATCTTCGCCTTCTTTGCCCCAACTCGTCTCGTTTCCGTACCACGGTGGTACAACCGCGCTACGTTCTTGGCCGCAACTGCACCTCCCCTGACCATGCTGGTCAGCGGGGATGCAGTTTCGGGCCGAAAAGTGTGGTTTTCCTGACCAGGTTGGTAAGCGGAGATGCAGTTTCGTGCTGGGAAGTGCAGTTTTCCTGACCGGGCTGGTAAGGGGAGATGCGATTTCGGAGTGGGGAAGTGTGGTTTTCCTGACCACGCTGGTAAGGGGAGATGCGGTTTTGAAGTGAGGTGTGTTGTTTCCCCATGGAACTGTTCCACCTCGATTCTGATCTACTCCATCCCCGCATGGTTTCCTGCCTATTGGGCGTGGGGAGAAGTGTGTTTTTCGTTGGAGGTGGGTTTTCCTGACCACGTTAGTCAGCGGAGATGCGGTTTCGTGCTGGGAAGCGCGTCCTTTTCTGACCACGCTGGTCAGCGGGGATGCATTTTTAAGTGGGGAAGTGGTGGTTTTCCTGACCATGCTGGTCAGCGGGGCTGCAGTTTCGGGCCGAAAAGTGTGGTTTTCCTGACCATGCTGGTAAGCGGAGATGCAGTTTCGTGCTGGGAAGTGTGGTTTTGCTGGCTGGGCTGGTCAGCGGAGATGCATTTTTAAGTGGGGAAGTGTGGTTTTCCTGACCATGCTGGTCAGCGGGGATGCAGTTTCGGGCCGAAAAGTGCGCCTTTCCTGACCAGGTTGGTAAGCGGAGATGCGTTTTTGGAGTGAGGCGCGTTGTGTTCCTCATGGAGGTGTTCCATCCCGATTCTGATCTCTTCCATCCCCCGTCTAATTTCCTGCCGATTGGGCGTGTGGGGAGGTGCGTTTTCTGTCGGAGGTGCCTTTCCTGACCATGCTGGTCAGCGGAGATGTGGTTTTGAGTGGGGAAGTGTGGTTTTCCTGATCGGGTTGGTCAGCGGAGGTACAGTTTCGTGCTGGGAAGCGTGTCTTTCCTGACCACGCTGGTCAGCGGAGATGCAGTTTCGTGCTGGAAAGTGCAGTTTTCCTGACCGGGTTGGTCAGCGGAGATGCGGTTTGGAACACGGAGATGTGCCTTCCCTGATTGGGTTGGTCAGAGGGGATGCGATTTTGGAGTGGTGAAGCGTGTCTTTCCTGACCACGCTGGTCAGCGGAGATGCGTTTTAAGTGGGGAAGTGTGGTTTTCCTGACCGGGCTGGTAAGCGGGGCTGCGGTTTTAGGTCGGAAAGTGCGCTTTTCCTGATCTGCCTGGTAAGAGGATATGCGCGTTTGAGATGAGGCGCGTTGTTTTCCTAGTGGAGTCACCTCATCCCGATTCCGATCTATTCCGCCTCCGTCTGGTTTCCTGCCTGGTGGGCGTGCGGGGATGTGCGTTTTCCGTTGGAGGTGGGTTTCCCTGACCACGCTGGTCAGCGGGGGTGTGGTTTTGAGTGGTGAAGCGTGTCTTTCCTGACCACGCTGGTCAGCGGAGATGCGGTTTTGGGGTGGGAAGTGTAGTTTTCCTGACCGGGCTGGTAAGGGGAGATGCGGTTTTGGGGTTGGGAAGTGTGGTTTTGCTTGGTGGGGTGGTAGGAAGTTGGGGGGGTTTGGGTTTGGTGGGATTGGCTGGAGGGCGCGAAGGGAAGGACGGGTCGTGGAGTGATGGGGGATGGTGGTGGGGGGTGGGGAAGAGTTGGGGTGGGTGTTTGCTGGAGGCCTAAGGGGGGGTTGGGCGAGTTGGAGGGGCGTGGCTAAATAATGGGTGTAATGAGCTGGGATTCTTACACTGGCAGCTGAGGGTGCAGTGAACAGAGGGGGAAATGATTCACAATGGGTGGCGAAGACGTTATGTGGAGTCTGGGGCCACGTAACGGATGGGGATTTTACACGTTTTTCTCCATCTATGGTTGGGCACACCAGCGTAGGATCTGCACCTTGCAGATCGTGTGCAGTGCATCGGGTACCAGATCGGGTACCAAGCCTGGTTCGGAACCGTATCTTCTTGACGCCAAGCGTGGACCGCCATGATGCTGGGGGTGGGCCGCCTAAGGCTTGCTTCCTGATCATGCAAGCCTCAAGGAACATTATGAACAAGCTATTGAAAGGAACGATCGCTGCGGTCTCCGGCGCAGCCTTCACCCTTGCTGGACTTGTTGGTGTCAACAGCGCGCTCGCTGAAGATGCACCAGCAACAGCGCCGACAGATTCCGCTACAACAGCAACAACGGTGCCAACCATTAGTGGCACTCCAGGCACAGCCTCAACGACCACGAGCAAAATTACCGTAAAAGGGGCTGTGGCTGGCGGCATGATTGAAGGCTATCGACTGCTCAATATCGAGTCACAGTCGGGCGATTCGTTCATCTACTTGGTGAACCCTGACTACAAGGCCGCCATTATCAACGGCATTAATGCTGTCATTGGCAGCAGCGGTACGCAGTTCACTGATGCGGTCACCGATGCACAAATCATCGAATACTTGACGAAGAATCTTAACGATAGCAATATCAAGACATTCGCCACGGGATTCATGTCCACTACGTCTGCGCCAACGCCTTCGTTCGAGCAAACTGATGCAACCAAGACGATTACTGCGCAGGTTGGCTATTACTTGTTCAACCAGACCGCTACTGGTGACCCCACGGGCAAGGTGCTGTCGAACTACATGGTTGACACGTTGGGTGCAGCGCCTCTGACTATCACGTTGAAGAACGGCACCGTGACGTTGACCAAACAGGTCAAGGACAATGACACCAATGAAGATGCAAGCGGCGCTCCAACCACATCTATGCAGGATTGGGTGAACGGTGCGGATTATGGTCTCGGTGACGAAGTTCCTTTCAAGCTGACTGGTACATTGCCGAGCACGTATAGCACCTTCACTTCGTATTCCTATACGTTCACCGATACGCTGTCCGATGGTTTGACGCTTGATCCGTCCACGGTCAAGGTGTACGCCGTCAACGGTACGGGCAATGCCCAGACCAAGACGCAACTTAACGGATTCACTGTGAGTGACACGACGCCAGTGACCACGCCTCATGCCGGCAACCAGTTCACGATTTCCACGAACAACTTGAAAGTCGTGACTGCTACTACGGGGCAGGCCAATGTCCCGAACCCTCTGATTACCGCTGATACCAAGATTGTGGTCGAATATGAGGCCACGCTGAACGAAAATGCCGTAATCGGCAACCCCGGCAACCCAAACTATGCTGATTTGACCTTCTCCTCCAGCCCGAATGTGGGTGGTGCAGGATCCACTGGAACCACGCCTGAGCAGCAGGCTGTAGTGTTCACCTATGAGCTCGACATCACCAAGGAATTCCAGGGTGCTGACGGCAAGACTGTTGACACCCCTACCAATGACATGCCTCAGTTCACGCTGTATGCGGCGGACGGCACCACCGAGGTGCAGGGCCCATTCACCGTTCCTGCTGATGATCGCAAGCTTGTGATCAAGGACCTTGATACGGGTACGTACATCCTCAAGGAAACCAAGACTCCAGCAGGCTTCAACAAGGCTGATGACGTTGAATTCACGATCAAGGCCGTGCATGGTACGGATAGTGGTGCAGCTACCATCACGGAGCTGACGGTATCCCAAGCCGGTTGGAATGCTGATCCGAGCACAGGCATTGTGTCGGGCGCGATTGTCAACTCGCAAGGAACCAAGCTGCCTTCGACGGGTGGTATGGGTACGACGTTGTTCTATGTGGCGGGTGCCGTGATTGTGGCGGCTGCTGTGGCTGGTCTTGTGATCGCGCTGCGTCGTCGCAACAACGCCTGAGTGTAGTTTTCGCGTTGATGTGAGGTGCGTCGGTGTGAGCTGATGCACTGATAATGTCAAACGCGTCCATATTGTGACCGGTGCTTTCCCGCGACCTGATGGGAGGGCACCGGTCCATTTTTGCGTGATAACGTGGATGAATCGGCCGGATTGCTGGGCTGCGGCGGTTATGGACGGCACGCGGAAATACAAAAAAGCAGCCCGACACGCCGCGGGACGCACCGTGGAAGTACAGTGTTGCCGTTGTACATGGGGTTGTGTAAATTTGATTGCTGGTGTCTGGCCGCGAGGCTCGAACGTGCCGGGCAGTAAGCTTTCCAAGTGAATAAAGGAATGATTATGTACGCGATTGTGAAGGCCGGCGGCCATCAGGAAAAGGTCGAGGTCGGTGACGTGATTCTCGTCAACCGTCTCGATGCCAAGAAGGGCGACACTGTGGAGTTCCCGGTGGCTCTCGTTGTGGACGGCGCGAACGTGACGCTCGCATCCGGTGATCTGGCCAAGATCTCCGTCAAGGCTGAAGTTGTGGACGATGAGGCCAAGGGCCCGAAGATCCGCATCCAGAAGTTCAAGAACAAGACTGGCGTTGCCCGCCGTAAGGGTCACCGTCAGAAGCTCACCGCCGTCAAGATCACGGAAATCGCCTGAGTGTAACTCGGGTCGGTAGAGAACAGACCGAAAGGAACAGACATGGCACATAAGAAGGGTGCGTCCAGCTCACGCAATGGTCGCGATTCAAATCCTCAATACCTTGGTGTGAAGAAGTTCGGTGGCGAAGCTGTGGTCGCCGGCAACATCCTCGTTCGCCAGCGCGGCACGAACTTCCACCCGGGCCACAATGTTGGCATGGGCAAGGACCACACGCTGTTCGCCCTTGTTGATGGCAAGGTGCAGTTCGGTGTGCGTCGCGATCGCAAGGTCGTGGATGTGGTCGAGGCTGCTGAGGCAGTGGAGGCCTGAGCGTCCGGAGCGAACTGAACGCTGATAAACGTTGAAACCGCGGATTCCGTTGAGGGGATCCGCGGTTTTTTGTATGCGGGGTGATGACCGGGGCGAGTGGGCGGCGCGCAGTTCAGTGTGGAATACCGAGCGTCTGCCAATGACGCGTGGAAGAGCGTGACCATTACTGATTGCGAAAGTGAGACGCGCAGTGAATGTCCGGCAGCTCCTGCGGGGGAGCCAGCGTGGGCGCGTGATGTGAACCCGGCTGCGGGCGCGTGGAATATTGAGGGGCTGCCGTGGGGACAGTACCGGCTCAAGGAAGCCAAAGCGCCGCAGGGCTACGCGTTGGAACCCGGATACTTTACGCCTGAGGGCGTAACGCAAGATTCGCAGCAAGCTATCATGGCCGTCGGCCCTAATGCGAACAGTTACATGTTCTCGTTGGGACTGGTGAAAGACGAGGCTTACGTGGAGCTGCCTGTGACGGACGGCGCGGGACGTGACACGTGGCTTGGATTGGCGGGCGCTGTGTGCATCGCAGTTGCGCTGATGATGGGAGGCGCGTATGTGCGGCGGAAGAATGCGTGAGCCGATCATGAGGAAGCAGACGGTCGCGGAGGCGGCAGCGGTTGCGGGGCCGGTGAAATCGGCGGACTCGGTGCGGCCGGTGGAGTCGCGGACGCTGGCGATGGAATCGCGGACGGGACGAGCTGTGGAGGTTGTGCACTTGGAGGAGCTGGGCGAACCGGCGATGGTCGCGGAACCGGTAGCGGTTGCGGGGCTTGGGGAGCTGGCGTGGTGGCTGCGGCGGCCGTGGCATAAGGTTGCGGCCGTGATCGTGGCGATGCTGGCGGCGTTGGCCATGTGCCTGGGGACAGGCGTGGTACTCGGCGCGCAGGTGCCGCAGGCTGTGGCGGATCCTGTGATGAACGCTGGAACGGGCGCGAACGCTGGAACGGGGACGAACGCTGGAACGGGCGCGAACGCTGGAACGGGGACGAACGCTGGAACGGGGACGGTCGTGCGCGGCAACTCGCTGCACGTGACGTTCAAGTATGGCGAGCATCCGGTCAGCGATGCCGACATGGGATTGATGGAAGTGGCGCGTTGGGACGGGCAGCTGCCGGTGACCGACCATCTGACAGTGCTGCCGCAGTTCACGCGCGGTGAGTATCGCAAGATTGACGTGCTGGGCCTGATCCGCGGGCAGCATCAAGGGCTCGAACGTGACTGGGGCACGCTTTCGGAGCAGCTGCTCAAAGTGCAAATGCATGAAGAAATTACGAATGCGCTGAAGCCACCGAGTGCCGCCGCGCGAAAGAGCGTAGCCAGCGCGGATGGCGTGCGTATGGATAACGGTGCCGTGCTCAACGGTATGACGAATACCGAGGGGCGGCTTACGTTTACGGATCTGAGTGACGGCGTGTACTTCCTGCGTGGCGCGCGCATTGTGTCTGCGAACCGGGTGGCTGATGTGGCACGGGCGTTGGATCAGATCGGTCTTGATGCCGGGGATGCCGGGACTTCGGGTGAGTCTGGCGAGTCTGGCGAGTCTGGGGAGCCCGATGAGTCGGGCGAGTCGGGCGAGTCGGATGACAATGTGAATGGTGAGGAGTCCGGAAAAGAGTATTCGTTTGTTGGATCGGCGCAGATTGTGGCGTTGTCTGGCGTGGTTGAAGGCGAGGAAACGCCGAATACGCAAGTGGTGACCAAAGGCTTTTTGGTGCGCATGAGGATGCCTGCGGGGCCGGTGGAACCCGGTGAGGAGCCGAGCGAGCCGCGGGAGAAGCCGAGTGGGCCTAGCGAGGAACTGAGTGAAGAGCCGTCTGAGCCGTCTGAGCCGTCCACACCTTCGACGCCTGCGGGTCCGAGCGCGCCGAGCTCTCCGAGTGCTCCGAACTCGCCGAGTACACCGAATTCGCCGAGTACACCGAATGGGCCGAGTGCGCCGAGTGTGTCTGCGGGAAGCAAGCCGTCGTCGCCTATTGCGCAGATGCTGGCTGCGACGGGTGTGAGTACGGTCGTGATTGTGATTATGGCCGTCGCGGCGCTGACGATGGGCGTGGCGCTGTCGATTGAGTTGCGGCGTAGTGTGCGGCGTGAGGGATGTTGAAACGGGTGGCCTGAAGTTGGCTAAAGCTGGCTGAATCTGGCTGAAGCAGGACAGGGCGGCTGAAGCGGGACGGGGCGGCTGGATGCGGGTTTTGCTGTGACGGCAAGGGGACGCATGTTTTTGGCTTGCGTTCGGGCTTACGCTTGGGCTTGGGGAGCGCTGGCGTGTCGGGGGGCTTGTGGGGCGTGAGGCACGTGGTTATGATGGCTGCATCGAACATTTGTTCGAACTGCTAGTCCCAATGCCGGGACCAGTGGTGGGGCGTGTGGTTGGGTGGCCGGGCAAACGGCATACTCGCGGCTAAGGTGGTGACTTATGAGTGACTTTGTGGATCGCGTGACTGTTCATGTCAAAGGTGGCGACGGCGGCAATGGTTCTGCCGGTGTGCGCCGTGAAAAGTACAAGCCCCTTGCCGGTCCGAACGGCGGCAATGGAGGGCGTGGTGGTTCCGTTATTTTTGTGGCCGACGCAAACGCCAATTCGCTGCTTGATTACCGCTTCATGCCGCATCGCAATGCCGGCAACGGTACGATGGGTTTGGGAGACACGAAAGACGGCTCGCAAGGCGACGACCTGATCCTGCCTGTGCCGATTGGCACTGTGGTGTTTGAAGCCAAAGGCAAGGAAGGCGAGCCGAAGCGTCCAGGGGCGCAGCTGGCCGATTTGCGCCATGCGGGCGACCGCTATGTGGTGGCTGCCGGTGGTGCGGGTGGCCTGGGCAACGCCGCGCTGGCGAACAAGACGCGTCGTGCGCCGGGATTTGCGCTGCTTGGCGAGCCAGGCGAAGAACGTGACGTAATTCTGGAGCTCAAGTCGATCGCTGATGTGGCGCTCGTCGGATTCCCGTCGGCCGGCAAATCAAGCCTGATCGCCGCAATGAGCGCGGCCAAGCCGAAAATCGCTGATTACCCGTTCACGACGCTCGTGCCGAACCTGGGCGTCGTCAAAGCGGGTGACATGCGCTATACGATTGCCGACGTGCCAGGCCTGATTCCTGGCGCTTCGCAGGGCAAAGGCTTAGGTCTGCAGTTCCTGCGCCACATTGAGCGTACGGAAATCATTGCGCACGTCATTGATTGCGCCACGCTGGAACCTGGGCGCGACCCGATGAGCGACTATTACGCGCTCGAAAACGAGCTCGGCATCTACTCGGATGAGCTCGAGCTGCCATTGGGAGCGATTCCGATCCCTGAGCGTCCGCGCGTGATTGTGCTCAACAAGGCCGACGTGCCCGAAGCCAAAGAACTCGCCGAGTTCATGAAACCTGAGTTTGAAAAGCTCGACCTGCCCGTGTACATCATCTCCACGGCGTCCCACGAAGGCCTGAAGGAACTGAACTTCG
This sequence comes from Bifidobacterium gallicum DSM 20093 = LMG 11596, assembly GCF_000741205.1. GTDB lineage: Bacteria > Actinomycetota > Actinomycetes > Actinomycetales > Bifidobacteriaceae > Bifidobacterium > Bifidobacterium gallicum. Next base: position 28,347 of record NZ_JGYW01000003.1, read on the forward strand.
CGCTCGCCAAGCTCGTGCAAGAGATGCGTGCTGATCTGGTGAAGCGTGAAGAGCAAGAAGAACAGGAGCGTGTGGTGATCAAGCCGCTCGAAACCCCGCGTGGACGCATGCGTGGCAACGAGCCCGGCTTCACGATTGAACGCAAGCAGGATGGCAACGGCAACTACTGGTTCACCGTGCGCGGCGAAAAGCCCGAACGTTGGGTCATGCAAACGAACTTCGACAACGACGAAGCCGTGGGCTATCTGGCTGACCGTCTCAACCGGTTGGGTGTGGAGGATGCGCTGCGCAAGCAGGGTGCCCGACCTGGCGATGAAGTGCGCATTGGCCGTGGGGACCGTGAAGTGTCGTTCGATTGGGATCCAACGATTGCCGCAGGTGCCGAGATGCTCGACGGCTCGCAACTGGGTGCGCGCGGTCAGGACTTGCGTTTGCAAGAGGAAGACACGCGAGCGCGCCGCCGCACGAACACGGAGCGTCGCCGCCAGTATCACGAGATGATGGATGCTCGTGCCGCTGTGCGTGCAGCCATGATGGCTGAACGTGAGGCCGGACACTGGGCTGATCCGTCCAAGGATGACGATCGTCATGATACGCAGGCGATCCTGGGGCGTGGTGAGATGGCTGACGACGCGGACGAGGCTGGCCAGGATAGCGACGAGTAGTTGTCAACTGGTCCCTGCCAACCTCAGCGCGGCTTGACGCGGCTGATATGGCATGGCTGCGAATGCGGTTGTGTAGCTGTGGCCGCGCGGGCGGTTATGTGGCTGTATGGGCGTGGCGTAACTAAGGCGTATGGCATGGCCGGCTTGGTATGGCTGGGTCGGCTATGTGTGGCTTGGATGCCATGCTGGGTTATGCGGAAATAATGAAAAATCCGGAGAAGAGGACGCGGTGAAAACGCAAGAAGAGGTGCGCCGGGCGATTGCGGCGGCCGAAACGGTTGTGGTCAAGGTGGGTTCGAGTTCGCTGACGCAACCAAGCGGGCATCTGGATCCGGCGAAACTTGAAGCGCTCGTGGGCGCTGTGGCAAGTGCGCGGCTGCAAGGTGCGCGCGTGGTGCTCGTGTCGTCCGGCGCAATCGCTGCAGGATTCGGACCGCTCGGATTTGACGAGCGCCCCAAGGACGTGGCGCTGCAGCAGGCCACGGCGTCGGTGGGGCAGGGGCTGCTTATGGCGCAATACGAGATGCTGTTCGGACGATACGGTATTCGCGTGGGCCAGCTGCTGCTGACGGCGTGGGACACAATCCAGCCGCAGCAGTACCGGTCGGCCCGGCGCACAATGAACGCGCTGCTTGACTTGGGTGTGGTGCCGATTGTCAACGAAAACGATGCGCTCGCCTCGAGTGAGATTCGCTTTGGTGACAATGATCGCCTTTCAGCCCTTGTGGCGAACATGGTGTGTGCGAATGCGCTCGTGCTGCTGACGGACGTGGACGCGCTGTATACGGCACCGCCGTCGGAGCCTGGGTCGACGCGGATTTCGTTTGTGCCGAACGTGGAGGATGTGCTTGATTCGGTGCGTGTGGGCGGCTCGGAATCGGGTGTGGGCACGGGCGGCATGGTCACGAAGCTTGAAGCGGCGCGTATGGCGGCCGTGTCTGGCATACCGACCGTGTTGACGGCCGCGCATAATGCTGGCCCTGCGTTGATGGGCGACGAAGTGGGTACGGCGTTCGCACCAATTCATAAGCGCGGGTCGGCGCGACGGTTGTGGCTCAAGTTTGCGGCCAATCCGCGTGGCACGCTCGTTGTGGATGCTGGCGCGGCCCAGGCGTTGCGTGGCGGAAGGGCATCGCTGTTGGCGGCGGGTGTGCTCGAATCGCGCGGCGACTACTCGGCCGGCGATCCTGTGTGGATTGTGTCGGAAGATGGCGAGCGTTTGGCGCGTGGTCTGGTCGGGTATGACTCGGAAGAGGTGCCGCGCATGTTGGGGCGTACCACAACGCAGCTGCGACGCTTCTTTGGCGAGGAGTATGCGCATCCGCTGGTGCATAGGGATAATCTGACGCTCGTCTGATATCCGTCGGGTGCTCGTCTGATACGGGTTGCGTAACCGCTGTTCATATTCGGGGACGGCTGCTCGTGTTGTTGTGCTGCGTGGTTACGATGAAGGCATGGCTCAACTTGACACTCTTTCCACCCGTATTAATGCAGTTTCCCCGAGCGCCACACTGGCAGTCGACTCCAAAGCCAAGGCTATGAAGGCTGAAGGCATCGACGTCATTGGCTTTGGCGCGGGCGAACCCAATTTCCCTACTCCCAAAGCGATTGTGGATGCTGCGGCACTGGCCGTACAGGACGAACGCAACTATCGTTACACGCCTACGGCGGGACTTCCTGAACTGCGCCAGGCGATTGCCGACAAAACGTTGCGCGACTCGGGCTATGCGGTTGACGCATCGCAGGTCGTGGTGACGAACGGCGGCAAGCAGGCTGTGTATGAGACGTTCCAGATTCTGCTTGATGATGGCGATGAAGTCATCATCCCCACTCCGTATTGGACGAGCTATCCGGAAGCTGTGAAATTGGCTGGCGGCGTGCCTGTGGAAGTGTTCGCTGGCGCCGACGAGTATTTTGAACCGAATATCGATGCGTTGGAAGCTGCGCGTACGGAACGCACGAAGGCGATCATTATCACGTCGCCCAACAACCCTACAGGTGCTGTGTGGAGTGCCGACACGATTGCGGCCATTGGTGCATGGGCCATCGAGCATGGCATTTGGGTGATTTCCGATGAGATTTACGAGCACTTGGACTATGACGGTGCGAAGACCACGTACATTGGCGCTGCTGTGCCTGAAGTGCGTGATCAGCTGATTGTGCTCAACGGCGTGGCCAAGACGTATGCGATGCCGGGGTGGCGTGTGGGCTGGATGGTGGCTCCCGCGCGCGTGGCTTCGGCCGCTTCGAAATTGCAGGGGCATATGACGTCTAACGTCAACAATATTGCGCAGCGCGCGGCACTTGCAGCCGTGTCGGGCTCGCTGGACGCCGTCTATGAGATGCGTGAGGCATTCAACCGTCGCCGCGAGGTGATTGTGAGCATGCTCAACGAGATTGAAGGCGTGAATTGCCCGACGCCGACGGGTGCATTCTATGCGTTCCCTGATGTGACGGGTCTGCTGAACCGCCCTCTAGGGCCAAGCAAGACGGTATTCACGACGACGAGTGAACTGGCTGCCATGCTGCTGGAAGAGGGGCATGTTGCCGCGGTGCCTGGTGAGGCGTTTGGTGCTCCCGGTTATTTGCGGTTCTCGTATGCGTTGGCTGATGACGCGCTTGTGGAAGGCATGAAGCGTTTCCAGGAATGGGCGCGTTGATAGAGCGCTCAATCAGCTTGAAACCGTTGTGCTGATTGGTCTAGCAGTCAGTGTGCATCAGCGGTTGCGGTAACGGGTGGCGGTCACCGGGATGGGGGTTTGGGGGCGGGAAGCCCCCGGCTTCAGCTGTGGGGATGGATGGCCCCCAATCCTAGACGTTGCGTTGGTTTTCGACGTATTGCTTGACGATTTCGAGCGGCGTTCCTCCGACGGTGGCGACGAAGTAGCTGTTGGTCCATAGTGTCGGGATGCGGCGTTTGAGGCTGGGGTATTCCTGCCTGAGGAGACGGCTTGAGCGGCCTTTGATGAGGCGGACGAGCTTGTTGATTCCGTATTGCGGGTCGCAGTCCACGAGCAGGTGCACATGGTCGGGCATGGTTTCCAGTTCGAGGATTTCGCTGTCATGCTCTTTGCAGACGTCTTGGATGATTTCCTTGAGGCGCGCGTCTACGGGGCCGGGGTCTCCCGGTATTGGCGGGTTGTTGAGTTTCGGGTCGAGGCTGGTGATGACCTTGCGCCGGTACTTGGGGCACCAGACGACGTGGTAGTGGCACCGGTAGGTGATGTTGTGGTTGTGCTTGACGGCATCCATGTTTTTGCGACGGCTCATGCGTACAGTATACAGCAGCGAAACCATATGCGTATATGTTTTATGTATGGTATACTGTCTTTCATGAAGGTTCGCTACACGTACAGGCTACGCCCGTCCAAGACGGCGCGCCGCCGCCTCATGCGCGAATGGGGCATGTGCCGCTACGTGTGGAACCGGATGGTTGAGGAATCCAAACGCCGCCACGAACTCAACCGCGACGAAGGGCGACTCCACGACGAAGAGTTCGGCGACAAGACGGCGCAACGCTACCTGACCATCCTGCGCAACCTCACCTGCGACGAGCACGGCGACCGCTGGCTGCGCGAAGGCAGTGTCGTCGCCCAGCAGCAGACCGTCAGGGACTTCTCCAAAGCCCGAAAGAAGGCGTTGCTTGACCGCAAGAACGGGATTGCCCCCGGCAAGCGCGCTGGGCTGCCACGGTTCAAATCCAAACGCGACTCAACAGCGACACTTAATTACACCACACGAGGCTTCTCCCTATACGACGACGACGGCGGGACACGCCTACGCTTGGCCGGGGGTATCGGAATCCCGGTCGTATGGTCGCGCCCGCTGCCCGGCAAACCGTCAAGCGTGCGCGTCAGTCAAGACACCGACGGGCACTGGTACGCCTCCTTCGTCGTGGACAAGCCGGCCGAGACCCCACTGCCCGAGACGGGACGCGCCATCGGCATCGACCCCGGCGTAAGCACGCTGATGACCTGCGCAACCATCGACGCAAACAGCACCATCGATGAAACCGACGCATACGACCTGCCACACCCCGAATACGGCAAGAAGGCGCAGCGCGAACTCGCCCGACTACAACGACGCATGGCAAAAGAACGCAGACCGAAACGGCAGAAACCTTCCAACAGGTACCTGAAGAACAAGCGCCGCGCCGCTGAAATCCAACGCCGCGTCCAACGCCAACGGCAGGACACGGCAAACAAATGGGCGCGCCGTATCGTGCGGGACCATGACAATATCGCCATGGAGGACTTCAAGCCGAAGTTCCTCGCCAAGACCACCATGGCCCGCAAGGCGGCTGATGGGGCGATAGCCAGCGTCAAGCATGCGCTTGAATGGCAGGCCCTCAAACATAGCCGCACCCTCAGGCTCGTCAACCCATCCGACACCACGAAACGTTGCGCGCATTGCGGCGCGATAGCCAAACACCGCATCCCCCTGAAGGAACGCACGTTCCGTTGCGATTCATGCCGCATGTCGCGCGCGAGGGACAAGAACTCCGCGCTGAACATGCTTTGCAGGGCTGGTTTCATCCCTGACGGCGTGGACGGGGTAAACCCACGCTGGGACGCTGTTCCCACTGGCACCCGCCCAGCAAACCGTGAAATCCCCCGCCTTTAGGCGTGGGGAGGATTCAAAGTACAAGCACATCGCAAACACCACGCCATCGCACAGCGCAAGCGGCACACAATGCCGCGGCACATGTCGTGCCATGTATCGACACATGTGAGAACGTTTGCAAATAGTGTGCAAACACGGGTACGATGAAACGAAAATCATTGCATTCTTATTTATCCCAAGGAGGGGGTGAATCATTGGAGAAAAGGGCTGGGATTCGCGACGTTGCGAAGGCTGCCGGCGTATCCATTTCCACTGTTTCGCGCGTGTTCTCACGACCTGAAATTGTTTCAGATTCAACCCGCAAACGCGTATTGGAAATCGCGGACAAATACGATTTCAAAATCACGCGCACGGGCACGATGCTCAAGTCCGGGCAAACATTCCGTGCCGCGTTGCTGATGAACGAATCAATCACGAGCTGGTTCAACACGCAGGTATTTGCAGGCATCGATTCAATCCTGCACGACAAAGGCTACGACATCTCGTTGTTCCAACACATCGACTCGGCCGAGAGCCGCGAACGGTTCTTCACGAACCTGCCTGTGCTGCGCAACGTCGATATGGTATTTGTGGCCTCGTTCGCGATTGAGGCCGAGGAAGCCGAACAGCTGCAACGCACACGTGTGCCGATTGTGGGCATCAACGTGCCCGAATCAAGCTGTTTCGACTCCACGATCAGCATCGACGATGAGGGCGGCATGGAACGTGCCACACAGCATCTGATCCGGCTTGGCCACCGCAACATCGTCTACACGTGTTCGCAACCGGCCCCGACGATAGATTCCTCGATTGACGCGCGCGAGCGCGGCTTTGTGCGGGCCTGCACGCAAGCCCAGCTGACAATCCCCGATTTGCGCTGGAAAGTGTTGAAAGTGCCGCGCGGTCAGCAGTTTGCCGATTTCGCGTTGGCCGCCGTGCTGGCTGAAGAGACGTTCCCCGACGCCATTTGCTGCCAGATGGACATGATGGCGTTGCCACTCGTACTCAAACTGCAACATTTTGGCCACCACGCTCCACGCGACTATTCAATCATCGGCTTCGACGACTCGCCGTATGCCGACACGCTGGGCCTGACCACGATGCATCAAGATCCGTTCGAGATGGGCGCAATGGCTGCACGAAACGCGCTCAAGCTGCTGAACAACGAACCGCTCAACGAACCGTTCCAACTCGTAGAGCCGTCGTTGATCTTGCGGTCCACCGACGAGCGTCGCAATGTTGCACAAATAGCAGCATGAGCTATGCTTGGCAGTAGATGAAGCATTCAGAGCGGCAATTGCCCGTTCAATACCGAGGCCTCATCGAGCACGGTTCCATCGGTTGCCTGGGAATTCCCCTTCACCCCGGGCAGCGTCGCAACCCGCTGCATGGGCGATTTTTCCATAGCGTCGCGCCATCACCGTGGTTGTAAAGACCGGGCGGCAACCCTGTGCAAACAGGATTGCGCCCGGCTTTTTTCTTTGGAGTGAGGGGTAAGTCTTAGATCTTAGAGCGCGTGCAATGGTGCACACACGAGCAAGATCACGGGATACACGGCATACCACACCCATTTGGTCCAGCTGTGGCGTGCTCCCGTTTCATCATTGCGATAATGCAGAATGGCCACGCCCACAGCCGGCGCAATCATCATCATTGCGCCAAAGAAGCCGGCGGTCAGCATCATCGTGTTTTCACGGCCGTCAAAGAAGTAGAAAATCAGTGTGAACAGCACGCTCATCACGCCAATATTGATGACGAGACCCGTGTCTCCGACGCGGAACAACCATGACCAAGCCAGTCCCACGAGCACGACGATCACCGACAAGATGATCTGCATGCTGCGCGAATACGCACGCAACAGGTCGAGCAGGCCAATCACGATCAACGAGATCAGCAGCCCCCATACGGGATTCTGCGCGCCCATCGAAATCGCATGCCCGCTGACCATCAGGTCATACGGCACTTCACACACGAGCGCCAGCACCAGCAGCCTCACGCCATAAAGCACGGCGTTATGCGTGTACTGGTATCCCGAGTACACGAACCAGGCATACATCGGCACAGCCACCCACGACGCGATTTCCGACAGCACGCTCACCGTCAGGCTCGTCATGTTATTGGCGTCGGGCGTGCCGAGCCAGTACGGGAACAACGTCGTGCTTGCCGCCCCAAGGAACAGCAGCACAGCCGCGATCACCTTGAGCTTGAAGCGCGACAGCCCTTTGCGTGGACGCCGCTTTTTCTCGCGTACAGAAAATTCGTATTCATTGGCCACAGGCCTCGGGTCTCCTCCCTGCGTACGCTTGCGCACGCATTCAACGCTCAGTTGCCGCCCGGCATGCCGGCATTCAGTGCATCATCCAGATGCGGAACGAACGTGGCGGTAGTTCGAACATACGCCCATGCTCCCCTTGAGCGGGAGCCTCGAGCGTAATCCCGTGCTGATTCTCCACAGTTGAATCGAGTACGCACGTCCACGTCGGCTCCTGATTCTGGACATCCTGCGCGCGTGCGCCGTTCATGCTGTTCTCGTCATCCTTGCCCAGCAACACTTGGCGCGGCTCGCAATCCGGGTTCGCCAGCGCCAGGCACGTGCCGAACCGGTACGCAAGATGGTCACCGTTCGTCTCGATCGCCTCGTGCGCCACGCTGAACCATTCAGGCATCTGCTTGCGCAGCTCAATCAAGCGCCGGTAATAATCGGTCAGCGGCTGCATGCGTTGCGCACGCGTCCAGTCGATCTGGTTGATCTCCTTACCCGAGTCAAAAGAATTATGATTTCCGTATTTCGTCTTGGCAGCCTCTTCACCCGATAGCATGAACGGAACTCCAGCCGCCGTCCAGATCAGTCCTGCAGCAAGCTTGTTGGCCTCCAGCACACGCTGCTGGGCTTGCCCCGGCTCAGCCGCAAACAGCTCGGTCAAGTCGTCCATGCGCTTGCCATACATGCTGATGCACAGCTTGTCCCACAATGTCAAATCGTCGTGTGCCGACACGTACTGGATGATTTGGCCCGCATAGCCTTCCCACGTGTCTGGGGTGCGCCATGCGTCCACGGCGAAGGCCACAGCCTCTTTATGGCCGGCTGCATCGCCGTTGACATAGCCCTGATTCGACACTTCAAACACATGGCCTTTGATTGCGTCTCGCGTCGTGTCGCAGAAATGACCGATGCGCGGGTTGAGCTTGTCGAGTCCTTCCTTGTCTGCCAGCAAGGTGCCTTCAAGCGTGGCCGTGTCGGCGGCGCGCCATGGTTCGCCATACATGATGATGTCTTTGCCGTCCGGCAGCGCGTCGAGTGTGGCACGGATGTCGTTCATCGTGTCGGTGTCGATCAGGCCCATCAGGTCAAAACGGAATCCATCCACATGGTATTCTCGCGCCCAATAGGCCACCGATTCAACCATGAAACGGCGGAACATGCGATGCTCGGTGAACATGTCGTTGCCACAGCCCGAACCGTTCGACAGCGCACCGCTAGGCAACCGGCGCACGTAATAACCCGGCACCGTGCGTTCAAACCAGTTGTCTTTGACAAACATGTGGTTGTAGACCACATCCATGATCACTTTGAAGCCGTTGGCATGCAATGCCTGGATCATGCGCTTGCACTCGTTGATGCGCACGGCGCCATCATATGGGTCCGTTGAGAACGAGCCTTCGGGCACGTTGTAGTTCACAGGGTCATAGCCCCAGTTGAACCCATCGGTGCGCGTTTCATCCACGGAACCGTAATCGTAGAACGGCAACAGCTGCACAGCCGTCACGCCAAGTTTCTTGAGGTAGTCCATGCAGGTCGAGAACGCTTCACCACGTGAATCGTCGCTATCAGGACCATGCTCGCCATCCAGTGTGGTGCCGTTGAGCGTGAACGCCAAATATTTGCCACGCAACTGCTCGGGTACACCGCTGTGCGGATCGTTGCTGAACGAACCGACGTGCGCTTCCCAGACCATCGTTTCGCTGAATGGCGTATCAGGGCGCTTATCGTCGGCCCAGCCTTCCGGGTCGGTGCGCTTGAGGTCGATAATCATGCTGCGGCGTCCATTGACGCCTGCGGCCTTGGCCCACGGGTCGGCCGAACGCTGTGTGGTGCCGTCTTGCATCCACAGCAAAAAGTCGTAATACATGCCATCGAGGTTCTCGTCACTATGCCATGTCCAAGACCCGTCAGGTTGTTGTGTCATCGGATGGGACGCGAGATGGTCCACGTTGAATTCGCGTTCCTCACCGTACTGGAACAGTCGCAGCGTGACGGCATGCGCAGTAGGCGCCCAGAGCGCCACATCGGTGCCGGACTCGGTGATGGTGGCGCCCAGTGGACGCTCCAAGCACAGCGGATACGGTTCCACTGAATTTGCCTGTGAATTGTCCTGCATTGCAAAAGCCATTGGTGTGATTGGTCCTTACATCAAAAAGTTCGTGAAAGAAAGCATCGGGCATGTGGGGCCGGATGTGGTAGGGGGTGAAAACGGAAATCAAAAAGAATAATGTCAAGCAGTCCGTGCGATACCGGGCGGGCCATGTCCAAAAATCGGCTAGTCACTGCAATACCAGTGGCTAGCCGAGTGAAGTGGAACCGGCAGCGCAACGTCAAGCGAGACGCTGCCGGCACAGGTCAATGGGAATCAGCCCTTGACGGCGCCTGCCATCGACGTGGTGTAGAAGCGCTGCATCACGATGAACAGGATTGCGATCGGGATCGAGATCAGCACAGCACCTGCGGCGAAGCGGGCGTACCAGGACTGGATGTATTCCTTCTGCAGCATCTGCCACAGGCCCAGCGAAGCCGTGTAGGTGGTCTGCGTACGGCAGATGACCTTGGCCATGACGAAGTCGAGCCACGGGGTCAGGAAGCCGATAATCGCCTGATACACAATCATTGGCTTACAAACCGGGATGATAATCTTCGTGAACACCTGCCAACGGTTGCAGCCGTCGAGCATGGCGGCCTCGTCAAGCGAGGTCGGAATCGTGTCCATGAAGCCCTTCATCACGTAGAAGCCGGCGCCCGTACCTGCCGAGTAGACGATGATCAGAGCGATGATCGTCATGCTCGCGCTCGTCAAGCCCAAAGCCTTGAGGATGAAGTAAATGGCGACGACGGCCATGATGCCCGGGAACATGCCGAGGATCAGCACGAAGTTCATGAAGAAACGACGGCCGCGGAAACGCATACGGCTGATGCAGTATGCGACCGAGAGCACGAAGAACACCGAGATGATGCACACGAAGATAGCGATGATCAACGTGTTCATGAACATGCGCGGGAAGTCAAGCACGTTGCGCTCGGCGAACAGCTTGACGTAGTTGTTGAACGTGTATTCCGTCGGGAAGAACGTGGCCGTATACGGGGCCGTGTTCTTGTTGAAGCTCTCGAGGAACACCCATACGATCGGCAACAGCCAGACGATGGCCAGAGCCGTCAGCAGGATGTAGACCAGGATGTCTGCAAGGATGCGGCGCTTGCGCTGATCCTGCATGAAACCAATGGATTCGGAAGCGGGAACCTTAGCCGCGGTATGTTTACTCACCGGAAGCCCTCCTCGTTCTTGTACGAACCGGTGCTGCGGTACGTGATCAGCGAGACGATGGCAAGCACGATGAACGTCATGATGCCGATGACTGCGCCGAGGTTGTAATCGTTCTTCTCAACAGTCAGCTTGTACAGCCAGGTGATGAGCAAATCAGTCTTACCTGCCGAAGCGCCGACCGGTGTCGGCTCGCCCTTGGTCAACAGGTAGATGACGTTGAAGTTGTTCACGTTGCCCGTGAACGTGGTGATCAGGTATGGCGTGAGCACGAAGAAGATGTACGGCATCGTGATCTTCGTGAACGTCTGCCACCAGTTGGCGCCGTCGATGCGGGCGGCCTCATACAGGTCGGCAGGAATGTTCTGCAGAATACCGGTGACCTGCATGATCGTGTACGGAATACCAACCCAGAGGTTGACGATGATGACCGTGACACGGGCCCAGTTGGCGTCAACGAGGAACGGCAGCGGGCTGTCAATCCAGCCCCAGCTCTGCAGCAGGCGGTTGATAGCGCCCTGCGGCTGCAGCATCTGGCTCATGACGAGCAGCGACACGAACTGCGGCACTGCGATCGACATCGAGAAGATGGCGCGCCACACGCTCTTGCCGGCCGTGGTCGGACGGTTGAGGATCATGGCCAGGAACAGGCCGAGGAAGAAGTTCAGGAACGTGGCGAAGAACGCCCAGATCAGCGTCCAGCCGAGGACCGACAGGAACAGCTTGCCGTTGACAATGCTGCCCGTGCTGGCGAACACTTCCTTGAACGAATTCAGGCCGTCCCAGTCGAACAGCACCAGATGGTTGTGGTCGTAGTTCGTGAACGCCATCGAGATCATGAAGATCAACGGCAGCACGGTGAAGATGGCGATGCCGAGGATCGGCAGGAACATCAACGTGATGTTGGCGCGTTGGTTGAGCATGGCCTTGACGTCCTGGCCGAACGTGAGGGCATGGCCTTCGGCCTTGACCTCGCACTGCGCCTTGTATGCCGAACGGATCGACATGATCCACCATGCGATGAACACGAGGCAAATCACGACAGTGGCAACGCCGTACAGCAAGATGACCACGGAGTTGTCGCCGGCTTCATAGTGGTAGAAACCGTCGGCGTCCTTGACCTGACGCTGCTCATGGTCACCGAGTGACGGCAGCATGCTCAGGTTGTGGGCACCCGAGAAAATCATGAACAGAATGAACAGAACCTCACCGGCAAACAGCAGCAGACCCTTGATGATCTGCTTATGCATAACGTTGCCGAGGCCGAACACAATGATCGACAACTTGGTCCAGACATCACCATTCGCCAAAGCGTTCTTCAGCGAATACGGCGATGGCGGAATGTATTCCGCCCCTAATTTGCGGGCTTTTTTGGCCGCACGGGGGGAAAGCGTGGTGGCACTCATGGGCACCTACCGCCTCTCTCTTGTAAAAATGAACTCTCCAAAGAAAACACCAGGCAGGCATCCAATTGGCTCCGGACGCCGCCGGCCGAATGAAAAGCAAAAGGAATCTCGAACAGATCCGAAGAGAGTCCGGATCTCTTCGAGATTCCCCTGCTATGACGGGTCATACCGCCGACAAAACGGAGCATCGGGAGTGTGAATGACGATGCTCCGTCTGTGGGACCGCCGTTAGCGGTCATTTATGATATGGGCCGGATTGGCGCGTTGGCGCCGATCCGGATGCAATCACTGCTGGAAGGAGGCCAGAGCCTTGGTCAGCTGGTCTTCCCAATCCTTGGTCTTGGCTTCAGCATTATCAGCCGTCACGTCCTTGTTGACGATGGCCTTGCCGAAGGACTCGGCCGGGGTCCACCATTCGTTCATGGCAGCGATGGTCGGCTGAACGATGGAGGTGTTGGCGATCGTGTTGATCTGAGCCTGGGCAGCCGGATCCGCGGAGATGCCTTCGAGATCAGCCAGCGACTTGTCGGTCGGGATGATCTGGCGCTTCTCCCAGTGCAGCTTCTGAGCCTCAGTGGAGCCCAGGAAGCCAGCGAACAGAGCGGCAGCCTTGGTGTTGGAAGCGTTCGGGTTGTAGGCGGCAGCCTTGGAACCAGCGAACGACTTCATCTGCATGTCTTCACCAGCGCAGTTGAAGGTCGGCAGCTGGGCAGCGGCGTAGTTGTCGCCCAGAGCTTCCTTGACGGAAGCGGCATCCCAGGAGCCCGAGAAGTAGACGTCAGCGTCGCCCGTCTTGAGGGCAGCGAGGCCGGAGCCATCCTGATCGTTGATGAAGTTGGCGTTGTTGGCCACGTCGACGAGGTACTTGGAGACATCCACAGCCTTGTCGCCGAACTTGATGCCTTCCTTGACGTCGGTGCCGTTCTCACCGAAGAACGTCATGCCGCCACCGACATAGAATGCCGGGATGTACCAGGAGTTGCTCAGCGGGAAGGCAACCTTGCCCTTCTCGAGCAGCGTGTTGAAGCTCTTGATGTCGTCGGCGCTGTACTTGGACTTGTTGTAGTACATGAACCAAGTGTTGCCCGTGTAAGGAACGCCGTACAGCTTGCCGTCGGTGCCCTGGACGGAGTTGACCATGGACGTGTCGTTCTGTTCCTTGACCTGGGAAGCAACCGAATCCGGCAGCTCGCCGATGGCCTTGAGGTCGATCAGCGTACCGAGCTGATCGTTTGCGAACATGTAGACGTCAGCAGCGGCCGAAGGATCGGTCTTGACCTGCTTGGAGACGTCACCTTCGGAGACGACGTCGTTCTTCCACGTCACTTCATACTCAGGGTGAGCCTTGGCGAAGGCATCCTCAACGGCCTTCAGCCAGTTGCCCTGGTCATCGGCCTGATCTTCGGCCGGCGCCCACACGCTCAGCGTGACCTTCTCGGTGGAACCCGAGGAAGCGGTAGAGTTGGAGTTGGAGTTGTTGTCGGAACCGCAAGCCGCGAGCGGAAGCAGCATAGCAGCAGCGGCGGCAAAGCCAACCGACTTCTTCCAATTGATCATCTTCGATCACCTTTCATTTTCTCAATCATTTCCACAGTCGCACCGCGCTCAATTCCTTACCCCACAAGGCATGACGAATTCACGATGTTTCCGTGCGTTACACTGTACCATAGTTGCAAACGTATTCAAGTTCGCTCATTCCATGCTGGACGAATCCCCCCTCCTTTTCCAGCATCACGGAGCGTCTCAAATCTGCAGTAATCATGTAAGGAACCCGTCATGACCCCCTTCACCTCTCGGACGAAAGCATGGCTCAACACGGCCGTGTTCTATCAGATTTACCCCTCAAGCTTTCAGGATTCGAACGGCGATGGCATCGGAGATTTGCAAGGCATAATTTCTAGGCTCGATTACCTGCAAAAACTTGGCATTTCGGGCATCTGGATTAGTCCAATATATGATTCGCCGTTTCGTGATGGCGGCTATGATGTGCGCGATTTCTGCAACGTTGCAGAACGGTTCGGCAATAATGACGATGCAGTGAAACTGTTTCATGAAGCGCATAATCGAGGCCTGCGCGTGCTGCTCGATTTGGTGCCCGGACATACGAGTGATGAACATGCTTGGTTTGCCGATAGCAAACAAGCCACACCTGTTCACTACGCGGATAGATACATCTGGACCGACGACTGGATTGCCGGCGGTGACGGTTTGCCCTTCATCGCGGGTACGGCCGACCGCAATGGCGCCTACATCACGAACTTCTTCTCGTTCCAGCCCGCACTCAATTACGGATTCGGAGAGCGTCAGCGCGTCTGGCAGACCGAACCGTTGCAAGGCGCCGCATTGGACACGGCCCAAGCACTCGTGGATGTGATCCGCTTCTGGCTGGAGTTGGGCGCGGACGGCTTCCGCGTGGACATGGCTGATTCGCTTGTCAAGTTTGATGATGCGGGAGCTGTGGGCAAAGAGCAGACACGCCGTGTGTGGCAGTGGGTGTTTGACCAGGTGCGCCCTGATTTTCCCGATGCCGTGTTCGTCTCGGAATGGGGACGGCCTGACCAGTCCTTGGACGCCGGCTTTGACATGGATTTCTATCTGGATTGGCGTTGGGATGGCATTCCGAACGGCTATAACATGCTGCTACGCAACACGTCGACGCCACTTGAACACGATGATGACGCGAGCTATTTCAACGCCGATAGCGCCACTGGCATCGCGCCGTTCCTGGCCGAGTATGAGCCGCGTCTGGGGGCTGCGCAGCAGGCTGGCGGATTGTTTGATTTCATCACGTGCAACCACGACACGGTGCGTGTGCGCCCAAGGCTTAGCGAGCTTGAGGTGAAGCTGGCTTATGCCACGTTGTTGACGCTGCCGGGCGCCCCGTTTGTCTATTACGGCGACGAAATCGGCATGTGCTACCGCACGTTGCCCACGAAGGAAGGCGGCTATGTGCGCACGGGCACGCGTACGCCGATGCAATGGGACAGCGCACAGACCAACGATGGCTTCTCCACGGCCAGCGCCGAGGACCTCTATTTGCCGGTCGATCCGGACCCCGATGCGGAATCGGTCAACGATGCCATTGATGACGTCGATTCGCTGTGGCATGTGGTGCATGACTTGATTGCGCTCAAGAAGCAGCATGCGGCGTTGGGATCCTATGCCGGGTATCGCACGTTGTTCTCGTCCGACACGCAGCGCTCCTATGTGTTCGAACGCTTCAGTGACGCCGACGCAAACGATGGTGCATTGGATGCCGCGGGCGCGCAGCGTGTCATTGTGGCTGTGAATCCGTCACGACATGCGGAAACGGTGTCGTTGCAGGAGTTGCCTGACGGATGGTCAGGCAAGTTGACCGCGCTGTATACGGTCAACGACGTCAGTGCTTCCGACGACATGTTGACGTTGGGCGCCCAGAGTTTTGCCGTGTTCATGCTGGGTGAATGACCGGATTGTTGACATCATTGTTGAACCGGTAACGGCCACAACACGCAAGTGGGCGGTTGCATTGGTGTGCAACCGCCCACTGCTGTTTCATATGGCTGATTCACATGGCTGGCATGTGGACCGTTCGCTGTGACGCATGCATTCAGGCCACAGGCTGCGGCGCGCGCACCGCATCATGCTTGAGAATGTATTCGAGCACGGCACCGTAATCGGCTCCTTCCAGCGCCAGCGTGGCGGCGTCTTGCGCGCGTCCCGCATCGGGATCGTTGTCGGTATGCAAATACACGGTGTCGAATCCGGCATGGCGTGCGCCATCGATATCGCAATGCACGTTGTTGCCCACCATCAGCACTTCATCGGGACTGACCTGATTGCGTTCCGTCACGGTGTCGAACAATCCTTTGGCTGGCTTGCGCAGGCCTTCTTCGCTAGAGATCGTGATCGCATCGAACTCGCCAAGCAGTCCGAGCTCTTTCATTTCGGGCACTGTATAGCATGTCTGGGCATTGCTCAGCAAGACCACGCGGTAGCCCTCCTTGCGCAAACGCCTCAACAGTTCCACAGCCCCCGGGAACAGCTTGAGATGCTTGGTCGCGGCTTTCCTGAACGCCCAAGCGCAACGCTGCACCGTGTCGTCATCGGCATCAAACCACAAAACGGAAAGCAACCCGCGATACGCATCCATCAAGTCCGGTTCAAAATCCGGATCCATGTCCATGTGTTCGCGGTCCGGCATAAAACATGCCCCGAATTGGCCACGCAATTCATCATTGTTGTGGTAGAGCGCCCCATCGCGGTCCAATTCAAAACGCAGCGCATCCCATGCCGACTCCAGCGATTCATCCGTAATGTTGTCGACGAGCGTGCCATATAAATCAAAGGCGATGACCTTGTATCGTTGTGTAGCTGCCATAGCTCACCCCTTTCATATGCGCTGTTGTTCACCCTACATGAAACGTACACCCGTTTGGTTGACCAATCCACCAAATCCCTCATCATTTGCACACTTTTCACAGATTTACGTCATAAGGTGTCGCTGCTGTATGTGGTATGGGATGCGCACCGGCCGCGTAACATGGATTGCAAACGTTGCGCACCAGGGAACTACAGCGGCAATGGTTGCGTGCACAGAAATCAATCAAAATCAAGGAAAACGACACCCCATATCGCGTTGCAAACGATGGCAGTGTGCGGTAATCTGGACGCAATGGTGAGCGCGGTCGCAACCCGCAGTCCTGTGCGACGAAGCACGGGGGTACTGTCAGGAACCCGCCGAATCCCCAAGAAAACACACATCTTACGCGTATAAGGAGGGCAACGATGCCGAATGAACCCCGCAACGAATCCGCACAGCAGCGCACCGAGAGTGCCGAACGACTCGCGAGACCGCTGATCCAGCTCGCGAATCTCTGGGGCGTTTCCACCGCGTATATCGACCAGGTCGGCACGTATGTGGAAATCGCCGACGAGTCGCTCGTGACCGTGCTCGGCGCGCTCGGAGTGGACGCGTCAAGCGACGCGCTGATTGACGAAGCACTCGAGCGCATCCGCACGAGCATGCACACGCAGCTTGTGCCGCCGACGATTGTCAAGTTCACAGGAGTGAACAGCAGTGTGGAAGTGCGCGTGCCGGCAGGAGCCAAGCCACAAGTGGCAATTTCGCTGGAACAGGGCGGTCAGGCGGCCGACGATGCCGCGACACTTGAATTTGCCGCGCATGATGACGACGTGGACGTTTACACACTCACGATTGCCGACAGCTTGCCGGAAGGCTACCACCATCTGAGCGTGAGCGACGGAACCGAAACGGCCGAGTCGACAGTGCTGCGCGCCGCCGCACGCATTCCGCTGCCCAAGTCGATGGACCGCCAGCGCTGGGGATGGATGACGCAGATGTATTCCGTGCGCGGTCCCGAATCGTGGGGCGTGGGCGATTATGGCGACTTGCAGCAGCTCGCGGGTGACGCAGCCGCCAAGTCAGGCGCCGACTTCATGCTGATCAACCCGATTCACGCCTCGGCACCAATCACGCCGCTGGAACCGTCGCCATATTTGCCTGAATCGCGCCGTTTCCTGAACGTGACGTATATCCGTCCGCAGAACATTGCCGAATATCAACAGCTCGAAGCGATCGAGACGCCAGAATCGGCTCGTGTACTCAATGAGATCAAGACATTGCATGAGCGTGTGGCGGCAGACAACTTGAACCCCGACCCGATCAACATCAACGACGCCTGGGATGCCAAGCGTGAAGCGTTGCGCCTGATTTTTGAACAGCCGCGTTCAGCTGAGCGCCAGGCCGCGTTCGACGCGTTCAAGCAGGCGGCTGGCGAAGACTTGGAGGCATTCGCACTCTGGAGCGTGGCCTTTGAAGTGTGGGGCGCACCATGGCAGGCCGAGAACGACTGGTTCCATAAGCTCGACAAGCACTCCCCCGAAATCGCGAAGCTCAAGTCCGAATACCACGACATGTTCGAATTCGAATGCTGGCTGCAGTGGATCGCCGACGAGCAGGTGGCCGCCGCACAGCAGGCCGCCAAAGACAACGGCATGGCGCTGGGCCTGATGCAAGACATGGCGGTGGGCGTGCACACCTATGGTTCCGACGTGTGGTGGAGCCCCGAACGCTTTGCCATCGGCCATGTCACAGTGGGCTGCCCGCCCGACTTCTACAACCAGCAGGGTCAGGACTGGGGTCAGCCGCCGTTCAACCCCAACTATTTGGAGGCCACGGGCTACCAGGTGTATCGCGAGATGGTGCACAACATGTTTGCGCATGCGGGCGCCATCCGCATCGACCATGTGCTCGGACTGTTCCGCCTGTGGTGGATCCCGGCAGGCAAGGGCCCGACGGCTGGCGCGTATGTGCGCTACAACTATGAGGCTATGCTGGCTGTGCTGACGATTGAAGCTTCACGCGCCGAGGGCCTTGTGATTGGCGAAGACTTGGGCACGGTGCCCGAGTTCGTGCGCACGACGCTGAGCGAACATGGTGTGCTTGGCGCCGATGTGGAATGGTTCGCACGCGTTGGCAATTCAGGCACTGCGGGCGACCCATACATGCAGCCTTCCGAGTATCGCAAGTACGCGCTGGCATCGGTCACCACGCACGACTTGCCGCCGACCGCGGGCTATCTGCTCTACGACCATGTGGCGCTGCGCGACGAGCTGCATTTGCTCAAGGAACCTGTTGAAGAGTTCCGCAAGGCGGCCGAAGCTGAACAGCACGCGATGCTCAAGGTGCTCGCCGAAGGCGGATGGCTCTCGCCTGAAGCGGCCGCAGACGTGCCGAACCATGTGCAGGAAGTGGTGGAGGCCATGCACCGCATGCTCAAAGCCACGCCGTCGTTGCTCATGCAAGCCGCGCTCGTCGATGGCGTGGGCGAGCGCCGCACGCAGAACCAGCCCGGCACATCCACCGAGTACCCCAACTGGCGCATTCCGCTGGCCGACGCTGACGGCAATGTGGTGCCCACGGACCAGGTGTTCGATTCGCCACGCGTGCAAGCGCTGTCGGCCATTATGAACGGCTGAGAGCCCGCATAACGGCTTTATGCAACATAGCGATATAGCGTGAGCGCCCCGACTGCCATCTGGCGGTCGGGGCGCTCAACTATGTCAGTAGATCAGTCAGGCCTTTTGTTGGCCACTTATGACCTTGGTCAATCAACATAGGTTCAGTGTGTGGCCGGCAGATGGCCGTGCGTGCGCAAGATGTATTCCTGGATTGGCACATGCAGCGACAGCAATGAGCCGTAACCCAACACGCCAAGCAGGAACAAGCCTTGCGGCAAATACAGGAATGACGCCACAATCAACGCTACGAAGGCGATGTCAATCGCCATCATGGCCAAAGTGGCCCAAATGTAGCTGACGCCAAAAATGTAGGCGTTGATCAGCGTGCGCGACACGGGATTTTCGAAGCGCGCCTGCAACGCCCATACCCATTCAAACCCGATGAACCATACGAGCGTCAATGCGATTTTTGGCACCATGAGTTCAGGGATCGTGATCAGCCACATCCATGCGGCGAGCGCGCCGACCAAGCCGAACACGATCCACAGCATCGTGGCTTTGATGAAGTTTTGTTTGAACGATTTGAAGTAGCGTCGTATCCAATGGCCTTCGGCGTGCAACATGCGGCGCGTCGTCTCTTGACCGGCCGCGAGTGAAGCGCCGATTGTGATGATCGGGATGCTCGTGAGCGCCATGAGCAGGTTGATGATGATTGCGTCAACGAAGTTGCTCCATCCCTGCATGAACCGGGAATCAGGAGACAGGAAATTCATGGGTCGCCTTCCAAAAGAGCCAAAGAATCGTGTTACGTGTTGTAACTGTGATAACTGTCTAGTAAAGCTGCTCAGCAGTATAAGGGCAAGTGGCGATGCCTGTGCGGGTGTGAGAGTGGTGGGGATTGGGGATGCGCGGCGGCTATGGGGGTGCCACGGAAATAATGAAGAAAATACCCAGCCCAAGCGCACCATCAAAAACAGGCGGGAAGGAGCGAACCCCTTCCCGCCTGCATGGAAATGATTGAAAAAATCAGCCCTTCACAGCACCTGCCATGACACCCTTGACGATGTACTTCTGGCAGATCAGATAGAAGATGACAATCGGGATGATGGCGAGCACGAGGCAGGCCATCATGGCGCCCATATCCACCGCGCCATAGCCACCCTTGAGATACTGGACGGCGACCGAAATCGTCTTGTATTTGTTCAAGTCCAGCGTCAAGTACGGCAGCAGGTAGTCGTTCCAGATCCACATGGCCTGCAGAATCGCGACCGAAATGATCGACGGCTTCATGATCGGCACCACAACCTGGAAGAATGTGCGCGGCACGGAAGCGCCATCGAGCATGGCCGACTCTTCGAGCGACTCGGGGATGCCCTTGACGACGCCCGTGAAGATGAACACGGCCAAACCGGCGCCGAAGCCCAGATAGATGAAGCACAAGCCCCACGGCGTGTTCAGGCTGAGGCGGTCAGCGAGCCAGGACAGCGTGAACATGAGCATCTGGAACGGCACAATCATGTTGAACAGGAACAGCATGTACAGCGTCTTGGCGGCCCAGTTGTTGACGCGGACGATCCACCAGGCGCACATGGACGTGCACAGCAGGATCAGGCAGACGGAACCCACGGAAATCAGCAGCGTCCAACCAAAGCTTGCGAAGAAGTTCGTGACTTCAATGCCGCGCAGATAGTTGTCGAAACCGGAGAACGACTCGCCAGTCGGGAAGGCGAACGCGTTGTCGTTGATGAACGCCTTCTTCTTGAACGAGTTGATGAGAACGAGGAAGAGCGGGAAGACCCAGGCGATCGAAAGCGCCGAGAAGAACAGGGTCCACGCAAGCGCGTGCTTCGGCTTTTCGGAATTCATGCCGCGACCTCCTTGGACGTGGTGAGCTTGTTCTGCAGCAGCGCGACGACGGCCACGAGAATGAAGAACAGGACCGCCTTGGCCTGGCCCACACCCTCAAAGCCCGTGCGAGCATAGAACGTGTTCGTGATGTTCAGCGCCAAGCCTTCCGACATCTTCATCGGGTTGCCGGCCGTAAGCGCGAGGTTCTGGTCATAGAGCTTGAAGCCGTTGGTGACCGTAAGGAACGAGCACACGGTGATGGACGGCATCATCAGCGGGATGATTACGCGGAACATTGTCTGGCGGCTGTTGGCGCCATCGACCGAGGCGGCCTCGAGCACGTCGGTCGGAAGCGACTGCATGCCGGCGATGTAAATGATCATCATGTAGCCGATCTGCTGCCAGCACACGAGGATGACCAAGCCCCAGAAGCCATACTTCGCGTCGAACGTAAGCGACTTGGACCAATGGGCGAGCACGCCGTTGAGCAGCAGCAGCCAGATGTAGCCCAGGATGATGCCGCCGATAAGGTTGGGCAGGAAGAACACCGAACGGAACACGTTCGAGCCCTTGATCGCCTTCGTGAGCATGTAGGCGACCGCGAACGCGATCACGTTGATGATGATGGTGGTCACAATGGTCAGCAACGTGGAGAACAGCAGCGAATGCAGGAACACAGGATCCTTGATTGCCTTCGCATAGTTCGAGAAGCCCACGAACTTCGCATCGGTGACCGTGGTGAACTTACAGAAGCTCAGATAAACGCCATATACGAACGGGACGATAAAGCCGATGATGAACGCGACGAATGTCGGAAGGACAAACAGCGCCCACCATTTGCGTATCGCCTTTCCAGCCATACTGATCATAGGGGTCAGGCCTACTTTCTTCGGGTCATCTCCATCCACGCCATCGTGTCGATGAAGACAATTGCATTGCCGGTCTCAGGTCTCGCTGCCGGTGCGTTGTGCATCCATCATGCCTGGCATGTCTGGTGCAGTATGCCTGATGCGTCATCTCTGATGCATCGTGCATGGCCACAATTCTCGTTACCTTGCGTTGCTCTGCTGCTGCCGCTGCTGCGTGGATGCTGCAGCTGCGCCGCTGTTGCTGCGCTGCCGCATCGCTGCGACGGCCGCTCGCGTTACTCACCGATTCCCAAAACACGCCGAACGTGCTTGGCTCCGCTGAGTACTGCTTGAGTTTCGCTTGGTTTCGATTGTTGTGAATGCGCTGGCTGCTTTGCCGCGACCACTGCATGCAAGAATACCTATCATGGCCGATAATGTCAAACGTTTGCATTCCCGCGTGCCGAATTCCGCGTGGCGCGGTAGAAGCCGCGGAATCATTGCTGTACAATGGGTTTCAGTAAGCCGTTTGCACAGCACTGCTGCTGAACTGCAAACGTTTGTGCAATCGATGGAACAACAAACGTTTGCAATACTGCAACACGTGTCATTCAGCGACGAAGATTCTTCAACGACGAAGAGCGACGGCTCCCGTAATCACTAACCACTGACTACTAACGACCAACTACCAACCACAACGGAACAGTGCAACAGCAACCCATGCACAGGACCATCTATAGAAGAGGTGTGACTTCCCCATGAACACGAGCATTCAGGATGTGGCCAAAGCCGCGCAGGTCTCCATATCCACGGTCTCCAGATCGTTCACACGCCCCGAACTTGTTTCCAAAGCCACGCGTGAGAAAGTGCTCAAGGTGGCCGAGGAACTCAATTTCTCCACGTCCCGGTCCGCCGCGGCACTCAAGACAGGCCGCTCCTTGCGCATCGCACTGCTCATGAGCGACGCGCTGCATCGCTGGTTCAGCTCCTCCGTGATCGAAGGGCTCAACCAGGTGCTACATCCGGCCGGCTATGATTTGTCGATTTTCCAGGTTTCGAGCGTCGAGGACCGCCGAGATTTCTTCACGATGCTGCCCGTGCGGCGCAATGCCGACGCCGTGATCGCCACGTCGTTCGACATTGACACGAGCGAGGTTTCCGAGCTGATCGCCATCGGCGTACCCGTGATTGGCATCAATTCAGTCATGCCGCGCGAACGCGGGTTCACAGCTGCCGTCAACATCGACGATGTGCAGGGTTCGATTCTGGCCGCCCGTCACTTGATTGCGCTCGGCCACCGCCGCATCGCCTACATCCGTTCGGCGCGCGACGTTTCGCTGCACTTCAGCGTGGCCCAGCGTTTCGATTCGTTCGTGGAATGCTGCAGTCACTCGGGTATCACTCCGACCGTCATCACGGCCATGGAAGGTCCCGACCGTATCGGCGACGTTGTTACCGAACTGTTGAGTCTCGAGCAGCTGCCCACGGCCATCGCCTGTCAGGAAGATGACATTGCGATCCCGCTCATGTTCCAGCTCATGCGCAGCGGGTTCTCGATTCCCGCCGATTTTTCTATCGTTGGGTATGACAACAGTACTTTTTCTTCTGATTTAGGCCTCACAACAATCGCTCAAGATCCGCAGGCCATGGCTGCAACAACGGCGCGTATGACGCTTGACCTCATTGATGGCATCAACCCGCCAGAACTGTTCGTGACCGAACCCGCACACCTCGTTGTGCGTTCCAGCACCGGCCCCGTGCCGCAACATAAAGCCTAGCTAGCGCCAGGCTGCTAAGGAAAAGGCAGAACCCACCAAACCGCATCTCTCCTTACCAGCCTGATACGCAAACACGCACCATCCACCAGCAACCCGCATCGTTGCGTACCAGCCCGGTACGCAACGATGCCGAATCCATCCCCAAACCGCACCTCCCCTGACCAAGCTGGTCAGCAAAACTGCAGTTCCCCGCTCCAAACCGCACCTCCCCTGACCAAGCTGGTCAGCAAAACTGCAGTCCCCCGCTCCAAACCGCATCTCCCGTTACCAGCCCGGTCAGGAAAGATGCAGAATCTGCTGCCAAACTGCATGTTTACTTACCAGGTTTGAGGGGGGGCACGAGCGCTCAAGCCACGTACTTCTCATCCCGCCAATAGTTCAGTTGGGCAGTAAACCGGCTAGGCAGCACGGGCGTTGAACTGTTGGCGGGATTTGTTTTATGTACTCGCACATACGTCACCATTGCGCGCCGCTGGGGTGGCCGCCGAATACGCGGGGACGAGATCAACGGGTATACCAACGGGGCTGCAGCCATCCCTTGATGGCTACAGCCCCGATTGTTGAGAGAGAGGAAAAGAAGAATGTCCTATGGCTTTGCGAATTGGCTTTTTCTGGCCAATTCGCACCAAGTCCCCGTGACGGCCGGGAGGATCACCTCCCGGCGTCACGAGGATTGAGATATTTCGAGCGGATTCGTTACCGAATCCAAGTGTCAAAATCAGTGGGAAGCGTCGTACTCGGTCTTCCAGTTGTCCACGAAGGCCTTCTCCACGGCATCCCAGTCACCGGTGCCCTGAGCGTAGGCGAGCATGGCCTGGCCGAGCTGGTTCTTCCACTCCTCCGACGGCATCATCGTGAAGTTCCAGGTGACCTGCGTCTTGCCGGAGTTGGAATCCTCAACAGCGGCGGTGACGAGCGGGTTCTCGGAAGTGACCTTGTCGAACGTCTTGAATGGCGTGGTGAAGCCCATGTCTTCCGACAGAGCCTTGATGCCCGTATCCGACGTGATGACCCAGTTCAGGAAGTCCTTCGAAGCCTTCTGATCAGCTTCCGAAGCCTTGGCGTTGATGCACAGGTAGTTCTCAGAGCCCGTAGCCAGGCCCTCAGTGGCATCGTCCACACCGGCGTAGATCGGCAGCATGCCGAGCTGATCAGCGTTCATGCCGGCCTTCTGCAGATCGGACCATGCCCAGGTGCCGTTCTGGTAGAACGCAGCCTTGCCGAGCGCGAACTCGGAGTTGGCGTCGTCACCGGTCTTCGAGCTCAGAGCCGTGCGATCCGTCGTGGAATCGGTGATGTACATATCGAAGATGTTCTTGAAATTCTTCAGATACGTGCCCTTGATGGTCTCAGGCTGCTCAGTGATGTTGTCGGCCTTGAACTCGTAGTACAGCGGGATGTTGGCCAAGTGCGTCTTGAAGCGCCAGTCGGAGCTGGAGTCGAAGCCAGCCGAAGTGAAGGCACCTTCAATGCCGAGTTCCTTGGCATGCTTCTGCATGTCGTCGGCCACTGCCTTGAGCTTGTCGTACGAGTCGATCTCTTCGGCGCTCTTGACCTTGGCATCGGGCAGCTTCGTGTACTTGTCGACGATGTCCTTGTTGTAGATGATGCCGTAGGTTTCCATCACGTAAGGAATGCCAACGACCTTGGAGTCATCCTTGAGGGCGATGTCCTGATTCTTGAGCTGCTTGTACATCTCGGTGTCGGACATATCAGCCGTGTAATCCTTCCACGTGGCCAGACCCACGGGGCCGTTGACCTGGAAGATGGTCGGGGCGTTGCTCTTGGCCATCTCGGACTTCAGCGTCTGCTCATAGGTACCCGAAGCAGCCGTCTGCACCTCGACCTTGACACCCTTTTCCTTCGTGTACTTCTCAGCCAGAGCCTTCCACTGATCAGCAGCTTCCGGCTTGAAGTTCAGGAAGTACACCCTTCCTTCGGAATTGTCAGAACCCGAGTTGCCGCAAGCAGCCAGACCAGTCAGGCCCATGACGGCCACAGCAGTGATTCCGATAGCTTTCTTCCAAGTGCGATTCATCTTCGAACCTTTCATACGATATTTCGTCTTTCGACGCTCCGCATCGGTGTGGAGCAGAAGAAGTTTCTCTCATGGACTTCTTTCCGTGATTCCCCATTATGCACCACTTCACAGCAAATTGCAAACGTAATCATCATAAAAGCTGTTTTGAGCGCTCCATCACATCCCCGCGAACCTCGTTTTCCCTAGAAAACAAGCCAAAACCGCCATGTGAAGAAAATGAAAGCGTTTGCCGCAACGAGCGCAACACACCCCCAACCTGTGCACCACCATCACGCTGATTGCCTCCCAATAGCCAACGATTCCTTCTCATTCCTATGCGCCCCCACTCCTGCCTCTTCCCAATCGACCTCTTTCCCGTACCAGACTCTTCCCTACCTCGGCACTGTCCGATCCTTGCCCTTCCCGACCCGCCCTTTCCTCCGCGTTTATCTGTTTCTGCCGATTCCTTGTCCATTTTTATTTCTGACCATTTCCCCTCACCCCTTCTCATTCCTGACCTACCCCTATCTACCCCGGCCTCACCACTTCTCGTTTCCAACCAATCCCATCTCATTCCATCTACTCATACGGGCGAAGTTGAAGTGTGGGATGGAACAATACGCCGACTTGCGACTCCTATGTGCAGACGGCGCCCCTAGGTGTAGCGTCTTCGTACCACCGTGGTACAAACACGACACAAGTACCCGCAATCCGTACCGTTTCTGTACCACCGTGGTACAAACACAATACGGATTTCAGGCCAAATGTACCGCTTTCGTACCACCGTGGTACAAACACGACACAAACGAGCCAAAATCCGTAGCGCCAACGTACCACCGTGGTACAAACGCGATACGAATAGGGACCATCCGTACCGGATTTGTACCACCGTGGTACAAACGCGATACACGCACGAGCCATATCCGCAGCGAATCCACGTCACAGCAATGCAAACGCAATACAGAAGCAAGCCAAACGTGAGGCCCCTTACCAGTCCAGCACAACAAACCTCCGCTTTGGCTACGGGAACTGACGTCTACTTGCCGGCCCAGCGCAACAGACCACCATTGTGGTGGCCAAGTGCGGCCTGTTCTGACCGCAACGGATTACAACAGCCATAGTTCCACGCCCAGTTGCTCACTCCTATATCCACTATCCAGCCGCTGCCCAAACCCACCTTGACGCATACGACGCACACACGGATTGCATATCGAATCGCCCGCCCCTACTCTTTCCATCCCTCCCACCAAGTCGAACACGCTTTGGCCCGCGGCACGCACCGCATGTCGCGCCACCCCCATCTGGCGGTCGTTGTCGTTAGTATGGTGGCCAATCGCACAGTGATGCCGAACAACAGCACCGCCATGCAGGCCAGGTGCGGCGGCACTTGGTGCATCGCCGCACCAAAGCCCAGCCATGCCACAGCGCCACCGACAGGCAGCGCCGTAGCGCCACCACACCGGCAGCGCTGTAGCGCAGATAGCCGTTTTGAGATGAAGGAGGAGTCTCGCATATGACCAACAACAACACGTTCGCCGACTGGTGGAAACAAGCCGTGGTCTACCAGGTGTACCCGCGCAGTTTCAAAGACATGAATGGTGACGGCTTGGGAGATATCGCAGGCATTACCGACCGCATGCCCTATTTGCATGAGCTCGGCGTGGACGCGATCTGGCTTTCGCCGTTCTATCCGTCCGAGCTGGCCGACGGCGGCTACGACGTGATCGACTACCGCAACGTCGATCCGCGCCTCGGCACGCTCGACGACTTCGACGCAATGATCACCGCCGCGCACAAGGCCGGCATCAAAGTCGTCGTCGACATTGTGCCCAACCACACGTCCGACCATCACGTTTGGTTCCAGGAGGCGTTGGCCAGCAAGCCCGGTTCTCCGGCACGCGAGCGCTACATTTTCCGTGACGGCCAGGGTGAGCATGGCGAGTTGCCGCCCAACGGCTGGCAGTCCGTGTTCGGCGGTTCGGCTTGGCAGCAGGTGCCCGACGGCCAGTGGTATCTGCATCTGTTCACGAAGGAGCAGCCCGACCTCAACTGGAAGAATCCCGAGGTGCATCAGGATTTCAAGGAAACGTTGCGGTTCTGGTCCAAGCGCGGCGTTGACGGCTTCCGTATCGATGTGGCGCATGGCTTGGCCAAGGATTTGGACTCGCGCCCGCTGGCTGAGCTTGGTGAGCTCTATTCCGTGCAAAACCTCGACAGTCCCGACGGTCAGCATCCGCTGTGGGACCGTCCGGAAGTGCACGACATCTACCGTGAGTGGAATGAAGTGTTCAATGAGTTCAACCCGCCGCGTTTCGCGGTGGCTGAGGCGTGGGTTACGCCCGAGCATCAACATCTGTATGCGCGCGAGGATGAGCTCGGCCAGATTTTCAACTTTGAGTTTGCGAAGGCCGACTGGTTCGCGAAGGATTTCCGCACGGCCATTGTGGAGGGCTTGCAGTCGGCGCAGGATTCGGGCACCACAACTACTTGGGTCATGAGCAACCATGACGTGCCGCGTCATGCTTCACGATACGGCCTTCCGCAGGTTGAGACGCCTCAGTATCACCGTTTGGCCAATGACTGGCTGTTGCGTAGCGGCACGAGTTACGTCGAGGATCGTGAGCTCGGCGCGCGCCGTTCACGCGCGGCGCTGCTGATGGAACTTGGGTTGCCGGGTTCGGTGTACGTCTATCAGGGTGAGGAGCTTGGCCTTCCCGAGGTCGCGACGATTCCTTGGGACCGTCTTGAAGATCCCGTCGCGTTCAATACGGACCACGGTTATGCCGAGAAGGGCCGCGACGGCTGCCGCGTGCCGTTGCCGTGGGATTCGTCCGATCTGCCCGAACCCGCGCTCTGGGATGAGACGTTTGGTGAAGGCTCGACGGGTTCGTTCGGCTTCTCGCCGGCCGGTTCGGCTGACCCGCATCTGCCGCAGCCCTTGTGGTTCAAGGACTATTGCGCCGACGTGGAGCACACCGATCCGGCTTCGATGCTCAATCTGTACCGTCGCGCGCTGGCGATCCGTCAGTCGCTGCTCACGTCGACACGCAGCCTTGACTTCACGTGGTTCCCGACTGTGGAATTTGGTGAGCAGGTCATCGCTTATTCGCGTCCGATGCACGACGAGACCGGCGACCGGTTCGCTTGCATCGTCAACTTCGGTGCCGAACCCGTGATGCTGCCCAACGGCGAGCTGTTGCTCAAGTCATCGCCGTTCGACGGTTATGCGCTGCCAACCGACACGGCCGTGTGGATGCGCGTCTGAGTTGTGGGGTGGAGACGGCACGGTCGCGGTAGCAGAAATCAATTAAAAATTCCACTCCTCGATGACCGTGTCGCCCTTGTAGAACCCGAGACGGCACAGGTGGGCCGTGTCGAGACGCAGGTGACGGGCCGAACGCGGGTCCTCGCCGAGGAACTGCGTCGTTAAGATGCGCAGGATGTGCGCATGGGCCACGAACAGCACGTCGCGACCCTGCATGAGTGCCGGGCGTGCGGCTTCGATGGCCCGCGAGGCGCGCGCGGCCGCCACTTCCAGCAGTTCCCCCTCGCCGTTGACCACGTGCACGGTCGAGCCGTCCGGCATGATTTCCGTACGCTCGCCCGAAAACTGCAGCGGCACCCCCTCGGGCCCCTCACGCCATACGTCCCACGGCGAGCCGAGGGCCTCGGAAATTTGCACTCGTGTGCGGCCTTCCGCACGGCCGTAATCCCATTCAGCAAGTTCGTCAAGCACCTGGTGTGTCGGGAAGCCGGCCAGGGCCGCCGTTTCCTGCGCGCGCACGAGCGGACTCGTGAACACGTCTTGTGGCTCGAATCCGCGCGGGAAAATCGCACGCAGCCGCTCCCCTGCGGCCACGGCCTGCTGCCGGCCCGTTTCGGTCAATGTGATGTCTGTACGGCCCGTATATTGCCCGCTTTCGCTCCATACGGTCTGTCCGTGGCGCAACAGCACCAGCGTTCCCGGCGTCACTTCTTGTTGTGCGAACGGCATCATGATCTCCTGCTTCGTTGCGTGGCCTCAAATATGTTCATCCTATGCCAACTTCGCGTTGTTCACGAGCGTTATTTCGGTTTCTTCATGGTTTATGCTGATTTCTATTTCTGTTGGGGAGAGCATGGCGTCCCGACCTTCACAAACTCAGTCCGTTTCTAGCAAGTGCCCAATCTTTGGACTGTTCAGTGACATACACTGGACACATGAGCTTAACAATCAAGAACACACGCGGCTCGGCCGTGGCGGCGCTCGACAAGGCCGATGCCAAACTGGTCAAGGCTGATGCCGAAGCATCCCACCAGGAACAAGGGTTGTCGTCCACAGCCGGCAACGTGATCAACTCACTGCACAAGGTCGACAACAAAGTCAACGGTCTGGCCGCCGCGCGCCGTCGCGATCCCGATACGCTTGGAGACAAGATTGCGAAATCGGCCGTCCCGTCGTTGGCCGGCATGGCTGCCGGACGTATTTTCCAAACGGTGTGGGATCGCATCATGGACAAGATTCATCCAAGTCCCGTAGACGACGAGCAGGACCATAAGACCGGCATCATCGGCAGCCTCGTGTTCGCCGCACTGTCGGCCGCCTTCGTAGCCGTGGTCACGCAGCTGTCCGACCGTGGCACGATCGCCGCCATCCACAAAATGCAGTCCAAACGCAAGAAGCGCTGAGTGGGGCTGCGTGCAATAGCGGTTTTCTGTGGATGGCTGATTTTTGCCAGGTTTCGTTGGCATCAGGAGGGTTCGCCTTGATAATGAGGGTATGGCAGAAATAATTCATAATCAAACTGTTGATGCACTACTGAACCGTTGTTCAATTCGAGCGTTCGAACCGGACGAAATTGACGATGATACGATTGCGACGCTGGAACTGTGCGCACAGCACGCGCCGTCGAGCATGTATCTGAACGATTGGTCGGCAATCCGAATTACGGACCCCGAAAAACGGCGGAAGTTGGCCGAAATCGGACGGCAGTCGTATATCGGAACCGCGCCGCTGCTCTATATTTTTGTGATTGACGAACACCGTAACGCGCAGATTGCGCAACGGATGGGCGTGGATGTGGAGTCCGGCGAGTTCACGCTTAACACAAGCTACCGATTCACGCAAGCGCAGAACGACGCCACGCTCGCGCTGCAGGCGATGGCCACGGCGGCCGAATCGCTCGGGCTGGGAAGCGTCGTGCTCGGAACCGTGCTCGGCGATATCGATGCCGTTATCGACCTGCTTGAGTTGCCGCAGTTCACGTACCCCGTGCTCGGCCTGGCGCTCGGCAAGCCAGCGCAACAGCCGGAAGTCAAGCCGCGCATGCCGCGCGAAGTGCAGTTCATGGAGAACAGCTACTTTGGCGACGAACTGACCACGCGAACGCGCATGGAAGCGTTCGATGCCGAGGTGCACACGTATTACGATCTGCGTAATGACGGCCGGCCGGAAGAGACGTTCAGCAAGCAGATCGCGAAGAAAGCTGTGGCACAAGGTGTGCTCCAGAGCGGTCTGGACCATGCCAAGCGGCAGGGGTTCCGGTTGGATCGCTGAGATAGCGGCGAATCTGTGACGGATAATCCCGAACGAAGAGGGGCCTTACCTTCATTGGTGAGGCCCTTCTGCTTATCTGCGACGGCAGTATTTCTAGGAGGAACTCACGGCCGTTACCGGTGGCGCGGCTTGAAGCCTTTCTTGCGGGAGTGAGGACGCTTGCCCGAGCGCTGTGTGAAGGGCGGAAGCACGGCTTGCGGATTGCGGTGGGTCAGATGCCAGGTATGGCAGAATTCGCACTGGTAAACCCAAAGCTCGGTATGGCGCTCGATTCTACTTTGCTCAGCTGCTTGCAAGGCCGTGACCTTGTCGTGATACATGATCTTGTTGGTGGACTCGCAACGCTTGGGCACAAAGTAATACATGCTGCCATCCTTGCACAAGGGTGCTATGTCTATTGCTGAGGGGTTGATGCGGGATATGCGGGGCTGGGAAAGTGGCGCTGATGGTGGGAAGCTGCGGTTCCCGGGCGCAAACCGCGTCCCTCCTGACCGGTCTGGTCAGGAAAGGTGTGGTTTCCGGGTGTAAAGCGCGTCCCCGCTGACCAGGCTGGCCAGGAAGCATGCAGTTCAAAGGCTTAAAGTGCATCCCTGCTGGCCGGCCTGGTCAGGAAAGGTGCGGTTAGGGGTTCCGGATGCGGCTTGCTCCTGCCGGTCCCGTGCCTCCGGATCGCGTCCCGTCCCCAAAACGCGTCCCCGCTGACCATGCTGGTCAGGAAAGCTACGGTTACATGGTGCAAAGCGTGTGCCTCCTGGCCTGTCTGGTCGGGTGGGAGGCGGTTTCATGCCAGGGTTGGTTTCGGGTATGAAAAAAGGCACCCTGTGGGGGTGCCTTTGAAGTGTGGGTTGCGGCGGTGTGCTACTCTCCCGCGTCCTCTCGGACGCAGTACCATCGCCGTGCCAGGTCTTAGCTTCCGGGTTCGGAATGGGTCCGGGCGTTTCCCCTGGGCCATGGCCGCCGCAAAATCTTCTATTATACCCTTCCCCGTGCGGGGGGATTGGTGTTGGCGGTTTGGGGACCGGCGGGTGGACGCGGATGGTATCGTGATGTGCTCGGGGATTGTTTGTGTCGTCCCGCGTGCGCGGGGGATTGTCCTGGTGTCTTGCGCAGGGATTCTTGCGTGTTCCCAACCGTGAAGGGTTGGGGGTGTGTGTGCGTTCGGCCGTTAGTGCCGGTCAGCTCCACCCCTCGCGGGGCTTCCACGTCCGGTCTATCCACCACATGGTCTCATATGGGGCCTTCAACACGTGAATGTGTACGGAATCCTTATCTTGGAGCGGGCTTCCCGCTTAGATGCTTTCAGCGGTTATCCCTTCCGAACGTGGCCAACCAGCCATGCCGCTGGCGCGACAACTGGCATACCAGAGGTTCGTCCACCCAGGTCCTCTCGTACTATGGGCAGGTCTCCTCAAGATTCCAACGAGCGCAGAGGATAGAGACCAAACTGTCTCACGACGTTCTGAACCCAGCTCGCGTGCCGCTTTAATCGGCGAACAGCCGAACCCTTGGGACCTGCTCCAGCCCCAGGATGCGACGAGCCGACATCGAGGTGCCAAACCATCCGTCGATATGGACTCTTGGGAATGATCAGCCTGTTATCCCCGGGGTACCTTTTATCCGTTGAGCGATGCCGCGTCCGTACGCCGGCACCGGATCACTATCTCCGACTTTCGTCCCTGCTCGAACCGTCGTTCTCACAGTCAAGCCCGCTTGTGCGATTACACTCGACACCCGATTGCCAACCGGGCTGAGCGGACCTTTGAGCGCCTCCGTTACTCTTTGGGAGGCAACCGCCCCAGTTAAACTACCCGCCAGGCACTGTCCCTGGCATGGATGACATGCCGAGGTGAGGCACCAGATGGGGACAGAGCGGTATTTCACTTGCCGGCTCCACACGGGCTGGCGCCCGTGCTTCACAGCCTCCCGCCTATGCTACACAATCCGCACCTGGTACCAATACCAAGGTATAGTAAAGGTCCCGGGGTCTTTTCGTCCTTCTGCGCTTAACGAGCATCTTTACTCGTACTGCAATTTCGCCGAGTTCCTGGTCGAGACAGCGGGGAAGTCGTTACGCCATTCGTGCAGGTCGGAACTTACCCGACAAGGAATTTCGCTACCTTAGGATGGTTATAGTTACCACCGCCGTTTACCGGGGCTTGAATTCACCGCTTCACCAAACAATATGGTTGACGGATCCTCTTAACCTTCCGGCACCGGGCAGGCGTCAGTGCATATACAGCGACTTGCGTCTTCGCATGCACCTGTGTTTTTGGTAAACAGTCGCTACCCCCTGGCTTGTGCCACCCCCCAACGCTCAAAGGCCGCGAAGGGCCCTCCACGCCGGGGGGTCTCCCTTATGCCGAAGGCACGGGAGCAATTTGCCGAGTTCCTTGACCAGGATTCACTCGATCGCTTCGGTATACTCTACCTGACCACCTGTGTCGGTTTGGGGTACGAGCGGCAACGCGCCCTGACGCCGAAGCTTTTCTTGACGGACCGGATCACCTGATATCACGCCACAAGGGCGCCCACCATCACACCTCACCTTGAACATCCCCCGGATTTGCCTGGGGGACAGGCCACATGCTTGGCCACGGAAAACCACCTCCGCGGCAGGCTACCGGTCCGTGTCACTCCCGCGCTCACCACCAACCCGTCCGAGCCACGACCCCGAACACCCGGGACCGCCCGAAAGCGGACCCGGCCGGCCGGGGAAGCGGCCTTCCAGGAAAGCGGCGTTGGTCGGTCGCGTGCCGGTACGGGAATATCAACCCGTTCATCCATTCGACTACGCCTGTCGGCCTCGCCTTAGGACCCGACTCACCCAGGGACGATGAACGTGGCCCTGGAACCCTTGGTCGTCCAGCGGCGGGGATCTTCACCCCGCTTTCGCTACTCATGTCTGCATTCTCACTCCCGCACGGTCCACCACGGGTCACCCCGCGGCTTCACCCCATGCAGGACGCTCTCCTACCCAGCAAGCAAACGCCTGCTGCCGCGTCTTCGGTGGCGTGCTTGAGCCCCGCTACATTGTCGGCGCGGAACCACTAGACCAGTGAGCTGTTACGCACTCTTTCAAGGATGGCTGCTTCTGAGCCAACCTCCTGGCTGTCTATGCGACTCCACATCCTTTCCCACTTAGCACGCGCTTGGGGACCTTAGACGACGGTCCGGGCTGTCTCCCTCTCGACGACGGAGCTTATCCCCCGCCGACTCACTGCCGGAATACACATGACGGGTATTCGGAGTTTGGCTGCTATTGGTACCCAGTACGGGCCCGCGAGCATCCAGTAGCTCTACCCCCCGCATGCAATCAACCGACGCTGCACCTAAATGCATTTCGGAGAGAACCAGCTATCACGGAATTTGATTGGCCTTTCACCCCTAACCCCAGGTCATCCCCTCAGTTTTCAACCTAAGTGGGTGCGGTCCTCCACGCGGTCTTACCCGCGCTTCAACCTGCCCAGGGCTAGATCATCCCGCTTCGGGTCCAGGACAAGCGACTCAAGACGCCTTTTAAGACTCGCTTTCGCTACGCATCCGCCACAAGGCTTATGCTCGCCACCTGCCACTGACTCGCAGACTCATTTTTCGATAGGCACGCCGTCACCCCCCAAAGGAAGGCTCCGACGGTTTGTAAGCGCACGGTTTCAGGAACTGTTTCACTCCCCTCCCGGGGTGCTTTTCACCTTTCCCTCACGGTACTGGTTCACTATCGGTCAGACACTCATACTTAGGCTTACCCGACGGTCCGGGCTGATTCACACGGGATTCCACGAGGCCCGCGCTACTCGGGAACAACCACTCGCCAGACCATGCGCGTTCGGTTACGGGGCCATCACCCTCTACGGCCCGGTATCCAACCCGGTTCACCTCACACACGGTTTTCTCACTGGCGGCACACGCGTCGGCATGTGCACAGGTCGTCCCACGACCCCGTGCGCGCAACCCCCGACGGGTATCACACGCGCACGGTTTAGCCTCATCCGCTTTCGCTCGCCACTACTCACGGAGTTTCCTTTCCTGCAGGTACTGAGATGTTTCACTTCCCTGCGTACCCCCCAGCCCGAAAGCTGGTGCCGGCCCACAACAGCCGGCGGGTTTCCCCATTCGGACACCCTCGGATCAAAGCCCTGTCGGCGGCTCCCCGAGGACTATCGCGGCCCCACACGTCCTTCATCGGCACTGTCTGCCAAGGCATCCACCACACGCCCTTACAGGCACACACGCCCGCAAGACCACACGAAAAACACCAGACAACACGCCAACCATCCCAACAAGGGACAGCCGGCGTCATCGACACAAAAAATAATGATCACAAAACGATAAACAACAACTACAACGAACCACCACCCCCAACAGGGGACGGCGGCCGCAGTACCAAGCGAACACACGAACCACGAAAAACCCGCGGCCGTGTGACGCTCGCGTCCACTCTCCAGTTCTCAAACCACCAACCCGCACAGGACACCCCACACCCGAACACGGGCAGGGACACCCCATGGGGCGCACGGAACACCACACCCCCCCACACCGGGGAGGCGGGTGGCGGTCCGGGGACCCAACAGCATGCACCACACCACAACAGCGAACCCAAGGCTTGCCAATGACCCTTTTCCAGCCAGCGACACCGGCACCCCGGACCCCTCACAGGCCCGGAACACATGCCGGCGAACATTCATTTCTCCGTAGAAAGGAGGTGATCCAGCCGCACCTTCCGGTACGGCTACCTTGTTACGACTTAGTCCCAATCACGAGTCTCACCTTAGACGGCTCCCCCCACACAAGGCGGTCGGGCCACCGGCTTCGGGTGCTACCCACTTTCATGACTTGACGGGCGGTGTGTACAAGGCCCGGGAACGCATTCACCGCAGCGTTGCTGATCTGCGATTACTAGCGACTCCGCCTTCACGCAGTCGGGTTGCAGACTGCGATCCGAACTGAGACCGGTTTTCAGGGATCCGCCCCACCTCACGGTGTCGCATCCCGTTGTACCGGCCATTGTAGCATGCGTGAAGCCCTGGACGTAAGGGGCATGATGATCTGACGTCATCCCCACCTTCCTCCGAGTTGACCCCGGCGGTCCCACGTGAGTTCCCGGCATGACCCGCTGGCAACACGCGGCGAGGGTTGCGCTCGTTGCGGGACTTAACCC
Source organism: Bifidobacterium gallicum DSM 20093 = LMG 11596 (assembly GCF_000741205.1). GTDB lineage: Bacteria > Actinomycetota > Actinomycetes > Actinomycetales > Bifidobacteriaceae > Bifidobacterium > Bifidobacterium gallicum. The sequence goes on from NZ_JGYW01000003.1 coordinate 64,699, forward strand.
AACATCTCACGACACGAGCTGACGACGACCATGCACCACCTGTGAACCGGCCCCGAAGGGAAACCCCATCTCTGGGGCGATCCGGAACATGTCAAGCCCAGGTAAGGTTCTTCGCGTTGCATCGAATTAATCCGCATGCTCCGCCGCTTGTGCGGGCCCCCGTCAATTTCTTTGAGTTTTAGCCTTGCGGCCGTACTCCCCAGGCGGGATGCTTAACGCGTTAGCTCCGACACAGGACCCGGAAAAAGGGCCCCACATCCAGCATCCACCGTTTACGGCGTGGACTACCAGGGTATCTAATCCTGTTCGCTCCCCACGCTTTCGCTCCTCAGCGTCAGTAACGGCCCAGAGACCTGCCTTCGCCATTGGTGTTCTTCCCGATATCTACACATTCCACCGTTACACCGGGAATTCCAGTCTCCCCTACCGCACTCCAGCCCGCCCGTACCCGGCGCAGATCCACCGTTAAGCGATGGACTTTCACACCGGACGCGACGAACCGCCTACGAGCCCTTTACGCCCAATAATTCCGGATAACGCTTGCACCCTACGTATTACCGCGGCTGCTGGCACGTAGTTAGCCGGTGCTTATTCGAAAGCTACACTCAACATCCCCGAAAGGACGCCTTGCTGACAATCAAAAGCGGTTTACAACCCGAAGGCCTCCATCCCGCACGCGGCGTCGCTGCATCAGGCTTGCGCCCATTGTGCAATATTCCCCACTGCTGCCTCCCGTAGGAGTCTGGGCCGTATCTCAGTCCCAATGTGGCCGGTCACCCTCTCAGGCCGGCTACCCGTCAAAGCCTTGGTGGGCCATCACCCCGCCAACAAGCTGATAGGACGCGACCCCATCCCATGCCGCAAAAGCATTCCCCACACCACCATGCGATGGAGCGGAACATCCGGTATTACCACCCGTTTCCAGGAGCTATTCCGGTGCACAAGGCAGGTTGGTCACGCATTACTCACCCGTTCGCCACTCTCACCAGCCAAGACAAGCTCGGCCGGATCCCGTTCGACTTGCATGTGTTAAGCACGCCGCCAGCGTTCATCCTGAGCCAGAATCGAACCCTCCACAAAAAAATCATGGAAAGCCAAAAAACGGCTCTACAAAAAATAATCAACGGCCGTTCCCTTAAGGACAAGGAACGGACACACAAAAAACCCCGGCACCAATCAAACCCTCTCGGGCACCACACGGGCAGGCACCGGACTGGCAATCAAAAACAAAACCAAACAAAAGGTTCGCTAAAAAAAGAAGTAGTACAGTACACACTATTGAGTTCTCAAACCACCACCACACACCCACCAACCACACCAGGAAAACCCCGGCAAGCCGTGAGCGGCAGCAAAAGAAAAACCTACACCACCCACACCAAAACCGCAACCCACCACACAAAAACCCAAACAACACAACACCTCCACGGCGTGTCGCAACCAACCAAAACAACCCCACAACAACACCCAAACCACCCCAACCAACCCCAAAACCACCCCACAACGGCGTGTCACCACCACAACACCATCCACACAACACAAAATCCCGCGCCACCCAATCGGATGACGCGGGATTTGCGAATCAGTTACGAGCCAGTTCAAGACCCCACTCAAGCTCAAACTCAAGCTCAAGTTCCAGCTCAAGCTCAAGCCCTACTCAAGCTCACTCTCAGCCCTCCAGCAGCGGAGCCACCTGCTCCTCGAAAGCCGTCAACGCGGTATCGATCACATTGTGCATGTCGTAGTACTTGTACGTACCCAGGCGCCCACCGAACACGGTCTTCGGCTCCTCAGCGGCCTTCGCGGCATACTGCGCGTAGAGCGCCTTGTCGTCGTCGGTGTTGATTGGGTAATACGGCTCATCGTCACGCGTGGCAAAGCGCGAGTACTCCTCCCAGACCACGGTGCGGTCGGGATTCTGCTGGTCCTTGCGCTCAGGATTGAAGTTCTTGAACTCAATCGCGCGCGTATACGGCACCTCGGCGTCCGAGAAGTTCATGACGGGGCAGCCGAAGTGGTCGCCCTCGTCGTACCGCACTTCCTTGAAATCGACCGTGCGCCACTTGAGCTCGCCCAAGTCGTAATCGAAGTAACGGTCAATCGGACCCGTGTAGACCACAGGCACGCCAGCTTCCTGCAACGCCTTCTTGTTGAACGGCTGCGACTCGTCGAAGAAATCGGTGTTCAGCGTCACCGTGATGCGCGGATCGTCAATCATGCGCTCGAACCATGCCGTATAGCCGTCCACCGGCAGGCCTTCATAGGTGTCTTTGAAGTAACGGTTGTCGTAGTTGAAACGCACCGGCAGTCGCGTGATGATTGACGCCGGCAGCTCGCTCGGGTCGGTCTGCCACTGCTTGGCCGTGTAATTCTTGATAAACGCTTCATAGAGCGGGCGGCCGATCAGAGAAATGCCCTTATCGTTGAGGTTCTGCGGATCCTTGCCCGCGAGTTCGCCCGCCTGCTCCTCAATCAAGGCTTTGGCCTCGGCCGGCGTGTAATGCGCGTGGAAGAACTGGTTGATCGTGCCAAGGTTCGTCGGCAGCGGGTAAACCTCGCCATTGTGCGTGGCATAGACGCGGTGCACGTAATCGGTGAACTCAGTGAACCGGTTCACGTAATCCCACACGCGCTGGTTCGACGTGTGGAACAGGTGCGCGCCGTACTTGTGGATTTCCGCACCCGTTTCCTCATCCATGTAGGAGTAGGCGTTGCCTCCGATATGGTCACGGATGTCAATAATCTGCACGTTCGCGCCGTACTTTTCCACGGCCTGCTGTGCGATGGTCAGTCCGAACAGACCGGCGCCCACGATCACCAGATCAGGGTACTGCGTCTCCTGCGCCATGCTGGTTTCCTTTCTGATGCGGGACTCGGGCATGCTGGCAGATCATCGCCACATGCTGTCCCGCGCCGAACATCACGGTATCAATCGTCCTTCAGTGTAGCCCGTAATATAGCCCGCTTTTTCCAACCCCTCTCCCCCTATCCTCCCCACACTTCGCACGCAGCCCAAGCGTCACGCAATCGAACCCCACTATGTTCTAGGATAAAGAGTCGTGAACACAGCGCTTCCTGACTCCCCCGCAACCCCGCCGGCAGCCCCTGCGGCCCCATCAACTTCCGCTGCAACCCGCGACACTGCAACTCCGGCAGCCCTCGAAACTCGCGGTCCAGCAGCCCCCTCAGCAGCCCCCACAGCACCCGCCACCAGCGCCACGCTGCCAACGCCCGTCGCGCCTCCCAGCGTGCGCACATTGCCGCCGTTCAGCCTGCTGATGTCGGTGTATGCCAACAACAGCGTCCATGAGGTCACGCGTGCCGTCGAATCAGGCACGATCGCCCAGGAACTGCCGCCCACGCAGATTGTGATTGTGCGCGACGGTCCCGTTGATGTTGAGTTGCAGCGGTTTCTCGACATGCTGCCCACCACGCTCGAGCTGTGGTTCTCGGGCCAGGTGGTGCCTGAGCTCACCGTCGTGCCGCTTGAGACCAATGAAGGTCTCGCCCACGCGCTGAACATCGGCCTTGAGCATTGCAAATATGACGTTGTGGCGCGCGCGGACGCCGATGACATTTCGTTGCCCGACCGCTTTTCGTCCATGATTCCGTGGTTCGCTCCCGATCAGCCGCGTCTTGACGCGTTGGGCAGCTCGATTCAGGAATTCACAACCGAGATGCTCAATACTGATGACGAGCGTTCTGGACAGGTTCGTTTACTGCCCGCGTGCGGCGAGGAACTCGACCGCTTCGCGCGCATGCAGTCGCCGCTGCATCATCCGAGCGTCGTGTTGCGCAAGTCAAGCGTGCAACAGGTGGGTGGGTATCCTGAAAATTCGGGCCGGTTCGAGGATTACCTGCTGTGGAGCCGTTTGATGACGAACGGCTGTGTACTGCGCAATCTGCCGCAGGTGCTCGTGCTGTACTGCGTTGACGGCGACGCGTTCGACCGTCGCGGCGGCCGTCAGATGTTGCGCGACGAGTGGCAGCTGCAGCGCACGTTCCGCAAGGAGAAGTTCACAAGTTTCGCGCAATTCCTGCGCAATGTGGTGGTGCGCGCGGGTTACCGCTTGGTGCCGTCCTCGTGGCGTCAGAAGGCGTATCATCAGCTCGTGCGTTCGCGCAACAACGCTGCGGATGGTGATTTTCATGATGATTCCCGCTCATCCTCGCAAATCACGGCCAGTACCCCGCAGACCACCACGATGCTCGCAGAGCCAACCGATAAGCCAGCCACACCGCCGAAGCCGCGCGCCGTGGAATCCAAGCCCGTGGTGTGGGTAGTGCCCGCTTCCGAGCAGGAGGATGTGCCAAGTTTTGCGCCAATGAATCCTGAGCGCACTTCAGCCAACCGTGCCGCACGCGCCGCACAGCGCGAAGACCAGCATGTGGCTGAACAGGCCGTGGCCGGATTGCAGGAAGATGGCGTTGTGCAGTCGTTCTCGCAAGAAATACCGGCACTGCGCTTCAGTGAAACATCAGGCATTCAGCGCATCAACGCGCAAAACATCGAAGCTGTGATTCCTGATCTGAAAAGCTTCAATCTCTAACCGCTGGCAGCCAGCAAAAGGCAAGCGAGAGGTGCCGCATCCGAACCGGCTGCTTGATGGCAGCCGGTTACGTGCTGCTGACTTAGCGTTCCACGGTTTTGATCGCGCGTTCCGCCAGCGGTTCGCTGGCAAAAATGGCCTCATTCGATTCGGGATTGGTGTGCCATCCTTGGTTCCAGCCCTCTTGGAAATACGTCAACAATGCTTCGCGATCCGCGCCGCGCGCAATCGTCAAAGCCCAACGACGCATAGTTTTCAGTAGCAACTCGGCATATTCTTCCGCATAAAAATCGGATCGGCGCAATCGCATCATCCAGATTTTGTTGCGCACTTCGTTGACGAACCGCGCGCCCGGATCCGCGTCTGAGGAGCCAAACACTTTGGTCCGATGCTCCACCACGCTATTGGGCACGTAGTAGCCGATACCGCGTTTGAGCAGCGCCGACGTGAATTCAAAATCGTCGTTCCATAAGAAATATGCGGCTAGCGGCAATCGGTGCAATCCTTGCACGGCACCCGCATTGATCAGGCAAGACACGAACGACAACGACCGCACCTGGAACGCGCCCTGCGACCCCTGGAGGAACCGCTGACCTTTGCGCACAAACGTACGCAACCGCGGCTTGTTCATCAGATGTTCGCGACCATCGGTCCACACAGCTTTTGACCCCAATACCGTCGGCAACACGCCATTCTCAGCAACGCTCGCGTCAACAGCGTCCAGCAGTTGCGCCAACGCCGTGCGCTTGGGAATCGTGTCGTCGTCCATGACCCACAGATATTGCACAGTGTCGGGCCGGTAATAGTGCTGCATCGCGAGCGCGATACCCGCACAAAAACCGCCAGCGCCGCCATAGTTCTTGTTGAGTTCAACCACATGGGGATGCAATGGATGAGTGCGCGCGACGCGCAGCGCATGGTCGGTGCTTGCGTTGTCTATGACAATCACATGGTCGGCCTTGCGTGTTTGCCGCTGAATGCCTGTCAAACATTCTCGCAGCAGTTCTTCACGGTTATAGGACACGACAATCGCGGTGACTTCACAATGCATGTGCCTCATTATGCCCGTCAAGGCCGTCATTGTGCTGGGCCAGTGCAGCGGTGCGCAGCAATGTGCAACAGCGCACAACTGTTTGCAACATCAGCGCACGCTGCAGCCTACGATGTGGTACAGCGTGGCTTCCCCTTGCGAATCCATGGGCTCAAGCAGCGGACTGGACGCTGCATCAAAGCGTTGCATGCCGTCGAACACCTGATGCTGCGGATCATTGCTGACATAGGGTTCGCCCATATCCAAGTACCATTCCAAGCCTTGGTCGTTCAGAATCGAGCACACCTTGTCGTCATTGCCGATGTTGTCCATGTGGGTGCCCAGATAGCTGTGGTCATGGTCCCAGATCATGTACAAGTGCGGGTAATACAGGTCTCGACCGCCGATAGCGAGCGCGAAACCGCTACCATTCCACGGGTCGGATACGATCAGTTCGCCTTCAGGCACGGTGTCGCCAAGTCGTTTGAGCAGCAAGTATTTGTCTTGTGACAGCATCGGATTGTTGGCCCCGTTGGCTGCGAATTGGGCTGTCTGCCCCACGGCATGTGCCATCGTGTTGGCTTGGGGGCTTAACAGCACGCATAGGCATGTCAACGAGAGCAACACGGTGCGTGGCAGGTTTCCGATCACGATGCGCATGCGTGAGTCATGCGTGCCGCCGTTATCTGCTGTGTTGGCTGTGTTGGCGGTCTTGGCGTGGAGACGGTTACGCCACCAACGGCATAATGTCAAGCAGCCCAAGCATATGATCGGAATCGTGATCATGGCCCAGGCGGCAAATGGCCGGCGTTGGTCCTTGTACCACAATGCTGTCACGACTTTGGCCCAGTCGGCATGCGTGCCCGCGCAGCACGCGACCACAAAGCACAGCAGCGCATAGGAGCACAGCAATATGGCGCCATCACGACGCGTTCCAGTTCGTTTTTTGGCCAGCAAGACTATTGACAACACTGCGATGGCCAGCAGTGCCACGACAATCCAATCCACAGGCATGCGTGCGGCGCGCGAATCAATCGGCGTGCCCGACAATGCGCGCCAAATCGCTGATGACATCGAGTCGGTCGGCAGCGCCTGGCCGCCGTTGAGATGGTCGCGAATCGGCCTCGTGTTGTTGCGCAAATACATGCGGTCGAATACGACTGCGCCACAGGCCAATATGGCCAGCACAATCAGTGTGAACGCAACCACGGCCACATGCATGACATGCGCGCCGTAGCGGCGTTTGAGCGCGCGAGCCGCAGTGATCAGCCACCAGATCAGCAGTGGCAACGCCAGCAGCAGGAACGTCATCATCACGCGGAAATGCGCGACGCTGACGGCAAGCATGCCCGTCACGATCCAACCCAGACCTGCCGCGCAACGGCCACCGCCATGATTCCACTCGTGCATGGCCCATTGCCATGTGGCGGCAAATAGCACGGGCATTACGCATTGCGCGGCGAACATCGAATAGAGCGTGCCCCAATCGAGCAGCAGAAACGGGAAGCCGCCAGCCATAGCAGCCAAGGCTGGAGCCATGATGTCGGTCAGCATGTGGCGCCCGCAGACGGTGCGTACCACATAGAGCACGGAAATCGGATTCACGCATGCCGCGAACACGATCCATGCACACATGATCGCCGCGGGCGATGTGGTGGATGGCACGGCCAATTGTCCAAGTGCCGCAAACTGTTGGAACGCGATCGGATAGACATCGCGCACAGGCGGCAATGCGTGCAACATGTCTGCCTGGCCCGAATGCACGATATGCCCGACCACGTTCGTATGAAAAATAGAGTCATAATTTTGCATGACTTGGTCAGGCGAAGGGACTGCGGAAATCAATCGTCCAATAATGGCCACGGCGGCGAGCAGCACGCCGAAAACCGGGGCCCACGAACGTGGGAGCCGGCCCGCGGAAAGCACGAATGCGGGCGAACGGTGGATCAATGATTGCACCACGAACACGAGCAGCGCGGCGAACGCGGCGGTGCAACCGTATACAGCCCACCCCCAGCGCATGCCGAGGCGCGCGCACCACAAGCCCGATGCCGTTGCAACAATCAGCGAAATCAGTGGAGCCCAAGCCAGGATGCCCGTACACCTGCGCCGTCCCGCGCCGGCGAGCCATGCAATAATCGAGCCTGGCACATACAGCGCAACCATAATGAGGACGGTGGGCGCGATGGCGGACCCCCACGAGGCGAGCTGCATGGAACGCTCCTTTATGAACACAATTCAATGAAATAGTCAACCGGTCAACGGCAGAGTATCGAGAGCTGCAAGGCCGCACGGTCATTCATCTAGATTACATTTGAACCATGATTCGCTCCGGTGCGAACGATTGCAGCTTTATTGAGTACTCTGTGTCATCGTTACTGTGCAAGCATAAACGCGCCGGCAGCCCGTACCGGAACCAAAGCACAACAAGAAAGAGGACGTCATGGCCGATCTTGATCAGACGGAAGATCCCAAGGATCTGCACGAACAGATCGAGCAAGAATCCGGTCATGCCGGTGCTGAGGCGGGTTCGGGACAGGCCGAGTCCCCGCAGACTGCTGCTCCGGCAGAGCGTGAAGCGGCAGTTGACAAGTCGGCACAACAGCCGGATGCGCAGACTGCAGCGGATACAACGAATACAGCTAATACAGCGAATCAGGAAGCGGCTGAGAGCGCAATGAATCGCGGGACAACTGAGAGCGCACTGGGCAATGATGCGCAGGCTGTGAAGCAGGAGATGTCCGAAACGGCGCAGGCTAATGAGACGGATGCGAACAGCATTGCCAGCAGTTCAGAAACCATTGGAACGGTGGACGGGGAGACTGCCGACACTGCGCAAACTGGTGAGTCTGGCGAACAGAACAATGACGCAACCGTTCAGCATGCAGCCGACGAAGCGGCTGATCAGCCCGCTGCTGAAACGGGTGGGGAATCTAGTGCCGAAACGGCCGGCGAGACTACTGCTGAGACGGGTGGTGAGGGCGCCTTGGAAACGACCGACGAACCCGCTGCCGTGACAGCTAACGAATCTGCCAAAGATTCTGCGGCCATGAGTGCAGCCAAGGGCGCGACGAAAGCGGCACACAAGCATCGCGGAGTGCATGCGCCGCAATGGTGGGTGCGTTACAAGCAGACGAAGTTCTATCAAATCTGGGACAAACGCATCAAATTCTCGTATGGCGCGTATGCCGTCGTGTTCATTGTCGTGACGCTCGTCATGGACATGTTCCAACTGTGGGGTACGGCTATTGGCAGCACCTATGATCCTAACGGTCCAAGCTTGTTGCATCAGGTGTTCAAAGCCGAATATATCTGGCTGTCAAGCACCTCGGGCTGGCTCAATATGATTGGGCTCGCGTTGATTTATTTGGCCGTGATCTGTGTAATCAACCGGTTCTGGGTCGCCACAGGTATTTTTGGCGCTGTGATGACGGTGTTCGGCATTGCGAACAAAATCAAGATCGCGTTGCGCAACGAACCGATCATCCCGTCCGATTTGCTGTTTATTTCCGGCGGCCAGGGCGGCGAAATCACTTCGTTCGTGTCAGACGACATGAAAAGCCTGGTCAACGCGGCCATCTGGTTCGTGGTGTGGTATGTGATCATTTGCTTTGCGTTGCAATTTATTGATAAACGCCGCGCATTCATTTATTGCTCCTGGATGCATCCGATTCGCAATGCCAAAAATATTTGTGGCACGTTGGGCCGCATCTTGGCCGCCGTGCTGAGCGTGGTATTGCTCGTGAATTACGCCTGGGGATTGTCGGACACTGAATCAGCCTCGTACCGCTTCACGTCGAAGACATTCGGTTACTCGCCAAAGCTCTGGAATGCGCTCGAAGATGCCCAAGCTTCGGGCACGGTGTCCACATTCTTGAGCCTGACGAAGATGCGCGCCATGGAAAAACCGGACGCCTACAGCGAGCAGGAAATGAATAAGCTTGCCGCAACCTACCGCAAACAGGCTGATGCGATCAACGAGCAGCGCAACACGCAATTGACCGACAACACGGTCATTGCCATTCTGTCGGAATCGTTCTCCGATCCCACGCGCGTGCCCGGCATCACCATGAGCGAGGATCCCATTCCGTTTGTGCGCCAGCTCAAGAACGACACGACGAGCGGCATCATGCTGTCGAGCGGCTACGGCGGCGGCACTGCGAACCTCGAATATCAAGAGCTGACAGGCCAAAGCATGGCCGTGTTCGACCCAAGTATGCTGGCCCCCTACCAGCAGCTTGTGCCGAAGCTGCGCTCGATTTTCACGTTCAACCAGATGTGGAACCGCGCTTGCGGCAGCGAGAAATGCTCCGTCGCGTTCCATCCGTACCAGAAGAACTTCTATATGCGCGATTCGAACTATAAGAAGTTCCAGTTCTCATACTTCAGGACGCAAGACACGCAGCCGCCTGTCACGCATCAAGATACTTTGGAAAACAGCTGGGTCGTCAGTGATGAAGCCGCGTACAGGGACGTGCTTGACGAGGTCAAGTCGAATGACCTCAACCAGTTCGTGCAACTGATCACGATGCAGAACCATGCGCCGTATACCACGCAATACCCGGACGACACGAACCAGTTCGTTGCCGCCAACACGTCCCAAGGCTTGTCTGGAGACGAGAAGCATGCCATTGATGTCTATACGAAGGGCATCAACTACACCGACAAGGCCACCGAGCAGTTCCTTAACGAACTGAACACAATCAACAAGCCGATCACCGTCATTTTCTATGGCGACCATCTGCCTGGCATTTACAGCACGGCACAGAAGAATCCGGCCAATGATCTGGCGCTGCACGAGACCGACTACTTCATCTGGTCGAACACGAAGGCACGGGAAACCAACAAGTCAATGGTCGACCATCCGGGACAGTACTCAACATCGAACTATTTCATGGCGCAAACGGCCACGCATCTCAACGCCAAAGTCTCGCCGTATCTGGCGCTGCTGACCGAGCTGCACCAGGCCATTCCGGCCATGGTGCGCATCGCTCCGACCGACGGCAAGTGGGCTCCGGGAGACACGGTGACCGTGATCGACAAGGATGGCAATCTGATTCCCGAAAGCCAGCTCGACGAGCATGCCAAGCAGTTGCTGCATGATTACACGCTCGTGCAATACGACATGACAGTTGGCAACCGTTACCTTGAAGGACAGCAATTTCTGCAGCTGCCGGATGCGCAGTGAGCAGCAAGCAGTGAGCAGTAAGCAGTGAGGGGACAATCATGAGCAAACATGCCGCTTCCCATACGAACAATGGCCATAGCCAAGCGCAAGGGCACGGGCGAGGGCGAGACCAAGGCCAAGGCCAAGGCCACGGGCACGGGAATGTCAGCCCGACTGTCATGAAGCGCCGTTGGCCATGGGTTGTGGGCATTGTTGTGCTGCTGCTCGTGGCAGTCGGCGTGGTATGCGGCATATTCGCATCCAAAATCTATGCAGAAGCCAAAGAAGTCAAGGCGCATGAGGAACGCGCCATGTCAATGATTGGCAACCTGTCCGATATAGCTGATGGCAATGCCTTGGACAGCTTGCAGGCCAACATTCCTCAAATCCAGCAGCAAACCCAAGCCGCTGCCGACATTGTGCAGCAAAGCCATTGGGGGTTCGCCAGTTCGCTACCGTGGATCGGCCAAGACATTACCACGGTGCGCGGCATGGCCGTGCAAGTCAACAACATCATGCAGCAGGACCTGCCTCAGTTCGTTGACGCGTTCAATGAGCTGACGCAATCGGATTTGAGCGCTGGTGACGACCAGATCAATCTGCAACCGATCATTGATGTGCAGCCCAAGCTGACCGCTGCGAACACTGGTTTGCAACACCATGTCCAAGCATTCGATGCATTGCCTGAGGGCAACATCTCCATGGTGTCCGACGCCTATCAGCACAGCAAACAGAAATTGGATGGCATGGCCACGAAGGTGGACCAGATCAGCAACACAGTGAAAGTGATTCCCGAATTCCTGGGGCATGGCGATGGTCCGCAAACCTATGCCGTCATGGCCGCCACTACCTCCGAAATGCGTTCTTCGGGAGGCCTGATCGGTTCCGTTGGCGAGCTGACCACCGATAACGGCCATATTGCTATAGGCGATTTCCATTCCAATGCGGATTATCTGAACGGCAATGGCGGTTCGGCCACGGGCACGGCGGATGAGCAGCGCATCTTCCAAAAGGAAGGGCCGTTGCGCATGTCGTTTGACATCCGAGACCTTGCCGTGTTCCCCGATACCGAACGTGTGGCGCAAGGTATGCAAGAAGTATGGGACCGCACAGCTTGGGGCATGCAAAAACCGTTGGATGGCGTCATTCTTGTCGATCCCGTGTTTGTGCAGGAGCTCGTGCGCATCAACGGTCCTGTCACGTTACCGACCGGCCAGGTGCTTAACGGCGACAATACAGCGGAATATCTGCTCAACACCATTTACAAGGATTACCCGAACGAAGGCGACGCGATGGATAGCGTGTTCGGTTTGGTCGCCACGCAATCCATTGGCGACATGTTCCATAATCTCAACGTCAAAAAGCTGTTGCAGATTGGCGACATCATGGGCGCCATGGCGCAGCAACGACATTTCTCCATGTATGCGTTCAACAAGGATACGGAACAGACTATTGCGCAAGCCGGCTTCACGGCTTCCACACCGCAGGATGCCACCAAACCGCAAGTCGGCATCTACCTGACCGAGCAGAACCCTTCCAAGATGGGCTGGTATCTGCAGCGCAACGCGACCATCACCAAACAGGATTGCAACAAGAGCGGTGCACAGACCTACCATGTGCAATACACGATGCATAACACCATCACCACGCAGGAAGCCAAAGACCTGCCCTGGTACATCACGGGCGTCAACCCGAACGACCGCGGCAATTGCCGTGAGAAAACGCTGTTATATGCGCCAAAGGACGGCTCGATCAGCAACCTGACAGTTACTGGACTGGCTGAAAAAGCCACGTTCAAGCAAGACACAATGAATGGTTCGCCCATTTACCGCTCCACCATGGTCATCAAACCAGGCGAGACCGCCACGATCAGTTTTGATGTGACTACCAGTGATCAAGCCACATCGGATCTGACGATTGATCAGACGCCAATGGGCTGGCCAGGTGATGCCACCGAGTTGGCTGTGCTCGGCTGCAAGAAGTGAGCTGCAAGGGGCAGCGCACCGTAAGGAGGCGTAAGGAGGCGTAAGGAGATATAAGAGGCCGGGAACCGTCAGGAAGTTGCGCCAGCGAACAGCATCGGATTGCTTTGGCATATACTGCAACCATGCCACATGCACAGCAATCTTTGAAGAACGGCACTACTGCCGGCAACCAATCCGCAGCTTCCAAGGCAGCCAAGGCAGCCAAGGCGTCCAAGGCGTCCAAGGCACCCAAGGCATCGAACAAGCCCGACGAAACTTGGCAGGTCGTCAACCGCGTCGTCTACCCCGTGCGCGACGAGGATTTGACGATGCCGCTGTATTGCATTGAATGGACTCGCCCGCATCTGACCGATGCTGTGCTCGACCCTCGCGTCGACACGCGCGCGCTTAACTTCAAAGCCATGAACAAGACGACATTCCAGCGTCTCGTGGGTGAGGGCGTCAATCCGCACGCCAACACGGCCCAGCATGACGTGTTCAGCACGCTTGGCCGCACAGGATTGCGCATACAGCCCGGTCAGCATGTTTCGTTATGCACGTTCTTCAACGCGTTTCCCGCCAGTTATTGGCGCCGCTGGACGAACATCACGGCCGTCCGTTTCGTCGCATGCGTGCAAGGCCACGGCCAGATCACGCTATTCCGCTCCACAGGGCGCGGCCTGTTCTCCCCCGCCGGCACGATTGCCGTGGACTGTGAGGAGCCGACCACCGTCACGTCCGACCTTGATTTGCATGGTCTCATGGACGGCGGGTACTTCTGGTTCGACGCCAAGGCCAGCGAGAGCGACTCCCTGACCGTCAGCGACGCCGCGTGGAGCGTGCCCGTCGCCGACCGCACGGCTCAAGAATCGACGACACTTTCGATCGCGATCACCACGTTCAACCGCGCGCCTTACTGCATGAATCAGTTGAAAGCTATTTCCGCTGAAGCACCATTGCGTGCCCGTCTCGACACAATCTTCTGCACGGACCAAGGCACCGATCTGGTCAAAGACCAACCCGACTTCGACCAGGTGGCAGACGAACTGGGACCGCAATTGACCTATATCCGCCAAGCCAATTTTGGTGGGTCCGGCGGCTTCTCGCGCGGCATGTATGAAACGCTCAAAGCTGGCACATCGTCGTATACGCTGCTGCTTGACGATGATGCGATCAGCGAGCCTGAATCGATTTTGCGTGCTGTGCAATTCGCCGACTATTGCAAGAAGCCGACGATTGTGGGTGGCGGCATGCTGCATCTTGACAATCGCACGGTGCTCTACACGCAAGGTGAGCGGTTCACGCGTAACAGTGTGTGGATGGCTCCTTCAGATGGTTTGCCGTATAACCATGATTTCGCAGCGTTCCCGTTGCGTGACTCACCCGAACGCCATCGTCGTGTGGATTCGGATTTCAATGGTTGGTGGATGTGTCTGATTCCGACGGCCATCATGAAAGACATCGGGTTGAGCCTGCCTGTGTTCATCAAGTTTGATGACACGGAATACGGCCTGCGCGCTCTTGAACACGGCTATCACACCGTATGCCTGCCTGGTGTGGCCGTATGGCATCAGGCTTGGCATGACAAAGATCCGTCGCGTACGTGGGAGGAGTATTTCTTCCAACGTAACCGCTGGATTTGCGCGTTGCTGCATGAACCTAAGCCGAGTCTGCGGTTCATGTACGAGATGTTCTATGGCGATGTGAACGTTGGGCTCAAATTCGTCTATTCGGCACTCAAACTGCGCCATATGGGATTGCGTGACATTATGCGTGGCCCGCAATACATTGTCGATTCGATGCCGGGCAAGCTCGCCGAAGTGCGTGAAGCGCGTCAAGGATTTGCCGACACGACCATGCTGACCGACCGCGACGCGTTGCCGGAGCCGCGTCGCGAATTCTCTGATGATTTCAAACCTGAAAGTTTTTCCGCTACGAAGATTTCGGGTCTCGTGGCCATTACCAAAGCGTTGCTTTCACGCGGCGATGGCACTGTAGACACGCAGCCCGACATCGCGATTCCGGCGCGTGACGCATTCTGGCGCTCCTACGACGGCATCAATTCAGCCGTGGTGACCTCGCCTGACGGATCAAGCATCGCCTGGTGCCGGCGAGACAGCAAGGAATACCGCAAACAAATCAAGCGCGGACTGTTCCTATCGAATGAATTGCGCAAGCGCTGGGAACAACTGTCCGAACAGTATCGCGCTTACGACATGGCCAGTGTGGCCGTGTGGCAGCGCATTTTCGAGTCGGGCGCGGCCAAGCCGGCTCAATAAAGCAACGCCAACGCAATATAGCCTCAATACAGTCTCAATACAGTTAGGCCGGCTGGAACAGGAATCCAGCCGGCCTAACTGTATAACGGCCAATCACGCGTTGGCGCTGGCACTGGCATCCGTGCTGGCACTGGCGCTAGTACTAGTCCTAGCATTGGCAAACCGTTGGCGCACAGTCTGATATGCGAGTGCCAATCCTCGCGCAATCTGTACGGTGCCATAAGCGGCCAACGGAATCAACAGCAAGAAGAACGGCAGCGTATACACGCTTTTGGCTTCCCATAGCAGATAGCACAGGAATCCGCCAATGAAGCCTGCACTCAATGTGGTCGCGGTAAACACGAATGCGGCGTCCAACGCCTCATGCCGTTGGCGCACGAGCTTGACGATGATTGCGATGACACCGATGAACGCGGTCAAATAGAGCATGCTCTGGAACACGTTCATGTACTGGAATGCCAACGAGTCGGGGCTGATAGCCACCAATCGGGCCAACGTACCCGTGAACTGTGAAGTCGAATCCCCTAGCCCCGAATAATACAAGGATTCAAATGTCGGATCGGACCATTCCCCGATCAACTTGGTATGGAAGAAATCCCACGCTTGGGAAGGATTACCTTGCAGCTCTTGGGTGCGCTGCACCAACCATTGCTTGATCAGCTGTTGCTGCAACCCGTAATCGCCATCCGCTTTGTCATAGATTTGGATTGCGGCACCGGTCCACCAGCCTTCACGCTCCGGATACCGCTTGTCTTGACTCAATCCCAGCATCACCCAGGACGTCATCGGCATGCCTTTGCCATACGTTTGGCCGCTCACATGTTGCACATAAGCCAACGGCAGCAATGAAGACAGCTTGTAGCCGACTGCTCCCAGTCCCGCGCCCCATGGGATTTGCCAATAGCGTTTGTTGCATAGCGCCGCCAACACGATGGCAATGATCGCAGCCAACACCACAATCACATACGTGGATTTGAACATGATGCCGAGTGAGCACAACGTGAATCCCGCAAACATCACCAATGCCGAAACCCATGCGCGTGCAACGTCCAGCGAGCGCACCACCACACAAATACCAGCCAGCACCAATCCGAAACCGACCATGTTCGTGTATACGAACGCGCTGATGAACGTCATTGGCAGGAATCCCGCAACCAGCAGCGCGCAGATTGCTGTACCGAAATTGCCTAATCCCAACCGTTTGGCCAAATACCACAGGCATCCAGCAATCAGCGTGCCAAACACCGCGTTGCACAATTGGATACCCCAAATGTTGTTGGCGCCAAATATCTGGAACACCAACGCGAACCATAATGCGGGCCCGCTCTGGAACGGATACATATGCAAATAGCGGTATGACGACGGCACGCCAACGTCACAGTAGTCCATCGGATGCGGTCCCGAGCAGGCGTCCGCGGCAAAAGAACCCATTTGCGAAGGGTTGAGTGGCATGCCGTTCAATCCGTTGATGCCGTTGGCAATCGACATCAGGCTCAACGAATCGTTGTATCCGTAGTTGTACAAACTCAATGAAGCGACCCACACGATTTGCGCCACGGTCATGTATACCAGCAATGCCGCCACAACAATACGGCCCGGCACCCGCTTCAACAACGTGCCAGCCGCAATGCATACGCCAAGAAGCACCACGAGCATCGTATAAAACGTGAACGATGGAGCTCCTTGGAACACGTGGAACCGTTCCTCAGAGCCCGCACGGCAAATCATGGCGCCATGGCAACGTTCGGCATCGAACCGTTTGAACGCCACAGTGCTGCCAAAAGACAGCCACACCAGAAAACCGACGAGCAGGAATTGCAACGCCAAAGCGGCGACCATCAACCATCGCGGCAAGCCATTGTTCCACCACCGTGGGCCATCATCAAGACGAGGACGCGGCAATTGCGCTGTCATGAACACTTCCTTCTGCTCTACCGGGCTTTTCCCTGCTTCTCAACAAGTTCCGTTCAACGAGTTCCGTTCCTTGTTGCGCACAATTTACGCGTGCCCATTATATATAGCGGCACGGTGCAGGAAAGCCGCCATATCCTGTCGAATCACCGTGTTTGTTGGCCGATACGTGCCATCAGCAAAACCAGTGGCAATGCCATTGGCCGCACACCACCAAATCTCTTTGGCATGCGGCGTGCTGGCGTTGACATCAGCAAACCGCGTTTGTTCGGCAGCGGAAGGCGTATACGCAGGCGAACCAGCTAGGCGATACAGGAACGCGGCCATGTCCTGACGGTTCACATGGTTCATCGGCCTGTAGCTGCCATCATCAAACCCCGTCGTAATGCCGGAGGCCGCCAGCCACCAAATCTCTCTGGCATGCGGCGTGCCAGCGCCTACATCCTTGAATCGTTGCTTCTGGGCAGCCGTTGGCGTGAACGCCGGCGACCCGGCCACACGGTACAAGAACGCGGCCATATCCTGGCGCACCACCGTGCTGGCCGGACGGTATGTCAAATCCCCGTATCCAGTCGTCGTGCCGTTCGCACGCATCCAATCGATATCGGCGGCGTGGGCTGTGCTATGCATATTGACATCGCGGAACACGTACCGGTCGAACGCGCTCGCATCCACCGCTCCGGTAATCCCCCACACATCACCTGCGTCCGTATACTGCCAGCCGCGCGAGCCCTGATAGCTGGATGGATACGCATAATCAAAGTTCGGCTTGTATTGCGCCACCCATCCCGTTCGAGCGCGAATGCTGGGATCGTTGAGTTCATGGTTCAGGTAGTCCATGTAGCTGTATACCTGCACGTGCGTGTAGCCGCGTTTGGCCAGCGTGTTGAAGAACGCGTCAACAATCGGCTTGTATTGTGCCGCGGTCGTGGGATGCCGGTGTCCCGTCCACGTCCATTCCTCAAGATCGTAGAAAATCGGCAGCATGTTGTCACGGATGCCGTATCGGTCCATGACGTCCGCCACATAGTTCGCTTCTTCACGCGCGAACTGCGCGTCATACGCGTAGCTATACAAATACACGCCGAACGGCAGCCCCACTTTGCGCACGCCCTGCAGATTCTGCGCGAATCTCACGTCATCATTCTCGATGCCGTAGCCGAGCCTCAGCACGGCTCCGTCCACTCCCGAACGCACGACTTTTGTCCAGTCGACCGCCTCTTGATGCTCGGAAACGTCAATCACTTTCATCGCATCCGCCGAGAACACCTGTCCATTGCCCTGGCGCACCACGCGTTTGCCGTTCGCGTCCGCTTCCCAGTTGGGCCGGTCCGTAAATCCTCGCGCCGAGTAAAACCTTGGGGCAGGTTCACCATCTTGGGTTGCGCCCGACCACATGTGCGTCGGGTTCGGCGGTACATCCGCCGTCACCATCGCGCTGGTTTCATTTGATAATGATGATTCCTCAGCCAGTGCCAATGGCGTTCCAAACGTTGCCGTCATCGCCAACGCCGCTATTGCGCCAACCACTGTGCTGAACTTAAGCGAATGGCGTGAATCTTGTGCATGACGCATTCTTCTCAACTCCATCTCTTGCCGCCAAGCCCGTAAGCTACCCATTGTGCCATCTTCTCAAGCATTCACCTGAAAAAGTAATACACTTCTCGCATAGCATCCACATCGTGAGCATCTTGCGCAGCGTGGATTTACTCATTACTGCGCCTACTGGCACAATAATGCGGCGGCATCGAACAGTTTCACCGCCGATGATGCCAGTAGCGGCCAGCCACCAGATTCGACGCGCGTGCGGCGTATTCTCGTTGACATCCGCGAATCGACGCATTTGCTCCTGGCTCGGCGTGAGGTCGGGAGCGCCTCTCGCATAAAGATATTCTCCGCGAATCAACGACCGTATAACACAGCGGCATCAGCACGGATCTGATCGCGATATACGAAGCGTTTGGACACATCCGCAAAGCCTTGTCCGGGTTCAGGAATCACGTCGGCACCAATGGCGATTGGCGTCCAATGCGACCCCATACGCAGCACAGCATCATGCTTGACGTCGTAATATCCGGGTTTGACGACCATGTAGGAGCCACTGGCCCCTACGGCAGCAGCCAACAGATGCGGATGGTAGCGCGTGGAAAGCCAGCGCTGGCCTTCACGGGCAGGGAATCCGTCTTCAAGCAGCAGTTGCATCGGGAACAGCACCGGCGTCCAGCCGGCCTGCGCAACAGCGGCCAGCACGTCACCCACCTCATAAGGAATGCATTCGACTACGCCGACGCGAGCGCCAGGTTCCACACCCCATGCCTGCAGCGTGCGCACCATCGTGTCAACAACGGACTGCTTGCCGTCGACCAAATCGTTTTGTACGCACACCATCACGTCCGGCAGACTCGCGGGGTCACGATGGTAGACACCTTCCAAACCGTTGACGAAACAGTCATCGGGAGCAACGCGCACGTTGTCCGCGTCTGTGCCCAACGCTTGCGCACTCAGCGCGTCACGGCAGCTGAACAGCTGTACCGCATCAACCACCTGTCGCACGAAATCGAGGTCTTTGTCTTCCAATGGCAAAATGCCTGTGCCTGTCACCATGGCCGGCAGCCCATGGCTCGCCGCCCATAAGGGCGCTGCGAGCCTCGCCAAATTCGCGGGCCACATGCTATTGAGGTATCCGCCGCCCAACACATGCATGCCACGCATGCTGCGTTGTATCAGCCGAATACCAGCGGCCACTTGTGCGGCCATCCCGTCATCATCCAATGCCCTAAGAATATGATCTGCTATGGGTTGCACGGGTTCGGCAGACAAGTTGTCGGATTTGTCTACATGCACATTCTCAACACTTAATCGCGCCACGGTATCCACAACCGTCAATTGCGGATGCTGACCATAGAGCAATGCGGCCGCTGAACCGGCATGCATGCAGTCCATGATGACTGGCGTTTCCGGATGCAGCCACGCTAGATAGCGCAACCATTCACGGGCGATCAGCTCGTCACCATAGTTTGGGAAACCGGCCTCAGCAATCAAGTAGTAGGCTTTGCGTTCACGTTGCGAACGCTCAAGGTTTTCGACCATGCGCCTCAGCTTATGCAATTCATCGAGCATCTGATTGTCGTGGTCGCCAAGTTGTTGCAACCGGTTGCGCAGATCAGCCGTCTGACCGTACAATGCCCGCCTCGTTGCAGGCATGTGGTTGCCCAGGTCAGTACGTATATCCATCTCGGCTTGTTCCTTCCATCGCATCCGCTATCTGCTCACATTGTACTGGGTAAAATTCGTAAATCTTGAGCATTCTGCCCAAACGTTCTTCCTGATTGCTTCTAGAGTACGACACCGGGGTTGCAACGGGCTTTTCTCGTTGGCAGAAATAATAATCTTCCAACCCAGCAGAATCTTGATTGTGCCAGAGCGAAACGGGCCAATCAAGAAACTGCACCCAACGGGTGTTGCGCACGGGACTGAACCTCTATAATTTTTGCTGTAAGCAAACTTTATTGTCGCTCTCGATGATTGCAGATGGTGCAGGGCTGCACGAACGGCGACGCTTACGAAAAACAGAGATTACGAGAGAAGGTGAGTAATCCATGAAACGATTGAATTCCATGATTGCCGCGCTGATATCGATTGCATTATTGTGCATAGGAATACCAGTTGCCCAAGCTACTGAGTTGATAGAACCAAACGTTGCCGCGGAATTGACCCAAGGCCTACCGTCCTCATCCATTACGGACACGGGCGAGACCATACAGCGAGAAGTCAGCGGCGATACGCAATCGCGGCGGTCGAACCGCCGCATGCTTGCCGCACGCGCTTCAATCCAATCACAAAACATCAGTTTCACCGACACTACGGGTAATGTCGTCAGACTCAATGATTACGCGGGCTCGCCGCGCGTGATTATTGGGGGTTCATATTCATGTCCTCATACGCAAAGCGCCGTGGCTGAAGCAGCAGCGCTGACCAATGTGGCCGGGTTTGAGCATGCGCAGTTCTTTGTTATGAATTTTCAAGCTGCCAGTGTTGCAGAGTTTGTCTCGCAGTATGCGCCGAGCGCTTCGGCCCGCGTGCATGTGGAAGCCGGTGAATCCAATTGGACACTATGGAAGCTCATCGATGGTGTTGCCCCAACAACTACTTCCATCAACCTGCCCGCCGTGTTCTATATCGACGGCAACGGCACCATTGTGGACTACACCAACGGTTCCACATCACTACGCGATGGCATGGCGCGGAATTTCGGCTTGGAGGAACCCAACAGCAAAGGCCTGACCACTGACGTTTCGCTTGGCATCTCCGGCGTTACCGTCTTCACGACCGAAACAGTGGACCAGCAAGCCGTGTATGCCAGCGCATTGAACACTGTGAAGAAATGGCGCCAGGACGCATTGAACGACACGGCGATCAAACTGCCATACAACGGCAGCTACAAAACAGTGCGCGAATATCTCAAGGCCGCGGGCATCAGCGAAGCGACCTATCTGAACCCGCAATGGTCACAGACTTTGGAACGCATCGCATTGCAACGCGCCATTGAAATCTACGATTATGCCGGGCTTGTGCATACACGCCCCAACGATGATAGCTGTTTCACGGCCACCTACAACGGTGCCCACGCCAACGGAGAAATCATTGCCGCAGGATTCAGCGACATCGCCGACACTATTGACCGAGGCTGGGCTGGCGGCGAGAAAGCCGACTATATCAAGGAAATCAACGGGCAACCCCATGGCCAAACCGGTCATTATGTCAATCTGATCACGCCGGAAAACCAATATTATGGTTTCGCTGGCGCTAGCGAGAATGCCTACGGCACATCTTGGGCTGGTGAAAGCTCGCAGTCGCTGTCCGGCACGACCACGCCGCTGAATCTCAAAGGGACTTATGAATTTTCTATCCGCGTCAGCGAGGCCAGGCTCGATCAAGGCGTGAACCTTGTGCTGCCTGACCGCATGGCACCGAACCGGACCGCACAGGCCAAAGCCAAATTGGCATATATGAACGGCCGCTATGAATTGCGTGGTGATTGGAAGTCATCCAATACCGCTGTGGCCACAGTTGACGCCAATGGCAACGTGGCAGCCCGTTCGGCCGGAACCACAACGATTAGCGTGACGCAGCATAATCGCACGTATTCGAAGCAGCTTACCGTGGCTACCACTACTGTGTCGTTCGCCGGCAATGGCTCCACTAGCGGCGCCACCAATGCCATCACTGGAGCACAAGACGATGTGGTGACGCTGCCCACAAGCGGTTTCGCACGCACCGGCTACACGTTCACCAGTTGGAACACCAAGGCTGATGGCACCGGAACCACATATCAGGCAGGAGCCAGATACACACTGCCTGCACAGAATGTGACGCTGTATGCCCAGTGGAAGATCAACACGTATACCGTCACGTTCAACGCAAATGGCGGCAGCGCAGTGGCCTCACAAACCGTCACCCACGGCAACAAAGCCAGCGCGCCCGCCAACCCCACACGCACCGGCTACACATTCCAAGGCTGGTACACCGCGGCCAGCGGCGGCACCAAGTTCGACTTCAACACCGCCATCACCGCCAACCGCACGCTCTATGCCCAGTGGAAGATCAACACGTATACCGTCACGTTCAACGCAAATGGCGGCAAGTTCCTGCCGAACAAGGCCGATACCATATCCAAGAGCGTGGATTACGGCAAGAGCGTGACGGCTCCGGCGGCCAATACGATGAGCCGTCCAATAGGTCACCAGTTCTCGGGCTGGTACACGGCCAAGACAGGCGGTTCGAAGGCCGAACTGAGCAAGGGTGTCACGGGCAACATGACGTTGTATGCGCATTGGGACACGATCATGTTCTCCGACGTGCGCCTGCCGGGAGCCGACGGCAAGGGCGGCACCTCGCATGCCGAGCATGTGCAATGGATGGCCGCCTCGTATCTGGCCGACGGTTACGACAACGGCGACGGCACCTATCGCTATGAAGGCTTGACCCGCGTCTACCGCCAGGACATGGCCGCGTTCCTACGCCGTCTGGCCGTTAAGGACAAGATCGGCGACGCCGCCACTTGGACGCCGTCCGCGACCGACTGGAACCGGTTCAAGGATGTGACACGCAACACGCCCCACGCCGAGGACATCCTGTGGCTGGCCCACGCCGGCATTTCCGAAGGATGGAAAGCGTCGGACGGTTCGGCCACGTTCCGTCCGATGGACACGGTCAAACGCCAAGACATGGCCGCGTTCCTCAAACGCATGGCTGACAAGGCCGGTAAGTCTTCCGGAGTGGCCCCCAAGTCGTTCTCGGACGTGACCGACGAGACGCCCCACGCCGCGGAAATCGGCTGGCTTGGCGGCGCGGGCATTTCCATAGGCTATGCGAACGCTGACGGCACACGCCGTTTCGGGGGCATGACACCCGTCTACCGACAGGACATGGCCGCGTTCATGCACCACCTCGACACCCGCCTCACGCAGTGAGAGCCCAATAAGAGCTTGATAAGAGCTCGAATACCATCCACTCCGCGGTGGGCCACCCCATACAGCCCACCGCGTTATCATCCTCCTGCCGCGCCGCACTGGCGATACGATGAAGCCAGCACATATGCACTTTCATGCCTCATCGTTGAGCCATATATCCGGCATGGTAGGAGGTTCTTATATTCATGGCCACCACGCAACGTTCACCGCTCCAGCAGTCGCATCGTTCCACGACGGCTCTGATTATTGTGCTGCTGGCCAGCAATGTGCTGGCTTCAATCGACCAATCAATGATGAACGTCGCGCTTGATGCCACGGCCACAAAGTTTCACGTGGAACTTGCAATGGCCAACTGGACCGTCCTCGGGTTCTCAATCATCGCCGGCACCGTCATCATGGCCGCCGCCGCGCTGCTGGCCCACTTCGGTCTGCACCGCATCATCATGGCCGGACTCATCTTCTCAGCCGCCGGCTCATTGCTAGGCCTGGTGTCTTGGGATTTCTGGTCATTGCTCGCCGCACGCTTCCTGCAAGCCGTCACATCGGGCCTGTTCTTCCCCGTCATTTCCGCAGCGTTATTGATTGTGGCGCCTTCCGGCAAAAAAGCCACGCTGATTTCGCTCAACAGTGCCGTCATTGGCGTCGGCCTCGCGTTTTCTCCCGTGATTTCCGGCGTGCTGTTGACCTATCTCGGCTTGCGTTGGATGTTCATTGTGCCGTTGATTTTATCTATTTCCCTGATTATTGCTGGGCCATTCACATTGTTTGATGTTGAACCCCGTGCGAACCGGCCTGTGGATGCGATCAGCGTCATTGTCAGCTTCATCGGCTTCTTCGCCTTCATGTATGGCCTCAACGATGTGACCAAAAACCTGATGCACGGCCTGATTGGCATGATTATAGGTACCGCCGTCCTAGCCTATTTCATTTATCGGCAAGGACGTATCGCCCATCCGCTGCTTGACTTGAAGCCATTCAAGTATCTGGAATTCGATTGGGGCGAGGCCGTGGCCATGCTGTGCTTCATGAGCTCGCTCTACATGAGCCTGCTGGCGCCACTGTATTTGGAAGGTACGGCAGGGTTTACACCGTTTATTGCCGGATGCTGGCTCGTCACACCGATTTTGCTCTATGCGCTCTCCACGTATATTGGCGGTCGCATTGAAGACAAACGCGGCATCTGGCCCTTGGTGCCTTGTGGCGTGGGCTGCGTCGTCATCGGTTTGACAGGCATGGCGTTCGCGGCCTCAACTCGTAGCGTCATCGTGTTTATTGTCTGCTGTGCCGTGACCTATTTCGGTGTGGGATTCGTCTATGCGCCCATGAAATCACGCGATTTGGAGCTCGTACCCGAAACGATGAGCTCGAGTGCTTCCTCAATCCATTCCACGTTGGCCCAAGTCGTCACGTCGATCGCTTCGGCATTGTTCGTCGGTCTCATGTCGTCCGATTCCGCACATTTGATGAGCCAAGGCGCATCCAAAGCCGATGCGTATGCGCATGGCTTCGTGCACACGTTGCTGATCGATCTTGGCATTGCCATAGTCTCGTTGCTGCTCTCACTCGGATTGGTGCATCTCATGCGCCACCGCCATGAACTGCGGGCACAATAGCCGCACGTCTCATCAAAACTCCAGTGCGATGAAACGCTTCTCCCCTATCTACTGCAATTGCTGCGATATTCAGTGCAATAGGGGGTGTTGGGCAACGGTACCCAACACCACATGCGGAGGATATCCTCTGGCTGCGCGCACAAGGCATCGCCTTCGGATGGCTTGAGAAAGATGGCACACGCACATTCCGTGGCAACCAGACCATCCAACGCCAAGACATGGCGGCTTTCGTGCATCGCTTCGATAATCTGCTCTAAGCACACGTCGTCTACGCAACAGAAAATCCCGTATCCATCAGTAATGGATGCGGGATTTCCATGTACAAGCGTGCACGTTATCAGGCACGCCAGCCAGACATCAATCTATGCTTGCGCCTCTTCGACTGCGTTTTGGAATGCCTCTCGTTGCTGGGCCGCACCGGACTCAGCTTGTTCACACGTGATTTCGGTGAACTCGAGCGCACGGTCGCTGAGCAATGCGTAGCTGTTCGGGTTGGCCTTGTCACGGATTGAGAACGTGCAAGCGTTGTCGTCCAATGCCACGCCGACGGCATCGGTCATGTTCGGGTTTCCTGGCGTCGGCGTGCGCAGCGAGGTGATCAGGCGGAACTCGCCGTTGTTGAACAACGCCAACGGAATCTCGAAATACACGGTGTGATGCCCGTGCTCGGTCATCTTGAATTTACGCGGACCCGAATCATAGGTAATACCGCCACGACGGATGTCGTGCATGGCGATGGCCAGATAGAAGTCGCCGGGCTCGTCGAACTGGTATTCCACAGCGAAACGGAACGTGTCGGAGCTCTTCATCATGAGCGGCGAAACGCCATAAGTACGCAGGATCGGGCAACGCTTGTTCAGCCCGTTCGGGAACACTTCAGGGTTTGCAGCAAGTTCATGGTTGCGCGCCGATTCTTCCTTGCGCATTGCCTCAAGATTGGCCAACGAATACTGTTCGGCCACCATCATCGGGTCGCCAATCGAGGCCACCTCACCTTCCTGGATGAACACGGCACGCGTGCAATACCGCTTGACTGCGCCCATGTCGTGTGTTACGAGGATCACGGTCTTCGCGGGATCCTTGCGGATGTTCGTGAAGAAGTCGTCACACTTGCGTTGGAACGCCTCGTCACCCACAGCCAGCACCTCGTCGAGCACAAGAATGTCACCTTGGGCTTTGATCGCCACCGAGAACGCGAGACGCACCTGCATGCCGCTCGAATAGTTCTTGAGCTTTTGGTCCATGAAGTCTTCCAACTCGGCGAACTCGACGATGTCGTCATACATCGCGTCGACTTCCTCGCTTGTGAATCCGAGCAGCGCGCCGTTCAAATACACGTTCTCTCGGCCTGTCAGTTCAGGGTTGAATCCCACGCCAAGCTCAATGAACGGCACGAGCTTGCCCGAGACTGTCACCGATCCCGAGTTTGGATAGTAAATCTGCGAGATGATTTTCAGCAGCGTCGACTTGCCGCCGCCGTTACGTCCCACAATGCCGAAAAACTCACCTTGGTGCACCTGGAACGACACGTCTTTGAGCACGGTCTGCTCACGGTATCCTTTGATACCTTTCGTCCAGTTGATGAACGCTTGCTTGAGGCCCGTGGCCTGCTCGGTGGGCAGTTTGAAGAACTTCTCCACGTGGTCCACGTCCAGCACAACGGGGCGCTTCATATAATTATTTATGCTGACCACGTCGTTTGCCGTCGTGGCTTCGCTTACCATCGCCTCGCTGCTCATCACATCACCTCCGCAAACTTACGGCTGTTCTTACGGAACACGAACACGCCTAGGCAAATCAACACGACGGTCAACGTCAACGGAATCGCCTTGACCCACCAGGCATGGTAGGTATTCCAGATCGTCGGCTGCGTTTGGGGTGCCAACAGGTTGTGCCGGATGTCCTGGATGGCTTGGGCGATCGGGTTGAGCAACTCGAGTTTGGCCAGCTGCGCGTAAATGCCGCCACGGTCAATGACGTAGCTCAACGGGTAAATGATTGGCATGCCGTAGAAAATGATCTGCTGCAACACTTCCCAGATATGCGCGATGTCACGGAAGTAAACATACATCGTGCTGAACAACAGCGCTAACGCCAACGCCAGAATGTAGAGTTGCAACACGTTCAGCGGTACCCACAGCACTTCCCAAGTAAAATGCACATGGCTGAAGAATGCGAAAATCAACACAACGACGAAGTTGATGCCGAAACTGATCATCGAGCCGATCGACGCTGAAACAACGACGATATAGTTCGGAAAATGCACTTTACGCAACAAGTCGCCACGGTCAACAATGGCGCGCAAACCGATGTTCACAGTTTCCGTGACCATCTGCCATGAGGTGATACCCATCAGCAACACCACAGGATATGTGGGGGTGCCATCAGACATGCGCAGGAACTTGCCGAACACCACATACATGACGGCGAACAACATCAGCGGCTTCAACACGGACCATGCCATGCCCAAGAACGAGCCCTGATAGCGCAATTTGAAATCGGTCTTCACCAAACCGCGCAGCACGGTCATGCCGTAGCCGTAACGGGTTTGCAGTTTGGACGACAACGTGGCCATGACGCCTCTCCTACCTCTCGTCCTGATTGTTGTTTCGGGCGTTGTGCTCCATCGAGCCAATCATTGTACTCGTATGGGCACCTTCAGCTCCCAGGGTCCCATTCTGCGCAGATGCAGAAGTATCGTCCATGGTGTCCAACGCCAACGTTGCCGCAGTCTGAGCCTTGATGAACGCAATCGCCATGACCAGTACGGCGCAAAATGCCATCGGCCAAGTATAGCGGAACTGGTGCATAGGGCTGAGCAGCATCGTGCCCATCATAATCAGGAACGGCGCCAGGTACAGCAGGTTGCGGTATCTGCGCAATGCCAAGCACAACACCAATGCCAACACGGGCAACCATAGCGAGTACAACCCTTCGGTCATCAGCACACCCACAACGGGCAGTCCCGCGTCAATCATATAGAGCTGGCGCGCACGCAACTGGCCTGGGGACGCTTCATGGTCCCGATACTGCGGCAGGATCATCGTGCCGCCTTGGTCTTCCCAACCCCAACGCACCGAGAACCCCTCATCGTAATACGGCGACATCAAGAAGGCTTGGAACAATGACGGTGTGGCTTCAAACGCCGTAGCCGGATGCTGCGCAGCCAGTTTGGCCCATGTCAGCATGAAGTCCCGGTATTGCTCACTCGTCGCATCACGGTTATAGCAATCCTTGGCGCCATCGGCGGTTTCGGTCGTGAACCGTTCTTTGAGTTGATCAACCGTACAGGCGCCGAAAATGGTTTCCAACACGGCTTTATCTTGAGCATCGATCGTGTCGCCATGGCGTAGCAGGATGCCAGCCGACTGCTGCAACGGCACGGCAATCCTTTCTTGTGGACCGCCCGGATAAATATGCAAGGTCGGGTACGCCACTTTCGGAATGGCCATGGAGACGGCAACAATCACGACCATCATCAGGCCAGTGATGATTCGAGCGCGCAGAACCACGAGCAATACAAGTAGCGACGCCAGAAGCACATACACGCCCGTTTTCTTCATCAACCCGCACAGCACAGCCAACGCCACAAGCCCGATGCACAACCACACGCCAATCTTGCGCTGTGCCAACACGCGGCGGATGTACTCGATGAATAGCACGATCCAGACCATAAAGAACGGCAAGAACGTCAAATCCTTGACAATGCTCATCGCTTGGCGGCCATAGATTGGCACGAATGCTGCAAACAATGTGGCGAACACGCCAAATTTCCACGATAATCCGACACTGCCGCACAAATATGTGATTAGTATAGCGAACGCGACGGCAATTAGCGCCACATGCACAACAGCCAGAATCCATAAGCCCAACGCCTCGTTGCCGAGCGAGACGCCCCACTGGTCGAACCAACCATAAATCAACGTCGTCAACCAAGGATGGTGGTCACTCAACGCGAATTGTGCGGGCAAGTCTTGCCTCGATGAAGGATCCCACGCGTGTCCCGTGCGGTACCAGACCAGTTGGGCCACCGTATCGGGGCCAATATTAGCCGGTCCCATCCAGATAATCCATGGCAACCAGCACACCACAATGATCAGCGCCACCAGCATGACAATGCCAAACTGCATGGTGATGAACCATGATTGCGCGAACGAGAACACACGCCACCATGCTTGCGTAACCGCATGCCAATAGCGGGTCAACTGGTCTGTGCACGGTTGATTAGACGCGACATCCTTGGCACGCACAGCATCATCGCGAGTCAACGCCAGTTCCCCCTCATGCTCAGCGCGCGCAATGTGCCAAATCACACAGCGAAACAGGCATACCACCAAACATGATGCCAATACTGACAAACTCGCCCATCGCACGCCGTTGTATACCAAGTACGAAGCCCAGTGCAACGGCCGCCCCGTAGCGAACTCTTGACCATGTTCCGGCACACCCGATCCGGCAGCCATCAACGACCAGGCAATCGGGACGCCGGCGATGC
Organism: Bifidobacterium gallicum DSM 20093 = LMG 11596; assembly: GCF_000741205.1. Taxonomy (GTDB): domain Bacteria; phylum Actinomycetota; class Actinomycetes; order Actinomycetales; family Bifidobacteriaceae; genus Bifidobacterium; species Bifidobacterium gallicum. Next base: position 94,178 of record NZ_JGYW01000003.1, read on the forward strand.
ACGCAAGCACGCGCAACCGGACCGACGCATGCAACCACGCCAACGCCGACCATGCCGCGCCAACCATCAAGGCCAACCCCAATATCGTGATCGCCACCGGTCCCGCTTTGCGCACATCACCGCTCGCTTCGCGAAACGCTTCAATGATGCCTGCAGCAATACCCGCACGCGAATGGAACGGCGAGAGCAACGCGAAGGTTGCGCCAGCGCCCACCATCACGCTAAACAACAGCCACAGCAACGGGTGGCGCAACACAAAAGGCTTGTCCACCTCGCGGCACAGTGCGCCGCACATAGGTTCCACGCCCATATTCGACATCACTGCGCCTTACTGGTAGACAAGCCCAACAGCCGCGTTAGCAAACCGCTTTCAGTCCATCTTCAAATAGTGCTTCCAGTACTCCACGCTTGTCAGCTCGGGGCGAGCGGCGCGGTACTCGGCACGCAAACGGTCAATGTTCTGCTTGTAGTACTTCAGGTCACGCTGGTAACGCTGTTTGATTTGCGCATAGCGGGCGGCGTCCTTCGTGCGGATGGCTCCCTTGCGGTTGTACCAATCAATGACCACAAGCTTGTTCTTGCCGCGGATCACGCCTGCCGGATACACCCAGCCGAGCAGTGGAATCACCGCATAGCCGGCGCCACGCGTCTTGATCACGCGCTGACCGTTGTCGGTCACATAATCAGACAAACGCTGCGGAATCGAACGCGGCTTGTCGCCATCGATGAGCTGACGGTCGATCTGCTCCAGGTCGAAGCCGGCCAACTCAGGATCCTGGGAGGCCTGCTGCTGCAGTTCCTGGAAGCCCACGAGCTGTTCCTTGTGGCGGTTGGCCGCCATGAAGCTCTCCTCAGCCTGGCCCGGACGCGCGATGAAGCGCGGTCCCTTGAGGAAGTCTTCGAATGCGTCGAGGCACAACTCAGCGTTGTCATAGCCGAACTTCTTGAGTTCCAGACGGATGTTGCGGTGCAGCTCCTCCATGAAGTCCGAATCGGGAGCAAAGCCCGTCACCGCCTGGGCGATCATCGTGTTGCGCGTGGTCTGGTAGCGCTCCACGGCCGCGTTATATCGCTCATGGAAGCTCATGTGCCACACGCACAGGCTGTTCATCGTGATGAATTCGGTGTTGCAACGCCAACCGTATTCGGCGTCATCGCAACGCACAAAGAACGGCAACGGCAGGCCGTTCTTCTCAATCACAGAAATCGGAATGCAGCAATACCACCACGCGGCGTAGCGCTGGTCCTGCATGAAGCTCGGCACGCGGAACAGTTCGTTGAACACGATGTCTTCGAACTGCGTCAGGCGCAAGCCCGGCTTGCATGGGGCGAACGTGCCTTCCTTCGTCATGAAGCCCGTGTCTTCCCACTGGTCCTCGCCGATCTCATAGTTCAGCATGGCGCCCGAGATCATGGCCGAACGGTGTTCAGGGCTCAGGATGCGCAGCAGGTTGTAGGTGCGCTTGATGCTTTCGGGAGAGACGGCAACGTCATCATCCATCAGCAGGATGTGCGTGGCCTTGGGCTTCTGCTCCATGGCCGTGATCATGCCGCGCGTGAAGCCGCCAGCGCCGCCAACATTGTCGTTCGGCACCACAGTGATGCGCTCGCTACTCAATGTCTGCACGTCGAGTGTGCGGCCGTTGTCCATAACATACATATGGAAATGCTTGGCGATGTCATCATTGGACTCAACAATATGCGTGCGCACAAGGTTGATGTTGTTCTCGATGAAGCTTTCCTTCTTGAACGTCGTTGTCGACAATACGAGTTCCACATCGGTCGGCTCATCAGACAGTTCAAGCTCGTAGTAGCTGTTGCGCAGCTCCACTTGGCCTTCGGTTGCGATTTCAAAACCGACAATCACCATCTCATCGTTGATTTGCAACGGCAGGTCGAGTGTTTGCCACTCTTGCGAGGCTTTCACGGCATGCTCGGTGCCCGGCACGGGAATCGAGTGCGCGGCAAACGTGTCGCCCATCGTCTGACGCACGGTGCAAGCGGCTCCCCTGAGTTCCAGATGCAACGAGAACGCAGTGGCCGTGGTGTACTGGCGCAGCTTCATGACCGACAGGCTATTGAAATAGGTCGTGAAGTCATACAAGCCCTTGTCGAACAACACCCACACACCGTCTTCCTTGGCCGGTGTGACAGGCTGGTTGGCCTTCACATAGAGCGATGGATAGCTGACTGACCTCGGATTGGTTTCCAGCAGCACATTGGCGAACTTCATTGAAGTCATGATTTGGTTCCTCATCAGACGTATGGTTAAAGCCTATTCGTGTCTGTGCGCCATCATAGTCAGACGTGCAGAGCGTGCCGGATCCGCGATTACGCCGCCCGCACAGCGCTGCTGTCATTCGCCGTGCTCTTGAAGGTATACAGGCCGGCTTGGCGCGAGCACCAGTTTGTTGGCTATTTTTATTTCTGCCAACCCTCATCACATCCCCGAACGTCATGGCTGCGCCTCGCTGCCGGGCATGATGCCTTGGGCGTACACTGATACAGTCTTGACCTCGGCAGGTCGCCAGTCCTGCCTGACGATGGCGTGGGAGAGGAACCGTATCGACCATGAAGCAACGCATCCGTTATTTCGATATTGCCAAAGGCATCGGCATACTCTGCGTGGTATTGGGCCATGCCGCCATCGAGACGATGGTGTTGTTCAATTCGAACATCGCCAAAGAGATGGTGGCCATTTGTTTCTCATTCCACATGCCACTGTTCTTCCTCTTGGCTGGCTACTTCATCCATCCCGAGCGCAAGTTCCAATGGCTCAAGGAAAGCAAGCAGCTAGTTTTCACCTACATTCTGGCAGCCGTGCTCGTCGTGGGTGGCGCCACGGCGCTGGCCGCGCTCAGGCATACCGGCATACGTGAAGTGTTTGAATTCTGGTTGTACGCAGCCACGTATGGCAGCGGTGACGTGTCGGGCAACACGTTGTGGGTGGTGCAAGGACGCATCGGTGCCATCTGGTTCCTGCTGGCCATGTTCTGGGCGCGGTTGCTGATCCATGCGTTCGCAAGACTGCCTTACACGGGCATGTGGGTGGTGCTGGCTTTTGTCGTAGGGTGGGAAAGCTCCAAATTTGTCACATTGCCTTGGAGCATCCAGCCGGGCCTGTGCGCCACAGTATTCCTATATATCGGCTACCAAGCCAAGCAGCATGACGTGCTGGGCGCGCTCAAACGCAGCCCATGGCTGTGGATTGTGGCGGCGTTGTTCTGGATTGCAGCGATCCATTGGTTCACAGGGTTCTCAATGGCCATGAACAATTACGGCATGTATCCCGTGTTGGCCGCCGTCGGCGCCATCGCGGGCACCGTCTGCGTCGTGGGCATTTCGCAAGCCATCGACCACGCCAGCTGGCTCAAATCCTGGCTTGGCACGTGGCTGACCAAAGCCGGCCAAGCTTCGTTGGCCATACTGTGTGTGCATCTGGTTGAAGACGACGTGTTGCCATGGACGCAGATATTCACGGCCATCAACGCGCGCATTGCAGGATTCCCGTTTGTCATCATCGCGTTCGCGTTGCATCTGGCCATCGATTTGCCGGGTGCATGGCTGCTCTATCACATTCCAGGCATCAACGGATGGTTCTACCCGATGCGCGCCAAAGGCCGCGCGACGATGCCACACAAGAACACCCCGGCACACGAACTGCATGAGGAGCCAATGTCCGACGGCAGGCCCGCACAGGAGCTGCCGACTGTCATAGGCGGCGACCAACAGTAACGCCGCGAGCCAAGCGGTCTGATTGTTCGGCTTGCTTGGCTACGATGGCAACCATAACCCATACACTCCGCAACGGTCATAACGGCCGGTTTGCATATCAAGGATTTCCAGTGGAGGCACACACCATGAGCACTACCCCGGCACCATCCGCATCAAGCGCGTCAGCCGAGCTCAGGAAGCCACCGTATCTGCTGGTGGTCGTGCCTTGCTACAACGAGGAGGAAGTGCTGCACAGCAGCGCCGGCATCCTGCACGAACAAGTCGCCACACTGGTCGACAACGGCGATGTGGCCGCCAATAGCGGCATCCTGTTTGTGGATGACGGTTCAAAAGATTCCACCTGGCGCATCATTGAGGAATTGCATGAGCAAGACGGCACGATGTTCCATGGCGTCAAGCTCGCGCATAACAAGGGCCACCAGAACGCGCTGCTGGCCGGCATGACCTATGCGTACGACACAGGCGTCGACGCGATCATCTCGCTGGACGCTGATTTGCAAGACGACCCGAACGCCATCACGACAATGGTCAACGACTACCGCTCAGGCGCTGAGATCGTCTATGGCGTGCGCGACAACCGCGATACCGATACGGCGTTCAAGCGCGGCACGGCTGTCATGTTCTACAAGGTCATGAACGCGTTGGGCACCGAGACCATCCCGAACCATGCTGATTATCGCTTGTTGAGCCGCAAAGCCTTGGCCGCGTTGATGCAATACCAGGAAGAGAACCTGTTCCTGCGTGGCATCGTGCCGAGCATCGGTCTGCCTTCGAGCAAAGTGTATTACAAGCGTGGCGAGCGCCAAGCCGGTGAATCGAAGTATCCGTTGCACAAGATGGTGTCGTTCGCCGTCGAGGGCATCACATCGTTTTCGGTCAGGCCGTTGTCAATCATCACGGGCCTGGGCATCGTATCGATCATTGTTAGCATCGCCATGCTGATTTACACGTTGGTGTCGGTCGGCAATGGCCATGCTGTGGCGGGTTGGGGTTCGCTCATGTGTTCATTGTGGCTAATTGGCGGCTTGATTCTTATTTCCTTGGGTGTGATTGGCGAATATATCGCCAAGATTTACATCGAAGCTAAACATCGTCCGCGGTTCATTATTGAACAGGCCATCTGAATATTGACGTATGGGCCATCAAGCCACTTGACCGCACAAGACGCCATCGCAGCACAGCGATGGCGTCTTGTGCTTTGTTGACTCTGTGCCCAACATCACCGGTCGTTTTTCCCCCCCCCCCCTCACATTGCCCATACCAGCATTCATATGGTGAGCATCCTGTGGTAATACACCAAGGCATCGTACACAATTCTTCTTGTTTCCTTTATGCTGCATATGCAGAGAATTGCTGCGAACTATGCATGATTGTTGTTGTGCATATACGGGAATAAAGAGGAAAAAAGAGGGGAAGGGCAATTATGCGTCATTCAAAGTTCAAGGCAGCAGCCGCGCTGATTATCGGCGCCAGCCTGGCCCAAGGCGCCATTTTTCCAAGCATTGCGCTCGGCGACCATTTGGACACCGATGTGCCCACATACACTGTCGAAGCCATGAATGCGGACGGTACACCAGCCGCGAGCAACGATTTCGATGATCAGACCACATCTCCTGCCAATAATGGCAAGCCTTCTACTTCCACGAATGTAACGCCGGACGCCACGGACACACCGTCCACGCCTGACGCCACTGAACCTTCCCAGCAGCCTTCATCCGGCGCCGGCACCGACACCGACGCAGACGCCGACGCCGGCACAAACGACGATGCCGATGCCACCACGCCGGACGACGGCCAGCAGCAACCGAACGTCGACGTCGACGCTAACACCGACCCCGATGCCGACACCGCAGACACCAAAGAAACCCCGCGCTTGATGTCCGCCAAGAACGATAAGGATTCCAAGGAGCAGCAAGACACCGTCACACCACCTTCTCCTGATTACACGGGTTGGGTCGACCACAAGGGTAAGCGCTACTGGTTCGACAACGGCACGATGGCCAAGGGCAAGGAAATCTTCGACCAAGACTCCAACGCCTGGTACTTTGTCGAGTCCGACGGCACGATGGCCAAAGACAAGGATGCCTATATCCGTACCGGCTCGGGCAAATGGATTCGCTTGGCCAAAGACGGCAAGCGTGTGCATGGTGAGAACTACCGCAACGGCAGCTGGTATTACTTTGATACCAAGACTGGCGCGATGCTCAAGGGCGTGCGCCTGATTCCCGTCAAGGGCGGCGGCTCCAAGTGGGTCTATTACGATCTGCAAACCGGCAAGATGGCCCATGGTGAAAAGTATCTGAACTACGACAAGGAACACACGGGCTGGTATTACTTCCATCCCGACACGGGCGCGATGCAGTATGGCTTCATCTACCACGGCAACGCCAAAAAGTGGGTGTTCTACCATCGTCAGAACGGCAAGATGCTCTACGGCGAGCAGTGCATCGACAAGGGCTGGTATTTCTTCAACAAGACGACGGGCGCCCGCGCGCACGGCTTCACGAACCTGCCCGGCAAGCGCGTGTTCTATAACACGTCGAACGGCCGCATGGTGTACGGCGCCACGCTGATCAACGACCGCCCCTACTTCTTTGACAAGACGACGGGACGCCAGTGGTCCAAGAACGAACTGGTCAACAAGATCGTCTCGACGGCGCGCAGCTTCCGTCTCAAGCACCCCGACTGCCCTGGAGCGTTGGCACTTAACGGCGGCATCATCTGCCCGCAAGGCCCGTGCATGTCGTTCGTCTGGTATGTGTTCCATGCCGCCGGTCTTGACGTGTTCCTGTGCAACGGCGGCGCCGTCAATGGCCGTCCGTCCGGCATTCCCGACGACAATTATTCGTGGTATGCCAAACGCGGCCGCATCAGCTCGTCACCCAAGGTTGGCGACATCGTGTTCTGGCGCTTTACGAACGGCTACAGCTGGTCAACAAACGCCAGCCACGCCGGCATCGTCGTCAACGTGGCCCCCGGCAAGATCACGGTCATGGACGCCGCGTTCAACAATATTGACGAACGCCCGATTTACTCATCGTATTATCCGTCCACCCCGATGTTCGCCACGCCGTACTACGGCTGACATCCGATCCCGGAGCGTTGGGTACGGAAAACATTGATTATTATTTCCGCCAACCTCCATGGCTTCACCAAAGCCCTGACCGTCTGGTCAGCAAAACTGCAGTTCCGGACCCCAAACCGCAGTTTTTCTTACCAAGCTGGTCAGGAAGATTACAGTTTCGCCCCCCCCCAAACCGCGTCTCCCCTGACCAGGCTGGTCAGCAAAACTGCAGTTTCGCCCCCCAAACCGCGTCTCTCCTTACCAGGCTGGTCAGGAAAACTGCAAGTGGGGTTCAAAAGTGCATAATCGGATCGGGGTTCGCGGCGAGGGCGGCGGAAGCATGAAAAAAGGGTTTTCGCGAAGAAGCGAAAACCCTGAGGGCGGAGGATGCGAGATTCGAACTCGCGAGGCTGTTACACCAACACGCTTTCCAAGCGTGCGCCATAGGCCACTAGGCGAATCCTCCAAAGCATTGCAAATTGAATTATTGCAAGCAACCTGAGTAAAGCTACCACAAATTATTACCTGCATCAAGTCAGCGTGTCGTCTACATGCCGACGAATCCTCTTTCCTCGCCCTACAATCCTCTGCCCGCGCAACGCAAGCCGTCATCGGGAAATTCAGTACGAATAGTGTGTCGGGGTTGCGTCGACACTGCGCGCATGCGCTGTGGCACCGCCGTTACCGCCAGAGTCACTGCCGCCACGCCCCTCACGCCCGATGCCGTCGGCAGCTTGCGAACGGGAAGCGGCCGTTCCATGGGATCCGCTGACTGTGGCGGGGGCATTCGTCGACGTAATTTCCACGGTCACCTCCCGGTTGGCACAGTCATTGAACACGCCACAGCTCAGCGCCACCACAATGCCGGCCACAATCAACACGATGACGGCGATCACAATCTTTCCAACCGGCGATTTTTTGGGCGTCCCATTCCCCGGATTCTTGCCATTCTTGCCATTCTTGCCGTTTTCGCCGTATCCGCTGCCGTTTTCGCCGCTCTTGTCACCCGCGCCATCACCGGTTCGCCCAATCGTTTGCTGAGGCGCATTCCCCATCACGGAACGCCCAGTCACGCCGCTTCCCGTCACGGCATTCCCCATCGCGGACGCTTGCGTTTCACTCGTCCCCATCACGGACGCTACTTGCGCATGGGCCATGTCCATATCCGTCACAGCCATGCGCGCTCTGGCCATATGTTCAATATCGATCGGCCGCATCTGCGTCGTCTTCACATCTGCCGACTGCACATCCGCTCCGCGCCGCGCACCCGCTGGCTGCATATCATCGATCTGCGCACCCGCTTTGGGCGCATAGTGCTTTCGTCTGTTTTCTATCGTCGTCTGCGAGCCACTGCTCTGCGACGTGTGGTGTTTCAGTGAGGTCACGGCAACGTTCCTTCAGTGCTCCAGACAAGTCCCGTCAGGGGCTCGCCTACTGTTGTTGCGCCGGCATGGACCCCGTTTCAGGGTTCAGTTCCATTCTTTCCATGCGGTGAGTTTCATTGCCTTTGAATCTAACGACGCACTCTTTGGGTTCCATGGGAATTCCCGCAACACTGGCATGGGGAATCGCAGGCAACGCCTTGGAAACCCCCCGAAAAGCGTTGAAACAGGCCGAATCAGCTGAGTTGTGACAATGTTGTGAGCATTGCCCGCTCAGCTGGTTCGACCTGTCACGTTCGACGGTTCCTGTCTATCGGCACCGTCCGTCAGCGTTACGATGCGTTACGATGCGTTATACTGCGTTACGCTACCTCACGTATGCAGCTCATCGCAGCCCTCAATTTTGGCTTGCAACGCATTGAGATGGCCGTCCAAATCATGGACCATCAATGCCCGCGCCGCTTTCCTGGCTTGCGCCGGGTCGGGCAGCCGGTTGAGCAGCACGGCCGCCATGTTGTCGGCCATCTGCAGCATCCAGTAATCCCAGATTTCGCGTTTCGAGGGAGCCTCACCACGATGTTGCGCATCCTGCATTTCGCAGCGCACCACCATCGACAGCGGCAACGACTGGAATCCGGCCTGTTCCACAATGCGCCCGTGTTCCGTCATCCAGTTCACCGTGTTCTGGAAGCGCACGCGGTCGCGTCGCTCAAACGCCGTGCGCAGCATTTCGGCATGGAACGATCCGATCAACGAGCCGGCCACGTCGTTGAGCAGCACAGGATTTTCCCACGCCTTCATGTTCGGCAGCACCGCGCCGTCCCGCACGCATTGCATGATTTCGTCCATCTTCATCGTTGGCGTGTTCCACAAGGCTTGGTACGCCTCGATTACGCGTTCAAGGTCGTACAAGTATCGCCGGTCGATCAACTGCATCGTGCGCGTCCACTCACGTTTCGCTGCGGGCTGGGTTTCTTGTGGTTCTGGTGATTCCTGTGATTGCGACTCAAGCAGGTCATGGTATCGTTGCAGATCCCGTGCGTACTCAAGGTCCGCCTGCGCGCGCAATTGCAGCAAGTAATCCATCACTTCGCGATGATGCAGTACGGGGGCCGGTCCCATGAAGGCGTTCACATCCGCCGAGTCGCGCAGCAACGGCCTGCCAATGTCTTGTTGCAACAACAGCATGGATGCCATGTTCACGCTGGGATGATCATCAACCCCCCAGGTCAGGCAACAGTATGCGGCCACGCGATACGTTTCATCAGCGAAATCGCGCATCATCGATTCAATGGCGTTGGCTGTGCCGTAGCGTTCAATGCCCGAACCATGCAGCCAACGGGCCATGCGACGACCCGTGACGGGCCCCAGGATCGGCATCGTCGGTGCGGGTTGTTGCATGACTTGCGCCACTTTGGCATCGTTGATCAGCACGTATAGCCATGTGCAGATGTCGTATTGCTCAGTCCACGTCATGACGTGCTGCAACAATGCGTGGCACCATTCCACGAGTGCCGTGTCGGCACAGGCGGCAGCCCAGTCGAACATGCGTGTCCAATGAGGGCTGCCAAACAACTGCAATGATGTGCGATGCAAATCGGCGTCGATGCACGAATCATCTTCAAGCATGCGGTCAAACGCCTTGCCGGTCAGTTTGAGCGTGGAGTGGCCATCGAGCCTGCGCTCAACAGCTTCCTCAAACTGGTCGGAGAAGTCGATCAGGGCTTGCACAAAATCATCATCACGCATCGCATATCGCAACGCTTTGGGGCGCACGATTGTGTCATCATGCGAGGCGCCATTGTTCGTGGCATCCATGTTCATGTTCATCGAGGCGCTCATCCGACCACCCCCCAATCCTGTTCCCCATTGCGTTCACGGGCGAACATGCGGTCATGGTTATCCCGTTCGTCGTCATCGTCATCGACGAATGCGACCACGTCGTATGGCGTTTCCTCGGCTTCGTCAACCGGCCCAAATGGTGCGGACGGTTGCGCTATTGGGGAATGCGCCGCATCGAACGAGTCGCCCGACCGTCCCTTGACACACATCATCACTGCCGGTTGCGGCAACTGGTTGAGCATATGGTCGAACATGGCATCATCTCCGCGCATCAACGCGACTGCCATATCGCGCAACCATGCGCTGTCAGGCATGCGCAGCAACAGCACACCGGCCAGGTCATAGGCCAAATCGCGATACTGTTCGCACAAGGTGTTGCGGAACACCAACCGCGTATCGCCCGCATGCGCCAACATGGCTTGGGACCGGTGCACCATTGCAGACATCATCTCAAGCAATCCCATGCGTTCCACCATGTCAAGACGAATGCGCAACAAATCGGCCATCTGCTCGAACGCGACGAGATCATGCTGCTCAAACGCCTGCATGAGCCGTTCTCCCGCACCGGGGCCAAGCAATCGTCCGGCAGTTTCAGCCAGATGCACAGGATTCTTCCACAGCGCCTGTTGAGGCTTCGCATTGCGTTCTTCCAATGCCAGCAACAACTCACCAGGATCGTCAACGAACTCATCCCAAAGTTCACCCAACGCATCCAGCAACCGTTGGCCATCATCCACGAACCGCATGGATTCGCGCATCATACGGTCGGCTATGCCTTGCAACGAATCGCGCGGCGAAAAACCGTCCAGTCCCACGGTGCCGTTGATACGCACGTAGTCCAAATCGGCTTCCAGCCGCAATGCACCCACATAGTCGACCACACGGCGGTAGCGCGTATCAGGGTCGGCACGGCGCCCCACACGTTCATCTTCACGCATCATGGCCATGCCAATATGCGGGTGGCTGGCTAGCATGCATGCCACGTCAAGATGCAGCGTACGCAACTCATAAGGAATCGAGTCGTCGCCGCTACCCCAACAGGTCAGCACATAAATGGCCAGGCGATTGCATTCTTCGGCATACCGCCACATGTCTTCGATGAGCGCATCCGACGCAACGCCACGCGCAGGCCGCTGCCGGGCACTGTTCAATGTTTGTTTGCGCAGTTGGATTCCGATATCAGCGATGCCCATCGGCCTCATGATCGGCATGTTCGCACTCGGCTGGTGCAACATGGCTGAAATGTTGGCATCATTGAGCACATCATAGAGCCATACGCATAACCCGCCAGTGCTCGTCATCAATGACGCTTTCGACAAAAACCTGCGCACGAGCGCAATGAGGTTGCGGTCACGCGTCAACGTGGCCAACAGCATCGTATCGACCCAATGCGAAGCGCCGAACGCGTCGAATCCCAGCCGCATCAGCTGTTCATCGACAAGCCCGGTCTGCACGAGCGCCATGGCGTCAAATCCCCAAGGACGCCGATACCCGACCACCACGGGAATCCCTGCGAACTCATCATGCTCAGACTGGCGATCCTCCGGCGCATCATGCGTGGTTTGACCATGGCGCATGTCGGCAGGGCTGCCATCCACAGGCTGTGCATCATGACTCGCAGGTTCGGATTGCCCTTGGTGGCCTTCCTGATGGACGTCCTGGTGTGCGTTCTGGGGCGTGGCCTGGTGTTTGCCCTGACGCTTGGCCCGGTGTTTGCCTCCATGCTTGGCTGAGCTCGCACGTCCCGCGCCATGCCGGATACGTTCCAGTTCCTGCAGCAAGCGTTCAGCCTCCCGCCCTATCGACTCCTCATCAGCAAGTGGCAGCTGCGTGATTGGACCGAACGCTTCGACTTCCTCAACAGCAGCCGCATGGCGCGCACAATCGGTATGCACGCCGGCCTCGCGAGCGCCACCCTCGTCAGCCTGCCCATCATCCATGGCGGCATGACGGCCAGTGCGCTGCTCGCACATTTGTGTGCAGAGCACCGCTTCGAACCGTTGCCGTAACTGGTCGATCAGTACGGCATAGGTTGTGGCTCCGGTTTGCTGCATTGTGGTTTGACTCATGAAAATGGGTCCCCTTCTTCTGTGGTTCTGCTGTGAACCGTTGTTCTCCTGTTGCGCTGGCTTGACCGACGTGTTCTCCCCCGGCCAATCAAGTCGCACACATCCAGTGCCCAAGCAGGGCCCGGATGCATGATTCACTGTGCCGCCAACAGCTGTTACGACCACCTTTACATCGAGGGCGGTTCTGGATAAGTGCACAAATGCATCGGTATCCACAGCCTGTGCACATTTGCCCGACACATTGCGCCAATAGCCCGTCAACTGCAATCTCGCCGTTGTGCCATATGACTACAGTGGCCTGCAGGACTACCATCTGCCACCTACCGATGAGGAGAGGCATTCATGTTTGCATTGAGGAACGCTTGGGCGGCACTGATGCGCCATAAGCTGCGCACACTGCTCGTGGTGCTCGTGTCACTGTTGACCGTGATTGGCACCATGGCCAGCGCATCAGTGATCCATCAGGCCAATTACATGGCCACCACCGCTTACGATCAGCAAAAACCGTTTGCACAAATCCGTCCGAACGCATCATTGTTGGCCGATCGCGCCGGTGACAACAGTGCATACACCGACCATTATTTGACGTGGGACCAATACACGGAAATCTCGAATCTGCTCAACGCCGCGCATGTGCGATTCGGCTATAGCATTTGCGAATCGGTGCCCGTACGCTCCAGCAAGACGTTGCAGCCCGTCATGTCGAACGCCACGAAAGACGCCGACGAGTCCAAGACGGGCGGCGATTTCACATTGCAGTCGTTCTACACGGCTGAAGCCAAGCAGCTCAACGAATGGGGTCCGTACACGATTGTGTCTGGCCAGGATGTGTCGTTCAATGCGCAAACCGACCTGACCGCGCGTGACGCGATCATTTCCGAATCATTGGCCAACAAGAACCATCTCAAGGTGGGCGACAAGTTCACAATCGGCAACCCGACCGATACCAAAACCACTTATGAATACACGGTCAGCGGCATTTACCGGTATACGGGCGAGCCATTGGACGGATCAATCGCGGCCAACGGCACCGATGCCACATTCGCCAAAGACGACCGTGAGAACGTGATTTACACGTCGTATTACACGTTCGCCGTCACAGGCCTCGATGTGACGGGCACGAAGGGCTGGGCCAAGCCTGATTTGAATATCGTGTTCACGTTGGACTCCCCGAAGACGTTTGAAGCGCTCAAGAAAGCGATCGCCGATTCCAAGTTCGCTAAGGATTACACGGTCAGCTCCCCCACGCTGGACGCGTATCAGCAGTCCCATGCGGGGCTTGATGCCGTACGCCAGAACATGGTGATCATGCTCGTGTGCACGCTGAGCATTGGCGGCGCGTTGCTGTTGCTGTTCACGCTGTTGGGTTGCGTGCCGCGCCGCGAGGAAATCGGCAATGCGCTGCTGGTGGGTGTGACGCGCGTGCAACTGGGTTGGCAGTTCATGCTCGAAGTGTTCCTGCCGATGTTCCTCGGCGCGTTCATTGGCTGGATTATTGGCGTGTTCGCGTCCGACCCGCTCGGCAACGCGATCAGCTCCACACAGCTCGTGCAGATTACGGGCGCGATCAAGGGCAATACGGCATGGATTGGCGCGCTCGCGATTCTCGTGTTCATGATCATAGCGGCCGTGCGCGTCGCCTGCTTCCCGAAGATGGCGTTGTTCACGTCGCCTTACGCGCCCGACCCCAACAGCATCGAGCGTGCAGGCATGCAAGTGCCGGCAACCCAGGCTGCATTTGCCGAACAGCATGACCAGCAGTTGGATACACACATCGACGACCGCAACCACGTTGACGGCAACATTGACGACCCTGACCAGAACGACCCACAGGAGCAGTGACGATGACTGAACCACAGCATAACGACGACACGTTCGAGCCGGCTCCCGAGTCGAAGGTGCCCGACAGCATCCAATTCGCCGTGGATTACGACGATGATCTGCTTGAAAGCGAACTGTATGCCGACGATCTGGCCAACAATGATCCATCAGCGTTCGTCGACGCCATGGAAGCGGCCGAGGTGCTCGAGCAAGCCGACCATCGCGAACACGAGGTCCAAGATGCCCAGGGAACCCAAGGCTCCAAGCCAGCCAACGAAGACCAAGCAGCCAAGCATTCGTCAGCGCAAGCAACCTCCGCTGACACCGCCAGCACCAGCACCGCCAACGCAGTAGACACAGCTGCTGCATCTGATACAGCTGACACATCCTCTGCTGCCGATGCCGCCGCTTCCGCCAGTCCAGCCACAACCCGAGCAACCACCGCAACCCCCGCGCCCACCGCATCAGGCACCACGTCCACGCGCGTCAGCGCGCGTCTCGACCACGAGCTGCATGAGAGTGACGACGCGGCCGCGGACGCCGTGTTCAAGGCCTATCCGACCTACCAGTTCTCGCATGTCAGCGTCGAGCATGACCACGAGCGCGTCCTTGATGACGTGTCGTTCGCCTGCCAGGCCGGCACGGCCACGGCGCTGCTCGTAAGCGCCGACAAGCCCGATCAGCATGCGATGCTGCTGGCCGTGATGTCCGGCATCGTCTACCCAACTCAGGGCGATGTGATGGTGCGCAGCCAAAACATTGGCCACATGCTGCCCCATGAGGTACGCGGCCACCATCTGGGATTGATGCTGCAACAGTTCTCGCTGCGTTCTGACTTGGATGCCGAACACAACCTGATCTATGCGATGCAAGCCTCGCAACGCAACTTCCTCAAGCCGCTGCCGATTCTCGCCCAGGAAGCGCTCGCCCAGGTCGGCTTTGAGCAGGGCGGCCGCGCCACTGCCGTCGGCAAGCTTGACGTGATGGCCCAGCATCGCGTCGCGTTGGCGCGTGCGCTGTGCCGCGAGCCCGACGTGCTGATCGCCGACGAGCCCACGGCCACGCTCGACGCGTCCGACGCGGCCTCGTTCCTGCAACTGCTGACCAAGCAGGTCGGTGAAGGCAACAAGCAGCGCGCCGTGATCGTCGTCACAAGCGACCCGCAAGTGGCCTCCCAAGTCGGCAACGTCATCTCAATCGACTGAGCCGCCAGTTTCAGCCACCAATTACAGCGAGAGGGCCTTGGGAACTTCCCAAGGCCCTCATTGCATCGCCAGTCACTGTTCAGCGCCAGTCACTGTTCAGCGCCAGTCACAGTTCAGCGCAAGTCACTGCACAACACCATCCGCTGCTCACACCCCCGCTTCACGCTGCACCGCCGGCCGCTCATTTGATTTGCATGCCGTACTGCTCGGCCAACGCCGCAATATCAGGCTCGCCATATTTGCGCACGAGTTCAAGCCACTCGCGTTTGTTATCCTCGCCCCAGCGCGCGGCTTTGCGTGCGTATGATTCGGCCGTCAGGAAGCGTGGCGGCACCGACTTGCTGTGGTATTTATCGGCCACCATCACAACTTCCTGCTCAAGGTTCATCGGCACGTAGTCGGCTGGCGGAATCGGCAGGTGCTGCCGCTCGACTTCATCCATCGTCAGGCCCACGCCCGTATGGTTGCGCGCGTACTGCGCAATCGACTCGTCAAAGCCCGCGGCGCGCAGCAGATCGTAGCCGATTACGCCGTGCTGCACGTAGTTCGGCCCGTCAAACTGCAGCGGCTCGCCATTCGTGCCGTCGTTGACAATCAGTTTGTAGACGCCAATGTCGTGCAGCAGCGCGCCGAGTACGGGCATGCGCGCGTCAATATAGCGCGGCGGCACCATGCCGCCCGTCACGCCGTCCGTCGCCGGAACGGTGAACACTTGCGTTTCGTCCGTTTCGATGATGGTTGATTTCTGCTCGTCTTCGCGTGGCTCAACCATGCTCTCGCCCGCCAACGTCGCGTAATCGCCCGTGCGTTCAATCGCATCATTGGGCAAGGTACAGCGGCGCATGAACAATGCGTTCTGGCGGTGAATCAGTCGCGCCGTAATATCGGCAACAATCTTGCAGTGTGTAAATACCAGATCAAAAGCGGCCTCAGAAGGCGCCAGCTCATGATGCAGCCGTTCAATATCGGCCACGGTGGGAATCGTATCGGTCATATCAACCATCCTAGAACGGTTGAGACAATGCTGGCTTTGATTCACGTGAAACGAGTATTGTCAAACGGGCGTGGCACGCGCGGACAACGTTACTGAATGCGGCGCAAACGCTGGGGAGGAGTCGTTGTCAGGAACAACGGCTGCACCTCGATCAGCGGATTGTACGGGGCCAAACCGAACCATTTGACTGGAGAACCGGCGACGTGACGGATCGCGTACTTCATCTCCAAAGCCCACGCACCGCGCGTCGAAACCTTCGACTCCGGCATCAGTGCCTTATGAATCAGCACGTATTTGATCGGACCAACGTCCGGATCCGAATCCACTTTCGGATACACGGTCTTCTGCATTGGCAGATCGTGCGTCTTGATCAGGTCGTGCATGATCTGGCGGATGTAAGCCGGCACGCACTGCTGCATTTTGAAACCGAGCGTGATGCGCACACGGAACATGTAATCGGTGCCGAAATTTTCAACCTCATACTCGCGCGTATACGGTTCGTCGGATGTGGTCACACACACGCTCCACCAGGCGCGCGCACGCTTGGGATGGTCGGCGAAAATCGAGAAGAACACGTCCGTGTCGATGCGACCCAAATCAGGATCCGACGTCAAATAGACGATGTTGTCGGCAAAATACGGGATCGAATCGTCGTCATGCAAGCGTTGCAGCACAGGCAGGCAATCTTCGGGACGCATGTGACGGCGTTGCGCGCGCTCAATTTTCGTGCCCTCGTTCCACACATACATGATGCCGAGAATCACAATCATCAGCAGCATCGTGAACCAGCCGCCATGCAGGAACTTGGCCATCGACGCAAGGAAGAACATGACCATGATTGTGGGGAACAATACGCCAAACAGCACGGCGGACACGCGGTTGATATGCCACAAATGCACGGTCACCAAAATCGACGTCATGATCATCGTGATCGTCAATGCCAAGCCATACGCGGCCGCGATGTGTTCGGAATCATGGAACAGCAACATGACGCCGATCGTGGCCACACACAGCACGCCATTGACCACAGGAATGTAAATCTGGCCGCGCGTGCGCGCCGGATAACGCACTTGCAGATGCGGCATCCAGTTGAGTCTCGTCGCCTCGGACACAATCGTGAACGCGCCGGAAATCAACGCCTGCGACGCGATGATGCCGGCCAACACGGCGAGCAGCACGGCAATGAAACGCATGGTGGGATGCATCATCTCAAAGAACGGGTTCGGCACGGTCGTCACATACGACGGATTCTCCTCATTGTGGATCATCCATGCGCCTTGGCCGAAATAGCACAGCACAAGGCACACGTTGACAAACGGCCAAGTCGCGTAAATGTTGGCGCGGCCCACATGGCCCATATCGGAATAGAGCGCTTCAGCACCCGTGATCGACAGGAACACAGTGCCCATCAGCGCGATGCCCGCATGGTTGTTGCCGCTGAACAGGAACATCACGCCATACGCCGGGTTCAACGCACGCAGCACGCTCCAATCGTTGGCCAAATTGATCGCGCCTTCCACGCCGATGAACAGGAACCAGACCAGCACGACCGAGCCGAACACTTTGCCAATACGTTCCACGCCATGCGACTGGATTGAGAACAGCACGAGCAGCACCACGATCGTGATCATCAGCGTCAGATCTTTGTTCTCGGTAAACACGCCTTCCAACGCGGGCAGAGTGCGCAAACCTTCCACAGCGGACGAAATCGACATGGCCGGAGTCAGCATCGAATCAGCCAGGAACGCCGATCCGCCGATCATGGCAGGAATCACGAGCCATACGCCATATTTGCGCAACAGTGAATACAGTGCGAAGATGCCGCCTCCACCATTGTTGTCGACGCGCATGCAAATCAGCACGTATTCAATCGTTGTGATCAGCGTGATCGTCCAGAAAATCAATGACATCATGCCGATGACGGCTTCGGAGTCAGCGTTTGGCAGACCGCCTTGCCCCGAAAG
Organism: Bifidobacterium gallicum DSM 20093 = LMG 11596; assembly: GCF_000741205.1. Lineage (GTDB taxonomy): Bacteria > Actinomycetota > Actinomycetes > Actinomycetales > Bifidobacteriaceae > Bifidobacterium > Bifidobacterium gallicum. The sequence continues at coordinate 112,254 of NZ_JGYW01000003.1, forward strand.
GAACGTCTGGCACACGTAGAGCGGTGACGTGCCAATGTCGCCATAGACCACGCCGAGCGCCACGAGCGCCATCGCCGCCGTGACTTTGCGGTTGCTTGACATGCGCGGTCGCCCCGGGCCAGAGACGGCAGTTGCGCCGGATGCGCCTTGGGTTGCAGCGGCAGATTGGGGATTGGCTGAAGTATTGGATTCCCCTGGAGTGGGCAGATTGCGACCAGCTTGCCGAGGCAAGGCATCGCCATTGGCCACCTGTGACGGTTGCGACATCACGATTCCTTTCATCGGCGGGCACCATCCCGCCAGAAACAAACGCAATCGGCAACACTATGCCCAATCGGCCCCTGTTGCAACTCGCCCTACCGCCAAACAATGGCACAAACTTGCGTGTGATGCGCTATACTTCGCAGCAGTTGGCCGCCTCTGGTTGTCGTGAGCGCAATGTGCGGCAGACAACCATTCTTGACATCCTCCCCCGCCTGTAGAGGCGCGGGATTCCTTGGCCTCACGGCCGAGGATTTTCTGTTTCACAGACTACGCTTCGCACTACAACGTGATTAGTTGTTGTGGTGTTTGCGTCCGTCTCCGCAGACGTTCACCGCAAGCCCTGCGGCGAGGATGTTTTTGGCTGCGTTCACGTCCCTGTCATGGGTTGTGTGGCAGTACGGGCACGTCCATGCCCTGACGTTCAACGGCTTCTTGCCGTTGTTTTTACCGCAGTGGGAACAGATTTGGCTGGATGGGTACCAGCGGTCGATGACGATGAGCTGGCGCCCATACCATGCGGCCTTGTATTCAAGCATGGTACGGAACATGCGCCAGCCCGCGTCCGTGATACTACGGTTGAGTCCGCGTTTCGCTGCCCGACCGTTGGGAAGATACCGACCCGGATGGGCACGGTCTTCCTTCGGGGCGGCTTTGCGGCACATGTTCCGCACAGCCAGGTCTTCCAGCACCACCGTTTGGTTTTCACGGATGATGCGGGTTGACAGCTTGTGCAGGAAGTCCTTGCGCCGGTCGGCGCCCTGCGCCTGAATGCGGGCGACTTTCAGCCGGGCCTTCTCGTAGTTGCGACTTCCCTTCTGCTTGCGGGCCAGATTGCGCTGCGCTTTCCCCAGCCGTTTCGCGTTGCGCTTGCGGAAACGCGGGTTGGGGATTTTCTCGCCGTCCGAGAGCGCGGCGAGAAAATCCACTCCCATGTCGACGCCGATTCGTGTGTCGGTCCTGGGTATCGGCTTGACGTGTTCCTCCACGAGGATGCTCACATGCCAGCGTCCCGCCGCGTCCAAGGATATGGTGACGCTGGAGGGAACGGCTTTCACGGGAAGCGTCCTTGACCAGATGACACGCAACGGTTCCTTCATTTTCGCCAGCTTGAGATGACGCTTGCAGCCGTCCCATGTGAAAGCGTAGCGGGTGAAGGTGGCCGAACCGCCATGCGCCTTGCGTTTGAACGCGGGGAAGTCCCCCGTGTGGTTGAAAAAGCTCGAGTACGCGGTTTGCAGATGACGTAGCGCCTGCTGCAATGGTACGCAGGACACGTCGTTGAGGAACGCCAGCCCTTCGCTTTTCTTCCACCCGGTCAGCGCCTTGCTGGTATCCCGGTAGGACACGTTGCGTTGTTCGCGGGTCCACGTTTCGCTACGCAACGCTAACGCCTTGTTGTAGACAAGCCGGACGCACCCCAATGTGCGCCGTAGCAGGTTCTCCTGTCCCGGCGTGGGATAGAAACGGAACCTGTAGGCCCGTTGTGTCCGACTCGTTTCCATGTTTGTTATTACACCACCATAGAATAACAAACATGAACTCGGCTAACTGCCGCCTACAGAGGCGGCAGTCTGCGCCGAGAAACAAAGATCAAACGCCGTACACACGCTTCGTCGTTTCACGCGTCGCACGCGCCACATCGACCAGCGGCATGTCAAGATGGTCGGCAAGCGCTTGCAGCGTGTAAGGAATCATGTATGGCGCATTTGTGCGGCCACGATACGGCATCGGTGTCAAATACGGCGCGTCCGTCTCGACCATCACATGGTCGAGTCCCACAATGCGTGCCGATTCGCGGATGCTTTCGTTGCCTTTGTAACTGCTGGCTCCGCTCATGCTCAAATACCAGCCATGCTCCTTGGCAATTTGCGCCATGTCGGTGTCGCCCGAATAGCTGTGGAACACGGTGCGTTCAGGAGCGCCATCAGCCAGCAACGTGTCGATGACTTCCCTGTGTGCGTCACGGTCGTGGATTTGCAATGCGAGACCGAGTTCTTTGGCGAGCGCGATATGGTCGCGGAATGCTTGACGTTGCAGTTCTTTGGCGGATTCACCCGTACGGAACAGGTCCATGCCCGTCTCCCCGATGGCCACGACTTGGCGTGGATGGGCGCGCGCAATGCGTGCGACTTCAGCCATTGCTTCGTCAAATGGCACATCATGCCAAGGTTTGTAGCGTACGGGCAGCCCGTCGGGCCCCGGTACGCCACGGTGGCCGTGCAATACGGATTCGTTGGGGTGAATGGCGATGGCCGCGTGCACGCGATCGGGATGTTCAATCGCCATGTCGACGGCCGTCATCAGGTGCGGCAGTTCACAACCGCAGTCGATGACGCCTTCAACGCCGACGGCCGCAGCCTGGTCCAACAGTTCACGCACGCTGTATACGGGCACTTGCGGCTGGCCTTTGCTCACCGCCTCATGGTTCATGGTTTCGCTGAACGGCACGACGGACGCCACATGCGTATGGTTGTCTATGACCTGCGCATCAGCCGGCAAAGACACGGGCGCTGGCGCCCAACTGCGGTCCCTGTGTTTTTTGCTCATCGTTAGCTCCTCGCTCGCCCATGGTTTCAGCCCGTTTCCTTGATGATGATTGCAATATTTTTTGCGTTGATGGTGCAGTACATGGGTGTCCCTGCCTGTTGTGTTTTCCACTATAGTTGTCAGACAGGCGCCTTGAATGTGAGCATTTCGTCTTCGCGCGCGTCCAATGCGACATCGACCGCGTTCTCGTACACAGCGGTTCCCATCCACCGCATCGCCTGCACGGTCATGTCGTGGACGGCTCCCGGTTCGAGCGCGTCCTGCTCGAGCAGCACGTCCCGTCCACAGTTCTCGGGCACCTTGCACGGCCTTTAAGGTGCAATGTGCCCATCATGCGTGCCCCACTGTAAATGTGCGCCTTGCCGACCTCACCACCGAAGGCTCAACGTATTGGTTGCCTGTCGTACACCACCTTGAACACGCGTGCGCTTGGCACATCGTTGCGTGACGCTGTGATGCGCACGGTTGTGCTGTCTTCGCGTTCCACAGTCCATGGTTTCGCGCCCGGCGCATGATGCTGGTGTTGTGCGGGGTCGGGGAACACTTGTTCAAGATGCGCGTCAGCCGGCAGTTCCAAATACATGGATTCCACGCCGTGACGCCGCCAAATGGTCAGATAGTCGCAGGTTTCCCCTGCGGCAATGCGCGCAGCCAATTCCGGGTCGGTGTCGTGCGCGATGCGCTCATCATGTTTGAGTCCGGCCACGAGCCATGCGCCGTTGAAATCAGGCAATTCATACGGATACCACGGCACCATAGCGCGTTGCTCGTCCAACACGGCGCGATGCAGCCCGATGGCTTCACGCACCAAATTCATGCGCGGCTCGTCGAGCTGGTCGAGGAATCCCGTCAATATCATGCGCGACAGGATGCCTGTGGCCAATACGAACACGGCCTGTTCATCGTCCATGGCCGCATCGGGACGCACCCAGTGACCTTGCTGCTCGGGCAACACGGTCAGTCCCGACGCGGCGGCAATGCTGGCGAACACGACCGGGTCGCATTGATCGGAAGTAGATTGCATATCCAAACGCGAGAGTATCGCGTAATCGGCACGCATGGAACCCGAACTGCTGTTTTCGATGATCACGTCGGGGTGACGCACGCGGATGCTGTCAACCCAGTCAAGCACGGCGCGGCAGTGGTCGAGCAGCGCGCTGCCCATCGACTCGGCGTTCGTGTCGGGCCCCATGCCGGGCGTCGTGTTGTACGCAAACTTGAAGTAGCGCACGTCGAACTCGTGGACGAGCCGTTCAATCGCCAACGTGGCGTGCTCACGCGCGAGCGGCGAACGGAAATCAAGATGGTAGCGGCCGCGGTCGCCGACGCGCTCGCCGTGACGGCACATGAACGCCGAATCGGGCAGCATGCGCGCGGCAGGCGAGTTGACACCCACAATTTCAGGCTCCACCCACAGCCCAACGCGCATACCGTTGGCCTGGATCGTATGCGTGACGCCAGCGAAACGCAGCGCGCCGAACCGGTTCGTTGACGGCATCCACTCGCCTACCGTGCTCCACCAGCCCAAGTCTTCACTGTCATACCAGCCTGCGTCGATGCAGAAAATATCGGCGCCGGCTTTGGCCGCGCCACTGATCAACGGCAGTTCCTTGTCGACGCTCGGATCTCCGTTGAGCGTGTCTTGATAATCGTTGTAGACGACGACGCCCTGCTCGTGCGCATGCTCGTCGACGCGACCGCAGTACGCGGCCTGCGCGCGACGCAACGCACGGCGCTGCATCGTCATTTCCGCCACCACGTCACGCCAGTCGCCCTCGCAAATCGCGAAACTGACAGGCACCGAGCGGAACACGTTCGTGTCGTCAAGCATCGTGAACCATGAGTGCTCGTGGCATTCGGGCCCGTAAGCGCTCACACGCAAGCCCGGCGCGTCCTCACCGACCGCCCATTCCCAGGCGCCGTTCGTTTCAATCTGCCACATGAACGAGAACGGGTGCGAACCGTCCGTGAGCCGCGTGGCTTCAATGATGCCGGCCGGTAAGAACTCGCCTGTCGACCATGTGGACGAGCTGCTGCGCGAGAACCTCGCCGATCCCATACCCGGATTGGCCTGATAGTTGCGGTCCTTGAGCGTGGTCGAACGCAATGGGCTGGAATGCCAGTCGTTTTCAAGATCCCATGAACTGTCGCCATAGTAGATCGTCATGTCTTCAGGCTGCACGTCGCACGCCGCCAACGGCAGCGTCATGTTCATTGACGACAACGCTTCGAGCGGATACTTGTTTTTCGAGTGCGCCAACGTATACGTGCGCACGGCGCTCAAGCCTTCCTCGATCTGGAATATCGAGGCCACCACAGGCACTTCGCCAAGTTCGTCGTGCTGCACAATCACGAGCGTCGCCGGCTGCCGGTCCGCATCACCATCCACAACCTTGCTGCCCGCACGGTTCAACTGGCCTGGTGCCAGCGCGAACGCACCACGGAATCGCAAGCGTCGCCCTGCGGCCGACACCGCCAGTTTGAGACGGCTATCCGCGCCCGAATCACGCGATGAACGCATAACAACAATCGGTTGCGGGTCAGGTTCGCCTGTGAATGGCTGATCAGCGGTGGCCGCGGTGTCCGCAGTGTCCGAGCCGGATTGGCCCGCAGTATCCCGCGCGCCGGCTGCCGAATCTTCCGAGTTTCCCGAGTTCCCCGAATTTCCCGGATTTCTCAGGCTCTCACCCGAGTGCGTCGGGAACATGTCGAGCGACGTGTCAGCTTGCGGTACCGGCGCCACCAGATCAGCCGCGTCAGCCATGCCGCGGCCGGAAATCCCGACGAGCGAGACCGGGGATTCATCCGAAACTTGGAACGTCAACGAAGTCACGCCATTGCCCCACGTGAACCGACCGTCGCCGTCCGGCTCGATGCGCGTGCATCCGTTGCACACGGACGCAATGATCGCGTCGATTTCCGCCAGCCCGTCCCAGCTCGCCGAGCCCGGCACGCTCGCGTAATCCTCGCCGAGTAGTCCCAGTGCCGGCGGGTTGTCAATCGGACCCGCGCACGTATGCCGGTCACGCATGCCGCGCACGTGTGTGGGGTTCGCCGGTATGGTGGACACGAACGGTTCCTGAATAGGTTCCCGCGTAGGTTCCTGAATAGTGGAGTTCGACGACACGTCTTCTCGATTCTCGCGTGATGCGGAGGTCGCACACTGCTCTGACGGGTTCATGGCAGGCCTCACTTTCTCGTTCCGGCACAACGCTTGAGCCGGTTGATACCGAGCTTCGCTCGCTTCTACGGGCATTGTACGAAGGCTTGCACGCGCGGTCATTCCCCCGTCCAAGGAGGGAACGCCCTACTTGGATTCAACACACCCCAGCCATACCCCCGTAAGCTGCCCCAAGTTCCAGCATGGCATAGGTTTCGTCGATTTTTTTGATTTTTCCCAAAACGGGTCGTGTCCGCCGACACTTCGCCACGGCCAACCATGCGTAGAATGCCCTAGCTACGCGCCCCGCCAGCCCCGGCTACAACGGGCACACTCGCGAACACAGAAATACCCAAAAACCACAAACAAGCCTCCCGCAGCGGATGCGGAAGGATTATGTACAGCCCCAGCGTGGCCGCAACGGCCTTGAGCCGCCACCGTCACAAAACTAGCGGCCCAAACCGTTGACAGCAAACAGGTCGGCAAGAAAAAGTGGCAGCCTAAAGCCCAAAACCGTAAACCCGCTTACCAGACTGGTCAGAAAAGACGCAGTTTGACGAACGAAACCGTAACCTTCCTTACCAAGCTGGTCAGAACAGACGCAGTTTGAGGGATAGAACTGTAATCCCGCTGACCAAGCTGGTCAGAAAAGACGCAATTTGGGGTCTGAAACTGTAGTTATTCTTACCAGGCCGGTCAGAACAGACGCAGTTTGAGGGATAGAACTGTAATCCCGCTGACCAGGCTGGTCAGGAAAGATGCAATTTGGGGTCTGAAACTGTAGTTCTCCTTACCAGGCTGGTCAGAAGAGACGCAGTTTGGGGTCTGAAACTGTAGTTGTTCTTACCAGGCTGGTCAGGAAAGACGCAGTTTGAGGGATGAAACCGTAATCGTGCATCCCGGGCTGGCGCAGTTGGAGCCAGACAAAGAGAAAGCCGGCGGTGAGAAGCCGCCGGCTGAGAGAGAGAAGAGAGAAGAAGGGTTCAGTTATGGGGTTCCTTGAAGGAGCCTCGCCAGTAGTTGGTGATTACTGACAGTTATTATGAAACTTCTTGACCCTGAGAAGAACAATACTCTCCTCTGAGAAATCACTGAAACAGTTGCACAATGTTGCTGGATGCCGAACAATCGGGCACACAACCACCACTGCCGCATCTTACAAACGTTGCAATATCAACGATTTGAGCTTCCACATCACCGCTTGGCCCCACACGGCGTACCGCCCGAAATCCGCGCTACAAACCCTTGAAATTAGCATACAGCATAATATGCAGCGTCCGCCGAGTGCCCGATCCCAGCAATATCGCGGTTGCGGCAGCGATGTTGCGCACAGACCCAGTTCCCGGGTTACAGGCCGAACCGTGACTTCATCACGTACAGCGCGACGCCATAGATTACCGTGCTGATGACGGCCAGCAATACGGCGATCCAGGCCATCAGGCGACCCGACTCCTTGCGCTTGGGGCCTGTGGCAGCCACGGCCACACCGGAAAACCCGAAGCCCAGTACGGCGATGAGCAACCATGTACCCACATTCATCTGTTTGGCCCATACGGCCGAAGAATCGCCGACGAGTTCAGACAGTCCCAACAGAATGAACGCGATGTTCACAATGACCGCAATGATCGGCCAAAACGAACGTGGGCCATCATTGTCGGCAATCCATTTCTTCTTCATGGCATGGTCCTTGTATGCAGTAGGTGGATGATGCAGCGGGCTGGCATAGTGGCATGGACTGGCGCAGTGACAGTGACATGGCACAGCACGGCATAACGCAATCGCGCGTGGCAGGAGGCATACGGTACGCCATGCCTGCCACACGCGATTGCATGCCAATACTGGCAACTCTGTACTGGAACTGACGAGTACTTGCAGGTACTTGCTAGTACTCACCAATACTTATTGGTTGAGCTTGGCTTTCTCAGCCGCCAGACGGTCGGCTTCGGCTTTCTTGCGCGCTTCAAGCTGCTCGGTGAAGCTATCAAGCTCTTCCTGCACAGCCTCCTGCGGAATCTTCTCGAAGATCGGCTTCGGCTTGGCGATTGGCGCTCCCACCTCAAGCGGCTCGCGACGCCATGGATGCACAGTGTCACCCAGCACATAATCGCCTGTGATGATCGGGTACTGGAAGTTCGGATCATCAAGATCGCTGACTTCCTCAATGCGCGGCATTGGCGAGAACGTGCCCTTGCCACCGAGCGCTTCCCATACCAGCTGTGCCGAATGCGGCAGGAATGGCGCGAGCAGATGGTTGGCATCAGACACGGCTTGGGCCGCCACATGCAGCACGGTACCCAAACGCTTGGGATTGTCCTTGATCTTCCACGGTTCCGTGGCCGAAATGTACTTGTTGATATCGCCGACCAAACGCATGGCTTCGTTCAGCGCATTCTTCTGGTGGTGCTGGTCCAGCAGCGCGCCGACAGTGTCAAACGCATCGGCAGCTTCGTCAAGCAGCGCCTGGTCCTGCTCAGTCATCTCGGACTCGAACATAGCCGGCACTTCACCAAAGTTCTTATGCATGAGGTTGGCCACACGGTTGACGAGGTTGCCCCACGATGCCGCCAGTTCTTCATTGTTGTGGCGCACGAACTCGCTCCAGGTGAAGTCCGAATCCGAGTTCTCCGGGCCCGCGACAGAAATGTAGTAACGCACGGCATCCACCGGATACTTGGCCAAAATGTCTTTGACATAAATCACAATGCCGCGCGACGAGCTGAACTTGCGTCCTTCCATCGTCATGAATTCGGAGGCCACAACCTGTTCTGGCATGTTGAGCTTGCCGAGTTCGCCAGGTTCGCCGCCTTTGTCACCTTCGCCGTTATACGCGAGGATTTCCGAGGGCCAGATCTGCGAATGGAACGTGATGTTGTCTTTGCCGAGGAAGTAGTATCCCGGCGTGCTCGGATCGTTCCACCATTCGCGCCACAGTTCGGGGTCTCCCTTGCGGCGCGCCCACTCGATTGACGCGGAAAGATAGCCGATCACGGCATCGAACCACACGTACAACCGCTTGTTTGGGTTGTCAATCCAGCCCGGCACGGGGATCGGGATGCCCCAGTCAATATCGCGAGTGATTGCGCGCGGCTTGACGTCCTTCATCAGGCCGCGTGAGAAGTTGATCACGCCCGTACGCCATCCGGTTCGCCCTTCGAGCCACTGTTCGTTGGCTTCTTTGAGCGCTGGCAGGTCGAGGAAGTAGTGTTCGGAATCTTGGAAAATCGGCGTTTCCCCGTTGATTTTTGACACTGGGTTGATCAGTTCGTCAGGGTCGAGTTCATTGCCGCACGCATCGCACTGGTCGCCGCGCGCACCCTGTGTATGACAGATCGGACACTCGCCTTCAATATAACGGTCCGGCAGCGTGCGCCCCGTTGACGGCGAGATGGCCACTTTCTGCGTGTCCTTATATATATATCCATTTTTCAGGCACTGACGGAACAATTCTTGCACCACGTGCTCGTGATTCTTTGTGGTGGTACGCGTGAATAGATCGTAGCTCAAACCCAGATTGCACAGATCATTGACGATCACGCGATTGTAGCGGTCGGCGAGTTCCTGGGCCGTCACACCTTCCTTGTCCGCTTCGACGAGGATTGGCGTGCCATGCTCATCCGTGCCCGACACCATGAGCACGTCATTGCCCTTCATTCGTTCATACCGCGCATAGACATCCGAGGGGACGCCAAAACCCGCCACATGGCCGATATGACGGGGGCCGTTGGCATACGGCCAAGCAACATTCACCATAATATGACTCATAAGCTCTGATTATCAGGCGCAGCCGCGACAGTACAACGGTTAGCAAGCACCCCACACGCCCACCACATAAAGGCGCGCATAGGCCGGTTCACAGCCCGTCATCCCTGAATGCCATCTCGTCCACCACAATGCGCACAGCAGTGCGTCTGCAGGCATATAGTTCACTGATTGACCTAGCATCGTGCACCTCTGCACATATCCACGATGTCACACATGATCCATGCCACGTTGACACGCGGCTTCTAGACTGGGACCACATGACCACGCAATTCACGCAACATGCACAACGACGTCATACTGTGGCCGGACGTCACACGAGCGGCCCAGGCACGAACCAGTCCATGACCCGTCCGCCTCGCACGCGCAAGCCGCCCACGCACCGGCGCCCGAAGCGCGGCACCTCCATGCTGCAAGGCAGGGACCTTCCGGGCAGACTCAGCAAAGACATGCTGCTCGACTCGGGTGTGCTGCATGCCGTCAATGAGCATTACGCGTATCTGACCGCTTTTTCCGATTCGTTGTATGGCAGGGCCAACATTCTCAGCGATGTCATGCCGCAAACAGCCATCGCCTGTATGACGACGGCCGCATGGGTCTGGTGCGGAGGGGTGTTCCCCACATCATTCGATGTGGTGTCCACCTCGCATTTTCGCAAATTCATGATGAACCGCCCTGTGCGCACCTATGCACGCCATATCGAACCGGGCCATATTCAACGCATCGGCGAATTGCAGCTCACGTCGCCGCCGAGAACGGCTTGCGATTTGGCGCTGTTGCCCGCGCACATGCTGTTTGAGGACGGATGGGATGCCATTGTGCACAAGTTGATGGGCGACTATGGCGTCACCGTTGACGAATGCGCGGCATTGCTTGCCGAGCGCCGCTTCCCGCCACAAGCCAAACAGGCGCGGCAAGCCTACCAATTCTTTGGGCTTCCCGTTCCCGAATACCTGCTTGAAGCCGACGAAGAACCCGAACCGTTACTGCCATGAAGCATCATACCACTCGCGCTTCCCGACGCGAACACGGGCCAGCGGCCACACATCGGCTGCGACGCCAGCATGCCGCTCAACGGTTGCATGCCGAGCAACCGGCGCTATCACGCAGCTCGACCCAGCAGGGCCGCCATCCATTGGCTCCGCCGCCCGCGCCAATCACGTTGACGCCGCTTGTGGCCATGGATGCCGACACTGATGCGGAACTGCTCTGGCATATCGCCCGCACAGCGCCCGAACTGCGCCGTTGGCTTGTTGCCAATCCCAGTGCCGACGCCGAACTGCTTGAATTCGTTGCTCAAGCCGGAGGTCCCGGTGTCAAGGACGCATTCGACGTGCTGTTCGATTCGATGGATTACGACGTCGCCTGGCGCAAGCGCACGCGCCGCCGCAAATCCCCGGACAACCGTTAGCCACCACGCTTCAGCGCAGCACGGTTCAGCACAGCACAGCATGGCTCAGCACAGCACAGCGCTATCACGACACCTGCGCGTGCCTCATCCGCTGCAGCCGGTTCGTTCAATGCTTCATCGCAAGCACGGCCGCATACACCTGTTTGCGATTCGCCAACGACCCATCAGGCATCGGATGCTCGGCCACGACGGCCGCAATCGCATCCTTGATGCGCACATCATCCTGCTGCGCGCGCTGTTGGGCCAGCTCTGCCAACTGCTGCACACTGAGCACCACGGGCAGCCCCAGCCCTGCCGCACCCGCGCTATCACCATCACCAGCGCCATCACCGGTTTGCCGATCAACTGCGATGCCCAGCGCACGCGCGGCCTCCTGTTCACTGGCACCGCCAATCACAAGCACCATTTCGCCATGCGGAGGCTCATCGATCACGCTCTGGCGAATCTGCGCAATGCTGCCACGGCGGATCTGCTCATAGGATTTCGTCAGTTCACGGCACAACGCCATCGGGCGGTCAGGCCCAAACACGGCCAGCAGATCATCCATCGAATCGGCGATGCGGTGCAACGTCTCATAGAACACGATCGTGCGCCGCTCGGCACGTAGCGCGCGCAAATGCTGCATGCGTTCCGCATGTTTGCGCGGCAGGAACCCTTCATAACAGAACCGGTCGGTTGGCAACCCCGACAACGCGAGCGCGTCGAGCACGGCCGACGGTCCCGGAGCACAGGTTACGGGCAGGTTGCGTTCAATCGCGCGCCGCACGATCGCAAGTCCTGGATCATTGATCGTTGGCATGCCCGCGTCCGACACGACGACCACGGTGGCTCCGGCCGCCACTTCGTCGAGCAGCATGTCGGCTTTGCCGCGCTCATTGTGGTCATGATTGGCCACCACGCGCCCGCCCACGTGCACGCCAAGCCGGTTGGCCAGCGCGTAGAGCCGTCGCGTGTCTTCCGCGGCCACAATGTCGGCCTGTTCCAGCAGCGTCACGAGCCTGGCCGACGCGTCCGCCGTGTTGCCGATCGGCGTCGCCGCCAGTACAACGGTGCCTTTGGGCACGAGCGGTGCCGCATTGTGATGCTTCAGGAATTCGTCTGCCTGCTCAACTTGCGCTTCATCCATACGTTCCAACATACCAACCGTGCCGTGCATCATCTCGCCGTGCGTGCGCCAGAGTAGCGTAGTGTCCACTCGCCGGTTCGGGTTTGGACAGAAAGGACATGATGATTACTGCAGCCCACGCGCGTCACACCGCGGCTTCGCATCGCCCGACGAAACTTCCACGCCATTGGGGGCTGTCCGACGCCGCATGGAACTGGCTGTTGACGCTGCTTGTGGGCCTTGTGGCCGCGGTGTTGCGCCTGTTCCGGCTCGACCAGCCACGTGCTGTGGTGTTTGACGAAACGTACTATGTTAAGGACGCGTGGGCCATGCTCAACACGGGCGTGGAACGCGACTGGCCGAGCAAGCTTGCTGTTGGCAACAAGCTGGTGCCGATCAATGAGCTGTTCGCTTCAGGCGACACGGATCATTGGCTACAATCGGCTGAATATGTGGTGCATCCACCCATGGGCAAATGGTTTATCGCCTGGGGGTTGAAGCTGTTTGGAGGCGCGGCGAATCCGGCGGCATGGCGGGCATCTGTGGCGATAGCGGGAATAATTGGAGTCATCTTGTTGACGCGGCTGACGTTGCGGCTGTTTCATAACACGAGCGTGGCTGTGCTGGCGGGACTGCTGATGGCCGTGGACGGCGTGGGCATTGTGATGGCGCGCACGGGCCTGCTTGACAATTTCATCATGGTGCTTGCGCTCGCAGCGTTCCTGTTGCTCGTGATTCACCGGGACCATGCGCGGGCGAAACTCGAACAGGCCTACGCACTGGACGCGGCCGATCCGGACGCAAGTTGGATGCCGGCCTGGCAGAGCCGCAAACAACGCAAAGCGGGCGTGCAGCCGCGCATGGTGCTCAACGCGGCCGGACCGGTCGTGGCGTTCTCGTGGGCGCGCGTCGGGGCTGTTGTGCTGCTGGGTCTGGCGACGGGCGTGAAGTGGTCGGGCACGTATCTGTTCGCCGTGTTCTGTGTGATCAGTGTGTGCTGGGACGCGTGGAATCGGCGTGAAGTCGGATACAGGCCGTGGTTCCGGTTCGGCATGCTGCGCGACGGCATTATATCGGCGCTCTATATGGTGCCGCTGTATGGGCTGACATATCTGCTTGACTGGATCACGTGGTTCACGCACTCGGATTCCTACATGCACGACTGGGCGTTGAGCCACCCAGGTGAGGGATGGCAGTGGCTGCCGCCCACGTTGCGTTCGTTTGTGGCCTACCATCAGCAAATGTGGGATTTTCACACGCATCTGGATGCGCCGCATGATTACAAAGCGAACCCGCTGACGTGGCCGTTGCAGATCCGGCCGACGAGTTTTTATTGGGAAAAACCGAGCGGGCATCCGGGCCTGTGCGCTCTGGCGCCCAATTCGCAGTGCGTGGAGGCCATCACGTCGCTGGGCAATCCGCTGATCTGGTGGGTGGGGTCGTTGTGCACCGTGTTGGCGATCGGCATCGCGATTGTCAAACATGGTGATTGGCGCATTTGGGCCGTGTTGGCCGGTTTCCTGGGCGGTTGGCTGCCGTGGGTGCAATATTTGAACCGCACGACGTTCACGTTCTATTCAATCGTGCTGCTGCCATGGATTGTGCTCGCGATTGCGTATGTGGCCAATGAGCTGCGGTTGTGCTGCTCACGCAGCACCTGGCTCGTGGCCTGGTGGGCCGTCGTCATTGTGGCAACGCTGGTTTCCGCGTTCTTCTACCCGATCTGGACGGCCATGCCCGTGCCATATGAATTCTGGCGAGCGCACATGTGGCTGAACTCGTGGATCTGAAGCTGGTTCTGAAGCTGGATTGTGACGCTGGATCGAGAAGCCGGATTGGAAAGCTGGGCCGGGAAGCCGAATCGGGAAGTCAAGACCGCACGCTGACCTTCCTCAACTGCCGATGTCGCGGCTCGCATGGGCAATACTCCACAGCAAGTGAGCGTGTATCGCGACAAGCTCATCAAGAATGGCGTCATCACCCCTACAGAATGGGGATTTGTCGACTTCAAGATTCCGTATTTGCGCGATTACCTGCGGGAACATAGCGAACATATCGCCTACCACATGCATGCAAGGGAGTAGCTCGCGCGCCACCGCCATACGCGGCGCGTATGGAACCGACCTGGCCGATCAACGGCTCCCGCGCTCAGCACACGCATGGAACAGCGTGCGGCAACCTGTGTGCAGCGCACGGCGACCTATGGCCGCATTCGCCCGCAGCTGGTAGTGTGCAGGAGGAAGCATGAGGGCCGCGACCATTCGTCAAGCATTCGTCAAGCCGGTCTGATTGCATGGCCAGTTTCTTGGGCCAGAACAAGATTATGTAGAGGGACATCATGGGATTCATCCATTTCATTGCCAACCTGCTCAAAGATCCGCGCAGCGCTATCGCCGGCTGGATCACCATGGGAGTGGGGCCCACGCTGGGCTTCATTTTTCTGATTGTGTTCATTGAGACGGGTGTTGTGTTCTTCCCGTTCCTGCCCGGCGACTCGCTGCTGTTTGCGGCTGGTTTCTTCGCGGCCCCAGACGCCGTGACCGGCAAATCGGCGCTGCCGATCATGTTGCTGCTACCCGTGGTCTGGCTCGCCCCGATCATTGGTGACCAGTGCAACTATTTTATTGGTCATTTCTTCGGCCGCCGCATTGTCGAGTCCGGCAAAGTCAAGGCGTTGACTCCCGAACGGCTCGCCAAAACCGAAGGCATGATTGAAAAATGGGGTCCGCTGGCCGTGTTCCTGGGCCGCTTCTTCCCGTTCATTCGCACGTTCATGCCGTTCATGTCCGGCATTTCCGGCATGCGCTGGGCCCGGTTCACGCCGTTCTCCGTGCTGGGTGGCCTTGTGTGGTCCACGCTGTTCACGCTGCTCGGCTACTTCTTCGGCGGCATTCCGGCCGTGCAGGAACATTTCGAGCTCGTCATTGTAGCCATTCTTGTTATTTCTCTGATTCCGACCATCGTCGGCCTGTTCAAAGCCAAGTTCGGCCGTAAGAAGCCGGCTGCGCAAACTGATGACATTTCGAGCAACTCGATTACCGAAGCTCTCGAAAACCAGCTTGATGAATCCGTGGACCTCATGCATAGCGCTGAACAGCTGGACTCCTCGGCGAATCAGTCATCGCGCTGATTCCGATCGTTCCCAAAACCGTTGCGACACGGCGCTTTCGCACCTCGTGTTGCATTTGGCCATACCCAACGCTAGAGTGATGTGCGTTGTCGCGCGCAGCGTGACAACAGTCCAAGGGGCTGTAGCTCAGTTGGTAGAGCGCTTCGTTCGCATCGAAGAGGTCGTGGTTTCGATTACCATCAGCTCCACTTGGGCCGTTGCATTCATTCCACCGCAGCGGCCCATTTCTTTTTCTTCCCCTCCTTCTCGCACGCCGTCTCCGTCTCACCCTGTCTTAGCGCCGTCTCAGCTCCCGGACAGCCCAGCGCGATTTCATACCCCCTACTCAGGGCGTTCCGGCATGTGCGGCAACGGTTCCGTAAGTCTTATGAATCGCAATCGTTTGAGCAGGTTCAGCGCGCTTCTCTCTGCCGGCGAACTTGTCGGCCGCGCGCACCGCAGCCCACCCCATGACACCCGTCACGCTTGGCGGCTGCTCCCATCCGGGTGCAATCCAGTAGAATGGCGCTCAGACGTTTTCAGAAAGGAGGGGATATGGGTAGGCCAGGTCAAGGAGGAGGCGGCGGCCATTCAGGCGGCGGCCACAGCGGCGGCTCGCGTTCAGGAGGAGGCCATCGCATCGGGGGTTCCGGCGGTCATCGCCCGGGTCAAGGCGGATTCGGCGGCGGCGCATCGCGCGGATCATCCGGCGGCTTTGGCGCCGGCATGCCCCCACGCTCGCCGATGGGCGGCGGCATGCCCCCGCGCTCACCGTTCGGTGGTCTACCGCGGCGTCACAGCGTCCCTGTTATTGTTCCTATTCCTGTGGAGCGCAACCGTCGCTCGCAATACAATCCGCCACCACCAGGCTACGGGCCCGGTCCCGGCAGACCAGCATCAGGCGGCAGTGGTTGCGGCAACCTCTTCGGTGGCTTGCTGGCGATGTTCGTGCTGTTGGTGTTGCTGCTGATCATCATTTCGTCGTGTGGTGGCTCATCGAGCCATTCGTCATCGTCGGGGTATTACAGCAACCAGGTGTCGAGCGCGAACACGAGCGGTGACATTCCGGCCAGCACGACTGACCGTGAAAAGGCGGATGCAGGCATTTCGTTTACGACGGATTGCATCACCGACCAGATTGGTTGGGTGTCGAATCCGACGGCCACGTGCAAGAACATGAAGGACTTCTATTCCAAGACAGGCCTTCAGCCGATGGTGCTGCTCAAGTCGTACGACTCGTCACTGAAAACGGATGACGAGAAATATGACTACGCGCAGCAGTACTACACCGATCACATCACGAACGAAGGTTCGGTGTTGTATGTGTACTTCGCCGAACAGGACGAGGAAAATGACGTCGGTTACATGGCCCTGATCAACGGCAAGCAAGCCGGAGCCGTTATGGATGCCGAAGCGCGCGACATTTTCTGGGCATATCTGGATAGCTACTGGTATTCGGACATGGACATGGGTGACGTGCTGTCAACCACGTACAACAACACGGCAAACCGCATCATGACGAAGACGACGACCAAAGCCGACATCATCAAGGCCGTGATCATCGGACTGATTGTGGTCATCGTTGTAGTGAGTGTGGTCATACTGGTCGTCAAGCTTGTCAAGGAGAAAAACCGCAGAGCTAAAGAAGAAGCGGAAGAAACCGAGCGCATTCTCAACACGCCGCTGCAAAACGAGGCCGACCCGATGCTCGCGAAATACGAAACATCGTCCGAATCGCAGCCCGCAACCCAGCCGCCAGGAACTGACGGCACGGGTTCCGCAGGCCAGCAATAGGGTTGACTTGCCAACATGAACGTACCAATCAAGCAATAAACAAGACTTGCCAACCCGAGTAAAGAAATCGGAGCGGCACCAACAGAAAGAAGGCAACCATGGGAATCCTCCAGCGTTTCTCGGACATCATGCGCAGCAACATCAACGCGCTGCTCGACAAGGCCGAAGATCCGGCCAAGCTCGTCGACCAGATGCTGCTTGACCTGCGCAAGGATCTTGCCGAGGTCAAGAAGGAAACCGCGGGCGTCATGGCCGACGCAACGCGTGCCAAGCGTGATCTGGATGCCTGCGACCAGGAAATCGCACGCTACGACAAGGCTGCACGCGCCGCGCTGCAGGCCGGCAATGAAGGTGACGCACGCGCGCTGCTTGCCAAGAAAGTGGCGCTGCAGGAATCACGCGAATCGCTGGCCAAAGTCTACGACATGAGCGAAGCCAACGCCAAGAAGATGCGCGAGATGCACGACAAGCTCGTCAGCGATATCAACTCGCTCGAAACGCGCCGCAGCACAATCAAGGCGAAGGTGGCGGCAGCCAAGGCGCAGCAGCACATGAACGACATCACGAGCGGCGGCGACCGTGCGCGCTCGTCGATGGAGGCCTTCGACCGCATGGAAGACAAGGCCGACAAGATGCTCGACCAGGCTCAGGCCGCGTCGGAACTCAACGGCCAGAACGACCCGCAGTCCGATCTGGCAGACAAGTATCTGTCTGGCGCCAACTCGCCGTCCGTTGACGACGAACTCGCCCAGCTGAAAGCCTCCATGGGCATGTAAACCCGGCTCTGCAGCTTGCTGAAGCTTGCTCAAGCTAACCGAAGCTCGCTGCAGACCAAAGCAAGGGGCGGCCCCGCATGTAATACACATGCGTGGCCGCCCTTTTATTATGCCTTTCTTATATCTGCTCTTAGCTGTGTCCGGCGTCTTGCCGGGCTACGTAGCGTTACGCTCGATCAGCGGTATTGCATGCCGCCGTCCACAATGACGGTCTGACCGGTGACGTAATCGGCGTTGTCGCTCGCGAGGAACGAGACGACACCAGCCACATCGGCCGGCACTTCGCAACGGCCGAGCGCGATCGTGCTTACCATGTCTTTGAAGTTTTGGCCAATCGGCTTGCCGTTGAGGTTGTGCATTTGCTCGTCAATGTACGTCCACATCGGCGTGTCCACGATGCCTGGCGCATAGCCGTTGACCGTGATGTGATGCGGGGCAAGCTCTTGGGCGGCCGCCTGCGTAAGGCCACGCACGGCGTTGCCCTCCAGCATACGCGCTGTTGCGAGCGCTACGCCACACGGCCTACGGCGCACACAATCTGCAGGCATAGTTGTCCATGACCGTCACGGTTGCTCGTTACGCGTGTTCGTTACGCGCAACCCCTTACGCTTGCATTGCCGACAAGCGTTCACGCACGAAGGATTCAAGCAGTTCCGGCGTCACGTTCGCATAGCCGTTGATTGAGGCGAACTGCGGACCGTCGCTGTTGTCGGCCTGGATATATCCCGTTTGCGCAACCGTTGTTGCCCCGCTGGCTGCGGCCGACGTCAGCCCGCTGATCGAGTCTTCCATGGCCACGCACAACGCCATGTGCTCACGCGCGATGCCGAGTTTGGACGCCGCCAGCAGGTACGGGGCCGGATCGGGTTTCTTGGCCACGTCGTCATCGCCGCACACGTATCCCGCAAACGCTCCGGCAGGTGCTTGCGCAATCAGGTTTTCGGCCATCTGCCGCGGCGAGGTCGTCACGAGCACGTTCGGCACGCCCGCGTCACGCAACAGTTCCAGCAGGCGCTCAACTCCGGGAAACCAAGGAATCCGCTCACGTTCAGCTTCAATCACGTGCGTGATCATCAGATGACTTATTTCATTTATGCTCAGCGGGCATCCGTGTTCGACCATGCGTGCCGCCACCTCGGGTACTGGTGTGCCAGATCCTTGCCAGGCCAACGCTTCATCCCAATAGCCGCCATACTGTTGGGCGATGCGCATCTCGCCTTCATGCCAATACGGTTCGGAATCGATGAGCGTGCCATCCATATCCCAAAACACGGCTTTGAGCAATTCCATGCGCGTCACACCTCCAGCTTGCCGATGCCATGAAGCATGGCAGAAATACAAAAAAGTCAGAACCACCCTACAACGCAGCGCAGCCACGGTCCGTACGGAACCGTGGCTGCATAACAATGGCCAGATACAGATCAGCTTTCGAGCACGAGGTCTTCCATCTCGGCCTGCTGCACTGCGGCTTGCTTCCAGCGCGAAATGCAACGCTCCACGCGCTTGTAACCGATGATCTTGGGATCCAAGCCTGCCTCACGGAAGATTTCCGCGGGGGACTCACCGGCATTGTAGCGACGCATGCAATCGTCGCGGAATGCCGCCGAATAGGAGATGCGTGTCTGGGTGACCGAATCAACGGCCTTCAACGACCACAGATACTTGCGTGTTTTCGCATTAAATGCTCCGCCTGCCATAACAAACCTCTTGACCTGAAAAAAAGTAATTGCTAAAGACGGGGTTCTCTCAACCCTTGGTGATGGCATCTATCGTAAAACGTTCGGGGGTGTTGTTCCTACGGCAAAAGATGTCGATTAGACTTGCATTCAGAATATGACTGGTTTATACTACGCGCTAAAACTGCACACATTATCATTGTAACATCGCATGTTTCAAGCGCATCTGACCAATAACCTACACTGAAAAACCGTTCAAAACACTGATGTTTGACCTCAGCGCAATGTTCGGCATCTCAACATATGGGCATAACATGCACAGCGCAAGCAATACCACGGGGGTATCCAGACAACCCGAAACCAACACCCCCGCCAACAACGTTGGAATGGCAATGCCCCCTTACGTTGCGGGCGGCAACCCATGCTGACATGCGAGGACTCGATGAACACATATGCGAGCGGTTGTGTCAAGAACGATCCGGCACCCAGTCACATCGCCCAATCCACCACCCCACTCACTGCATTCACTGCCAAACAACCGTCACCGGATAGCTGGTCAAACGACACTCTGCCGCATCAGGTGTGATGTGCCTAGCGCTGGCCTAGCGTTGCGCCTGGGCTTGGCGCCGGATCCGTCACTCAGCCGGGTTCCCGGCAACATTCTTCACGGCTTGACGTCCTCCCCACGGCTGAAGCCGTGGGATTCCTTTCCTCGCGGAAAGGGTTTTCTGTTTCACCGACTACGCTTCGCACTGCGACAATGCATCGCGGTGTTTGCGTTGGTCTCCGCAGACGTTCACCGCAAGCCCTGCGGCGAGGATGTTTTTGGCTGCGTTCACGTCCCTGTCATGGGTCGTGTGGCACGCGGGGCACGTCCATGCCCTGACGTTCAACGGTTTGCGGCCGGTGTTCTTCCCGCAGGTCGAACAGATTTGGCTGCTCGGGTACCAGCGGTCGATGACCACAAGCTGACGCCCGTACCATTCGCACTTGTATGCGAGCATGGTGCGCAACATGCGCCAGCCCGCGTCCGTGATACCGCGGTTGAGGGCGCGTTTGGCCGTCTGGCCGTTGGGAAGGTAAAGGTCTGGATTGGCCGGGTCCGGTTTCGGCTTGCACCTGCGGCTCATGTTTTTCACCGCCAAGTCCTCGATGACGACCGTTTGGTTTTCACGGACGATTCGGGTCGAGAGCTTGTGCAGGAAATCCTTGCGCCGGTCCGCGATGCGGGCCTGAATACGGGCCACCTTCAACATGGCCCTGCGGTGGTTGTTGCTTCCTTTCCGTTTGCGCGCCAGATTGCGTTGCGCTTTCCTCAACCGTTGCGCGTCCTGTTTGCGGAATCGGGGGTTGGCTGTCTTTTCCCCGTTCGAGGTGATGGCGAAGTCCGTCAACCCCATGTCGATGCCGACCTGCGTACCGGCCTTGGGCAATGGTTTGACGTGTTCCTCGACGAGGATGCTCACATGCCAGCGTCCGGCCGCGTCCAATGTGACGGTCACACTCGACGGCTTGGCGCTGCGCGGCAGCGTGCGGCTCCACTTGATATTCAAGGGTTCGCCCATCTTGGCGAGCTTGAGGTCGTGGCCGTTCCATGTGAACGCGGTGCGCATGAACGACGCGGAACCGCCATGGGACTTCTTCTTGAATTCCGGGTAGTCGCCACGCTGGTTGAAGAAGTTGGAGAACGCCGCCTGCAAATGTCTTACGGACTGTTGCAATGCAACGGAGGACACGTCGTTGAGGAACGACAGTTCCTCGGTGTTCTTCCATAGGGTCAACTGGCGGCTGGTTTCCGCGAAGCCCATGCGCTCGTGTCGCGTCGTCCATGCTTCGGTGCGTGCAGCCAAAGCCTTGTTGTACACCAGACGGCAGCATCCGATGGTACGCCGAAGCAGGTCCTCCTGCTGGGGCGTTGGATAAAAGCGGAACCTGTAGGCCCGCTGGGCCACACCATCGGAACTCATGGTTATAATCATGGCACAGTTTTTATAAGACATGCGCGCCTTACATCCCCATGCCTAAAGGCAGGGGCTTTACGGCGCAACCCGGTAACTGCCAAAATCACGACCAAACCACAACCAAACCACCGCAAACCACAACGGGGAGCGCCGCATACGATATGCGACGCTCCCCGTCAAGCAACGCGCGTTGCGCTTCAGTGGGCACCCGTCCACAGCACCATTGAGCGCGACCTGCTATGCGAGGCGGACGCCACGCTTGCAGCAGCACTCACATGCGCATCAGCGGTGTTCCCGCCAGCGCCTGCAGTACCGCCACCAAGCGTGTCAGCGCTGGTGACGCGAATCACGCCGCCCTCACCAGCCGCAGCACCCGCCGCATCTGCAGCATCCGCAGCGCCCCACACGGCGTTGCGCTGCGGCAGTTGGCGCGTTTCACGACGCAGCATATTGCGCCAGTCACGCATATTGCGCGAACGATGCACTTCCACAATGTCACCATCGGCGTTGGCCGTGAACACGCTCGACCCGTTCGAGCGGCGCAGCCGTCCAATCCGCTTGCGCAGCTCGCGGTTTTCTTCCTGCAATGACAGGATGTGCTGTACGCCCGTCAAATTGATGCCTTCATCCTGGCTTAAATGCTGGGCTTGCACGAGCCGGTCCACGTCACGCAATGAGTAGCGGCGCGCGCCACCTTCCGTGCGTTCAGGCACCACAATGCCAAGCCGGTCGTACTGGCGTAGCGTTTGGGGATGAATATCCACGGTCTCACCCACCGCGCCCACCGTGAGCACAGGCTCGTCCACATTGAATCCGGCCGCCGTGGCACCTTCGAGCGTGGCACGGCCGCGCACCAAGGCGAGCGCACACAGTTCATAAAGATGGCGCATATGCTTGGGCATGCGAGCCATGGCGCTCACCTCTTCTGCTGCTCGGCAAGCTCCTCAAGGAACTTCTCCCCGCAGGCCTCGTCGAAAGCCTTCGCGGCGTTCTTCTCGGCATGGGAAGCGTGTTCGGGCACGCGGATTTCAATGCGTGCCACAAGGTCGCCCTTCTTGCTGGGACGCTGCACGCCCTTGCCGTGGACGCGCACCTCGGCGCCGCTCGACGTGCCGGCTGGCACTTTGAACGTCGTAAACTCGCCTTCAAAATCGCGCGCTTCAATCTTGGCGCCGGCCACGGCCTGACCCACGCTGATCGGCAGCGTCATGACGAGGTCGTCACCTTCCATCGTGAACTTCTCGTCGGGCTTGACCGTCACCTGCAGATACAGGTCGCCGTTCTTGCCGCCATGCTTGCCCGCGCGGCCCTTGCCAGCCAGACGGATCTTCTGGCCGTCTTTGACACCGGCTGGCACGCGCGTCTTGAACTTCTTGCCGCCCGCGCTCAGCGAGACCGTGGCACCCTTGACGGCCTGACGGAACGTCAGCGTGATCTTTGAGTTCAGATCCGTGCCGTCTTCTGGCATTGTGGTCGGGCGGTGTCCTTGGAACGCGCCGTCATCGTAGTCGTAATCGTCGTAGTAGCCATGGTTGGTCCCATAGCCACCACCACCGAACATGCCACCAAAGATATCGTTGAGATTCGCGGCGTTGAACCCGCCGCCATTACCGCCCGTCTGGAAACGGATGTGCGTGTTGCCGCCGCCCGGAGCGCCGCCACCGAACATGCCGCCGAACATGTCGGCAAAATCGCCGGCGTTGAATCCGGCATCACCCGCGCCGCCCGTGAAGCGTGCGCCACCCATGCCGAACTGGCGGATTGCATCGTAGCGTTCGCGCGATTCCTTGTCTTTGAGCACGTCATACGCCTCGGAGATGTCCTTGAACTTCTCCTCGCCTTCCTTCGTCTTGTTGATGTCGGGATGGTACTTGCGCGCGAGCTTGCGATACGCTTTCGTGATTTCGCTCTCTGTGGCGTCCTTGGAGACACCGAGGATTGTATAGAAATCCTTGTTGAGCCACTCATTCTCAGCCATCCGTGCCCCCTTTCGTGGTTGGTACAGCTGAATTGATTCGTGTTATACAGTGCAAAAATTCAAAGGTCTGCGCCTATCCGTCAGAACCTGTTCCGTCAGGATTTGCCGTATCAGGACCGGCACAGACAGCACCGGCCGCGAACCGTTTCGCTTGCGGTCCGCGGCCGGTGCAGTGCGTTTGTGGTGAGGGGCCGGGTCAGATTTCTCGGCCCCTCAGCGTGTGAACCGTGCGTCAGGCTTCGGGGGAAGCCACCACGACTCTCGCCGGGCGCACAACGCGGTCGCCGATGCGGTATCCGGCTTCTACAACCGTGTCGACGGTCGGCTTTTCGCTGTCCGGGTCGGGCTTGTGCAGGATCGCGTCGTGACGTGTGGGATCAAAATCCTCACCTTTGACGCCGAATTTCTCGACGTCAAACTTTTCGAACGTGCGATCAAGTTTGGCGGCCACGGCCTTGAACGAATCGTCGAGTTCACCGTGTTCACGGATCCGGTCAATGTCGTCGAGCGCCGGCAGCATCGCCGTCAGCACGTCGATGATGCCCTGCTGGCGTGCGCGGTCCATGTCTTTGCGTGTACGGTTGCGGTAGTTGATGAACTCCGCCCGTTCACGCTGCAGCGCCTCAAGGTATTCCGCGGCTTCCTTCTTGGCCTGGCCGAGCGGCGTCAACGTCGCCGCATCGTCCGGGTCGCCCGTCTCCCCCGCTGGTTCGGTGGGTTCCTGGGTTTCGTCAGCTTTGGATGATTCCTCTGGCTGCGACGTGGCGGATTCATCCGCCGGCGATGCGGTGGATGCGGCCTGCCCGTCCAGCTCGCTGGCGTCGGGCAGGTCATCGAGGTAATCGTCCTTGTTGAACTCGGACATCACTTGTTGTCCTTGTCGTCGTCGTCCACAACCTCAGCGTCAACCACGTCGTCATCAGCGGCCGAATCAGCGCCCTGTGCCTGGTCGGCACCGGCGGCGCCAGCGGCGCCTTCCTGGGCATAGAGGGCTTGGCCGATCTTCTGCGCAGCCGTCATGAGCTCTTCCTGGGCCGACTTGATCTTGTCGATGTCGTCACCCTTGAGGGCTTCCTTGAGCGCGTTGACCTTGTCGGTGACCTCGGTGGCCAGCTCGTCGGAAAGCTTGTCCTTGTTGTCGTTGACGAGCTTCTCGGTCTGGTAGGCGAAGCCTTCGGCCTGGTTGCGCACTTCAGCCTCTTCACGACGCTTCTTGTCGTCGGCTTCGTGGGCTTCGGCGTCACGCACCATGCGGTCGATCTCGTCCTTCGGCAGTGCCGAACCGCCCGTGATTGTCATGGACTGTTCCTTGCCTGTGCCCTTGTCCTTGGCCGAGACATGCACAATGCCGTTGGCGTCGATGTCGAACGTGACCTCGATCTGCGGGACGCCACGCGGAGCCGGAGCGATGCCCGTCAGCTCGAACGTGCCGAGCGGCTTGTTGTCGCGAGCGAACTCACGCTCACCCTGGTAGACCTGGATCAGCACGGAAGGCTGGTTGTCCTCAGCGGTCGAGAAGATCTCGGAACGCTTTGCCGGGATGGCCGTGTTGCGGTCGATGAGCTTGGTCATGATGCCACCCTTGGTCTCAATGCCCAGCGACAGCGGCGTCACGTCGATCAGCAGCACATCCTTACGGTCGCCCTTGATCACGCCGGACTGCACAGCGGCACCAACAGCCACAACCTCATCCGGGTTCACGGACTGGTTCGGTTCCTTGCCGCCATCGAGTTCCTTGACGAGTTCCTTGACGGCCGGCATACGCGTGGAGCCACCAACGAGCACAACGTGGTCGATCTGCGAAACCGACACGCCAGCATCAGCCAGCACGTTGTTGAACGGTGCACGGCAACGGTTCAGCAGGTCGGCCGTCATTTCCTCGAAGTGGGCGCGCGTGAGCTTCTCGTCGAGATGCACTGGCGTGCCGTCAGGCGTCATGGCCAGGTACTGCATCGAAATCGTCGTGCTCATCGAGGAGCTGAGCTCCTTCTTGGCCTGCTCAGCGGCTTCCTTCAGGCGCTGCAGCGCGATCTTGTCTTTCGACAGGTCCACGCCGTACTTGTTCTTGACTTCGCCGACGAGCCAGTCAATGATCTTCTGATCCCAGTCGTCGCCACCAAGGTGGTTGTCACCGCTCGTGGCCTGCACCTGGATCGTCGAGAAGCCGTCGTCGTCCTTGCCGATTTCCAGCAGCGACACATCGAACGTGCCACCACCCAGATCGAAGACGAGAATACGCTCATCTTCCTTGCCCTTTTCGAGGCCATAGGCCAATGCGGCAGCCGTCGGCTCGTTGATGATACGCAGCACGTTGAGGCCGGCGATTGTGCCGGCGTCCTTCGTGGCCTGACGCTGGGCGTCGTTGAAGTATGCAGGCACCGTGATCACAGCGTCGGTCACAGGTTCGCCGAGGTAGGCTTCAGCGTCACGCTTGAGCTTCATCAGAATCTGGGCGGAAATCTCCTGCGGCGTCCACTTCTTGCCGTCAATGTCTACCGTCCAGTCAGTGCCCATATGACGCTTGACCGAGCTGATCGTGCGGTCAACGTTCGTCACGGCCTGGCGCTTGGCCACTTCGCCGACGAGGATTTCGCCGGACTTGCTGAATGCCACGACCGATGGCGTGGTGCGCGAACCTTCAGCGTTCACGATAACGGTGGGCTCGCCACCTTCGAGGGTTGCAATGCAGGAATTGGTAGTACCCAAATCAATGCCGACTGCGCGTCCCATACTGTGTTCTCCTTTTGCTTGACGAATGATATTCAGTTCAGCTTCTTACGGTCCGTACACGGGCTGCATCGACCATCGCGGTCAACTTGCCCTTTCCAGACCATCCGAAACTTGAGCCTACATCACTCAACTTATAGAATCCTGAGTTTATTCCCAGTGCGGAACACAATTTCTTCACACCCCCTAAATTGGCGGTATTGCTAGCAAACCAAGCCGTACACAGGCCCCCTAAAGCATCGATTCAGCATTTCCCCAGCAACGTGCGCTTTCACCACGTCATCGCATAGCGCAGCCACCTCGCCATCACCGAGTTGGGGGTTTGGGGGCGGGAAGCCCCCGGCTTCAGCCGTGGGGATGGATGGCCCCCAATCCTAGACGTTGCGTTGGTTTTCGACGTATTGCTTGGCGATTTCGAGCGGCGTTCCTCCGACGGTGGCGACGAAGTAGTTGTTGGTCCATAGTGTCGGGATGCGGCGTTTGAGGCTGGGGTATTCCTGCCTGAGGAGACGGCTTGAGCGGCCTTTGATGAGGCGGACGAGCTTGTTGATTCCGTATTGCGGGTCGCAGTCCACGAGCAGGTGCACATGGTCGGGCATGGTTTCCAGTTCGAGGATTTCGCTGTCATGCTCTTTGCAGACGTCTTGGATGATTTCCTTGAGGCGCGCGTCTACGGGGCCGGGGTCTCCCGGTATTGGCGGGTTGTTGAGTTTCGGGTCGAGGCTGGTGATGACCTTGCGCCGGTACTTGGGGCACCAGACGACGTGGTAGTGGCACCGGTAGGTGATGTTGTGGTTGTGCTTGACGGCATCCATGTTTTTGCGACGGCTCATGCGTACAGTATACAGCAGCGAAACCATATGCGTATATGTTTTATGTATGGTATACTGTCTTTCATGAAGGTTCGCTACACGTACAGGCTACGCCCGTCCAAGACGGCGCGCCGCCGCCTCATGCGCGAATGGGGCATGTGCCGCTACGTGTGGAACCGGATGGTTGAGGAATCCAAACGCCGCCACGAACTCAACCGCGACGAAGGGCGACTCCACGACGAAGGGTTCGGCGACAAGACGGCGCAACGCTACCTGACCATCCTGCGCAACCTCACCTGCGACGAGCACGGCGACCGCTGGCTGCGCGAAGGCAGTGTCGTCGCCCAACAGCAGACCGTCAGGGACTTCTCCAAAGCCCGAAAGAAGGCGTTGCTCGACCGCAAGAACGGGATTGCCCCCGGCAAGCGCGCTGGGCTGCCACGGTTCAAATCCAAACGCGACTCAACAGCGACACTTAATTACACCACACGAGGCTTCTCCCTATACGACGACGACGGCGGGACACGCCTACGCTTGGCCGGGGGTATCGGAATCCCGGTCGTATGGTCGCGCCCGCTGCCCGGCAAACCGTCAAGCGTGCGCGTCAGTCAAGACACCGACGGGCACTGGTACGCCTCCTTCGTCGTGGACAAGCCGGCCGAGACCCCACTGCCCGAGACGGGACGCGCCATCGGCATCGACCCCGGCGTAAGCACGCTGATGACCTGCGCGACCATCGACGGAAACGGCATCGTGGACGAAACCGGCGCATACGACCTGCCCCATCCCGAATACGGCAGGAAAGCGCACCTCGAACTTGCCCGACTGCAACGACGCATGGCAAAAGAACGCAGACCGAAACGGCAGAAACCTTCCAACAGGTACCTGAAGAACAAGCGCCGCGCCGCTGAAATCCAACGCCGCGTCCAACGCCAACGGCAGGACACGGCAAACAAATGGGCGCGCCGTATCGTGCGGGACCATGACAATATCGCCATGGAGGACTTCAAGCCGAAGTTCCTCGCCAAGACCACCATGGCCCGCAAGGCGGCTGATGGGGCGATAGCCAGCGTCAAGCATGCGCTTGAATGGCAGGCCCTCAAACATAGCCGCACCCTCAGGCTCGTCAACCCATCCGACACCACGAAACGTTGCGCGCATTGCGGCGCGATAGCCAAACACCGCATCCCCCTGAAGGAACGCACGTTCCGTTGCGATTCATGCCGCATGTCGCGCGCGAGGGACAAGAACTCCGCGCTGAACATGCTTTGCAGGGCTGGTTTCATCCCTGACGGCGTGGACGGGGTAAACCCACGCTGGGACGCTGTTCCCACTGGCACCCGCCCAGCAAACCGTGAAATCCCCCGCCTTTAGGCGTGGGGAGGATTCAAGAAACGCGGATTTTGTGAAGACGATTGGACATCGTCGCCGCCACCCGTTACTATTTCAACTTGGCGGTTTTCCTCAGGGAACTTACGGATCCTGAAGAAAACATGTTAAAGGGATGTGGCGCAATTGGTAGCGCAACGGTCTCCAAAACCGTAGGTTGTGGGTTCGAGTCCCGCCGTCCCTGCTCATTCTCTCGAGTATGCATCGAGGCCACTAATTGGAGGGTAACATGGCTAAGTCCACCAAAGAGACCAACGATGACATCGTTGTGAATCCGAACATTTTCCAGCGCATTGGCCTGTTCATCAAGCAGATTATTGACGAACTGCGCAAGGTCGTCACTCCTACGCGCAAGCAGCTGTTCATGTGGGTACTCGCAGTGTTCATCTTTGTGGTGCTGCTCATGGTGTTCGTCACAGCAATGGACTTTGGTCTGGGTAATCTGGCATTCTTGATTTTCGGCTGATTGAAGCTTAATCACAGTTTTTACGAATACCTGAAAGTGACCGTGCATGACTGACGAAGAAAATCTCGAGGAAGCCACCTCAAATGTGGATGACATCGTTGAGGATGCCGTAGATACCGCCTTGGCAGCAAGCGCTGCTGCGGATGCGGATGCTATGGCTCAGGAAGCCCAGGATGAGATTGATCAGATCGAAGCGGACGCACCGAGCGGAGACGTGGCTGACGGCGTAGCTGAAGCGGAAGCAGAACGAGAAGCAGCCGAAGCTGAGCAAACGCAAGAGCAAGAGAACGACGACGAGCTGGACGCGGGCGCCAAAGCTGTCAAGGAGTTTTCCAAGACGCTGCGCACGCTGGAAGGCAAGTGGTACGTGCTGCACACGTATTCAGGCTACGAAAAGCGCGTCAAGAGCAATATCGAGTCCCGTGTGGCGAGCTTCGGGCTGGAAGACGTGATCTTCCAGGTGGAAGTGCCGATGGAAGAAGTCGAGAAGCATACGGAAAAGGGCAAGAAGGTCGTCACTCGCGTACGTGTGCCGGGCTACGTGCTGATTCGTATGTATCCGGACGAGAACGCGCGCCGTATTGTGCGCGAAACTGAAGGTGTGACGGGCTTCGTGGGCCCGACTCGTGAACCGGCACCGCTGAGCCGTCAGGAAGTCGTGAGCATGCTCGCACCGATGATCGCCTCGCAGGCGCTCAAGGACGCGGGTGACAAGCCGGCCGCCGCCAAGAAGCGCACGATTGAAGTGTCGTTCGCGCCGGGCGACCAGGTGACCGTGACCGACGGACCGTTCGCCACGATGAGCGCCGTCGTCTCCGACGTGGAGCCGACCACGCAGAAGCTCAACGTGCTCGTGTCGATCTTCGGCCGTGACACGCCGGTGGAACTCGGCTTCGACCAGGTGGAGAAGCTCGTCTGAGATTCGATTCGCCGGACCGGCTACGAATCCAACTACAAAACGTAACAGAAGGCTCTTGGAAGTTGATTCCAAGAGCCTTTTTATTGTCTGCCGTCGTTGCTGAAGCTGGTTATTCCCCGAATTCGTAGCGTTTCTGTACCACGGTGGTACGTTCGCGGTACAGATTGGGTGGGGAATGGGCTGAAGTGTAGCGTTTTTGTACCACGGTGGTACAACTGCGGTACGGATTTAGGGCGAAAATGCACGCGTCTGTACCACGCTGGTACGTTCGCGGTATAAACGGGCGCAAATCCGTAGCGTGTCTGTACCACGGTGGAACGTTCGCGGTACGGATTGGGTGGGGAAGGGGCTGAAGTGTAGCGTTTTTGTACCACGGTGGAACGTTCACGATACGGAAACGGTAGTGGAGCGGCACAAAAACGAGATGAAAAGATGCGGAAGAGGGATGGAAGCGGCCCGAAAGCAGCACAAAAGAGAGACGAAAGCTGAGAGAGGGGCGGAAGGGGCGCAGGAGCGGCACAAAAGAGAGACGAAAGCTGAGAGAGGGGCGGAAGGGGCACAGAAGCAGCTCAAAAGAGAGACGAAAGCGGCACAGAAGCGGCGCAAAAGCCGCACGGAAACCGCACAACGGAGGCGCCGATTTAGGCTCTGGTAAAAGTCCGGTTCGTGGGGCATAATTGGAGAGTTGTGCCTGGAGGAATCGCAGGCCGTTCAGAGCGCCGTATCGGCGATCGTACACAGCTCCCGTTCCGCTCGCACAACGACACAACAAGTTGCGGAAGGTGCGCAGTAGGCGTGCCGCAATACCGCTCTAGTGAAAGAAGAACCATACAATGGCTCCTAAGAAGAAAGTCTCGGCGCTGATCAAGCTCCAGATTGAGGCTGGCAAGGCCAACCCGGCCCCGCCGCTGGGCCCGGCTCTGGGTTCGCATGGCGTGAACATCATGGATTTCTGCAAGGCATACAATGCCCAGACGCAGGACAAGATGGGCCAGGTCATCCCTGTTGAGATCACCGTTTACGAAGATCGTTCCTTCACGTTCATCCTCAAGACCCCTCCGGCAGCAGATCTGCTGAAGAAGGCCGCCGGTATCAAGAAGGGTACCGAGAACCCGCTGACGCACAAAGTTGGCTCGGTCACCAAGGCACAGGTCAAGGAAATCGCGGAGACGAAGATGGCTGATCTTTCCGCTCGCGACATCGAAGCCGCCATGAAGATCATCGAGGGCACTGCGCGCTCGATGGGCATCACGGTGAACGACTGATAAGAGGGGAATAGACAGACATGGCTAAGCACTCCAAGAAGTATCGTGAAGCGGCCGAGCGCATCGACCGTAACAACCTGTACACCGTTCCTGAAGCTCTCGCTCTGCTGCAGAGCATGCCGGCTTACAACTTCGACCAGACCGTCGAAGCTGTGCTGCGCTTGAACGTGGATCCGCGTAAGGCTGACCAGCTCGTCCGCGGTTCCGTGAACCTGCCGAACGGCACGGGTAAGACCGCCAAGGTCCTCGTGTTCGCTCGCGGCCCGAAGGCTACCGAAGCTCTCGAAGCCGGCGCCGACATCGTTGGCGACGACGAGCTCGTGGAGAAGGTCGCCAACGGCTTCCTCGATTTCGATGCCGTCGTGGCTACTCCGGACATGATGGGCAAGGTCGGCCGTCTGGGCCGCGTGCTCGGTCCGCGTGGCCTCATGCCGAACCCGAAGACGGGCACCGTCACCATGGACGTGACGAAGGCTGTCAACGACATCAAGGGCGGCAAGGTTGACTTCCGCGTCGACAAGAACGGCAACCTGAGCTTCCTGATCGGCAAGCTCTCGTTCACTCCGGAAGCTCTCGAAGAGAACTTCCGCGCTGTGGCCGACGAAGTTCGTCGCCAGAAGCCGACTACCGTGAAGGGCCGTTACCTGACCAAGGCAACGCTGACCTCCACGATGAACCCTGGCGTTCCGGTTGACACCGCTTCGGTCTTCGCCTGATCTCGCCTGAGTTCAACGGCTCAGTTTGATTAATTCCCGCTCCACTGCACATGTTGCTGTGGAGCGGGGATTTTTTATTGTTATTTTTCATATACTCCCTTGGCCGCCACACCCCGCAGTCTGGCACCGTGCTTACACCGGCGCATTCTAGTGGTCGCGCATGCGGCCGATGGCTATGGCGGTGTTGAGGACGAAGGCGTCGCGCGGATCGGTGGCATCCCAGCCGCTGGTTTCGGCGGCGCGTTTGAGGCGGTAGCGCACCGTGTTCGGATGCACATTGAGTTCTTTGGCGGTCGCTTCCAGCGAACCGCCGTGACGCAGGAACGTGCTGACCGTGTTGAACGACGCGTCATCTTCGCTGTCCCCTAACACGACGCGATACACGTTGATATAGAGCTCGTCTCGCGCCATCGGGTCGCCAAGCAACGCGCGCTCAGGCAACAGATCATCATCGCGCACAGGTCGCGGCGCATCGAGCCATGCGGGAGCCGCTTGCAACGAGAAATAGGTTTCGCGAATGGTTTGCGAGGCTCCGACAATTCCCTCGCGCACAGGGCTGATGTACACAGCCTGATTGTCAGCGAATGCGTCCAACACATTTGTGCACAGCACTTCCGGGCGCACGGCTGATTCCTGGGTGGCGAGCACCATGACCATCGTGCCGGCCGCGCCGACGAGCGCATGGGCACCACCCAGGTCATGCACGGCTTGCCGCAGCATCCGGGAGGTGCTGGCCGGATGCTCGCGTGGTGTGCCACCAATCGCGAAGCAAGGGAACGCGCTGCCCCATCCCAACACATGCATGAGCGAGTTCACACGGTCATCGACCACACCATTGAGCAAGCATTCAAACGTGAGGCGTTCAATCGTCGTATCGTCGGTATGCCCGGCCAACAAATCCAGCACATCACTTTGCTCATCCATCATGAGGCACGAGTCTAGCCGGTATGGCTGAATGCCAACAGTACGCAGCCAAATCCGGCAGTCAGCTCTGGTCCGATCTTAACGACAATTCAGCTTTGGTCGCGTTGGGGACTGTGGATGCGTTGCTGACCTTGGTTGCGCTGGGCTTTTGCTGCACGCTCGTACGAGGTGCGTGGAGTGTTGGCGCGACGCGTATCGCGCACAAATGTCAATACGAGGAAGCCGAACACAAACGCGAGCGGCAACATATGGCGCTCAAAGTTGTTGGCCGGCGCCATGACCATGACGCCCATCAGCATCAGCAGCGGAATATGCCATGCCAACGTTCTCCAACGCCGCAGCACGAGTTCCGCCGCGCCGAACAACAATGTCAACGTGACATAGAAATTGCCATGAGTAAGCCACCCCAACACGGGAATGTGACTCCACGAGTTGACAAAATGCACAACGTCATTACGCCAATCATGGTTGTATTGGCCGATCCATTCGGTTTGCGATTGCACGTAATCATTGTTCACGTAGTAGCTCATGGCCACATACGGTTCATCAACCACATCGAAGTAGCCGTAGCATTCGGCAAAGAACGCGTCCATCGCCACTTGCGGATTGGCCTGCACAATCTCAAGCCATGCGCTGTTGAATTGCTTCATGTCTTCAGGAGTGACGGTACGCCAACGGTAACTGGTCTTCTTGGATTGGATGCCTGAGGACTTCACAGGGTCGGCGTCTTGACGGAAATAGGCGTCGGCCATCTGGTCGAGATTGAAAATGGGCGCCAGTTTCTCGCGGGCCGATTGCGGGATTGACTTGGGATCATGCTTGGCTACGCGCGCAATCATTTGCAATTGGATGCCACGACTTTCAATCGGGTCGCCCGTAATAATCAGGCCTTGATGGCCCAGCGCGCTGATGCCGCCATGGATTAGCAGTGTGGGAAGGAACATGGTGAGCAGATATACCTTCCAACGGCGGCGGTCAGCGAGCATGCACAGCACTACTTGGAGCATCAGAATGTACCATGCGTATTTTGCAGAAATCAACATGATAATAACGGAACCGACCATGGCCGCGAGCGTGCGTGGACGGACGTGGCCGCGCGTGCAAGCGAACTCGTAGAGCACGCCGAACCACCAGACGAACGCGAACGCGAACAGCGGGGATTTGGTGATCGAAATGGTCGAGAACCACACGAGCGGGCAGCCCAGGAAGAACAGCAGAATCCACAAGCGAGCCGCGCCGCCAGCCGGACGCGTGCGCTTGAGGAAGCCGCGTTCGGGGTGAGCGTGTGAGCGCGGCTCAAGGTCGCAGCCGCGTGAGGGCGTCGGCGTAAAGCTTGTGGAAAGCCACGGCAGGTTGAGGAAGCGGTGCGCGGCCGACGCCACGGCGAACGCGGCGAACGCGAACTGCAGTACCGAAAGCGTGACAAATCCCAGATCGTTCGAACCCGTCAGATAGCGCGAGAACGCTGTGACGGCGCCATAAAACACAGTCAGCACAACGTTGTGTTGGTCGGTCAGGTAGGTGGGGTCGTGCGGCCACAAATAATGCGCCGTGGGGTAGATGTCCATCGGCACGAACGAGAAGAACCCGATGTAGGGCTGGTCGAGGCCCGTCCACTGGTTCCAAGCCCAGCTGAACTCGCGCGCTTGGGAACGGATGTCGGCGCCGAATGCCGAAAGCAGCGTTGCGGGCACCCATAGCCAGCCAATGAAGAACACGAGGAACAGCTTCCAGAAGCGGTTGGTGGCGTGCGTGAGTTTGCGGCCTGAGCGGTGGAGGAAGAGGTGTAGGGGGGTGGGCAGGAGGTGGTGGGTAGTGTGCGCAGGGTGTG
Source organism: Bifidobacterium gallicum DSM 20093 = LMG 11596 (assembly GCF_000741205.1). GTDB lineage: Bacteria > Actinomycetota > Actinomycetes > Actinomycetales > Bifidobacteriaceae > Bifidobacterium > Bifidobacterium gallicum. The sequence goes on from NZ_JGYW01000003.1 coordinate 146,843, forward strand.
AGGAGGCAGTGCGTGAGGCGGCTGATGCGCGTGATGCGCGTGAGGCGGCTGCGCGGGTATCTGCGGTCAAAGGTGAGGGATTGGCTACGGTGAGTGGAGACGGGTCTGTGGTGAGTGGGGACGGGTCTGCAGTGGCGTGCGGCGAGGGGTGGTCCGCAGTGCGTGACGGAATCCGGGTGATCATGCGCGGCGAGTGGCGGCGTGCACGCCACCAGCGCGGCAGGCGCCCGCTGCCGTAAGCCCAGAGCAGCCACACGATTCCAAAAGTAATCGCGAAGGTGAGCACGAGCCAGAGCACGTTGATCGCGCCGAAAGAAGCCAGGCCTTGGTCGGAACGCATGCAGGGGCCGATGGCCGTGCACCAAGCGATCCACAGGCACGCGAGCGCGGCGATGGCCCATGTGAAGATTGACGCGGCGCGCGAACCGTGAGAGGCACGGGCGCGGCCGTTATTGGATGATTGGCGTTGCGGGAAATTGCTGGCGTTGGGGGAGGAAGAGGAGGATTGAACGCGGCCGGCGGGGGTGCTGACAGTACGCGTGGCCATACCGTTGACGCTGCTGCCGTCATGCTCTACTTGCTGGGTTTGCTGGGTCTGCTCACCGTTGCCGCCCTCGCGAACGGGGAGGTCGGGCGTATTTTCGGCGTGCTTTTTTCTGTGAGCGATACGGTGTTGGAGCTGCAAAAAAGCCCCGGAAGCCAAATTTGTACAATTCCTTGACAAAATAGACACCCTGAACGGTGTTGCGGGTACATCCGGTCGTGTAGGGTTGTCAATAGGGATCTGGTTCGCACGGTCGCCAATCATGATTCGTAAGCTTATTACGAGCGCACGAATGGGTGGCGAGCGTGTGCGGGATGGCATGCTGCAGGGGATTTTCCAAAGATGGTTGATTGCTGGAGTGCGTCGAACTGCGTTGAACTGCGTCAGACTATGCGGAACTGCGAGAAATTTCGCTGAACTGTATTGGACTGCGCGGGGCTGCTTATTGCGGTCTGTTGTGAACCGGCTTCTTGACTCGCGGCTCGTGAGGCTGTTGCTCAAGGTGGTGAACAGCGGCGTTGCGGCTACGGGGAATGGTTTCGGGCGTGCGCCGCACACGCACACGCTTGAGCCGGGTGCATCGAAGCAGATGCACCAACTGCATAACTGCATAACAAGATGCAAACGCACAGAAAATACTATGGGACCGCCATAGCACCGGAAACACCGTGGAGCATGTGCGCAGGCATCGCAATAGAGGATGCTCGAGCAGGGATGCTGGGGGATACGTACTACTTGATACGCAGAAGGGAACCTGACAATGGGGATGGTCGATACGGCAGCTACGCAAGCAGCGGTTACGCACACTGCAACTACCGCTACGCGCACTACAGCTACGCACACTGCAACTACGCACACTGCGGCTGCCGCACGCAACAGCAACAGCAATACCAACAGCAACATCAACAACGAAACTGACACTGCAACCACTGCAACCACTGCCAACACTGCAACCACTGCCAACACTGCCAACACTGCAACCGCCGCACACAAGCTGACTGACACTGTCAGCTCCTGGGGGTCCTGGATACGTGGGGAGCGCCGCCCGGGATCCACGCTGCTGGACGCAGGCAATCGTGGCATGGTCGTGCCCGTCAAAGCGCCGCGTCTGACGCGCACGCGCCAGCTGATTTCGCGTGTGTTCACGCGCGCTCGCGTGGCTTCCACGCAGCGTGAAGCCCGTCGTCTGGTGCGCGAAGGCGAGCTCAACAACGAGCTGCAGCGCATAACGCAATTCCCAGCCGCAGCGCTAATCCGTCCGGTCGCCGTCGTGGCCGCCGATGTGGAACATGATGCGCGCGGCCGGTTCAACCGCCGTTGGTTCAGCATGCCGAGCAGCTCACTCACGTTCACGCTCGTGGCCACGGCACCGCGTGAAGCCATGAATCATAAGGATTTCACAGGTTGGGTCAACGTGCTCAGCTGCATCGCCGTCATCGACGCGATTCACGAAGCCGCGCCCGCTGACCTCGACAGCAAACTCACGTTCGCGTGGCCCAACGATATTCTGTGCGACGGCATGCGCCTCGGCAGCGTCAACGTGTCGTACACGTCGTTGCCCAACGACGAGCAGCATGCCGCCGTGCTGATCACGTTCGGCCTGAACCTGGCAATGCCGGCTTCCTGCCTGCCCACACCGAACGCCACGTCATTGTCAATGCATGTGCCAGACATGCCGTCCGCCGACACGTTGCGCGACATGATCACGGCTTCCGTCGTGGCCGCGCTGCCGCTGCAAGTGTCGGGTCTCGCCGCCCAGCATGACGCGCACCAGCAGGCAACAGTGTTGCGTGTGCGCGAATCGTTGTCTCGGCACGCGCGCTCGCGTCACTTCCAGCTCAACGACGGCAGCAGCGTGGACGGCACGATTGTGGACTTCAACATCGACGCATCCGTCACAATCCGCACGAGCGCTGGAGACCGCCGCTTGCATCCGTCCGACGTTGGCGTGACGGCCCAGTGCATTGATGTGGTGCTTGCGTAAGCGCGGCAATCGCTTGGAGAAGATTGGGCTGGCCGACGCTCCTGATGCGGGCGCGAGCTGCAATAATCGGGAAGCATGATGACTATGCACAATGATTCGCACGAGTTTGCGGCTGCATCGACGTCCGCATTTGCGTCCGCGCCCACATCCGATCCCACATCGTCGCCCACTTCAGTCGCGCGGGATACGCAAGGTCCCGCGCAATTTCCAGCGTCCCCGCTGCCCTTCCCGCTATGCCGCACAATCGCCGACGTGCGCGCCTATGACGTGGTCGACTCCACGAACACGCTGGCCGCGCAGCTCGTGGCGTCCGACGACTACGCGCACGACCGTATCACCGTGGTCACGGCCCGTGAACAGACTGCGGGTCGCGGCCGGCTCGACCATACGTGGACGAGCGTGCCGGACGAATCGTTCATCGCGTCGTTCATTGTGCGCCTGCCGCGCTCGCTCGTCACCGATGAGCTTACTGCCGGTTGGGTGTCAATGGTTCCAGGATTCGCGACGGTCGATGCGCTGCGTACCACGGTACGTGAGCTCAATCTGACGTGGCGCACGGACGCGCACGGCAATTCATTCGAACCCTCACTCAAGTGGCCCAACGACGTGGTATGCCAAGGGCTCAAGCTCGGCGGCATTCTGACGCAGTGGGTTGGCGTCGGTCTCGACTCGGCCGCCGTCATTTTCGGCATCGGCCTCAACCTCAACATCCCGGCCGACCGCCTGCCAACCGCGCAGGCCACGTCACTGCAACTCGTTACGTCCGCTGCGGATTCGGCTGGGCAGGATTCCAGTAGTATTTCCGCATCCCACGCACGAGGCGTCCCCCACCTGACGGACTGCTTGGCCATGCATATGGTGCAACAGCTGCAGATGCAATGCGAGTCGCTGATCGATGCGCCACGTGACACGGCTGCGCGCATGCAGTCGCGCATGAACGCTGAATGTTGGACGCTTGGCAAACCCGTGCAAGCGCATTTGGTGGACGGTTCCACGCTCAACGGCACAGCCGTTGCCCTACAAGAGAACGCATCCTTGGCGATCCGTTTGCCCGACGGTAGCATGCGAACTGTCACCACGGGCGATGTGGGAGTGCTTCCCGAAGACACACATTTTGTCCTTTAACCCCCATATCGTGGCACCGCGATGAATCGAGCTGTTCAGTGCTGTTCGCGATTCAGCAATGACAATCCCGAAGCGGCGGCTGCGGCGACAATCGCCTTGCACACGTCACCCGCAATGAAGCCCATCGACGCCAGTGCTACTGTGCCAACGGGCATGCCCGTGACGAATGACTGCAGGCCGATGCCGAACACATAGAGCACACCCACGCAGCCGACGAGGCAAGCCACAACGTTGCGCACAAAACGCAACACCACCGTCAACGTGACACGGCGTGCCGTTGACTGTTCGCGCGCAATGGCCGCATCCCAACGGCTCTTGCGGCTAGCCAGCAGTCCCGTCACCACCACGGCGGGTACAAACCCATAGAGGAAGCCGCAGCTCGGCCCGATCAGCGCGGCTATGGACATGCCGCCCGAAAACACGGGCAACCCGCAAGCGCCAGCCGTCAGATACAACACCACCGATGCCAACGCGTTGCGCCAACCAAGCAGCAACGCCATCATCATGACCACAAACGTCTGCAACGTGATCGGCACAGGAGTGCCCGGCACTGGAATGCGGCCGGCAGCCGTGGCCGCCCACAGCAACAATGCGGCGCCCACAATGGCCGTCAAACGCATCGCAGGTGTGAGACCATGATCACGAGCCGTGATCACGGGCGGCAGCGTGGACGTGGTGGAAGCCGACGTGGTGGAATTGGTTGATGGGGCATTCTGTGGTTGTGCCATGGTGTTCGTCTCCTCTGCGATACCTGCCATGCAAGTCATGCCATGCAAGCCATGCCATGCAAGCCATGCCATGAAAGTCGCCGCACGTGGCCTTGTCCAGGAACGTTGTGCATGCGTGCATGGTGGCGTGGAACATGCCGAACGCTTGCGAAGCGGCAATGTCGCGTCCTCAGAGTGGTGAGGGCGAGCGGTTTGTGTCGCCCAAGTGCGGCCGGCAGGATTCATCGTAAGAAAGTTTGGTTACGACTCCGTTTGTGCACGTCAACAAAACTTGTGGCGAACTTTTGCATAATCGGCGATGCCGCACCCCGGACCGGCATGGCAAGGTGGAACGCATGCCAACACAGCCTGCCACAACTGTCCCTCCATCCACCCTTCCATCATCGCCGTCATCGTTTGCAATGTCAGCCAACAACGCCACTGCAACACCGCGTCCAATCGCCACGTTGCTTGTGGCCAACCGTGGTGAAATCGCGTTGCGCGTGGTGCGCACGGCCAAAGAAATGGGCATCCGCACGGTTGCCGTGTATGCCGAGCAAGACCGTCACGCCCAATACGTGCGCATGGCCGACGAAGCATATCTGCTGTCGGGCGACACATACGCCGAAACCTATCTCAACCAGGATCGTCTGATTGAGATTCTTGAACGTTCAGGCGCCGACGCCGTGCATCCTGGCTACGGTTTCCTGTCTGAAGTGCCGTCGTTCGCGCAAGCTGTGCTGAACGCGGGCGCCGCTTGGCTCGGCCCGAACCCTACAGCGCTTGAAGAACTTGGCGACAAGATCAGCGCTCGCAAAGTCGCCAAACGCGCCCATGTTCCTCCGGTGCCGGGCATTTCCGAACCAATTTCCGACATGCGTCCGCTGCTTGACTTTGCGCATACGCATGGCTACCCGCTCATGCTTAAGCGTGCCGACGGCGGTGGCGGCCGTGGCATCACGCTCGTGCGCAGCGATGATGAGCTGCGTGGCTTTTACATGAACCACGACGCGTTGCAAGGCGGCGATTTGCAAGCGTATTTCGTCGAGCTGTTCATTGATCAGGGCCGCCATGTGGAAACGCAGTGCGGCCGTGATGCGCATGGCAATTTCACCGTGTATTCAACGCGTGACTGCTCGCTGCAGCGCCGCAACCAGAAACTGATTGAAGAGGCTCCGGCCCCGTTCTTGACTCCTGAGGTTGAGGAGGCGCTTGAACGCAACTCGCGTGCGCTGTTTGAAGCCGTGGACTATGTGGGTTTGGGCACGTGTGAGTTCATGGTCACGTCCACGGGCAAGGTCTACTTTTTGGAGGTCAACCCGCGTCTGCAAGTCGAGCATACGGTCAGCGAAGAAGTTTGCGGTCTCGATTTGGTGCGTGAACAGATCACCATCGCGTCCGGTGGCACGCTTACACAGCCCGAACCGTTGCGTGGCCACAGTTTTGAGCTGCGCATCACGTGCGAAGATCCGAATACGAACTTGGCGCCGAGCTCCGGCACGTTGACGCGCGTCGTCTGGCCGTCCGGTCCCGGCATCCGCGTGGATTCAGGTGTCGTTGAGGGCGACACGATCTCCCCGAAGTTCGATTCGATGATGGGCAAGCTGATTGTCACGGCCCAAGACCGCCGTTCGGCCATCGCTCGCGTGCGCCGCGCACTTGAAGAGCTCGTCATTGAAGGCGTGCCCACGCCGGCCCCGCTGTTCGCCGAGATTTTCCGCGACCACGAGTTCACGGCAGAAGACGATATTGATTTCTCGGACACCGACAACGCGTTCCAACCGTCCACGCCCGGCCGTTTCGCTGTGAGCACGAAGTGGATGGAACGCAAGTATCTCAATAGGCAGGCGGCGTCTTCGAAGGGTGGACAGCCTGCGTCGCTGTCTGCAGAAATCAATGAACCAAACAAACCTGAGCCCAGCGAAACGTTCGTCATTGAAATGAACGGCAAGCGCGTGAGCCTGACCGTGCCGTCGGACGTGGTGGCCAACATCACGGGTGCCGCGCGCATGAAAGCCGGCAAGCAGGCCACGCAACCGTTGCGCGGAGCCGGACTGCACCACGTACCGCGCGCCACGCACGAGTCCGAGGCCGGAGCCGGCGTGATCGCCGCACCGATGCAAGCCATCGTGACGCGCATCAACGTGGCGGAAGGGCAGGAAGTAGCCAAGGGCGACCTGCTCGTCGTGCTCGAGTCGATGAAGATGGAAAACTACGTCTACGCGCCCACGGGCGGCACCGTCACCGACATCCAAGTCGCGCCGGCAGCCGGCGTGGAAGCGGGCGACACGCTGATGACGCTCGATGTTGACGGCACCACCAAAACCGATACGGCAGGCGCCAATGCCACTGCCAATACGGCTGCAGATACCAGCAAGGAGGGCAACGATGACTGATATCACGCAGTCACCGAACGTGCTCGCGTTCGCCGATGCGAGCGGCGATTTCAACGAGGCTGTCAGCCGCGTGGAAGCCAGCGAACAGGCGCGCGTTGAAGCCGCGGGGGCGGCCGCGACGGCAGGAACACCGGGCGCGCAAACCGCAGCGGCAGGCGAGCGCCAACCGATCCGCGCGGCCGTGCTGAAAGCCGCACAGCTCGCGCGTGACGCCGAAGAACATGCGCGCACGAAACAGCACGTCAAAGGCAAACTCACGGCGCGCGAACGCTTGGATCTGCTGCTTGACACGGGCAGTTTCGAGGAAATCGGCCGGTTCAGCGGCGGATCGATCAACGGTGGCGTGGCCGGAGCGGCCGTCATCACGGGATTCGGACGTATTTATGGCCGCACAGTGGCCGTCTACGCGCAGGATTTCTCAGTGCGCGGCGGTTCGCTCGGTGCGGCTGAAGGACGTAAAATCTGCCGGCTCATGGACGAAGCGCTCGCACTGGGCGTGCCGGTGATCGCACTGATCGATTCGGGCGGCGCGCGCATCCAGGAGGGCGTGGCCGCGCTGACTGAATACGGCCATATTTTCCGCCGCACCTGCCAGGCGAGCGGATTCGTGCCGCAAGTCTCGCTGATTTTGGGGCCGTGCGCGGGCGGTGCCGTGTACTGTCCGGCGTTGACCGACCTGATTGTGATGACGCGCGAAAACTCGAACATGTTCGTCACGGGTCCCGACGTGATCAAAGCGGCTACGGGCGAAACAATTTCGATGGACGACCTGGGCGGCGGCCATGTGCATGCGACGACGAGCGGCGTGGCACATTATTTGGGCGAAGACGAGTCGGACGCGATTGATTATGTGCGCACGGTGCTCGCATATTTGCCGGCGAACGCGAGCGGCCCGCTGCCGCATTACGATTACATGGCCACGCGCGCCGACCATGAAGTGGCCAAACGTTTGGCCGGCATTGTGCCGGCGAACGAACGCCAACCGTACGACGTGACCGATGTGATCCGCTGCATTGTGGATTACGGCGAGTTTGTGCAAGTACACGAACTGTTCGCGCCGTCGGCCGTGGTCGGGTTCGCGTGCATGGATGGCAATCCTGTGGGCATTGTGGCCAACCAGCCGGCCGTGCTGGCAGGCAGTCTCGACGTCGACGCGTCGGAGAAAGTCGCACGGTTCGTGCGGTTGTGTGACGCGTTCAACCTGCCCGTGATCACGCTCGTGGACACGCCTGGTTACAAGCCGGGTGCCGAACAGGAACATGCGGGCATCATCCGCCGTGGTGCCAAAGTCATTTACGCCTATGCAAGCGCCCAAGTGCCGCTGATCACGGTGATCTTGCGCAAAGCATTCGGCGGCGCCTACATCGTGATGGGTTCGAAGTCAATTGGCGCTGATCTGAACTTCGCTTGGCCCAGCAGCCAGATCGCCGTGCTTGGCGCGACGGGTGCCGCGAACATTTTGCATCGACGTGACTTGCAAAAAGCCAAGGACCAAGGCAAAGACGTGGAAGCCGAACGTGCACGCTACGCAGCCGAATATGAGCGCACGACGGTCAACGCGAACCTGTCGATGGAAATGGGTGAAGTCGACGCGATGATCGACCCCGAGCAAACACGCGAAACGTTGCTGCATGGCTTGGCCACGCTGCGCACGAAGCAACGCCGGCGCGTCACAGGCAGGCATCATGCCAATCCGCCGTTGTGAGCCTGCGCGGGAAGGCGGCCGCATGATGGCGCGTTGATAGCCCGTCAGCAAATCCGACTCGAAAGCGGGCTGCCAACTTGGCCACGAGCCGGGTTGCCAACCTGGCCGCCCGCTGAGTTGCCAGCGGGGCTGCAAACCCGCCCAACGATCTGACCATGCATCAACCGAACCAACTCGCCACTCTTCTGGCCACCTAACAGTTTCTATACAACCAACCGCTTCTATCCAACCAACATCCAACCAATCACCACTGATGGCAAGGAATCCTATGAACAACCTCAACGAAGCCGCAGCTACAACTGCGGCAGACGCCACCTCCACCACGAACTCGTTCGAGTATTTCCTCGACGTGCTGGGCGGCGCAGCCACTGACGCCAGCACTGCCAACACTGCCAGCGCAGCCGGCGAACCCTACGTGCTGATGTTCGCAGGCCAGTCCACACCGTGGACGACGGCGCTCAACGAATTGGCCGAGGACGGCCAGACGAGCAGCGTGCTGCACGCCCAAGCCGACGCCGCGCGCGCCAAACTCGCCCCTGTAGCGGCTGACCTGCTGGCCATAGCCGGCAAGCCGCTCGACTTGTTCGCGCTCGCGGCCGCCACGGCCAGCACGAATTCAGCACGCCTCGGTGCGGCTGCCGACGCCACAGCCAGCGTTGAAGGCATCGCATTGGCGCAGCTCGGCGCGCTGGCTGAGCTGGAAGCATTGGGCTTGGATCTGCGGCAGCATGCGCCAGCCGCATTGCTCGGCCATTCACAAGGCGTGCTCGGCGTACACATGGCCCATGCCATCGCCAAAGCCGGTTCCGTCGAGGCCGCTGCCGACGCCACGGCCAACATTCTGGCCATCGCCGCGCTGATTGGTGCGGCCGGCACGCGCGCCGCCCGCCAGGAAGGTCTCGTGCCGCGTTTTGGCGATGCCACGCCGATGCTGTCGGTCAAGGACGCCACGCCTGAACAGGTGCAGGCGCTGATTGCCAAGGTGCGCAATGCTCGCACACCTATCTCAATCGCCGTGCGCAACGCGGCCGACCATCTTGTGCTGTCAGGTCATCCGCAGGATTTGCAAGCGTTCGCCGACCAGGCCGCCAAACTCGCCAAGCGTGAGCAGGCCGCGCGTGACGGCAAGCAGCAGGGTGGCGCCGTGTTCGATCCGACGCTCGAATATTTGGACGTGACACTGCCATTCCACAGCCCGCTCATGGAGCCGGCCGTCGAGCAAGTGGCCCAGTGGGCCGCCGCCTGCGGACTTGACGTGGACACGGCCGTCACGTTGGCGCGTGAAGTGCTCGTCGATCCCGTCGATTGGGACGGCCAGGTACGCCAGTTGCTGGCCGATCAGGATGCAGCCGCACTCTGGGCGCTCGACTTGGGTCCGGGTGCTGTGACGGCCAAGCTGTTCTCAGCTGTCGCACAAGGCACGGGTGCCGGTGTCGTCGACGCGTCGACGGTCGAGGCGCGTGGCGCGCTCGCCACGACGCCAGCCCGTGCGTTTGCCCGTTTGCAGGATTGGTCGCGGTTCGCGCCGCGCGTGGTTGAGACGGCTGACGGCCCGAAGCTCAGTACGGCGTTCTCACGTTTGACGGGCAAGCCGCCTGTGCTGTTGGCCGGCATGACGCCGACGACTGTTGATCCAGAGCTTGTGGCCGCCGCTGCCAACGCGGGTTACTGGGCTGAGCTGGCTGGTGGCGGCCAGGTCACGGCCGAAGTGCTCGACCGCAACATCGCCGAACTCGAACGCTTGCTTGAAGAGGGCCGCACGGTTGAGTTCAACGCGATGTTCATGGACCGGTATTTGTGGAATCTGCAGTTCGGCCAGTCGCGTCTCGTGCCGAAGAAGCGTGCGAGCGGCGCGCCGATTGACGGCGTGGCCATTTCCGCAGGCATTCCTGAACTCGATGAGGCTGTGGAGCTCGTGCGTTCGTTCCAGGCCGACGGCCTGCCGTACGTCGCGTTCAAGCCCGGCACCGTCGACCAGATCCGCCAGGTGGTGCGCATCGCCAAGGCCGTGGCTCCTGTGACTGTGCTCATGCAGGTTGAGGGCGGCCAGGCTGGTGGCCATCACAGCTGGGAAGCGCTCGATGATTTGCTGCTGCAAACCTATGCGCTTGTGCGTGAGCAGCCGAACCTCGTGCTGTTGGCCGGTGGTGGCATCGGCACGCCAGAACGTGCGGCTGACTATGTGACGGGCGAATGGTCGCTCAAGTACGGCCGTCCGGTCATGCCCGTGGACGGCGTGTTCATTGGCACGGCCGTGATGACGGCGCGTGAAGCACATACGAGCCCTCAAGTCAAGCAGCTGCTGCTCAACACGCCCGGTATCACGCCAGACACGCCTGCTGGCGCCGATTTGGGTACCGGTGATTGGGTTGCGTCAGGCAAGGTGCGTGGCGGCATGACGAGCGGCATGAGCCATCTGCACGCCGACATTTACGAAATCGAGAACACGTCGGCCCAGTGCGGCCGCTTGCTCGCCTATCTTTCGAAGCATCCCGACGAGGTTCCGGCTCGCCGTCAGGAAGTCATTGACGCGCTGGCCGGCACGGCCAAGCCTTATTTTGGTGATCTTGACACGATGACCTACCGCCAGTGGGCCGAACGGTTCGCTGAACTGTCGTTCCCGTGGGCCGACCCGACGTACGCCGACCGTTTCCTGCATATGCTGCAGCGCATCGAGGCGCGTTTGACGGCTCAGGAAACGGGTTCGTTCACGCCGTTGTTCACCACGCGTGAGCAGGTGGAATCCGACCCGTCGGTTGCGATCGCCGAGCTGGTCAAGGCGTATCCGCTGGCTGAGCAGCGCATTGTTTCGCCGATGGATGCGGCTTGGTTCACGACGCTCGTCAACGAGTATCCCAAGCCGATGCCGTTCGTGCCGGTCATTGATGGCGACGTGTTGCGTTGGTGGGGCCGCGACCAGCTCTGGCAGTCCGAAGACCCGCGCTATTCGGCCGATGTTGTGCGCATTATTCCGGGTCCCGTTTCGGTCGCCGGCATCACGTCCGTCGACGAGCCCGTCAAGGACATTCTGGGCCGGTTCGAAACGGCGATGATTGACCGTGCCGCAGCCCAACAGGCGGACGAACAGGAATCACATATTGATTTCTCTGGCGCCAACGCGAGCGTTCCCGCCTCCGGCCAGCGTTTCGCCGTGCTCGGTGAGGCTGGCGACGCGGCTGCATTCATCCGTCGAAGCCCGAATATCTCATGGGTGGGCCACGTGATGGACAACCCGGCCTACGGCACGCAAGATGACGACGCGACGTATGAACTCGTGTCGCTCGGCCAAGGTACGGACGAGCAGGGACGCACGGTCGAACAGTTCGACCTGGTGATTCATCTCGACACATTCTGGGACGGCGATCCGGATGGTGGCCTCTCAAAGCATGCCGTGCGTGAGATCACGATTCCGCTTGACGTGGCGCATGTGGCCGCTGGCACGATGCCTGTGGTCAACCGCGAGCGCCTGCCCAAGCATGTCTACTCGATGCTGGCCGCCACGGCCGGCATTGGCAACACGGCAATCACGGGTGACGAGTTGACCGAACTGCCTGTTGCTGATACGGCCAGCGCCAACGAAACGGCGCCGTTCGGCTTCGTGCACGCAACCTATACGCTCTCGCCAAACCTGGGTCTTGACCACGCGGCGGCCACGGGCTCGGCGATGCTGGAAACGGCTGACCTGATGATGTCGCGTATCGTGCCTGACGCGCTCGTGGGACCGGCGTGGCCTGCGATCTATGCGGCGCTCGGCTCGGTCATGGTTGACGGATACCCGGTGATTGAAGGCCTGCTGAACGCCGTGCATCTCGATCATCTGATCGATTTGGCCGTCACGGACCAGGAGCTGCTGGCGCGCACCGGTGAACAGGTGGTGTTGACGAGCTGGGCTGAACCGTATGCCGAGTCGGCGTCGGGACGCGTCGTAACGATTCACGTGAAACATTGCGCGCAGGACGGCACCGAACTAGCCCATGAAACCGAACGGTTCGCAATCCGTGGACGCGCTTATAGCGCCGCGCTGCCCGAACCGGCAGCCGAATATGGCGGCCTTGGCGAGGATGTGGAGCCTACGCCACGCCGTCTGCTGCGCCGCGTGAAGGTGACGGCGCCGGGTGACATGACGGCGTTTGCACGCACGTCGGGTGATTTCAACCCGATCCACACTTCGACACGTGGCGCGGCGATTAGTGGACTGTCGGCGCCGCTCGTGCATGGCATGTGGCTGTCGGCCACGGCCCAGCATGTGGTGCAGGCCACCGATATCAAGGGCATGCACTTTGAGATTGAAGGCTGGACCTATTCGATGGTCGGCATGGTGCAGCTCAACGACGAAGTCGAAATCAGCGTGGAGCGCGTCGGCCACTTGCCGCATGGCGGTCTGGCGCTTGAAGTCACGTGCAAGATCGATGGCGCGCTCGTCTCGCGTGGCACGGCTTTGTGCCGCGCACGCCGCAGCGCCTACGTGTACCCGGGCCAGGGCATCCAGCAGCAGGGCATGGTGTTGAATGAACGCGCGATGTCGCCGGCGGCGCGTGCCGTATGGGAGCAGGCTGACGCGTTGACACGTGAGAAGCTTGGATTCTCGATCCTTGCCGTCGTACGTGACAACCCGACCGAGTTGACGGCCAACGGTGTGACGTATCGACACCCCGAAGGCTTGCTGAACTTGACACAATTCACGCAGGTCGCTCTGGCGACGGTCGCGTTCGCGCAGACGGCGCGTTTGCGTGAGGCCGGCATGGATATTGACGGTTCGTATTTCGCAGGTCACTCGCTTGGCGAATACAACGCGTTGAGCTCGTATGCCGATGTGATTCCGCTCGACACCGTGCTTGAGCTCGTGTTCCACCGTGGTTCGACGATGCATCATCTGATTGAGCGTGATGAGCAAGGCCGTTCGAACTATCGTATGGGCGCGTTGCGTCCGAACCAGTTCGGTGTGGACGACGCGCATGTCAAGGATTATGTGGCGCGAGTCGCTGAGGAATCGGGCGAATTCCTGGAGATTGTCAACTACAACCTGGCCGGACAGCAGTATGCCGTGGCTGGCACAATCGCCGGTTTGAAGGCGTTGCAGGCCGATTCGGCACGTCGCGTGGCCGAGTATGGTGGCAAGCCCGCATTCATGTTGGTGCCGGGCATTGATGTGCCGTTCCATTCCACGCTGCTGCGCAAGGGTGTGGAGGAGTTCCGCAACAAGCTCGACGCGTTGCTGCCGCAATACATCGACTACCATGGCGCGTTGGAACACCGCTATATTCCGAACCTTGTGGCTGTGCCGTTCGAGATGACACGCGAATTCGCGCAGCGCATCCTTGATGTGGTGCCCTCGACGCGCATCGCTGAAGCGTTGGCTGACCCGGCCGTCTGGGACGAGTATGCGGCCGACGACCAGAAGCTTGGCCGTTTGCTGCTGACCGAACTGCTCAGCTGGCAGTTCGCATCCCCGGTGCGCTGGATTGAAACGCAGGCGCTGCTGTTCGGGGCTCGCGAACAAGGCGGTCTTGGCGTGGAACAGTATGTGGAAGTCGGTTTGGGCAATGCGCCGACGTTGGCCAACCTGGGTGCCAAGACGCTGCGCCTGCCGCAATTCGCCGACCGTGTGGTTGATGTGTTCAACGTGGGTCGTGACGAAGGCCGCGTCTACATGACCGACACTGATTCACTCGTTGAGGAAACCGTGGAAGAAACGCCGGTTGAAGCCGCTGCCGAACCGTCGGCTGCTCAGGCTGCGCCTGCCGCAGCTGAGGCAGCGCCTGCCGCGCCGGCACCGGTGGCTGCTCCGGCTGCTGTACCGGCTGTGGCGGCCGGATCAGTGGCTGATATCGCGTTCAAGGCGCATGACGGCATCGCAATGCTGCTGGCCTATGAAGCCAAGGTGCGTCCAGATCAGATTGGCGGTTCGGACACAACCGACACGTTGACCAATGGTGTGTCGTCGCGCCGCAACCAGCTGTTGATGGACATCAGCACCGAACTCGGTGTGGCCAGTGTCGAAGGCGCGGCCGAAGCCACGGTGGACGCGCTCAACGCGATGGTTGACAAGGTGGCGCCGAACTACAAGGCGTTCGGCCCGGTGCTGGCCGACATTGTGCGTGACCGCGTGCGTGGCATGTTTGGTGCTGCAGGCATCAAGCCGGCCGCAATCGAACAGCGCGTGACCGACGTGTGGGGCTTGGGCGAAGGCTGGGCCAAGCATGTGGTGGCCCAGATTGTGCTGGGCACGCGAGACGGCGCGAGCGCGCGTGGTGGCGATTTGGCCACGCTCGGCACGGACTGCGCATCGAACCAGGCGGCGGCCAATGCGCTGATTGACGCGGCTGTGGAACAGGTCGGTGCTGAGCAAGGTGTTGCTGTGGCCAAGCCGTCGGCTGGCGGTGCATCCTCAGTAGCCGTGGATTCGGCCGCGTTGGATGAATTCGCACAGACAGTGACCGGAAATAATGGAATCCTCGTGCAAACGGCACGCTACATTCTGAACCGTCTTGGGGCCGACGCGGCTGTGACGGCCGATGAGGGCGACGATCAGAGCCATGTGCTCGAAGCGGTGGCCGCCGAACTTGGTTCCGACTGGCCCGAGCAGGTGGCGCCGCGGTTCCGTGCGAGCGAGGCCGTGCTGTTTGACGACCGTTGGGCGTCGGCGCGTGAGGATTTGGCGCGTGCGTTCTACGACCGTGACGAAACGGCGTTGGACGGCCAGTTTGCTGGCCTTGGCCAGGCTGTTGCCGAGCAGGCGCGCTGGTATGCGACGCAAGCCCAGGAAGCCGGCGAAACCGAGCTGGCGCAACGGTTTGCGGCGATTGCCGACGAAGCGTTGACGACTCCTGAACTGCCGTATGCGGGTGACGTGGCCGTCGTGACGGGCGTGGCGCCCAACTCGATTGCCGCGCAGGTCGTGGCCGGACTGCTGGAAGGCGGCGCGACCGTGATCGCCACTTCGCACAGCTTCCGCCAGAGCGTCAAGAGCTGGGCCAAGCGCACGTTCCGTACGCACGCCGCAGCTGGCGCGAAACTGTGGCTTGTTCCTGCGAATTTGTCAAGCTACCGGGATGTGGACGCGCTCGTGGACTGGATTGGACACGAACAGAAAAAGGTGAACGGCGCGACGACCACGGTGCTCAAGGAAGCTTACGAGCCGACACTGTTCTTCCCGTTCGCCGCTCCTCCGGTGCACGGCACGCTGGCTGATTCGGGCGAACTGTTCGAATCCCAGGCGCGACTGATGCTGTGGGGAGTCGAGCGTGCGATTGCCGGACTCGCGGCGCTCGGTGCCGACACGGACGTGCAGCACAAGTTGCACGTGGTGCTGCCGGGCTCGCCAAACCGCGGTATTTTCGGCGGTGACGGCGCATACGGCGAGGTCAAGAGCGCGTTTGACGCGATTGTCAACCGTGCGCGTGCCGAGCGTGCCGCATGGTCACAGCGCGTGACGTTCGCCCACCCGCGCATCGGATGGGTGCGCGGCACGGGCCTGATGGGCGGCAACGATCCGCTCGTAGCCGTGGTTGAACGCCAAGGACTGCGCACCTACAGCACGGCTGAAATCGCGCAGGAACTGCTGGCGCTCGTCTCTGCCGAATCGCGTGAGGCCGCCAAGCAGGCCCCGCTGAACGTGGATTTGACGGGCGGACTGGGCGACACGCCGATTGACATCAAGGCGCTGCGCGCTGAAGCGGAAGCTGACGCGGCGGCTGAAGCTGCTGCTGGAGCTGGTGCCGGGGCTGGTGTTGCTGGTGCTGCTGGAGCTGGTGTTGCTGACGGTGACACGGTGACAATCAAGGCGCTGCCGAACCTGACAGTGCCGCAGCAGGCGAGTGTGGATCTGGCCGACTGGACGGCTGTGACGGCGCGTCCGGAAGACCAGATTGTGATCGTGTCGATCGGCGAACTTGGCCCGTGGGGCTCCGGCCGTACGCGTGCCGAGGCCGAACTCGGCATCCATGAGGACGGCACAGTGGACCTGTCGGCCGGAGCTGTGCTCGAACTGGCATGGAACATGGGCTTGATCTCGTGGGCCGACACGCCTGAACCGGGCTGGGTCACGCCGGAAGGCGAGCTCGTGCCCGAAGAGGAAATCCACGAACGCTTCCATGACGAAGTTGTGGCACGCAGTGGCGTGCGACCGTTCGAAACGGGCATGGGATCGGACTACCGTCCGGGAGCCGGTGCCGGTGGCACGGGCGGCAATGACGAGGAAGAAGCCGAAGTGTTCCTCGACCATGACGTGACGTTCAGCGTGCCGTCGCAAGCGATCGCTGAAGAATACGTGGCAGTGGACGAAGCGCACACGACGATTGCCGAAGATGCGGAAAGCGGCGAATGGCTCGTCACACGCACGGCCGGATCGATGATCCGCGTGCCGCGACGCGCCACAATGACGCGCACCGTGGGCGGCCAGTTCCCCGACGGATTCGATCCGATCAAGTGGGGCATTCCAGCCTCGATGGTCGGAGCCGTGGACCCGATCGCGTTGTGGAACATCGTCGTGACGGTGGACGCCTACCTGTCGGCAGGATTCACGCCAGCCGAGATTTTGCAGGCCGTGCACCCGTCGATGGTGGCCAGCACGCAAGGCACAGGATTCGGCGGCATGCACTCGATGCGCAAGCTTTATCTCGACCGCTTCCTGAACCATGAGATCCCAACCGACATTTTGCAAGAAGCGCTGCCGAACGTGGTGGCGGCCCATGTGATGCAAAGCTACATCGGCGGTTACGGCTGCATGATCCAGCCCGTGTCGGCGTGCGCCACGGCAGCCGTTTCGCTCGAGGAAGGCGCCGACAAGATCGCGTTGGGCAAGGCTGATTTCGTGGTCACGGGCGCCATTGACGACATTGGCGTGGAATCGGTGATTGGCTTCGGCAACATGAACGCCACCGCCAACTCGGCGGAAATGCTGGCCAAGGGCATTGCGCCGCGATTCTTCTCACGTGCCAACGACCGTCGGCGTGGCGGCTTCATCGAATCGCAAGGTGGTGGCACAGTGCTGCTCACGCGTGGCGACATTGCGCAGCGTTTGGGACTGCCTGTGGCTGGCGTGGTCGGATTTGTGCATTCCTACGCCGATGGCGCGCACACGTCAATCCCGGCACCCGGCTTGGGCGCGCTTGCCGCAGGCTTGGGCGGACGCAACTCAAAGCTTGCACGCGATCTGGAACGTCTGGGCGTTGGTGTGGACGACATCGCCGTGGTCTCGAAGCACGACACATCCACGAATGCCAACGATCCCAACGAGTCCGAGCTGCACAACTCGCTGGCCCATGCGTTGGGACGTGCTGAGGGTGAACCGCTGTTCGTGATCTCGCAAAAGAGCGTGACCGGCCACGCCAAGGGTGGCGCCTGCGTGTTCCAGGTCAACGGCTTGACGCAGCTGTTCCGCTCCGGCGTGGTACCGGCCAACGTGGCGCTCGACTGCGTCGACCCGAAGCTGGAACGCGACGACCACATGGTGTGGTTGCGCCAGCCACTGGACTTGGGCGCTCGCGGACCTATCAAGGCCGCACTGGCCACGTCGCTGGGCTTTGGCCATGTGTCGGGCTTTGTGGCGCTCGTGCATCCGGGTGCGTTCGAGGCCGCTGTGGCCAACACGCTGGGCCAGCAGGCGCTCGATGAATGGCGTGAGCGCGCCAACGAGCGTTTGGCTGCAGGCCGCCGCCACTTCGAAGAAGGCATGATGGGCCACAGCGCGTTGTACGAGCCAGTCGACAACCGCCGCTTCGCCGAAGACGGTCGCGGCTACGTGGCGCACGACGTGGAGAAGGCCATGCTGCTCGATCCCGAAGCCCGCCTAGGCGCCAACGGCCAGTTCTAAGCGATATCGCGGCGCGGCTGCGTGGTTGCGGCGCTGGTTGAGCGGCATGCGTGATGTCGTGCGACATCAGGTGATTGCGACACAATCCGTGGTGGGGTGGTACCCGTTGGTACCACCCCACCACTTCTTATATGTCCCTATCCCGCCTTCCCACCCAACTTCTTCGGTCAACTTCCCAGCCCCTCAAACTGCCACTTGCCTGACCAGCTTGGTCAGAAGGTTTACGGTTTGGGCGCTGAAATTGCGTCTTTTCTGACCAGCCTGGTAAAGGAAATTACGTTTTTGGCCCTTAAACTGCATCTTTTCTGACCAGCTTGGTAAGGAGGTTTACAGTTCCAGCCCTTAAACTGCGTCTTTCCTGACCGGTCTGGTCAGGAGGTTTACGGTTTGGGTTCTCAAACTGCATCCTTTCTGACCAGCTTGGTAAGGGAAGATGCGTTTTCGGTGGATTCCTGGTTTGATGGCGGCGGTTGCCACTGGTGGGGAGGGATCGTTATGACGGTTGGCGTGTGGTGGTGACGTACCATGCGACGGTGGGCTGGCACAATAGTGTGGGCGGTGTTGTGTGCAGTGTTGTGCGCACGTGGCGAGCAGCGTCGTGAGCAGATCGGAGTGAGGCGAAAGGGGTGCGATGCGCGGGTTGGGGCATGATGTGGTGGAAGTGACGGCGTTCGCGCAGCAGTTGGAGCAACCAGGTACAACCATGGGCAAGTTGTTTTCGATGCGCGAGCGACGCCAAGCGCAGCAATCAGCCCAACGGCATGGTGACGGCATCGCCGTGCATCTGGCTGGCAAGTGGGCGGCCAAAGAGTCGGTAATCAAGGCCTGGTGCGAAGCGCTGGCCCAAC
Source organism: Bifidobacterium gallicum DSM 20093 = LMG 11596 (assembly GCF_000741205.1). Classification (GTDB taxonomy): domain Bacteria; phylum Actinomycetota; class Actinomycetes; order Actinomycetales; family Bifidobacteriaceae; genus Bifidobacterium; species Bifidobacterium gallicum. The sequence continues at coordinate 165,966 of NZ_JGYW01000003.1, forward strand.
AGGGGGTACACACGCGAGCGGCGTTGCCTTACACGATTGAGTCGGTGCCGTGGAGTCGCATCGAGATTCTTGACGATGCGCTCGGCGTGCCGCATGTGGTGCTCGGCAGTGAGGTGCAAGCTATGCTTGTGCAATCCCTGGGCGATGCGGGTACTGCGGAAATCAATCAAAACAGCCCAAAGCAAGTCCGCTGGCACGTAAGTATCTCGCATGACGGGCCGATTGCGTCCGCAGTGACGGTACTTGATTGACGGAACTTGCGATGTGTGCGTGCTTGTGTATAATGGCACACGTTGCCCCAGCGGCGTACGCGGATGTAGCTCAATGGTAGAGCCTCAGTCTTCCAAACTGATTACGCGGGTTCGATTCCCGTCATCCGCTCCAACAGACGAAACGGCTAGACTCCAAAACGTTGGAATCTAGCCGTTTCTGTTTGTCTGCGCTTACGCTGCATGAGCGGAAAACGCAGCTGTTTGGGTTGGATTTGTGTTGAATTCTTCAACAACTCTTCAACGGAATGCAGCTGCGACCCGCAGTTTACCCGCGCAACGCTGTGGCGTTGGGGGAGCGGGCGATCCACGGTTTGACGATGACGGCGAACACGATCAGATAGGCCACAGAAAACAGGAAACCGGCCGAAACGTCGCTCGGATAGTGCACGCCGAGATACACGCGGCTGACGATGATGATGCCAATCAGCGCGGCAAGCACCACGGTCCCAAGCCAGCGCAGCCAAACATTGCGGCAGAACCACCACAACAACACAATCAAAAACCCGTAAAACGCCGTGTTGACCATGGCATGGCCCGACGGAAAACTGTATCCCCACTCCTGAATGATGCGATGCTCGCTCGGCCGCGGGCGCCGCACAATCTCTTTGAACAGCGTATTGAGTCCAAAAATCAACGCCAAATTGATACACACGGCCGCGCCGAGACGCCGGTTGCGCACGATGGCCAGCATGAGCAGCGAAATAATGATCAACGGCCAAGCCGACCCGAGGAACGTGCAGGCCTTCATGAACGGCGTGAGCGCAGGGGAAATGAGATGGGCGGCGAACCAGGAGTAGACCGTCTCGTCGAATGCGCCCGTACGATGTTCGGCCACGAGCATCCACAGCCAAACGAACACAGCCGTGCACACGACGAGTAGCAGCATCTGCACCACAATGCCGACGGGGGAGTGGGCAGGCGCAGCAGGGACGGAAATGGCTCTACGATTGCGGTTTTCACTCATTCGTCCAATCTAAAACGCGGGACATACAGCGGGTGGCGAGGAAGTTGGGGGTGGAAAGGCGAGGTCGGCCGGGAGTCGAGCGGCAATCGCTCGGCCGCCCCTGTTTTCGTCTCCCAGAGGAAAGCAGGGGTTTCAAGGTTTTCCCAGCATAGCGCGGATAGACTGAAGGCGATCGCCCGGCCGGGCCGTTCCGCTGGACGTTGCGCGAGAACGTTGTACGGGCACGTTGTACGGGCACGTTGTGCGGACCTGAGCCGCTGGAAATTTGTTGAAGGAGGCTGCCATGAAGCAGCGTACGATTTGGTTGTTCATCGCAGTGATCTGCTTGCTGACGATGCTGTGGGGATTCGGCATGCACTCCAACTTCACAGTGCTCATTATTTGGCTCGTGTGCTGGGGTATCGCGGCCATCGTGTTCTTTGTACTTGCGGGCAACACAGCCGCCGACAAGCGCATCGGCGGCGCGTCGTCACCCGTCAAAAACGTCAACCTGCTGCCCGATAACTACTGCGCGATCGACGTCATCACGCATTCGCCGGACAGTGATGAACTGATTGAACTCGCCGCGATCCGCGTGCGCTCCGGTAAGCCCGTGGGCCAGATGGAAACGCTCGTCGCCCAGTCGGGTCCGCTGCCGCAAGACGTGGCCGCACGCACGGGACTGACGGATGCCGCGCTCGCCGGGCAGCCGTCCGTCAAGCAGGCGATCGAGCAGTTCCTCTCGTTCGTGGGCAACGACACGTTTATCGCGCCGAACGTGGGCCGCATGCAGACTGAACTGTTCTTGGCCGAACGTGCCAGCGGCGTGCCGATGCACCGCAATATTTTGATCGATCCGCTCATGCTTGAGCAGCAGATGTATCCGGGTGACGACACGTCCTCGATCAACGCGCTGATGAACCGCGCCGGTTTGATGGAAGCTCCGGCCACGCGCGCGCTGACGGCCTGCAAGCAGACGGTGGCTTGCTACCGCTGGCTGCGTCAAACGATCATCAACAGCCGTAAGCAGGCGTGAACGCTTGGCTGAGTAGGAGCTCAGCTGGGGCGTGCGGGGAGCGTTGTGAACGTCCGCAACGTCCGTAATAAAGCCGCACTGCAGTAGCTCAAGATTGAGTTGCTGCAGCGCGGCTTTGTGTATGGTGCGGCTCTCCCTCCGTCTCCCGCAGTCTCCCTCCTTCTCCCGTCGTCCCCTCCCACCCGTCTCCACCCTCCTCGAGCGTGCGTTAGCCGCCCGTTAGTATACTGGGCTCACCAATGTTCCCGAGACGTTCCCAAGCGCTCGCAAGCGGCTATGCAGAACACCGTGGGAAACATTGTGGAACACATGTTCAGACGCAACAACCCGCGGGGAGGAAGCAATATGGTGGCTGACGAGCGCGTCACGCACGATTCGCAGGATGGTTCCGCAGCGGCTTCCATCGATACGGCCGTCAGCAATCCCGCTGCACCTGCTGAACCGTCCGCTTCGGCAACTTCCAGCGCTGCCGCAGCTCCCGCCGCCCCAACCACTCCAGCTACTCCAGCCACCCCGTCCGCGCAGTCCCCGTCCGCGCAGCCCTCGTCCGCGCAGTCCCCGTCCGCGCAGTCCGAGGCCGCCCCTGACTCCCCGTCCGTCCCCACGGTTTCCAAGCACCCCACTCCCACGATCGGCGAGACTGACATTTCGTTGGCCGACATTGAAAAGCGCCGCTCGCATCCGGGAGTTTGGGTGGCAGGCATTATTATTACTCTGCTTGCATTGATAGCGCCGTACTGGTATGGCCGGGCCCTCGCTGTTACGCAAACGCATATGATCATTGATCACCTGAGCATGCTCGAACCACGCGGCGTGGCGATGGTCAGCTGGGAAGCCACGTTGCTCGGCTTCATTGGCCTGGGCATGATGATCATTGACCGCCACAAAATCGCTTGGTTCTCGCTGTTCACCCTGTGTTTGGTCGTGGAACAGTTCATTGCCGGACTGTCACTGCTGAAGTTCAACTTCTGGAACTCGACCTACGTGATTTATGGCGCCAACGCACGCCTCGCCAACGCCGCGAACCTTGGCATCATCGCCGCCGCGCTCGGTTTGGCCGTGTTCGCCGTGGTATGGGTAGGTTTGCTCGTGTGCATCAAAAAAAACGTCGCCGCTCAACGTGTTGACTCGCGTGTGGGTATCGTTCCTGTTTTTCATCGTCATCGAACTGCTGGCGTTGGCCGTTGTGCTGTTCGGCGGCTTGATCACGACGGTTTAGTACCGGTCAAGTAATTCCGGACGCCCCGACGCTCCCACGTTCCCGCACTCCCACCTTCCCCACGCTCCCGCCGCCCCGTTGTCCGTAGGGCGTGGGTACCATTATCGCTTGGCGTACATCGCCCGCGGATCGAGAGCGCTTCCAGCATCGGGTTGGAGGCACCGCGCAACTCATTTGAGGAGGAAGCCGTGGCACTCACGACTGAAGAAAAGAAGCAGATCATCGCTGAATACGCGACTCACGAAGGTGACACCGGCTCGCCTGAGGTTCAGGTCGCTCTGCTGTCCAAGCGCATCGCTGACTTGACCGAGCACCTCAAGGAGCACAAGCACGATCACCACTCCCGTCGTGGTCTGCTGCTCATGGTTGGTGACCGTCGTCGTCTGCTTGATTACCTCAAGCGCGAAGACATCGAGCGTTACCGTTCGCTGATTTCCCGCCTCGGCCTGCGTCGATAATCGACGTTTAGGCACGTCAAGGCGCGTCAACTTCAAACTTTTCAGGTCCGTCCCGTCAAGGGATCGGACCTGTTTTTTATTTCCGCATAATCTTCGCAAGCGTTCCGTTGCCGCACATAGGCATGCCGTTTCGTTTTGTGCCGCTTGCGATGCGCTGCAGGACTCGCTCAGTGATGTGCACGAATCGTACTACAATCAAGCACGGTGAATAATTGCGGGACGCCAGTGCTAGTGACGCTAGGCTGGCGACGTCAAGCTAGCGGCGCTAGTGACGTTGACGCCAGTGGCGCCCCGGGTACCGCCAGGCTCCTTGAAGCTGCACGCTGCAGCGTCAGGTGGCGCGAACATCGGCGCCGGTTTCACCTGGGAGCCATGCAGATGGATGAATGAAAAAGGAATAAGAACACCCTAAGGAGGAACCCTATGGAGGGTCCCGAAATCAAGGCTGTGGAAGCCGTAATTGACAATGGATCGTTCGGTACGCGCACGCTGCGCTTCGAAACCGGACGTCTCGCCCAGCAGGCTGATGGCGCCGTCGCCGCCTATCTTGACGATGATACGATGATCCTGTCCACGACGACTGCCGGATCGAGCCCGAAGGAGAACTACGACTTCTTCCCGCTGACCGTGGACGTGGAAGAGAAGATGTATGCCGCCGGCAAGATCCCGGGTTCGTTCTTCCGCCGTGAAGGACGCCCGAGCACCGAAGCCATTCTGGCTTGCCGCATCATTGACCGCCCGCTGCGCCCGCTGTTCCCGCACACGCTGCGTAACGAAGTGCAGGTTGTGGAAACGATTCTGGCTGTTAACCCTGATGACGCGTATGACGTGGTGGCCCTGAACGCCGCTTCGGCCTCGACGCTGATTTCCGGTCTGCCGTTCGGCGGCCCGGTGTCGGGCGTGCGCCTGGCCCTGATCGATGGCCAGTGGGTCGCATTCCCGCGTTGGAGCGAGCGCGAGCGCGCCGTATTCGAAATCGTCGTGGCTGGCCGTGTTGTTGACAATGGCGACGTCGCTATCGCTATGATCGAGGCTGGTGCTGGCAAGAACGCATGGAAGCTCATCTACGACGAGGGCCACATGAAGCCCGATGAGGAAGTCGTGGCCGGTGGCCTTGAGGCGGCCAAGCCGTTCATCAAGGTCATTTGCGAAGCCCAGGATGAGCTCAAGAAGCTCGCTGCCAAGGAAACGCGCGAGTTCCAGCTGTTCCCTGAGTACACGGATGACCTGTATAACCGCATCGACGAGATTGCCCACGCCGATTTGGACGAGGCTCTTTCGATTGCCGAGAAGCTGCCGCGCCAGGAGCGCATCCATGAAATCAAGGAGAAGGTGCGTGAGGCGCTTTCCCTCGAGTTCACCGACATGGACGAAGCCGAGAAGGAAAAGGAAGTCGGCAACGCGTTCAAGGAACTGCAGCGCCAGATTGTGCGCCGCCGCATCCTGACTGAGGATTACCGAATCGACGGCCGTGGCTTGCGCGACATCCGCACGTTGTCCGCCGAAGTCGGCATTGTGCCGCGCGTGCACGGTTCCGCGCTGTTCCAGCGTGGCGAAACGCAGATTCTGGGCGTGACCACGCTCAACATGCTCAAGATGGAGCAGCAGATTGACGCGCTGTCGGGTCCGACGTCCAAGCGTTACATGCATAACTACGAGATGCCGCCGTATTCGACGGGTGAGACGGGCCGTGTCGGCTCGCCGAAGCGTCGTGAAATTGGCCACGGCGCGCTGGCTGAGAAGGCCATTGTGCCGGTGCTGCCGAGCCGCGAAGAGTTCCCGTATGCGATCCGCCAGGTCTCCGAGGCCATCGGTTCGAACGGTTCGACGTCGATGGGTTCCGTGTGCGCGTCCACGCTGTCGCTGCTGGACGCTGGCGTGCCGCTCAAGGCTCCGGTCGCTGGCATCGCCATGGGCTTGGTGTCGGGTGACGTTGACGGCAAGCACATTTTCAAGACGCTGACCGATATTCTGGGTGCTGAGGATGCGTTCGGCGACATGGACTTCAAGGTTGCCGGCACGTCCGAGTTCATTACGGCCCTGCAGCTCGACACGAAGCTCGACGGCATTCCTGCCGACGTGCTGGCTGGCGCGCTCAAGCAGGCTCACGAGGCCCGCACCACGATCCTTGAGGTCATCAACGAGTGCATCGACGGCCCGGCTGAGATGAACGAGACGGCTCCGCGTATCATCACGACCGTCGTGCCTGTCGACAAGATTGGCGAGATCATTGGCCCGAAGGGCAAGATGATCAACCAGATCCAGGAAGACACGGGTGCTGAAATCGCCATTGAGGATGACGGTACGGTCTTCATTTCGTCCGAAGGTGGCGCTGCCGCCGAGGCCGCCAAGAAGATCATCGACGAGATCGCCAATCCTCACGTGCCACAGGCTGGCGAAACGTACACGGGCAAGGTTGTCAAGACCACGAGCTTTGGCGCGTTTGTCAACCTGACTCCGGGCACTGACGGTCTGCTGCACATTTCGCAGATCCGCAATCTCGCCAACGGCGAGCGTATCGACGCTGTCGAAGACGTGCTCAAGGAAGGCGACGAAGTCGAGGTTGTCGTCCAGAACGTTGACGACCGTGGCAAGATCAGCCTGGCTATTCCGGGTTTTGAAGACCAGGAGTCGGGTGCTCAGCGCTCTTCGGACCGTCCGGCTCGCGACGACCACCGTGACCGCGGTGAGCGCCGTGGCCGCCACGACCGTGACGATCGCGATGATCGTCCGCGCCGTGCTCGCCGCGATGACCGCGACGACCGTGATTATGACGACCGTCCGCGCCGTTCTCGCCGCGATTTTGACGACGATGATTTTGATGATCGTCCGCGCCGCTCTCGCCGTGACGACCGCGACGACCGTGATTATGATGATCGTCCGCGCCGTTCACGCCGCGATGACCGCGATGATCGTGACGACCGCCATGAGTACCGTTCGCGCCGCGACCGTGATGATCGCGATGATCGTCCGCGCCGTTCACGCCGTGACGACCGCAACCCGCGTTACGCCGCCGACGAGAACTACGACGAGTATCGTGCGGGCCGTGAGGAGCGTCACGAACGTCCGCGCCGCCGCGTGCGCCGCGATTTCGATCCGTACGACGACTGATCGGCATGCTTGCGCAGCGTAGGGCGTACGGTCCGTTATTGGACTATTGATTTCTGCTTCTGCGCCGCGTAGGCCACTCAAGCCTCACCGCCGTTACCGTTTCGGCTTGACCACAGGCCCCGAAGGTATTGCACCTTCGGGCCTGTGTTGATATCAGCTGTCCAGCTCGTGAACAAGAAATGCAGGGGGTGTCTGGCTCCGCAATAATGGCTCAAGTGCCTTCCGAGGCTGCATAAGTTGCATACCGCTGCATATCACTTGGCAACAGTCAAGTACGGCGAACAAGGCTGCATAAGATTGCGAACGACTGCACACGGACGGCACCGCAAGGCAAACAAGCATCGAAACGCGTTGCGAATCCCACAAGGAACCGTAACGACTCTTCGACTCGACTGAAAGGAACGGTGATCCCCATGAGTGCAGGGTGGATCATTCTCATCGTCGTTGTGGTGCTGCTGATCGCCATCGCATTGTGGTTGGTCGCTGTCTACAATTCACTCGTCCAGCTGCGCAACCGTGTGGCAAACGGTTGGGCACAGATTGATGTGACGCTCAAGCAACGAGCCGACCTGATTCCGAACCTCGTGGCCACAGTCAAAGGCTATGCGGCACACGAGTCTTCAGTGTTCGAGCAGGTCACGCGTGCGCGTGCCGTCGCGATGGAAGCCGCCAACAATCCGCATACCACAGTGGCCCAGCGTGCCGCCGCTGAAGACGCGTTGACGAATGCGTTGTTCAATTTGCGTGCCGTGGCTGAAGCGTATCCGGACCTCAAGGCCAACCAGAACTTCCTGCAGCTGCAAGGCCAGCTCTCGCAGCTCGAGGAGCGCATCGCTTACGCCCGCCAGTTCTACAACGACGTGGTGCTCAAGTACAACAACGCCATCGCCGTGTTCCCGAGCAACATTGTGGCGTCGATGTTCGGCTTCCACGAGGACGGCTACTACCAGGTCGACCAGGCCGACCGTGTGGTGCCAACCGTGCAGTTCTGAGCATCGCCATGTGATGACGGTTGCGCATTGAGGCGCAACTGATACGCAAATTTGATCAAACCTGGGAGGGTAGGCCGCCTTGCGTGGCTTTCCCTCCCTATTTGGAATGCCAGCGGAAATAATGCGCCTGATTGTGCACAAACGTGAGATGGGGACGCTGGAGAAGAGAAGGAACTGAAGTGGGAAATTTGGCGAAAAAAATTGTGTGGGCGATAGTTGCCACGCTCATCGCCGCCGCGCTGACGATTGGCATCGGCATAGGGATCGGGGCTGCGGAATCCGACAGCCAGATGAAATACAATTCACTCAACTATGACGTGACGGTTGCCGATAACGGCGACCTGCGCATAGTACAAGACATTGACGTGCGGCTCGACAAGCGCGGCAGCGGGGACGACGCGAAGCCGTGGAGGCAGCTGTACCAGCAGTACACGCTCAACACGAACAACCTGCTTGACATTACCGACATCAGCGTGGAAAACCTGACGACGGGAGAGACCTATACGCAAAGCGAGCCTGTCAACGCGGGCAACGTGTATGGAGGCAAGTGGGACACGTCCTATGCCAAGCACTGGTATATCGGCGACATTACCAACGGCGACACGTTACCGACCGCATACCGGCCGTTTGACAATGCGGATGCCACATACAAAGCGGATGAGCCACGCAAACGCAAGGTGGAACTCGGTTGGAACATTCCTAAAACCATGTCGGCCAAAAGCATGAAGTTCCGCGTCTCCATGACCTGGCGCGGCACAGGCACCACGTATGAGGACGTGACGACGTTCAAATGGGAACCGTTTGGTGAGAACAACCAGATGCCCATGAACAACGTGAGCGTGAACGTGCATATGCCGAACGTGTGTACGCAAGACACCGGCAAGGAAAACGGCGGCAAAGCGTACGGCTCGTCGGCTGAGCGCACGGGTACCAACCCGCTGTGCCGCACGTGGGTGCACTATTCGAAGCAGTCCACGGTCACGCGCAGCGAGGACGGCACGTTGACGGTCTCGATGAACCAGGTGCCGACGGGCACGTATCTTGACGTGGTCGCCATGTTCCCGAGCGTTGCTGGACATGCGGCCGTGCGCGGGGAAGACCGTGACGCCGCCGCGAGCCTGATCGACTCGGAAGGCGACGAAGAGCGCACATGGTACAAGCACCAGCGCACGAAAGCGATCGTGACGATTGTGGCGTGGCTCGTCGTGTTCGTTGGCGGACTGGCGTTGACGATTCCGTGCGTGATCAAGGCGCTGCGCGTGCGCAAGTATGCCGAGTATCTGGGTGGTATCGAGTATTGGCGCGAGCCGCTGCATATGACTCCGGCCGTGGCCGCGCAAATCAACCAGGTGCTCAAGTCGACGTCGCCTGGCGGCGTGGACAAGGAGATGATGGGCGCGACGATGCTTTCGCTGATTTCACGCAAGTTCATCGCCGTGTATCCAGGTCCCGCGTCGATGTATGCGGGCATTGACATGAGCCGCGTGCATCCTGCGGGTTTGGCGCAGTTCGCCGAGCAGCGCCTGGCTATGGATCCATCGATGGCCAAAGCGAACACGAACACGATTGTGCTGCTGCCGCCAGCGTACGACATGCAGGCGTTGCTGACGTTGAGCCCGTCGGAACGCACGCTGCTTGACATGCTGCAGGAAGCGAGCAGGCTGATTGGCAATCTGCCCGTGTTCGACATGAACGCGATGAAGCACCAGTTCAAGAAGCATGCGAAGAAGGGCGCTGCGGCGATCGCGGCGTTCGAGGACGCGTGCCGCAAGGAGCTCGATGCGTCGAAGGCGCTGGCCACGGTGCGCGGTGGTGTATATGCGATGGGTGTGATTGGCATGATCCTCGGCATCATTTCGATGATGGCGTTCACATTGATCGACGGCATGCTGGCGTTGGCGTTCATCATTGGCATTCCAGTGACGTTCCTCGGCTTCCTTGGCGTCATGCTGATGCCGGCCCGCGTCTTTACCGGCCAGCCCGATGATTGGGCGACAGCTGGCGGTTCGGGTGCAGCCGGTGTGGCTGGAGTGGCCGGCAGCGCTGGCGGTGCAGATGCTGCAGGTGCGCTGCCGAAGTACGTTCCTGACGGTCCGGGCCAGCAGATGGCCGGCCATGTGCAGGGCTTGCGCCGTTATCTGCTTGATTTCTCGGACTTCTCGGACCGTGGCGTGTTGGATTTGATGTTGTGGGACCAATATCTGGTGTTTGCCACGGCGTTCGGCATCGCCGACAAGGCCATGGCCCAGTTGCGCCAGGCATATCCGCAGTTGTCGGACCAGCGCTGGCTTGACGAACACGGATACCATTCGTCGAACATCTACTGGTCGAACCGCACGTATGTGGCCGGTTCGGTGTTTGCCAGCATGAACATCAGTTCGGGAATGTCGGGCTTTAGCGATTTGGGATCGGCGCTTTCGTCGAGCATGAACAGCATCAGCAACACGATCAGCGCCGCGAACTCGAGCAGCAGCAGTGGTGGCGGTGGCAGCTTCGGCGGTTCGGGCGGTGGCTCAGGCGGCGGCTCATTCGGTGGCCGCTGATCTGACGGTCTGCCGCCAGCGCTGACCGAGTATGGCACGGTTTGTCCGGTCGCATATGCACATCATCGTTTGCTGAACAAACGCTGTGGATATGCGGCAGGATGAATCTTCAGGGAACTTTCAAGTGCGGGTTGCTATAACAAAGCCAACACCCCGCGCATGCATCCGTGACTGCCATGCCGCTTCCAAGGCGGTGTGGGTGCCGATGCCATGCCCATAGCTTGAAAGGATTGATCATGGACGCCATTCGTATGACTTCCGCGCACACCGCTTTGATGGAACAGTTCCCGATTGAGAAGGACGCCATTGAGCGTCACAGCATCATCGAGAACCCGCTCGTGCAAAACGAGCTCGTGGTCCTCGACGCGGGTCAGGAGATTGCTGAGCATGCTTCCGACCAGCTCGTCATCGTCACGCTGATCAACGGTTCCATCGAGTTCACTGTGCAAGACACTGTGCAGTACATGCATGGCGGCGACGTGATCTACATGGTTCCGGGTGAGCTGCACAAGGTCAAGGCCATGGAACAGAGCTACATGTCGCTCACGAAGATCAATGCCAAGGCTGTGGATTGCCTCGAAGACGAAGAGGCCGAGAAGGAAGCCAAAGCACTCGAAAAGGAAGAAGCCGACGCCGGCAAGTGTGACGGCTGCGGCTGCGGCAAGTGATATACCGCTAGCTGATCGGGACCGCATGGACCAGCGCTGCTGGTTTGCGTGAACCGGAATAAAAGGCCCGCAATGGTAATGCCATTGCGGGCCTTTGTTCTGTCTGTTGTGGTGTTAATAATAGGTTCGCGTAGAAGGAATAACGGGAGGGGTTGCGATGGTACGCACCGCGGACGTTCAGCATGCAACAGGCCACAAGGCTTCCGAACGCGAGCAAAGTCACCATTTCACTGGCGTGGATGGGTTGCGAGCCATTGCGATAATTGGCGTGCTGCTTTACCATACGCGACCTTCGCTGCTGACTGGTGGTCTGCTTGGCGTCACGATGTTTTTGGTGGTTTCGGGCTTCTTTATTACGCGTTCCATCCTGAACGCCGTGGATCGCGGCACATTCGCCTATGTCACTTATCTCAAGCGCCGATTGCGACGCATTTGGCCTCCTGTACTCGGATCCATCGCGTTCATTGCGCCATTGATCTACTGGTGCACGCCATCATTGCTGGCCAAAGTGCGGGCCGACACATTGCCGAGTGGCCTGTTTGTGAGCAACTGGGTATACATTTTCCGTCACGATTCATATTTTGCGGCAGCTGGATTGCCAAGCCCGCTCACGCCGCTATGGTATACGAGCCTGCTGATGCAATTTTACGTGATTTGGCCGTTCATAATGCTGCTCATATGGAGTTGGCGCACCTCACGTGAGCATCGCATTGGAGCCATCGTGGTGCTTATTGCACTGTCCACACTCGAAATGGCGCTGATGAGCGTCGCTGGTGTGGACACGTCGCGCATGTATTACGGACTCGATACGCGAGCCGGCGAATTGCTCGTGGGCGCGTTGCTGGCCGTCGTGCTGCATCGGCGACGCCCGACCACGCAACCGCGCAGTTCCGGCCACAGGCGGCAGCATGCGACGGCTGCCGAGGCGCCAATGCCCACCGTTGTGCGCACAGCGCTGCCGGTGCTGGCCGCTGTGGGCTTGATAGTGATGATTGTGCTGTTCTTCGTTGTGCACGGTGAAAGCGCGGGATTGTATCGAGGTGGATTCCTGCTTGTGGCGTTGCTCAGTGCCCTGCTGGTATATGCGGCCGTACGCTCCAACGTGGTGGCGTGTGCATTGTCCATTAAGCCGTTGCGCTACTTGGGATCGCGCTCATTCTCGCTGTATTTGGTGCATTTTCCATTGCTTGAAGTGATGAATCCGGCCACGCGCACCACGCCGATCCGCTGGTGGGAGTGGATTGGGCAGTTCCTGCTGATCATGGTGGTCGCCGAAGCGTTCTACCAACTCGTTGAAGCACTGCGTGGCACCCCATTGCTGCCGTGGCTGCGTTCCCCGTCGAGTGCCGTGCGGCATGCGGTGCCGACGCCGTCACAGCGTGCCAGCAACGCGACGCCGTCACGGCGTGCCAATACCGCGAGCACAGGAACGTTGCGCATCACGTCCCGCATCGCATGCGCATTGGGAGTGGTGACGATTCTCGTGTTGCTGTTGCCGTTGCATTGGGACGCCATCGCCCAGCAGCGTGCGCAGGTGTTGCGTCCGGAATTGGCTGCGAGCGCGACGCCGTCAGTTGGGTCATCCGCTGCGCCCTCCGCCGCGCCATCGCAATCGGCTGCGGCACAGCCAAAGCCGAGTGACCAGGCAGATGCGGCAACCGCCCAAACGGGCCATGTGACAGCCGAGAAGGTGCCGTTCAATCTCCATACCAACGATTGGCAGTGCGACAATGCGCAGAAAATATGCCAAGCACGCGTGCTCGTGGTCGGCGATTCGGTGACATTGGGCGCTCAGGAAGCAATCATGCAGCATTTCCCGAATGCCGTCGTGGATGCAGCCGTGAGCCGCTATCCAAGTTCTGGCGTGGCCGCGATCCATGACCATATTGATACGGGCTACGATGCCCAAGTGGTGATTGTGGCGTTGGGGTCCAATGGCACCGTGGTGCCGGAAGCTATCCAAGGCTATCTTGACGCCGTGCAGGGCCGTCCGCTCTATATTGTGTTGCCGCGTGCTCCTGCAAGTTGGGTGGATCCGAATATCGCGTTGTTCCGCCAATGGGCTGCGGATCACGACAACATGGGGCTGTTGGATTGGCAGAAACTCAGTGGCGAACACCCTGAGTATCTAGTTGACGACGGCACCCATTTGACGCCGTCCGGTCAGCAAGCGTTTGCCACCATGCTGTACGACGCCGTCTGCCCCCACTGACGGCTGCCGACAACCGGCTGAACGGTTGCCTTTCAGACAACATAACAAAGCCCCCGCCGACCCAAATTCCGGCAGGGGCTTTGCTGTGCACGCCGTTGTCGTTGAACTCAACGGCATGAGGAAATGGCGCTTACGGCAGCATCGCCAAGTCTTCGGGAGTCAAGGCCAGATCGCCGGCTTTGAGCGAATCGAGAATCGTTTCCGGACGGTGGGCACCAGGAATCACGAACACATGGTCACCCTTGGCGAGCTCCCATGCGAGCACGACCTGCTGGTAGCTGACGCCGTGACGGTTGGCCACAACCTTGAACGGGTCGAACTTGGACTCGTCATAAGGCTTGCGGAAACCACCCAACGGGCTCCAGCATACGAACGAAATGCCGATGCGAGCCGCATGCTCAAGCGTGTCAGCTGTGTCGAGATAAATCGGTGAATACTGGTTTTGCACCGCGATCAGACGGTCGCCAAGAATCTCCTGCGCAATGTCCATCTGTTCGATTGACGCGTTCGACACGCCGCCTTCACGTGCGACGCCTTCGTCAATAAGCTCGCGCAGCGCCTCAATCGACTCGCCATAGGGAATCTTCGGATCAGGACGGTGGAAGTAGAGCAGGTCGATTGTGTCAACGCCGAGTTCGTAAGCGCTTTCCTTGGCGCGACGAATCAGGTTTTCGGGGCTGCCATCCACATCCCACGTGGGCTGTCCGTCCGTAAAGTTGCGGAAATGCCCGACTTTCGTGGCCACGAGCACTTCGTCGCGCGGACCGTTCCACGTCTTCAACGCTTCACGCACGAGCTTTTCGCCCGTCTGCTCCTCACCGCCCGAACAGTAGTAGGCCCAAGCCGTGTCGATCTGGCGGCACCCCGCATCCAGCGCCGCATGAATCGTTTCAATGCCTTTGGCCGTGCCCAGGTTGTTCTCGATTGTCAACGGCATTTCACCCAAGCCGATGGCCGTCGTGTCAAACGGCCCAAGATTACGCTGCAATACCATGGTGGTTCGCTTTCTTCCAGTGGATCAGTACAGTTGCGTACCCCTCAAGGTTTATCAGAACAAGCCGCCATGTGCGCTCCCGCTCCGATGCATGGTCCCATCCTTGCCGCACTCCTCCCATCCGCCCCGCGCTGTGCGGTCGGCCGTATAGAATGGAACGCGTTATTTTTCGCCGAACAACGTTACGGAAGAGATCAACAGACGTGAGCATGAAGTATCGCAGAAGGCCGGAAGTGCTGGCTCCGGCTGGCAACTTGCAGGGCTTGAAAACAGCCGTCGATTATGGCGCCGACGCCGTCTACTGCGGCGGCAAGGCGTTCGGCATGCGCTCGGCTCCGCGCAACTTGAGCCTCGAGGACTTCCGTGAAGGCGCGGCATACGCGCACGAACGCGGCGCCCGCGTCTACGTGACGCTGAACATTCTGCCGCGCAACAGCGAAGTACGCCAGATTGAGCGCTACATCGCCGATTTGGCCGACACAGGCATCGACGCGTTGATCGTTTCCGACATGGGCATCATGATGATGGCCAAACGCATCGCCCCCGGGCTGGAACTGCATGTGTCCACCCAAGCTGGAGTGACGAATTACGGTGCCGCCAACGCGCTCGCCGAGCTCGGCGCGAGCCGCGTTGTTTTGGCTCGCGAGATGGACGTGCAGGCTGTGCGCGATATCCGCGCGAACATTCCCGACACGCTCGACATTGAAACGTTCGTGCATGGCAGCATGTGCATGGCGTTTTCGGGCCGCTGCCTGATTTCGAACTATCTGACAGGCCGTGACGGCAATCATGGCGAATGTGCGCAGCCGTGCCGCTGGAAATACAGTCTCGTGGAAGAAAAACGTCCAGGACAGGTCTTCCCGCTTGAAGAAACTCACGAGGGCACCTACCTGTTTAATTCCCAAGACATGAACATG
The DNA here is from genome assembly GCF_000741205.1 of Bifidobacterium gallicum DSM 20093 = LMG 11596. Lineage (GTDB taxonomy): Bacteria > Actinomycetota > Actinomycetes > Actinomycetales > Bifidobacteriaceae > Bifidobacterium > Bifidobacterium gallicum. The sequence goes on from NZ_JGYW01000003.1 coordinate 181,331, forward strand.
ATGGAGCATCTCGACGACCTCATTGATTCAGGGGCCACGAGTTTGAAGATTGAGGGCCGCTCCAAGTCCGCTTATTATGTGGCGGCCATGACGAACGCTTACAAGACCGCCGTCAACGCGTACATGGTGCAACGTGGGTTTGAAGACGAGGACGGCAACGAGCTGCGCCCGTTCCGCGACCGTGTGTTGCGTCCCGGCGAACGTGCGCAAGATATTGATAGTGATTTCTGTGATGATTCCTTGGCCGCTGCGCGCGACTCGATCATGGCCCATGCTGACGATGCGTTCGCGGGCCTGCCCGACGCAGCCGTGGACGCCCCGGCACCCGGCCAGATGATTGACGGTGAAGCCGGCCTGACCATGGCGGGCGTCAACCGCCCGCAAACCGCGGCGGCTCCTGCGCCCGCGCATGTCAAGGCGCAAGCCCCCGATTTGAACTCGAACCGTTCGGCGCGCCGTCAGCTTGACATTTCCGATGTGCCCGAATCGGACTTCGAACATGCACGCGTGGTACCGGCACCCAAGGTCGAGCTGCCCCAGTGGCTGCATGAGGAGCCATACAAGGTGGCGCACCGCGATTACAGCACGGGTTTTTATTATCCTGAGCGCAAAGTGACGCAAAACACCGACCGTTCCTCATATTTCCGCGATTGGCTCGTGGTTGGCGAAGTGTTGGATTGGGCTGACGGGCGTGTCACGCTCAAAAGCCGCAACAAGATTGAGGCCGGTCAAGAGGTCGAATTTCTGCTGCCAGGCCAAGCGCCCCTTGTCTACATAGTGCCTCAAGGCGGTTTCCTCAATGAAGCCGGTGAGCCTGTGGAAGCGATCAACAACCCCGCGCACGTGTTCTCGATGCCATTGCCGCAGCCGGTGCCCGTGAACGTGGCGATCCGTTCACGCACGCGCAAACCCACGCTCAAGGCGTGACCCGTTAATACTTGAAGGAAATAACAAGGTTGGCCGCTACAGTGGTGGCTATGACTGAACAGCATAATATTGTGGACGATGCCGCATCGCAGGGACCTGACGATGAAGCGGCACGCAAGGCCGCGCAAGAAGCGAGCCTCGCGTTAAGCAAAGCCGTGAACGAAGCGATTGCCAAAGCGCTCAAAGGCCAAACACCGCAAACTGCCGCGCCAAATAACGTGGTCAAGCAGTATGATGACGCGATTTTGGACTCCACAGCCGTGGATGCCACGGATGCCGAGGGCAATCCGGTGCCGGTGACGATTCCGATCGCACTGGCACCAGGTATCACCGTCGTGTACACGACGCGGTTGGGTGGCGTGAGCCAAGGCGATTACGCGCATTTCAACCTCGGTGGCAAAAGTGGCGACGCAAGCGAAGCTGTGGAAGCCAACCGTGAAGCGTTGGCACGTGAACTGGGTTGCAAGATTTCAATCGTGAACCAGGTGCATGGTGCCGAACCTGTGGACGTGGATGAACAGTTTGTGGAAAACCGTCCGTTCGGTTTCGACGCTTCCGGCACGGTGCGCGACATGGTGGACGATGTGGAACACGTCAACTCCGAGGTGCAGATCATTGATGGTGACGCGCAAGTCACCACAAAGACCGACATCGCATTGGGCGTGTTTGCCGCCGATTGTCTGCCCGTGTTGATGGCCGATCCGCAAGCCGGCGTGATTGCCGTGGCGCATTGCGGCCGTTTGGGACTTGAAAAGCATGTGATTTCCGCCACGGTCAAGATGATGGAAGACAAAGGCGCTGACCGCTCGCGCATTGTGGCCACATTGGGACCAGCCATTTGCGGCGACTGCTATGAAGTGGGCGGCGACATCGCTGACGCGTTCGACCATGTGTTCCCCGGCACATACACGCTGACGCGTTTTGGTGGCCCTGGCGTGGATTTGAATGCGGCGGCGCTGCAGGAGCTGGATGCGGCCGGCATTCATGGCGACCGCATCATCTCGTCGCAGCCGCGCGCCAATGCAGCCACACAGTATTTGTCTCATGACGAAGAACTCAAGCAGTTGTGCCGTGAAGACAATGAAGGCAATCCTGAACTTGATGAACGCATTGGCCACATCCATCGTTCGCTGTGCACGCTCGAGAACCCGATCTGGTTCTCGCATCGTCGCGCGCAATTGGCGAAGAAAGCGCATGAAGGCCGCATGCTGGCCTTGATTGTGCGCCACTGATTTGATGCACCCATGGTGTATTCGCAACCGTTTGATCCAACCCAAGGAATGTGATTCTTGTGACTGATATCACACCAACTGATGAAGAACAGCAGCGCGTGGTGCCGGTGGTCGCCGTGGTGTTGGCCGCCGGTTCCGGCGTGCGCTTCGACCCGCGCAATCCCAAGCAACTCGTGATGCTCGGCGGCAAACCCATTGTGCAATGGTGTTTGGAAGCGTTCGAGCATAGCGCGGCCGTTACCGACATCATGGTCGTCGTCAACGACCGCGTGCGCGAACCGGTGGAGCACATCATTGAAACAACCGGCATGACCAAAGTGCGTGCCGTGATCAATGGTGGTGCCGAGCGTGCGGACAGCACACAAGCCGCACTCGACACGCTGGCACGTTTCGGCGTGCCAGGAGATGCGAAGATTTTGATCCACGACAGTGTGCGCCCGTTCGTGTCTCAACGCCAAATCCAGGATTGCGTGGATGCGCTCGACGAGTTCACAGCCGCCACCGTGGCCGACCCGTCGACCGACACCGTGTTGCTGACCGAAGCGTTGGGCGACCGTAAAGTCATCAAATCGGTGCCTGACCGCCGTTTCGTGTTCCGCGCGCAGACACCGCAAGCGTTCCGCTATGCCACGATCCGCCGCGCCTACGAATTCGCGTCGCAAGACCACGGATTCAGGCCCACTGACGACACGCGCGTCGTGGTGGAATACCTGCCTGATGAGCCCGTGGCCATTGTGGCGGGTTCCCAGTTCAACATGAAGGTCACGACGCCTGAAGACATGCCATTCGCCGAGCTGACCGCGGCCATCATCACGCGCACCAGCGCCAAACACGACATGCGCCAAGTGTTGATGAGTGCGATTGATGAGCTCATGGGTGGCTCGGACACGACCGATCAGCCCGGTGCTCCTCAGCAGCCTGCACCCGATACGCAGGCACGCTGAGCCATGGTGGAACGCGGAAATAATGATGAATACTGCAGCGAACAGTGAGCCGACGCGGCTGTCAGTGCTGATCTCGGGATTCGGACCGTATGACCACGTGCCGGTCAACCCCTCCCAACTCGTGCCCAAACTGCTGGCCGAGCAGGGGATTGCGGCAAACCCCGGCGACCTGGACGACCCGCTACGCGGCGTGCAACTCGACGTGCACGCGGTGACGATGCCCGTCAGCTACGCGGGGTCATGGGCGATGCTTGAGCGCGAACTTGAGCGCGTCCAGCCCGACATCGTGGTGGCCACGGGACTCAAACGCGCCGCACGCGGCATCCTGCTCGAACGCGGAGCGCTGAACCGGACGGATTCGACGCGTCCCGACGCCGATGACGTCGTAGCCGACCGTGGTCCGATACGTGAGGGCGCGCCGGCCGCATACTGGACACGCCTGCCGTTGCGGGCGATTCTCAACGCGTTCTCCAAAGACCACACGCTGCCCGCGTCACTGACGTCGGATGCGGGCACGTTCGTCTGCAACGCGCTGTTCTACCAGCTCCAGGACTGGGCGGCCCACCAGACGCGCGACGTGCTGACGGGATTCGTCAGCCTGCCGCTGATCAACGACGAACCGCATCCGCAACACGGCCTGCCTTTGGAACGGCAAGTCGTGGCGATCCGGCATGTGGTGCGCCAATCAGTGGCCTATTTGCTCGATATGTGACGCATGTTTGCCACGTTGCTCAGCTCGAAGAGAGCGACACCACGAGCTGTTCGATTGCGACATGCGTGTGCAGTACTGTGAAGACATGATGTGCCGTGTGGGGAACACGGCAACAACCGATGGGAAAGGAAGTGCAGCATGGTGGATCGCTTCCCCGTGGTGCTGAGGGGTTACGACAAGGATCGTGTGGACGAGGCGCTGTCTGCGGCCCAAGTCACGATCGAACGTCTGCGCGAACAAGTCAAAGCCAACGACGACGTGATCTTGCAACTGCAAGCCAAAGTGCAGGAAGAACGCGCCAAAGCCGCCAATAATGACAACACGTTCGCCTCACTGGGCGCCAACGCGCAGCAAATGCTGGCCTCAGCCGAGCAGACCAGCACGGAACTGCTCGAACGCGCCAAAAAAGACGCCGCATCCACGCGCACCGAAGCGGCCTCCCAAGCGCAAACGCTGCTCAACAACGCCAAGCTTGACGCACAGCACATGCTGGCCGACGCGCAAGCCAAAGCCGACTCGCTGCTGCGCAACGCAAAGTCGGAAGCCGACACGATTGTGACGAACGCGCGGGAAGATTCCTCACAGCTGCGCGCGTCCACAGCCAAGTCAATCAAGGAACAGCGCGAGGCACTCGACCTTGAACTGACAAACTCGCGTGAAGAACACACGAAGCGTCTCGCTTCCGAACGTGCAGCCCAGGAACGCGAACTGTCGGACATGCGTGCCGAAGCGACGCAAACGATTTCCGAACAGCGAAAGGCCGCCAATGAGGAAATGACGCGCATCAAGAGCGAAACGAATGACCAGATCGAAGCGGCGCTCGCCGATGCGAACAAGAAGCTCGCCGACGTGCGCGAACAAGTGTCGAAGATGATGACCGAAGCGCAGCGCAAGGCCGGTGAAATCACCGATGCCGCACAAAGCCACGCGCAGGAAATCACCGACAACGCTGAAGTCGAGCGCACGCAAACAATCAGCCAGGTCAAGGCCGAGGTTGAGCAGATTCGCGCCGATATCGCCGACCAGCAGGATGAGGCGACGAACAAGGTCAACGAACTGCTGCGCTCGCTGGAGGAACGCCAAGCCGAGGCCAAGAAGGAATCGGAGGAGCTGCTCGCCCAGGCGCGTGCGACGCGTGAGGAAGCCGACGTCTATGCGGCCAACAAGCGCCACGAGGCTGATGATGAGGCGGCAAGCATTGTGCGCAAGGCCGCCGAGGAAGCGGCAGAGCAGATTGAGGATCGCCGTCAGGCCGCGAAGTCTGAGCTGGACAGCTTGCAAACGCGTATCGCCGATTTGCAAAGCCGTGAAGCTTCGATCACGCAGCGTGTGGCTGAATTGCGTTCGATGTTCGCCAATGCGTTCTCGAGCTTCGGCCTGGCCCCTGAAGGGCCTGCCGCGACCGATACGCTGTCGGTGGTCAACGCTGTGGCTGGAACGGATGAAAATGCCGCTTCTTGCGCACCTGTCGAGGCTGCTGCAGCTGCCCCGGCCGCTGCGGACGCCGCATATGATGCGCCAGGCAGCGTGGCTACACAAAGCTCGTTCTCGCATAGCGTTGCGGATGGTCCTGCCGGCGTTGAAGTGTCTGAGGAACACGTCGATGCGGTAATGACTGAAGACGGCGCTGTGGATGCCGCCGCGGACGATGCTGCGGATGAGGACCAGACGGGTGACGCGATGGCTGCCGTGCAGATGGAAGCGCAGGAAACCGCGGCTCTCGTTGAGGAAACCGTGATTTCCGAAGAAGCCCATGAAGACAATCCCGTCGAAGAGGCGCAAACCGTGATGCTGACAGCTGTGGATGACGATCAGCCGCATGGCGGTTTCGAAGGCGGCGCCCAAGAGTAGGGGCGAGGCTAGACTCGACGTTGAAAGCAACAGTCACGAGGCATCCGGCATGCGGCCGGGTGCCTCGACTGCGTGATACGGGCTATGTCGGGGGTATGGCGCTCCCTGCGGTGTGCCGTGTGTATGCGACGCGGCGGCTATAGGGTGGGCTATGCCACTGGAATATGGCGGAAATAACAAGAAAATACAGAAGACACCAGAGGAAAGAAGACAAGATGGCTCAGATTCAGCCGTTGGACGCAGCGCAACTCGACAGCATGCGTGAGGCGTTCGATGCCGACAAGTCAAATCGAATGGCCATGAACGCGGTGACGGCCGCGGGCATCGACAAAGTGGCACGCAACTATGACCGTGCGCGCCTGCTGCAGCGCCGATTCAGCATTCTCGTGGACGACGGCGAGGCCACCCACCAGGACCGGTCGGGCCGCTGCTGGCTGTTCAGCTCGCTGAACGTGGCGCGTTTCGTGGCCAAACGCAACATGAACCTGACCGAATTCGAGTTCTCGCAGAACTATGCGATGTATTTTGACAAACTCGAGCGCATCAACTACTTCCTGCAAGATATCGCGGCACTCGTGCGTGAAGGCGAGTCGATTGATTCGCGCCTGTTCCAGCACATGCTGCACGATGTGATGGGTGACGGCGGACAGTGGACGATGGCACTGAACATTTACAAGAAGTACGGTGCCGTCCCCAAGTCGCTGTACCCGGAAACCGAATCGTCCAAAAACACGGGCGAAATGAACACGCAGCTGCGCCGCCTGCTGCACACGGCCGTAGCGCACATGGTGGCCGAACCCGCGCGCATCGATGAGATTGTGAACGAAACAGTGCAAGCCGGACACCGCATGCTGACGATCCACTTGGGTGAGCCGCCCGTCGAGTTCGATTGGGAATGGACCGACAAGGACGGTAAGTTCCATCGCGACGGCACAATCACGCCGCAGGAATTCTGGAAGAAGTACGTGGGCGACGCAAACCTCGAAGAGTATGTGTGCCTCGTGGACGATCCGCGCGAGGAACATCCCAAGGGCAAGAAGATCGGCATCGAGCACCTGAACAACGTGGCCGGCGGCGATCCGACCGAATACCTGAACGTGCCCGTGCAGTTCATGAAGGATTGCGTGCGCACGATCCTTGACGAACAGGGCATCCCCGTGTGGTTCGGCGCGGACTGCCACCCGATGATGGACCGCGAGGACGGCGCCTGGGCTGTGGACCTGTTCGAGTACGGCAAGGTGTACGACGTCGACTTCGACATGGACAAGGAACAGCGTGTGCGGTTCGCTGATTCGGCGATGAACCACGCAATGGCGTTCGTCGGCGTGGACGTGGAAGACGACGGCAAGACGACGCGGCGTTGGCGCGTGGAGAACTCGTGGGGCACGAAGATCGCCGACAAGGGCTACTTCACGATGAGCGACCAGTGGTTCAGCCAGTACGTCTACGAAGTCGCCGTGCCCAAGGCGATGCTGCCCGAGGAATACCTCAAGGCGCTCGACGAAGCCCCGATCATGCTGCCGGCCTGGGATCCTATGGGCGCGCTGGCGTGAGCTTGCTGGCGCGGCTGCTGGAGTGAGTGGCTGGCGCGGCTGCTGGAGTGAGTGGCTGACGCGGCTGCTGGAGTGAGTGGCTGACGTGAGTTGGGCTGCCTGGCGCTGAGCTAGGTTGCGGTCGCTGGAGTAGTGCGCTCGCAGCCGCCTGAACCTACGCAACCGCCCCGTTGCTCCCTAAAGGGAGTGGCGGGGCGGTTGTTTTGTTGGGGTCGGAAGTGCGGTTTTGCTGACCGGTCTGGTCAGGGGAGGTGCGGTTTGGGACGCGGAAAGTGCGGTTTTGCTGACCGGGCTGGTCAGCGGAGATGCAGTTTGGGACGGGAAAGTGTAGTTTTCCTGACCGGGCTGGGCAGCAGAGGTGCGGTTTGAGGGCGGAAAGTGTAGTTTTCCTGACCACGCTGGTCAGGGGAGGTGCGGTTTGGGACGGGAAAGTGCGGTTTTGCTGACCGGTATGGTCAGGGGAGGTGCAGTTTGGGGTGGGTCGAGGGGACGGACAACTGAAGTGGGGGAGAGCGGGAACTGTGGGCTGGGCAGCAGGCCGAAGTGGGCTGAGCTGGGGATAAACGGTGGATGAAGTGGAAATGAAGTGTGGATGAGATGTGGATAAAAGGAATCTTCGGAGGGATGGAGTTGGCTGAAGGAAACTGTTGGAGAGCGGAAATGAAGTGGGTTGGAACAGGGCAGTGGACTTGGAATAGAGCGGAAATGGAGTGTGTGCGAAGCGGACCGGATGCAGGCCGGATATAGGCCTGATGGTGGTGACATGATTATTCACAAGGTATACGGGCGTACGGCAGTTATCCACATATGCACATTATTTTTTAACCGACGGAAATGATGCGGGGAAATTATTTACCATGAAACTGTGAGCAACGAAACATCATCCATGTATGCCGAGCATATGGCACGCAATGTCCACCAGCAGTCCCAGCGAACAGGCGCACACGCGACGCATCCGCCATCAAAGCCCTCCGATCAGCCTCGCACATCGCGAGCCAGGCCGCGGAGACGTTGGAGCGTCAATTTGCGGCGAGCTATGGAGGAAGCCGAGGCGGGCGGACGTTGTCTGCTGAGTAACAAAACAATTAGCAGGACCATGCATGGCCGTACCGATACCGGTGAATTTGTGCGGCTCATGCGCGGCGTTTATTATCCTGCTGAAGCGTGGAGCCAGCTGGACGTTGGCACCCGAACGATTATGCTCATGCGCTCGTTGCAAACGCTGCATCCGCAATGGGTGTTCACCGGCATGCATGCCGCTCTCGTTCATAACCTCTACTATTCCACGCTGGTATTGGATCAAGGTCCGTTCCATCTGCTGACCACGCGTGGCGGCAGCCAAGTTGACGACGTGTCGCACGTCAAACGGCACCATGTTGACCGTATTGATTTCGAAGTTGTGCAGGGCATACGTGTGGCGACTGCGGCGCGCACCGTGGTGGACTGCGCAAATATTTATGAGTTCCGCAATGCGTTGGGCGTGGCTGATTCCTACCTGAGGAATGGTGGTTTCCTTGAGGATATTTACCACGCTGCACACGCATACATCACGCCGCAGTTGATCGACGTGTTGCGTTATGCCGACGCGAACAGTGAAAGCGGCGGCGAATCGTTCAGTAGGGCCACGATGATTGAAATGCGCTATGTACCGCCGATATTGCAAGTGCCATGCCGTGTGACGCAACCGGATATGGTGCGCCGGTTGGATTACTTGTGGTTCCTGCCGAACGGGTCGCGCTGGGCGTTCGAGTGCGACGGCATGCAAAAATATATCGATCCCGAATCCAACCAGGTCATTGGCAACAGAGTGGCCGACCAAGTAGTGCGTGACAAGCAGGTCATCGATGCGGGTATTCAAGGCGTCACTCATTTCACGCTGTCTGATGCCATCCGCAGGGCACCTCTGCGGCAGATGCTCGCCAAAGCGAACATCCCTCAGGTGCAGGGTCCCGCGCTGCTGAGTTCAACGACAGGCATGCGCTGAATGCTGGGGCGGTGGGTGAGAAGGGCCGGTAGGTCAGAGGGGCTGGATCCGTGCCAAGGGCGGATTCAGACCGGATTGACGTGCTGAATGGGGTCGGGCATGTCGGAGGAGCCCCGCCGTTCCCTAGATGAAGAGGAAAGTGCGCCTTTGCTGACCATGCTGGTCAGGGGAGACGTGGTTTGGGTTGGGAAACCGCGTCTTTTCGTACCACCTCGGTAAGGGAAGGTGCGGTTTGGGAGTCGGAACTGCAGTTTTGCTGACCATGCTGGTAAGGGGAGACGCGGTTTAGGATGGGAAACTGCAGTTTTACTGACCAGGTTGGTCAGGAGAGGTGCGGTTTGGGCCTGAAACTGCGTTTCTTCTGACCATGCTGGTAAGGGGAGATGCGGTTTGGGAGCTGGAACTGCGGTTTTGCTGACCAGGTTGGTAAGGGGAGACGCGGTTTGGGAGCTGAAACTGCGGTTTTGCTGACCGGGCTGGTCAGCGGAGATGCAGTTTGGGAGTCGGAGCTGCAGTTTTCCTGACCGGGCTGGTCAGGAAAGATGCGGTTTAGGGTGGGGGAATCCGCCCTGTGGGGGCGCCGGCTCGGCGGTTAGGGCAGGCCTCTCGGAGCAGCTTGCGCCCGTAGTTGCAGTGTTTGCAGAGTTGGTGGAAGTTTCTGAGATAGGGCTGCATTAAGGGGGATACATATGGATATAGTGAGACGTTCGTAAGGTTGCTGCTGGTGCCACCCGGCAGGTATCGTCTGGCAGGTGCCGTCCGACAGGCGTACCCGTCAGATGCCCCAACTGGCCCCTCGACTGGTATCGGCCGCCCCTGTGCTCGGCAGGCTCCATCCGTCACCCGCCGACAGGCCAGCCGGCAGCCACACCATAACCAGCGTCAACCACTATCAGCGTCAACAGCGGAGGAATACAGCGATGAATGCGATGCGCGGTCCAGATAGCTCTCATGAGGAACTGCCTGAGGGTGCGGTGTTCCCCGAGACTGTCGATGTGAATATCCGCCAGCTCGACCCGATTCCCGCTCCTCGCTATTTTATTCGCGAACTGCCGTTGAGCGACGAGGCTTGCGATCTGGTCATGCGCTCGCGCAGCGAGATCCGCGACGTGCTGCACGGCCGCGACGACCGTCTGCTCGCCATCGTCGGCCCGTGTTCGATCCACGACCCGAAGGCCGCGCACGAGTACGCCGCGCGTTTGGCCAAGCTCAACGAGGAGCTTAAGGACGACCTCGTCATCGTCATGCGCGTCTACTTCCAGAAGCCGCGCACCACGATCGGTTGGAAGGGCCTGATCAACGATCCCGACCTCGACGGCCGTTTTGATATTCGCAAAGGCATGTGGTTGGCTCGCAAGGTGCTCACCGACGTGCTTTCGATGGGCTTGCCGACGGCTACCGAATGGCTCGACCCGATCACGCCGCAATATTTGTGCGATCTCGTCAGCTGGGGCGCAATCGGCGCGCGCAACACGGAAAGCCAGGTGCATCGCGAGCTCGCCAGCGGTATGAGCATGCCGATCGGCTTCAAGAACGCTACGGACGGTTCCGTCAAGCCGGCCGCCGACTCGTGCTACGCGGCCGCGTTCGAGCATCACTTCCTGTCGATCAACCTTGACGGCCGCGTCATCGCTGCCGAGACCAAGGGCAATCCCGACTGTCACCTTGTGCTGCGCGGTTCCGACAAGGGGCCCAACTACGACGCCGAGTCCGTCGCGCGTGCGCTCGAGGAACTGCGCTTGTCGAAGGCCGAAGGCCCAAGCAACCACGGTCTGATCATCGACGCCGCGCACGGCAACTGCGGCAAGGACGAGGTGCAAGAGGCTCGCGTTCTCGAGAACATCACTGAGCGCATCGCAGCTGGCGAGCGCGGCATCCTCGGCATTATGATGGAGAGCTTCCTCGTTGCCGGCCATCAGGATCCGGCTCCGCTCGACGAACTTACGTATGGCCAGTCTGTCACCGACGCCTGCGTGCCGTGGGACCGCACCGAGGAGTTGCTGCGCGGCCTCGCTCAGGCGGTGCGCACGCGCCGCGGCTGACGTCCGTTTGCGTTGTTGTTGATTCACTCGGCCGTGCGCTTGGGGTAGCGACGGCCGGCAATACTGGACGCCACGTTCACTATGTGGCCATCGTCTACCCGCGTGAGCACAATGGCCAAGGGAAAAATTGCAGTAGGGGAGCCGTATTCATGCCGCGTAGCGTTCAGTCCGTTCGCATTTCAGGAGATTTGAATTCTTCGGTCCGTCCTCGGCGTTCACGTATTCTCGCCGCTGACGGTTTGCGCGCGCTCGCCATTATCGGCGTTATCGCATATCACACGCGCCCGTCTCTGCTGAAGGGCGGTTTGCTCGGCGTCACGCTGTTTTTTGTGATGACGGGTTTCTTCACGACGCGCAGTTTGCTGCGTGCTTACGCTCGTCATCATTTTGATTTCCCACGTACCCTCATCAAGCGTCTCAAGCGACTGTGGCCTGCGGTGCTCACTGTTGTAGCGTTGGTTGCGCCTTTGACGTACCTGATCGCACCAAGCTTGTTGCACAAAGTGCAGCAGGACGCGTTGCCGAGTGCGCTGTTTGCGAGCAATTGGGTCTATATTGCGCGGCATACCTCGTATTTTGAGGCGGCTGGATTGCCTTCGCCGTTGACGCATTTATGGTATACGAGCCTGATCATGCAATTCGCCGTGGTTTGGATGCTCGTGTTAGCAGCCATTGTCGTGTGTTGCAAGTCGCGTCGCATGCGCATGTTGTGTGTGCTTGTGCTGATTGTGTTATCGACGTCCGAAATGGCTGTGCTCTATGAGACCGGTCATGAGATTTCGCGCATGTATTACGGGCTTGACACGCGTGCCGCTGAAATCCTTGTTGGCGCGCTGCTCGCGATGATGATGGCTCCGGAATCCGATGGCGGTTCTCGTGAGCGTGAACCGGGTTTGCCGCCTGAACCGCAATGGATGCGTGGCGTTTCGGCATGGGTGGGCGCCGCGTTGCTGTGTGGCATTATTGCGGCGTTTGTGCTTGTGGATGGTCGTGGCGCCGGCTTGTATGAGGGCGGTTTCCTGCTGACGGCCATCGCCAGTGCGATTGTGGTGTGGACGTGCACCAAATCCACCTGGTTGAGCCGTGTGTTGGGTTGCAAACCGTTGCTGTATTTGGGTTCGCGATCGTTCTCGCTGTATTTGGTGCATTATCCGCTGCTTGAGTTCATGAATCCCGCTACGCGTGTGACGCGAGTGCAGTGGTGGGAATGGATTGTGCAGTTCGCAATCATCCTGATTGTGGGCGAATTGTTCTATCAATGCATTGAAGCGTTGCGCGGTGCGCCATGGTTGCCATGGATGCGTTCCACCTTGCGCACGTTCCATGATGGCGCGTTGCGTCCGGGTGCGATCGTGGGCGCTGTGTTGGGCGCGTTGACGGCGCTTGTGTTGGCGTTTGCGCCTGTGCCTTGGGCGCAGTTGGCGCAAACACGCGCCGAACAGTTGCGTCCGGAATTGGTGGCGGCCGCCAAGGCCAGCCCTTCAGCGCAACCGTCGCAAGCCCCGGCATCGCCGGCTCCTGAGTCCAAGGATGATGCGGCGCAACCGTCAGCATCGCCTTCGCCTGCCGCACCTCAAGTGCAGGCCGCCATTGTACCGAAGAACTTGCAGCCTGAGCGTTGGCGTTGCACGGCTGATTCCTGTGATGCGCGCGTGCTCATTGTGGGCGACTCGGTGACCGAAGGTGCACAACCCGTGTTGCAGCAGCAATTCCCGAATGCTGTGATTGACGCGCAAGTGTCACGTTCGTTCCTGGCTGGCATCGACATTGTGCGCAACCAGGTGGCGGCGCATGATCCGCAGCTCGTCATTGTGGCGCTTGGTTCCAACGATTTGGTCAATCAGCGTGAATTGGACCTGATGCTTGACGCTGTTGGCGGCCGCCCGCTCTACCTGATTACGCCTCGCGCGCCTGTGGAATGGGTGGAGCCCGACGTGGCCACGTTCAACGCGTATGCGCAGCAGCACGACAATGTCGGCATCATTGATTGGCATGCGTTGACGGCCCAACATCCAGAATACCTTGTGGATGACGGCACACATTTGACGCCGGCCGGCGAAGAAGGATTCACGGCATTGATCAAGGACGCCTGCTGTCCACGATGACGCATCCGCGGATACCAAGGGCGTTACAGTGAGTGTGCCAACCTGCTGTTGAGCGTGGTATGTGCACATTGCGCGCGAATCGCGCGCGCCCGATATCAAGCTGTTATGCTTGGGCAGCATGAACCGCCAGCAAGATGAATTGTCATCACAACCGGATGCGTCGCGCATGAATGTTGCCGCCACTGCCGCCACTGCCGCCGACCATATCCACCATGTGGATGATCCGTCACGTGTTGATCCGCAAAAGCTGCATGCCGTGCACCAGGTGCTGCAGGAGGGTGGCGACCCGTTTACCGAACTGACGGATTTGCCGCGGTGGGAAGACCAGGTCGGCATTGACCGCATCATCAACAGGCGTGTGCTTGAACTCGACCCGTTGCCCACTCCCGCCTCAATACTCGCGCAATACCCGCTGTCGCCGAAGGCGCGCGACATCGTCGCCTATTCGCGCGATGAAATCCGTGCATGCCTTTATGGCCAGGATGACCGTTTGCTCGTGATCGCCGGCCCATGCTCAGTGCATGACCCGCAGGCGGCCTTTGATTATGCCGAACGTCTGGCCCGTGTCAAGCAGCAGGTGGAAAGCGAACTGCTGATTGTGATGCGCGTCTATTTTGAAAAACCGCGTACCACAGTCGGTTGGAAAGGCCTGATCAACGATCCCGACATTGACGGCACGCATAACATTCCCAAAGGCCTCGTGCTGGCTCGCCAAACGTTGCTTGGCGTGCTCGATCGCGGATTGGCGGCAGCCACCGAATTCCTTGAGCCCACAAGCCCCCAGTTCATTGCTGATGCCGTCAGCTGGGGCGCGATTGGCGCGCGCAACACGGAAAGCCAGGTGCATCGCCAACTCGCGAGCGGCCTATCGATGCCCATCGGCTTCAAGAACGCGACGGACGGATCGGTCAAAGCCGCAGTCAATGGTTGCTTCGCCAGCGCACAGCAGCACACGTTCTTCGGCATTGACCATTTGGGCCATGCCTGCGCTGTGGAAACCATGGGCAACCCTGATTGCCATGTGGTATTGCGCGGTTCAATTCATGGACCCAACTACGACACGGCCTCGGTCGAGCAGGCCTTGGATGTGATTCGTGATGAAATGCCTGCCGATTCAGCGGCAAGCCACGGTGTCATTGTGGATTGCTCGCATGGCAACTCCGGCAAAGACCATGTGCGTCAAGCGCAAGTGGTGCGCACGATTGGCCAGCGCATCGCAGCTGGCGAGCGCGGCATCACAGGCATCATGATGGAAAGTTTCATCGAACCAGGCAATCAGCCCGAAGGGCCACTTGACACGCTCGTCTACGGCAAATCCATCACCGACAAATGCATTGGTTGGGATGATACGGAACAGTTGCTGTTCGAATTGGCCGATTGCGTCAAAGCCCGACGTTGGGCTTGAATACGACCCAGCCGGCGCCCTGAGCCGATGTGGCTAGAGTGGTGGCGGCGCAATCTAGACATGTGGCGTGCAACAGTGCTTCATGCGAATTGGCGAAAAGGAGAAGGAGACCGTTATGCAGGTGGCCATTATCAGCGCTCTGGAAGAGGAAGCGGCCCACATCGCCGCGTCATTGGACGATGTGCATGTGCACGAACGCGCAAGCCTGACAATCACACGTGGCACAATCGCGGCCGATTCAGGCGAAACGATCGATGTTGCCGTCACTGTTGGCGGTATGGGCTTGGTCAACGCGGCCGCCACCACACAATGCCTTATTGATCTGGTCGACCCGCAAGCCGTGATTTTCTCGGGTATTGCCGGCAACCTCAACCCTGAACTGCATGTCAACGACATTGTGCTTGGCGGCACGTTGCGTTATCTCGACACGGACATGCGTCTCGTGGGCCAGTGGAAGCCCGAAAGCGACGAGTTCCATTCCGACCCGCAGCTGTTGGATTTGGCGTCACGCACGTTGGATGCCATGGGCATCCACCACATTACGGGCATCATCGCCTCTGGCAACTATTTTGTGGACTCGCCGCAAAAAGTGGAGGAAGTCATTCGCGCCACCCATGCCGACGCTGTGGAAATGGAAGGCGCAGCCGTCGCACACGTGGCTGCACGCAACGACGTGCCCGCGCTGATCATTCGCGCCATGAGCGATAACGCCGATACGGACTATGAGGAATTCCATACATTTGATGTGTCGGAGTATGCCGACACGGCCGCGCGTATGGCGCTTGCCATCATCAAAGGCTTGTGACAAGTTGCCGGACGGCATTGGAGCTCGACGAACTTGCCGACAATGCGCAGGCAACGCGCCGGTAGCACCCGTGCGGTTGGTCACGATGATCGTCCGACAAAGGGGCACACACCACTGTGTCGCCTAAGCTGGTAGTGGCGCATATGCGTAGAAGAACCGAGAAACAAAGGCAATGACGTTGATGAACACCAAGCGACACCATGGCCCGACGGCCATTGCGCGTGCACTGGCCGCAATATGCGGACTGGCTTTGCTGATTCCTGTTGCCGCCTGCGGTGACAACGCCCCGATTGACAACGATACGGGAGCGCCGGCCAGTGGTATCACGGGCAACTATGCGGGCGCCGGCGCATCTTCGCAGCAAGCCGCTGTGGAAGCCTGGATTTCCGGGTTCACCTCCAAGAATCCCGGCACGTCAATTTCATACAATCCCACAGGATCGGGAGCCGGTGTCACGACATTCCTGACGGGGGCCACCGCCTGGGCATCCTCCGACAAAGCGCTCTCGGACCAGGAAGTGCGCGAATCACAGCAGGCGTGCGCATCGGGCACAGCCTTTGATGTGCCCGTCTACATTTCCCCAATCGCCATCGCATTCAACCTGGCCGGCGTGGAAGCGAGCGACGGTTCGCGTGCCCATTTGACGATGGATGCCGCAACAATCGCACGCATTTTCAACGGTTCCATCACGCGTTGGAATGATGCGGCGTTGCAACGGCTCAACCCGAACATCACATTGCCCGACCTGCCAATCACCGTCGTGCACCGTTCCGACAAATCAGGCACGACGCAAAATTTTGTGGAATACCTCAAAGACGCCGCACCCAAGGATTGGAACTACGACATCAGTGAAAACTGGCCCAATGAAGTAGGCCAAGGCGCCAAAGGTTCCACAGGTGTCATCAACACGATCGACCAGGCCAACGGCACAATCGGCTACGCCGATCTGTCAACAATCGGCTCGCTGGGCACCGTCGACATCCAGGTTGGCGATGAAGCCGTGCCCGTATCGGCCGAAGCGGCGGCCAAAGCCATCGCCGACTCGAGTGTGGCCGAGCATCTCTATGGAGACAACCGCGTCGTCATCGATGTGAACCATACCACGACGGCGAAAGGCGCCTACCCGGTCGTGCTCGTCTCGTACGACATCGTCTGCCCCGTGTACCGCCACAGCGGCACCACCGACTTCGCGAAGGCGTGGTTGCGTTACATCACTTCGGACGCGGGCCAGCGCATGGCCACACGCGCCGCAGGAGCGGCACCGTTACCGCAGAACATTGTTGAACACATCCAAACTTCCATCGATGCGATGGGAGCCGATGCCAAAACCTTGAAGGAGCAGCAGTGAATGCCGCCAAAGCGCCTGTGGACAATGCCTCCGCGGGCCAATCTTCCACTGAACCCGACATGACCGCCACCACGGGCGACACGGCCTCATTGACCAAACCCGTCAGCGGACGTCAAGCCGACCAAGTGTTCAAAGCCATCGCCTATGGCTGTGGCGTGCTGATCCTCGTCGTGCTGGCCGCAGTCGCGATTTTCCTGCTCGTGCGCGCATGGCCGCTGATTGGCGGTGACCAGCAAGCCGTCAGCGACGTGATTTCCGGATTCACTGGAGGCCGCGCCACGAACTTCTGGTCATATGTGGGCCCCCTCGTGTTCGGCACCGTGCTCGTATCGGCGTTGGCATTGCTGATCGCATTCTTCGTGGCGATCGGCATCGCATTGTTCATTTCGCATTACGCGCCCAAACGCCTGGCCGCCGTCTTAAGCTACGTCGTCGATTTGCTCGCGGCCATCCCGTCCGTCATTTACGGCCTGTGGGGCGGCATCGTGCTCGTACCGGCCATCTTCCCGTTCTGGAATTGGGTGGCCGAACATTTGGGATTCATCCCATTGTTCGCCGGCCCTGCGGCCAACCCGCCACGCACCGTGGCCACTGTGGCCGTCGTGCTGGCCATCATGATCTTGCCGATTATCACGTCGATTGCACGCGACATCTTCCTGCAAACACCAAAACTGTTGCAAGAAGCCGCATTGGGCTTGGGCGCCACCAAATGGGAGATGATCAAACTCGCCGTACTGCCATTCGGCAAATCAGGCATCGTATCCGCATCGATGCTGGGTCTGGGCAGGGCACTCGGTGAAACAATGGCTGTGCTGATGATCCTGTCTCCAGGCCTGACCTATTCGTTCCACCTGTTGCAAGCCTCGAAGAACCAGACGATTGCGGCCAACATCGCCGCCCAATATCCGGAAGCCAATTCCATCGGCGTATCCGTGCTGATTGGCACCGGCCTCGTGCTGTTCATCATCACGTTCCTCGTGAACCTCATCGCGCGCAAAATCACGCAGAAAGCGAGCGTCAAATGAGTGATTCCCGCCAACCGCGCAATGATCTGCGCAATGATCCGCGCAACAATCCGCGCAGTAATTCCAACAACGATTCACACAACAATCCCAACAACGCGGCGTTCCCCGACGTGCCCTCAGCCGACGACCTGCGCGAAACCCGTGCGCTGGACGCGCTGACGCGTGACGACACCGCGCTCGCCGACCGCCACGCCGCTCACGCCAGCCAGCCGTCACCAGCAGCAGCCACACCCCAAGAGCCCGCTTCGGCCATGGATGGCGCACCCGTTATCGATTTTGACAAGTTCAAACCCACGCGTTCCTACACGGCCGCGCGCAAGCGCAAAGACGTGGTGATGCGCGTACTGATCGTGCTCGCGTTCATAGTGGCCTGCATCCCGCTGATTTCCGTGCTCTGGACGACGATTGTCAATGGCGTGCACCGTTTCAACTGGGACTTTTTGAGCCATAACATGACGAATGTGATTGGCGGTGAAGCCACGGCCACGAACGGCTATGGCGGCATTCTGCACGCGATCATCGGCACGCTGGAAATCACAGCCGGAGCCATGGTCATCTCGATTCCTGTGGGCATCATGTGTTCGGTGTTCCTGACCGAATACCGCCAAACCGGGCGGCTCTCGCGCATGATTCATCTGCTCGTGGACGTGATGAGCGGCATCCCGTCGATTGTGGCCGGCCTGTTCGCGTTCTCAATGTTCGCAATCATTGCGGGCCCCGGCACACTCAACGGTTTTGAAGGCTCAGTCGCGTTGTCGCTGCTGATGATCCCGACCGTCGTCAAAACGACGGAAGAGATGCTGCGCATTGTGCCGAACGATTTGCGTGAGGCCTCACTCGCATTGGGCGTGACCAAACAGCGCACAATCACGAAAGTCGTATTGCGCACAGCGCTGCCCGGCATCGTCTCTGGCTCAATCCTGGCCATCGCGCGTGTGATCGGTGAGACGGCTCCGCTGCTGATGACGGCAGGCTACATCGTGTCGACGAACGCGAACCTGTTCTCGGGCCAAATGACGACGCTGCCCGTGTTCGTCTATCAGGAATACAGCAAACTGCGCGCGAACTGCCCGGCCAACGCCGACGCGAGCTGTGTGACGACGATTCCTATGGAACGCGCTTGGGCCGCCGCACTCATGCTGATCTTGATTGTGCTCGTGCTGAACCTGATCGGGCGCATTATCGCCCGTGTGTTCAGTGTCAAGACCAAGTGAGCGGGCATGAGGCAACGGCACGCCACTGCGGTGATGTGCGGAAATAAAAATTTAATTACCAACTGAACTTGAACAACCGAAACTGAACAGACGAAGGAACCCACATGGGACAGCGCATTGATGTGAACCATCTGAATATTTATTATGGTTCGTTCCTGGCCGTTGAGGACGTGAACCTCAACATTCAAGCGAACAAAGTGACGGCGTTCATCGGGCCGTCGGGCTGCGGAAAATCAACAGTGCTGCGCACGCTCGACCGCATGCACGAAATCACGCCGGGCGCGCACTGCACAGGCGAGGTGCTGCTCGAAGGCCAGAATCTCTACGCCAGCGACGTCGATCCCGTAGCCGTGCGCCGCGACGTGGGCATGGTGTTCCAGCGGCCCAACCCGTTCCCGACAATGTCAATCCGCGAGAACGTGCTGGCCGGCGCGCGCCTGAACAACCGTCACATCGCCAAATCGGACGCCGACGACCTCGTCGAGTGGGCACTGCGCGGCGCGAACCTGTGGAATGAAGTCAAGGACCGTCTTGACAACCCGGGTATCGGCTTGTCGGGCGGCCAGCAGCAGCGTCTGTGTATCGCGCGTGCCGTGGCCGTGCATCCGCAAGTGCTGCTGATGGACGAGCCGTGCTCGGCACTCGACCCGATTTCGACGTTGGCCGTCGAGGATCTGATCAACGAACTCAAGCACGAGTACACGATCGTCATCGTCACGCACAACATGCAGCAGGCCGCGCGTATCGCCGATTACACGGCGTTTTTCAACCTCAAGGCCGTCGGACAGCCCGGCCATCTCGAGTATTTCGCCGACACGACGACGATGTTCAACAACCCGCAGAACGAAGAAGCCGAGCGTTACGTCTCGGGCCGTTTCGGCTGATCGGGGGGGGGGGGGGGGAGGGGCTTCCCAACGCGCCGCCGCGCAAACT
>NZ_JGYW01000004.1 GCF_000741205.1 Bifidobacterium gallicum DSM 20093 = LMG 11596
AACGGCGGTGGTAACTATAACCATCCTAAGGTAGCGAAATTCCTTGTCGGGTAAGTTCCGACCTGCACGAATGGCGTAACGACTTCCCCGCTGTCTCGACCAGGAACTCGGCGAAATTGCAGTACGAGTAAAGATGCTCGTTAAGCGCAGAAGGACGAAAAGACCCCGGGACCTTTACTATACCTTGGTATTGGTACCAGGTGCGGATTGTGTAGCATAGGCGGGAGGCTGTGAAGCACGGGCGCCAGCCCGTGTGGAGCCGGCAAGTGAAATACCGCTCTGTCCCCATCTGGTGCCTCACCTCGCATGTCATCCATGCCAGGGACAGTGCCTGGCGGGTAGTTTAACTGGGGCGGTTGCCTCCCAAAGAGTAACGGAGGCGCTCAAAGGTCCGCTCAGCCCGGTTGGCAATCGGGTGTCGAGTGTAATCGCACAAGCGGGCTTGACTGTGAGAACGACGGTTCGAGCAGGGACGAAAGTCGGAGATAGTGATCCGGTGCCGGCGTACGGACGCGGCATCGCTCAACGGATAAAAGGTACCCCGGGGATAACAGGCTGATCATTCCCAAGAGTCCATATCGACGGGATGGTTTGGCACCTCGATGTCGGCTCGTCGCATCCTGGGGCTGGAGCAGGTCCCAAGGGTTCGGCTGTTCGCCGATTAAAGCGGCACGCGAGCTGGGTTCAGAACGTCGTGAGACAGTTTGGTCTCTATCCTCTGCGCTCGTTGGAATCTTGAGGAGACCTGCCCATAGTACGAGAGGACCTGGGTGGACGAACCTCTGGTATGCCAGTTGTCGCGCCAGCGGCATGGCTGGTTGGCCACGTTCGGAAGGGATAACCGCTGAAAGCATCTAAGCGGGAAGCCCGCTCCAAGATAAGGATTCCGTACACATTCACGTGTTGAAGGCCCCATATGAGACCATGTGGTGGATAGACCGGACGTGGAAGCCCCGCGAGGGGTGGAGCTGACCGGCACTAACGGCCGAACGCACACACACCCCCAACCCTTCACGGTTGGGAACACGCAAGAATCCCTGCGCAAGACACCAGGACAATCCCCCGCGCACGCGGGACGACACAAACAATCCCCGAGCACATCACGATACCATCCGCGTCCACCCGCCGGTCCCCAAACCGCCAACACCAATCCCCCCGCACGGGGAAGGGTATAATAGAAGATTTTGCGGCGGCCATGGCCCAGGGGAAACGCCCGGACCCATTCCGAACCCGGAAGCTAAGACCTGGCACGGCGATGGTACTGCGTCCGAGAGGACGCGGGAGAGTAGCACACCGCCGCAACCCACACTTCAAAGGCACCCCCACAGGGTGCCTTTTTTCATACCCGAAACCAACCCCCACACAACCGCCTCCCACCCGACCAGACAGGCCAGGAGGCACACGCTTTGCACCCTGTAACCGTAGCTTTCCTGACCAGCATGGCCAGGAGGGATACGCTTTGCACCAAGGAACCGCATATTTCCTGACCAGGCCGGTCAGCGGGGATGCGCTTTGCACCCTGTAACCGTAGCTTTCCTGACCGGCATGGTCAGCGGGGATACACTTTGCACCCCGGAACCGCGTCTTTACTGACCAGCCTGGTCAGCGGGGACGCGTTTCGCACGCTGAAACCGCATCTTCCCTGACCAGCCTGGCCAGCGGGGATGCACTTTAAGCCTTTGAACTGCATATTTCCTGACCAGCATGGTCAGGAGGGATACGCTTTGAGTCTTGGAAGTGCATCTTTCCTGGCCAGCCTGGCCAGCGGGGACACGCTTTGCACCATGTAACCGCATATTTCCCGACCAGCCTGGTCAGCGGGGATACGCTTTGTGTGCTGAAACTGTAGCTTTGCTGACCCGGCCGGTCAGCGGGGATGCGTTTTGTGCGTTAGAACTGCCATTTTCCTGACCAGCCTGGCCAGGGGAGATGCGCTTTGCACCCCGTAACCGTAGCTTTCCTGACCATGCCGGTCAGGAGGGACGCACCTTGACGCCGGTAACCGCACCTTCCCTGACCCGCCTGGTCAGCGGGGATGCACTTTGAGCACAGAAACCGCACTTTTCCGTACCAGCCTGGTCAGGGGAGACGTGGTTTGGGATTGGACGCAGAGTTGGGTGGTATCGGGCCGGTACGGAAATACTCACGAGCAATACAGAAAAGGCCCACACAGTTTTTGAACCGCACCCGATTGTTGGACCGGTGTAATTCAGATTCAATGATTGGAGGTGCGGTTCATTCGTGCGGGCCTTTTCCCTTCATCAACCTTCATATCAAGTCAAATAACTGTGCAAACTTAGCGCTGTAACGCTTGCAGCTCCTTTTGTGAGGCTATGGCAGCTTTCGTTGAGTATTCCAGCGCTTTGGTCGCGTTATGCGAATTCTCGATAGACAGATCAATCAGTTTGGCCGTCTGGAACAACGCATCGGAGCTCATCGACGCCTCGCAATCCGGCGTGCTCTTGATCGCTTGGGCATCGTTGATCGCATCCTGCAAATCGTTGAGAGTATTGGGATCCGCAACATCAGACGCACCTAAACGGTCCGCTGCTTGTTGGGCCGACTGCAGTGCCGTCTGCAACTCTTGCTCGTGCATCGGCGCTTTGTTGGATTGGGCGACGCACGTGTTGTACGCCGTATCGTAGATATCACGCTTGTAATTCTGGGCAGTTTTCCACGACACCACGCCGAAGCTCGCAGCAACAATAGTCAGGATCACTGCAACAACAGCCACCACCGTTCTCCAGGTGTGCTTTTGACGAGGTGGCAGAAATCCCGCTTCGTCCTCAACTGGATTTTCGTCGCGGGAGTCAGCCAGTTGCTTTTCATCAATCATGATTGAATCCCCTTATTCTTCTCAAAATCTCCTAGCACATTATATCGGGGATTGTCTCATTCTCGCTCATCTCTCAGCTGAGACGCGTAATGGTAAATCGTTTTATTTTGCGTTCTTCTGTTTTACAATGGCACTGTCGGATTCAGCTGTGCGGTTTTGATGCACGTGCGCTGGGATATTCGATATTGATTTCTGTGATTGCGCGGAAACGGTAATACTGCACAGTGGTCGTGCGGTAACTAGATAAGGGAGATGCCGGTGCGCAGGGTGACGCTCAAAGATGTGGCGGCCATGGCGGGTGTGGCTGTGGCAACGGCTTCGCTGGTGCTCAACGGCAGGCAGGCGAGGGTGGCGGATGCGACGCGTGAACGCATTCTGCAAGCGGCTGCCGATTTGAATTACGTGCCAAACCAGAATGCACGCAGCCTTGTGACAAAACGGTCGATGCTGATTGCATTGATTGTGCCCGATATTGAAAACCTGTTCTTTGCATCGCTATGCAAATGCCTGGAAGACCAGTGTGCGGCAAGCGGGTATTCGTTGATCATGGCCAACTCGGATGATTCACGGGCGACAGAACGTGCTCTGATTGACAAGCTGACGTCGCGTGGAGTGGATGGCATCATGATCATCGCGTCGCGTGAGTCATATGAGGATGCTGACGAGTTCCGCAGGCAGGTCGAGAACATCGATTGCCCCGTGATTTTGCTGGACCGTTTGTTTGATGGTGATTGGTGTGACGGCGTAGGTGTGGATAATTTGCGTGGCGGAGCGCTTGCCGCGCAATGTT
This sequence comes from Bifidobacterium gallicum DSM 20093 = LMG 11596, assembly GCF_000741205.1. Classification (GTDB taxonomy): domain Bacteria; phylum Actinomycetota; class Actinomycetes; order Actinomycetales; family Bifidobacteriaceae; genus Bifidobacterium; species Bifidobacterium gallicum. The sequence continues at coordinate 3,627 of NZ_JGYW01000004.1, forward strand.
TGGCCAATGCGGGGCATACACGTATCGCATGTGTGACGGGTGGCTCCGACTCACGCAACGCGGACGCCCGCGTATGGGGATTCTTGGGCGCTTTGGAAGCGTTGGGCCAGCCTGTGGCTCCCGAATATATTGTGGATGGCGGCTATCGGTTTGAAGGCGGCCAGCGTGCGGCTCAACAGTTGCTGCGCACTGATGCGACCGCCGTGTTCTGCTGCAACGACATTATGGCGTCTGGCTTTATCCAGCAGTGTGTGCGCGACGGTGTGCGCGTGCCTGAGGACGTTTCCGTGATGGGGTATGACGATGTGCTGCAGCGCTATGGCATGCGTCATGATTTGACGACGGTGATGCAGGATGTGGAAGAACTGGCCAAACAGGGTTGGATGAGACTGCATAAGCAAATCAATGCCATTGACCGTCGCATTGCGCATGAGCGTGCAGGCAAGACTGAAACGCGAAGCGCTGCCGCGAGGGATGCGCAGCATGGGCTTGCGGACTCGACCTCGGGCGCAGGGAAGTCTTCGCAAACTGAGGCATCGCAGACGGCTCTGGGAGGTAGGCAAGCTGCCGAGCCCGCGGTGGGGACTAACCATATGCATGCTTTGGGTGCCGGCAAGTCTTGGCTCACACATGCGCGCACGTTGTTGCTTGAACCCACATTGGCCATGCGTGAGACTGTGGCACCACCACGGTCGTGATTGCTGATTCAGCTCACAGAAGGCGTTGTCGGCGGCATATGGACAAACTGTTGCATGACGTTGTCGGTATTGGCTTCAGAGCTATGAAGGGGTGCCCCCGAAACGCTTGGGCCACTGTGGTCGCTTTGACAACTCAGTGATACGGGTTTACAATTTTGTTTGATAAAACGTTTTATCAAACAGTTTATCGATTGCATCAACAGCGATGAGAAGTACAGATGGTGACCGTCAACGATGACCGTACGGCCCTGCAATGGAGAAAGGCATCACCATGACCACAAAGAAAATGATTCTTGATTTGGATACGGGCGTTGACGATACGCTGGCCATCGCGTTGGCGTTGGGCAGCCCCGAGGTGGAGCTCATTGGCATTACGGGCACCTATGGCAATGTGCTGCTGGAACAGGGCGTGCGCAATGCGTTGGCATTGACCGAAATGTTTGGCCACCCGGAAGTCAAGGTGTATGCAGGCTTGCCGCATGCGCTCAAGCGTGACGGCTTTGAAGTGGAAGAGATTTCCGCGTTCACCCATGGCAAGAACGGCATTGGTGAAATCGAAGTGCCTGAACCGACGCGTCAGGTCGAAGAGCAGAACGCCGTGGACTTCATCATTGAAGCTGCCGAGAAGTATGGCAAGGATCTGATTCTCGTGCCGACCGGCCCGCAAACGAACATTGCGGCCGCTATCGAGAAGAAGCCGGAGATTGTCGACATGATTGGTGCCGAAGTGCTGATGGGCGGCGCGCTGACGCAGCCGGGCAATGTGAGCCCATGCTCGGAAGCGAACATCCATCAGGATCCGGCCGCCGCTGATTATGTGTTCCGTTCGGGCATGCCGGCCACGATGGTGGGTCTTGATGTGACGCTGCAGACACTGTTGACCTACAAGGACACGCAGAAGTGGCGCGATACGGGCACGTTCGCCGGCCAGAAGCTCGCTGACATCACGGATTATTACATCAAGGCGTACGAGACGACGGCTCCGCATTTGGGAGGCTGCGGCCTGCATGATCCGCTTGCTGTGGGTGTGGCCATTGATCCCACGCTTGTGGATCTGCTCGACATCAACATGATGGTCGATGTGGACGGCCCGACGTATGGCCGTACGATTGGCGATCCCGATCGGTTGAACGATCCGCATAAGACGATGAAAGTGGCTGTGGGCGTGGATGTGCAGCGCTTCCTCGACATGTTCATGGAGCGCATCACCAAGCTTGTTGCCCAAGCCAAGTGAACTGATTGGAAACCGCAATACCCCTGTGCCGGCGCTGTGACCGGAGTGATGAAAGGAATCGCCATGACATTCGATAACCCGTTGTGTGCGCTCGACAAAATCCATGGGAAAGTCGCCGTTGTCGGATCGATGAACGCCGACTACACGGTGACGACCGAGCGTCTGCCAAAACCTGGTGAGACCGTAAACGGCGGTCCGCTGCAAGTGCTGCCTGGCGGAAAGTCGGGCAACCAGGCGGCAGCCGCTGCGCGCATCGGTGCCCAAGTGCATATGTTTGGCGCGGTCGGGTCCGATTCCAATGCCACGTTCCTGTTGGGCAAGCTCAATGATGCGGGCGTCAACACGACGCATGTGCGCCGTGTGCTTGGCCCTAGCGGCACCACAGTCATTACTGTGGACGCGGCTGGAGAGAACGCGATTGTGTATTCTCCGGGATCGAATGCGCGTGTGAGCCCCGAATATGTGGAATCCGAACGTACGGCGCTGACGAATTCCAGCGTATTGGGCCTGTGCTTGGAAAGCCCGATTGAAACGGTTACGGCCGCGGCGCAAATGTGCCATGAAGCCGGTGTGAAGGTGTTGCTGAACAATTCGCCATTCCGCCCTACGTTGCCGGAAGAGCTGGTCGCAGCTTCTGATGTGCTGCTCGTCAACGAGCATGAGATGGCGCAGCTGCTCAACATCGAAGAGCCTGAAGACGGTGACTGGGACACGTTCGACTGGAACTTCGCGCTTGACCGTATGCGTGATTTCGGCTTTGACCAAGCCATTGTCACACTTGGAGGCGATGGGTCTGTAGTGTTGGATTCCACGGCTGAGGAGCCTATCCAGCGCATTCACCCTGTGCGCGTCAAAGCCGTGGATACCACAGGTTGCGGCGACTCGTTCATGGGTACTGTGCTGGCGGGTTTGGCGTCTGACTTGACGTTGAGCGAATCGGCGCAGCTTGCTTCATACGTCAGCGCTTACGCGGCCATGAGCTATGGTGCGCAGGCCTCGTATGGCAATGCGTCGCAGATTCGCGAGGCCTTCTCTACCAAGTAAGCAACTTCTTCGAGGCCACGCCTCGATGTGTTTGAATCAACGCCGCAATGGCTGGTGGTGCGCCATGATGCATTGCCAACCATTGCGGTTTTTGCTTGCAATGGCATCTCACGCATGCGGCCCAATATGAAACGCGCCGGATCGGCCAACGGAGCGGCGGATCCGGCGCGAACAACAGAAATAAATGTAAAAATCAGGCGTAAATATTGCGTGGCTTCATGTCTTCAGGCAGCCCGTTGAGCAAGTTTGAGACGGAACTGGCCTCGAATACCGAGCGGATGCCGGCGGCGAGCAGCGGGGCGATCGAGAGCACGGTCATGTTTGGCAGACGCTTCTCTTCCGGAATCGGAACCGTGTCGGTGAGCACGATTTCCTTGACATCGCAGCTCTGCAGACGCTCGACGGCCGGACCGGACAGCAAGCCGTGCGTGGCGACGAGCGTGACGGATTTGGCGCCAGCGTTGTTGAGCGTGCGCACGGCTTCGCAGATTGTGCCTGCAGTGTCGATCATGTCGTCGATGACGATGCAGTCGCGGCCCTCAACCTCGCCGATGATGCCGTGGGCTTCGGCGTGGTTCGGGCGCGTAGTGTCGCGTGACTTGTGAATAAAAGCGAGCGGCAGTCCACCTAATTTAGCGGCCCACTGTTCGGAAACTTTGATGCGGCCCGCGTCGGGGGAGACGATTGTCGTGTTGTCAAGCGGGGCCTGGTTGCGCACGTAATCAATCAGAATCGGCATGGCGGTCAGATGGTCGACGGGGCCGTTGAAGAAGCCTTGCTCCTGAGCGGCGTGCAGGTCGACAGTGATCACGCGGTCGGCGCCGGCCGTGCGGAACAGGTTAAACATCAGACGGGCCGTGATGGGCTCGCGTCCCTGATGTTTCTTGTCTTGGCGGGAGTAGCCGAGGAACGGCGCGACTACGGTGATCGAGCGGGCCGAGGCGCGTTTGGCGGCGTCAATCATGATGAGCTGTTCCATGATCCACTTGTTGATGTCTTGCGCGTGGGCCTGCATGATGAAAATGTCGGAGCCGCGGATCGGCTCGGTGAAGCGCACGTACATCTCACCGTTGGCGAAGTCGTAGGCGGTGGTTTCCAGCACCTCGGTGCCTAGAAAATGTGCGGTCTCCTCGGCCTGTTCCGGATAGGCGCGGCCGGTGACGAGGGCCAGTCGCTTATCGGGATGTCCTTCGAGGATTGCAGACATGATACGCCTCTCCTTAAGTGGTTGGGATTGATACAGAGGTGACTTGCGCCTTTGGCCAATATAGCAATGCGTCTGTATGTTTCGGGCCGGATTTCTCGCGGGTGAGACGGGGGTGAGACGGGGGTGAGATGTGGATGAGATGGTGGTTGAGACGGGGATGGGATGTGGGTCTGGACGAGGACGAGACAGCGAGGCGACACGCCCGGAAGGTGAACGACATGCCGTGTTGACGAGTTGAACGGGGCATGAGCGTGATGGTTGACTGAACAGTGGGCGACGGGAGTTCGTGCGGGGAACTGGTGCCGGTGACGTTCCGGTGACGTTCGGGTGATGTGAGTGACCTGCGCGTGGGTTGGAATCGGTCGGCTTTGGGGCGGCGTGAAGCGGCTTGGTAGAGTCCGGACGATGGGTTAGTCTAGTGAAGTTGCCGTGCGTGCGTACTTGTACGTTTCGTACGGTGTCTTTGCAAACACACTCCTGTCGCGGAAGGACCGCGGCCATTAAGTCCGAAGGAGGTGGGTGATGTCTGCACACAACTATGAACTCATGTTCATCGCTGATCCGCAACTGGATGAGAACGGCCTGAAGAAGCTGACGAACCAGTACATGGAAATTGTCACCAAGGAAGGCGGTTCCGTCGAGAACATCGATATTTGGGGACGCCGCAAGCTCGCTTACGAGATCGACGGCAAGACCGAAGGCAACTACGTCGTGGTGCTGTACACGGCTGAGCCGGCTGTCAGCGATGAGCTCGATCGTCTGCTGAACCTCAACGAATCCGTCGTCCGTACGAAGATTCTTCGCAAGTAGTCGTTAGGCTATCTGCCCTTTATAAGTCAACAGGTCATAGGTCAACACACATTCGATGCGAATGGGTGCATCACAGCCACGAAGGCCATGAAAGCCTTGGGTGCTATGGAGCCATGCATGGCGGCAAATGGCGGCAATGACGGCAATGCCGATTGGTGAGCTGTCTGCCACTGTGCCACCTGGTCATCCCACCACCCGTGAGCGTTCGTCGATGTACACCAACGCCAAACGCCAACCGCGCCGAAAGAAAGAAGGAATGCCATGGCAGGTGAAACAGTTATCACCATTGTGGGCAATCTCACCGGTGACCCCGAGCTGCGTACGTTGAACAGTGGCGCAGTGGTAGCGAGCTTCACTATTGCTTCCACGCCGCGCACGTACAACCGCAACTCCGGTCAGTTTGAAGACGGCAACGCGTTGTTCATGCGTTGTTCGGCTTGGCGTGACCTTGGCGAGCACTGCGCGAAGTCGTTGAGCAAGGGTACGCGTGTCATTGCCCAAGGCCGTTTGCAGCAGCGCAGCTATCAGGCCCAGGATGGTTCCCAGCGTACCGTGGTGGAGCTGCAGGTGGACGAAATCGGTCCATCGCTGCGCTATGCCACAGCCCAGGTGCAGCGCCAGTCGTCCTCTGGCGGATTCAATGCCAACAATGGTGGCGGATTCAACCAGAACAATGGCGGCAATGGCGGCTATCAGGGTGGTGCCAACTATCAAGGCGGCGCCGGATACCAAGGTGGCGGTTCCAACTTTGGAGCCCAGCCCCAGCAGCTCGCAACCGATCCGTGGAGTTCGCCGGCTCCGGCCGATGATCCCTACACGAGCTTCGGTGCAAGCGAGTTCGGTGGCGCATCGCAGGAACCTGAGTTCTGATTGCACGCTTGGGAAACGTCGTCGCGCGTTCGCGATGGATGATCACCCAGTGACCGCAAACATCGCATGAAACAGCATGTAGCTGCATGTAATGCCTGTATTTGTTGACTGAATATCGATAATTTCAACTCGTTCAAGGAGAACATAAGATGTCACGCAAGAGGCCGCAACCACCGGTCAAGCCGTTCAAGAAGAAGCCGAATCCGCTCAAGGCCGCCAAGGTCACCGAGATTGATTACAAGGACGTTGCACTGCTGCGCAAGTTCATCTCGGACCGCGGCAAGATCCGTTCCCGTCGTATTACCGGCGTGACTGTGCAGGAACAGCGCAAGATCGCCACGGCCATCAAGAATGCCCGTGAAATGGCGCTGCTTCCGTACGCCACCAACGGTCGCTGAGTTGAGGAGTGAACAATGGCTGAAACCAAGCTTATTCTTACCAAGTCCGTCCCGAACCTCGGCAACGAGGGCGACATTGTAACCGTCAAGGCTGGTTACGCTCGCAACTACCTGATTCCTCAGGGCATGGCATTTGAGTGGACGAAGAAGGCCGCCGCTCAGGCCGAGGCCATGAAGAAGGCCCGCCTGGCTCGCGCTGTGGCGTCCCGTGAGGATGCCGTGGCTGCCAAGGGTCAGATCGAAGGCGCCGTCGTGGAGATTCCGGCCAAGGTTTCCGAGTCCGGCAAGCTGTTCGGCGGCATCTCGACCGACAAGATCGCTGCTGCTCTGGCTTCCAAGGCCGCTGTGGATCCGAAGGCCATCACTGTGGCCCCGATCAAGACCACGGGCGAATTCCCGGCAACCGTCGCTCTGCACCCGGAGATCTCCGCAACGTTCACCGTCAAGGTCGTCGCCGAGTAAGCACGGTTTGTCCGTCTTTCATTAAGGCATTGATTGCCTGGGCTTAAGCAATAAGGGAGGGTTGCGTACCTGCATGGTGCGCAACCCTCCCTTGTTTTTTCTATTATTATTTCTGTTATTGCCCGCTAGGCATTGCACCATCAAACCCTATCCGAAACTATGAAGGCGTCCTACGCTGCATCGCTATGGATGGTGCCGAGGGTGGATTTTAATAATAATCGTCATCCTCATCTACCGTGACGTCCACGCTGTCACCATTGATTGCGAACGATCCGGACATGTAGCCAATGGATGTGGAGCTCTGTTCCGGCGTCCAGCCTGACGAGCTTTTGCTCTCATACGTGTATTTCATGCGGCCGTTGTTGACGGCAAATGATCCCTCTTCCATCGAGATATTGCTCTCGGTCACAGTCGGGTAGTCGCTGACCGTCCATGAGAAATTGCGGTATTTGTCGTATGACGACATGTAGGTGCCGAACGGGCAGCCTGCTGGCTCATTGTCTTTGGATTTTGCGCATGTGTCAATCGTTGCATTCACTTCGTTTTGGATTGCTTCCACTAAGTCATCGGTAGGTGAGATTGCAATGCGGCCTGTGACAGTGTTCTGAGACGAATCCGGGTTACTGCCTGTGATGCTGGCCACGATGCTCGCATTTTTGGAGTCCAGATACTTTGACTTGCCTGCGCTGGCCGTGTATTTGCCGGGGTAAACGGCAAATGTTCTGGCTGAATAATCGCTATCTGCCGGGTCAAGGCTGTTCTTGTCGCTGACCTTGACGCCATTGATCGTGATGCTGTCCAATGAATTCGGATACGACACTTGGATTTTTGCAATCAATGGTTCGGCAACCACCCAGTTCATGAACAGCAAGGCTTTGCGGCCCTGTTTGCTCATTTTCAGTTCGGTTTCCCACTGTTTGCCACCAAGCGTGTAGGTGACGGTCAACACTTTGGCGGCGCCGTTGTTCTGCGACTTGGTGATTTGCACATTGCTGATATGGCTGTTGGCATCGCCCGCTGCCGCATTCGTCAGCAACACGGATTGCTCGGCATCCAACTGCGGGTTGGCCAATGTGTTGGCCTTGGCGTAGTCGCCACTAGCAATAGCCGTCAAATATTCGTTTGCCACCGCCTTCTCGCTAAACACCGTGGCGTTGACGATGCCTAGCACAATGCCGCAGATGATCAGAAAACCGGCTGCAATGGCACCAAGCAGCAGATTGCGCTTTGTGGTTGCAGACATTGGTCTGGTGGCGACTGTCAGCGTGCTGGACCCGTAAGGCGCTGATGGGGCAGTGCTGGCGGTGTATGGCGTATTTGGTCTTGGAGCCGGATCGGCCATGGGACTGATGGGACTCGGCTCAGGAGCGGCGTCCACGGGCGGCATTGCAGCTCCGGTAAGAGGGGGAGCCATGGGGTTAGGGGCTGGCGCAGAGATTGGTGCGGGTGCTGTGCCTGGTGCTGTGCCTGGTGCTGCTGGCGTTGGGAATGGATGTGTTGGTTGACCAGTAGTTGCAGTGGTGGGAGCCGGTACTGCGGATGCCGGGTCTTGGGTCGCATTGGCAACGGCAGTGCCGCACTGTCTACAAAATCGTGCCGAATCCGGAATCGGCGCTCCACAATGCGAACAAATCATGATTGCCCCCTTCTGCCTTTTCTCTCCTCATATTCATTGCTGCTGTTGTAGCGGCGAGGAATAGTAACATGATATCCATCTATTTTTGCTATGACTACTTTCAACATTGTTGGTTGCACAATATGGATATTGGATAGAATGTCAACAGTACGGGGGTATTGCCGTTCGAGTGTGATTGTGAATGGCATGCGTTTGAGAAGTTGTGAGAAAGGGAGCGGATCATGGGTAATTGCACACATTGTGGTGCTCAGTTATCACCGGGAGCGGCATTTTGTGCAAGCTGTGGCACGGCTGTGTCAGTGGCGATGTGCCCGCAATGCGGCAACCCAGTAGATGCGTCGATGCATTTTTGTGCCAGCTGTGGAGCGTCATTGCAGCCTGTTGTGGATTCAGATGCCACGCATCTAGCGCGGGGCGGTGATTCGGCTGCGGATACCTCTGGAGCGGCTTGGGGTGCTCCGCCACCAGACGCGGGAGCTGTGCCTGCTCCCTCTCTGGCCCCGACTCCTTATCCGGGAATAGCACCTGGCGTGGCGCCGCCTTCGCCAAGCGTGACGCCGCCGTCACCAAGCATGGCACCTGCGCCTTCGGATTATGCGGCGCCTGCTCCTGCAGCACCCGCTGCGGATCCTGGTTTTGCTGAAACTGTGTTGCCGGTGGAAGGCATAGACTTTGCTCAAACCGTGCTTCCTGAAGACATGGCATCGATGTATGCGATGCCGCAGGGCGCGGTAGGGTATGGCCAAGCGTCGATGTTCCCCAATGCAGCGCTTGATGCGTCCAAGGATTCCTCGCAGCCGGTTCCTGCGACACCGGTTGCTTCACACATGGTTGCAACCACGGGAACTGGGACTGGAACGGGATCTGCAGCAACACCGCCACCCACTACGCCACTACCTTCCACACCGCCCTCACTATTGGGGTCAGGGAATAATAACGGTTCGAACAATAATCCAAAACGACCACCCATCATTTGGATTGTTGTGGCGGCAGTTGCGGTAATTCTTATTGTGATTGGCGTGGTTTTTGGCGTTTCGCGCGCGAACAGCAATGCCAGTCACACAGTGGAGACAAGCACAGCCGCGTCACCAGGCAAGTCACACAACAATGGTGCGGATGATGCAGGCAAAGATGAATCCGATGAAGAAGCCAAGTCATGTACAGCTCTGCCTGATGCCATATTGGATACAGTCAAACTGAGTGGCGAATCTATGGTGGCCAAGCTCGAGCTCGCCGCTCCATCCTGCAAGGATGCGCGCTATGAAGAGTCGGATGTGCGCGTGACGTTAAAAGATGACGATGGTGATGTGATTGCGGCCGCAGTCTATGACTTTGCCGATAAGCCGATCACGTTCGCATCCGGTGAGGCCACGGTGTCGCTTGCGTTCGATATCAACCAGTATTGGCGTCCTGTGGGTCAGATTGACGACGATGATGTGTCGGTGGTGTGGCAATCGGATGCGGAGCGTGACGGCAACGCTGCCGCCGATGTGGACGGCGCGTTGGGCGGGGCGAACATCAGCAACGACGATTGCGAGAAATATGCACAGGCCGCGTTGAGCACGCAGCTGACTCATGACAAGTCGGATGCGTCCGATTTTTATTACACATACACGGATCAGCTTTCAAGCAAGCGATTCGGCATGGAGATTGAAGGTAAGTCGTGGACGTACACCGATATTTACCGCCATTTCCTCAAGATGCAAATCAAGCATCCCAAGGCGTTGCTGATTTGGGCCGCCGACTATTACAACTATACGAAGCACAACCATGATGCCGACTATTACGTGATTCTGTGTGGCGAGAGTTTCTCTGATATAAAGGCCGCTGAAGCATGGTGTACGCGCAATGGGTATGGTTCTGCTGATTGCATTCCTGTGGATCTGCAATGACGGGCCATGCATAGGATGCGTAGATAGTGGGTGCTGGATATCGTTGGAAGGGCAACGATATTCGGTACTCCAACACGAGGTCATAGGAGCGAATGTAAGACCCACGTCGAGCGCGACACGCCGAAGTTGCGGATATTGTGTGTGGGTGTATATTTATCTCTTGGTTCGGCCAACGCCCCTTTAGCTCAGTTGGTTAGAGCAGCTGACTCTTAATCAGCGTGTCCAGGGTTCGAATCCCTGAGGGGGCACCACCAAGAAGCCTCAGTCGAGTTTCGACTGAGGCTTCTCTCGTATCCGCCCAATGCGCTGTGGCTGTAACGAGGCTACGGGGATGCGCCTCGACTATGGATTCGGGCATTATTTGTATCTTTGCTGACCAGGTTGGTAAACGGAGATGCCGTTTTGCGTCCTGTTTTGTAGTTTTGCTGACCAGCGTGGTCAGGGGAGATGCGGTTTTTCGCCCCGATATGGAGTTTTGCTGACCAGCGTGGTCAGGAAAGATACCTTTTTACGCCCCGATATGGAGTTTTGCTGACCAGCGTGGTCAGGAAAGGTGCGGTTTGCTCCTCAATTGGTAGTTTTCCTTACCATGCTGGTCAGGAGAGATGCCGTTTTGTGACCCGATATGTAGTTTTCCTGACCGTCCGGGTCAGGGGAGATGCGGTTTCTTGCCCCGATATGGAGTTTTGCTGACCATGCTGGTCAGGGGAGGTGCGGTTTGCTCCTCAATTTGGAGTTTTTCCTGGCCGGCGTGGTCAGGAAAGATGCATTTTCGCCCGTATGGTCCGCGGACATTGGCGAAGGCGCGTCAGGGGCTTATGGCATGCAGACGCATCGCGAGCGCCACGATGTTGATCACCTCGTATGATTCGGCGGCGAGCAGCATCGCGCCAAGGCTTTCATGTGTGTCGGCGTTGAACAGCACACGCACGCCCTGCGCAGTCAAATCATCCAGGACTGCCTGTGCAATGTCGTCGTCTTCACGCTCGAGCAGCCGTGAAGAATGCTGCAGCACGGTGACCTGGCTGCCGAAATCGGCGAACATCGACGCGAACTCGAGCCCGATATAACCGCCGCCAATGATCACGAGACGCTGGGGCAGCTCCTCAAGTTCCATGATGCGCGTGCTCGTGTAGACACCCGGCGTTTCTGTAAGGCCGGCAATGGGCGGCAGCATAGCCTGCGCTCCCGTATTGATGAAGATTCGATCGCCTGTCAGCGTGAGTGTTTCGCGCTCGCCGTGACCCTCGCGCTCGCCCGTAACCTCGGCCGAAAGAACTCCGTCCGCCATCCCGCCCCCGCGCTACCATCGTAGTGGCGCAGCTCGCGCCACCTCCGTCCCCATGCTTAAAGCCGGTTGCGTATGTGCATAAGCCGGACGGTGCGTAGATTTTTCGAGAGACTGAAGGATTATCCAGTGGAGTACACACTGTTTACCAAACTTGCCGCTGAGTTTGTGGGCACGGCCGTGCTCATGATTTTCGGCAATGGCGCTGTTGCCAATGTGGAACTGAAGAACACGAAAGGCCATAATGCAGGCTGGTTGAACATCGCCATGGGCTACGGCTTCGGTGTCATGTTCCCCGTGCTGATGTTCGGTGGCATCTCGGGTGCCCAGATCAACCCGGCCATGACGTTGGCCCAGGCTGTCAACGGCATGTTCCCATGGAGCTTGGTAGCCCCCTACATCATCGCCCAGCTGCTCGGCGCCGCTGTTGGCCAGCTCATTGTGTACGCCGTCTACTACCCGCATTACAAGGAAACCGAGAACCCCGAGGCCATTCTCGGCACGTTCTGCACGACCGACGCTTACGGCAGCCGCCTCAACTATTTCGTCAACGAGTTCGTCGGCACGATGCTGCTCGTGCTCGGCGCGCTGTGCTGCCTGGAACTGCAGTGGGGCAGCCAGGATTACGCAGCCGCCTCAATCGTCGTCGGCTTCATTGTGTGGGGTCTCGTCACCTCGCTCGGCGGCCCGACTGGCCCTGGCCTGAACCCGGCCCGCGATTTGATGCCGCGTGTGCTGCACTCGATCCTGCCGATTCCGCACAAGGGTTCGTCGCGCTGGGACGAAGCGTGGATTCCCGTTGTCGCCCCGATTTTCGGCGGCATGCTCGGCTGCTGGCTGTTCAACGTGCTGTTCGCCATCTGATTGCTGGCGTTGATCAGCGCCAGTTCGCTGGGCCGCACCTCGCGCCCGGCTGCAATCTGAAATAACATGTGCCGTTCCGCCATCTCGACGGGACGGCACATGTTGTTTCAGCTCGCACTACCATAATATGAATGCGCACTTGATGCCGTGAACAGCACGGGCGTGCAAGGATCGTAACCGGGAGGGACGCGCATGGCCAGACATTTGAAACAACAACCTGCACACATGCGCCGTGTATATATGATGCGCCGCATCGTGGCCCTCGTGATTGTTGCGCTGTTCGTCGCGCTCGTCGTGATCAGCGTGCGCGGCTCGCATCAAGCCCGCAACCAGCATGCGGCAATCGCGACATCCGCAGCTTCGTCCACTTCATCCGCTGCTTCCTCGCCAGCTCCATCCGCATCGTCCCCTTCAGCTGAGCAATCCTCACCCAAGTCGTCCTCACCCAAGCCATCCGCATCGTCCTCCTCCTCACCGAGCGCCGATCCCAAGCAGCAAGCCGAGCAGCAGGCCAAGCAAGAGGAGCAGCGTCAGCTCGACGCGCTCGCCGCCCCATTAAGTGACGATGAACGTTCCGCAATCCTCGCGTCGGCCAAGAAAGCTTCCGAAGATCAAGGCAAGCAGCCCATGCAGATGGTCTATTGCGTGTCCACTAAAGGGAATGTGGGTTCAGCTGACGGGTTCGCCGACACGGTGTACCGCGTGCTGAACAACGAGCATGGATGGCCGCGTTCCGGCGTCGTGTTCACGCAGGGTGACGAGTCGAACTGTACGGTCACAATCACGCTGTCGCAGCCCGAGCTCGTGCCGTCGTTCTCGGAATATTGCTCGCCTGAATACAGCTGCCGCGTGGGTTCTGACGTGATCATCAACAAGAAACGCTGGGACAATGCTGTGGACGACTGGCTCAAGGCCGGTGGCAATCTCGCGATGTATCGCACAATGGTCATCAATCATGAGATGGGCCACGCGCTCGGGCATCGAGACAATGAAACAACGTGCGCAGGGGAGGGGAAGAAAGCCCCGCTCATGCAGGAACAGTCGATGTTCCTCAAGGGTTGCGTGCCCAACCCGTACCCGCTCGACGACGAGCAGTGGACGACATTCGTAGGCCCCAACGCTTAACATTCGAGCCGTCCGTTCGCTGCACTGCAAATCTTTAGCTGCACAACCGCAGCGGATTCGCAGCAGCTCCTCCGCTTGAACAAAGAAAGGCTCCGTGGTATGACGGGTCGATTCGCGCCCACCCCTTCAGGGCGTATGCACATCGGCAACGCCTATGCGATGCTCGCCGCGTGGTTGGGCTCGCGCTCGCAAGGCGAGGGGCTGCTGCTGCGCATTGAAGATATTGATACGCCACGTGTGGTGCCCGACGCCGACCGTTGGATCATGGACGACCTGCATTGGCTTGGTTTGGATTGGCAAGGCGATCCTGTCTACCAGTCGCAGCGCACGCCGATTTATGAGCAAGCGTTGCGTACGCTGGCCCAGGAGCCGCTGGCCATTTATCCATGTTTCTGCTCGCGCGCCGAGATTCGCGCGGCCAGCGCTCCGCAAGAGGGCGACGGGTTCGTCGTGTATCCGGGCTTGTGTCGCGGCGCGTGGGAACGTCACGATCCGCAGGTGCGTGCGATTGTGGATTCGGATTGTGATTTCCGCCCAACTCTCAATGGCGATTCCAACGCCACAAATACCCCCGCGACACTGTCCAAATCCGATGCTTCACGTGAAACACAGCGTCACGCGCTGCGCTACGCCGTACCTGAGGTGGCTGCCGAGCAAGGTCGCATCGAGTTCGATGACCTCGTATATGGCGCACAACACTTTGATCTGGGCCGAGACCTGGGAGACACGGTGGTGCGACGTTCCGATGGCCTGTTCGCGTACCAACTGGCCGTCACCGTCGATGATTTGCTCGAAGACGTGAACCAGATTGTGCGCGGTCGCGACTTGTTGCGTTCCACGGCATTGCAACTGAACTTGCGTGCCAATTTGGTGGAACGCGGGTTTGTGCAACAACTACGTGGCGATAATGCGACTGTGACGCAACCGCAGTTCGCGCATTTGCCGCTCGTCGATAACGCCGCCGGTGTGCGTCTGGCCAAGCGCACACGGTCGCTTGATTTGGGATATTTGCGCAGCGTTGGCGTACGACCTGAGCAAGTGATCGGCTGGTGTGCGGCGTTGTTGGGCCTTGACGTGCCAGGTGTGACCTATGACAACGAAGGTCACATTGATCCGCAGCGTGACGATTTCCGTCCTGCACCAATCAGTGCGCATGAAGCGTTGGACCTGTTCTCATGGCAAGCGGTGCGTGACGCGCGGTACGACAAAGCCGTGCCGCACAATCTCGCTGAACGGCTCAAAGCCATCTGAACGCGTCTGTGCTGTTGCAACCATGAGTAGGGTGTAGCATAGAGCGGAACATAAGGGAGGGCGGCAGCGATGGTGGCCTACATGGAACACAAGGATCTGGCGGCAACAGCGATCAGTGACGAGCGTGCACGCGAAATCACTGATAACGTGCATCGCGCATTGGATCAGCTGGCGCAGGCTGTGGCAGACGCTGGGCGTCCCGAAGGTTGTGTGCAATTGCTGGCCGCCACAAAAACGCGTGACGTTGGTGAAGTGCATGCGGCCATTCAAGCCGGCATCCGGCTGATTGGCGAAAACCGCCCGCAAGAGATTCTGGCCAAAATTGACGGACTGCGTGAACTGTGTGCCGCGGATGGACTGCAGGTGGGTCGTCAGGACGATGATGCGGCGCCTGATGTGCCATTGCATCTGATCGGCCAGCTGCAAAGCAACAAAATCGGCAAAATCCTGCCGTTTACGAATGTGATTGAATCCGTGGACTCCTTGGACCTCGCGCAGAAAATCGCTCGCCGGGCTGTAGCGCACACTATGACTGTGGATGTGCTGCTCGAAGTCAACGAATCAGGCGAGACCAGCAAATCGGGATGCGCTCCTGAACAGGCGCGAGACATTGCAGGAGCCATCGGCGCTCTTGACGGCGTGCGGCTTGTAGGGCTGATGACAGTCGGCGCGCATGTGGACGATGAAGCCATTGTGCGTCAAGGATTCGCCCATCTGCGTGAGTTGAGGGACGAACTCGTTGCGTCTGGCGAGCAAGGTACCGATGAATGTTTGCAGCTGTCGATGGGTATGAGCGGCGACGCCGCCTGGGCTATTGATGAAGGGTCAACACAAGTGCGGTTGGGCCGCGCGATTTTTGGCGAACGATTGTTTGTGTAACCACACTGGGCATGCGCTGAACTGATGTGCAATAACGGTTCCTGATTTGCCAAGATGCCTGAGATTGAGGATTTTCGAGGGGATGAATTGATAGTTTTGTGCTGCTAGTGTTCCAACCCATCGGATTCACCAACAGATGGGGGAAGACCCAGAGCGGATGGCCGCCCTGGATGGTGATGCGGCCCTCGTGGTGGATCGCGGGATCGAGGGGAGCGATCTGGCGCATGGCACTCCTTTGTGTGCGGGAAACGGACGCTGACAATCTAGCGTTCTTTCGTCGTGCCAGAAACAGAGGTGTTGGAACGGGTGAAGCGCTCCAGTTATGTTTCGGATGGAAGCTGTGGTCCGGATGGGGTTGCTTCTCAGGGGGATGCTTGCACAGAGGGACGCCTCGGCTATGCCACGGGCCTCCCTGCGCACCACACACGCTCCACCTTCCACGTCTCGGGATCCGTGAGCAGCATATCGCCGGCATACCCAGGCGCAATCAGGCCCAGGGGTGCACCGGTGATGGCATTGGGCCGATTCAGCCCCAAGGCGCGCGAGGGGGTGAGGGTAGCGGCCTCCACGGCTTCGGCGGCGGCGAATCCCAGCTCGAGCACGGCACGCGCGACGGCATCTTCCAGCAGGAGCGTGGATCCGGCGATTGCGCCGTTGGAGGCCAAGCGTGCATGGCCATCCACCACGGTGACGTCCAGGGCGCCCAGGAGGTAGTGCCCGTCGGGGCAGTCGGTGGCCGCCATGGCGTCGGTCACGAAGGCGAGACGGTGGGGTGCGAAGCCCCAAGCCATCTGCACCACAGGGTTCTGCACGTGGAAGCCGTCGTTGATGAGTTCCGGCGTGACGCGCGGGTCGGCCGTCACGGCGGGGATGGGACCCGGCTCGCGGTGGTGGATGCCGTTCATCGCGTTGAACATGTGCGTCATGATGGTGGCGCCCGCGTCGATTGCCTCACAGGCCGTCTCGTAGTCGGCATCGCAGTGGCCGATGGCGGGGGCCACGCCCGCGGCGGCGAAGGCGCGGATCGCCTCCATGCCGTGCGGCAGCTCCGGCGCGATGGTGATCTGCCGCAGTGCGCCGTCGGCGGCCGCCAGCAGCCGCTCCACCACGGCGGGTACGGGGTCGACCAGGCAGTTCGGGTCGTGTGCGCCCTTGCGTGCCAAGGCCAGGAACGGCCCTTCGAGATGCGCGCCGAGGATGTCCGGCCGCATGTCCATCTGCTCGCGCACGACCCGCAGGTTGCGTTCCATCACGTCGAGTGGATTGGTGATCAGGCTGAGCACCTGCCGGGTGGTGCCGTGCACCATGTGGCAGGCGCGCGCGGTGGCGATGCCCTCGGGGCCGTCGTCGAAGGAGGCGCCCCAGCCGCCATGTGCGTGGATGTCCACGTAGCCGGGGGTGAGTGTGCGGCCGGCGGCTTCGACGACGTCTTCGACGCCGACGGCCGCCGCATCGAAGCCCTCGTCGGTGGTGCCGACGGCGTCGATGGTGCCGTCGCGCACCACGACCCAGGCATGGTCGCGCACGCCGCGCGCGTCCACAAGGCGCGCGCCGCGGATGGCGGCGTCGCGCGGCGGTGCGGCCAGCGCCTGCGTGACCGCTGCGGTGATGGCGGGATGGTCGGTGGTCATGGTGAAGCTCCTTGGGACGGTGACGACTTCCCGCACTGCCGCGGCGCGGGCAGGTGCGGGAAGGTACGGGATGTCGGTCGGGTGTGTGGGCCGGACGCCGCAGCGGCGCACACACCTGTCAGATGCTCTGCCAGGCGGGCTTGTTGTCGTAGGCCCAGCGGTAGTAGTCGGCGTCGCGCAGCCTGGAGGCAGCCGCGGCGTCGACGATGACGGTGGCGTGTGGGTGCAGCTGGAGCGCGGACGCCGGCCACAGCGCGCTGATGCCGCCCTCGACGGTTTGCGCGATGGCCTCCGCCTTGTGCTCGCCGAAGGCGAGCAGGATGAGGTGGCGTGCCTTCATGATGGTGCCGATGCCCTGCGTGATGCAGTGGGTGGGCACCTGGTTGATGTCGCCGTCGAAGAAGCGCGCGTTGTCCTCGCGGGTCTGTCGGGTGAGCGTCTTGATGCGCGTGCCGCTGGCCAGCGAGGAGCCGGGCTCGTTGAACCCGATGTGGCCGTCGGTGCCGATGCCCAGGATCTGCACGTCCACGCCGCCGGCCGCCTCGATGGCGGCGTCGTACTCACGTCCGGCGTCCATGATGGTGTCGAGGTTGCCGTTGGGTACGTGCACCAGTTCCGGCGTGAGCCCCAGCGGCTCGACGACGGTGCGCGTGATGGTGCTGCGGTAGGACTCGGGGTGCGCGGGGTCGAGTCCTGCGTACTCGTCGAGGGCGAAGCCGCGCACGCGGCTGACATCGATGTGCTCGGCCTTGACGATGGCCGCGAGTGCCTGGTAGGCCGCGAGCGGGCTGGAGCCGGTGGCCAGGCCGAGGACGGCGTCCGGCTTGCGTGCGATGAGGTCGGCCACGCAGCGTGCGTAGATCTCGCCGGCCTTGGCTTCGTTGTCTACGATGATGAGTTCGGTCATGGTGGTAGTTCCTTGGGGGAGTGGGAAAGGTGCGGTAGGTGGTGGCGGTGTAGAAATTGTTCAGAAAAATGAACAATTTCTAGGGGGGAGGAAACTCACTGCGTGGCCAGGGTCACCTCCTCGGGGGTGCGGGCTGGCTCGAGGCCGCAGGCGCGCAGCACCTCAGCCACTGCTTCCACGTTGGCGCCCTGCAGGGGCAGGACGGGATCGGGCATCTGGTTGGTGTCGAAGACGCCCAGGAGCGCCAGGGCGGTCTTGAAGGCGCCGACGCCGGCGCCGAAGCCGGCGACGCCGCTGGTGACGGTCACGATGCGCATGAGCGCGGCGAGCCTGTCCTGCTCCTTGCGCACGGTCTCCCAGTCGCCGGCTTCGGCGGCCTTCCACATGCGCACGTAGCCGGTACATTCCACGTTGCCCAGGCCGGGGACGGAGCCGTCGGCGCCGGCCATGTAGGCGCCGTCGACCACGACTTCCTGACCGGTGAGCAGGGTGAGCGGATGACCGGCCTTCCTGTTGTCGTCCACGAGGAAGCGGAAGGAGACGTCATCGCCGGAGGAGTCCTTGACCCCGGCGAGCACGCCGTCGAGGCCGAGGCGGATGAGCATGTCGCCCGGCAGCTTGGTGTGCACGCATACGGGGATGTCGTAGGCGAACAGCGGCAGGTCGACGGCATCGTGGATGAGGCGGAAGTGGCGTTCGACCTCGGGCATGCCGCCCAGCGCGTAGAAGGGGGCGGTGGCGACGATGGCGTCGGCGCCGAGCTCTTTGGCGACCTTGGCGTGTTCGATCACGCGGCGCGTTTCGGTGTCGATGCAGCCGACGAGGACGGGTACGCGGCCGTCGACAGTCTCAATGGCGGTTTCGATGATCTCGCGGCGGCGTTCATCGGTGCTGAAGACGACCTCGCCGGAGGAGCCGAGGATGAACAGGCCGTCGACGCCGGCTTCGATCATGCGGTTGATGGACCGCGCGAAGCTGGTTCGGTCGAGTTGACGGTCGGCGGTCAGGGGGGTGACGACCGGCGGGATGACGCCACGGAATTGCTTGGTCATGGGAATCAGTGTCCTTTTGCTGTCGGGAAGTCGGTTGGAGGGGTTGGGCGGGGCCGCGTGGCTGCGGCCCCGCGATGGCGGACAGTGGATGGGTGTTCAGACCGCCGGCGCGCATTCCGCGGCGGTGGGGTGCAGCAGCGAGGGCGCGGCGCCCAGCAGCAGCTGCGTGTACGGATCCTGCGGATGGGTGAGGACCTGCCTGGCGTCGCCGTGCTCCACGATCTGCCCGTGGTTCATGACGATGATCTCGTCGGAGACGTAGCGGACCGTCTGGATGTCGTGGCTGATGAAGACCATCGACAGGCCGAGCTCCTTCTTGAGGTCGGAGAGCAGGTTGAGGATCTGCGCACGTACTGACACGTCGAGCGCGGACGTCGGTTCGTCGGCGATGATGGCGTCCGGCTTGAGCGACAGTGCGCGGGCGATGGCCACGCGCTGTCGCTGGCCGCCCGAGAGCTGCCCGGGCAGCGCGTTGAGTGCCGACTTGGGCAGGCCAACCATGTCGATGAGCTCGTAGGCACGGCGGGCGCGTTCCTCGGGGCTGCCGGTCTGGTGCACGATGAGCGGGTCCATGAGCTGGTCCTGGACACTCATGCGGGCGTTGAGCGCGGTGGCCGGGTCCTGGAAGACCACGGAGACCACGCGGCCGATGCGCATGCGGTCCTTGGCGTTGCGGTGCGTGACGTCCTTGCCCTTGAACATGACCTGGCCGGAGGTGACCTGCTGCAGGCCGCACATGACATTCGCCGTGGTGGACTTGCCGCAGCCGGATTCGCCGACGATGCCGATTGTCCTGCCGGGCATGAGCCTGAGGCTCACGCCGTTGACGGCCTTGATCTTCTTGGGTCGCAGGATGGACCCGGCACGGGTCTTGAACTCGACTTCGATGTCCTTGAGTTCGATGATCGGGGTGGTGCCTTGCGTGTTCATCTGGAATCTCCTGGTTCTCGCCGCGTCATTGCAGCACGGGAATCTTCGGTTCGGGGTCAGTGTCGGGCGGCTGGACGGTGACCTTGGTGCTGAGGGCCCGCTCGATGGCTCGGTCCACGTCGGGGTTGTCGGCAGGGGTGTCGGACTTGTCCAGGTCGTCCGGGTGCACCGCGTAGAAGTGCCAGGTGCCGGGTACGCGCTTCATGACGGGCTTGACGTCCAGGCCGCGCGTCGGGTGCGAGGAGCGCGGTGCGAAGCGGTCGCCCTTGGGGAAGTCCGCGGGGCTGGGCACCGAGCCGGGCACCTGGTGCAGCCGTCCGGAGCCGGCCTCGATGGAGGTGACGGATCCGAGCAGGCCGCGGGTGTACTCGTGGCGGGGGTCGGTGAGGATCTCGCGTGCGGCGCCCTGTTCGACCACCTGGCCGGCGTACATGACGGTGATCGAGTGCGCCACCTTGGCGACGAGCGCTAGGTCGTGGCTGACGAAGATCATCGCGAAGCCGAGCTTTTCGCGCAGTTCGTTGAGCAGGTCGATGACCTGCTTCTGCACGGTCACGTCGAGTGCGGTGGTGGGCTCGTCGGCAATGACGAGCTTGGGGTCGCGGGTGAGGGCCATGGCGATGAGCACGCGCTGGCGCTGGCCGCCGGAGAGCTCGTGCGGGTAGGATTCCAGCACACGCTGGGGGTCGAGACCCACCAGTTCGAGCAGTTCCTCCGCGGTGCGGGTGCCTCCGCGGGAGGTGAGCTGCTTCATCTGCGCCTTGATGAGCATGGACGGATTGAGCGAGGAGAGCGCGTCCTGGTAGATCATGGCGATCTCGTGGCCGCGGATGGAGTTGTAGCGCTTCTGGCTCATGCCGACCAGGTTCTCGCCCTCGAAGAGGATCTCGCCGCTGATCTCGGCCTTCGGGTCCAACAGGCCCATGATGGCCAGGGAGGTGATGGACTTGCCGCATCCGGACTCACCTACGAGGCCCATGGTCTCGCCGGGGCGCACGGAGAAGTTGAGGTGGTCGACCACATCCACGTCGCCGTGGCGTGGGAACTTGATGCACAGATCCTTGACCTCGATGACGGGTGCGGCCTTGCTGCTCGGCTCGAGGCGGTCGGTGCGGCGGAATTCCGCGTCCCTGAGGGCCATGAGGGAGGCCTCCAGGGTCTCGGCCTGGGCGGCGTAGGCGGCGACCGGGTCGATCAGGAGACGGTCCTCCTCACGCAGGTGCTCCTTCTCCTCCTCGGTGCGCTTGATCGGGGCGGAAGGCGCGGCCACCATGGCGTCGGTGAGGCCCTCGGAGAGGATGTTGAGGCACAGCACGGTGAGCATGATCGCCAGGCCCGGGAACAGTGCCTGCCACCAGAAGCCGTAGATCACGCCGGCCTTGGCGCTGGAGAGGATGTTGCCCCAGGTCGGGGTCGGCTCGGGGATGCCGGCGTTGATGAAGGACAGCGAGGCCTCGAAGACGATGGCGTCGGCCACGGAGAGCGTGGTAAAGACCATGACGGGGGCGGCGATGTTGCGGGTGACGTGCTTGAGGAGCAGCCAGGGGGCGCGGGCGCCGGAGACGATGCCGGCCCTCACGTAGTCCTTGCCATACTCGCTGATGATGTTCGCGCGGACGATGCGGGCGATCTGCGGTACGTAGAGGATGCCGATGGAGATGACGATGCCGATCATCGACTGGCCGAGGATGGAGACGAACACGGCCGCCAAGGCGATGCCCGGGATCGACATGACGATGTCGATGCAGCGCATGATCACCTCGGAGATCCAGGTGCGGCTGACCGCGGCGACTGCGCCGATGAGGGCGCCGACGACGAGGGCGAAGGCGATGGAGGACAGACCGATGACCAGCGAGTACCGTGCGCCGTACAGGACGCGCGAGAGCACGTCGCGGCCGAGGTTGTCGGTGCCGAAGAGGTGGCCCATCGAGGGGGAGCGGTAGGTGAGGGTGATTTCCTGCGGGTCGTGCGGCGCGATCAGCGGCGCGAAGACGGCGCAGATGACGAGCAGCGAGATGAAGACGACGGAAATCCTGGTGCCCAGCGACATCGCCTTCCAACGCTTGAAGGTGAGCTTGCCGCCGGCCTTGTCGATGTTCTTGACTGACAGTGTCTTGGAGAAAAGCATGGCGTCACACATTCCTGATTCGCGGGTTGATAAGGACATAGAGCAGGTCGACGACGATGTTGATGATGATGAACGCGAGTGCGACCACCAGCACCACGCCCTGTACCAGCATCGGCTGGTTGTTGTTGATGCCGTCGAACATTGCGGTGCCCATGCCGGGCAGTGCGAAGATGACCTCGATGACGATCGCGCCGCCCATGAGGTAGCCGATCTTCATGCCGAGTACGGTGACCGGAGTAATCAGGGCGTTGCGCAGCACGTTGCGGGCGATGACGATCGACTTGGGGATGCCGGCACCCAGGGCGGTGCGCACGTAGTCCTTGTCGAGTTCCTCGACCATGGAGGTGCGGATGATGCGGGTCATGGAGCCGGCCACGGGCATGGCCAGCGCGAAGCAGGGCATGGCCATGCGGCGCATGTACTCGAGTGGGTCCTGGCTGAAGGGGACGAGGTCGCCGGCGCCGGGGAGCCAGTCCATGCGGATCTGCAGGAAGTAGATGAGCAGGACGCCTAGCCAGAAGGCGGGGGTGGCGATTTCGATGATGGAGATGACGCGGATCGTCTGGTCGACCCAGGTGTCGCGGTAGAGGGCGGCGAGGACGCCGAAGACGACTGCGATGACGAGGGCGATGGCCAGGCCGATGAAGGTCAGCTGGAGGGTCAGCGGGAAGGAGGTGGCGATGCGGGCGGCAACGGAGTCCTTGTTGACGCCGTAGACGCCGAGGTTGCCCTGCAGCATGCCTCCGATGTAGTTCCAGAACTGCTTCCACCAGGGCAGGTCGAAGCCCATCTCGTGGCGGTAGGCGGCGAGTGCCTCGGGGGTGGCGCTTTCGCCGAGTGCGGCGACGGCCGGGTCGTACTTGGAGAACGACATGAGGAAGAAGACGAGCAGCGTGACGCCGAAGGCCATGAACGGCAGGGCGATGAGGCGCTTGCCCAGGATTCGCAATAGGTTACTCACTGGATGCTCCTGTTGTGGATGGTGGATTGGGCGGACTGCATCGTTGCAGCCCGTTCGGGGTGCCGGCGGATGCCGGGGCCCGGTCAGTGGTTCAGCTTGGCTTGCAGGAGGTCGAGGCCGGTGGTGCCGATGGCCTCGCTCTCGGAGAAGACCCCTTTCTTGAAGGCGGTGGTGGTCTTGCGGTGGAAGAGCGGGTAGATGGGCACTTCCTCGGCGATTACGTCGTAGCACTGGTTCCAGTACTCTTGGCGTTCCGCGTCGCTCTTGGCGGCCAAGGCTTTGTCCATGAGTCCGTGGAGCTTCTTGTAGCCGTCGGTGCCGTACCAGAAGGTGCGCTGGCGGGTCCAGGTGTTGTCGCCGTAGAACCAGTTCATGAGCAGGTCGGCATCGTCGCCGAAGACGGAGGGGTCACCGGCTACGAGGGCCATGGAGAAGTCCGCGTCGTCCTTGTCGGTGATGTTGGGGTAGAGGGCGGAGGATGCCATGGACTGCAGGTCGGCTTCCATGCCGATCTCGGCGAGGTTGTTCTTGATCTGCGGGGCCAGCTGGGTGATCCAGGACTGGTCGGTGGAGTAGAGGGTGAACTTGACCTTGCCGGTGACGCCGGCTTCCTTGAGCAGCTCCTTGGCCTTCTCCACGTCGTGGGTATAGACCGTGGAGGCCTGGTGGTAGGCGGGGTATTCCTCGATGAGGTAGCTGGTGGTGGGGGTCGCCTGGCCGGCCATCTGGTTGTCGATGAGCTGCTGGGCGTCGATTGCGTAGAACACCGCCTGGCGCACCTTCGGGTTGTCGAAGGGGGCTTTCTTAGTGTTGAACATGATGTAGGGGGCGTTGAAGGCCTGGACGGTCTTGAGGTCGGCGCGTTTGGAGAGCACGTCGAAGGCGAGGGTGGGCACGAGCTCCATGACGTCGACCTTGCCGGTCTGCATGGCGGTGACGCGGGCGGTGTCATCCACGGCCACGTTCCACACCATGTTCTTGCATTGGGCGGGGTACTCGCCGTTGTACAGGTCGTTCCTCACGAAGGTGACCTTCTGGTCGGTGATCTCCACGTACTTCCAGGGGCCGGATCCGATGGGCATCGCAGTCAGCTGGTCCTTGTCCATGGTCGCCGGGGCCACCTTGATCAGGGCGAGGCGCTCCTTGAAGGCGGGGAAGGCGTACTTGAGCCTGAAGGTGACCTGGTGGTCGCCCTTGGGTTCGACCGATTGGATGAAGTCGAGCATCGGCACGTACAGGCCACCTTTGGTGGTGGAGCGCTTCCAGGAGGCGACGACGTCCTCGGGGGTGACGTCGGTGCCGTCCGAATACTTAGCGTTGTCACGCAGGGTGACCACGTACTCGGTGTCGGAGACCTGCTCTGGCTCGTCTTTGGCGAGTGCGTTGTACATGGAGTAGTCGGAGTAGTTGAAGGCGTAGAGCGGCTCCACCACGTACCAGTTGGCGGACATGGCGAGGGCGCTGGAAGTGGAGTTGGGGTTGAAATCGCGGCTGGCGTAGGCGGCTTCGGCGGTGATGGTATCCGTCACCGAGGTGCCGCTGGTCGCCTGCTGGCTGCCGCACGCGCCGAAGGCCAGGGCGCCGAAGACGCTGATCAGCGTGACGGCCGCTGCCTTGAGCAGTATCTGTGTACGCTTCATTGCTTTCCTTGCTTCATTGGAGGGATGGGGCAATGCTTGGAGAAACGTCGTTGTTTCGAAGCTGAGATAATCGTAAGACATCAGATGTCTGATTGCAAATCGGGCTCAGCGTTTCGTCGGGATGCTTCATGGGAATGTGCTGAATGATTGATGTTAAACGGTTCAGGTGCCGTAATGCAGGCGTGCATATTTTCTCTCACAGTGAAAAATGGGCATAGGTGCATGAGTTCTGTTGTCTGTTGTCTGATGAATTGATACAGTAGAGGCAGTCATTCACGTTCAAGGAGGAACCATGACCACCCCTCACTACGTCGTCGGGGCATACGCCTCGCTTCCCGACGACCGCGGCGCCCAAGGGGAGTACTACGCGCTCCTCGGTACGCAGCCCTGGATCGACGGCGCCGAACTGCCCTTCCCCGGCGACCTTGCCGCCCCCGGCGCCCGTGCCTGGCTCGCCCGCCGGTTGCCCGCCCATTGGCACCACAACACCATGACCCTCATCCCGGGCACCATGCAGCACGTCGGCCGCACGCCCGGCTTCGGACTGGCCAGCCCCCAGGAAGAAGGACGACTCGCCGCCGTGCGCTTCGCCAAGGATGCGCGCGACGCCATCGCCGCGCTCGCCGACGCCCGCGGTGCCAACGACATCGCCTACCTCGAGATCCATACCGCCCCCACCGCGCTCGCCGACGTCGACGCTATGCGCCGCTCCCTCGCGGGACTGCTCGGCTGGGACTGGCTCGGCACACGCCTCGTCATTGAACACTGCGACCGCCACATCGACGGCCAGACGCCCGAAAAGGGCTTCCTGCCGATCGAGGAGGAAATCGCCATCGCCCAGGACGCCGGCATCGGCATCACCGTCAACTGGGGGCGCAGTTGCGTCGAAGGCCGCGACGCCGCCCTGCCCGAGACCCACGTGCGTGCTGCCGCCGATGCCGGTGTCCTGACTGGCCTCATGTTCTCCGGCGCCGGCCCCGCCGCCAGTCGCTACGGGTACCCCTGGATCGACGGCCATCTGCCCATGGCCTCCGACGAACCCGTCTCCTGGATGGACGCCGCGCGCATCGCCGACTGTACGGCCGCCGCCGACGTGCCCACCCTCGCCTACCTCGGCGCCAAGGTCTGCGTGCCGCCCGACGCCGACCTCGACACACGTGTCGCCCACCTCGCCCACATCCACGACGCGGGCCTGCTTAAGGAGGCCGTGTGATGCCCACCTACCTCACCATCGACCTCGGCGGCACCAAGATTGCCACCGGCTTCGTTACCCTCGACGACGTCGGTGGCACGCCCGTCGTCGAGGACCTGCGCACCATCCCCACCGAAGCCGCCCGCGGCGGCGATGACATCCTGCGCCGCCTCGCCGCCCTTGCCGCCGACCGCGTGCGCGAACGCGACGGACTCGCCGGCGTGGGCATCGGCTCCGCCGGCGTCGTCGCCGACGGCACCATCATCGCCGCCACCGACCTCATCCCCCGCTGGACCGGCCAGCGCGTCGCCGACGCGCTCGCCGAGGCCACCGGGCTGGGCGTCGGCATGGTCAACGACGTCGTCGCCCACGGCCTAGGCGAAGCGCACCACGGAGCTGGCCGCGGCCATGCATGCATCCTCTCCATCGGTGTCGGCACTGGTATCGGGGGCGCCCTCATCGAGGACGGCCATCCCGTCACCGGCGCGCACGCCGTCGCCGGCCACATCGGCCACATCGCCCACGGTCTCGGCCGCGGCGTGCGCTGCTCCTGCGGCACCGACTGCGGACACATCGAACCCGTCGCCAGCGGCACCGGCCTGGCCGCCCTCTACAACCTCATGAAGGACGACGCTACGCCGGCCGTCGCCGGTGGCAAGGACGTCTCCGAGCTGGCGGCCGGTGGCGACGCCTTCGCCGCCGAGGTCATCGCCCGCTCCGCCCGCGCGCTCGGCGAGGCACTCGGCGGCGCCGTCAACCTGCTCGACCCCGACGTCGTCGTCGTCTCCGGGTCCGTCGCTGAGTCGGGCGCCTTGTGGTGGGACGCCCTGCGCGCCGGTTTTGCCGACTCCGCCATGGCCCTCACCCGTGCCATCCCGCTGCTGCCCGGCGAGCTCGGGGGCGCCGCACCCCTCATCGGGGCGGCGGTCGCGGCCGCACAGGTCATCGGGGAGCACGCATGCCCCCAGCATCCCTCCATCGCATCCATATGAATAATAAGTAAGGAGTCCCCATGCATCCCCTCATCGAAGGTCTCAAGGACGGTCTCGTCGTCAGTTGCCAGGCCTACCCCGGCGAGCCCATGCGCCATCCCGAGACCATGGCGCAGATGGCCATGGCCGCTGAGCTCGGGGGTGCCGTCGGCATCCGCTGTCAGGGGCTGGCGGACATTGCCGCCATCAAGGGCCAGGTCAAGGTGCCTGTCATCGGCATCTGGAAGGAGGGCGACGAAGGTATCTACATCACGCCTACCCTGCGCCACGCGCGTTGCTGTGCGAACGCTGGCGCGGACATCGTCGCCATCGACGCCACCCGTCGTCCGCGCGCCGACGGACTGACCTACGCAGAGACCGTGCGCGCGCTGCACGACGACGGCACGCTCGTCATGGCCGACTGCGGCAGCTTCGCCGACGCCGAACAGGCCGTCGAGGCGGGCACCGACATCATCTCCACCACCCTCGCCGGCTACACCGGCGAACGCGAGAAGACCGACGGCCCTGACCTCGAGCTGCTGGGGCAGATGGTCGACGCCTTCCCCGGCGTGCCCGTCATCTGCGAGGGGCGCATCCACACGCCTGCCCAGCTGGCCGAGGTGATGGAAGCCGGCGCATGGGCCGCCGTGGTCGGCACCGCCATCACGCACCCCACCTCGATTACCAGTTGGTTCCGCGACGCGCTCCCCGCGCGCTGAGTGGGAGAGTCCGCCATGCGCATCCTGCACGAACCGCTCACGTCGCTCGACGGCACCGAAGCCGAGCTCGAGTGCTATCTGCTCGACAACTTCCCCGAGATCGACGCCGACCGCCGGCGCCCCTGCATCGTCGTCGTGCCCGGCGGCGGCTACCTGGAGTGTTCACCGCGCGAGATGGAGCCGATTGCCGTGCGTATGCTCGGCTACGGTTTCCAGGCCTGTGTGCTGCACTACTCGACTGCGCCCTCGCGCTTCCCGACGGCCCTACACGAACTGGCGGCTGCAGTGGCGATGGTGCGCGCGCACGCCGACGACTGGCACGTCGACCCGCATGCCGTCATGGTGGCCGGCTTCTCCGCCGGTGGCCATCTGGCCGCCGACCTCGGCGCGGAGTGGAACGGCGCGCTGCTCGCCAGCTTCGGCTTCGACGCCGAGTGCATCCGCCCCGACGGCCTCATGCTCGGCTACCCGGTGATCAGTGCTGGCGAGTATGCGCACCGGCCTAGCTTCGAGCGACTGCTCGGCGACCGCGCCGGCGAGCAGGCGGTGCGCGACGCCGTGTCGATCGAGCTGCGGGTGACCGCTGCCTTCCCGCCCACCTTCCTCTTCCACACCATGACCGACGCGACCGTGCCGGTGGCCAACTCGCTGCTGCTGGTAGACGCGTTGCGGCGTGTTGGCGTGAGCGTGGAGGCGCACCTGTTTCCCACTGGGCGCCACGGTGTGTCCCTCGGGACGCGTGAATCCATGTATGCCGACGGCACAGGCGTGGAGGAGTGCGTGCAGGTGTGGCCCGACCTGTTCCGTGACTGGATGGGTCGGTTGTCGGGCACCCGTTCCGCTCACAGATAAGATATCTGATAACATAGGACCAAGGGGATGCCCGGCGGTGACCGCCGCCGACACCTGCAGACCATTCCGCATCCCTCCATACGCCATGTATGGAGGGCACTCAACGAGGAGCAATCATGCAAGCCGGTACCTTCGACGACATCCGCACGCGCATCGCGTCCTTTGCCGCCGTGGTGCCGCCGTCCGCATCGTCCGGTGCGGCGGTGCGCCCCACGGCCCTGCAGACTCCCAGCCGCTGCGAGGCGGCCATGGACGCCATCAAGTCCTACATCATCCGCAAGGGGCTGCGCCCCGGCGACCCCCTGCCCAATGAGGCCACGCTGTGCGACGAGCTGGGCGTCTCGCGCTCCTCGGTACGCGAGGCCGTACGCAAGCTCGAGGCACTGCACATCGTGTCCGTGGTGCACGGCAAGGGCATGTTCGTGGGAGACCTCTCCCTCGAACCCTTGGTGGAGACCCTGAGCTTCCGCGCCATGACCGGGGGCATGGCCGAGATAGGCGAGTTGCGCGACGTGATTCAGGTGCGTCGCATCCTCGACCTGGGCGTCTCCGAACAGGTCGTGGACGCCATGCGCGGCACCGAGCAGCCGCGCCTGCTGGAGCTGGCTGAGCAGATGGCCGTGAACGCCGCCATGAACAAGACCTTCCTCGAGGCGGACATCGAGTTTCATGCCATCGTGCACCGGGCTTCCGGCAACGTGGTCCTCTCCCAGCTGGCCGACAGCCTGTGGCTGGTGCATATGGCCATCCTGCCGCAGATCGGCCTGTCCGTGAGCGAGGACATCGTGCAGAGCGCCGAGTCCCACCGTGTGATGGTCGAGACCGCCGTCTCCGGCGATTTGGAGGCCTACCGACAAGCCGTCATCGACCACTATCGTCCGATCGAGGGGATCGTGGAGACGTATATGAGGGGGCATGAGGCCGTGGAGTAGGGACTGTCTGCGCGGCTCAAAGAACGTGCGCAAAGCATGGAATCCGGCGAGAAGCGCTCCGTAATGGCGCATGCGTAGACTAGAGCTATGAGAATTGCACGGTTTTTGCATAACGACATGCCTCAGTACGCTTTCGTCCAGGAAGATCCGGCTGATGGCAAGGATTATTTGATTGCGCTCGATGGATTCCCGCTTGCGGGAGGCGCCATGAACCCGACCGGCGAGCGCTTCCCGTTGGATGGCGATGGCATCCGCTTGCTGTCTCCAATCATTCCGTCGAAGGTCTATGGCTTGGCGAAGAACTATGAGGCCCATGCCAATTACATGTATGAGCATGGCCAGTCACCGATCAAGCATGCGCCCGAAGAGATGATGATTTTCATGAAGCCGTCGACGAGCGTGATTGGCCCTGATGATCCTATTGTCTATCCGACGTTCTCGAACGACATGAACTTTGAGCCCGAAGTCGCTGTGGTCATGGGTCGCATCGCGAAGAACGTGTCGGTGGCCGATGCGATGGATTATGTGCTGGGCTTTACGTGCACGAATGATGTGACGTTGCGTGATTTGCAGCAAGGCGATCCGATGTGGACGCGTGCCAAGGGTTTTGACACGTCGTGCCCGCTGGGTCCGTGGATTGTGACGCGTGACGAGTTCAATTGGCAGGATGCGCGTATCTCGTTCACGCTCAATGGTGAACCAGTAGAGAAGGCCAGTGGTACGACGGCCAATCTGATTCATTCGATTCCTGAGCAAATCGCATTTATCTCGAGCTTCACGACGTTGCTGCCTGGCGATGTGATTTTGACGGGTACTCCGGATGCTTCGGGCAAGTTGGAATCGGGTGACGAGTGCGTCGTGCATGTTGATGGCATTGGCGACCTGCGCAACATCGTCGTACGCGCCTGAGAGCGTTGGCGACGGTGAAACTGTCAATGGAGCAAGTGCGGAAATACTCATGAAAAACTCCCAAGCCGAGCACCGCTGACGGGGGCGTTGGCAATCCCTGAACTTGCTATGAGTTTGCTATGAATTTCATGCAAAAGGCTGTCCGCTAAAAGTGGGCAGCCTTTTGTTTGTTGCGGAGCACAATGGCTGTGTACGTAGTAGGTATGCGCGCTGTACTGACGAAACAAAGTTGAGCGTAAGTGACTCAAGTTTGGAATAAAGCGGGGGCTGAACGTGTTGGTTGTTGTAGAACAACGAACCGAACTGCCGCAAGGTCAGGCAGTTGGTGACATGGGAGGAATACATGGAACAAAATCTCACACGAATGGCCCAAGAAGCCTTGGGTGACGCTCTACAGAGTGCAGCCGCTGCAGGAAACCCGCAAGTTGACCCGCTGCACTTGCTTGACGCGCTGCTGCGTCAGGAAAACGGCGTGGTGCGCGGCCTGATCCAGGCTGTTGGGGCCGATCCGCAGAAAATCGGTGCGCAAGTACGTAACGCGCTCGTCGCGCTGCCGGCTGCGAGCGGATCGAGCACGGCGCAACCGCAGGCTTCGCGCCAGCTGTCGATGACGATCAGCAATGCCGACAAAGACATGAAAGAGTTCGGCGACGAATACGTGTCGACCGAAATGCTGCTGCTCGGCATCCTGCAAGCCGCGCCGAACACTGCGGCCGATATTTTGACGTCGAACGGCGTGACTGAAGCGGCTGTCAAGAAGGCGATTCCTGAAGTGCGTGGTGGCGCCAAGGTGACGAGCCCCGATGCGGAAGGCTCGTACAAGTCGCTCGAGAAGTTCTCGACGAACCTGACCGAGCGCGCGCGTGAAGGCAAGCTCGACCCCGTGATCGGCCGTGACCAGGAAATCCGCCGCGTGATTCAGATCCTGAGCCGTCGCACGAAGAACAACCCTGTGCTGATTGGTGAGCCGGGCGTCGGTAAGACGGCCGTTGTTGAAGGTCTCGCGCAGCGCATTGTGGCCGGCGATGTGCCGAGCACGCTGCAAAACAAGACGCTGATTTCGCTGGATCTGGGCTCGATGGTGGCCGGATCGAAGTACCGCGGCGAGTTCGAGGAACGGTTGAAGAGCGTACTCGACGAAATCAAGCAGTCCGACGGCCAGATCATCACGTTCATTGACGAGTTGCACACGATTGTGGGCGCTGGCGCGGCCGAGGGCTCGATGGACGCCGGCAACATGCTCAAGCCGATGCTTGCGCGTGGTGAGCTTCGTCTGATTGGCGCCACGACGCTCGACGAATACCGCGAGAACATTGAAAAGGACCCGGCTCTCGAACGCCGTTTCCAGCAGGTGTTCGTGGGCGAGCCGAGCGTGGAAGACACGATCGCGATCCTGCGCGGCTTGAAGCAACGTTATGAAGCCCATCACAAGGTCACGATCGGTGACGACGCGCTCGTGGCCGCGGCAACGCTGTCGAACCGTTACATCAACGGCCGTCAGCTGCCTGACAAGGCCATCGACCTTGTGGACGAGGCCGCTGCCCACTTGCGTATGGAACTTGACTCGCAGCCCGAGGAAATCGACGAGCTGCAGCGCAAGGTCACGCGCCTTGAGATGGAAGAAATGCAGCTCAAGAAGGCCGAGGACGCCGCGTCCAAGGACCGCTTGGGCAAGCTGCAGAACGACTTGGCAGACACTCGCGAGCGTCTCTCCGGCCTCAAGGCCCGCTGGGACGCTGAAAAGGCCGGCCACAACAAGGTCGGCGACCTGCGCGCCAAGCTCGACGAGAAGCGCGTTGAGGCCGACAAGGCCACGCGTGAAGGCGATTTGGCCAAGGCCAGCCGCATTCTCTACGGCGAGATTCCGGCCATCCAGAAGGAACTGGCTGACGCTGAGCATACGGCCGAGCAGGAAGCCGTCTATGCGCACGAGACCGAGCCGATGGTGCCCGACCAGGTGGATGCCGACTCGATCGCGGGCGTTGTGGCTGAATGGACGGGCATTCCGGTCGGCCGTCTGATGGAAGGCGAGAACGAGAAGCTGCTGCGCATGGAGGAGTTCCTTGGTGACCGTGTGATTGGTCAGCAGGAAGCCGTGCGCGCCGTTTCGGACGCTGTGCGCCGTTCTCGCGCTGGCATTTCCGATCCGAACCGTCCGACCGGCTCATTCCTGTTCCTTGGACCTACGGGCGTGGGCAAGACTGAGCTGGCCAAGGCGCTGGCCGAGTTCCTGTTCGACGACGAGCGTGCGATGGTGCGTCTTGACATGTCCGAGTACATGGAGAAGGCTTCCGTGTCGCGTCTGATTGGCGCCGCCCCGGGCTACGTCGGCTATGAGGAGGGTGGTCAGCTCACTGAAGCTGTGCGTCGCCGTCCGTATTCGGTCGTGCTGTTCGACGAGGTGGAGAAGGCCAATCCGGAAGTCTTCGACATCCTGCTGCAGGTGCTCGATGATGGCCGTTTGACGGACGGTCAGGGCCGTACTGTCGACTTCAAGAACACGATTCTGATCATGACGTCGAACCTGGGTTCGCAGTTCCTTGTCGATCCGAACATGAACGAGGAAGACAAGCGCAAGGCCGTCATGGCCGCCGTGCACTCGCAGTTCCGTCCTGAGTTCCTGAACCGTCTCGATGAGCAAGTCATCTTCCAGCCGTTGACACAGAAGGAACTGGGCCGCATCGTTGATCTGCAGGTGCAGCAGGTGGCTTCGCGTCTGACGGACCGTCGCATCACGCTCGACGTGACGGAAGCCGCACGCGATTGGCTGGCCGAGACTGGTTACGATCCGGCGTACGGCGCGCGTCCGCTGCGTCGCCTTGTGCAGACGCAGGTTGGCGACCAGCTGGCGCGCATGTTGCTGGCTGGCAAGATCAAGGACGGCAGCACCGTGCTCGTCGATCACACGGGTGGCGACCAGCTTGAGCTCAGCGTGCATGATTCCGACCCGCTCGCGGGCGACACGAACCCCGAGGACACGTCGATCGAGATCAACAACGGGCCGCACAACGACCCGACGAGCCCTCACGACGACGACTTTCGCGATTCGGACCGTCCGGCCATCTGACCGTAGCGCGGTTGAGTGGTCGTGTGGCCGTTGAGTTGAGCGGCTGTTGGACTGGACAGCTGTTGAGCTGAATAGCAAAGCCGGCTCCACGTTCTGGTTTTCAGGAACGTGGAGCCGGCTTTTTGTGTTGTTGCGCTTGCTTGCTGGTTCTGTGTTGTTTGGTATTGCTGTTTGGTATTTCTTTTTTATTGCTGCAGTTGCGCGCACATAGGTGACTACACCCGCATACCTGCTGCCGTTCTATTGCTGCGGCGTGAAGCGGAACAGCCGCACGGTCAGCGAGCACAGCGCAACGGCCACGCACGGGGCGATCATCGCGATGCTGGCCAGCATAGGGTTGAACATCCAGCCAAGCCACGGATACAACACGCCGGCGGCTATCGGAATCGCCACAATGTTGAACATGAGCACGAGCGCGATGTTGACGCGCACAGTGATGCGCACGCGATGGGTCAGGCGTTCGAGGTCACAAGTGGGCTGGGCAGAAGCGGGCTGGCTGGAAGTGGGCTGGCTGGAATCAGGGTGGCTGGGAAGCTCAGGCTGCATGCCATGACGTTGCATCATGCCCAGCGCAATGCTGACGGGCAGCGGGCACGCCCATGCGAGCGCGCACGGGCATGATACGGCGAGCACGCTGATGGCTGTGACGAGCGCGCGCACCAACGCGGGCTGTGGGCCGAACACTTCCCAGACCACGAACGTCCACATTGCAATGAGCAGCACAATCGGCACGAGCACGCGCGAAATACGGTTTACTGTGCGCTGTAGTTGGGGCGTGCCCTTGGCAGGTAGCCATGCGCGCTCCATCAGCACGGCGCTCAACACGAGTGTGATTGTGACGCCGACGAATTCAAAATACGTGGATTGCAATGGTTCGGGCAGTTGGTCGCCTACGCAGCAGACAATCAGGCTATAAGCGTAGGCAGCAATCGTGCACAGCGATACGAGCGATTGCAGATTCGGGCGGCGCTGGATCAGCGCTTGCCATCCATTGATATGAATCGCGTAGGCGCTGTAAAACATCACGGGTGTGATCAGCAATGCGCGCAACCATTCGTCGGCCAGCCAACCTGGCAGATGGGTTATGAACAGATGTAATCCCGAGACGGCGAGCGTGACCAAGGTCAACGCGGCGGCGACAATTGTGCGACGAATCAGTGTGTCGGTAGGTGAACTCGAAGTGCCCATATGCTGGTCCGTAAGGGCGCCGGCAGTGTGGGACGCCATGGAACGCACAGTGCCGATCGACGTGATAACGGCAAGCAGCATCAGCACTGCTGAGGCAAACAGGTTCAGCGTCATGAATCATTCTCCCATCGGCGTTTGCGGCATTGGCGTAGGCGGTGATAGACACGTTCTTGCTGCCCACGCTACACGGTTCAACGCGCGTTGGCACGCGGTTGCAATAATCATTTACATCGTATTGAATAGAACACATGTTCGAAAATGCTGGTGTGGGTATGGTCGTGTTCTTCGTCGTGGCGGCGTTGGCGCTCGTGGTCGGCTACCTGATTGGTCGCGCCACCGCGCGTCCAGCGACGCCTCAGGTTCCGTTGGGGGAGCCGGGAGCAGACATTACGGCGCAAGATGTGGAAGCGTTACGCCGTGAAGTGGCACAGGAGCGCATGCAGACAGCCCAAGTCACAGCCCAGTGCGCCGAATACCGCGCGCAAGCCGAGGGGCTACGCGAACAATTGGCGTATGTGAAGAACCAGCTCGCACTGCGCCAGCAGGAAGACCAGGCGCGCATGGAACAGGAGCGTGCGCGTGCGGCGCAGCAAGCGCAACAACGCCAAGACGAGCAGCGCATGCAACTTGAGCAGCAAAGCAAAGTGCTCGAAGCGCTCGCACCCGTGCAGAAGAACCTCGATGCCTTGCAAACCACTGTGGCCAAAATGGAAGAAGGACGCCGCCAAGAGATGGGTGCGCTGGGCCAGCAGCTCAAAGGCCTGAGCGAACAGCAGACGCGACTCGACCATGAAACGAGCACGCTTGCCGCCGCATTGCGTAACAACAAGACACGTGGTGCGTGGGGTGAAGCGCAGCTGCGCAACATTGTCGAGTCGGCCGGTCTTACCGAACACGTTGATTTTGACACGCAGGTCGTGGTGCAAGACGCCGATGGCCAAACGTTGCGTCCCGATATGGTCATCCATTTGCCCGGAGGCAAGACGATTCCAATCGATGCCAAAGTGCCATATTCCGATTACCAGCGTGCCTGCCAGATTCCCGATTCGGCGAGTGAAGCCGAACTGCAACGGCGTGACAGTCTGCTGCAAGCCCATGCGAAGGCACTGCGTGAGCATGTGCGCGCATTGTCCGCCAAGGAATATTGGAACGCGTTGCCATCGTCACCCGATTTTGTAATCGCATTCATCCCGAACGAATCATTGCTGCAAGCGGCATTGCAAGCCGATCCAACACTGCTCGACGATGCGTTCGCGCGCAAAGTCGCACTCACGTCTCCCGTGACGTTGTGGGCCGTGCTCAAATCTGTGGCGTTCGCCTGGCAACAGCAGACGTTGACTGATGACGCCAAAATGCTGTTCGACCTGTCGCGCGAACTCTATGAACGCTTCGCCGTACTCGGCGATCACGCCACAGCATTGGGCAATGCGATCACGCGTACGGTCACGGCTTATAACAAGTTCGCGTCGTCGCTTGAATCGCGTGTGCTCGTCAGCGCTCGCCGGTTGCAGCGCATCGACCAGTCCAAAGTCATTGGCACGGTGGACATGATCGACCCCGACAAATCGCATATCAACGAGCTCACGGCACCTGAGGTCACCTCGGAGGATCCTCAAGCGCGTGACTGATTGATGACAGCGATTGATGACGGGCGCCGTAGGTAGGGTGGTGCATATGACTGAAGACAAGCAATTCCGCAAGACCCAGGTCGAACCTGTCAGCGACGCTTCCGCCGACGCTCCCGCTGCCGCAACATTGCCGACGCCGGAAGGCTTTGCAATGATGGATCCTCGCGACCAGCTCAAAACGTTGCTCGTGACACTGTTGCAAGGCAAGGCGTTTTCCGAGTTGTATCCGGTCACGCTCGACCATCGTGCCACAGCCGTAATCGGTCATTTGCTGATCGACACGCTTGAAGAGCAAGGCTTTGGTGTCGACGACTTTGATGCCGTAGGTGCGTTGACGCCGGCGGCTATGCCGCTCGTATGCGCGATGATGCAAGCTGCGGCGTCGCGTGGCGAGGATCTTGACGGATTCATCATGGACTTCGTGTTCCCCTCGGTCAAAGGCCCAAGCATCGCAGGCAAGCGCGTGCTGATGCTCGATGCATGGTTGTCGGAAAAGTCGTATATTCAAACGTCCTCGCTTGTCACATTGCGTAACGGCAATGAGCTGAGCCTTGATTTCGGCATCATCGAAGCGCAAGGCGCACAAGTCGTCGCCGTGGCCGCGCTCGTCGGCGGCGTGGACATGACCTCGCCAACAATCGCCGTCATCAATCCTGTCAACGACGAACGTCATGAGCTGCCATTCATTGAAGTGTTCCATGAATCTGAACTGCGCGATGGCGTGACTGAGGACTGATTGACTCATGCATGAACCCAATCCGATTGATGTGGCCGCACGCCAATCCGGGGAACCCGTGTTCCGCGAGGTAGGGGTCGGCCCGTGGGAGCAGCAGCATCCTGGTGTGCCACGCCCGTCTGACCCGACGTATGACCCGGTGTTGCTTGATGAAGGCGACCGTCGCAATGTGCTCGACCGCTATCGTTATTGGACGGTTGAAGCGATTAAGGCCGACCTCGATGCGCAAGGCCGCCACGGTTTTGAAGTCGCGATAGAAAACTGGACGCACGACTTCAATATCGGCTCAATGGTGCGCACGGCCAATGCGTTCACGGCCAACACCGTGCACATTGTGGGCCCGCACAAGTGGAACCGCAAAGGCGCGCTGATGACCGAGCTCTACCAGCACATCGAGCATCATCCCTCCATCCAGGACCTCGTGGATGACTGGCATCGGCGCATCGAACAGGAAACCTGCGACGCCACACAGCGTGTGGCCGCAGCCACCCAGGCGCTCGACCAAGGCACGGTGCCCACAATGCAGGCGCAACAAGACCTGGCGCAAGCCACGCACGACCTCGAAGCTGCACAACAGGCGCGCATCATCGCCATGGACATTGTGCCCGGTGCCGTGCCGCTGGAACGCTACGAGTTCCCTGAACGCTGCCTGATGCTGTTCGGTGCCGAAGGACCGGGATTGTCGAGTAAAGCGCTCGACTTGGCTGATGACGTCGTCTACATCTCGCAATTCGGCTCGGTGCGTTCCATCAACGCTGGTGCCGCGGCCGCCGTGTCAATGCATGCCTGGATCGCGCAGCATGCACAGATCGCCGCGTGCGCACAGTGATCTGAACTCCGCACATGGCGGTCATGCCCTCTGACCTGACCGCCATATTGTCATCATTGCCCTCCTCCTGACATCTCTTCGGCATCTCCTTGGCATTCGCTGCGCAGACCTCCAATGACATTCATCACTGCGACGTATGCGCATGACAAAGCTCATCATCCTGCGGGATGATTTATGTCCCATTCATTCCAGCTCGTGGACGATGACGTTACGTCACCATGGGGCTTCTGTCTAGGCTTAACCCATGATCGAAATCAACCACATCAGTAAACGGTTCGGCACGAAGCAGGCGCTCAATGATGTCACCTTCACGGCTGCCGATGGACGTGTCACCGGATTCCTTGGACCCAACGGTTCAGGCAAGTCAACGACGATGAAAACGGCGCTCGGCCAGTTGCGCCCCGATTCGGGCACAGCATTGATCGATGGTGAACTGTATGCCCATCATGCGCATCCGATGGAATGCGTGGGCGCCGTGCTCGATGCCAAGTCGGCGCATCGCGGCCGCAAAGCGATTGCGCATTTGCGTGCGATGGCTGCTTCGAACGGCATTCCCGATGCGCGCGTCAATGAAGTCATTGAATTGACAGGCTTGCAATCGGTGGCGCAGCGCAAAGCCGGTACGTTCTCGCTCGGTATGAACCAACGTCTGTCGATCGCGGCCGCATTGTTGGGCGACCCGCGCAACCTGATTCTTGACGAACCCGTCAACGGTCTTGATCCCGAAGGCGTCAAATGGGTGCGTGACTTGTGCCGCATGTGCGCGGCGCAAGGCAAAGCCGTGCTGCTCAGTTCGCATCTGATGAGCGAGGTCGCGCAAACGGCGGATGACCTTGTCATCATCGGTCAGGGCCGCATCCTCGAAACGTCCACCGTTTCGCAGTTCATCAATCGCCACTCCTACAACCGTCTGTACGTTGTTACGCCGACTCCGGACGCCGTGTTCGCGATGTTCGCCACGTCACCCGACGTCGTTGTGGAACGTGTGGCTCTGCAATCGCCGGCTCCGGCCGATGCCGCGGCATTGACGATCACAGGTGCCGATTTGGTTGCTGTAGCCCGCTTGTTCGCTCAGTCGCAGCTTGTGACGTACACGTTCACTGAGCAGCGAGGTTCGCTCGAAGACGCGTACATGCAACTCACGCATGCGTCCGCCGAATATGTCGCACAGCCGTATGCAGCCGCCGGTCAGCCGTCATTCACCCCGTCCAGCCCCGTGCAAGGAGCAGCCCGATGAGCACTGTCAACCCCACACCTTCCACATCTTCCGCTTCCGCTTCCACCGCAGCCACCGCATCCGCCGCGTCGCCTCGCACCATGCATGCTACAGCGCATCCGCATCCCGACCGCTGGCGGGGCCTCACGTTCGGCGGCGCACTCAAATCCGAGTTCATCAAA
Organism: Bifidobacterium gallicum DSM 20093 = LMG 11596; assembly: GCF_000741205.1. Taxonomy (GTDB): domain Bacteria; phylum Actinomycetota; class Actinomycetes; order Actinomycetales; family Bifidobacteriaceae; genus Bifidobacterium; species Bifidobacterium gallicum. The sequence goes on from NZ_JGYW01000004.1 coordinate 42,955, forward strand.
GCCAAGAGCCTCACGTCCACTTGGGTGCTGTGCATCATCAACGTGGTCATTCTTGCGGGTGCGGCGGCGTTCATGGCGTTTGCCATGACGTTTGCACTCGACGGCGCGCAGGTAGAAAGTGAGACGTTCTGGACTTCCGTGGCTGCCGGCGTCAGCAACTGCATTATTGTTGCGGCCATTTACGGCGTCATGTCGATTTCGAGCGAGTTCTCCACCGGCAGCATCCTGACGTCGCTGACCGCAGTGCCTCGCCGTGGCTTGTTCTATGCGTCCAAAGCTGTGGCCACGTTCGTCATCATGTTCGTGTGCTCGCTGGCCGGTCTCGTGTTGGCCACCGGCATCACGCTCGCATTGCTCGCGCGTAACGGTTTTGACCATAACGTGTTCACGGGCCCGCGTCCGCTCGTGTCGATTCTTGGCGGCGCGCTGATTTTGGCCGTCGTGGCTGTGCTGAGCCAAGGCATGGGTGCGTTGATCCGTGCCACGGTGGGCGCGATTATCGCCGTGATCGGCTTGTTTGAAATTCTGCCGTCGATTGTGCAGCTGCTGATGATTTATCCGAAGACATCCGCGTTTGGCGGCACGCTCATGCATCTGCTGCCGAGCTGGTGCTCTGACCAGTTCCTCGCTGCGGGTGGTACGAACGTAGCCACGTCAATGAACGACCTGTTCCTGGCCAACGTGACCGTGTTCACGCCGTCCTGGGGTTGGGCTGGCGTCATCCTGCTCGCTTGGGCTGCCGTGTTCACGGCGCTTGGCGTGTGGCGTATGTTGCGCAGCGACATCAAGTGACATCCCGGCCGGTGCGGCTATGGAGATTTTTGATGATTTCCGTAGCCGCAACGCGTGCCGTTCACACCCCCAAACGCACACGTTTCATATGCATAGGGTTCGTCACAAACCGAACGTATAGTGAGCATCATGCCAACTTTCACACGTGAAGAAATCATGCATCTGGGCAATCTCGCCCGGATCGCGCTCACCGAAGGTGAGATTGATCGCATGCGCGGTGAACTCAATGTCATCGCCGATTCCATCAACATGGTCCAGGAGGTTGCCACCGAAGATGTGCAGCCTACGGCCAATCCTGTGCCGCTCGAGGCCTATCTGCGTCCCGACGTCGCCGCTAAGCCATTGACTCAGGAACAAGCGCTGTCTGGCGCTCCCGTCAAGGAGCATGGCATGTTTGTGGCACCGCAGATCCTGGGGGAGGAGTGATATGAGCGAGCCTATCGTCAAGCTGACCGCCGCCCAGATGGGTGACATGGTGCGCAATAAGGAAGTCTCGAGCCGTGAGCTGGTTGACGCCCATCTCGACGTCATTGAAGCCGCTGAACCCAGCGTGCAAGCCTTCCTGAAGGTTGCAGCCAAGGAAGCGCGTGAGCAGGCTGACGCCTATGATGCGCTGCGCGATGAGGAAAAGGCCGAGCTGCCCGCTTTGGCTGGCGTGCCGATCGCGATCAAAGACATGATTGTGACCAAAGGCATTGAAACGACGGCCGCTTCGCGCATTCTCGAAGGTTGGGTGCCTCCGTATGACGCGACGGTCATCGAGCGCCTCAAGGCCGCCCATATGCCGTTGCTCGGCAAGACGAACCTTGACGAGTTCGCCCAGGGTTCCTCCACCGAGCACTCGGCCTACCACAACACGAACAACCCGTGGGATCTGGAACGCGTGCCCGGCGGTTCGGGCGGCGGTTCGGCCGCCGCGGTGGCCGCATTCGAAGCTCCGCTCGCATTGGGCACCGACACGGGTGGCTCGATTCGTCAGCCTGGCGCATTGACGGGCACCGTTGGCGTCAAGCCCACGTATGGTGGCGTCTCGCGCTATGGCGCAATCGCCATGGCCTCGTCGCTGGACCAGATCGGTCCCGTGTCGCGCACGGTGCTTGATTCGGCATTGCTGCAAGAAATCATTGGTGGCAACGACCGCCGTGATTCGACTTCTATTCCTGAGCCGCCGCGTCCAATGGTCGCAGCCGCCCGTGAAGGCATGAAGCGCGACTTGAAGGGTCTCAAGGTTGGTCTGATCAAACAGCTGCAAGGCGAAGGATTCCAGCCTGGCGTGCAGGCGCGTTTCGATGAAGCTGTGAAACTGCTCGAAGCCATGGGCGCTGAAGTCGTTGAGGTCTCGTGCCCGCATCTTGAGTATGCATTGGGCGCCTACTACATCATCATGCCGTCCGAAGTCTCGTCGAACCTGGCGCGCTACGACGGCATGCGTTACGGCTTGCGCGTCATGCCGCCTGTCGACGTGCCACAAACGGCCGCCAACATGATGAGCTACACGCGTGAAGCCGGCTTCGGTGACGAAGTCAAGCGCCGCATCATCCTCGGCACCTACGCGCTGTCGGCCGGCTACTACGATGCGTGGTACGGCTCGGCACAGAAGGTGCGCACGCTGATCATCGAAGACTTCAACAACGCGTTCAAGCAGGCTGATGTGCTTGTCTCTCCGACGAGCCCGACCACTGCGTTCAAGTTCGGTGAAAAGACCGAGGACCCGATGGCCATGTATCTCAACGACGTCGCGACGATTCCGGCCAACCTGGCTGGCGTGCCGGCCATGAGCATTCCTGCGGGCCTGAGCGACGACGGACTGCCTGTGGGCTTCCAGTTCATCGCCCCGCAGCAGCGCGATGAGGTCATGTACAAGCCGGCCGCAGCTCTTGAAGCGGCGCTTGAAGAAGCATGGAACGGCCCGATCTGGCAGAGCCTGAAGACCCCGTGGCTCGATGGCATGAACAAGTGAGAGGGCGGAAAGAACAATCATGGCAGAGAAACTCATGAAGTATGCCGAAGCCACGAAGCAATACGATGTGGTGTTCGGTTTGGAAACGCACGTGGAACTGTGCACGAACACGAAGCTGTTCTGCCCGGCCCACATCGAGTTCGGTGGCGAACCGAACACGCAGCTGACGCCGGTGAGCCTCGGTCTTCCAGGCTCGCTGCCCGTGCTGAACGAAACGGCTGTGGATCACGCGATCAAGCTGGGTCTGGCCTTGCATTGCCAAATCAACGAGTGGAGCCAGTTCGCACGTAAGAACTACTTCTACCCGGACATGCCGCGTGACTACCAGATCTCGCAGTACGACAAGCCCACGAATGGTGAAGGTTATCTCGATGTGGAACTTGAGGACGGCACCGTGTTCCGTGTGCCGATCGAACGCGCGCACATTGAGGATGACGCCGGCAAGAACACGCATGTCGGTGGCGCTGACGGCCGTATTGAAGGTGCGAACCATTCGCTCGTGGACTACAACCGTGCCGGTGTGCCGCTGATTGAGATTGTGACGAAGCCGATTGAAGGCGCGGGCGAGCGCGCTCCGGAAATCGCTGGCGCCTACATGCGCGCGATCCGCGATATTGTGCGTGCGCTCGGCATTTCCGAAGCCCGCATGGAGCAGGGCAACATGCGTGCCGACGTGAACGTGTCGTTGCGCAAGAGCCCCGACGACGAGTATGGCACGCGTTCGGAAACAAAGAATGTCAACTCGTTCCGCGGTATTGAAAAGACAATCCAGTATGAGATCCGCCGCCAGGCGGCTCGCTTGGATGCCGGCAAGGAAGTCTTGCAGGAAACGCGCCACTGGGATGAGGCTTCGCAAACCACGGCTGGTGGCCGTGTCAAGTCCGATGCCGACGATTACCGTTATTTCCCCGATCCCGATCTGGTCATGCTGCACATCACCGATGAGCACATTGAGCGCATCAAGGCGCAAATGCCGGAGATGCCGCGTGAACGTCGCAATCGCCTGAAGGGCGAGTGGGGCTTCAACGATGTGGAAATGCGTGATGTGATCAACGCTGACGCACTCGACCTGATCGAGCAGACCGTGGCCGCAGGTGCCACGGCTTCGGGCGCCAAGAAGTGGTGGCTCGGCGAAATCTCGCGTGAAGCCAACAAGGCTGGCAAGAGCCTTGAGGAGCTTACGGTCACGCCGGCCGATGTGGCCGAAGTCGAGCAGCTCATCGCTGACGGCAAGCTCAACGACAAGCTCGCCAAGCAGACGATGGTCGCCGTGCTGGCTGGCGAAGGCACGCCAGCGCAAGTGGTCGAAGCCCATGGTTTCAAGGTCGTCTCGGATGATGGTGCTCTTGAAGCGGCCGTGCAGGCCGCCATGGACGCCGACCCGGACGTGGTGGCCAAGCTCAAGGCCGGCAACATGAAGCCGATGGGCGCGATCATCGGTGCCGTCATGCGTGCCACGAAGGGCCAGGCTGACGCCAAGGCCGTGACGAAGATCGTCATGGACAAGATCAAGGGCTGATGCCCCAAGGCTGGTGTGGCCCCAACCACACCAGCCACGCCGGGCGGATGGCGGCCAATGGCTGGCCATCCGCCCGGCTTTCCGAAAATAAACGAAAAAAATGGGCATAGTAGTGTCTGATCAGCGCAAACCACTTATGCTGAACAAGTGAAGGAACAGATAGGGCCAGGGGGATTTTGCAACAGGCCCATGCACAAAGGATCGATGCAATGACTGCAATGGCACAGACCACACACGCTGCACAACCGACCCGCGATTCACATGAATCCACGCGACATCTGCCACCTTCCATCACGATTCCAATCATTCGCGGCGAAATGGTCATCATGCGGCCCTCAACGACCGCTGACCTGCCGATCATGGATGATTTGGACGCGTACTACCATGCTTCCGCCGTCACAGGCAAGGACCGTGTGGCTGAGCGTGCCGCCGTGCATGCCTGGGTGCGCCGTTCCGTGCGTTGGGTGCAAGGCGCTGTGGATGATTCCGCTGATGAGGATCCGGAAGCGCGCCGCACGATCGCCTGGACGCTGTGCAAGGTTCCTGAAGACCGTGAAGATGACGCCGTAACGCCCCAGAACGCTACGGAAGTCATTGGCATGGTGTTTCTGATCGACATTGACGCGTGGGCACGTTCGGCACGCATCCAAGTCGTGTTGGGCCGCGAGTTCCGTGGGCGCGGATACTCGCGTGACGCCATGCCTCGCGTGATGACCTATGGTTTCGCAAGCCGTGGGGAAGGCTTGGGACTGCATCGCGTGTGGGTTTCGGTGCCCGAAAAAAATCAAAGGGCTATTTCCGTATACCAGTCATTGGGCTTCGAACGCTCCGGTGAAGCGCGTGACGCGTTGTGGGATGAACGCAATGGCAAATACCAGAACCTGATTGTGATGGACGCGCTCGAAGACGAATACGATCCCGTGCGATCGCTCGATGTGTTTGGTATGCATTACATTTTGGGTAATCCAGGAATAGAACAGGCGTTGAAACGCCATGCCCAAAGTGAGGAAACGCGCCAACAGGCCACGTCAGAGCCGGATGACGCGGCCGCAGAAGCCGTGGCTGATGAGACAGGGTGGCCGTACAATACTGTGGAACGTAAGTCGTCGCACAAGGCGTGGTGGCGTTCGCTGGGCAACCAGCGTGACGAACGGCGCCGCAATACGCGACACAATTCCTGAACGTCAATACCCGCACGGACTGGAGATGTCCAAGCAAACCAAAGCAACTTGACACGGCGCGCATCTGGTGATGATGCGCGCCGTCAGTGTGATATGAAGTGTGATATGAAGGGTGTGATATGAGCGCAGAAGACCTCGATAACTACGAAACCGATGCCGAACTCGCGTTGTACAAGGAGTATCGCGACGTCATCAAACTGTTCAAATATGTGGTCGAAACGGAACGCCGGTTCTATTTGGCGAACAAAGTCGATTTCAACGTGCGTTCGGCAGGCCAGGACGTGTATTTCGACGTGCAACTGCAGGACGCGTGGGTCTGGGACGTGTACCGTTCGAGCCGTTTTGTCAAGAACGTGCGCATCGTGACATTCAAAGATGTCAATGTGGAGGAAATGCAGAAAACGGACATCGATATCCCCGACGCGATGTAAGCCGAGCGCGCAAAAAGACGGCACCCCCGAAACATTGCGCACAACCCGTCAGATGCCGTATTTGTGCGTGGTTTCGCTGAGGGGACACGGGTTCGGGCGCGTCTGTGGTGCAAGGTACGGCCTAGGATGGCTACACGGAACCATACCGGATTGTTTTCGGATATGAAGCGGCGCCGAGCCTTACGGCAGTCATCGCCGAGCACAATGCATGAATCACGCAAGGAATCTGCTGCATGATGCATGCCCAAAGAAGAGAATGTTGTTGATGCGTCAGCGTGAAGGAGATCCTCAAGTGTCGCAAAGCAAAGCCAAGCAGTCCACGGACACGGCCACACAGGTGGATGCGCGACCAGCGGACGGCAAGCAGAAGGAAACCGTCGTCATCATTGGCGGTGGTCCTGCCGGACTCACAGCGGCCTGGGAATTGGTCAAGGATGGCGGATCTGACCGCTACGACGTGACTGTACTTGAAGAAACCGAAGAATTTGGCGGCATCGCCCGCACGGTCAAATATCACGGCAACCGCATGGATATTGGTGGCCACCGTTTCTTCTCAAAAGACGAGCGCATTATGGACTGGTGGAAGCAGACGCTGCCGCTGCAGGGCGCCCCATCTTACGACGACAAGAAGCTTGGACGTGAACATGAGCTCGAACCGGGCGGACCCGATCCGGAAACCACCGATGAAGTGATGCTCAAACGTCACCGTGTGTCACGTATTTACTGGAACAAGCATTTCCTGGATTATCCGATTTCGTTGAGTGTCGACACGCTCAAGGCCATGGGCCCGCGCATCACGATGTCGGCAGGATTCTCCTATCTCAAATCGGTTGTGCACAAGCTGCCCGAAGACAACCTCGAGAACTTCTATATCAACCGTTTCGGCCGCAAGCTCTATTCGATGTTCTTTGAAGGCTATACCGAGAAGCTCTGGGGCCGCCATCCGTCGGTGATTTCCGCCGACTGGGGCTCCCAGCGCGTCAAAGGCCTGTCAATCATGGGCGTGCTTAAGAACGCCGTACAGAAACTGATGCCGAAACAACGCGACAATGACGAAGTGGAAACCTCGCTGATTGAAGAGTTCTGGTATCCCAAGCTCGGCCCGGGCCAGCTGTGGGAAACCGTGGAACGCAACGCGCGTGAGGCTGGCGCGAAAGTGATTACGGGCGCCAAAGTGGTCGAAGTGCGCCAACAGGATGGCGCCATCAGCTCGGTCGTCTACGAGAGCTCCGATGGCACGCGCACCGAATTGAAGGCCGACCAGTTCGTGTCTTCAATGCCTGTCAAGGACCTGGTGGAAGCGCTGGATACGACCAGCGCGCCGGCTCCGGCCGACATGAAGGAAGTCGCGCAAGGTTTGCCTTATCGTGACTTTGTGACGGTGGGACTGCTCGTCAAGAAAATGGGCTTGAAGAACACGACCGACATTCCCACGCTTGGCAATCCACCAATTGTGCCCGATTGCTGGATTTACGTGCAAGATCCGGGTTACAAGGTGGGTCGTATCCAGATTTTCAACAACTGGAGCCCCTATCTCGTTGAGGATGTGGACGACACCGTCTGGATCGGTTTGGAGTATTTCTGCACCGAAGGCGACGCGTTCTGGAACCTCAGCGATGATGAGGCACGCAAGTTCGCAATCCAGGAAATGACGCGCATGGGTGTGATTTCCGGACCGGATGATGTGCTTGACGCGCATCGTGAACGTGTCAAGAAAGCGTATCCCGCCTACTTCGACACGTATGATTGCATGCCCGAACTCGTCGAATACCTTGATTCGTTCGGCAACCTGTATTGTGTGGGCCGTAACGGCCAGCACCGCTACAACAACATGGACCATTCGATGGCCACGGCCATTGAAGCCGTGGACAACATCCGCGAGCACAAAGACAGCAAAGACAACGTCTGGTCGGTCAACACCGACAAGGCATACCACGAAACCAAGTGAGTGCGCCAGTGGCCGGTTGACCAGTGAACCGGTTGCTCAATTGACGAGTTGCCCAGTGTGAACCCGTGCGTGCGTATTTTCATGACGCATGCGCGGGTTTTTCTGATTGTGACGTGATGGCACGGTTGGGCTATGCGTGATGTATGCAGCAGATTGCATAGATATCGTTCAATGCGTGAAACGTTGGCGCGCATGGTCGTTGAGGTGTTGTATGGTGTGTGAAGTTCGCTATACAGCAGTTATGTAGAGCAGAACTTTCCAAAGTCGGGGATTTTCCTCAGAACTATCTTTTTTCAGCCAAAATCAAGGGCAACCTTGCATGGCCAAAGAAAGGCACACCAGTGGCAACCAGCCAAAATCTGAATGACATGAAACTGCCTGAGCTCAAGGAGCTCGCTAAGCAAATGGGCCTGAAAGGCACATCGACGCTGCGCAAGGACAAGCTCATTGAAGTACTTCAGGCGGCCCGCTCCGGAGCGGCTGTGCCGGAGGGTGTGTCCATTTCCGTAGGCAACCATGCAGTTTCAGCTGGTTCCCGCAAGACTGAGGCCACGACCAACACGACTGAGGGCGCCAACACCCAAGCTGCCCAGACTGCACAATCCGCTCCATCCGAGCCGGACGCTCAAGCCGCTGAGGCGAGTGAACCAGCCGAGCCGCGTGTGCCGCGCCGCGCTCGCCGAGCGACCACTGATGAGAATGGTGAGCCGTTGGAGTTGGCCGGTCTGGTCGACCACAACGAACATACGGTGCTGTCGCGCCGTGTACGCGGCAAGCGCCGCGCCGCCGAGCGTGAAGCCATGATTGAGGAAGTGGCCAGCGAAGCCGCACAAGACGCGTTGGGTGTGCTGGATGCGTTGAGTGGCGAACGTGACGCCCATGCTGAAGGCCGCAGTGACAATCGTCTGGGTGTGCAGCGCCGTCGCCGCGCGATGGCAGTGCAGCGTGGCCATGATCGTGACCGTGATCGTGCCGAACGTCGATCCCAAGATCAGGAATCGAACACTGAAGAGGAATTGGACGACATTTTGGCGGCGCTGCCTGCACGCGAGGGCGAAGCCGAACGCTCCAATAGTGAATCCACGAATCGTCGTGGCCGCAACGCCTACCACAATGATGAGCGCGGGCGTGGCGACGACCGTAATGAGCGCAACAATCGCAATGATCGCGACGAGCGCAAGGACCGCCGTCGTGGCCGCAATCGCAATGATGATTGTGATCGTGACGAGCGCAACGAGCGCAACGATCGCGCTGATCGCAACGACCGCATGAACCGTCGTGGCCAGCGTGATGACGCCAACGACCGCAACAACCGTCGCAACAACCGCCCTGAGCGTGCCGAACGTGACGAGCGCGTCGATGAAGTGGTGCCCGTGGCTGGCATTGTGGATGTGCTTGACTCCTATGCGTTCATCCGCACGTCGGGATATCTGCCTGGCCCCAATGACGTCTACGTGTCGATGGGACAAATCAAAAAGTACGGTCTGCGCAAGGGCGATGCCGTGCAGGGCACGATCAAGGCTCCGCATGAGGGTGAACACCGCAATGCGCGCCAGAAGTTCGTGCCGTTGCAGGCCATTGTGTCGATCAATGGCATGAGCGTGGAGGAAGCGGGCCGCCGTCCCGAGTTCTCAAAGCTCACACCGTTGTATCCCAATGAGCGCCTCGTGCAAGAGACCGACGCCAAGCATTTGACGGGTCGTCTGATCGACATCATCGCACCAATCGGCAAGGGCCAGCGTGGCCTAATCGTGTCGCCACCCAAGGCCGGCAAGACGATCACGTTGCAAAACATCGCCAATTCGATTGCGCAAAACAATCCTGAAGTGCATTTGATGGTCGTGCTCGTGGACGAACGCCCTGAAGAAGTCACCGATATGGAACGCACCGTGCAAGGCGAAGTCATTTCGTCAACGTTCGACCGTCCGGCGTCCGACCATACGATTGTGGCCGAGTTGGCGATTGAACGCGCCAAGCGTCTTGTGGAGCTCGGCCAGGATGTGGTCGTGCTGCTCGATTCGATGACGCGTCTGGCACGCGCCTACAACATCGCGGCCCCGGCCTCGGGCCGTATCCTGTCGGGTGGTGTGGATGCGCAGGCGCTGTATCCGCCGAAGAAGTTCTTTGGTGCGGCACGCAACATTGAAAACGGCGGTTCGTTGACGATCATCTCGTCGGCGCTCGTGGAAACCGGTTCGAAGATGGATGAAGTCATCTTCGAAGAGTTCAAGGGCACGGGCAACATGGAGTTGCGTCTGAGCCGTGAACTGGCCGACAAGCGTCTGTTCCCAGCCATCGACATCAACGCTTCGGGCACGCGTCGCGAAGAGCTGATCACGGCTCCCAAGGAGCTGCCGCTCAACTACGGTTTGCGCCGTCTGCTTGGCGGTCTTGAACCTGAGCAGGCATACCAGACGCTCGTGCCGCGCTTGCGCAAGACGGCCACGAACCGTGACTTCTACGCCTCGATGGTGCAAAACAGCGCGAACAACAACTAATCCGCGTTCCCACCCATCTAGCAACTTACAGCCAGGCCCGGCTGCGCAACCACCATATTGCCGCAGCCGGGCCTTTGCAGAGCATCATGCGCATGAACTGCCCGCATCCCCAGGCCCGCATGCGCCCACAATCCTTGGCCGTTGCTGCCGATTGCTCGCTGCCCACATGCTGAGCAACGTTTGTTTCCACGAGTTTTCTTGGTTCATGCGCGTGTTACTTGCACACAATGCGTTCGATTTACGCAACCCATAGGGTCGATATCACGATTCGATACGCGGATCACCATTGGCCATATGTCTGATATGGCATGAGAGAGGATGTGGTGCACCCATGACACCGAACAACACACACTTTGGAACATTGCGTCATTCCCGCATCATGGCTGTGGGGGCAGCTGTTGCGGCGCTCACTCTGGCATTGTCGGGCTGCGGCTCGGGATCGGGATCGTCCGACGCCACGAGTTCAGCCATCTCCGGATCGGACGCCAGCGACAAGCAGGTCAATGAATTTGTGGCAGCCGGCATGTTCCCATCCACCGGCTCGATGGCTTATATCGGCCCATCCAACGTGGCCGTCATGAAACTCGCCGAACAAGAAATCAACGCTGCCGGCGGTGTGCTCGGCAACAATATCAAGACCGTCACGGCTGATACGTCCGACTCCGACCACGCCGACCAGAATGCGGCCGCCGCACAATCGGTGCTCGCACAAAACCCGTCAGTAGTTGTCGGTCCTCCTTCAAGCGCCGTTGTCAAGAACTCTTACAAGTCCGTTGTGGCTTCCGGCGTACCAATGATTTCCAACGGTGCCACGTCCACGGCGTTCAGCGGCCTTGACCCGATGTTCTTCCGCACAATCGCCCCGGATACTGTGCAAGGTGCCGTCGTCGGCCAGCTCATCGCCCAGGATGGCGTGAAGAACCTCGCTATCGCCGTGTTTAACGAAGAGTATGGCACGTCGTTACGCAAGGTTGTGGTTGATACGGTCAAGGATGCAGGTGTCAACGTGGTCTACGGTGAAACGGAAGCATTCGACCCGACCGAAACGAACTTCGCGTCAATCGCCACAGCCATCAAGGCCAGCGATCCCGACGCTGTGCTCGTCATCGCATTCGACCAGACCACGCCGCTCGTCAAAGCGTTGAAGACAGCCGGCGTTGACACGACCAAGCTATACATGACCGACGGCAACACGGTCGACCACTCCGACGATTTTGAAGCCGGCCTGATTGAAGGCTCGCAAGGCACCATCCCAGGTGCCAACCCGAGTGACGAGTTCCGTGCCAAACTCAAGGAAATCGATAGCAGCCTTGTTGATTTCACGTATGCTGCCGAAACCTATGACGCCGTGATGCTGGCCGCGCTCGCCGCACAAAAGGGTGGCAGTGCCGATGGCAAGACCGTGGCCGCGAACCTGCCGTCAGTGTCTGGCGCTGATGGCGGTGAGGAGTGCACGACGTTCGCTGCTTGCGTTGCGCTGCTCAAGGACGGCAAAGACATCACGTACGTTGGCCAGTCCGGCGTCGGCGCGTTCAACGACAACAACGACCCGTCCACTGCTGTGATCGGCATTTACAAGTACGACTCGTCGAACAAGGCCAGCTTCGATCACGCTCAGGAAGGCGCTGTGCCCACTGAGTAACCGCGCCCACTGAGTAATCCAGGTAATTGCATTCGTCCCTGACGCACAAACACCAAGTCCCCGTTGCAGTTATTTGCAACGGGGACTTGTTCGTATTGTCAGGCTCTTGCGTGGCTCAGTTGTGTCGTTCAGTTGCTTTGCCCGTCAGCCTCACAGCAACACAGCAGCAGTACCGCTCACGGCACTGCTGCTGCACGCTCGATTGTTAGCAGGGATTGTTCAGCAGGGATTGTTCAGCTCATTGCGCCGGCATCGGCACGGCCAGTTGTGACACGTCCGGTTGCTGCATCGTGCTTTCGCGTCGATGCAGACCATGCGCGCCGTGGCCGTGATGTTTGCGCACGAGCCGCGACATCCGTTCAAGCCCCGCATAGTAGATTTCCGGCTCCAGCCCGTCCACGCTCGCTTCATTGCGCATCGTCACGCCGTCCAGACCGCCGTGCTGCACGATTCTGTGCAACGCGCGTTCATGCCAGCCGCGTTCGAGCAGCGGCGCGAGTTCGGGATGCCGCATCGCGTGCATCGCGCAGACGAGCGCGTGCGCACCCCAGTTCGACGTGCCGGCCACCACGAGTTCGTCCGTCGCCACCGTGCAGGCGATGTCGGGTCCGTGGTCGACCACGCCTGCAATCGCGAATTCGGCCACGCGGCCCATGCCGATTTCGTTGCCGCCGTCACCTACGCCGATCGTATGCAATTGCATGGCTGTGAGCTTGCTTAACGGCGCCGTCCACTGCGCGATGTTCATGCCGCGCATGTTACGCGGGTCTCCATCGCGTGCCGGTCCGACGCGTTCGATGTAGATCAGCGTGTCGATCCGTTCAGCGTTGGCCAGGTCGATTACGTGGTTCATCCACCCGTCGAATTTGTCGCCGATTGGAGCGGTCAACACATGGTCGTCGGGCACCACGCCGCGCGCGCTTGGCCGGATCACGGCATCGCAATATTCGTCGGTCACGAGCCATGATTCGCCGCCCATCGCGTTGAGCGCCGCGCACACTTCCAGCGCGCCGAGCGGTCCGTCCGTTTCAGCTGCCGGATGTTCGGCTTGGGGAATGTAAAATCCTGTCACCACGAGCGCCCGCGCCGGCTTGCCGACGGCCAGGTGCCGCGCCGCGCGGAACAGGTCACCGCTCGCGAACGTCATCAGTGTTTCCGACCCTCGTCCCACGTCGCGTGCGGCAAGCCGGCTCAACGCGTTCACGCGCGGCAGGAATCGAAAGCTCGTCAAATAAGCAAGGCTCGACGTGTTCGTACCCATGGGTTGCCTTTCGTTATTTTTTGTTATTTCCGCTATTGGTCCATAGGATTCATGCCCCACGCCGCCACCGTGCATACGGCCTTATTGCACAGTTCCGATGACTGCATCAAACGCGAGGCTCTGACCAGGTTGTGCCTGGCAATGCAACATACCGTCGGTTGGAGCGGTGACCGTCGTCTCCATCTTCATGGCTTCCATCACAGCGAGCGCATCGCCTTCATGCACGCTTTCGCCGTCTGCAACAAGCCATCGCACGAGCGTGCCTGTGATTGGCGCATGGATGGCGCCGGCTGGTTCCGTTGGCGTTTCTGGCGGGGTAGCAGACGTGGCGGTGGTAGCGCCAAATCCTGTGAATTGCACTGGCATGCCAAGTTTCATGCGTTTGCCATCGAGTTCAATCCACGCTTCGACCATCGTGTCGGCTGCGCTGCGCGCACCCGGCGCACCGGAAGCCAAGTCGTTCGGATCGGACACGCTCGGCAACAGTTCTTCCTCGATCCAACGCGTGTACACGTTGAATGGCACAGTGTTGCCGTCATCGTCGATTCCCGTGAATGCGGGGGAGTGCAGCACGAGTTCGTCAAACGCTTTGACCGTGGGCACGCCTTCAATATGCAGTTGTTCCAACGCGAATCGTGCACGGTTGATGCATTGGGTTCGTGTGGGCGCCCAGACAATGAGCTTGGCGAGCATCGAATCGAATTGTTCACTAATGCCTGATCCGTCCGTCACACCCGAGTCGAAGCGGATGCCCGGACCCATCGGAATGCGCATTGATTCCACGACGCCTGGGAACGGCACGAATCCCCGTGACGGGTCTTCGGCGTTGATGCGAAACTCCATCGCTGTGCCGCGTGTGGCGCCTTCGCGCATGACCGCGCATACGCGCTCCACAGCCGCGCCTTCAGCCAGGTCAAGTTGCGCGATACCAAGGTCGATGCCCGTGGTTTGTTCGGTGACCGGATGTTCCACTTGGATGCGCGTATTGACTTCCATGAAGCTCATCGTGCCGTCGGGATCCACGAGGAACTCGACGGTGCCGACTCCCGTATAGTCGGCGGCTTTGCAAATGTTGACAGCCGCTTGCATGAGCTGCTGTTCAATTGCCGCATCAAGATACGGCGCTGGCGCTTCTTCAATGAGTTTCTGATTGCGCCGTTGCAGTGAACAGTCACGCGTGCCAATCGCACGTACTGCGCCCGCATGGTCGGCCAGGATTTGCACTTCCACATGGCGTGGCCGCGCAAGGAACCGCTCCACAAAACAGTCGCCGTTGCCGAAGGCGCTTAGCGCTTCATCAGTGGCTTGTTGGAACGCTTCGGGTATGTCGTCAATAGTGTGCACGACTTTGAGTCCACGTCCGCCACCACCATATACGGCTTTGATCGCGATTGGCATGCCATGGCGTTGGGCAAAATCGACGACTTCGTACACGTCATGCACGGGCTCGGTCGTGCCGGGCGCCATCGGTGCGCCGACTAGTGCAGCCAAACGGCGCGCCGCGACCTTGCTGCCGAGCAAACGCATGGCCTGCGGTGAGGGACCAATCCAGACCATACCCGCATCAATCACGGCTTGTGCAAAATCGGCGTTTTCCGACAAAAACCCGTAGCCCGGATGCACGGCATCGGCATGCGCGGCCTTGGCCACTGCGATAATGCGCTCAATGTTCAAATACGATTGTGCGGGCGTCGTGCCGCCGAGCGCATAGGCTTCGTCGGCCAGACGCACGAACAGCGCGTTCGCGTCAGGTTCGGCGTAGACGGCTATGGCCGTGCGGCCGCTCGTGCGGCAAGCGTCAATGATGCGTACGGCGATTTCACCGCGGTTGGCAATCAGGATGCGTTGCATGTCAGCTCCGTTTCTGGCAAGGGGGTTGGGGACGCGCATGTGGCGGCAGCGGAAATCACAGCACAACAACTCGCATGAGACGAGGGTTTGAGGCGGAACTTGACGAGCGCTCCGGCTGGCAGTTGAGCGGCCGTATTGATCGACGTGTCGTCGAGCACGGCGATGACGGGGTAGCCGCCCGTGACGGGCTGGTCACGCAAGAACACGATTGGAAGCCCGCTGCCCGTAACCTCAATCGAACCGGGAATCGTGGCCTCACTGGCCAACTCGCGCGCATCCGTACGTTCCAGTGGCTCACCTGCCAAACGCAAGCCGACGCGGTCGGACTGGGCCGTGACACGCCACACTTGACTGAACAACGAAGCCTGACCGGCCTTCGTAAACCAGTCGATGCGCGGACCCGGCGTGACAGTCAACTCGGTAACCGCATGAGGTCGCGGCAGTGAAGTCGACCAGGCTCGCGGCTGTGCCGGACTGCAGGAAGCCACGCTCGTAGAAGCCCTGATATCAACCGTGTCAACACAAAGCGTGTCATGCGGCTGCAATGGGGAAGGACCCAAACCGCTCATTGTGTCGGTGGACGACGAATTAAGCGTGCGACGCGCTGCAAAACCGCCTTGCACAGCCAAATAGGCACGCACTCCCGCAACGGGTTCGCCAACACTCAAGCGCTCGCCAGCCTTGAGCAGGAACGCTTGGGGATGCGTCAACGTGGTGTGTTGGCCGTCACTGTCGATACTCAACGGCACGTGGGCGCCCGCAATGGCGAGCGTAACGTCCGTCAACGCTTCAAATTGTGCGCCGGCACCAATGATTTCAAGCGCAACGGCGTCATGCGCGTTGCCCACAAGCTCATTGGCCAGATGAAACGACGCGCGGTCGGCCGCGCCCGAACCCGTCACACCCAGTTGCGCCGCGTGCCGACCTTCATCCTGATATGTGCACAACAGTCCCGGACGGATCACGGTAAGCACAGGCGTGGCGTGTGAAGGCGCGGATGGCGTGCTGGCGGACGATGCGGCGGGAGAGGATGTGCTGCCAGAAGGTGTGCTGACGGATAATGGAGTAGCAGACGATGCAGCGTCGTGAGGTGCGGGCTGCTGCGCATGCACCTGTTCGCGCACCGCAGTGAACTGCACGTCGTCGCCGGGCTGCAGCAACGCCGGATGCTCGTGGCTCTCATCCCACATCGGCAGCGACGTGACGCCGATCAGCTGCCAACCCCCCGAACTTTCACGCGGATAAATGCCCGAAAACGTGCCGGCCAACCCCACAGCGCCTTGCGGCACGCGCAAGCGCGGCGTGGCACGCCTCGGCACGTCAAACAACGCGTTGCCGCCCGTCAAATAATTGAATCCCGGTGCAAACCCCGCAAACGCCACGCGCCATGGTTGCGCCATATGCCGCTCAACCAGATGCTGCACCGAACAATGCAACAGTTGCGCCACATCGTCGAGATCCTCACCGTTGTAACACACGGGCACTGTAATCTGACGGTGCGCACGCTGGCCGCTTGCGTCCACATTGATTGAGCGTATCGCCTGGGCCACGGCATCGGCCGTGGTACGCAACGCATCAAACTCCACAAACACCGTGCGCGCGGCAGGCAGCAACAATCGCACATGCCGCAATGCGAATCCATCTTGACGTTCATGCGCCTGCTCCATCGCTTGACCGATTGCGTCATGCCAAGCCAACGCCGACTCGAGATCAGGCAATTCGAGCAGCATGCCATGCTCGGAACACGGCAGGAACCGTGGTGCGCTGTTTGATGCAGCCAAGGTTTCAGCTGCGCATCGGGCGCTCGCCGTGCTCGTCATCGGCTTTGCTCCATGAATGAGCAAATCGTGATGCCGGCTTCGTCGAGCTTGGTGCGAATGGCCTGCGCCATGGACACAGCCCCTGCGGAATCGCCATGCACGCATACGGAATCAGGCTGCAAATGCACGATACTGCCGTCAATGGCTTGTACGGTGCCGGTTTGCACCATGCCGAGCACACGTTCGGCCACAAGATCGGGATCATGCAGCACAGCGCCTGGTTCGCGGCGTGATACGAGCGTGCCTTGTGGCGTGTATGCGCGGTCGGCGAACGCTTCGTGGAACACGGCAATGCCATGCTCGCGTGCAATACGCCCGACTGCCGAACCGGGCAATGTCAGGATCGCCAACGACGGATCAATGCGTGCTATGGCTTCGACCACAGCCAGAGCATGCTGCTCATCGCTGACAATGCGGTTATAGAGCGCACCATGCGGTTTGACGTAGCGCACTTGCGTGCCGCAACTGGCGGCCATGCCTCGCAACGCCGCCAGCTGGTACATCACATCGGCGTGCAGTTCATCGACTGTCGCACCAACGTAACGTCGGCCGAATCCTGCCAGATCGCGATACGCCACATGCGCTCCGACCGTGACATCGTGGGCTTGGGCATGACTCAGTGTGTTCAGCATGTGCACAGGGTCGCCGGCATGGAATCCGCATGCGATGTTGGCGCTGGAGACCACATCGAGTAATGCCGCATCATCACCCAGTGTCCAACGGCCAAAGCTTTCACCCATATCACTGTTGAGATCAATCGTGCTCATCGCATTCCTTTCCATGAATTGTGCACAGGTAAATGTGGTGTGGTGGCTCACACCATGTAGTCAAGATTGCGTTTGCTTGTGATCAGCATGTGGCCTGGCGCATGCGTGATCGCGAATTCCGGTTGCGAGGCCATGACGACGGCTTGAGGAGTCACGCCACACGCCCAAAACACGGGCACATCGCTAGGTTCGAGAATCGGTTCATCGCCATAGTCGGGATGCGCAATATCGCTGATGCCAATGGCTGACGGGTCGCCCACATGCACGGGCGCGCCATGCACGGACGGGTACCGGCCCGAAACCTGCACGGCTTGGGCCACTTGGGACCCTGGAATGCCACGCATCGACACGACCATGTTGCCGTGGAAATCACCTGCCGGCTCGCAAGGAATCGACGTGTTGTACATCGGCACGTTACGTTTCGCGTCGATATGGCGCACGGCAATGCCATGATCCATCAGCGGAAATTCAAATGTGAAACTGCAGCCGATGACGAACGTGACGAGGTCATCGCGCCAAAAGTCCATCAAATCAGGCACTTCGGCAACCAACTTGCCGTGCAGCCAAATGCGGTAGAGCGGAACGTCGGTGCGGATGTCGGCTCCTGGGCACGTGCGCGGCAACGTGCGGCCCGGCTCCATGACTTCCAACAGCGGGCAAGCTTTGGGATTACGCAACGCAAACAGCAGAAAATCAAACGCCGCATCCTTGGGCAGCATCATCAAATTGGCTTGCGCATAGCCGTGGGCGATACCGCAGGTGGGCAGCACCGCTCCCTGACGGAAAGCGAGACGGGCCTCTTCGGGCGTACTGGAAGAATGAAGGTGAATCATGACAATGCCTTTCCCCTATGGGCGTGTCTGGTACACATCGTGAACATGGATATCCCGAACCCTAGAGGTGAAATTCGTCAGTTAGCTTCCAACGGTGTGACGAGTGCGTTTCCGAACTGCTACAGCTACCACCCCTGGCGAAACACAGGGCGGTTAGGTTGGCAAACGAGTCCGCTTGCCACGAGTCTTGACAGGTCTTGACGTGTCTTGACGTGTCTTGACGGGCGTGCGGGCAGGACTTCGGCAACAAGCGCTACGGAAAGGGCGGTTCCATGAATTCGATTGTGCTGGCGATGGGCAATGGCAAAGCGATGTTCGGTGACGAGAAGGTGTCGGACAGTGAGTTGTTGACGTTTGTGGATCCGCACGGAGCCAATATCAACGCGTTCGACCTGTCCGTGCTGCGCGGCGATGGTATTTTTGAAGCGACGACCGTGTGGAAGGGATACCCGGTCTCGCTGGAAAACCACCTGCGGCGACTCGCGAACTCGGCGGCCATGATGGACATGCCGACGCCCAATATGGACGCGCTGACGCGGGGCGTGGAGCAAGTGATTGAACAATACGACGATCCGGAACCCGGTCCGCTGCTGCGCATCATTGTGTCGCGCGGACTGGATGAAGGCACGGGCGTGGGCAAAGCCGCGCAACGCGTGCCGACCGTGTTCATGTTCCTCGACGCCAAGGGAACGTTGCATGAGACGGATCCGATTTCAATGGCGTCGATGACGCGCGGATACCCGTCCGACATTACGTCGCGCGCCCCCTGGCTGCTCAATGGCGCGAAAACGCTGAGCTACGCATTCAACTGTGCCGTGCACCGCGAGTGCGACCGACGCGGCGTCGGTGATGCCGTGCTCTATACGGAAGATGGCTACACGATGGAATGCCCGAACTCGTCGATCGTGGCGCGCTATGGTGACATGTTTGTCACACCTGACCCGTCAATCGGCATCCTTCATGGCACGTCACAGCGCGAACTGTTCGCGTGGGCCCAGCAGGAAGGCAAGAAAATTACGTACCGCAAGCTGCCAATCGAGGAACTGCGTGACGCTGACCGGCTTTACATGGCGCATGGCGGGTGGGTGATTCCCGTCAACGAACTTGACGAGCGCTCCTACGACTACGATGCGGCTGAAATTGAAGCGATGAACGACGCGATCCATACGGGCCGCACGCATGACGATGCGCTGAACATCGCGCCGTCGATGGCGGCGTGATTGGCCCAGCTGGGCTGATGAGTCTTGAACGCTGGGACTTGGTCGGTGGTTCCTGGCCGCTGGTGCCGGAACCTGATGCCGAATATGCGGCGCGTCTGCTGTACAATGCAACGCGTACCCGCATGCTGTGCAGGAGCAGCCATGCCAGAGAGAAAAAGGTGACCATTATGGCTGTGAAAGAGACGATCATTGATGGGGAGGACGACTGGCAAGACGACGAAACGCGTGATGCCGTACGCAAGATCACGTCGTTGCGTCAGTCCATCGACAACGTTGACATGGCCATAATTGCGTTGCTTGCCGAACGGTTCAAATACACAGCCCAAGTCGGTCTGCTCAAAGCGCGCGCCGGATTCGCACCGGCGGACTACAAGCGCGAGGATTTCCAGATGGAACGGTTGCGTCGTCTTGCCGCGGACGCGGGGCTGGACCCAGACATTGCCGAAATGTATCGCGAATTTGTGGTCACCGAAGCCAAAAAGCGCCACCAGCGTATCGCAGACGCCGGCGACGATCCGGGCGTGCTCGACATTTTTGCTTGATACCCGCTGAACAGTCGGGCTGAACAGCTGGACTGAACGCCCGGGCTGAACGGTCGGCTCGCGCAGGAGTGTTGGGCCGGAGCGAGGCGGGGCGTGATGGCGGGCGCGATACCGAGCGTGATAGCGACTGTGATACCAAAAAGGTGGGGTGGTTTGAGCCGAACTGGCACAAACCACCCCACCTTTTGCCATTGATGCCGAATTCTTGCCCAAACTGTAGTTTTCCTGACCAGGCTGGTAAGCGGAGCTACGTTTTTGAGCCTGAAACTGCGTCTTTCCTGACCAAGCTGGTCAGGGGAGAGACATTTCCTTCCCCCAGATCGCATTTTTCCTGACCGGGCTGGTCAGGTGGTTTACGTTTCTTCCCTAAACTGCGTCTTTCCTGACCAGGCTGGTAAGAAAAACTGCGCTTTCTAGTTCGAAACTGCATCTTTCCTGACCAGCTTGGTCAAGGGATTGACGTTTTCTCCCTCCAAACTGCATCTTTCCGTACCAGGCTGGTCAAGGGATTGACGTTTCCTTCCTCCAAACTGCATCTTTCCGTACCAGGCTGGTCAAGGGATTGGCGTTTCCTTCCTCCAAACTGCGTCTTCCCGTACCGGGCTGGTCAGGAAAGATGCAGTTTGGGCGTTGGAATGGAGCGCGGTTGTGCCGCGGGGGTCAGCGCACAATACGGATTGAGCTTGTGCTGCTGTTACTGCTGGCCGGATGGTATGCCTGAGTCGCGCTTGCGTTTGCGCGTGATCATGCTGGCCACCATCATGATGATGCCTGCAACGGCAGCCAGAAGCATGATTGTCAAGACGGTCAGGATATTGGCTCCTGTGGCAGCTGCCGCGCGCGGGTAAGAATGCGTGTGGGAGCGAACCGTGGAACTTGCGGGATACCTGCCAGAGCTGCTATTCGTGTTGCCACTGGGGCTGGTGTTGCCGGTATGGCCGCTGTTGCCGGGGCTAGCTGGCTGGTCGGGATTGTCGCCAGGGTGTTCGGGATCGGGCTGCGGTTCCGGTTGCGGTTCTGGGTCCGGCTCCGGTTCGGGATCCGGCTCTGGGGCAGGTTCTGGGGTCTACAAGCTTGCCGAACCATTGGAGAGCAGATGGGTTTGCCATTGTGGACAGTGACGAAGGGGGGCATGGGTACGTGGGGTGCGGGCAACGGCGTGGGAAAACTTACGAGGGTTGGCGGAAATACAACAGAAGACAGAAGGCAAACAGAAAAACAGAAGAAAAAAGGTCCCGCGCGTGGTGCACGGGACCTGAACCGGTTTACAGCGTCAGTTCTTGGGCTTCTTAGCCGGCGGTTCGCCGAGCTCGCTGGCCGTGACCGTGATGACAGTCTCAGCGGAACCCGTGGAATCGTTGCCGGCGGAAGCGGCGTTGTTGCCTGTCACAGCGGACGTGGCCACGCCGACGAGACCCGCAGCGGCGTTGGCGACGGTATCGAGCGCGGAGGACGCGGCGTTCGAAACCTGCTCCACAGCGTCGGAAACAGCGGGCAGCGGACCCTCCGACTGCAGACGGTCGATCACGGTGGAAGCGTTCTCGAGCGAGAAATCGCCGATCACGCGGCCTGCTTGGGCGATATCTCCAAGAGCAGCCTTGATTGACTCGCGCACCTGCGGATCGACAGCAAGCGTCACCGACTTGATTGGCGTCTTCATCGAAACCTTGGACTTCGACTTGATGCCACGCAGTGCGGCGAGAGCCTGACCCGCGTTGGCCAGCAAATCAGGGGAGACCTGGAACGCGGCCGTAGCATAGGGCAGCGGCTTCGGCCAAGCGGCACGGTGCACGGAACCTTCACCCGCGTGCATCCAGCTCCACACTTCTTCAGTGGCGTAGGGCAGGAACGGCGCGAGCAGGCGTGCGAACGCGTCGAGACCCATGCCCAAGGCCGTGCGTGCGGACTTGATGGCGGCTTCGGTCGGCTTGTTGCCGTGGGCGTCTTCAGTGCCGTAAGCGCGGTTCTTGACGAGCTCAATGTAGTCGTCGCAGAACTGCCAGAAGTAGCTTTCGATCACCTCGAGTGCCTTGGAGTGCTCGTAGTTCTCGAGGAACAGCGTGGCTTCGCGGATGACGAGCGCCATCTTGGCCATGGCGGCGCGGTCGAGCGGCTCGGTCACGTCCTCGGGATTCCAGACGGTGCTTGCGGCGTCGGCGACGTGATGGTTCTCGTCTTCACGGCCGATGGCCAGTGCGAATTTCGTGGCGTTGAGCAGCTTGATCGCCAGACGGCGCCCGATTTTCATCTGGCCTTCGTCGTACGTGGCGTCCAAGCCGAGGCGGGCGCAGGCGGCCCAGTAGCGCACGGCGTCGGCACCATACTTTTCGATGGGCTCGTTGGGCACCACAACGTTGCCCTTCGACTTGCTCATCTTCTTGTGGTCGGGGTCGAGAATCCAGCCCGACAGCGCAGCGTTGGCCCACGGCAGGCAGTTGTTCTCAAGCTGGGCGCGGTCGACGGAGCTGAACAGCCAGGTGCGGATGATGTCTTGGCCTTGCGGACGCAAGTCCATCGGGAACGTGGCGTGGAACAGCGCTTCGTTGGCCTCTCCCGGCTCGGCCCAGTGCGTGACGATTTGCGGCGTCAGCGAGGACGTGGCCCACGTGTCCATGATGTCTTTTTCAGCGGTGAAGCCGTTGGGCTGGTCACGCTGGTCTTCGGTGTAGCCTTCGGGCACATCGCTGGTCGGGTCGATCGGCAGGATGTCTTCGGACGGCGTCAGCGGATGCTCATAGTCGGGCTGGCCGTTGGCGTCGAGCGGATACCACAACGGGAATGGCACGCCGAAGAAGCGCTGACGCGAGATCAGCCAGTCGCCGTTGAGGCCGTGCACCCAGTTTTCGTAACGCACGCGCATGAAGTCGGGATGGAAGTTCAGTTCCTTGCCGCGTTCAATCAGCTTGGCGTTGAGTTCGGGATTCGTGCCGCCGTTCTCGAGATACCACTGGCGCGAGGTCACGATTTCGAGCGGCTTGTCGCCCTTCTCGTAGAAGTTCGTCATACGCTGCGTGGGCTTGGGCTCGCCGTCAAGGTCACCCGATTCGCGCAGTGCGTCCACGATGATCTTGCGTGCCGAGAACGTCGTCTTGCCTTCGATCTCGCCAAAGATGCGCTTGCCTTCTTCAGACGTGATCCAGTCGGGCATGTCCATGATGATGCGGCCGTTGCGCTGGATGATTGAACGTGTTGGCAGATGCAGGTCGCGCCACCATTCCACGTCGGTCATGTCGCCGAATGTACAGCACATGGCGATGCCGGCGCCCTTGTCTTTTTCGGCTGCCGGGTGGGCGAGCACGGGCACCTTGACGCCGAACAGCGGCGAGTAGACGAACTGGCCGAAATACTGCTGGTAGCGCTCGTCGTCGGGGTGGGCGATCAGGGCCACGCAGGCGGGCAGCAATTCCGGACGCGTCGTCTCAATGTAGATTGGCGAGCCGTCTTCAAAATGGAATGCAACCTTGTGATAGAAGCCCGGATATTCGCGCGATTCGAGCTCGGCCTGGGCCACGGCCGTCTGGAACGTCACGTCCCACAGGCCCGGCGCTTCCTTCTGATAGGCCTGACCGCGTGCCAGATTGCGCAGGAACGCCTTCTGGGCCACACGCTGCGGATGCTGGCCGATCGTGTGATACGTCTGCTTCCAGTCGACCGACAAGCCGAGCTTGCGCCACAAGGCCTCAAACAGTTTCTCGTCTTGGGCCGTGAGCTTCTCGCACAGTTCAATGAAGTTCTTGCGCGAAATCGGCACCTGGTCCTTGGCCTGGATCTTCTTGCCTTCGGTGCCTTCGAACGGCGGCACAAAGTCGGGATCGTACTTCAGGGACGTGTCCACGCGCACGCCGTAGTAGTTCTGCACGCGGCGTTCGGTTGGCAGGCCGTTGTCGTCCCAGCCCATCGGGTAGAACACGTCGAACCCGTTCATGCGCTTGAAGCGCGCAATGATGTCGGTATGTGTATACGAGAACACGTGGCCCACATGCAGGCTGCCCGATACGGTAGGCGGCGGCGTATCGATGGAATACACGGCGTCACGGTCGCGGGAATCATGGAACGCATAGGTCTGGTCGGTTTCCCATTCCTCGCCCCACTTGGTCTCGAGACCGTCCACGCTCACACGATCTGGAAGTGCGGTCAGATTCGCACTAATGGAGATATTGCGGCTATCAGTCATAGTTAGCTAGTCTATGGTTCCCAGCTGACATTGCGAGCGCCGGCCGGGTGGCCGTTTGCGGCAGTATTCCAACGTTTTTAGGGCGGCTGATTCGGGACTTCGCGACGTGTGGATGGCCACCGTCCGCCAGCCGTCGGCCGCCAGCCATCGGCCGCCGCTCTCCGCTCGCTGGCGGCCACCCGCTCGTCATTCGCCGCCCGCCAGCGGACCCCCACCGGCAGCCGCCTGCCAGCCGCCCGCCAACTGCCCCCGGCCATCCGCAAGCGCCCGGCCACCACCACTTGCGCCCATCAGTTACCGCCGCAAATCCGCAAGCGGCAGATACGTGGCCGTCATATTCGTTGGGTATCCCGAAAGCCGCGCCTTGGAAATCACAAAATCCTTGCGCGTGTAGAGCCATGCGCTGGCCGCATCTTCGCTGACAGTGCGCGCGAACGCCGACAGATGCTCGTTGAGGGTTTTCATATCAACGCTATGCATCGCGGCGGCATATTCGTCTTGCGCCTGCTTGTTCGTGTAATGGAACACGGAGTCGGCGTTGGCGAACTGGCGGTACGTGTATTGGCCCGTCAGCTGCATGAGCGCCATGTCATAATCGCCTTCATCCACACGCGACTGCAGCAAACCCACGTCGAGCACTTCCATGTTGACCGACCAGCCGCCTTCCTGCAGCTGCTGCGTGATCATCGTGCCGAGCTCCTGGTAGCGCGGCGGCACCAGAAAATCAACCGTGCCCACATATCCGGCGTTGAAGAATCCAAGCATTTGCCGCGATTTGGCCGGGTCATGCGGGAACAGTCCCGTCAAATCCTGATATCCGGGTTCGAGCGGCCCGATCGGACCTCCCAGCGCGCTGTATGCGTCGGGCATCGTTTGCGCAATGGCCGCCGTGTCAATGGCATAGCGCGCGGCTTTGCGCACCTGTTCATCCGAGAGAATCGACTTGGACTGGTTATTGAAGCCCACAATGATTTGCTGCGCGCTGACACCGGTGGTCACATTGAATGTGGGATTGTTCGCCGCTTCTTCGATTGATGAGGCGCGCGTGGGCAGCGCCATGTTGACTTCATCATTGCTCACGGCATCCACGAGTGCGGTTTCGTTGTCAAAATATCGCAGCGTAATCTGCGAGGCCTGGGCTGGCCGGCTCCAATACCGGCTGTTGCGCATGAGCACAATCGTGTTGTTCGTGTAGCTTTCGACCACGAACGGCCCCGATCCGGAGGCACTGACTGCGTAATCAATGTCGGTTTGTGCCGAATTGTAGACAATGCCCGCCCGACCCGACAGCGAGCGCAACAACCCCGCATTCGGTTCGTTCAGCGTGACCACGACGGTCAGTTCGTCGGGATTGTCGACGGATTTGATGCAGCTGAGCGCATCCGCACCTTGCCAGTGGTTCGTGATGATCTGCTGCAACGACCACACGACGTCGCTCGAGTTCAGGTCACGACCTGTGGCGAAACGCATGTTGTCATTGAGTTTGAACGTGTACTTCAGTCCGTCGCCCGACACTTCCCATTCCTTGGCCAATCCCGGCACGAGCGCGTTGTTGTTGTCGCGGCGCGTCAGTGTTTCATACACGTTCGCGAGCAACGCCTGTTCCACGGAGGATTGCGTGTTCGTGCGGATGTCCAGTGAGGAAGGATGGTCAGTCAATCCGACGACGAATGTGGTGTCGGATTGCACGGAGGTGACTCCCGACCGCGGCGCGTTGTGCTTCATCATCGAAACGCCGATCGTGCATAACACCGCCAGCACCACGATGACCACGGCGAACACGACCCAACGTCCCCAGCCCTGCTGTTCCTTCTTGCTCATGCGCTTCATTCTACCGGTATGCAGGCCAGACCCCCCGAACAGCGTTTGCCGGTCCCTGCGCCGTTCTCTGCACCGCCTGTCGCACCGTTCCCAGCACCGCCTGTCGCACCGTTCCCAGCATCGCCCGTCGCGCTGCTTGCTGCAACCTCACACCAGCGAACTTGGGCACGTCAAATTCAGCGGGCACTGCTCACACAGCGGCCTCCTCGCCTTGCACACGTTACGGCCGTGCAAGATCAGCCGGTGAGACAAATCCGTCCATTCGCTGGGCGGGAAGCAAGCCGTGATTTCCTGTTCAATCAGTTCGGGTTTGGCTTTGGGGTCGTTCCAGCTGGCACGCCAGTGCAGCCGGGCCGTCACGCGGATCACATGCGTGTCGACCGGGAACCCCGGCACGTGGAACGCGTTGCCGAGCACCACGTTCGCTGTTTTGCGCCCGACTCCGGGCAATGTGACGAGCTGTTCCATCGTGCCGGGCACTTCGCCGTCGAACTCGTGCACAATGGCTTGCGACAGTGCGATGATGTGCTTGGTTTTGGCGCGGAAGAACCCGAGAGGATGGATGATGTCTTCCACATCTTGCGGGTTGGCCGCCGCCAGTTCGTGGGCTGTGGGATACGCCTCAAACAGCACGGGCGTGGTTTCGTTGACGCGTTTGTCGGTGCATTGGGCGCTGAGCACCGTGGCAATCAGCAGTTCGAACGGCGTTGAGAAGTTCAGCGCGCATTTGGGGTAGGGGATTTCGTCGCAGAGCAGTGCATACTCGCTGTGCATCCGTTCCAGCCGTGCCGACTTCGTTTCACGCGCCATTCAGGATTCGTCGCTTTCTCCCTCGGGTGGGTCGAATCGGTAGCCGACGTTGCGTACGGTGCCGATCAGATGTTCGTATTCGCCGCCAAGTTTGGCTCGCAAACGGCGGATATGCACGTCCACTGTACGCGTGCCACCGTAATAGTCGTAGCCCCACACTTCCTGCAACAGCTGTGCGCGCGTGAACACGCGGCCCGGGTGCTGGACCAGATATTTGAGCAGTTCAAACTCTTTGTACGCCAGGTCGAGTGGCTGGTTGCGCATCGACGCCGTGTATCCGTTCGTGTCCACGACCAGTTCGCCGCAGCGAATCAACCCGTCTTCCGATCCGCCGTTCATGTCGGTGTTCGACGCGTAGTGCATGAACGTCGTTCCACGTTCCGACACGAGTTTGAGACGCCCTTCCACTTCTGCAGGGGAGGCTGTGTGCACAATCACGTCGGCCACGCCCCATTCCGCCGTCACGACGGTGAACCCGCCTTCAGTGAGCACGAGCATGATCGGCGTGGACAGTCCCGAGGCCTGGATCAGCCGGCACAGCGTGCGTGCCGTGGCCAGATCGTCACGCGCGTCGAGAAAAAGAATCGTGTTTTCCGGCATTTTTACGAGACTTGCCGCGTCCATCGGCAGCACACGCACGCGGTGGGAGAGCAACGCCAAAGACGGCAAGACGGACGCGGGATTGCTGGCGAACGTCATCAAGGTCAGGTCAGTCACTCGTCGTCCCCTTTGCTGATATGAAACAATCAGTGGTCTGTGGGTTCATTGTGCACCCAGTGTAGTGGGGAGGCGGTATTTCGCCAATGCCCTGTATGGAATGTGGTCATTCTTGCAAAATCCACTGTTTGCAAGTGGTAAAAGCTTTTATCGGGGGTCACTGAGTGAGGTCGTGCAATCGTTTTCACTTCCCGTTGCGACCCGTAGTTTCATCATTGGTATTTCCGTGGCGTCCCCCTGGCGATTCCTGCGCGCCCAATCACCGCCCCGCATACTGATGAGCATCGCGCCCAACCGGCTTATGCCGTGGTGTAGGCACAGGGCTAGATTGGAAACTATTGATTCAAGGAAGGAACACGCACATGGCATCCACCCCGCAGCAGCACGAGGAACTGACAACGGTCGAAGTGACTGGCCCTGCCGACCGCAAACCCTATGGTTGGCTGATCCTCGTGCAAGTCATCGCGTATGCGGTGCTGGTGTTGTTGTCGCTGATTCCATTCGGTTCAGGCGAGACCGCCAACTCGGTGGCCACCACGTTCATGACTACGGCCGTAGCTGCGCTGATTGTCATTGAAGCATTCACTTGCCCATACCGTGTCAATGCGTCGGGGCGTGCGATTGCCGTGGTGGCCGGATTCTTGGCATTGTTCTGTGCGACGACCACGTTCATGGGCAATGTCATGAACATGCGCGACGCGAACTCGCATCAATCGGTCATACTGAGCCAGTTGCCATGCTCATGGGCCGCAGGCGTTGGCGTGCTGCTGATTGCGTTGATCGTGGTCGCGTTCATCCGCCAGATGGCGCGTGAACACCGCACGAATCTGATTGAGCATCTGTCCAAAGACATCGCGATCAGTGTCACTTGCATCATGGCTTCAGGCTGGTGCTTCTTGCCGATGCTGCTGCAAAACATGGGCATGGCCAAGCAAGATGGCTCGACGACGCTGCGCATTGCCACGCTGATCATTGTGCTGATTGTGGTCGTGGCCGCTATCGCGTTGGCGGCGGCCGCTTATATTTGGCATCGCAGCGTGTCGGTGCCGAACCAAGTGCATTTGCCTTGGCTTGGCATGGCCCTGCTGCCCGTCATGCTCACGGGCGCCATCGTGGGTTTGGGTGCGTTGGGTATGGTGCTGTTGGGCTGACGAAGCCGATGGTCAATCGCCGATTATTCCCTGGCAGCTTCGGATTCACTGATGCGGCTCTTGGGTTCATCGGGGATGATCGGAAATGAATTTTTTGGAGCCGGACAAACCGGAAACCAATATTTCCAGTCCCCGAAACGCACGGCACCCTTGACGTCGGTGACATACATGAACGCGTCGCGCGGAATGACCGTATGGTAATCCATGTCACCGCGCGTGACGAGCTCGATGCCTCCCTCACGCAACGCGTCGTGCGCGGCTGTATAACAGTTGAACTCGAGCAGGTCGTAAGCCGGCGGATTTGCGCACAACTGTTCCACGTAAGCGTGAATCGAGTCGTACGATTCGGGAGCGAACGCCATGGCCAAAGCCGCATCCATATGCTCGTTCCAATAATTGCCGGGAGCGCCGTGAATAATCCAGCCTTGGGCTTGCTGAATCTGGTTGAACGGCTCGGGATCCTTGATCACAGCGACCTTGCCGGGGGCGCGCACGGCAGAACCATGCCGGTAAAACGAATACGTGGTGATCGGGCCGTTGACGCGGCCGAGGCCTAGCACACAATGGCCTTCGAGCCAAGCGGCCTGCATGTTGAAAAACAGGAACGCGTTGTAATAGTCGTCGGGCACCTGAACCTGCTCGTCGGCCGGTATGGCATCATGCTGCTGGATGCGGTGCTCGCGATCGAGGTCGACGCGCATGCGAAGTTGTGACAATGGTTCCATCCCGGCCTCCTTGCGGCTGCGTAACTTCCAAGCATAAGGCGTCAAGCTCGAAGCAGACGGTGAGGAGCGGCAATATCGCCGCAGAAGAACAAGAGCTGCGAGGATGCAAGGGGTGCAGGAAAACAAAGATTGGGTGAGAACAAGGGCGTGAAGGCAAGAACTGCAGAAGAAGTAGAGAAAGTAGAGACTGGAAAAACGAGGGCTCGGAAGAATGAGGTGCGCAGGGGAGCGGGAACCGCGGAAAACTAAGGAAACGCACGCGCATAAAAAAACCGCTGCACCACGGATGAGCGTGATGCAGCGGCGAACGAGAGATGGCGAGCCGGTCAGGGGGTGGCGAACGCGGCGAGTGTTATCAACGCGGCGGACACATTCCTGTGACGGGCTCGAACGCAATCAGTCGTTGTCGTCGGCCTTTTCTTCGGCCTTCAGGGAAGCGGCGAGGCGCTCGCGAGCAGCCTTGATTTCCTTCTCGGCAGTGGCGGCGTCGGCCCAGTAATCGCCCGGCATGACGTCCTTGCCCGGCTCCAGAGCCTTGTACTGCTCGAAGAAGTGCTTGATCTCAGCCTTGTGGAAGTCGTCCACGTCGTCGATGTCCTTGATCGAGTCGTAGCGCACGTCGGCGGGCACGCACAGGATCTTGTCGTCGCCACCCTCTTCGTCGACCATGTGATACAGGCCGACGGCACGGCACTCGACGATGCAGCCCGGGAACACCGAGTTGCTCAGCATGACGAGGGCGTCCAGCGGATCGCCGTCCTCGCCGAGCGTGCCGTCAATGTAGCCGTAGTCATCGGGGTAGCCCATGGCTGTGAACAGCGTGCGGTCCAGGAAGACGCGGCCCGAGGCCTGGTCGACTTCATACTTGTTCTTGGAGCCGCGCGGAATTTCCACGACCACGTTGAACGTATCTGCCATGTTAGGTTCTCCTTACGCAAACAATGGACTTTATGTGAGCCCCACAATACGCGCCGCGCCCTACCGAGGGGTGGGGCGCGGCGAAATTAACTAGATGGATGCTGGTGAGTGTTGCAGCGGTTGGTTTAGTACTGCACGCTCAGGATGTGAGCCACGTCAGCCCACGGAGCCAGCGACACGTAGTTGTCCCAGCTCCACTCGAACTCGTGTCCAGTCAACTCGTCCTTGACCTGGAACGGATGGTCGGTGGGCAGTCCCAGCTGGTCGAGGTCGAGATGGATGTTGGCGGGCTGGTCGTTGTTTGTATCCAGGTTGACGACCACGATCAGCGTGTCCGGCTTGCCCGTACCCGTGAACTCGGCCGGCGTGTGACGTACGAACGCCGTGATGAACGCATTGTTCGTCGGCAGCACGGTCAACGTGTGATAGCTGTGCAACGACGGGTGCTCGGCACGGATGCGGTTGAGCGAGGTGACGAGTTCGGCGATGCCCTTGTCTTCAGCCTTCGACCAGTCGCGTGCCACAGCCTGTTCGGTTTCGTCGATGACGGGAGCCTCAGTGCCTTCACGCTGCAGGTTTTCAACCAGCTCATAGCCGGCGGTGATGCCCCAGCTTGCCGATCCCATGGCGGCCAGTACGGCGCGAATTGCGAAGCCGGTCACGCCGTTGTCACGCAGGTAATCAGTCATGATCACATGCGACGCCGGCCAGAAGGAGCGGTGCTCATAGAATCCGGTTTCGCCGTTGGTTTGCGCCAAATAAGCGTCGAGCTCTTGCTTGGTGTTGCGCCACGGGAATTGGCAATCGGACTGCGTGAATCCGGCGTAGCCCAGCGCGCGCATGGCGGCGGGATGCGTATGGTCTTCCGCCAGGAACAGCACGCCCGCATGCTTTTTGGTCACGGCTGCAATCACGGACTGCCAGAAGCCCAGCGGCTTGCAAGCGGCGTTAGCGGCGCGGAACACGGTCACGCCAGCATCAGCCCAAGCCAGGAGCTGACGGGTCGTGTCTTTGTCGGTGTCCTTGGCGCCAGGAGTGATGTCGAGGGCGACTTCGAGACCCAGGTCATGAGCCTTTGTGCAGAACGTCTGCAATGCCGCCGATTCCGACTCGTTGTCGGGATCGGCCAAATTGGAGGCTTCGCTCGTGGGGTTCGTGGGTATGAATGCGGGCAGATGCACAATCGTGAAACCTTCGGCCTTCGCTCGTTGCAAACCGCTTGTGGACGAGCTCAATGTACCGGGGGTGATCGTGCCGTCGCCATTGGAAGTGGCGCCTTCCGACTTCGGGAAGAACGCGTACCACGAGGAGAAGCTCGACTCGGAGCGCTCCACGCGCAGCGGGCACGGGTGACTTGTAGCAACGTCATCACGCAGCGGATTCGACAGATGTAGCTGCTGAATCGCATCGGCTGTGGCGGCGGCCAGGCGCTCCTCAAACGAGAGAGTCGTGTCGGCGAGCTGCTTGGCGGCTGCCGTCAGTTCTTTCTTCTGTGCGGCATTGAGTTTGGTTTCCTTCGTCTTGGACCAACGCGTCAACAGTTCCACGCCGGCGTCAAGCACTGTGTTGGACACGATGTCAGCTGGTTTTTCAGTTTCGCGCAGCCATGTGGCATACGGGTCGCTCCAACCTTCAATCGTGAGGGTATGGGCGCCGAGTTGACGCTTGAGCGTGGCGAATTCATCGTCCCACGGCTTGCATGCGGACGGCTCTCCAGCCTGCAGCATGGCGGTGAATGTTGCCGTGTCGGCATCGGTGCAGGTCATCGGCACCGACTGCAAGATTTTGCCTCGCGCTGTGCTGAGTACTGCTGTGGCGCCGATGATGGCATCGCCATCAGCGACGACCTGGGCGCTGACCGTAAACGGTTCGCCGAGTGCCACGCGAGCGGGGAACATGCCGTTTTCAGCATAAGGAGCCACGTTGAGCACGGCGATGCGGCCGAACACGCCGGGTTCCGGCGCCGTGGTGGCGCTTGTGGACCTGGTGGTCTTGCGTGTGCGCGAAGTGGTTTTGGCGGACTTGGACTTGGTCGCTGCTTGAGCGGCGGAAACCTCGGCTACGCTCGAGGTGGCGGAAGCGGAATCGTGACGGCCAACCTCCGTCACTTCGTTAGTTGTTGGTGTTGTATCTACCATAGGCACATATTGTAGGGGGCAAGTGTTGCAACTCCGCCACATTGGGAAATATTTGAACTTTTTGGGCAACGGGTTGCATGGTGTGGCAAGCGTGATGGTTCTGGTGGCCTCGCGCGCAGCAGGCACACTCGGGGAGGGATGCGCTAATCGTTGGTATCACGGCAATCCACTGTTGTGCATAGGTGTGTGGATGAATCTCGGTTACGTTATCCACAATGCTATGCGTAGTAGGGATTGGCCATAGGGAAATGGCGGAAATAAAAGGAAACGAAAGTGACCACTATGTGGCGCAACATGGGGATAACCGCCAGCTGACGTGAGTTATGCACGGAAAATGTGTATAACGGGGGTGGGTGAGGAAGGAAGGGCGGTGGCGAGTTATCCACACAGCCGTGCCCGGCGACTTGGTTTTCCACAATGACAGCCTTGACTGGCACGGGGGTATGCATGCTTGCCAAGCTCGAGAGTGACAGTCTGCAGGCAGTAACGTGGCAGGCGTCCGCGAATCGAGAGGGCGGTTGGCCGGCTCTGGAGGCAGTTGCCAATCGAATGGCGCAATGGGGCGTCATTCATGCGGAAGGGAGTGGTCGTGAACGCAAAGGCAAACAACACAGGACGATCCTGGCGGCGTGTGTGCGCAATGAGGACGCAACACATATGGCGGGTGGCGAGGCGCGCAATCGCCTCGTTGGTGACGGCGTGCGCCGCGGTGGGCGTGTCGATGATTGGCGCGGCAAACGCGTGGGCCGTGCAACAGGTGTATCCGAACTATATGGAGAGCCGGCCGATTGTGATTGACGGAACCTCACATATGATCGGCAGACTCGCTGTGGACGATGACGGGGAAGCTTACTACTGCATATCGTTTGAAGACAAAGCGGATTTCAAATTGGTCTCGTCGACCACTGCGCCCGACACGGATGAAGCGCGCCAAGTGGGATGGTTGTTGGCGCAATACTCGAGAACGACGGGAGCGCAGATGCTGCACAGCGCGCTCGCGATCATTATTCATGACGTGTTTGATACGTCCACGAACCCCAACTCGTGGGTCGACTTGCGCAGTATGGTCGCAACGGCCATTCCCTCAAGCTTCACGAAAGTTGATGAAGTATTGCAGGAGGCGCAAGCCAATGTGCTCGACCATGCGTCAATCGACGTGCAGTTCAATCAGGAAACCCATCAGGGGCGGGTGATTGTTGATGTGTATACCAAAACGGGGCAGCGTCCTGCCAGCGGCAAGTTCACGGTGAAGCTGAGTGGACCTGCTCGATGGGTGGGGGAGTCGGAACAGAACGCTGTGGAGGCTGATGCGACGAAGCAGCTGACGCTCGAATGGGAAGCGACAGGCGATGGGGAAGTGAGTTTTGCGGTAGAGGGATTGCAGTATTCGGTACTGCTGTTTGAAAGCAAACAGAACTTTGCGCGCAGAGGCGAGCCGTATTACGTGCTGATGAAAGAGGCTACGGCGGCGGTGAACGGGCCGGTTGTGGCTGAACCGGAGCCGGGGGATAAACCAGAACCACAGCCGGAACCTGGGGATGAAGGGGAACCGGGAGGCGAGCCGGAACCTGAACCGCAGCCGGAGCCCGGGGATGAACCTGATATCGACAAGGAGCCTGATGTTGAAAACGGACCGGACGAAAGTGATCGAAGCGATGTGGATGAAGTTGGTAACACGGCACCCATTACAACGCAGACCAAGTCCAGTGAACAGGTGAGATCGGAACAATCCGCACAACCTCAGGCTGACGCGGAACAAAGCGCTCAACCATTGGCACAGACGGGATCGGGCATTGTTGAAGTGCTATGGTTGCTGGCGATTCTTGTGGCGACTGGCGCGTCGCTGATGGCGCTCGCAGGTTTTCATGTGCGCGATCAGAAGGGGTAGCGACGAGATGAAGGTTGCCGCGGCGCGTGTGTTTCCGTTGAGAGGCGGTGGTCAGTGAGCTCATGTCAGCGATTGAAGAGCTGGGGGAGATGCCCAAAACATAATAAGGAATCTCTTTTACGAGATTGACCATTTTATGAGATAGAAGCCTGTTTTGCGTGAAAGTAAGGCTAGGATAATCCGTGATGGTAGTTGCAAAGATTCCGTCACAACAATGATGTCTGTGTCGAAGTTGGTGTGGTTGCCGTCTCCTTTTAAAATGGTTGTGTGTTGCATGAACCGGCAGGATTTCGATTCATAGAAGAATCGATGCCTGCCGGTTCGTGTGTTTATGGCCTGGATGCGGTCTGCGAAGCGGATTGCTTGGCGTATTACGGAGCAGATTGCGCGGTGCAAGTTGGATCCGATAAGCCGTGGGAATCAGTCACGCCTGAACTGCGATTGTTGATGTGCCGCGTTTGTACCACGGTGGAACGTTCGCGATACGGATTCGGGTCGAAAATGCACGTGTTTGTACCACGGTG
Organism: Bifidobacterium gallicum DSM 20093 = LMG 11596; assembly: GCF_000741205.1. GTDB lineage: Bacteria > Actinomycetota > Actinomycetes > Actinomycetales > Bifidobacteriaceae > Bifidobacterium > Bifidobacterium gallicum. The sequence goes on from NZ_JGYW01000004.1 coordinate 78,086, forward strand.
GTACAGACGCGGTCAAAATGGGCGGGAATCCGTACTGCGTTTGTACCGCGGTGGTACGGAGACGGTACGGATTGGGCTGAAAAGAGCGAAGATGTGCCGCGTTTGTACCACGGTGGAACGTTCGCGGTACGAATGCGGTATGGATATGAGGTTGGGGATGGGGGGCTGGGTGCTGTGGCTGTAGCCTCTAGGTGCGTGCCCGGTGTGGATTGTGCAGGTGGATGTGAGGGAGAGGCTCCGAGAGATGTGAGAGAGGTGAGAACGGTGCGAGGGATCAGGGAGAGGAGGGGTTATGTGAGAGGGGAGAGGGGATGTGGGAGAAGTGCGAACGGTGCGAGAGGTGAGGAATGAGGAAGAGGTGCAAGAGATAAGAGAGGGGCGGGAGACAAGGGAGGTGAGAGAGATAGGGGCAGTGGGTTTCCCTAATCGGCGGTGGAAATGGGGCCCGGGGCACGGAATAGGCCAGGGGCACGGAATAGGCCAGGGGCACGTAACAAAAAAGATCGGAAACCTTGTGGTTTCCGATCTTAGTGGTAGCGGGGCATGGATTTGAACCATGGACCTCTGGGTTATGAGCCCAGCGAGCTACCGAGCTGCTCCACCCCGCGTCGGTCGCTGTAAGCAACATCTCAATAAGATACGCTGTTCTGAACCCATGTCAACTCGGCGTGTCGCGTGCGGGGGTGCAACCTGCCGTCATGCCCCGAGAGTCCCGGCCCCCTTCGATTCCCGCTTTATGCGCCCATACCACTGTTCTCGCCTTGATTTCCGCCATCTGGCCTTTGGCAAACAACACCACCCCTTCTTGCCATAATGGCAGCATGCCTATTACGATTCCCAGCGGTCTGCCTGCACGCGACATCCTCGATTCCGAGCGCATTTTCGCGCTCGAGCAGCGTGACGCCGAGCGGCAGGACATGCGCCCGCTCAAGATGGTCATCCTCAATCTCATGCCCAAGAAAATCGAGACCGAGACCCAGCTGCTGCGCCTCATCTCGAAGAGCCCGCTGCAGACCGAGATCGATTTCATGCGCACTTCGTCCCACGAGTCGACTCATGTCAGCGCTGACCATCTCGTGAAGTTCTACGAGCCGCTGGAATCGTTTGAGAACAACTGTTACGACGGTCTTGTGGTCACGGGCGCGCCCGTGGAGCATCTGCCGTTTGAGAACGTGGACTACTGGCAGGAGTTCCTGCGCATCCTCGACTGGGCCAGTACGCATGTGTTCTCCACGATGTATCTGTGCTGGGGTGCGATGGCGGCCCTGCATGCCCGCTACGGCGTGCGCAAGGTGGATTTGGACACGAAAATGTTTGGCGTGTTCCCACAGTTCCTGCAAGACGAGTACTGCTTCCTGACCAACGGTTTCGATGAGATCTGCTTGCAGCCCCACTCGCGTATGGCCGGCGTCGACGAGCAAGACATTGCCAACCGTCCTGAGTTGCAAGTCCTGACTTGGGGTCCGCAGGCCGGTCCGGGACTCATCGCCACGCGCGACTTCAGTGAGGTGTTCGCGCTCGGGCACTGGGAATATGGCCGCGACACGTTGGCCGAGGAGTATCGGCGCGATCTGGACCGTCATTTGACGAACGTGCCGTTCCCCGTCAACTACTACCCGAACGACGATCCGTCAATAGAGCCGCTGTTTTCTTGGCGTGCACATGCCAATCTCTTGTGGCGAAACTGGATTAACTGGGTGTATCAGACCACCCCCTACGATTTGGCGCGCGTTCCTCAGCTTCGTGCCGCAGGCAAACTCGGCACCGACCGTTCCGTCCGTCACGCTCCCGAGTCCCCGCGCTTGGACAATTATGTTCCGTTTGGTGCGTGTGAATATGGGATTATTCCCCCCGAAGCGAACTGATGAAACGTTTTTCCACAGTAATGGCGAGACCGAGGCGTAAACCCGTGGACCGGCGCCGGCGTCCATAGCGTGCCGCTGTTGTGAACAATGCGACACGCCGATGGGATACGTCAAAGGTTGTCCACAAGCGGGCTGATAATCCAGTGAGCTGTTTGTGGAATCCCCTGTGATGCGCGTGCAATGCGTCGCTCATACGGGGGTTCATGCTTTTGCGATAGGCATCGCTTGAGGACATGCACTAGCCTGAAACTGGGCTGGTCACAGTTCTAGAATGAGACCGAGTTCGTAAAGAGCAGATAACCGAACCGACACATGGAGCGCTTAGCGTAGGTCCGGCTGTAAAGCGGCTGACTAGAGAGACTGTTTAGGAGGCATGCATGATTGGTGGTTTCGGTGGTGGTGCCGTGACACTCGCGGAGGCGACGATGGAGATGCCGAGCGTGCAGGACTTCCTGCCTCCCGAGATTCTGTTCCAAGGCACGCCGTTTGCCATCAACCGCATCATTTTTGTGCGCATCCTCGCCACAATCATCATGCTGTTGGTATTGGGCATCACGGCTGCCCGGGCCAAGGTGGTGCCAGGACGCTGGCAAGGCGCGATTGAATGGGTCGTCGACTTTGTCAAGAACAGCATCGTCTACCAAGTCATGGGCGAGGTGCGCGGTAAGCGCTATGTGCCGATGATCACGACAGTGTTCCTCACATTGCTCGTCTTCAATTTGTGTGGTGAAATCCCAGGCTTCAACATTGCCGCTTCGGCCACAATCACGTTGCCGTTGGTTTTTGCAATGTGGTGCTTCTGCCAGTATTGGATCGCTGGCATTCGTGAGAAGGGCTTGGGCAAGTTCCTCAAGGACGAGATGTTCCCGGCTGGTGTGCCGTGGCCTGTCTACATTCTGTTGGCCCCAATCCAGTTCCTTGAACTGCTCGTGATCCGTCCGTTCTCGCTGACAATCCGACTTTTCGCCAACATGGTGTCGGGCCATTTGATTTTGGCGCTGTGCCTGTCGGCTACGCAGTACTTCCTGATCGAGCTGCATAACTGGATGATGGGATTTGGTGTCATCACGTTTGCGGCCAGCATGTTCATGTATCTGTTCGAGGTGTTGGTCGGCTGCCTTCAGGCATACATCTTCGCAATCCTGACCACGGCATACATCAACATGAGCTATCCGGAACTCGACTGAAGTTGCACCGTGCGTGACTGTGCATGATCAACCTATACAGCCCATACCACCCATAAGATTTCAAGATTTGAAGATTTGTTGTTAGGACCGAGTTCGGCCCAAGCAATGACCAGAAAGGAAACAACCATGGATATCGTTACCCTCGCTGAGGTTGCTGGCAATCTGAATGTCGTCGGCTACGGCCTCGCCGCCATCGGCCCTGGCATCGGTCTGGGCATCCTGATCGGCAAGACGATTGAAGGCACGGCTCGCCAGCCTGAGCTCGGCGGCCGTCTGCAGACCCTCATGTTCCTTGGTCTGGCGTTCGTCGAGGTGTTGGCCCTCCTCGGCTTCGTCGCTGCGTTCATCTTCTCGTGACGGTCGCTGCAATTTCCAGCAGACCGAACGCAGATGTTCCAAGAACATGAAAGGAGGAGGACGTTATGGTGACTCTTGCAGAGAGTGGCGTGGACCTGTTTATTCCGAAGGTCTATGACATCGTCTGGTCGTTGATCATCCTGATCATCGTCGCCTTGTTCTTCTACAAGTTCTTCCTGCCGAAGTTCCAGGCCGTGTTCGATGAGCGTGCCGAAAAGATCAAAGGCGGCATGGCCAAGGCCGAGCAGGCCCAGCGCGATGCTGACGAGATGAAGAAAGAGTTTGAAGCCAAGCTGGCCGAAGCTCGCATCGACGCATCCAAGAAGCGTGACAACGCTGACGCTGAAGCCGCTCGCATCATTGCCGAAGCGCGTACTCGTGCAGCCACCGAGGCCGCACAGATTACCGAGAACGCCAATCGTTCAATTGAAGCGATGAAGCAAAAGGCCCTTGTTGAGGTCAAGGCGCAAATCAACCAGGACGCTGTGCGTCTGGCCGCAGGCATTCTGCAGCGCGATTTGACCGATGCGGCAGTCCAGCAGGACATGATTGACAAGCAGATCGACGGCATTGCTACCGCTGGTCAAGGCAAATGAGGCCGATGGCGACAATCCCGGCACTAACGGGAGCCAAGGCCCGAACAGCCCTACAAGAAGGGAGGTGAACGATGCGAGGAGAAGCTTCACGCCTTGCAGACCGCAGTTCGCGTGACCTCATGGCGTCCAAACTGAAAGCCATGGGCGGCGATGCGGGCCAACTTGCCGATCAGATGTTTGTGGTCTGCGGCATCTTGGATGCCAATCCGCGTCTGCAGCGAGCCATGACCGATCCCGGTCGTCCCACCGAAGACAAGCAAAGTCTTGTTCGCAAGCTGTTGGGTGACAATGCGCTGCCGATTACCGTGGCCATCATGGATGACCTCGTGTCGCGCGCTTGGAGCCGTGCTTACGACATTGACAATGCCGTGGAGGACTTCGGTGTGGATGCCATCATGTATGAGGCCGATTCCGAAGGCAAGACGCTGCAAGTCTCGATTGAGCTCGCACAACTGCAGTCCGCACTGCTCAACCTTCCTGTGGTGCGGTCGCGACTGTCTGAAACCAATGGTGTGGCACCGCAGGCCCGTGTGGAACTGTTGCATAAGCTCATTGGCGATGCGCAGTTTGATCCGATCACGATGAAGCTTGCCGACCACATTGCGCTCAATCCGCGCAAACGCCGCTATGTGGAAACGCTGCAATGGCTGATTTCCAAGTTCTCTCGTCACATGGGTGAGTCGATGGTCACTGTGACCACGGCCACCGCGATGAGCGATGCGCAGATCCAGCGTCTGATTGCCGTCTACAGCAAGCAGCTTGGACACCCGGTGCACATCCATTGTGTGGTGGACCCGTCCGTGCTTGGCGGCATGCGCGTGCAAGTCGGCGACTCGGTCACTGACCGCACCGTTGTGGCACAGCTCGAGAACTTGAAACGCATGGCGAACATGGCTCCTAGCTTCTGATGGCATACCCGCGTGAGCCGCAACCCCCAAAGCCCGCCCACGCCGGATGCACGCGATAAGCGATAACGCAATATCAGAAGCGCTCAAGGAACCGCACTGAATTTTGAACCAACAATAAGGAGTGATCATGGCAGATTTGACCATTGATCCCGCCACCATACGCGAGGCGCTCAATGAGTTTGTGGACTCATACAAGCCGTCCGACACGCCGACCGCTGAAGTCGGCCATGTCGCCACGGCCGGCGACGGCATCGCGCATGTGACGGGACTGCCTGGTTGCATGGCCAATGAGCTGCTGACCTTTGAGGACGGCACGCTTGGCCTGGCATTCAACCTGGATGCCCGTGAGATCGGCGTGGTGATCCTCGGCGATTTTGCCGGCATTGAGGAAGGCCAGGAGGTCCGTCGTACGGGCGAGGTGCTTTCCGTGCCGGTCGGCGACGGATTCCTCGGCCGCGTGGTGGACCCGCTGGGCAACCCCATTGACGGACTCGGCGAAATCAAGAGTGAAGGACGCCGTATCCTCGAAGCGCAGGCCCCCGACGTGATGCATCGTCATCCCGTTGATGAACCGTTGTCGACTGGCCTCAAAGCTATCGACGCCATGACGCCTATCGGCCGCGGCCAGCGTCAGCTCATCATCGGCGACCGCCAGACCGGCAAGACGGCCATCGCGATCGACACGATCATCAACCAGAAGAAGAACTGGGAATCGGGCGACCCGAAGAAGCAGGTGCGCTGCATCTATGTGGCCATCGGCCAGAAGGGTTCGACAATCGCTTCCGTGCGCCAGAGCCTTGAAGAGGCCGGTGCCATGGAATACACGACAATCGTGGCATCCCCGGCATCGGATTCCGCAGGCTTCAAGTACATCGCCCCATACACGGGTTCGGCAATCGGCCAGCATTGGATGTACAACGGCAAGGACGTGCTCATCGTGTTTGATGATTTGTCCAAGCAGGCCGAAGCCTACCGTTCAATCTCGCTGCTGCTGCGTCGTCCGCCGGGGCGTGAAGCGTACCCTGGCGACGTGTTCTATCTGCATTCGCGTCTGCTTGAACGCTGCGCCCGCGTATCCGACGACCTGGGTGGCGGTTCGATGACGGGTCTGCCGATTGTGGAGACGAAGGCCAACGACGTGTCCGCCTACATCCCGACCAACGTGATCTCGATTACCGATGGCCAGATCTTCTTGCAGTCCGATTTGTTCAACGCCGGCCAGCGTCCTGCAGTGGACGTGGGCATTTCGGTGTCGCGAGTCGGTGGCGCCGCCCAGACCAAGGCGTTGAAGAAGGTTTCGGGCACGCTCAAGATTTCGCTGGCACGCTACCGTTCGTTGGAATCGTTCGCCATGTTCGCCTCGGATTTGGATGCGGCATCGAAGAACCAGCTCAACCGCGGCTCGCATTTGACCGAGCTGCTGCGCCAGCCGCAGTTCTCGCCGTATTCGAACGAGCAGGAAGTCGTGTCCATCTGGGCCGGCACGCATGGCAAGTTCGACGATCTGCCGCTTTCCGAAGTGCTGCCGTTTGAGCATGGTCTGCTCGACTATGTGGCCAACGAGACGAAGGTCATGGATACGATCCGTGACACCGGCGAGTTCTCCGCAGCCACTGAGGCTGAGCTGGAGAAGGCTGTTGAAGCGTTCCGTGACTCCTATGTGACGAAGGCCGGCCAGCCGCTGATCACGCGCAAGCCTGCGGCTCCGGCCGTCACGCCCGTGGACCAGGAACAAATCGTGGCCAAGAACGCCAAGGCCTCGAAGAAGACCCAAGAAAAGAAGTGACCTATGGGATCGCAACTCGCATTGAAGAGCAGGATCGCCTCCACAGGTTCGTTGGAGAAGATCTTCAACGCCCAGGAGATGATCGCGGCTTCGCACATCGCTCAGGCACGTGAAGTGGCACTGAACGCGAAGCCCTACACTGATGCGATTTTCGATGCCGTCCAGACGCTCGTGGCGCACACGCATATCACGCATCCGATCGCCAAGTCCAACGAAGACAACCCGCAGGTTGCAGTGTTGTCCTTGACGGCGGATCGCGGTATGGCGGGTGCGTACACGTCGTCGATCCTGCGTGAGACCGAGGACCTACTCAACCGTCTCGAAGCGAAGGGCAAGAAGCCGCAGTTGTATGTGTACGGCCGCCGTGGTGTGACGTATTACAAATACCGCAACTACGACCTTGCCCAGACTTGGGAAGGCGATACCGAGAAGCCGGGCGTCGAGGTCGCGGATGCCATCTCGCGTGCGCTCATGGATGCCTACATGAAGCCCGAGGAGGAAGGCGGCGTCTCCGAGCTGTACATCGTGTACACCGAGTTCATCAACATGGTGGTGCAGAAGGTGCGCGTGCTGCGCATGCTGCCCGTGGAAATCGTGCAGATGGAACACGAGGAGGCCGGCCCCACGACGAGCGAGCAGGCGGAATCGGCCATGCCGCTCTACGCGTTCGAGCCGAGCCTCGAAGAGGTGCTCGATGTGGTCATGCCGAAGTATGTGCGTTCACGTATCCACGAATGCCTGCTGGAAGCGGCCGCGTCGGAAGTGGCTTGCCGTCAGAACGCCATGCACACTGCCACGGAGAACGCACGTAACCTGATTGAGGACCTGACCCGTAAGCTCAACGCTTCGCGCCAGGCGTCCATCACCCAGGAACTTACCGAAATCATCGGCAGTGCCGATGCACTGAGCAACAAGGAAGAGTAGGACGCAATGGCTGAACAAGTAACCAAAGCCCCGGCGCAAGCCCAGCAGTCCGCGGAACCTGTGGTGGGTCGCGTCACGCGTATCCAGGGCTCCGTTATCGACGTGGAGTTCCCCGTCGGCCACATGCCGGATATCTACAACGCATTGACCGTGGAACTTGACGCCACGGGCGCGCATGAAGAAGGCGAAACCACCAACACTGTCATCACGTTGGAAGTGGAACAGCACTTGGGTGATTCCACGGCCCGTACTGTGGCACTGAAGGCCACTGACGGCCTCGTGCGTGGCGCTGTGGTGCACGACACGGGCGGCCCGATCGAGGTGCCGGTTGGCGATGTGACGAAGGGACATGTGTTCGACGTGGCCGGTCACATCCTCAACAAGAAGCCCGGCGAGCACATCGAGATCACCGAGCGTTGGCCAATCCACCGCAACCCTCCGGCATTCGACCAGCTCGAATCGAAGACGCAGATGTTCGAAACGGGCATCAAGGTCATCGATTTGCTGACACCGTATGTGCAGGGCGGCAAGATCGGTCTGTTCGGTGGCGCTGGCGTCGGCAAGACCGTGCTGATTCAGGAGATGATCCAGCGCGTGGCCCAGAACCACGGCGGCGTCTCCGTGTTCGCCGGCGTTGGCGAGCGCACGCGTGAGGGCAACGACCTGATTGGCGAAATGGAAGAAGCCGGCGTGCTGGAGAAGACGGCACTCGTCTTCGGCCAGATGGATGAGCAGCCTGGTACGCGTCTGCGTGTGCCGTTGACGGCTCTGACGATGGCTGAGTACTTCCGTGACGTTGAGAACCAGGACGTGCTGTTGTTCATCGACAACATCTTCCGCTTCACGCAGGCAGGTTCCGAGGTGTCCACATTGCTGGGCCGTATGCCTTCCGCTGTGGGTTACCAGCCGAACTTGGCTGACGAGATGGGTGCTTTGCAGGAGCGCATCACGTCGACGCGTGGCCACTCGATCACGTCACTGCAGGCTATTTATGTGCCTGCTGATGATTACACCGATCCGGCCCCGGCCACGACGTTCGCCCATTTGGACGCTACGACCGAGCTGTCGCGTGACATCGCGTCGAAGGGTATTTACCCGGCTGTCGATCCGTTGAGCTCCACGTCGCGAATCCTTGACCCGCGTTACGTGGGTCAGGCTCATTACGAGTGCGCCAACCGTGTCAAGGCGATTCTGCAGCGCAACAAGGAGCTGCAAGACATCATCGCCCTGATTGGTATTGACGAGCTCGGTGAGGAAGACAAGACGACCGTGAACCGCGCGCGTAAGATCGAGCAGTTCCTCGGTCAGAACTTCTACGTCGCCCAGAAGTTCACGGGCGTTGAGGGTTCGTACGTGCCGGCTGAGGAGACGATCGAGGCGTTCACTCGCATTTGCGACGGCTACTACGACAACGTGCCGGAACAGGCGTTCTCGGGTATCGGCGGTATCGACGATCTCGAACGCAAGTGGCACGACATGCAGAAGGAACTGGGTGAGTGATGGCTGACGCGACGATGCATGTAAACATCGTCGCCTCGGACCACCCGGTCTGGAGCGGCGATGCCAAGTCCGTGACGATTCCTGCGTATTCAGGCGGCATGGGCATCCTGCCGGGCCACGAGCCCGTCCTGACCGTGATTCGTGAAGGTGATTTGGTGGTCGTGGACCCCTCGGGTGCCCGGCACTCGTTCGAGGTCACTGACGGCTTCATCTCGTTCGACTCGAACAAACTCACGGTTGTCATTGAGAGCGCCCGCAGCATCTCGAATCAGAAGCTTGATGAATCGGGCATCGGATAATCAACGTCAGTGCGTTGACCGTTCACTTTCAGCAGGGGCATGCGTCAGGCATGTCCCTGCTGTTGTATGAGCGCTGTTCATGCAAAGCGTACCGGTTTTGGCTGCTCGTGCGTTTCTTGCGCTGTCAGGTGCGCCGGGTTGGTGTTCGCGTTTTTCATACTCTGCGCTAGGGTGGGGCGCATGCGAATCATCGTTGCGGACTGCAGTGCCGAATACACGGGCCGTCTTCAGGCCTCCCTGCCGCTGGCTAAGCGTGTCATTCTCGTCAAGGCCGACAACTCCCTGCTTATTTTCTCCGAGTTGGGTTCCTACAAGCCGCTCAATTGGTTGGCGGCTCCCTGCACCGTGCGCGACATCACGCCCGATCGGGCCGACGACGACCCCGATACTCCCGCTCCCGAGAAGATCATTCGGGCTTCTTCTGATAAGACTTCTGACGTACTCGAGGTGACGTTCCAACACATCTATGCCGATGACACGTTCGAACTGGGCGAAGATCCGGGGCTCGTCAAGGATGGCGTGGAAGACCATTTGCAGCGGTATTTGGCCGAACAGATTGAACGCATTGGTGAAGGCGCGCGCTTGGTTCGCCGCGAATATCCGACGGCGATCGGTCCTGTGGACATCATGGCTGTGGACGCTGAAGGCACGCATGTGGCCATTGAAATCAAGCGTCATGGTGGCATTGATGGTGTGGAACAGTTGACGCGCTATTGCGAACTGTTGAACCGTGATCCGCTGTTGGCTCCTGTGCGTGGCATCTTTGCCGCACAGACCATCAGTCCTCAAGCGCGTGTGCTGGCGCAGGACCGCGGGTTTGAATGCTTGTTGCTTGATTATGACGAAATGCGCGGCGTCGAGGACGATTCGCTCAAGCTGTTCTGATTCGACTGTCGAGTCAAATCAGCGCTTGAGTCATCCTCAACGCCGCGCAACAGTGATGTAGCTGCTGCGGCCCTATGCGGTTGGCGCAATCAGGGCCGGCAGATGTTGTTCACTCAGAACTTGGCCAGAATGTCGACGACGAACACGAGTGTGCTGTTTGCCGGGATTGATCCTGCCGCTTGATCGCCATAGCCCAGATCGGGCGGGATGACGAGCAGCACTTCAGAGCCGACCGTGTGGCCTTGCAGGCCCTGCTGCCAACCCTTGATCACGCCGCCCGAGCTTGAACTGAACAACGGTGCCGTAAACGTAGAGCCGCTGTCCCAGTTCGAATCGAATTGCGTGCCATCGAGCAGCCAGCCTGTGTACTTGACTACGGCGTAGTCGCCTTCTTCGCACTTGGGGCCAGTGCCTTCAATCAACGTCTGAGAGACGAGCTTGTCGGAACCCTTGTAGCCATGCATGTCGATGGATGGCTTGCCATCAGCCGCATTCGTCACGGTTGGCAAGTCGGCAGGAATGTCAGCGACCTTCTTGCCTTCGGCCTTCGTCAAATCCTTGGACTGCGAAATTACCGTCACCACCCACAGGTAAGAGGCACCCGTCGAGCCAGTGCTGGATGCACTCGACTGGTCGTTCGAGCCGAATGCCACAGTGCCATTGATCTTCATGCTCTTGAAGATGTTGTATTTTTCTTCCCCCATGAAACTCTTGGTGACTACAGCTGAGCAATCAGGCTTGTTGGTGGCCCAAGTGTCCGATATCTCAGTGCCGTCTTTGGTATTGATGGTAATGCCCTGCATGCAGATGCGGTCGCCATCCTTGATGGCTTCGCCATTGCCTTCTTGCAGGATGACATACGAGTTGTCTTCCACATTCAGTGGCGTCTTGAACGAGATCGTCGGCTTCTTGCCTGGCTCTCCCGTGGCCGTGACACCGGCGATTTGCTTGGCGGTGACGCCGGGAATGGCTGAATTGGGTTGGGAAGCGTTATCAGAAGAACCGCAGGCAGACATGGACACACAGGCGATAAGCGCTGTGGCGGCTGCTGCGATGCGCATGCCCAGAGTGTTGCGGCGACGTGTTGGTTGTGTATGCATACCTTTCAGATTAACCTGCCAGCTTGATTTATGGCGGAGAAAACGTGGAGGTTTGTGAGGGGACTGTAGAATATTGACAATATGAGTGAAACATCGGAAAAAACCAAGACTGCACAGCGGCCACACGAGCCCACGCGCCATGCCAAAATCATGCGCGGCATCGTCACACCGATTTTCGGTCTGTTGGCCGTATGCTTCATAGTGTTCGGTGTGCTCAACGCCACGATCTGGAAACCATCGCGGCATATCGAAGCCTCCGCGCATGTTCAGAAAACGCAATACATCATGGTCGATTCAGGCGTATTGGGATCTGTTGACAAAGATGTGACAGTATCCGTGCTGCCTTCAAACACGCAAGCGGACGTCTGCATGGCCGTCGGCACGCAAAAGGACGCGGCGGGATGGGTTGAAGGCCACCCGTATGTGCGTGTGACGGGTCTGGATTCTTGGACGCAACTGTCGACCGTTGACCAACAGGCCCATGGCACAGCAAGCCCGAGTGGCAATGACGTGGAGTTCGGCGACTCCGACATGTGGCGTGAACATGTGTGTACAGTCGGCCAAGCCCGTCTGTCGCTCAAAGATATGGTCAATACGCCACTCGTGGCGCTGATCGATCTTGGTGCCACGGATCCTGCTTCCACTGTCACAATGGAATGGGACCGCCAGCAGGTGCCTGATTTTGCGATGCCGTTCTATTTCGCTGCAGGATTATGTGCGATTCTGGCTGTGCTGTGTGCGTCGGTGTTTGCCCTGGAGCCTGCACGCCGTCGCAAGGCAATGGGGCTGGACGGCATGGATGACGACGCTTCCACGTTCCAGAAAATTCGTCATGTGGTGCATGGCGATGACGATGAAGTCAGCGTTGGCGAAGCTGTGGCCGGTACCTTCAAGACGGTGGGACGCAGCTTGAAGCGCAAGCCGCGTGACCCTGCGAAGGGCCACCGTCGTCATGCCAAAGCTGAGAAGCCGTCGTCGCCGGCGATTGTCGATCCGAGCAATCGCAACATGGTCGCTGATGCGGCTGCCGCTGCCACGGTGGGCGCCACGTCCGTCGTGAATGCGATGGATGGCGCCGAAGTGCCTGAGGAAGAAACGGCTGTGATTTCTCCCGATGAGCTGCAAGCCTATTTTGCGCGTCTCGCACGCGAGGAGCATGTGGAGCTTCCTGAGGCGCCAACAGGCGAACTGGCACCCGTGAGTGTCAATGAGCCTCACGATGAGCTCGATCAATACGATCAGCATGACGCTGCATCTGGAGTTCAGGATGCTGCGGATGATGCCAATACGGAAAGTGATGGCGTCGAAGACGGCAATGCTGAAGATAACAGCGTCGCTGAAGGCAACAGCACTGAAGCCGACAATGATGCTGATGACACTGCTGACAATGACAATGCTGACGGTGACAACACTGCAGATGACAACACTGCAGATGACAGCACTGCAGCCGACAGCGTCGAAGATGATAGCGCAGCAGACGGTACCACGGCAGAGCTCAGCGCTGATGGCGACAATGGCGCTGCTGATGACAATGTTGGTGACGACAATGCTGACATTGCACAAGCCGATGAGCACGATCAGCAAGAGCCTGACGAGGATGCTTCCACTGAGGAAGGCACTCAGCAGGACGAGAGTGATGGGCCTACAGAGGCTGAGCAGGCTACGTCGCAAGACGAGAAATCAACATCAGAACATGACGAAGAGCAAGCCGAACGCGAGGAAGAGGACGAACGATGAACGGCGCGATGAAACGCACGATGACACGTTTGGCGGCTGTCGGGGCCGTGCTGGCCATGGGAATCTCGCTCGCGGCCTGCGAGGGTGAGCTGCCCAAGACCACGCAGGCGAGTACCGACACGCAAGCCATCCCGGACTTGACAGTCGAGCAGGAAGATGCCATGCGCACGAAGTTGATGACGGTCATTGAACGCATCAACGACTCGAAAAACCTCGTGAACCTTGCCCAGGCCATGACGGGACCCGAACTGCAAATTCGCACGAGCGAAATCGAGATTGCGGAAAAAACGAACAATCTCGATCCCAAAACGAAGATTCCTACCGACATCACACAAACTGTGATCCCTACGGACAATGGTTGGCCGCGGTCGGTGTTCACGATCACGAAGACGACGGACGACCAGCAATCGAAGCGTCTTCTCGTGTTCACGCAAGACAGTGCGCGTACGAACTATAAGCTCTGGGGTGTGGCGCGCCTGTTCCAAGGCGTCAAACTGCCGAAGTTCGCGATTCCGACCATTGGCGCGCAGAATGGCACGCAAGATGACAGCGGCCTGCTGATGACGCCGAAAGAAGCTGTGCAACGCTATGCTGACGTGCTGCAAAACGGCGACAAGAGCGCATATGCCGGCGAGTTCGCCGACGATTATTTCCGCCAGGAACTCGGCCAGCTGCAGCAGACTGTGCAGCAGGGCATGGAACGTAACAAAGGTACGCAAAACCAAACGTTCACACCCGTGGACGGCGAGCTGCGCGTCATGCGGTCGGCGGATGGCGGCGACCTCGTCGTTGCGCAAATCAACTCGGAGTGGACGCGACAGGCGGGCGAGGGACGTGAGTCCCAGCCTGCATCCGAATCGGAGAAGGCGCTGTTCGGCGACGGCAAGCCGACGAGCACGATGAAAGTCACGTACGTCAATGTGGTGGCGCTCTACATTCCGCCAAAGTCAAGCGCTGAGGGCGCCGAGCGTGTCGTGACGGCGATGGGTGCCGAACGTCAGCCAATCAAGGTGGAAGCGCTGTAACAGTTCGCTAGGAGAGCCCGTGAATTGGGTGCTCCGGAAATTGAGCGCGGCGAGAATTGATTATGGCGGGAATTGTGCGCGTTTGAACGTAGTTGAATACGTTGGAAACCAGGCTGTGGAAAGCCAGTGTGAAAGAAGGTAAGTCATGGCAGCGAATGAACCCATTCGTCCAGGTATCAATTTGGCCGGAGCGGTGGATCTGGAAGCGATCAAGCATCGCGTGGCGGCTGAGCCGGGGGAGGCTGGCGGCGCGCCGTCGGCAGGCGGTTACGTGATTGACGTGGACACGAACACGATGCAGTCGATGGTCACGAACAGCGCATCGTGGCCGATTGTCGTGTTCTTCTGGATTCCCACTGACGACCGTCTGTTCCCGATGGCCAAGGCGCTGTCTGACGCTGTGGACGCGTTGCACGGCCAAGTGCAGCTTGCGCGCATCGATATTGCCACAAGTCCGGAGATTGGACAGGCGTTCCAAATTCAGGGAGCACCCGCGCTGTTCGCGCTGATTGGCGGCCGTCCGATGCCGATCATTGAAGGCCTGCCGAGCCCTAAGGAGCTGCAGCAGATCACAGGACAGGTCATCCCACAGCTGATCGATGTGGCGCGCCAAGCCGGCGTCAATGGCACAGCACCGTACATGGAGTCCGGCGCTACTGGGATAGCGCAAGATGCTGCAGCTGGCGAACCTGCCGTGCCAGCCGCCCATGCTGAAGCCCACCGTTTGGCCCAGGAAGGCGATTATGCAGGCGCTGTGGCCGCCTATGAGAAGGTGCTTGAGGCTGATCCAGCCGATGCGCTGGCCAAGCGTGAGCTGGCCAAAGCGCGCTTGTTGCAGCGTTCAGCACAGGCCGATGTGCGCGAGGTACGCAAGGCCGCAGCCGACAACCCGGATGATGTGGCCGCACAACTTGCCGTCGCCGACGTGGACATGATTGGCGGACAAATCCAGGACGCATTTGACCGTCTGCTGGACTTCGTCGCCACACACAAGGCCGATATCGAACCCGTGCGTGAGCGTCTGGTCGAGTATTTCTCGATTCCCGAGCCCACCGATGAACGCCTGGGTCGTGCGCGTCGCCGCCTCGCGGTGCTGATGTACTGATCGGACTGATCGGACTGAACGGGTCTGAGTGGGCTGAATGAGTCTGAGTGAGCTGAGCTGGCAGTGTGCCCGCATATCAGGTGCTGCGCAATAATTCCGCCGGATTGATGCGTGTCGCCTGTATAGCGGGCACACAGCCGCCCACGGCGCCAACCATTGCGCCTACCACGGGCACAAGCATCACAGTCCACGGCAACATGAATGGCCAGCCCAAGAGCATCGCGAGCACTGCTGCAATCAGTGCGCCCACAGCCATGCCAGCTAGACCGCCAACAATGCCCAACAGCATCGCTTCCAGCGGGAATTGCATCGCAATATGCCAAGCGGGCATGCCCAAGCCAAGGCTGATACCGATCTCGCGCCTGCACATCTTCGTCTTCATTCCCATACCCCCTGAAATTTGTTTAGATTACACAAAGAAATCCATGCTTCGCATTCTTAATGGAAAGAATATGGATAATTGAAGTTATTGGTGAAGGGTTATGGGATTTAATGTTTCCAATAGGGAACGCGGGAATGCAAATGTCGCGACAATGTCTGTTTCGGAGTTTTTCTACTTGCTTCTACTCATCTTCGAAGCGGTTGCGGCCGAACATTTGTTGAAATTGGGGGCCTTCGGTGGCCAGTTCGTGTTCGAACTCAGCGGACCAAGTGGCAAATGGTTGCCAGGAGAGGTCGTCGTTGCTGAATCGGCGTTGGTCGGTGATTTCAGTGATGCAGAATCGTGGAATGACGAGATTGGTTACTGGTGTGCTGCGCTCAGCTTCGGCAATGATCAGCGGGGCATTGGTGCCTCCGAACACATCAAGATGCCAGCCGTCTTCGCCAACCCATACGGTGATGCGGTTTTTGATGAGCACATCGCCGCCGCGCAAAATCAATTCCACGCCATAGCGTGCGTCAATCTGCTGTTCGGCTTCATAACGTGTGCCGCCCACGGACGGTCCCTTTACTGTCACGGTGGCACTGCGGAACGCGTCACGGTATTCGCGTAGCACTGCACGCGCATCCAAATCAGGCGTCATGGCCAGGTTGAGCGAGTTGGATTTGACGCGCACACGCAATGCATAGTTATCGGAATGCACATAATAGCTTTGCACAATCAATGTGGGCTGCCCATCGCTGCATATGGCATCGGGCAGTTCACGACAGAAGAAACGCCGCTCATATTCAAATCCCCCACCTGGAATGGTGGTGGCGCTCAATTCCGTGCTCAAATCATCAACCATATGGCCAGTCTAGTGCGTGGACGCTCATTGAGGGATTTCAACGATATATTTCGGATTAAGTCATCCTTGCGTGTACAGTAGTGCCACGATGGGCCCGTAGCTCAGTGGATAGAGCGTTCGCCTCCGGAGCGAAAGGTCAAGGGTTCGAATCCCTCCGGGCCCACTTTTGTTCTTGACTTTTTGGCCTTATTGGCTCCACTTTCTTGATTCCACCACTGCTTTCCTGTGCTTTCTTGAACTTTGCAATTTGCTTCATTGGCCTGCGCCTTGACCATCTATGGAATAGTCGGTTGAACGGCAATATTCGGTGGCTACAATGCCAATCGCAATGCCTATTGGACAGTAATGACGGAGCAACCCCTTTACATGAGGTTGGCTGCCAGCCGTTGCGGATCAATTGTTCTAGGAGGAACCATGAACGGTAATCTTCGTGCCATCGCCACCACCCAGGCTCCGGCTGCGCTTGGCGCCTATAGCCAAGCTGTGGAAGCCAACGGCTTCATTTTTGTGTCGGGCCAGCTCGGCATCGACCCAACCACAGGCGAGCTGGACGGCCGTACGGCGGGGGAGCAGGCTGCACGTGCGCTGAACAACATCGCGAGCATCCTTGGCGCCGCCGGTTGTGATTTGGAAAACGTGTGCCGCGCCACGATTTATCTGAACAATGTTGAAGACTTCAAAGAGGTGGATGCCGTGTATGCCAAGGCGTTCACGGGCACGGTCAAGCCGGCCCGCGTGGCCTTCGGCAACAACATGATCCCCAAGGGTGCGCTCGTGGAAATCGACGTGATCGCCGTCACACCACAGAAGTAATCGATTATTGATGCAACACAAGAGCTCCCGCATCACGGTATTGAGGTGCAGGAGCTCTTGCGTAGCTATGCATAGCCATGAACTGGCTGAACTGTACATATCCATAACAACATTTCAGAACGGTTGTTGTCTCGGCGTTTTTTGCCATGTTCGCGGATCATTTCGCCATCGCGTTGCCGCGCATCGAGGCAAGGTCAAAGCACAATCAGGGCAAGGCGGAGACGGTACTCGGCTGTTCTGTCTGCTTGGGCGGTAGACTTGATGGAATGAGTCCTGAAGAGCTGTCGCAATTGATGTATGACACGGCTAAGGCCCTTGTTCCTGCCGATGTTGAACTACCCCCTGTTGAAAAATTCTCCGTTATGCGCCCCAAGGATCGTGCCCATGGTGATTGGGCGTCGAACGCCGCCATGCAACTGGCCAAAAAGGCCGGCATGAAGCCGCGTGACCTGGCCGAACAATTCGTGGAGAAACTACAGGATGTGCCCGGTATCGCCTCGGTGGAAGTCGCCGGCCCTGGCTTCATCAACATCACACTAGATTCAGCTTCGGCTGCAGCCGTGGTTGACCAAGTGCTGGCACAAGGCTCCGCATTCGGCAAGAACACGCATCTGGGCGGCAAAACACTGAACCTCGAATTCGTGTCCGCAAACCCCACCGGCCCCATCCACATTGGTGGCACACGTTGGGCAGCTGTCGGCGATTCCATGGCCCGCGTGCTCGAAGCCAACGGCGCCAAAGTCATCCGCGAATACTATTTCAACGACCACGGTGAGCAAATCAACCGCTTCGCCAAGTCGCTCGTAGCCGCCGCACACGAAGAAACCACACCCGTGGACGGCTACAAAGGTGCCTACATCGACGAAATTGCACGTCGCGTAATCGCCGAAGCCAACGCCGACGGCGTCGATATCCTGAACCTGCCGCGTGTAGACGGCGGCACCGATGAGCACGGCGAGCCGCTGGGCGAAGGTGATTCCGAGCAGCGTGAAGAGTTCCGCAAGCGTGCCGTGCCGATGATGTTCGATGAAATCCAACAGTCCATGAAGAACTTCCGCGTGAACTTCGACGTATGGTTCCACGAGAACAGCCTCTACGAAGACGGCGAAGTCGACAAAGCCATCGCCGATTTGCGCGCTCGCGGCGACATCTTTGAAAAAGACGGCGCCACCTGGTTCGCATCGACCAAGCATGGTGACGACAAGGACCGCGTGATCATCAAGTCGGACGGCAACTACGCCTACTTCGCAGCCGACGTGGCTTACTACCGCAACAAGCGCCACCGTGAGGAAGGCTCGGCCGACGTGGCCATCTACATGCTAGGCGCCGACCACCACGGTTACATCGGCCGCATGATGGCCATGTGCGCAGCCTACGGTGACGAACCGGGCCAACACATGCAAATCCTGATTGGCCAGCTCGTCAACGTGATGAAAGACGGCAAGCCCGTGCGCATGTCGAAGCGCGCCGGCAACATCGTCACGATCGACGACCTCGTGGACGCGATCGGCGTGGACGCCTCGCGCTATTCACTGGCCCGCACCGACTACAACTCGCCAGTCGACATTGACCTTGACCTGTTGGCCAGCCATTCCAACGAAAACCCCGTGTACTACGTGCAGTACGCGCATGCGCGCTCGTGCAACGTGGACCGCAATGCGGCTGAGGCCGGCATCACGACCGACGGCGCCGACCTCGCGTTGCTTGACACCGAAGCCGACGGTGAAGTGATCGCCGCGCTCGCCCAATGGCCGGGTGTACTCGCTGAAGCCGGTGACAAGCGTGCCCCGCATCGCGTGGCCCATTATCTTGAAGACCTCGCGGCCGCATACCACAAGTGGTACAACGTGGAACGCGTGGTGCCGATGGGATTAACCGATCCCGAACAGCACCTGGACACTCAGGCCGCTGAAGCTCTGCGCATCGCCAAGAATCCCGAGCCGGCCCGCGCCGCAGCGCGACTCAAGCTCAACGACGCCGTGCAGCAAGTGATCGTCAACGGTCTTGATCTGCTTGGCGTGTCCGCTCCGGACAAGATGTGAGCATTTCGCGCAACATACGAACTATTCGGGCCGCCCACGAGGCGGCCCGTGTACGCTCAGGGACATTGGCCGCAATTGGCGCACCGTCCCGCACGCAAGGGACGATTCGCACGCCGCGCGCCGCTTGCAGCACTGTTCACCAGCACAAGGAGCATCCATGGCATTGACCCCTATCTGGCCTTCGGCCACCGAACGCACCGCTGACGGCCAAGTGGCCTTCCATGGCATTACGGCGACCCAGCTGCTTGACGAGTTTGGTTCCCCGCTGTATGTGATCGACACCGATGAGGTACGCGATCGCGCCCGCGCGTTCGTTGAGGCCGCCGCCAACGCCTTCCACAACACGACGACGCATGTGAGCTTTGCTGGCAAAGCGTTCCTGTGCAAGGAAATTGTGCGCATCGTGGTGCAGCAGGGCATGTTTGTGGACACCTGCTCGCTTGGGGAAATGACGATTGCGTTGGCTGCGGGCGTGCCAGGCCGCCGTCTCGTGCTGCACGGCAACAACAAGTCCGATGCTGAGATTGAGCTGGCCATCCGCGAAGGGTTTAACAAAATCGTCATCGACGAGCCCAATGAGGCGGCCCGCATCGCCGCCATCGCCCAGCGGCTCGGCAAGCGCGCCCGCGTGATGCTGCGCGTCACCTCGGGCATCCACGCGGGCGGCCACGAGTTCGTCAGCACGGCGCATGAAGACCAGAAGTTCGGCGTGGCATTGCTGCCCGTCAACGCCGACCTGCAGGTGGTGGATTCGGTAGTGGAGCGCATCGGCGGCCACATGGGCGATTCTCCCGAGTTGCTTGAGGCGCTCAACATCATCGCCCAAGGTCCTGCGATTGCCGCGCTGCAGGGCATCGCTGAGCATGCCGACTGGCTGGAGCTCGTGGGTGTACATTCACATATTGGATCGAACATCCACGATGCGGAAGCGTTCATCCAGGCCGCTCGTCGCATGATGCTGCTGCGTAAGACGTTCCATGCTGTGGCTGGTTATTTGATGCCCGAAGTTGATTTGGGCGGCGGTTATTCGGTCGCTTATACGGACGGTGAGGACCTGATGGACGTGGACCGCGAGTTGTCGCGTCTCGCCGCGTCCGTGTCGGCCGTCAATCGCGCGCTTGGCATGCCGGCTCCCACGATTTCGTTCGAGCCGGGCCGCTGGATTGTGGCTCCTGCGGGCGTCACGCTCTACCGCGTGGGCACGGTCAAGACCGTCGAGCTTTCGGTCGACCCTGCCGAACGCACGTATGTGTCGGTGGACGGCGGCATGAGCGACAACATCCGTCCGGCCCTGTATGGCGCCGACTATACGGCCGTGCTCGCCAACCGCGAGTCGACCGCCGCGCCGCGCTTGAGCCGCGTGGTCGGCATCCATTGCGAGTCGGGCGACATTGTGGTTAACAACGTGTTCCTGCCCGACGACATCACGCGCGGTGACGTGCTCGCCGTGCCCGTCACAGGTGCGTACGGCCGCACGATGGCCAGCAACTACAACCAGCAGCTGATTCCCGCCGTGGTGGGGGTGTCGAGTGAAGGTGCGCATGTGATGATGCGTCGCCAGACACTCGAGGACTTGCTGGACCTTGATGTTTCTTGAGGTTCGTGGTAATTCGCTTGATTACGCGCCGCGTCCCGCCACTGTGGTGGGGTGCGGCGCGTTTGGTTGGCGGGAATACATATTTTTTATTTCTGCACCCGCTTCCTATGGCGAGCAAACCCACAATTCTTGACAGGCGGGAAACCCACCCCCTCATTTACCGATAACCCCGTAGAATGGGCGCGAGTCAAAGCCTTGAGGAAAGGAATGAACCCAGTGTCCAGCACGAACGCAACCCAGACTGCAGCGAACGAGACGACGCCGATCCGCGTTGGTCTGCTCGGAGCCGGAACCGTTGGCTCCCAGACGGCGCGTCTGCTTGTTGAGCAGAAAGACGATCTGGCCCAGCGCATCGGACGACCGATTGAACTGAGCGGCGTGGCCTGTCTTGATCCCGAAGAAGTGGATTTTCCTTGGATTGACAAGGCGCTGCTGACGAGCGACACGGCCAGCGTGGTTGACGGAGCCGACATTGTGGTCGAGCTGATCGGCGGCACGGGCGTGGCACGCACTTTCGTGCGTCAAGCCTTGGAAAACGGTTCGTCGGTCGTCACGGCGAACAAGGCGCTGCTGGCCAAGTACGGCCCGGAACTCTACGCGTTGGCCGAAGAGAACGATGCCGATATCTATTTTGAAGCGGCTGTGGGCGGCGCGATTCCGATTGTGCGCCCGCTGCGTGAGTCGCTCGTTGGCGACCAGGTCAAGAGCATGCTCGGCATCGTCAACGGCACGACGAACTACATTCTGGACGAAATGACCACGAAGGGTCTCGAGTTCGACGACGTGCTCAAAAAAGCGCAGGAACTTGGATACGCCGAAGCCGACCCGACAGGCGATGTTGAAGGCTACGATGCGGCCAACAAGGCGGCCATCATGGCCACACTTGGATTCCATACGAACATCACGATTGATGACGTGAGTGTGGAAGGCATCACGAAGATCACGGCCGACGACATTGCGGCTGCGACCGCTGAAGGACACGTCGTCAAGCTGTTGGCCGTCGTCGAGAATTCTCAAGCCGGCGTGTCGGCGCGCGTGTATCCGGCGCTGATCAAGCAGGATCACCCGCTGGCGAGCGTGCACGGCTCGTTCAACGCCGTGTTCCTCAAGGCCGAGTACGCCGACGACCTGATGTTCTACGGCCGCGGTGCGGGCGGCGCTCCTACGGCTTCGGCAGTGGTTGGCGACATCGTGACGGTGGCTCGCCATATCGCAGCCGGCACGACGGGACCGTCGATTCCGATGTACAATGATCTGCCCAAGGCGCCGCTGTCGGCGTCGAAGGCCGCGTTCGCCGTGAACTTCCGTATTCACGATACGCCGGGCACGTTGGCCCAGGTGGCGCAGAAGTTCGCCGATCATGGCGTGTCAATCAACGGTGTGAACCAGGATCTCAAGCCTACCGACAAGCAGCCGGGATATGACGGCGAAATCCAGCAGTTCCGCATCGTGACGCATCCGACTGACGAGCTCACGCTGCGCGAGACAATCGCTGACGTGTGCACACTGGATTGCGTGGACGGCGAGCCGAGCGTGCTGCGCGTGCTGGACTGAGTGCTGGAATGAGTACTGGACTGAGTACCGGACGGGTTGGATGATGGTGCAGAGTGAGACAACGCAGGAGAGTGCGGCGGCTGTGACGGACGTGGCGGCTGTGAAGGACGTGGCCGGCGCGGTGAGCGCGACGAAAGAACCGGTGTGCGAGCATGTGCATGTGCGCGTGCCGGCGACGAGCGCGAATCTCGGATCGGGATTCGATACGTTGGGATTGGGCCTCGAGTACTTCGATGATCTCGATTTCACGTTGACCGGCGCGGATGTGCAGGTGGACATCGAGGGTGAAGGCGCGCAGACGTTGCCGCGAGATGCCTCGCATCTGGTCGTGAAGTCGTTTCTGACGGCTTGCGAACGATTGGGACTCGGCCGGCCTGGCGTGCGCTTGCAGTGCGTCAACCGCATTCCGCAGGCACGTGGCATGGGATCGTCGGCTGAAGCCATTGCGGCTGGTGTGAGCGCGGCCGCTGCGTTTGCCGGCAAGCGCACGGAGCAGGGTGATCTCGATCGCGATTGGGTGTTCGCTGTGGCGGCTGAGCTCGAAGGTCACCCCGATAATGTGGCACCGGCCGTGTATGGCTCGATGACAGCGTCCTGGAGTGTGGATGCCGCTGGTTTCCGCACAATCAGCTATCCTGTGGCGCCCACGATGCTCGCGTGCGTGTTCATTCCGAACTTCGAACTGTCGACGAGTGCGGCGCGGCAGGTGTTGCCCACTGAAGTGCCGTTCAGCGACGCGATTGCGAATGTTTCGCATGTGGCGTTGATGCCTGCGGCCATGGCCGGTGGGGCACAGGCGAACAAACTGCTGTTCGATGCCACGCAAGACGCGCTGCATCAGCCGTATCGTTTGACGCTGATGGAACCGTCGGCGGCATTGATTGCCACGATGCGTCAAGTCGGCTACGCGGCCTGCGTGTCGGGCGCTGGCCCGTGCGTGCTGGTGCTGCATGATTGCGCGGGTTCCAGCATGGACGACGTGTCCCAAGCCATTGATGCCGCTGCCCGCGAGCATCTGGACTCGGGTATATGGCGAGTCCTACATTTGCCTATCAACACCACCGGCGTGCACGTGGACTGAGTGGCTGGCGCGATGCCCCTTCTCACGGCTGCTGCTACCGTGTTCGAGTAGCAGGGGCTATGAGAAGGGGTATTGTTCTATGAGGCATGCGAAAATAGCCGGTTCATCCCAGAGGAATAATGAAGGCCGGGCAGATGCTGCTACAGCGGGCAGTATTACGGCACAAAAGATGGCTCGCGTGAACACTGTTTAGGAAACGCAGCGCAAGCATGCCATATTGTGCGCTGTAATGTTTGTGATGTGGGGAGTAGTGCATGGGTTGTTGCCTAACGGCAATTGGTTCGAATTCCCTGCGGATCAATATGGGGAACTGATATTCCTGTTTATCCTAATTTCCTTTTATTGCATGTGTGGTAATCGACCATGTTCGCAGCTGGGTATTCAAATACACGATCAACCGGTATCCCGCGAAGTGGTTTAACACGTTGTATGACCGTGTTGTCGCTTGGGTGCTGCAGTCGTGCGTGTATGCGGCGTTTACCAAAAGGATGGAGTCGTTGCAGGAGCACGAGGCTCGGCAGGACTTGCCGAAGGCCTGATGGTACTGGCGTCCAGTCATCCATTAGCCATCGCCAACTTGGCCATGGTGTGTTGCAGCTCAGCGCGATAGTGGTGCGTAGGGTTGCGCAGGTAGAGTGGGGGAGTATGACGATTCCTGTGATTTTGGCTTCGCAGTCTCCTGCTCGCCGCAATGTGTTGTTTGACGCGGGTATTTGCCCGACAATCCGTGTATCCCATGTGGATGAGGACGCAGTAGTGGAGCGGGCCGCCGCCAAAGATAACATTACGGTTGACGAGATGGGCATTGACCGCCGCGTGATGCTGCTGGCTCAAGCCAAAGCGCAGGTCGTGTATGAATCGTATGTGCAGACCGCCAAAACGGCACAGCAGGCACGTGGGCAGGCCGTAGTGGGCCGCCCGCTGGACGCCGTACATAGCAATGCGCAGCCGGAAACGTTGGATAATCGCGACACCAAGGCGCATGCTCAAGAGCAGCAGGCCTTCCCGAGTTTGGAAGTCGAACCAGTGTCTGCCGAGGCCGGCCAACACCGTGATGCTGTTTCCGCGGCCATGACGCGTGATTTTTCGGGCATCCAGATTCCAGTCACCAGTTCGGATCTGGCTCAGCAGGAGCATGACCGCCAAGGATTGGGCAAAGTCCAGCATGGACCATTGATTCTGGGCTGTGATTCGATGTTCCTGCTCGATGGCAAGGCATATGGCAAGCCGCATGATGCCAAGACAGCCAAAGAGCGCATCATGGCCATGAGTGGTAAAACGGGTGAACTCTGGACTGGCCACTGCCTGATTGACTTTGCCACGGGCCGCGTCGCCAAGGGCGCCAGTAAAGCGCTCGTGCATTTCGCGAAGTTCAGTGAGCATGACGCGGACGCCTACATTGCCACAGGTGAACCATTGGAGGTTGCTGGTTCCTTTACGCTCGACGGTTTTGGCGGCGCATTCATTGAATCGATTGAAGGCGCCCCTTCAGGCATTATCGGCGTCAGCTTGCCATTGGTGCGCACCTTGACGCAGGAACTCGGCATTGACTGGACCGATTTGTGGAATGTGGGGCAGATGGATCGCACACGCATGGAGCAAGGTGAAATCAAAGCTGAGCCCGAGCATGCCAAGTCACCTGTTGAATACGTGCATCAACCAGGGGACGGCTGGATTGACTGCGCATGCGGCCGTCGCCATTGGGGACTCAACGGCGCCGCAGGCGTGCTGTTGGCACGCCGCAACGAGCAAGGCGAAGCCACAGACATTGTGATGCAGCACCGTTCGGCATGGAGTGCCGAAGGCGGCACTTGGGGTATTCCGGGCGGCGCGATAGCCGACGGTGAAGATCCGATTGAAGGCGCATTGCGCGAAGCTTACGAAGAAGCCGCCATCAATCCACAAGACATTGAAGTGCTCGGTACCTATGCGGAAGACCATGGCAGCTGGGCATACACCACGGTATTCGCGTTTGAAAAGCCCGGCCACCATGTTGAGCCCCATGCTAATGACAATGAGAGCACCGAGATGCAGTGGGTGCCGATTGACCAGGTGGCCGACCGCAAGCTGTTGACGGCGTTCAAGACTGATTGGCCGGCATTCAAGCAGCGTTTGCAACAGTTGGCTGCCGAGGTGGCATAAATGGCGCGTCAAACACGCAGGCCTTCGATGTTTGACGTGGCCAAACTTGCCGGCGTCAGCCATCAGACGGTTTCGCGTGTGATCAACCATTCCTCCGACGTGTCGCCTGATACGCGCCGTCGCGTGCAGCAGGCCATTGATACGCTTGGATACCGGCCCAGCAATTCCGCACGCGCGTTGGCCTCGCACCGCTCACGCACGATTGGATTGATCGCCGGAGGCCACCGGTTTTATGGTCCGGTGACAGCGATCGCCGCGATCGAGGCGATTGCACGCACGCACGGCTTGTATATGGACGTGATGCTGATGCATGACGTGCGCTGTTCGCAACAGGAATTCAACGCATTATGCGCTAAATTCCAGGAACAGAACGCTGATGCCGTCATCTTGCTGACGCCAACAGATGCGATGTTTGAGGCCGCGTTTCGCGCGCCAATCACCCAACCACGTGTGGTCATCACATCTTCACATGGCGCCATGAGCATCCCTGAAGCCATGCGCTTGCTCTCACGTGACGTGCGCTCGCGCACCTCTTGCGTGGGTATTGACCAATATGGCGCAATGACTGAACTGCATCAGCAGGTTTTGGATTATGGCCACCGCAATGTGCTCTATTTTGCAGGTCCGCGTGAATGGCGCGACGCCTACACGCGCTTGCTTGCCTGGAACAAGGCATGCGCAAGCTCGCCGATGAGTTCGGTTACGGTGCAATGTGCAACATGGGATGCGGGTGAAGCTTACCAGCGCATGAACCATGTGCTCGAAAACATTGGCCGCATTGGAGCCAAGCCTCCCACCTGTGTGGTATGCGCGAATGACGCGATGGCCGTTGGCGTGCTGCGCGCGCTGCATGAGCATGGCGTGCGCGTGCCGCAAGAGGTCAGCGTGGTGGGCTTCGACGACATGCCGGCCATGGATAATCTGACGCCGCCTCTGACCACGGTACGGCCGAACTTTGATGAACTGGGCGCCCAAGCCATGCGTGAGGTGCTGTTTTTGCTGGGAGAAGGCCCGGAGGCTGCGTTCTCGATTTCCACGCATGGCATTGGCCTTGTGCCAGCCCGCGTCATGCGTCGCCAAAGCCTTGCGCGCGCCGCCTCGCGCTTGTGAACAGTAATCATCTATTCCGTTCACTCGTCTGACTGGATCATCAGACGCCCTCGCTCTTTCGCTCGCTCGGTACGCGTACCCCCTTCACGCATACGACACGCGGGTCCAAGTGTTGCCAGATGTGGTATCCAGTTTCGCTCGGACATCCCTTCCGCACATTCCATGTATGATGGAACCAACAAATGTTAGCGCTAACATACCGCATAACAACAGCAAAGCACCATCTGCGAACGCAAGGGAGCGTGAACGCCATGGAGCAGCACATCACTGATCGCATTGTCGGCACGGCATCCGCGGGTCGAGCCGATACGGCCCGCACTGATACGCCCCGACCTGATACGTCCCGAACTGACGAGGCCGCGGAGTCCATTCTTGCCGGACGCACGAGTTTGGGTGTGGAATTCGGTTCCACCACAATCAAGGCCGTGCTGATCGACGAGCATCAGACAACGTTGGCAACCGGCGATTTCGCTTGGGTCAGCCACCTGGATTCCACGTCAGGCCAGCCATTATGGTCCTATGATGAACAAGAAATTTGGCAAGGTTTGCAGCACGCGTATGCGCAACTAGCCGCCAACGTCACTGAACACTATGGCGTAACGCTGACGCGCATTGGCGCCATCGGCATTTCGGCCATGATGCACGGGTATCTCGCCTTCAACGGCGCAGGCGAGATGCTCACCCCGTTCAGAACCTGGCAAAACACGAATACGCATGAGGCCCACGAACGGCTGTCGGCATTGTTCAGCTTCAACATTCCCGAACGCTGGTCAGTGGCACATCTGTATCAGGCGTTGCTTGACGATGAGGCCCATCTGGCCGATATTGCGTATCTGACCACGTTGGCTGGTTACGTGCACTGGAAACTCACGGGCCGGCGCGTGCTCGGCATCGGCGATGCTTCCGGCATGTTCCCGATCGACCCCGTTACGCATGGCTATGACGAGCGCTACGTTGACCTGTTCAACGCGCTACCCGAGATGAAACGCCGCGATTGGACGCTCACGGACATCCTTCCCGAACCGCTTGTTGCAGGCCAGTTCGCGGGTCAGCTGACCAAGCAGGGCGCCGCACTGCTCGATCCGTCCGGCCATCTTGAGTCCGGCATCGCAATGGCCCCTCCCGAAGGCGACGCAGGCACGGGCATGGTGGCCACAAATTCCGTGCGCAAGCGTACGGGCAATGTTTCGGCTGGCACGTCGATTTTCGCGACCGTCGTGCTCGAGCATCCGTTGCGTGAGCTGCGGCCCGAAATTGACATCGTTGCCACACCCTCGGGTGACTTGGCCGGCATGAGCCACGCCAACAACTTCACGAGCGATTTGAACGCTTGGGTTACGTTGTTTGGCGAGTTTGCGCAAGCCGCCGGAATGTCGATGCCGAAGGCCGATTTGTTCGCACTGTTGTTCCAAGCAGCGGTGGCTGACGATGTGGATTTGGACTGTGGGGGACTGCTGAATTTCCCGTTCCGTTCAGGCGAATTCCTCGTCGGACTTGAGCAGGGCCGTCCATTGTTTGTGCGCTCGCCTGAGGCGCGCATGACGCTCGGCAATATGATGCGCGCGCAATTGTGCAGCGCATTCTCACCCGTCAAGATCGGCATGGACATCATGACCAAGGACGAAGGCGTGCGTGTGGACTCGCTTGTGGCCCACGGCGGCATTTTCGCCACGCCCAAGGTTGCGCAAAGCATTCTGGCCGCCGCGTTCAACACTGCAATCACTGTCATGGACACGGCCGCCCGCGGTGGCGCGTGGGGTATGGCTGTGCTCGCCGACTACCTTTCGCACGACGACGAGTCGCTGGCCGACTTCCTGGACGCACGCGTGTTCTGCTCGACCAGCGGCACCACACTTGAGCCCGATTCTTACGCGGTGGCCGGTTTTGAACGGTTCTTCAGCCGGTTCCTCGCGGCACTGCCCGTGGAACGCGCGGCCGTCGAGACCGTCCCTTTGGACGCCGTGTGAGGCATTTGGAATGTTGATTGCTGATGGTTGCGGCCACAGTAATACAACTGCACATATCCCAACGAAACTGTTGGACGAAAGGAGGAAGCATGACAACGTTGGCCGACTACGGCCCGCAAGTCAGGGCTGAAGTCAAGCAAGTCAGGCAGATCGTGGCAGCGTTGCACGACCAGCTGATCAAGTGGAACCTCGTGGTGTGGACGGCAGGTAACGTGTCGCAGCGACTGCGCACGGCCGATCTCATGGTCATCAAACCAAGTGGACTGCGCTACGAATATCTGACGCCGTCGAGTATGGTCGTGTGCGACCTCGATGGCAATGTGGTGGACGGCAGCGAGGCCCCGAGTTCAGACACGGCTTCACATGCCTATATTTACCGCCACATGCCCGACGTGTATGGCGTGGTGCACACGCATTCCACCTACGCCACAGCATGGGCGGCCACAGGCCAGAACATTCCCTGCGGACTGACGATGATGGGTGACGAATTCGGCGGACCTGTGCCCGTGGGACCGTTCCGCCTGATCGGATCGGAAGCCATTGGCGAGGGCGTCGTGGAAACGCTCAAACAATATCCGAAGTCTCCGGCGGTGCTCATGCAAAACCACGGGCCATTCACGATCGGCAAGGATGCCGAGTCGGCCGTCAAAGCCGCGGCCATGACTGAGGAAGTGGCGCGCACGATGTGGGCGGCCAAACAGCTCGGCGAAATCATTGAGATTGGCCAGGACGATATTGACAAGCTCAATGACCGCTACCAGAACGTTTACGGGCAGCACTGAACCGTACGGACAGTGCTGAAACGTATGGACGGTACTGAAACGGCGTGGCTGCAAGCAACCACGAGTGACGGTGGCGACGGGTCTGACGCCCTCGGTTACGCAAAGTAGCGTAACGGGCGCCACAACCGCAACGACTGCAACATCCATAACCACCCCACAACTATTGAACAATCGCAACTGTTGCCGACGGTCAGTGAGGACCGTCGGCATTGCAAAGGACATCATCATGGCAATGGACAATCCGTTTGAAGGCAAGGAAATCTGGTTCGGCGTCGGCTCGCAGGACCTCTATGGCGAGGAAGCGCTGCGACAGGTGGCCGAACAGTCCACGCAGATTGTGGACGCGCTCAACGCGTCGGGTCTGATTCCTGTGACGCTCGTGTTGAAACCCACGCTCAAATCGTCGGACGGCGTACGCCAATTCATGATCGACGCGAGCGCGAACGAGCGTTGTATCGGCGTGATTACCTGGATGCATACGTTCTCGCCGGCCAAAATGTGGATCCGCGGGCTTGAACTGCTGAAGAAACCGTTGTTGCAGCTCAATACGCAGCATCATCTTGAGATTCCATGGGAGACAATTGACATGGATTTCATGAATCTCAACCAGGCCGCGCATGGTGACCGTGAATACGGGTATATCGTCTCGCGCCTTGGTATTGCGCGCAAAATTGTGGTCGGGCATTACACGGATCCTCAAGTGGCACGCAAGATTGGCGTATGGGCGCGCGCTTGCGCCGGCTGGGATGCAAGCACGCATATGAAGGTCATGCGCTGGGGTGACAACATGCGCAACGTGGCTGTGACCGAGGGTGACAAGACTGAAGCTGAGCGCGTGTTTGGCGCCTCAATCAACACATGGTCGGTCAACGAACTCGTGGCCGCTTATGAGGCTGTGCCGGAAACGCAGGTTGACGAGCTGATTGCCGATTACCAAGCCAAGTATGATGTGGCGCCGAATTTGCTTGATCCGTCCAAGGACTATGAGTCGTTGCGCATCGCCGCTCGTGAGGAAGCGGCTATGGTCAATATGATGCGTGCCAACGGTTGCACGGCCGGCGTCGACAACTTTGAGGACTTGGGCTCGTTGCCGCAGCTGCCGGGTGTGGGCCCGCAGCGTTTCCCGAGTGAATACGGTTTCGGGTTCTCCGCCGAAGGCGACTGGAAGACGGCTGTGCTCGTGCGCATCGGCGCTGTCATGGGCTATGGCTTGGAGGGTGGCGCCTCGCTGATGGAGGACTATTCCTACAACTTGACGCCGGGCAACGAGATGATTATGGGCGCGCACATGCTTGAAGTGTCGCCATCGTTGGGCACGATTGACAAGCCGAAGCTTGAGATCCATCCGCTTGGCATCGGTGGCAAGGCTGATCCCGTGCGGTTGGTGTTCACGGTCAAGCCGAAGAAGAACGCGGTGGTCGTGTCAATGGCCGATATGCGCGAACGGTTCCGGCTGCTGCTCAACGTGGTCGATGTGGTGGAGCCGTTGGGCTCGCTCGAGCAATTGCCATGCGCCCGCGCGTTGTGGAAGCCTGAACCGTCGTTGGATGTGTCGGCTGAATGCTGGCTAATGGCCGGTGGTTCGCACCATACGTGCATGACGACGTCGGTGGGGCGTGAAGCATGGGAAGATTTCGCACGCATCGCCGGCGTGGAATTGGCGCAGATTGACGCCGACACAACGCCGCGCGCCTTCGAACGCGAACTGCAATTGCAAGACATTGTGCACCGTTTGGATAACCGGCACTGATATGGTCAGCTGAAGCGCGTGGCTGACTGGTGATTATGCATGAACGCCATTCAGCCATCCAGCCGTACATAACGCATTCGGGGCGGTTCCCCGGCCTTTCCAGGCACAGGGAACTACCCCGAATTATTACGTGTTCGGCGCTATGTGTTGGCAATCATGATTGCCTGCAACCTTTGAACGCCCACAATCAGCGCGTATAAATACGTCGATTGATCTCATCAGCGAACACGCGGTTCACGGCGGGACGGACCATTTTCATGCTCGGCGTCAGGCAACCGTTGTCTTGCGAGAAGTTCTGTGTGATCACAATGAACTTGCGCACGGATTCGGCGCGGCTGACTTCGGCATTCGCCTTGTCCACATAGTGCTGGATCTCTTGCGCCACCTCAGGCAGCGCAGCGGCTTGCTCGATGCTCAAATCGGCAGGCTGGCCAATCGTGGGCAGCCACTGTTCCAAACCTTCCTTGTCCAGCGTCATCAATGCGCCAATGAACGGCTTGTTGTCACCAACCACCACGGCATGCTCCACAATCGGGCATTTGGCAATCGTCTGCTCCATTGGCAACGGGGAGACGTTCTTACCACCGGCCGTGATGATGATGTCTTTGGCGCGGCCCGTGATCGACAGGTTGCCTTCATCGTCGAGCGAAGCCAAATCGCCCGTGCGCAGCCAACCGTCGTCGGTGAATGTTTCCTCGGTCTTGTCGGGCAGATTGTGGTAGGCGCGGGACACGGTTTCACCCTTGATTTCAAGTTCACCCGTGTCGCTGATACGCACGCTCAACCCCGGACCGGGACGCCCGACCGAACCGATGCGGTTATCGTTGGGGCGCGTGAACGCGAACGGCGCGGCCGTTTCCGACATGCCGTAGCCTTGGATCATCGTGATGCCAATGCCGTTGAAGAAATGGCACAACGCCGGATCCATCGGCGCGCCACCGGCGGCCAGATACTTGATGTTCGGGCCAAACGCTGAACGGATTGTGCGATAGACAAGATGCTCATACAGCGCATGCTTGCGGCGCTGCTGCTTCGTTGGGTCATGAGCCGGTTCCGGCACGTCAGTACCACCGTTGACCGTATGCGACCATTCACCCGCGAATTCGGTGGCGGCTTGGAAAATGCGCCCCTTGAAACCGGTACCAGCCTTGCGTGAAGCCGCATTGTACACTTTCTCGAACACGCGTGGCACACCTAGGATGAACGTTGGTTTAAACGTTTGCATATCAGCCGGAAGCGTCTTGATATTGGGCAAATAACCCACCACGCCATCCTCGGAACTGATCACAAAATACTGGACGAATTGCGCAAAGCAATGGGCCAACGGCAGGAACAGCAGCAGACGCGCATGGTTTTCAATCGTTTCCGGTACGCTCATCGCCGCCGAACGCGTGCTCGCCATTACATTGCGATGCGTCAGCTCCACACCCTTGGGCGCGCCCGTGGAACCCGACGTGTACACGATCGTCGCCAAATCATCAGCCGTAACCGAACTGATACGCTCGTCCAGCTCTTCATCGGACACCATGAGACCTAAGCCTTCAAGCGTTTCCAACGCATGAGCGTCAATCATCAGGATGCGCTCAAGATTCGCGCATGCGTCAAACACCGAATCCAAACGGTCGAAGCGCTCGCGATTGTCGGCAATGGCCAGGCGAGACGCCGAATCGTTCAAAATATGTTTGGCCTGCGCCGCAGAATCAGTGTCGTAAATCGGTACGAGCACAGCGCCCACAGCGGCCAATGCGAAATCAAGCAAACCCCATTCGATGCGTGTTGACGAGAAAATCGTGACAGCATCACCCTTCTTGATGCCGAACGCGATCAGGCCTTTGGCGATCGCGCGCACACGGTCGTTGAACTCGCCCGTCGTAATTGTGCTCCACGTGCCATCTGCCTCTTTGTTTTCGGCGATGACCTCGTCCGGGCCCGACTTGGCCAAGCGGTCGGTCAGGAACGTGTATTTGTTTTCGTGGTCGTCAACCAGTTTGCTCGGACCAGGTGCGGTGTATTCGGTCAGCATGCCGTATCTCTCTTCTCGCTCGATCGGTGTCACATGTGGCGATGGAATTACCCCTTGTGCAGCGTAGAAGGAATACGCGTGCATGTGCATTGTGCGAACACCCAACATATGGCGTTTGACCCTTGTGTGATTGCACAAAACCGTTCGCGCGCCAACGTTTGCATTGCCTCGTCGCCCCCTCTTCGTAAGCCCTTCGCAATGGCCGCGTTGCAGCCTTCCCCGGGTTGCTAGTGTGAACAGCAGAGAACGGAACATCCCACGTCATCACAATCTGCGGCGCCTATGCAGGCATAGCCATGTATGGCAAGCTTGACGTATCGCCCCGCTTGTGGTCGGCATGGCAGGTGAGGAGGAATCATGGTAGACAAACGCCTGTTCGGCATCGCGCCCGGCACGGGCAAGCTCGTGGCCGCCAAAGTGCTGGCCCTGTGGGCGAATTTGCTCGCCAGCATCGCGCTCGTATACACGTTCGTCAGTCTGCTCGGCGTGCTGCTGTTGCAAGCCGACCGCCACGCGCCACATCCCGCATGCCTGCACATGGGCGGTCTGCATGCCCAACCCGATCTAGAATCGACACTCGGCTGCACCACACGCCTGCATTTGGCCGACGCGTTCTGGCCTTTGGGCACCGATCCCGACAGTGTCGCGCACATCTGGCAAACCTACTGGCCGCTGCCCACGATTCTGTGGTACGTGCTGATATTCGTTTGCTTGGCGCTTGTCAAGTTCCTC
Organism: Bifidobacterium gallicum DSM 20093 = LMG 11596; assembly: GCF_000741205.1. Classification (GTDB taxonomy): domain Bacteria; phylum Actinomycetota; class Actinomycetes; order Actinomycetales; family Bifidobacteriaceae; genus Bifidobacterium; species Bifidobacterium gallicum. The sequence goes on from NZ_JGYW01000004.1 coordinate 112,182, forward strand.
GCCACGCGTGCCGCCAGCACATTCGGCGTGTCGGCCGGCGAGCGCGTCAAAATCGCGTTGCGCCAGCGCCTTTATCAAAAACTCGTTGACTTGGGACCCTCCTATGCGCAGCGCGTGCGCACGTCCGACGTCATACAGTCGATGGGCGAAGGCATAGACCAGATTCAAAGTTTTTTCAACCTGTTCCTGCCGCAACTGTGCTATGCGATTCTCGCTCCGATCACACTGTTCATTTTTGTGGCCCCAATCAATCTGCCGGCCGCGCTCGTACTGCTGTGCTGCGTACCGCTGATTGTGCTGATCGTGGGCCTCGTGGCCATGCGCGCCTCGCGCGTGTTCAAACAATACTGGGGCAAATACACCGACATGGGAGCCGCGTTCCTCGACAACCTGCAAGGCTTGGAAACGCTCAAGGATTTCGATACGGACGAGCATGCCGCCAAACAGCTTGACCAGCAGGCGCAAGACTTCCGTGAGATGACAATGAAAGTGCTGCAAATCCAGTTGCGCTCGCTGACGGCCATGGATATTGTGGCGTTTGGTGGTGCTGCCGCCGGCATCATTACGGCCGTATGTCAGTATGTGGCCAACGGGTCCACGACTTTCCATCTCGATTTTGGTTCGTTCGCGTTCCTCGACGGCCCGTATGTGACGGTTGCCGGCGTCGTGATCATTGTGCTGCTCAGCGCCGAATTCTTCATTCCCGTGCGCCAGCTTGGCTCGTTCTTCCACGTGGCCATGAACGGCATGACGTCCACAAAACGCATCTTCACGCTGCTCGACGCCCCCGAACCCGAACGCGGCACACAGTCGCTGCCCGCAGACACCGCCTCAATCGGCTTGGTATTGCGCGGCGTGGGCTATTCGTACGATGACGTTGCGTCCGAAACCGGCGATTCCGGACCTGCAGTGCGCCCGGCCAACCTGCCAACCGCCCACACGTCACCCACGTCGCCCACGGCCACACGCGACGCGATCCAGTCGGTCTCGTTCACGGCGCGCCCTGGCACGCTCACGGCCGTAGTCGGCCAGTCCGGTTCCGGCAAGTCCACGCTCGCCGCCGTGCTCGCCGGCCAGTTGACCGGATACGCGGGTCTCGTCACGTTGCGTGCGCATACGGCCACGCAGTCTTCTCTTGATTCCTCTGGCACCAACTATGAGCTCTCCAACTTCACATTGGCTTCCCTCTCGCAAGCCGTGACGCTCGTGGACGCACGCAGCTACCTGTTCACCGGCACTGTACGCGACAATTTGCTCATGGCCAATCCGCAAGCCAGCGATGACCAACTCATGCAAGCCTGCGCTGCCGCACATATCGACGCGTTCATCCAATCCAAGGCCGAAGGCCTTGATTTCCAAATCGAACCCGACGCGGCCAACCTCTCAGGCGGCCAACGCCAACGCCTGGCCCTCGCGCGCGCATTGCTACACGATTCACCCGTGCTGATCCTTGACGAAATCACAAGCAGCGTGGACGTGGACAGTGAACAGCTGATCATGCAAACCGTGCACGACCTGGCCAAGACGCATACCGTGATTATGGTCACGCATCGCCTAGCCAACGCCGTAGACGCCGACAACGTGATCGTCATGGACCAAGGCCATGTGGCCGAAGAAGGCACGCATCAGCAACTGATGGATGCCGAAGGTCTCTACGCACGCATGTTCACTACGCAACAGCAAGTGGAACACGTAGGCAAGCGCACAGGCGCAGCGCTCACACAACCGTTGCAATACGGCGCACCCGCCATGCTGCAACCTGCCTACGAAGAACCATCCAACGTGACACACGCTGCTACGGACGGTTCTGCACAGCCGCGTCATGCCGAAGAAACAGCCAACGCCTCCAAGCGCCAAGCCGACAAGGCACTCGTGCAACGGTTGCTGCGTGAAGCCGCACCGCTGAAGAAAGAAATGATCCTCGCCTGCATTTTCGGCACCGTTGGTCATTTGGCCGCCACATTCGTGCCTGTATTCGGCGTCATCGCAATCTTCTGCGCCACAGGCAACCCCGTATGGGGCATGGGACTGTCGATGGCCTTGACCTGCTGCGGCATATGCGCGGCAATCCGCGGCATCCTGCGCTACTACGAGCAATACCGCAACCACGACATGGCATTCCGTCTGCTCGCGCTATTGCGCCACAACGCATTCGCCGCGTTGCGACGCCTCGCACCAGCCAAACTCGAAGGCCACGGCAAAGGCGAACTCATTACGCTGATCACCACAGATGTGGAACTGCTCGAAATCTTCTTCGCACACACGATTTCACCAGTCGTGATCGCATGCGCCACCTCACTGCTGTACATCATCACCGCATTCGCGCTCTTCAACCCATGGATCGCCGTGCTCATGATCGTGGCCTACCTCATCGTGGGCTGGCTCTGCCCCAAGATGTTCGGTACATCGTTGCAACGTTATGGCACAGCAATCCGCGACGACTCGGCATTACTCAGCAACGAAATGCTCGACGACATGCGCGGACTCGCGCAAATCGTGCACCTCGAACAAGCCGATAAGCGTTTGGCACGCCTCATGCGGCTGTCGGGAGCGTTGCGCTCACAGTACGTGCGCATGGCTGAACGCAACGGTTCGTTTGGCGGCGTGACGAATGCGATTGTGCTGCTGTTTGGTGCGATTGCCGCATTCATCACAATCGGCATGGGTGTGTCGAATCCGATGAACATTGGATTCGATGTCACGTCATTCACGTTATTTGTCAGCTCGTTCGGTCCTGTGCTGGCGTTGAGTGCGTTGCCTGGCGACTTGACGCAAACGTTCGCTTCGGCGCGACGCCTGTTTGCGTTGCAAGACGAAGTGCCATCTGTGGTTGAGCAAGGTCGCGAACGGCCGCAATACGATGGCATGGCGATGCGCAACGTGACCTTCGCCTACCCGACGGCGCTGCAGAAATCAACAGAACAGAACGCAGCACCCACGAACCGCAACGTGCTTGAAAGTTTCAATCTTGACGTGCCTGTGACGGGCATCCTCGGACTGCAGGGACCGTCAGGGCGCGGCAAATCAACGATTCTGAAGCTGCTTATGCGTTACCGTGACCCGCAAACGGGCAGCGTGACAATGTCGAACTGCAAGTTGCCTGACGTGGATGCGGGATACCGGCGGCATGTGCAGGCGATGATGGGGCAGGAAACCTACCTGTTTGACGCCACCGTGCGCGACAACTTGCGCATCGCCAACCACGGAGCCTCCGATGCACAGCTCTGGCATGCGCTCGAGCAAGCGTCGGCGCTCGAACTTGTGCAGTCGATGCCGGACGGGCTCGACACGCAAGTCGGGGAACTTGGCAACCGCATGTCGCAAGGTGAGCGCCAACGCATCGGCCTGGCGCGCGTGTTCCTGCGCGATGCCGACCTGATTTTGCTGGACGAGCCCACGAGCCGTTTGGACGCGTTGAATGAAGCCTATATTTTGCAGTCAATCAACGAGCTGGCGCAAAGCCGCAATAAACTCAGCGAACCGGAACCGGACATGAAGGGGGCAGCCCCCGACGTTCAGGAAGGGGGAGTGCAGGGCGGCTCGCGCAGCCTGGCCGTCGTGCTCGTCTCGCACCGGGATTCCACCATGCGCATCTGCGACAGCGTGCTGCAAATCTAAGGAATCGCAATGGTTTTCACAGGCCCGTACCCACGAAAGTGGAGTGCGGGCCTGTTGCGTGTTGCGGGTGTGTGAGGCGACATGGCCACTATGAGGAATGTTACGCAGCGCGACGGGGGTGGTGTGCTAAAACGTCCCGTTGACGGATATCGCCGTCGACGGGAGATAGAAGCGACCCAAGGAGCCCCCATGGCCTTTGCAGAACGCAATGAATTGAACAAGAACCTCGCACAGATGCTCAAAGGTGGCGTCATCATGGACGTGACGACGCCTGAGCAGGCACGTATCGCGCAGGATGCGGGTGCGTGCGCGGTGATGGCGCTGGAACGCATTCCGGCCGACATCCGTGCGGCGGGAGGTGTGAGCCGCATGTCTGATCCGGCCATGATCCGAGGCATCCAGGAAGCCGTGTCGATTCCCGTCATGGCCAAGGTGCGCATTGGGCACATGGCTGAAGCGCGTATTCTGCAGGCGATTGAAATTGATTACATTGACGAGTCGGAAGTGCTCTCGCCGGCCGATGACGTGTACCACATCGACAAGCGCCAGTTCGACGTGCCGTTCGTGTGCGGCGCGAAGAACCTGGGTGAGGCGCTGCGCCGCATTGAAGAGGGCGCTTCAATGATCCGCACGAAGGGTGAGCCGGGCACGGGCGACGTAATCCAGGCCGTGCGCCACATGCGCACGATGAACCGTCAGATCCGCGAACTCGCCTCGCTGCGCGACGATGAAGTCTATGAGGCGGCCAAGCAGCTCGCCGTGCCGTATGAACTCGCGATGTATGTGCACGAGAACCGCCGTCTGCCAGTTGTCAACTTCGCTGCCGGTGGCGTGGCCACTCCGGCCGACGCGGCGTTGATGATGGAGCTTGGTGCGGAAGGCGTGTTCGTGGGCTCGGGCATCTTCAAGTCGGGCGACCCGGCCAAGCGTGCGGCCGCAATCGTGCAGGCCACGGCCAACTGGCAGGATTCCGATCTGCTCGCGCGCTTGTCGGAAAACCTCGGTGAAGCCATGGTCGGCATCAACGAGGACGAAATCGAAACGATTATGGCCGCGCGCGGCGAGTGAGCCGGCGCACGGTGAGTGAATGGCCGCGCAGCAGTTGGGTCGCCGGATCGTGAGCGGCGCTGCTGGGCGGCTGAAATGGCAACGCTGGGCAGTGAACGGCGCTAATCGGCTGATTGGCTGAAATAAGCGGCTGAAGTGAGTTGAAGGGACGGCAATGGTTGTTGATGTGAGCTACATAAGCAAGGAAACCTCGGACCATCTTGAGGATGTGATGCTTGGAGCGCCATCGGTCACAGGCATTGTGGCCGTGCAAGGCGCGTTTGCGGAACATGCGGCCATGCTGGACCGGCTCGGCGTCCCCTGGAAACTGCTGCGCAACGGTGAGGATTTTGACGATTCGATTGCGCGCGTAATCCTGCCGGGCGGCGAAAGCACGACGCAAGGCAAGCTCCTGCACCAAACGGGACTGTATGAGCCGATTGCGGCCCACATTGCAGCAGGGCGCCCCGTGTTCGGCACCTGCGCTGGCATGATTCTGCTCGCCCGCGAACTTGAGGACGACCCGACTGTGCATTTTGGTGCGATGGATGTGACCGTGCGCCGCAATGCGTATGGTCGCCAGTTGGGGTCATTCAGCGCCGATGCCGATATCGACTTTTCTGTGGATGTGGCGGATGGTGATTTGGGTGAGGAAGTGACCGGAGACGCAGCGGAGGCGGATTATGTGGCTTGTGAGGTCAATCCGCGCATTGACGACTATCCCGTCGTGTTCATCCGCGGCCCGCTGGTGTCAAACGTTGGGGAAGAGGCCAACGTGGCGGCAATGGTCAACGGCCAGGTGGTGGCCGTGCGCCAAGGCAATCTGATCGCCACGGCCTTCCACCCCGAACTGACCGATGACACACGAATCCACGAATTCTTCCTGAGCCTGTGAGGATGTGGGGTGGGTGTGCTCCCGGTAGCTGCCTACTGCACGCCCGGCAGGTGCCCATTGTGCGGTAGGCAGCCGCTCATCGCAAGCCCGGCAGCCGCCAACACCTATTGTGCACGCTGCCGGGCGTACCTTTTGTGCTCCTATGAGAGGCTTTGTGCGACTTTGAGTGACTTTGCGGGGCCAACGCGTGCCGCTGCGTTCCGCCTCACCTAGCTAGGGATGTTTTTGCGTACCCAGTGGTCACAACGGAGATCCATCTTGTGCCCGGATGTGTCGTTTTTGTACCACGGCGGTACAAACGCATGCATTTTCGTATCAACTCGTATCGCTTTTGTACCACGGTGGTACGTTTGCGCTACAACTTTTGCCCGGATGTATCGCGAATGTACCACACCGGTACATTCACGCTACGGATTTCGCCTCGTTTTGCACGCGTTCGTACCACCGTGGTACAAACGCGTGCATTTTTGGCCTAAATCCGTATCGTCTTTGTACCACCGTGGTACAACTGCGATACAGATTGACCTAACCCGTACCTTTTTGTACCACCGTGGTACAAAAACGGTACAGATTAACGCCAACCCACATTGTTCTCAGCGTTGTGGGTGCGGTTTGTGATGAGGAGTGGCCTCATAGCGGATGATATGGTGCCGGCTGCACACTGATGTTTGGGCGCGGAGGCGAAGAGAGGGATGAGATTGAGGTGCAGTGCAGTTGGATGGCAGGGTGGGATTGGCGGAAGTGGGAGTAACGGGGTGGGATTGACGGGGATGGATTGGTGGGAATCGGCTAGGGGTGGTTGGCTCAGGGAGGCTAGTAGGATGGCTGGTGGATTAGTCGCTGTTATTTCTGTTAGTTGTGGAGCTTGTATCAATGGATGTTGTATCTACCAGTGCCGTGTCTGCCGGCAATGATGCTGCAGGCAATGATGCCGCAAGCAATGTCGCTTCCGAATATGTCGCTGCCGGACTCACTGATGAGGGGACTGTAAAGGCGCTGCCTGTTATACCTACCATCACGCTCAACGACGGCAATACCATTCCTCAGATTGGGCTTGGGGTGTTGCGTATTGATGATGAAGGCGTGGTGCCTGTGGTCGAATCGGCGCTGGACCTTGGTTACCGCCATATCGACGGTGCGGCCGGATACAACAACGAAGCCGGAGTGGGCCGTGCGCTTGCGCAAGCAGGTTGGAACGGCGACGCCCAATCCCCGGCAATCCAGCAGCTGGCGCAAGAAACTGGTGCCGACGCCCAGACCTTGGCGCAGCAACGCCGCCAGAATCTGTGGGTGACCACCAAGCTCAAGGATTCCGAGCAAGGTTACGATTCCACATTGGCCGCTTTCGACCGCCAACTGGCGCTACTGCAGCTTGAGTATGTGGACATGTATATGATTCACTGGCCGACCCCATTCAACTGGCGTTCGGGTGAAACTTGGCGCGCTATGCAAGAGTTGCGTGACCAGGGCCGCGTGCGCACCTTGGGTGTGTGCAACTTCATGCCGTCCGACCTCGAGCGTTTGCATGACGAAACCGGTGAGTGGCCGGCCGTCAACCAGATTGAACTGCATCCCACCTGGCAGCAGCGCGAGGTAGTGCGCTTCTGCAAAGACCACAACATCGCCGTAGAAGCCTACTCACCAATGGCCCGCGGCGCCGATCTTCAAGCAGGTGACGGTGTGATCGAGCGCATCGCTGCCGCTCACAACGTCAGTCCGGCTCAAGTAATCCTGCGCTGGCATATTGAAAACGGCACAATCATCATCCCCAAATCCGTGCATGCCTCGCGCCAGGCTGAAAACCTCGACCTATTCAATTTCAGCCTGACCCCCGAGGAATACAGCGCGATTGACGAGCTCGACGGTCCCACGCGTGCCGGCCACGATCCCGCCACGTTCAGCTACGCGTAGCCAGAAAGTTTGCGTAGCCCCGCAGGTTTGCGTAGTGAGGCTGCCTTGCCTAGCCTCACAGCTATGCCAAGTCCGGTAGTTATTCAGTAAACCGTAGTTATGCACGCACCATCAATTGCGCAGCCCTCAACTTCCTACAGTTGAGTGATACGGCAATCATCCCCGCGTTTTTGTAGAAATTGGTAGAAAGGCACGATCCAGTGGCAACTCAGCGCCCACATTCCAACCGCTCCAACCATTCCGGCCGCGCATCTACGTCGCGTTCGTCGAGTTCGCGTTCGCGCAGCCGTTCCTCCGCTTCGAGCGATTCGTTCTCGCAGGCCGTGCGCAAACTCGCCACTGGCAAGTTGCGTGCGCAAGGGCCTCTGGAGCGCGTGCTCGTGCTGCTGGTGCTCGCGATCATTGTGGGCATTGTGGTGGGGCTCGTGCTGCCGAACATCAACGATGGCGCCGCCCGTCTGACCGGCCGTTACACGGCGACGGGCACGGCTGCCGAAACGCTGCAGAAGCTGACGGTGGACGACTCAGGTGGCGCGTCGGGATATGACCGCGACGCGTTCGGCTATCGCACGACTGATGACGACGGCAATGGTTGTGACGTGCGCGACGACGTGCTTGCTCGTGACATGACCGACGTGACGTACACAAAGTCCGGCGGTTGCAAAGTCAAGACGGGCGTGTTGGCCGATCCGTATACTGGGCAGACAATCCATTTTCAGCGTGGCCAGCAGACGAGTTCAGCCGTACAGATCGACCATGTGGTGGCGCTTGAGAACGCTTGGCGTTCCGGGGCAAGTTCGTGGGATGAGGCCAAGCGGTTGCAGTTTGGCAACGACATGTACAATCTACTGGCTGTGGACGGTCCCGCCAATCAAGACAAGGGTTCCAAGTCCGCCGCGTATTGGCTGCCAACGAACGGTGACTATCGTTGCGATTATGTGGCCCGTCAGATCGGTGTCAAAGACAAGTACGATCTGACCGTCACCTCAGCTGAGAAGCAGGCCATGCTTTCCGTTCTGCACGGCTGCCCCGGCCAGTCCATCCCCGAAGACCGTTAATAAAGGCGGCTCCCTTAAGAGAGCCGCCTTTTTAATTTATTTCTTTATTTCTGTCAAGCCGTATGCGTGGCCGCTGGTTGCGACGTGTGGCGCACGTGTGCAATGGCGCGACGCGCCACATCATGTGCCGAGCCTGCGCCCTTGCCGCGCACGAGGAACAGCACCATCAGCACCATGATCAGGTTCAGGCATGCGGAAACGCGCAACGCCCACTGCACGCCAAACACATTAGCCTCAATCAGCACGTTCGCACCGCCACCAAGCTGCGTTTGACGCCATACGGTCAGTGTGCTCATGATCAGGATCAACACGGGAGCACCAATCGCGCCGGCGATTTGGCGTGCCGTATTGGTTACGGCCGAACCGGCTGCGACTTGTGCTGGGGGCAGGCAGTTCAATGACCATGTGGTCAATGGCATCAACACGAAGCCCATGCCAATCTGCCTCGTGAACTGGCTGATCGAGACCCACCAGATCCACGAGGTCATCGACACGAAACTCATCATGATCGTGCCTGTCAACAGCACAATTGTGCCGGTCAACGCCACGGGTCGCGCTCCGAACTTGTCGAGCGCACGGCCGCCAAAATACTGGGAAATGGCTTGGCCCAATGCGCCTGGCAACATCACGAGACCTGAGATTGTGGCTGAATAGCCGCGACAGGTTTGGATGTACATCGGCATGATGACCACGATGGACGAGAATGCGAAGAAGCTCAATGCGGCGATAATCGTACCCGTGCGGAAATTGCGGTTTTTCAATACCGACAGATCAAGCAAGGCGGGTTGTTTGGATTGACCGGCCTTGAAGCGGCGCGTGTTGCGTGTTTGGCGCACCACAAACCAGACAATACCAATGACGCCAATCAGCATTGGAGCCCACACAATTGGATGCCACATTGGATACGACTGGATGTTCGTGAAACCGAACATCAGGCCGCCGAAGCCGAATACTGACAGAGCCACTGAAAAGAAATCAGCATGAGAATTCTTCTCAACTTCACCGAAATTACGTAAGAAGAAGAACGCAAGCAGCATTGCGGCCACGCCACAGAACGTGAGTGTGACGAAAATTGATCGCCAGCCGTTCGCGTCCGTCTGAATGCCACCCAGCGTGGGGCCAATGGCGGGGGCGACGCTCATGGCCATGCCCACGAGGCCCATCGCGGCGCCGCGGCGGTCGAGCGGGAAAATCGAGAACACGGTGATCTGCAGCACGGGCCACATTACGCCAGTGCCCACAGCCTCAAACATGCGGCCGACCAACACAAGCAAGAATGAAGGACTGAGCCACGCCAGAGCGGAGCCGAGCGTGAAAATCAGCATGGAAGCCAACACAATCTGGCGTGTCGAAAAACGGCGTGTCAGATACGCGGTCAACGGCACCATGATGCCCATGATCAGCTGGAATACGGACGTCAGCCACTGACCTGTGGTCACGGTGATTCCAAATTCCTCAACGATGGTGGGCAGCGCGGCGCTCAATTGCAGCTGCGTGAAGTTGCCCATGAACGTGATGAACGTGAGGATTGCGAGCGACACGAACGCGGCGTGCGTCAAGTGACCGTCACGGTACGACTGGTTGCGCGAGAGCGTCTGCGAAAAACGGGCGAGCCCCTGATGCTTGTGCGCGGGCGAATCGTCGACGGTCTCATGGTGAACGTCGCGAGTGTAGGGCTTGAGCGCGGTCGAGGACGGCTGCTGGGGCGGCTGGTTGCGCTGATCCTGAGGCTGCTGATTGTGCTGGGCCTGCTGGTCCTGCGAATCTTGCTGGTTCTGAGCGGAGCCTTGGGGTTGTTCGGGATCGGTGTTGTGGTCGTTACTGTTCGTCAGTATCACCTGCTTGATCGCTGTTGGCAGTATCGGAGGCAGTGTCGGTGAACGCAGTGACGGTTGCGCTGAACGTTTCGCCAGTATTGTCTGTGTCGGCGTTGTTGTCGACGGTGGTTTCAGCAGTTTCCTTGATGTGCTCTTCCAACTCAGCCGAGTTCCAAGGCTGGTCTTCAGGGCTGTATTCCATGACGCTCAGCACGGCGATGCCGCGCGACGTGCGCACAAACACGTTGCCTTTGCCGCCAATTTCTTCCAGACCGTCGAGCAGATGTGCGATTGGTTCGCTGTCGAGCACGGGCAGCACCTGGGCCACGCCCTCGGCATCAATGACACGCAGCGTCTCATCCAAAGCGCCTGTGGCGAGAATCGTGTTGATTTCCTGTTCAAAAGACAGCAGGTCCTGCTCGCTGGAAGCGGGGTCTGTTGCGGATGTAGAGGCGGTGATGGTTGTGGAAGCAAATTCTTCGGTATTTAATGCGTCATCTGGAGTGGAGAAGTCCGCTGAGGATTGGATGACGGGAGTGTCTTGGGTGATGGCGGAATCGGCGGGGGGGGTTTGTGCTGTTGCTGAAGCTCGTGAAGCTGAGTTGGCAGCCTGTACGGGCTCGGCGTGGGGTGAAGCGTTCGAGTCGTTTGTCAAATCGTCGTTCAACGTGGTCATGATTGCACTCATCTCCTTTGCATGCCTTGGGTGAGGCCATTGCCTTCCTCTGATGCCTTCCGCTGCGTTACGTTGTTGTGAGCGGGGCGTTGAAACGGGCGGATAGTAGCCATTGTATGAGTCTCTATACAACAACTTAGATGCCGGTGGAGATGGTGAGCTCAGGGAGAAGCGTGGAGACGTTCAAATTTCTTGAAACGCGATAGCAATATTAGGCATATGGAATTGTATAGTTATGTCGTTCGCGTAATAAAGCCCAGAGTAAAGCCTAGGTTTTGTGTGTGAACAGGAGAACGCACGGTAGCATGAATGTGTGCGGCGAGACGGGGAGGATCTATGTCACAGGCCAAGACGGCTAAACTCGCTGACCTTACGCAACAGAGGTCAGCGCATACATTGCGGTGGCGATTCTCGTTGATTCTGCTGCTGATGGTGCTTGATTTTCTTGTGTATGCCGTGGTGTCATTCATTCTTATCGAGGACTTTGACGAGCTCAGGCAGCCGGTGATTTTCCGTTTTGATGTGCCGATGAACGCGTTCTGGTACATCGTTATTTGCTCGCTGATTTATGTGTGCTGCCTCAAGATGTCTGGCGTGTATCATCGCCATGTGCTTGGTGACGGTTATGAGCTCAACGTGCGTTTGCTCAAAGCGGCCGTAATGGATTTCTGCCTCGTGTGCTCGCTCAATTATGTGCTCGAATCTAAAATCGGCATCCGCATGGTCGTGCTGACGTCGCTGTTCGCGTGGATCGCCACGATGATTATGCGTATGATTGTGCGCTTTATTGTGACGCGCCGCCGGCGTAAAGGTGCCTATACCTACCCGACAGTAATTGTCGGGTCTCCGGAGGGTATTGGGCAGGCGCTCAAATTCATTAATAATCGCAAGCAACTCAATTACAAGGCCATTGCCGTGTGCCCGATCCGCGTGAACCGCAAGACGGGTTTGATTGAGGCTGATGACGATTACGAGGCGCTCAAGACACAGATGAAAGGCCATGGTGGCCACGGCATTATGCCGGTGCGCTATGGCGAGAACATGGGGGAGCGGTTCGCCCAGCTTGGCGCGCAGACGATCATGGTTACCGATGTGCTCGACCGGTTCTCCGACAACCTCAACATGTTCTCGCTGCAAATGGAAGCCATGAACCTTGAGGTCGCGCTCGTCACGTCCGCAGTGGACATCGCGGGCCATGCCACGCGCATCCAAAACCGTAACGGCCTGACGATCATGACGATTTACTTGCCGCAGTATTCGCCATATGAGCAAATCAAGAAGCGCATCTTCGACATTGTGGTTTCGAGTGTGGCCCTTGTGGTGTCGTCGCCAATCATGGCCATCGTGGCTTTGGCCATCAAGATGGAAGATGGCGGCCCAGTGTTCTATAAGCAGGAGCGCATCGGATTGCGCGGCAAGCCGTTTTATATCCACAAGTTCAGGTCGATGTATGTCAATGCGGACGCGCGCCTTGAGGAAGTGCTCAAAGAACAAGGTCAGGAACTTGGCGCCCGATACAAGCTCAAGCATGATCCGCGTATCACCAAGGTCGGCGCATTCATCCGCAAGACGAGCCTGGACGAGTTGCCGCAGTTCTTTGACTCGTTCCGGGGCGCCATGAGTGTGGTGGGTCCACGACCACAGCGCGATTTTGAAGTGCGTGAATATGACCGTGTCTATGCTTCGCGTTTGCTCGTCAAGCCCGGTATTACCGGTCCTTGGCAGGTCTCCGGCCGCAATGATCTGGATGAGGCAGAAAGCCGCCAGCTTGATGTGTCGTATGTGCAGGACTGGAGCGTGATGGGAGACATCGTATACATTCTTCGTACGGTGGGCACGGTGCTGCGGCCAAGCGGCGCGTATTAATGGTGTTGCTGAATAGGGCGGTGAAGTAGCAGGTAGTCGGATGGGCTGGAACGGTACTGGACGGTTTCGAACGGGCTGGGGCGGTTTCGAACGGTCTTGGACGGTACTGACGGTTCTGGGTTGCGGTTGGGCGCTGGTGAGTGATTGTTGATTGCTAAATGCGCCATGCGCTGCTGGGAAAAGCGAGACTGAACAACGTTGGAAGATGTTGGAAGCTTGAGCTTATCCCAGCAGCGCATTGTGCATGCGGCTTGAGTAGAACCGTGCACAATGGAACTGTTGTTTGTTGTGTTGATTATGAGTTGATCATTATTGGAAGTGGGGCGGTTCCATGGCATCCAAAAACCGGCAGCGAGGTGTATCCAACCGACAGCGAGGTGGATCCAAAGGGTTCGTGGTTTGCGTCGTGTTGTTTGTGGCATCGCTTGTGGGATTAGTGGTATCGCTGTGCGATGATTTCGTGGTATCGAGCGATGTGCTTGTTGAAATCTCGGTGCTTGTGCTCTTTATTGCCGGATTCTTTATGACCACGCGCCGCATGCAGTTCATCTACTTGGTGTTCGCCAATCTCTACTGCATTGTGTTTCTTGCGATTTTTGGATATATGACCTATGTGACGACTGACCATGGCATCAGCATTCTGTTTTTGATCCAGATCATTTTCCTTTGCATCAATCTGGTGCCGATTATTTGGCATCATTTGGCGGGTCGCGTGTTCTACTTCACCTATCAACGTCAGCTGATTTACCCTACGATGTTCTTTTTGTTCTTGTTGCTGAGCCGCTTGCCAGGAGGTGCCAACCTTATTGAACAAATCACGCATGAAGTCTTCTCGCTAATCATCTTCTCGCAAGCGTTCAGCATGTTCAACGCGTTCCATACGATTGGCAAGGCCTACCATTTGGCCACCTATGCGCAAGAGTCCGCGGAACTCGGCGAGGACGATGAGGAAGCGGAAATGGAGTAAACAAGCGCAGGCGCTACTCCACCACAGGTATTATTTCAGCGCAGGCACTGTGATAGTAGGAGTATCGCGGACTATCGGACTATAGTGGCAGCGGTGGTTTCTTTTCCCGGGGAGGAGCAATGGTGCATCCGCAGGCTCTATTGGTGACCGGAGGAGCCGGATTTATCGGATCCAATTTTGTGCGTTACGTGCTGCAGCACCATCATGATGTGCACGTGACCGTGCTGGATGCGTTGACCTACGCGGGTAACAGGGACAATCTCTCTGGATTGCCGGACTCCCGACTCAGATTCGTACACGGTGATATTTGCGATGCGGCATTGCTTGATCAAGTGGTGCCTGGGCAAGATGCCATTGTGCATTTTGCCGCCGAGTCACATAATGATGCGGGCATTGCGAATGCGGAACCATTCATGCAGACCAACGTCATTGGCACCATGCGGTTGGTTGAGGCCGCAGTACGCCATGATGTGCGATTCCACCACATCAGCACCGATGAAGTGTATGGTGATTTGGCGCTCGCTGATACGAGCCGGTTCACTGAAACATCGCCGTATAGACCCTCAAGTCCGTATGCCGCATCAAAAGCGGCGTCGGACCATATAGTGCGGGCATGGCATCGAACGCATGGGCTGCGAGCCACCATCAGTAATTGCTCGAACAATTATGGTCCGTACCAACATGTGGAGAAGTTCATCCCGCGTACCATTACCAATATCTTGGATGGCAAACGTCCAAAACTGTATGGCAACGGTCTTAATGTGCGTGATTGGATCCATGTGGACGACCATTCGCGTGCGGTGTGGGAAATTCTGACGCGGGGACGTATTGGGCAGACCTATCTGGTAGGAGCCCAAGGGGAGCACAGCAATATAGAGGTCCTACGGTTGCTGTTGCAATTGATGGGTCAGCCCCACGATGCATTTGATTGGGTCAAGGACCGTCCAGGGCATGACCTTCGTTACGCGCTTGATGCGTCAAAACTCCAACGTGAATTGCAATGGAAGCCTTGTCATACTGACTTTGAGCAAGGGTTGCGGGAGATTGTGTGCTGGTATGCCGCGCATGAATCGTGGTGGAGACCAATGAAAGATGCGGTTGAATCTGTATGTGCCTCCCGTGGACAATAAATCAACAGCCGTCCATCTTGTGAGCAATGCTGCAAATGATTGCAGCCACATGTCTTATTGCTTGAGTGATTGACATTGTTGGAATGCGACACGCGGATACGTCTCGAGCTGTCTCATATTTTACAAGATTTGCCTGATCTGACCCATACGAAGCCGCGATTTGTACTATACTGAAATCAATTGCTAACGTTCTCATCACCGACCCTCACAACTGCCCATCAAGGCATAATCTTCACTGACAGAAGAATAATCATGTGAGAACGCCATGAGAACGTTCGCAGAGCGAAGCTGAATCATTCGGAATATCTGCCAAAAGAGAGGTCGCTTCGCTTACCCGATGTCCAATGAGGAGCATCGAAATGAGAGAGAAAGGAACCACTGTGTCGCACACGGTGACGAACCGGGCTCAGGGTGTTGAAGGAACGGAACCTTCAGTTGCCATGACCGGCTCACGTAATACCAACAGGGGAGCAGCCAAGAAGGCTACTGCCCTTGTTTTGTCTATGGCCACATTGCTGGGTGGCCTGTCGCTTGGTGTTTCAACCGCACAAGCGGCGATCCCGACTACGAGCTACGACCGCACTCTTGGCAATGCCACATTCGAGGCGGCACGCCAGCAGAACGGCTTGGCCAAGGAGATGAGCTACGGCTCCATCCTGCATGCTTGGATGTGGTCGGCCAACACACTGAAGTCCAAGATGGCAGAGATTGCCGATGCAGGCTATACCACGATTCAGACAGTTCCGATTGCAGAAATCAAGGGACCTGTCCGCGGTATGCAATTCGACGAGAACTGGTACTTCGTGTATCAGCCCACTGGCACCAAGATTGGCAACAAGGTTATTGGTACCGAGGCTGAAATTCAGGCTATGACGGCTGAAGCCCATAAGTACGGCATCCGCGTCATTGCCGACGGCGTTATCAACCACTTCTCCTCCGACTGGAACGCCATTGATCCCGAGTGGCAAGACAAGAACCTGTTTCACACGCGTAACGGCATTTGCGGTGGCGCAGATGGCGACAAGATCAATTACGGCGAACGTTGGCAGGTCACTCAGTGCCATCTGTTGGGTCTGTGGGATTTGAACACGCAGAGCCAGGAAGTGTCCAACCGCATGCACGATTATCTGTCGCGTGCAGTGGCTGACGGTATTGACGGCTTCCGCTACGATGCGGCCAAGCACATTGAGCTTCCGAACGAATTCGCTACGTATTCTCCTTACTACGACACCATCCTGCCGAACGGCGCCCAGTACCAGTATGGTGAGGTGCTGCAGGGTGACTCCGGTCTGAACGCAGCCGCATATCCGGCCCTGTTCGATAAGTACTCGACGAACGGCGGCGGTAACACCGCTTCCAAGTTCGGTGGTACTATCCGTGCTGCTATCAACTCGGGCCGCGTTTCTGCCTCCTCCATGCGTAACTTGCAGGGCGATGGTGTGCGCGACAACCAGCTTGTCACTTGGGTTGAGTCGCACGATAACTACGCCAACAAGGAAATGGATGGCCACGGCGTTTCCTCGGCCATCTCGGCCGAAAAGATTCGTAAGGGCTGGGCCCTGATTGCATCACGTGCTGGTGGCGCTCCGCTGTTCTTCAACCGTCCGGTCGGTTCCGGTGGTCCTAGCCAGCCGCAGTTCTCTGAGCGGACCCAGCTGGGCTCCGCTGGCGATGACGAATGGAAGCATCCTGAGGTCAAGTGGGTCAACAAGTTCCGTAACGCTATGGAAGGCTCGCCTGAGAACCTGCAGAACTGCAACGGCGACCAGTCCTGTGTGACAATCGAACGTGGTATTGCTGATGGCAACAGCGGCAGCGACGGCCTCGTCGCTGTCAACCTGGGCGGCGGTGACAAGGATCTTGCCGGCATGTCGACCATCCTTGACGACGGTACCTATAAGGACCAGGTCAATGGCGGTTCCATCACTGTGTCGGGCGGCAAGATCACTTCCGGCCGCGCTGCCGGCAACAAGGTCAGCGTCTTCTGGAACAACGAAGGCGGCTCCAATATTGGTGCAGAGTCCATCAGCGCCGCTCCGATGAATACCACGTTCACGGGCAACGGTATCGAAGTCACACTGCGCGCACAGAACGCCACCGATTTGAAGTGGACGACTTCCGATGGCAAGTCGGGCACGTTCGCATCCGGCGAGAAGA
This sequence comes from Bifidobacterium gallicum DSM 20093 = LMG 11596, assembly GCF_000741205.1. Lineage (GTDB taxonomy): Bacteria > Actinomycetota > Actinomycetes > Actinomycetales > Bifidobacteriaceae > Bifidobacterium > Bifidobacterium gallicum. The sequence goes on from NZ_JGYW01000004.1 coordinate 129,324, forward strand.
TCACGGTCGGTGCCTCGGCACAGGTCGGCGACACCATCACGTTGACCATTACGGGTAAGGGCACCGGCGCTGAAGGCAAGAGCCTCAAGCAGACCTATACCTACACGAAGACCGAGCGCTCGTCTCAGAACCTGGCCAAGTACTACACCACCAACACCACGGGTCAGAAGATCAAGAAGACGATCTCGGTTGATGGTGCTGCTGGTGACTGGGACAGCTCCATGCTGATCGCCCAGGGTACGGCCAACGATGATCCGCGTATTTACCGTGAAAACTCGATGTATGAGATGCCTATCGATCTCTATGCGCTTTACGGTACCTACGATGACAACAACCTGTACCTGATGTGGGAAATGACGAACGTCCAGGATGTCGTTGACCAAATGGACAACTATCCAATCGGCCGTCCTGCCCATGTGGAGAAGGGCCCTGCAATCTGGATCGCTCTGGACACGGGTCGTCCTGACAACCGTGTTGGCAAGAATGCCAATCTGCAAACTGGTGGCACCATCTGGGATTCTCGCATCTCTTGGGAGCAGAATGTCAACAACGTCATTGGCCTTGCTGTGAAGAAGGGCGAGAACGGTCCGTGGGTGTACGGCGGTGACGAAACCGGTCTGAGCGCTACAGCACTCTACGGTCCCGGTGCTGATCCGAAGTCGGGTACTCAGAAGAGCAACATCCAGTATGCTGCTGGAACCGGCCTGCTGAGCAAGTCCGTCATGGGTCTCGAAGGCGGTTGGGGTCACTACAACAACCGTCTGCCAGGCGACATGAAGAACGACAATGGTCCTTGGGTTGACTTCATGTCCAAGGGGCACAACCCCAGCACGCAGGATTCAATCTGCGAGATTGCAATTCCGCTCGAGGAACTCGGCATCTCTGCTGCTGACGTTGAGAAGACCGGTGTTGGCGTGCAGGTTGTGGCAACCATGGGTCTGTCCGGTATGGACTCCCTGCCTTACGATCTGACGGTCAATGACAACGCTGATCTGCCCGATACGCAGTCCCAGGAGAACAACTCTTACGAGAAGTCCGATGAGGATTCGTTCTCGGTGCCTATGGCCCGCATCGGCAACGCTGGTGGCGAAGTAGAAATCATTCCGGTCGATTCTGTGACAATTGCCGGTGGCGACATCTCCATCGACCTTGGCACGTCTCGCACGGCTCAGGTTTCCGCTACGGTCAGCCCGGCTAACGCAACTTCCAAGAAGGTCACGTGGGCATCGTCGAACGAGGCTGTGGCCAAGATCGACAAGAATGGCAAGATCACGGCCTCCAAGGCTGGCACGACTACTATCACCGCAACGGCCGGTGGCAAGTCCGCTTCCATTAAGGTCACGGTGACTGGTGAGCTCGTAATCCCGACCACCACGACGGTCTACTATCCGTCCGCAACCTACGGTGCTAACTCCACTTACCTGCATTACCGCGTGAATAAGAACGGTGCTGCTGGCACTTGGACCACGGTTCCTGGTGTGAAGATGGAAGCCGCTTGCGATGGCTGGGTCAAGTACACGGTTGACAACCCGAACCAAGACGAAGTCGAGTTCGTGATCAACAACGGTGCTGGCGCTTGGGATAACAACGGTGAAGCCAACTACAAGGGCACGGGTGAATCCCTGAAGCTCCAGAACGGCACGCTGACTGTTGACTCCGCTCCATGCGTGGTGGATGTGCCTGTCTCCTCGGTGTCGATTGCTGGTGGCGATTTCTCGCTGGCTGTGGATGCCACGAAGCAGCTTTCTGCTTCGGTTGCTCCGTCGAACGCGACGGACAAGGTCGTGTCGTGGAAGTCGTCGGATGCGGCTGTCGCCACGGTTGACGCTTCGGGCAAGGTGATGGCGAAGAAGGCTGGTTCGGCCACGATTACGGCTTCGGCTGGTGGCAAGTCGTCGTCGGTGACGGTGACGGTGGTTTCGGCTTTGGTGCCGGTGTCGTCGGTGACGATTTCCCCGTCGTCGTTGTCGTTGAAGAAGGGTGAGTCGGGCCAGTTGACGGCCACGGTTGCCCCGTCGAACGCTTCGGACAAGACGGTGACGTGGCGTTCGAGCAATCCTGCTGTGGTGTCGGTTGACGCGGATGGCAAGGTGACGGCGCTCAAGGCTGGTGTGGCCGCGGTGACGGCTACGGCTGGTGGTGTGGCGTCTTCGGCGATCGCGGTGTCGGTGACGGAGACGACGGTGGTGCCGGTGACGGGTGTGCAGGTGTCCGATCCGGCGGATGGCAAGCTGGAGTTGACTGTTGGCGCTTCGCACCAGGTCAAGGCTTCGGTGACCCCGTCGAACGCAACGGACCAAACAGTGTCGTATTCGTCGACCAACGCTTCGGTGGTGAGTGTCTCGTCGACCGGCGTGGTCACTGCGAAGACTGAAGGCACTGCAAACATCATTGTGTCCGCTTCGGGCCATGCTGCACTGGTGTCCGTGAAGGTGACACCGCGTAAGGTGCAGTTTACGGATGTGCCGGTGTCGGCGTGGCAGGCGTCTGATATTCAGTGGCTTGCTGACAATGCCATTTCGATGGGCAATGGTGATGGCACGTTCGGGTTTGGCAAGTCGTTGAACCGTCGTGACATGGCTATTTTCCTGTATCGTTTGGCGAAGTTGAATGGTGACGCTTCGGCGGCGTCGTTCAAGCCTTCGGCTGCGGATTATGCTCGGTTCTCGGATGTCAAGCAGGGGTCGTTTGGTGCGACCGAGGTGTTGTGGTTGGCGTCCAAGGGTGTGATCAAGGGGTTCGAGGATGGTTCGTTCCGTGGGGACAAGTCGTTGAACCGTCAGGATTCGGCGATTTACCTGTATCGTTTCGCGAAGGTGATGGGTGACGCTTCGGCGTCGTCGTTCAAGCCTTCGGCTGCGGATTACGCGCGGTTCTCGGATGTCAAGCAGGGTTCGTTTGGTGCCACGGAGATTTTGTGGTTGACCAGTGTGGGCATTGTCAAGGGCAACACGGACGGCACGTTCCGTGGTGGCAGCAACCTCACTCGTGAGGACATGGCCGTGTTCCTGCACCGCACACACAACCATCTGAACAAATAAGCCCAAACGTCGGTATACCGGCAACAATGACAGGATAATTGGCTGATTACATAGCAGATATCTTTGTCGCCTAGGGGGCGAGACGGTAGTCCCGCCCCCTATTTTTACACATTATTCTTGTGGATACTCATTCTTGTAAGGAAGCAACGAATGTCATTTTCTTCGTCTTTCCTCGCCATGAGGAAGAAAGCTATTGCTGGCTTGCTGGCAGTGGCCACAATGGGAGCAGGGCTAGCGGTATCCGTTTCGCAGCCAGAGGCCGCCCAGGCAGCAACGCGAGACAGCTACTCCGACACGATCGGCAATCCGTCGTTTGAGGCAGCCCGCAACAAGTACGGCCTGACCAAGAACATGCGTGATGGTTCCACGTTGCATACGTTCATGTGGTCGTTCAAGACGATTACTGAGCATATGCCGGAAATCGCACAGGCCGGCTATACGTCAATTCAGACGAACAATGTTTCGGCTGTCAAAGACAATAGTGAACTCGGCAAAGGCAACTGGTATCTCAACTGGTACTACATTTACCAGCCGACCGACACGACCGTTGGCAACTACATCCTCGGTACTGCCGAAGAGTTCAAGACGATGTGCGATACCGCTCATCAGTATGGCGTGCGCGTCATCGTCGATGCTGTCGCCAACCATTTCACCTCCGACTTTGATGTGATCGAACCGGCATGGCAAGACAAATCCCTGTTCCATGTGAACAAGGGCAATATCAGCGATTACAACGATCGTGAAGACTGCACGCAGAATCAGCTGTCGGGCCTGTGGGATCTCAATACGCAGAGCAAGGAAGTCGAAAACCGCATGGCCGACTTCTACAAGCAGGTCGTCGCGCTGGGTGCCGACGGTTTCCGTTATGATGCTGCAAAGCATATCGAGCTGCCGGGAGAATTCGGTGGCTCAACGTATTGGACCGGCATTCTGAACAATGGTTCGCAGTACCAGTACGGTGAAGTGCTGCAAGACAAGAACGTGCGCGAAGTGGATTACGCGAACATGTTCTCGCAATCCTCGATCGGTGGCGGCGGTGTCACGGGTTCCGATTACGGCCAGGAAATGCGCAACTCGATGAACGACCGTTCGCTTTCTGCACGTTTCTTCTCCGACTACCGCATGGGCACCAGCCCCGACAAGATTGTCACCTGGATTGAATCGCACGACAATTACTGCGATCGCCAGTCCGAGAAGTTCACTGAAGAGCAGGTTCGCGGCGCCTATGCAACGATGAACGCACGCGGTGAGACGATGACGCTGTTCTTCAACCGCCCTTACGCTTCGGGTGGTACGCAGCCGTGGTTCTCTGAGAAGTCAAAGATCGGTGACGTTGGCGCCGACGATTGGAAGCAGCCTGGCATTGTCGCGTCGAACCATTTCCGTAACGCTATGGTTGGCAACGACATGAACACCGTCAACTGCGGCGGTGACCAGTGCGTCATGGTCGAGCGATACAAGAAGAACGGCAGCTCTGCCGATGACGGTCTGCTCGTCGCAACGACTGAACGTGGCGGTTCGTCAATCAATGGCATGAGCACGAAGCTCGACGACGGTGTGTATACCGATGAAGTCTCGGGCGCGAAGCTCACTGTTTCCGGCGGCAAGATTTCCGCCACTGAAATCGGCCCGAACACGGTCGCCGCGTTCTACAACGCCAAGGTTGACACGACGCCGATTTCGTCCGCGACTGCCGCTCCTAATCAGGGTGTTATTGAAGACACGAAGAGCGTCACGCTGCGTTCGTTCAATATGGCGAACGCCTCGTACAGCACGTCCGAAGGCGCTTCCGGTTCGTTCAAGGACGGCGACATCATCGAAATTGGCGGTTCTACCGGTTCCGGCGGCACCGTGACCGTCACCGTGAGCGGTACCGGCAACAACGGCAAGCAGGTGAACAAGACCTTCACCTACACGAAGGAAACAGTCACTCCAGTTGATACGTTGACGATTTCCGGCGACGGTGTCTCGAACAACACGCTCACTATCGATCTCGCGTCCGCCACGAGCGCGCAGCTTGAGGCAACGTATACTCCTGCGAACGCGACCGTCAAGAAGGTCACCTGGACTTCTTCTGATCCGACTGTTGCGACCGTCTCGTCGACGGGCGCTGTCGAGGCGATCAAGGCCGGCTCGACTACAATCTCCGTGACTGCAGGTGACAAGACCACGTCGATTTCTGTGCGTGTGACTGGCGATATTCCCGTCGACCAGATGACAACTATTTATTACCCATCTAGCACCTATGGCAAAGACTCCACCTATATCCATTACCGTGTCGGAGACGGCGCATGGACTGTGGCGCCTGGCGAAAAGATGAGTGAAGCATGCGATGGCTGGGTTTCCAAGCGCATCACGACAGGCGGCAAGGCCGTGACGTTCGATTTCAACAACGGTGCCGGCGCTTGGGACAACAACGGAGGCAAGGATTACACCGGTAAGGGCACGACCCTTGTGGTGGAGAAGGGTCAAATTGGCGTAACAGTGCCGTGCAAGACCACTCCGGATCCGGTTGTCGTGCCGGTTTCTTCGGTGTCGATTGCTGGTGGCGATTTCTCGCTGACGGAAGGCGCGTCGAAGCAGTTGTCTGCGACGGTTGCTCCTTCGAATGCGACGGACAAGGTCGTGTCGTGGAAGTCTTCGAATGCGACTGTCGCCACGGTTGACGCTTCGGGCAACGTGACTGCGAAGAAGGCTGGTACAGCTACAATCACGGCTACGGCTGGTGGCAAGTCGTCGTCGGTGACGGTCACTGTGTCGGCCGCTTCGGTTGATGTTCCTGTTGAGTCGGTGTTGGTGTCTCCGTCGTCGTTGGTGTTGAGGAGGGGTGAGTCGGGGCAGTTGTCGGCTTCGGTTGCCCCGTCGGATGCGTCGGACAAGTCGGTGGTGTGGTATTCGAGCAATCCTGCTGTGGCTTCGGTTGACGCTTCGGGCAAGGTGACGGCGCTCAAGGCTGGTGTGGCCGCGATCACGGCTTCGGCTGGTGGTGTGGTGTCGTCGGCGGTATCGGTGACGGTGACGGACACGGTGGTTCCGGTGACGGGTATCACGGTGGACGATCCGGCTGATGGCAAGCTGGGGTTGCAGGAGGGCGCGTCGAAGGTGATCCGCACGACGGTGACGCCGTGGAACGCGTCGGATCCGACTGTGGTGTATTCGTCGACCGATCCTACGGTTGTCAAGGTTTCGGCTGATGGCATGGTCACGGGTGTCAAGGCTGGTACCGCGTATGTGCTGGTTTCGGCTTCCGGTTTCGCGCAGGTGGTCGAGGTGACGGTGTCGCCGCGTAAGACGGTGTTTACGGATGTGCCGGTGTCGGCGTGGCAGGCGTCTGATATTCAGTGGCTTGCTGACAATGCCATTTCGATGGGCAATGGTGATGGCACGTTCGGGTTTGGCAAGTCGTTGAACCGTCGTGACATGGCTATTTTCCTGTATCGTTTGGCGAAGTTGAATGGTGACGCTTCGGCGGCTTCGTTCAAGCCTTCGGCTGCGGATTATGCTCGGTTCTCGGATGTCAAGCAGGGGTCGTTTGGTGCGGCCGAGGTGTTGTGGTTGGCGTCCAAGGGTGTGATCAAGGGGTTCGAGGATGGTTCGTTCCGTGGGGACAAGTCGTTGAACCGTCAGGATTCGGCGATTTACCTGTATCGTTTCGCGAAGGTGATGGGTGACGCTTCGGCGTCGTCGTTCAAGCCTTCGGCTGCGGATTACGCGCGGTTCTCGGATGTCAAGCAGGGTTCGTTTGGTGCCACGGAGATTTTGTGGTTGACCAGTGTGGGCATTGTCAAGGGCAACACGGACGGCACGTTCCGTGGTGGCAACAACCTCACTCGTGAGGACATGGCCGTGTTCCTGCACCGCACACACAACCATCTGAACAAGTAGTGTGACGGCGGCTTGCCGCCGTTGCCACCGGTTTTCTGGGGAGGTTTGGAACAACACACCCAAACCTCCCTTTTATTGTTTCATAACGTGGACGCATCACTGATATAAGGTTAATCATCTATCCTCTTGAGTTGCTGGAAAACAGTCAATAAATGCTTATGAGCATTTCCTCTTTGCATTGTTTCTGATGCCAACGTTGTCACAATTTCGGGAAAACCACGGTTTGTGTGCGACAGATACTTTATACTTGTCCTAATGCCAACGATTGCACTATGGAGTGTGAGCTTGATGATAGTTGGTACTGAAGTTCGAGAATCCTACTATTTCAAGGCTTTCAGTACAAACAACGTGGAAAAGCATAATCGACTGGCAGCTGAATGAAAGATACCGTGATGTCGTTATCGCAGCTTCTTTCAATCGGAATGTAGAGAGAGCTTCGGCAAGCAGTATTTCGGATGTTGCCGAAGGATAGGAAAGGAACCTAGCAGTGTCCCATCCTGCACCAGAATCGCGGGCGTCACAGGGTGTCAATGATGTGAATACATCGTGGCATTCCACTGCCCGGACCATTGGCAAGAAGTCAACAGCCTTCGTGATTTCTGCAGCGACCATGCTTGGTGGCATGGCTGTTGTCACGAATACCGCGCAAGCCGCCAATGGACCCACCACCAGCTACGATCGCACACTCGGCAATCCCACGTTTGAGGCTGCGCGCCAAGCCAATGGCCTTGCCAAAGAGATGAGCTATGGCGCAATCCTTCACGCCTGGATGTGGTCGGCCAACACGATCAAAGCCCATATGGCTGAGATTGCCGATGCTGGCTATACCACCATCCAGACTGTTCCCATTTCTGAAATCAAGGGCCCCATGCATGGAGGCCAGTTCACTGAAAACTGGTATTACGTATATCAGCCTTCCGGCACCAAGATTGGCAACAAGGTCATTGGTACCGAAGCTGAAATCAGGGCTATGACTGCTGAAGCCCATAAATATGGCATTCGAGTCATTGCTGACGGTGTGATCAACCATTTCACTGCGGATTGGAATGCCATCGATCCTGAATGGCAGCGCAGCGAGTATTTCCACACGCGTACTGAAGGTAACTGCGGTGATAACGGTACTGCCATCAATTATAGTCAGCGTTGGCAGGTTACTCACTGCCATTTGCTGAGCTTGTGGGATCTGAACACTGAAAACCAGACCGTCGCCAACAAGATGAAGGACTATCTGGTTCGCGCAGTGGATGCCGGCATTGACGGTTTCCGTTATGATGCGGCGAAGCATATTGAGCTTCCAAACGAGTTCAGCACATATTCGCCTTACTACGACACGATTCTTCCCAACGGTGCACAGTACCAGTATGGCGAAGTGCTCCAAGGCGACAACGGCCTGAACGCTCCGGCTTATCCTGCCCTGTTCTCCAAGTATTCAACGAATGGTGGCGGCAACACCGCATCCAAGTTCGGCAATGCATTGCGTGGCGCCCTGCAAGGCTACAACCTGAACGCAGGCAACCTTTCCAACCTGCAAGGTGATGGTGTGCGCGACAACCAGCTTGTCACCTGGGTTGAATCGCACGATACATATGCCAACACGAACGAGTATTCTTCGCAGTTGAATGCATGGCAGATGCGCATGGGCTGGGGTGTTGTGGCATCCAAGTCCGGTGGCGCTCCACTGTTCTTCAACCGTCCGGCCGGTTCCGGCGGTAGCAACCCCCGATTTGCCGAGCGCTCCTCGTTGGGTGATGCTGGCGATGACGAGTGGAAGCATCCAGAAGTTGTGGCGGTCAACCATTTCCGCAATGCCATGGAAGGCAACGCGGAATTTATGCGCAATTGCCAGGGCGGCAACCAGTGCCTGATGATTGAGCGTTACAAGACCGATGGCAACAGCAACAATGATGGTGTCACCGTTGTCAACATGGGTGGCGAGAAGAATCTCGCTGGCATGGCCACCACGCTTGATGATGGCACATATACCGATCAGGTCTATGGCGGCACGCTGACGGTGCAGAACAAGAAGATCACTTCTGGTAACGCTCCTGCAGGCAAGATTGCCGTGTACTTCAATGGTTCCGCATCCAAGCGCGGTGTCGTTTCCGTGTCCGGCGCCAAGTCGTTCAAGACTGATACCACCACGGTTACGCTGAACTCCCGCAATGTGACCAATACCCGTTACACCACAAGCGAGGGCGCATCCGGCTCCTATACGGATGGACAGACCATCACGATTGGCCGTAACACCTCGTATGGCAGCTCGATTACCGTTACCGTGACAGGTACCTGCGAAGACGGCTCCCAAGTCACGGATTCGTTGACAGTTCTGAAGAAGGACCCGAATGCTGTGGTGAGCTACACCGCATATGCGAAGAAGCCGTCGACGTGGAGCAGCATTTATGCATATGCCTATGTCGATAACAACGCCACGGGCTCGAACGTCATTGAGAATGCCGCTTGGCCTGGTGAGTTGATGACGGCTGAGTCGGATGCCTGCAATGGCACTGCCGATCAGGTTTATGAGATTCCTGAGGAAATGATTGAAGAAGCGGGCGATTCCCCAATCCGCATTATCTTCAATAATGGTGGCCCTGGCCAGATTGCCGGCAACAAGTTCCCAGGCGATGCCGTGTCGACTGATCCCGAGGATCATGTGGACGCAGCAGGCCTCCAAATCGATGGTTCCTATGTGTGGGATGGCAACCTGACTGTTTCCTCGACTTCGTGGACTGAGGCAGCATGCGCACCAATCGTGGTCAATTCCATCTCCATTAACGGTGCGAACAACGGTCAACTCTCGCTTGATCTGGCAGATGCTCCGACCGCCAAGCTGACGGCTGTGGTTGATCCCGCCAATGCCAAGGTTTCGTGGTCTTCGTCCAACGCCAAAGTGGTTTCGGTCAACAATGGTGTCGTCACTGGTGTTGCCAAGGGTACGGCCACTGTCACCGCTAAGGCTGGCGACAAGTCCGCTTCCGTTACCGTGACGGTGACGGGCGAACCTCCTGTGGTGGCCTCCACGACCATCTATTACCCGGCTTCGAAGTTTGGTGCTAACTCCACTTACCTACATTACCGCGTGAACAAGAACGGTGCTGCCGGCACTTGGACCACGGTTCCTGGTGTGAAGATGGAAGCCGCTTGCGATGGCTGGGTCAAGTACACGGTTGACAACCCGAACCAAGACGAAGTCGAGTTCGTGATCAACAACGGTGCTGGCGCTTGGGACAACAACGGTAAGAAGAACTACACCGGTACCGGCGCCAACCTCGTTATCGAGAACGGCAAGGTAGGAACTATCGCTCCTTGTGTGGTCGAGGTTCCGGTTTCTTCGGTGTCGATTGCTGGTGGCGATTTCTCGCTGACGGAAGGCGCGTCGAAGCAGTTGTCTGCGACGGTTGCTCCTTCGAATGCGACGGACAAGGTCGTGTCGTGGAAGTCGTCGGATGCGGCTGTCGCCACGGTTGACGCTTCGGGCAAGGTGACGGCGAAGAAGGCTGGTACTGCCACGATTACGGCTTCGGCTGGTGGCAAGTCGTCGTCGGTGACGGTGACGGTGGCTTCGGCTTCGGTGCCGGTGTCGTCGGTGACGATTTCCCCGTCGTCGTTGTCGTTGAAGAAGGGTGAGTCGGGCCAGTTGACGGCCACGGTTGCCCCGTCGAACGCTTCGGACAAGACGGTGACGTGGCGTTCGAGCAATCCTGCTGTGGTGTCGGTTGACGCGGATGGCAAGGTGACGGCGCTCAAGGCTGGTGTGGCCGCGGTGACGGCTACGGCTGGTGGTATGGCGTCTTCGGCGATCGCGGTGTCGGTGACGGAGACGACGGTGGTGCCGGTGACGGGTGTGCAGGTGTCCGATCCGGCGGATGGCAAGCTGGAGTTGACTGTTGGCGCTTCGCACCAGGTCAAGGCTTCGGTGACCCCGTCGAACGCAACGGACCAAACAGTGTCGTATTCGTCCACGAACGCCTCAATCGCTTCGGTATCCACTTCGGGTGTAGTGACGGCGAAGGCGCAGGGTTCGGCTTCGATCATCGTGTTCGCGAATGGTCATGCGGCCACGGTTGAAGTGAAGGTGACACCGCGTAAGGTGCAGTTTACGGATGTGCCGGTGTCGGCGTGGCAGGCGTCTGATATTCAGTGGCTTGCTGACAATGCCATTTCGATGGGCAATGGTGATGGCACGTTCGGGTTTGGCAAGTCGTTGAACCGTCGTGACATGGCTATTTTCCTGTATCGTTTGGCGAAGTTGAATGGTGACGCTTCGGCGGCGTCGTTCAAGCCTTCGGCTGCGGATTATGCTCGGTTCTCGGATGTCAAGCAGGGGTCGTTTGGTGCGACCGAGGTGTTGTGGTTGGCGTCCAAGGGTGTGATCAAGGGGTTCGAGGATGGTTCGTTCCGTGGGGACAAGTCGTTGAACCGTCAGGATTCGGCGATTTACCTGTATCGTTTCGCGAAGGTGATGGGTGACGCTTCGGCGTCGTCGTTCAAGCCTTCGGCTGCGGATTACGCGCGGTTCTCGGATGTCAAGCAGGGTTCGTTTGGTGCCACGGAGATTTTGTGGTTGACCAGTGTGGGCATTGTCAAGGGCAACACGGACGGCACGTTCCGTGGTGGCAGCAACCTCACTCGTGAGGACATGGCCGTGTTCCTGCACCGCACACACAACCATCTGAACAAATAAGCCCAGACCGGGTAGTGAACTGCCCGGTTTAAGCGTGTGAACATGTCATCGCCAAGGAGGGCCCGGTGCATACCGGGTCCTCCTTTCATATTCCGGCCATGATTATGAACGGCAGGCAAAAGAAATGGGAAATGTAAAACAATTGTGCACATATGCCCACACATTGCAAATATTTGGAATAAAGTAGCTTGCAAAGTGGTTGAATAATGGAGGATAAGTTGCAATATAACGTAGTATTGTAAGGAAGAAATATTGTGGGAAAGCTTTATTTCCCTATATATAACTCAAGGTGGTGAAGATGAGAAGGACTATGGGGGAAGGCCCTACTCGCGCGATTGCAGCGGTTTTATCCAGCGTTTTTGCTGCAGCTTCATTTATTGGCGTGGTTAATCATGCATTCGCCCAGGAGCAAGACAATGTTGTCGCCTCGGAATGCGCGGTTGGTAGCAATACTTATACGCAGTGTATGCCAGACAAGAATTTGGCATCCGTAGTGGCCAAGGCTGCAGGTGCATCTGTGGGCGATGTCATTAGTGAGCAGGCGCGTGCGTCTGTGACTGAAATCAATGCGCGTAATGCCAACATCCAGGATTTGACTGGACTGGGCACGTTTACGTCGCTTGAACATGTGCAACTGTCCGACAACAATATCGAGTCGTTGAAGCCGTTGTCGGCCTTGACCACATTGAAGTCGTTCGAGGCATACAATAACGCCATAGTCAGTATCGATCCATTGAAGAACAACACCTCGTTGGAAACGCTTGGTGTTGGTGACAACAAGCTGGATAATATCTCGGTGCTGTCGAATATGCCGAATCTGACGTCGGTCAATATTTCGCATAACAACGTTTCTTCAATCCAGCCTTTGGCTTCGGCTTCCAAGTTGGAGTGGCTCTGGGCTTCTTCGAATGTCATTACTGATGCCACGCCAGTCAATGGTCTCACCGCATTGAAGGGCGCTGATATCAGCAGCAACACTATTGCCACGGCAAGCGGCGTGACGGCTGACCCACCGAAGTACTTGGTGATGACGGGCAATGTCAACCACTACAACCGTACCGTGGAATATGGCGGATCCATCACGGTTCCTATGCCTACCGGTTATGATGGCAAGCCGATTGTGCCTAGCGGCATCAACAACAACGGTACCTATGATGAGGCAACCGGTTCGGTGACGTGGCCAAACAATATCTATTCGGGTATTGGGCTTATTGCCACCTATACCAGCCAGGGCGGTGGTGTTTCTGGAGATAGACCATTCTCGGGCATTGTACGTGTGGATGTGACCATTCAGGGCTCTGAATACCCTGAAGATCCTTCACCAATCCAGGATCCGGTTTGGATCAAGCGTGCCAAGGAAAAGCCGACCCCTACGCCGCTTGCCGCTACCACATGCACACCAGACCAATCCACATTTGCTGACTGCTTTGCTGACGCGAAGTTGGCTGCGAAAGTGGCTGAAGCTGCCAAGGCGGCGGTGACTGATGTGGTGACGCAGCAAGTGCTCGACAGCGTTACCGAGTTGTATGTCAATGGTGCCGGTATCACATCATTGGCTGGTCTTGAACATTTGACCAACCTGCGCACGATTCACGCTTCCAATAATGCCATCGACAATATTGAGCCGTTGCGTGATTTGACGCACTTGTATGATGTGCAGATTTACAACGCGCGTGTGACCGATGTTTCCCCGCTGGCCAACAAGCCGGAATTGTGGGGCTTGGGCATGGGCAACAATTACATTGAGAATTTTGCCGCCATGACCGACGTGCCCAAGCTGGCTTGGGCGGATATTTACGACAACCTGATCAGTGATTTGAGCTTTGTGCGCCAGTGGCCCACACTCAATGCATTGTGGGTGTCGGGCAATCCGTTCAAGGACGTGTCCCCGCTGGCCGATGTCAAGGATTTGCGCCGCATCCAGTTGGAAAGCAACTCCATTGAAGACATGTCGCCGTTGGTCAATACAACGCCAACCGAATACTCGATGAACGACAACCAAACCATCCGCCGTGATGATATTACCGCGGATGAGGCTGGCAGCGTTTCGATGCTGTCGGTCAAGGGGCGCCAAGGCAATTACCTCAAGCCAAAGACCATGTCTCCCGAAGGTGGCGTATTTGATGCCACTACTGGAAAGGTGACGTGGAACAACGTCAAGAATAGTGGCATCTATCAGTTCACGTTCAGCGAGTCGGATACCCAAGATTATTTGTACAGCGGCAAGGTTCAAGCCAATGTCACGGTGGAACATAACGACAAGACGCCGCCGCAGTTCAATGGTGTATACGATACCAATGTCACGCTTGGTGAGAAGTACGACTGGATGTATGGTGTGACAGCCACTGATGACCAGGACGGTGATATCACCGACCGCATTGTGATTCGTAAGAATGATCTCAACGTCAACGTTGCCGGCACGTATGGCATCCGCTATTACGTGGAAGACAGTGCAGGCAACGGCACTTGGGCTGGTCGCAAGGTCACGGTTTCCGATGCCACAATTACCAAGATCAAGGTGTGGGATAAGGAAACGCAGGCTGGCACCAAACCGGATTTGGGTATTGCGTCCGTGGAATGGAGCAACGGCCAGACAACGTATGAACCCGTTGTTTGGGATGCCATTACCGAAAGCCAGTATGCCAAGCCGGGCAAATTTGAGGTGCATGGTTTGGTTCGTGGCAATCATGACGTGAAGTGCACGGTTACAGTCAAAGCGGTGCCGGTGCCCGCCGAGTCCGTAGTAGTCAAGGGCGAAGGTGTAAGCGATGGAAAGCTGAAGATGATGGCGCAGTCGGTGCATAACGTCACCGCCAGGCCAATGCCCGCGAACTCGACGGATACCAAGGTGACTTGGTTGAGCTCCGATGAGTCCATTGCCACAGTTAGTGTGAACGGTTATATCCGCACCACCACCAAGACGGGAACTGTGAAGATCACGGCGAAGATTGGTCAGAAGGAATCGTCCATCACGGTCACAGTGCGCGACCGGTTCAAGGATGTTCCCGCGAATGCGCAATTCGCCGATGCGCTCGACTGGTTGTATACGGTTGGTATCACTCAGGGCAATTCCGATGGCACGTTTGGGTATGGCCAAACGTTGACTCGTCAAGACATGGCTGTGTTCATCTACCGTTTGGCCAAGCTGGAGGGTGACGAAAGCGCGATCAACTTCAAGCCCACGGATAAGGATTACACCCGTTTCAAGGATGTGAAGAAGGACAGCTTTGGCGCCAAGGAAATCCTTTGGATGGCCGCGAAGGGTATCACTTTGGGTAATCCGGATGGAACATTCAAAGGCAGTGCCAAGCTCACGCGTCAGGACGCTGCAATCTTCCTGTACCGTTTGGCCAAGTTGGAAGGCTGCAAGTCTGCAAAGACGTTTGCTCCTACGGATGAGGATTATGCCAAGTTCAAGGATGTGAACAAAGACACGTTCGCGTCCAAGGAGATTCTGTGGATGGCGTCCGAGCACATTACGAATGGCAACTCGGATGGCACATTTGGCGGTACCAGCCGCCTTATGCGACAGGATATGGGTGTGTTCCTCAAGAGGACCCATGACGCAATTCAGAAATAAAAATTGCTGATCTGCTGATTTGCTGAGCTGTTGAGCGGAAGCAAAAAAGCACGATACAAAAACACAAGGGCTGCTCTGTGCTGCGTAACGCAACACAGAGCAGCCCTTGCTTGTGTGGGGAAAGCGGGCCCTAGATGCGCCGGTGGTCACGCAACTTGGAGACGGCTGTAAGAGCCGGCTGACAATGCAAATAAATGGGCGTGACCTTCAACATGTTGGTCAGCGTCATGCGGCGAACGCCCAGTTTTTTGATGCGGCTCGTCATGTACTTGCGTGTGGAGCGCACGAAAGCGCGGTAGGAAGAGGGTCGATCAAACTGCTGTTTGGACTCGCTGGCCCAAATGATAGCGGCCGAAAGATAACGCACCGACCAGTTGAGTTCCTTTTCGAGCAGCTCGGGATAGCGCTGTTGTGCGAAAATGTCAATCGCCTTGATGTCTTTGACCGTGTCGGCGCTCATGGCCGGCGGCTTGCGGTCGAGAATCGAGTTGGAACGCACGCGGTAGTTATATAAACAAACTGGCAGAAAATACACGGCGTTGGCGGCGTCATAGAGTTTGTATGTGGTTCCCATGTCTTCCATGAGTTGGTTGAGCGGGAAACGGATGCCGTCATACACGGAACGCTTGGCAAAAATGGACCACGAGAAATTTTGAATCTTGTCATTCCACAGTTCGGTCAACGCCTCAGCGCTGGAACGGCGTCCCTCGGCCGGGAATTTCTCCGAATCTTTGGAGGGAAAGACGTGACTGCCGTCCTCGTTGGCTGAGTTGTAGGCGATGACAACCATATCTGAGTCGGTGTCCTGGGAGGTGCGCAACGCGGTCTGCACGAGCTGCGGCTCAATCCAGTCGTCGGAATCCACAAAGTACACATACTCGCCGGAAGCGCGCTCGAGCCCGTAATTGCGTGCGTCTGACAGGCCGCCGTTCGGCTTGTGCAGCGCGATGATGCGCGAATCCCGGCGCGCCCACTCATCCACCATCGCGTGGCAGTTGTCTTTGGAACCGTCGTCAACGAGCAGAATCTCCAGATTGGCATACGTCTGATTGACGATGGATTCTACGCACTGATCAAGGAACGCTTCCACCCCATATATGGGAACAATGACGGAAACTAACGGATTGCTGTGCTGATGTTCTTGCTGAGTTGTCACGGCATACCTCATCTATTTCTAGAACCGGATTTCAGTATAGCGTTGCACGGGCGAACATCAATGAACGGGGGTGCGGTGGGTAAAAGATTCTCTAATAAATATAGTCAATTGAATGCTGTGATTTCTGGGGTTTCTATACCCTTATTCTGTGGGGGGGGGGTATGACAGCTGAAAAGAAATGTGCGATTTCAGTAATAATTGCAAACCTGTAAGATGCTGTATCCCTTCGTACTACCCCTCGTTATGATAGAGTTTATCGGTTGCAGATTGCGTCGGTGAATGAAGAGGGCGGTTTGGTGTGGATAAACGTGCGGCATTCAAGCTGAAGCTCGGAGCTTCGCGTGTGGGCCGACTATCAAATATGTCTGACGTGATGAAGGGGTATGGCAGCCACCGCAACGAGTTCATGGCGTTGTCTAGTGATCGGCGCACGGCGTTCGTCATTGGTACGGCCAACTACGCGAATCTGGGCGACCTGGCCATCTCGGAAGCGCAGATGCAGTATGTGCGGCGTTATTTTGATGGCGATGTGATGGAAATTCAGACCACAAAATTCTGGGAATATGAACTGTGGTTGCGGCGTGCAATGCGCCCCAATGACCTTATTTTGTTGCAAGGCGGCGGCAACATGGGGGATTTGTATTATTGGTTCGAATTTGAGCGTTGCGCAATCGCTGAATGTTTCCCGGACCAGCGCATCATCATGTTTCCTCAAACTATCTCGTATAGTTCAGACGATTCGGAGTTGTTGGCATATGCCAAGCAAGCGTATGGCCGCTGTTCTGATTTGCATTTGTTTGCGCGCGAGCATATTTCCGCACAGAAAATGGCTGAGGAGTTTCCCACCACTGATGTGGAACTGGTGCCCGATATTGTGCTGACGCTCGACCCGACACCTTTTGTTCCACGCCACGTTTCACGGTGCGGTCTGGCGATGGTGCTGCGTAATGATGAGGAACGCAGTTTGTCTGATGAGGATTGGCAGATGCTGTTCAGCGCGGCTGAAGAATCCGGGTTGCCTGTCACGACGGCCGATACGGTGCTGCCGGATCAGGACGTCAGCATTGAGGGGCGCACGCTGCTGCTGTCTGACATATTGACGACGTTTGCATCCGCACAATGTGTGGTGACAGATCGCTTGCACGGCATGATTTTCGCCGCGATCACTGAAACCCCTTGCGTGGTGCTGTCAAATTCCAACCACAAAATACGCGGAGTGTATCAGTGGATCAAGGATCTGCCTTATATCGCATTCATTGAATCCGCACAAGAAGCACGGGCCGCTTTGCGCAAAGTCATGAACGCTCCCACGACGTATCCGCGTGATCGCATATTGCAACAGTTTGAGGCATTGCGAGCGTTGCTATAATAACAAGTCAGCCTGAACTCAATGTACGTTGACGTATTTGAGGCACTCGAAGTAACTGAACCATTTGAAGCACAAGAGCGAGGGAATCACGACAATCATCATGGGCCATACACAATGCGACATGCAGCTTGCGTTTTCATGTGTGCTTGCGTATTTGCTTTCGCCTTTGCTGGTGAATATCGGTCTGCGTGGCACGGCAATGCGGTTAGGAATCTGAGCAGATGGTTCTTTATATCAGCGTATTCCTGACCTCTTTGGTGTTTGCTTTCTTGGCCGACACCTGCCAACGCCAATTGATGGCGGATGATGAGCAGGCGGGGCCGGCAAGGAAAAGCCGTTTGGGGTCGCTTGGTTTTATCCGCGGGACCAGAAACGCGTTTGCCGCCATTTCCGCCCTGGTGCTGATCCTGCTGATGGGCTTGCGTTACAACACGGGCTATGACTATGTGTACTCCTATGTTCCATCGCTGAATGACAACCGCCGAGGCGACAAATCTCATTATGATCCGTTGTTCAACTGGATCATCGCGCTGTTTGCCAAGTTTGACGACAACCAGTGGTTCTTCTTTGGCATGTCGGTCATCACGATTGTGCTCATGTATGTGGCGTTCTATTTGAACTCCAAGTTCATTGTGCTGCCACTAGCTTACTTCCTGTTTTCCTTCCATTACTTGCGTGCGTTCTGTTTTGTGGCGCAGTACGTGACTATGGCCGTGGCGTGTGTGGCGTTTGTGCTGCTGCTGCGCAAACGCTGGTGGTGGGCGTTTGGCTTGGTGATTTTGGCGGGATTCCTGCACATTAGCGCGTTCCTGCTTCTTCCGTTTTTTCTGTGTTATTTCTTGCGAAACAGGGTGCTGGCCATTGTCTCGCTTGTGCTGCCTGCGTTGGCGTTGCTGTTTCAAGGGGTGGCGCGTGCAATTGTGGCGTACCTGGTGCAGGGGAGCCGATTTGCGTACTACATTTCCGGTGAGTTCGATACACGGTATACCGATAAATCATTAGTGGCTGTGAATCTGGTATTTTATATCGCTTTCATAGTGGTGTATTTCCTGCGTCAGCAAGATTTGTTGAGTTCTAAACGCGCAACAATGTTTTTGTTTGCACAAAGTGTATGTTTCTCGTTTACGTTACTGCAATCCATGATTCCCGTGGGTTATCGCCTCGTGTGGTACTTCATGGTGTTCCAGTGTTTCTCAATCCCGTATTTCATTGGTAAAGCGACGCGCGGAAGCCTCTATTACATGGTCAATGGCGTTGTGCTTGTGGCCTTCTGCATTTGGATGATCTACGGACCGATCGCCAATGGGTCCTCGGCAGTACTGCCGTATCATCCCGTGTTTGCACCGGAGGTAAGTATTACTTGATTCAAATAATAAATAATAAGCATGGTACGTAATAATAATTCAATATATTGTCGTTAAAGAATTTACATTTGGGGAGAGAAATATGGTACGGTCCGATGACGAGCGTCGTGAAGACGCGCGCACAACTCGTGCTCAAGGAACCAAAGAAGGAGACAACGCTGCACTCACGTTGACCGAATTGCTGCGCACGCTGGCCAAACACTGGATTACGGCCGTGGTGACCGCCGCTATCGTGTTGGCCGGTGTGATCACGTATCTTGCTGTGGCGCCGGCCAAGTATTCGGCAACGTCGCGTTTGTTTGCCACCTATAGCAGCACCAACAATACGGAAAATTATTCCAGCTTGAATAGTGCGGGTTCCTATATCAGTACGCAGGTGAAAAGCTATCCTGACTTGGTGGTGACCAAGGCTGTGCTTGCGCCCGTGGTTGAGCAGCTGCATTATCAGGGCACCATGCAGTCGCTGCAAAGCATGGTTTCTGCATCGAACCCTACCGATACGGCGTTCATCAATATCAGCGCCACCACCGATGACCCGCAGCTTTCGGCAGACATCGCCAATGCGTGCGCTGAATCGTTGAAAAAGCTTGTGGAAACCTCGCTGTATCCGGCTGATCAGCAATCTCCGGTCACTATTTCCATCGTGCAGCCGGCTGTGATTCCCAGTGCTCCGAGTGCTCCGAAGAAGAATCTGATCATCGTGCTGGGTATTGCCGTGGCCATTGTGCTGGGTGTGATCGCGGCGCTGCTGAAGAATCTGTTCACGCGCAAAATCCAGGATGAGGAAGAGCTCTCGAATTATATTGACGCGCCTGTGTTGGGCCGCATCCCTGAAGATACGACGCTTGACGACACGGTTCCCGTGATCAAACAGCCCGGCAGTTCCCTTTCTGAGAAGTACAGGCGCGTGTGCACGAATCTTTCGTTCATCGCTCCCGCCGCAGGTACTCACGCCAGGCTCATTGTTATTTCCGCAGTTGGCGTCAATGAGGGGAAGACTACGACATCGGTCAACGTTGCTGCCGCGCTTGCCGAAAGTGGCGCTTCCGTGCTGCTGATCGACGCCGATCTTCGCCATCCATCCGTCGCCAAGAAACTTGGCATTGACGGGGCGGCTGGTTTGGCACATATCCTGTCTGGTCAGGCAAGTGTGAAAGATGTGGTGCAGCATTATTGGAAGCCCAATCTGCATGTGCTTGTTGCTGGTCCGAAGCCACCGAACGCGGCAACACTGCTCGGTTCGCCGTTGATGACGGAATTGCTGACGCAAGCATTGCACCAGTACGACTATGTGATTGTTGATACGGCCCCGATGATTGTGGCCAATGATGCCGCTTCCTTCGCCAAGCAGGGCGGTGGCCTAGTGCTCGTATCGAAGCGAGGCGCCACGATGAAGCACGAGTTGGCTGATGTGGCGGCGGAACTTGCCAATCTGAATGTGCCCGTCACCGGATTCGTGGCGAACTTTGCGCGTGAGAACAAAAAATTACTTGAAGGTAGCAGTTATTACTATTACTACTATTACCGCGATGGCGAGTCTTCCGATGGTTCTGCAAAGCGCAAGCACCGCCGCAAGCACAAGCAGGTCCAATCCAATCGAACGTGATTTGTTGCTGGATTAGACCATGAATTTATTTACTGAAGCAAATTGTTACCCAACCGTATCTGCAATAAATAACGATTTGGCAGATACGTTGGCCAAACTATGGCAGCCATGCGGAGTGGGGAATAGACGCGAATGTCAACACCAAACTTCAGCCGGGCTCGAAGAAAAGGTCTTTGGTGATGTCTCGAGAGCGTGATGGCAAAATCGTCATCGCACAAGTTGTCGGAAAAATGACAGCTGGCGGCGTAGAATCTGTGGTGCTCAATAACTATCGCAACATCGATCGGGAGCGCTTCCGGTTCGATTTTATTGCCCAAGAAAACTCGACTGTAGTACCTCAAGAGGAAATCGAGGATTTGGGAGGGCGTGTACTTTACGTACCCTCGTATAGCTCGCCACATGCATATATGCGGGGGCTCAGGGATTTGTTCACCACAGAGCAGCCTGACATTGTGCATTCCAACGTCAATGCGTTGAGTGTATTTCCCCTATATGCGGCCAAACAAGCCCATGTTGCGGTGCGTATTGCACATAGCCACAGCACCGACAATCGGCAAGAGCATTTCAAGAGCGCCATGAAATCCGTGCTTCGTCCACTGTCACACATCTATCCGACCGACTTCGCCACGTGTTCGTGGAAGTCCGGTGAATGGCTGTTTGGCAAGAAGCTCATGAACTCCGGCAAAGTCAAGATGCTGCCCAACGCTATCGATGTGCAACGCTTTCAATTCAACGAATCTGTGCGCCAGCGCAAGCGTAAAGAACTTGGTGTTGATGACGCTCTGGTTGTAGGTCAAGTAGGTCGTCTGTGCTTCCAAAAGAACCAGATGTTTTCGTTGCGGATCTTTGCCGAGCTCTTAAAAATCGAACCATCTGCAGTGCTGCTGTTCGCCGGAGTGGGCGATGACGAAGCCCAATTGCGGCAGGAAGCTCGCCGATTGGGCATCGACCATGCAGTGCGATTCTTAGGAATGCGCACTGATGTGGATGAGCTGGAACAAGCATTTGACGTTGTGCTGATGCCCTCTCAATATGAGGGACTGCCGTTATCTGCAGTGGAAGCCCAAGCAGCGGGTTGCCCCGTGGTGTTGTCGACAGAAGTGACCTCGGAAACCTCCATCATACCGGCTCTGATGACCTTTCTGCCGTTGTCTGCACCCGCAGGCAAGTGGGCCCAGGCATTACATCAAGCAGTCATGCGCAACCAAAACCACCGTGAATCGCGCATCCAACAATTCTACGAATCAGGCTATGACGTGCGTGATAGCGGCAAACGGCTAGGCGATTGGTATCTCCAGCTGCTGCATGAACGGAACAGGAGATAAACGCCATGCCAAAGAAACCTTCTGTATTGTTCTTGGAAGTCAGCAATAACTGGGGAGGCGTTGAAGCATTCATCTCCAATGCCGCGCTGCATCTTCAAGACTCATATGATGTGGAAGTGATCGCCCGGACGGAAGACCGGAAAATCAATGATCGCATTCAAACCAGCAAAGACCATGTAATCATTGCTCCAGGCAATGCATTGTCATTGCGATATCTGCGGACATTATGGACACAGTTTCGCAAAAACTATGATGTGATTCACTTCAACAAGAATTCAGCCGTATTGTTCATACCGATTCTGCTCGCCAAGCTTGCCTCGCGATCAACCATCGTTGTGGAATCACACAACACAGCCCCCTCCCAACAAGGCCCACTAGGCAAACTGCATTACCTCTTCCGTCCTCTGGTCTGCCGACTCGCCAATGCCAAACTGGCATGCTCGCAAGTGGCTGGGACCTACATGTTCGGACAAAAAGCGGTAGATGCAGGAACAGTCGCAATCATTCCCAATTGCATTGACGATCAGACATTCCTGTTCAACAAGCAAACGCGTGCAGACAAACGCGCGGAGCTTGGAATTGGCGCTGACACACACGTAATCATCAACGTTGCCACACTGGCTCAACGCAAAAACCAGCGATTCCTGCTCGAGGTGTTCCGTGAATACTTACAGGATGACCCCAGCGCGATCTTGTTGCTGGTTGGCGATGGGGAAGACCGCGAGATGTTGCGGCAGCGCGCTCGCGAACTCGGCATCGACAGCCACACACGATTCCTTGGCTTGCGCAAGGATGTACCGCAGCTGTTGATGGCTGCAGATATTGCAGTGTTTCCTTCGCTTTCGGAAGGGTTCCCCTATGCATTTATTGAAGCCCAGGGAACAGGGTTGCCTCTCGTGGTTTCTGACACTGTGACCCGTGATATTGACGTGACAGGGAATGTGTCATTTGCTTCGCTGCACGAACCTGCAGCCCAGTGGGCACACATGATCAACGAGTATTTGCGCCGAGATCCACAGGCAGACCGAAAACAGCTGGAGCAGCAGCGCGTAGAGGCCATGGAGAAGGTGCGTGCGCATGGATTTGGAGGCAATCAGACAGCGCATTCGTTGGATGCACTATACCATCGGTTTATATAGCTTTCTTCGATAACAACACCCGCACCGATGCCCACATCAACCACATCACGTAATACTGCCATCCCAGAATAGGTATCGGCAGTACAGAAATACAGGAACACAGGAATATCGCCATGACTGCATCAATCACCAATAAATCAGTTGAAACACTCTCAACAGCGTCACCAGCCACAGCGTCAACGCAACCTCAGCCGGCTGATCAACAAGCCCGTGTGAGCATAATCATCCCTATCTATAACGCGGCTGATCATTTGGCACGAACTATTGATAGCGTGCTCGCGCAAACCTACCCTTCAATCGAACTCGTATTGATTGATGATGGTTCCACCGATGATTCACCGGCTATCGTCGATGAATATGCAGCGCGGCTTGGCACTCAACATTGCGTTGCGGTCCACCAAGCGAACGCCGGCGCAGCCCAAGCCCGTAATGCCGGTCTGGATGCGGCGACAGGTGATTTGATCATGTGGCTGGATGCCGATGATTGGATGGAACCTGACTGGGTAGCGATGTTCGTTGACGCCCAGCAATCCTCTGGCGCCGATATTGTGGCCTGTGGCAAGACTTCCAGTGCCGATGACACCCGGCTTTTGCAGCATCCGGATCCCTTGGAAGCCTACTTGCTAAATCGTGTGGAGAAAACCATGTGGGTCACTTGTGCCAAGGCTCAAGTATATGAAGGCCATCGTTTTGAATCCTTCACAATAGGCGAGGATGCGTTGATGTTGTGCCATTTGATGTGGGGCGTGCAAACACTGTGCATCATTCCTCGCACCGACGGTTACCACTATGAAGACGTGAGCACTTCCATTTCGCGTGAACAGCGTCTCGGCAACCGTTTGGACTGGCCTAAGCGCGCCAACGCCGAACTGGCGTTTATCGAGAGTGCATGCCCCCAGTATCGTCGTCTGGCATTGTTCGACATTATGCGTGGCGCGGGCGTCATGTACCGTTCTACCAAGCGCCTGCAGGTTCCCAACCAGGAGCAGCAGACCAAGCAGCATCTTCTGGCCATACTGCGACGTTATATTTGCAGGGGCATCCTTCGTCCGCCTGTCAAATATATGAAGCCTGCTGATTATCGTCAGATACTGGTGGCTTTGCGTGATTTGCTGTGCTGACTGCGCGGCGAACTGGCTGTTTGTGATACGGCGGTCAACTCCTGATTTTGAATCTCACGACCCAGCGCTGAACATCGGAAAGATTGTCAATGTCTAAATACGGTAACCTGCTGAAAAACATCGGCTTATTTACGATTAGCAACATCGCGCTTAAGCTGATCACGTTCATTCTTATTCCGCTGTACACGTATTATCTGACCACGGCGGAATACGGTTTGACCGACATGCTCAATACCGTAATGTGGATTGCGACTCCCGTGTTTAGCCTTTCTGTCTCGGACGCTGTGCTGCGTTACTGCATCGAGGCCAAAGGCAACAAACTGCAGCAAAGCAGTTACGTCACCATCGGTTTCACTGTGGTGGCATTGAGCTGCGTGTTGGCCGCGGTCTGCATACCTGTGCTGGATCTTCCGTTTTTTGGCGGTCTGGGTGACTACAAATTATGGTATATCCTGTGTTTCGCCACGCTCTCATTCAATAACTTCTTTTCCAACGTGGCGCGTGGTTTGGATCAGGTCACGCTGATGGCTGTGTCCTCGGTGTTTTCATCATTGACTAACATCGGCGTGGGCGTGTTGACGATTGCGTTCATGGGCATGGGCATCAACGGCTTCTTCCTGTCGATGGTGCTGGGGTATTCAGTCGGATGCCTCACCTATGTGCTGGGTGGGCATCCGCTTGCGTTGCTGCGTTTCCAGGCATTGAAGCAGCGTGCCATGTACAAGACGCTGTTCCTCTATTCGCTGCCGCTCATTCCCAATACGCTGTTTTGGTGGGCTTCACAGTGCATCAACAGGTTCTTCATCACTGGAATGCTGGGCATTGGCGCGTCGGGCCTGTTTGCTGCCGCAAGCAAGATTCCTAGCTTTTTGAACATGGTTTCCGGCATTTTCCTGCAGGCGTGGAACCTCTCGGCGTTTCAGGAGAGCGAGAGCAAGGAACGTGAGCGTTTCTTCAACAACATTTATCAGCTGTTCAATTTCGCCGTTCTGCTCTGTGCTGTGATTTTGATTCCCGCTTCACCGTTCATAGCGAAATTCTTGTTCCAAAAAGACTTT
Organism: Bifidobacterium gallicum DSM 20093 = LMG 11596; assembly: GCF_000741205.1. Lineage (GTDB taxonomy): Bacteria > Actinomycetota > Actinomycetes > Actinomycetales > Bifidobacteriaceae > Bifidobacterium > Bifidobacterium gallicum. The sequence continues at coordinate 154,652 of NZ_JGYW01000004.1, forward strand.
TACCAAGCGTGGCTGCTGGCTCCAGTGCTGCTGGTCTCGTTCTACTACGGATCGTTGAGCGCCTTCTATGGATCGCTCTACACCGCCAGTTTGAAGACCAAAGCGTTGTTCACCACCACGCTCTATGGCGCTGTGACCTGCGTGATCGGCACTTGGATTCTGGTGCAGACCGTGGGATTGCAGGGAGCCGGCATTGCTTCAGCGATTAGTAATGTGGTGGTATGGCTCACCCGTATGGTGGATTCGAAACATATCATCACAATTACGGTGCACCCGCTGCCTGCCATTGGAGTGGCGGCTTTCCTGGTGACATCCACGGTCTTCATCGTTATGCCATGGGGTGTATGGGCGGTAGTGTTATCAGCTGCCTCGGCGTTGATTGCAGCAGCCGTTCAGTTTGCCGTATCGAAGAATGCCGTGCTGAATATCCGCGAATTCCTCAAAACGGCTATCAATGCTCGCAAGTGACAATATGGCTTAAGAGACAAAGGGGCCACAGGCCTTGGTGCTATGAATAGCCGCGTGGAACTGACTATACGGATGCGTGTGCGCCTTTCACATCAAGCGCGTCTGCAATGGTACCCAAGGCTTGAAGAATCTCGGCATGGGCTTGTTCAAAAGCGGCAAAATCCTTACGAAAAGGATCGGCTATATCTGATGCGGGAGGCAACGTGTTACGAAGCATCGGTGCTTGCTCAAGCACCGATGCCAGGCGTTGTTCCAACGTGTCACCTGAAACCAAATGATGTTGAGCACAGTAGGAGCAGATGTTGGCAAAATCATTCAATGTGAACGTACGTCGTCCCACGGTTGGGTTTTGACGCACAATTTCATTGCGCTGATGAGTGCTGAAGCACAGAATCAAATCAGCCGAACGCGCAATTTGCGGCACAAGACGTTTGGAACGGAATGCGGATGCGTCAATGCCATCCGCCTGCAATAGTCGTTCACTCGATGGGTCAATCGGACTGGCAGGCAGCCCCTGTACGCCAGCACTGTCCATAACTAGGCCACTGTCGTTGAAAAATAGCGGGAATAGATACTCGCCCATAGGGGACCGGCAAATATTGCCCGTACAAACGAACAGCACCTTCATCATGTATAACCCCCATGTGATAACTCATAGAGTGTATGGATCTTCTACCGTTAAGAAGAATCATAGCGTTTCCATTGCATTGGCTAATGCATCAGTAAGACTACCGGCAAACGGGTGGCGCACATCGTAACGGACACAGCTGCCCATGGCTGTTAATCCAAATCCAGTATTCAGCTCATATTCTTTGGACAAGACTGCGTAAGCTGGGGTGGCCTATGGAGACCATGTTGCAAAACCTGTATTTACAGACACTCAGGCTTGTTCGACATCACTGTTCATGCAAATGGCGTGTACTAAATATATACTTTCAATATATCGAATAATCTAATAGCCTAACGAAGAACTGAGAATATACTCATGAAGATTGCGGTTGCTGGTACTGGATATGTTGGACTTTCAGTGGCTCTGTTGCTTGCGCAACATAATGAAGTGCATGCACTGGATATTGTCCCTGAAAAAGTGGAAAAGTTGAACCAGTGCAAGAGCCCGATTGTCGATACGGAGATTACGCGGTTCCTTAATGGTAAGTATGCAGGCACAATGGAGCTTGATTTTCAAGCTACGACAGATCCGGCTACCGCATACAGCGGTGCTGGCTACGCGGTAGTTGCGACACCAACTAACTATGACCCTAAGAAAAACTATTTCGACACTTCCAGTGTGGAGGCGGCCATTGAGGCCATCCGTGAATACAACTCCGACTGCTGGATTGTGATCAAATCCACGATTCCGGTAGGGTATACCGCGCAGCTGCGCGAAAAGACCGGTGATAGCAAAATCATCTTTTCTCCCGAGTTCTTGCGCGAAGGCCATGCCTTGTATGACAATCTGCATCCCTCCCGCATTGTCGTTGGCGCGCCGATGGATGACAAGGATGCAACTGAAGCTGCTCATACATTCGCTGAGTTGCTCTCCCAGGGAGCGGCTCCTGAAGAACATGAACGTGTGAACGCGGACGGCACTATTGGCATTCCTGAGCTGATTTGTGGCACGACGGAGGCGGAGGCGATCAAGTTGTTCGCCAATACGTTCCTCGCGTTGCGTGTCGCGTATTTCAATGAGCTTGACACGTATGCTGAGTCGCGTGATTTGAACACGGCTGAGATTATTCGCGGTGTATGTCTGGATCCGCGTATCGGTGGTCATTACAACAATCCGTCATTTGGCTATGGCGGGTATTGCTTGCCGAAGGATTCGAAGCAGTTGCTTGCGAATTACGCCGATGTGCCGCAGAACCTCATTGAAGCGATTGTGGCATCTAATAGCACGCGCAAGGATTTCATTGCTGACCAGATTCTTTCCAAAATTGAAGATGCGGATAAGCCGGTTGTCGGTATTTATCGGTTGACCATGAAATCTGGTTCCGACAACTTCCGCCAGTCCTCGATTCAGGGCGTCATGAAACGCATCAAGGCGAAGGGAATCCCGGTTGTGGTTTATGAACCAACTCTCGCTGACACTGAGTTTTTTGGTAGTGAAGTGACACATGATTTGGATGATTTCAAGTCTCGTGCTGACGTGATTGTCGCAAATCGTTGGAACGACGAACTTGAAGACGTAACAGACAAAGTCTACTCGCGTGATTTATTCAAGCGAGACTGAGCCAACGGTTCGACTCATTAATTTGGAACATAGTTAGCTTGTATGGTGAAAGGGTGCAGAAAAGCGAAAATGGGTAATGTGATGGTATCTGTGGTTGTTCCCGTATATTCTGTTCCAGTAAGACTCTTCCGGAAATGTATTGACTCCCTTAAGGCCCAGACGCAGTCGGATGTGGAAATCATTATCGTTGATGATGGTAGTAAAGATAAAGAGCTTGTCAATGCATGCGATTCATACCGGGATTCATGTGTAGTTGTACACCAGAAGAATGGAGGAGTTTCTGTAGCTAGAAATCATGGCATAGAAATAGCTCAAGGCAAGTGGATTGCCTTCGTTGATGCAGATGATTGGGCTGAGCCTGATTTGCTGAAAACAATGGTTGATGCGGCGCATGGCATTGAACCGGATATCGTTGTATGTGATGCTTATGTAGAATATGCATCGCATACTGCCACTAATCATTTTTTCCCCGAATCAGCATCTTTTCAATGGGATGAAGATCAGAGAAAAAAGACTTTACTTCAAATTATGGGTCATAATAAATATTATAATCCTCCTGAAATTGCGATTGGGGTTCCATGGGCAAAATTGTATCGGCGTACGTTCTTATTGGAAAACAATCTGACATTCATGCCTGAATTGCGTCGTATGCAAGATAATATATTTAATCTTTATGCCTTTGATGCAGCAGAAGAAGTGGTATATGTAAATAAGCCCATGATGCATTATCTGAAATTGGAATCGTCGCGTTCCACTAGGTATTCACCGGATGTCGTACAAGATTTTGAGAAAGTCCTTGATCAGACTGTTATATTTATTAATGCAAAACGTCCAACAGAGGAAATGCGTCAAGCATATTATGGGCGTGTTATACAGAGTATTCATTCTTATATGAAGTTTTGGCTTTATCATCCCAAAAATCAAATGACTAGTGTTCAGAAGCGTAAAGCACTTAAAAATATTCTTAAAAAGGATACGTACAAGAATGCACTCAAAAATTTTAAACGCAGAGGAGGTGCTCGTGATGTTGCGGTTTTTGCAACTGTACTTCGCATGCGCTGCTTTGATGGATTGCTGGGATCACTAATCACGTGGCGTGCTAGAGGTAAACAGTCGACTTCGGCCTGATTGATTGGAAATGGGAAGCATAGTTAAAAACTTTTTGTATATTTCTGTTTAAAGAACTTTGCTTTAAGGAAGCTGGTGCCTTTATTCCACCAATCCACATGTTCCATAAAGGTAGTAGGGAGTTCACCTACAGATATTTCATTCTTCATAATCCAGACGTTCAGTAGCATTTCGCTAATACGCCCTGGATAACGAGCGTGGAAAGCGTCATATTGTTTTGGGTCAAGCCGCCTAGTCAATTCGAATAGGATTGGGAATAACCAGCTGCAATACGCATCAAAATGTTTACTATCCATAATCATCATATTGAAGATATGGGCGCTCCGTTTATGCATAAGCTTGCGCCATGAATCTACATATTCAGGCTCAATATCTTGAAGTACTTGTTCAGTGATATCAAGCTGAATTGCGTGCATAGTATGAGCATAGTGTGAATAAATCGTTTCAATCACATAGTGACGTTTCTTTGGCAGAATTACAGGATGCTGTGCGAGCATATGGCTTAGTTCAGGGCTCTTTATTATGCGTTCAAACCTGTTCAGGCTGTGCTGCTTGAAGACATTATGAGTAGTAAAGTATCGTCGATAGTGTACGAGTCCCTTGAAAGCGCTATGGTTATTTTTCCATAGCCAATAGAGAGCTGTAAGTTCACAGAAATAAGGGTTGAGTGTGGAGATATTATCCCCAGTGTTATCGCCTTGGATCTGCTTTAGTATCTCTGGTTTTAGCGCTGCTCCCACATGAATTGGCATATAAATGCTGCAGTCTGGGACTGGGTAGGGCTTATGCATCGCAATGCCGATGGTCGTGTCTGTGTCTTGCATCTCTAATGTATTATTTGCCATATGAAAAATTTATCTATGCCTACAATTTCGAAGTATATAGCATTCTATCGATTAATAATTCGAACGCTGTATATGTATTCGAAATCTTCTTTTTCAATCATTATTTTCATTTTAGTGATAAGAATGGACATGGTCTGAATACTATCATTGAGTACATTGGATAGATGCATTTTCTAATGCTCTCTTGTTCTGTATTCATCAATTCGTTTAACAAGTGTCTTTGAGAGAGGGAAGTTGATTTTACGTGCAAACAGAATGTCTGGATTTGTAACAGAATCAAAATCCTTAATAGTAAGTACGCGGGGTGAGGAATCACGATGTGTTTTATTCTCCCATTCTATGAATCGTAAAGATCCCTGTGGGGCAAGTGTGTCCCACATCCCATGTTTACGTAATTCATATGTTAAGAATATTTCATCGCAACAATATGTATACTTGAAAAGTTGAGCAATCTGATCTTTGTCTTTTACTAGGCATGCCACGAATTCTTTAGTCAGACTGCACCAAGTCTGATGTTTAGGGATGTCAATGTCACCAAAACGTTTGATTCCTATGAGCTGCTGAGCGTAACATAATCCAAAATCCAAGTATTTCCAGATGTTACGTTTTTTCCCGACCAATGATTCATGCAACCAATGATATTGATTGTATCTCAAAGTCAGGCGTGGTGGGACAGGCGATAACGTAATAAAGTTATATCCATTATTCATGCTGAAGTAATTATCAATGTACTCATTGGAATGCGTTACACAATCAACGCCGGAGAGTAAATGATAGTAATCGAACCCACCTTCGAGAAAGGCTCTAGAGAATAATTCGAGTTCTGCCAGGATCTGACTGGTTCCGCCCCATACGACTTTATGTCGCTTCACAAACACAAGACGAGATAGTTTTGCAACGGGGATAAATTGTTCCGGTTCAAGATCAGAGGAAGCGTCAAGGTGAACGAAAATTCCGTGATTTGAATTATCCAAAGATGAGATGAGGTGAGATAGTTCCTCTGGTCGATCATGCGCCATAATGAGAAATGCATGCTTCATAATTTCCCCAATCTTAGTTGTTTTCGCTGTCTTGGTTGCAGAATCTATATATTACATCACCTGAGTTATCAAGCTGATATATTACTGATTGTTATATATGGGTGAGATATTTGTTTCAAATAATAAATGTTTCATAGGTATGATGAATGTTGAATGCGGTAGTAGATAAGAGATTAATTAGGCTTGACGGTTCGTTATGTAGTTCTTTGTGATAATATCCTTATTCTTTATGGAATGATTAATAGACAATCTATGTATATATGCAAATGCTAGTGCCATCATGCAAATATACATAGGAGAATTATCGGACATACCATTGATGTAAAGAAGAATCAAAGATGCAAATAAAGCTGCTGAGCGATATTGTTTGTTAGCTATTGCTAAAACACTAGCACATAATAGAGGAGCGAGTATTGCTGCAACATATATGAAGCCACCTTGAATGAGTCCAATCATGAGAGAACTAGATGTTCCAGATATTCCATCCACTGTATTCACGAGAGGAGAATAATTCCCTATGCCATATCCTAGAATCGGTCTATCCTGGAACACCTTGAAGCCATAGGTAAAGTCGTTTGAATGTGCTGCGATAGACCCTTCGTTTGTTTTCTGGGAAAACAAAGAATTAATTATAATTGGAGTAATAAGAATCAGAGTCGGTATTAATAATCTTGTCACTGCGAACGTGACCGCATTTGCGCGAGCTATGTTTTTAAGATGTCCACTGCAGAGTAATCCGATACATATTACAATAGGGGATAGAATCATTCCGAATCCAGACAGCGTACAGAATGTGCAAATCGCAAACATAAACACTATTGGCATTCGAGGTTCTGGCATGCAAGTTGCCTCTAGAATACCACCTAGGCCAAAGTATGCTGCAGCAATTCCTCCTTCAATGTAGAACAATGTGTAGCGAGACCATCCTCTCGCAAACGCGATGTCAGAATACTGAACGTCAAAAGTAAGCCCAAATACTCCTGTTCCGATTTTTGGTCCACCCCACTGATAAGGAGTGTGGATGACAGGTAAAGGGATACCGATGTTAGACAGAAACCAAAGGATGAGGCCGAGAAAAGAGACTGTAGCCGCAATGTTAATGTATGTGCGAATAATCGTCGATAGAGTGACTGGATAACCTAAGCCATTGAAAATTAAAATCAGCAAAGGCAGTAGTATGCCAAGTACGGAAAGTTTTTGTAAAGTATTATTTATAGACGAATCTCTTAAATTCGTTGCATAAATAATAAGTACTACAGATATATATATAAGAGAAATCAATAATAAAGTAATAGCGTAACTACTATTTAATTTCTTGTATAATTTATTTACATATATGTATATTAGGCATGTGATAATAAGAATGATTTCGAACAGTGCTGATACAAGGTCACTTCTCTTGAAATAGACGTTTTCGGAATTAAGGAAGATTAATACACATAGGAACCCAGTGAGCATGTATTGGGTTTGCGTGGGTCCTTGCTTTATCATTATTACCTCTTCACGGGAACTGTGACCAATGGTGAACATTATAAATTGCAAAACGAATGAGATTGGTGTACATTACTCTACCCCATGCTATCGAATGTGGACGATTCAAGATTGAATGAAAACGGTTTGTTGCGGAATCGTAGTTTATCGATAACGGATAATAGCGGCAGGAAGTGTGTGGAATGAATGATGCTAAAGTGAAGATTGTGGACTATTTGCATAAAGTAAGTAACGTGTTGCGGCGTAACTGGAAAGAATTTCAGAGCGCACGAAAGCATATAGGGTTTTCAATCGCTATGTACGGCCTGGTGTTTCATTTGTTTGGAGTTATGGGAAAACGATATTACCAGAAATTGGAGCAGTGTGCCTATGAGCGTTATATCATTCCTATACATTATGACGATAATGCGCAATTGTGGGAAAACATTCCTCAGAAAGGACCTATTTGGGTTTTTTGGTGGCAGGGTTTAGACGCGTGCGATATTCCTCTTGTGAATGCTTGCATATCTAGTGTACAGAGACATGCTGCAGGCCGGGATGTAATCATAGTTAGCAAGTATAATTATAAAAATTACATTACAATCGATGATATAATTATTGAAAAATTCAATAGAGGAGGTATTCCGGTAACGCAGTTATCTGATATCATACGAATGGCACTCCTCTCGCAACGTGGTGGTATATGGTTAGATGCGACCGTGTATCTTACGCAGGATATTCCTGAATCATTGTCAGAATATCCATTCTATAGTTCGCAGTCATATAGGGCAGTTCCTGAAGCGCATTGGACTATATATTTTATGGGATGTGGTAAAGGCAATCCCCTCTGCTCGTTGGTTTATCAGGCATTTATTAATATGTATAAGGATTTGGATGATAATCCGGAATACTTTATGCTTGATGTTTTTCTCATGGCCGCATATCGACATTATGCTAACGTTCGGAAGTATCTGGATGCGGTTCCTGTGAACAATCCAGAACGATTTGCATTGGGGGATCAATTAAACAAGCCTTTGTCTTCACTCGTCTTACCTCAAGAAGAATACATTAATAAATTAACTTATAAAAGGGCCTTTAAGATGAGTGCAGATAATGAACCGACGGTATATAACGCACTGCTTAAAGGTGAATTGTGATAAATGGTCTAAGATCTTGAGGTAAATTGTGATAGGGGAGTCATGCTTCTAATTTCAGGATGAGTATGTCGTAAGAGTAGGATATGAATAAGGACTTCATTTCTGTATCCGTAATCGGGTATGGAATTGTGTGGTTGAATTCATAATAGGATTTAAGAGGATGAAACGCCATGTGTTTCCGGATGCCAGTATGTTTGGGAGGGTTTTGTGAGAGAGAAGACTGAATTGAGGTTTGGTTTTATTGTATTACATTATTTATCGGATAAAGCGACTATGCAATGTGTCGATTCTATTCGGAGATATTGCAAAAATTATGATTATCGAATTGTGGTAGTGGATAACAATTCATCTAATGGCAGTTATGAGCGTTTACTAGATAATTATGGTAATGACGCGGATATATTACTTGTTCATAATGCGACAAATGAAGGTTTTGCGCGTGGCAACAATGTAGGGTATCGGCTATGTCGAGATAAATTAGAGTGCCAATTTATTGTGGCCATCAATAATGATGCGATGCTTGCTGATGATCGGTTTATACCACTCTGTATTGCCGATTTTGAAGATACTGGTTGTGGTGTGATAGGTCCTGATATCATCTCGACAAGAGATAATCTTCATCAGAATCCTATCTATGACATTATTGATACGCATGATGAAGTCAAGCGTCAAATCCGACACTTCACATTGCTGCTCAAACTTGAAAAATTGCACTTATACCAACCGCTAGTTGTTCTCAGAGGAATGCTTACAGGTGCAGGCATGAATAGTTCAAGCCCGTATAAGAGGAATACAGCTAGTGCAAATTTAGATATTCCTTATAAATTGCATGGTGCATGTTTAATATTTACTCCTAATTATATACAATGTTATGAGGATTGCTTTGATCCAGGAACATTCTTGTATTTTGAGGAAGACATTCTTTTAATGCGCTGCCGTAAAGCTGGCTTGAAGATGTTATATGATTCCCGTTTTTGTGTTAAACATATGGAAGACGCGTCGACGGATAGTATGAAGCAGAATGCTCGTGATAAACAAATTTTTGTTTGGAATAATTATATTCATTCATTGAATGTATTGAAGCAGTATATTTGATAGTGAATGAGTGATTATCATCAACATTTATCCAAATAACCGGTATATGTGTGATTGGTTTATAAAAATATAGTCTTTCCATGAGTTTCCAAAGGAAGATTGCTCATTGCAGATTTCTTATGAATCCGATTACGGTCCTTGAACTATATGATTAACTTGTTTGAAAATACGGGGAATAGTAGTGCTCAGGCATATTGTGTTTCTGCGAGATACCGTTGATTGACCTGTAATAGGCAAGGAGACCGAATTAGAATAGAGTGATTAGTTACTGCTTTTGCGGCACATGCATATGATTGTAAGGTTTTGTTGAGAATCAGGCAATACGGTTCAACATCTATCCCTACGATTTTCCTTAAGGAGCTATCTAGGCTTCATGTCCGAGTAAATAGACAAAACATGTCTATTATTCCTGCTTGTTGTTTATACAACTTGTTTTCCTCTGCTGCCGAAGCCTAATTCGTAGGCGTCGATATTGTCTAAGTGGGGGATAATTATGTATGCGGATGCCATGCCGATTGCCATCAAGATCCTGTATAAGCTGCACGGCGTATCTCAAGTGGTTTGAGGACGTATTCACTGCGAGTACTTTCCCGTATTTCGAGGAGCATGTTCTCACGCTGCGGTGCCGACACGTCGAGTTGACGATGCTTTATGAACCGGATATTTGCGTCGAGCATATCGAAGACGCGACGACCGATAGTATGAAGCGCCATCGCCGTGACAAGCGGATATTCGTGCTGACGAATTATCTACGGTCATTGCAGGTGCTTGGCCGATACGTGAACTGGCAAGAGCGAATCAACGTTTATCTTGACGCACTTCGCGGTCTTCTTCAAGGATTTCTTTGGCCTCTTGTTCCACTTGCTTCGCTGTTTTTGGCTTGCGGCGCAGGAAGCGTTCAAGAAGGAACTTGAAACTCGTGTCCCGTGTGACGAGCATGACGGACACGTAAATTGCTGCATACACACAACCGCGCACAAGCAAGTCGACAAACGGGTTCGAAAAAGTGGTGAACCATTCCATAAGCGCATCAGCGCTGATGATGAGTGCACCGCCTAACAGTGCATGCCACAGCGCTGACCATAACCGTAGTTTACGCAATTGGTCCGCTGCGCATACCGCTGAAACTGCAAACACGGAAAATTCAGCTGCCAAAATGCTATAGCATGCAGAAATCATACCGAAATGGGGAATGAGCAGAAAATCAAGCCCGATATTGACAACCGCTCCAGTAGTTGTCGCAAGCGCGACTTTGCTTTCTCGCCGCATCGGAATCAGGATGGCGCTTGTCATCAATGCGTTCGGAGTCGCCATTAGCAGCGCGAATGCGACAATGCCGAGCAATGGAGTTGCGCCAAGATATTCGTGACCGCTCAGAATAAGTACGATTGGTTCCCGTAATGTGTAAACGAGAATTGTCGCAGGAACACATGCAATCACAATTGTATTGAACAATTGATTCAAGAGGTTGATGAATCCACGGTGATCGTTTTCTACGAGATAGGAGAGACGTGGCAGCGAAACGGCAGTAAGTGAATTGATGACCTGTCTGACGATTGTATAAACTTTCATCGCGACCGTATACAAACCCACTTGTACATCGCCCAGCATAGCACCCACGAATGTCGTGCCTGCATTGCTGTAAATCGTAATTGCGATGTTGTTTGTGAACAACGTCATAAGTGGCTTGATATGCCGGTTGAAATCTGTTTCCGTTGTAGGAGCCAATGAACAAAATTTGCTTGCATGAAAGAATCCCCATATATTGGCCGCTGAGGACGCAAAAACGGTTATGCCTGCATAAATGACGAAGTCAGATGCTTTATGTACAAACACGAACATCAGGATAAGCGATACGAACTGCACAAGGATTGTGCGTATGGATAGATAAAAATAGTCCTCGTAGATGGAATACAACCAATCCACACCAATCGTGGTAAAACCGATGTTTAGGCACATGATGATGAGCAGCGCCATGTAAGCGTGTAGACTTTGCACGGCGACAATGGTGATGAAGAACGCGATATAGGCAATGGCGGAAGTAATGAGATTGATGGTGAATATTTGCCGCGCAAACCTCGTCAGACGTTCCCGATCGTCGCGTATACGTGCACCTTCTCGTATAGCATATGAGGAGATGCCTAATCCAGCAAAAAGCGCGAAGTAGCTGACTATGGATTGCGCATAGTTGACTTTACCGATATTGGCCGCACCCAGAATGCGTGAAACATATGGGAAGGTAATAAGTGGGAAAATCATGCCCATTACTGTCTTCAGTGAGTTGAGCATGGCGTTACGCGTCAAAGATGGAGTTTTCTCAGATGCTGCCATGATGGAGCTGCTTCTTTCTTACGAAATGTCAGGATGATTTGAGATCACATTGCCTGATTGAGGCATTGGGCTAGAGGTTCCATGATGTCGTCGAAAAAATCGGCTTGCGGATTGAGGTATCGGGAATACCGGTCGGGCCAGGCTGCCGTGGATGGTTTACTGCCATATTGTTGCATAGCTTGCCAAATGGTATCTGCCAACTTTTCAATGGATACGGAATCCAATGAAATGATATTTGGAATATCTCCCAAATTCTTAGGACCGAAACTATTGGTAATAGTACGGATTCCAAAGGCCGCCATTTCCAACGGAGGGTAGCTGGGGTGAGGTGAGCACATAAGAGATACGCCAATACTGGCTCGGTGCATTAAGGTCGCATAGTCATCCAGGGTCATCTTGCCAGGCGACTGCAAAGTTTGTCCATCGGCCAGCTTGATGCGTGGAATGTCACTGCCGATGGACAGGATCCGCCACTCTTTTGATACCTCGGGATGATCAGTGAGTAACTTATTAAGTGCATTGATAACCAATGGAAAACAGTTGCGTGGGACTCCTGGACGCCCATAAAATATCAGAAGTTTTTCACGATTTTGATTGATATTCTCATCGTTGAGATGCCGGGCGATATCAGGATCTAACTTTGGACTAAATACATAAGATCTAAAAAAATTATAACGGAGTTCTTCAAACCATTCCTTTAATTCATGAGAATTGAATACAGCAATAGTATCCGGCATATGGTATAGCGTATCTGTTAATAAATATTTATCATTCCATGCGTTGAATCCAGGCTCAAAATCTTGGATTAAATGGATATGTGGCATTGCTTTTCCAAAAGTCTTCTCTTGGAAAGCGTGGTATCCGGTTGACGCGTAGGCGCCGGTCCAATAGGTGAAGACAAAGAAATCATGGGGTCGAAGGGGCAATTTGTTATGTAAACGAGTGCCAGGGTCTAGCGGTATGATTTGACGAGAGGCTTCGCTGTGCTTATTTACGGATGTAATATTCCATTCTGGATACTGTAGTCGGATGCGATTTAATTCGCGAGCATCGTAAGATTGTTCTGTGAGAATACGGGCATCACCATCAAAAAATTTAAGTAAAGATGTAAAAAAAACGGTACGCTGTTTTTTGACCACCATACATACGTGATTTTTCTATATTAGGTATAATTAAATTCAATCGTGGCTTATCGTTTTTATCTTGCGTATATTGAACAGCTGTTAGTGATTTATATGTATCAAGGCGATATGTAGAATGTGAGCGAAGATAATGTGCCGTTTTGCGTAGCGCTTGGTGAAAATAATTATCCATAATATGAAACCAGCCTTTCAAGCATTTGATACTCTAACAGGAGTGGTGGGCATAGGTATTGTAAGTGAGTGTTTGTGCATAGATATATTTAATAGTGCCTTCAGGTAGCACTGCCTTAGAACATGAAGTGGCAAGCTTGGTGACGAGGAAGCTGAATCTGGCATAGCACATTGATATAGGCACGTGGTTTTACACTAAAACCTATGACCGATTATTTCTTTCCTGAGAACATCATCGTGACTGGTGGATGTGGGTTCATTGGTTCGAATTTTGTGCATTACGTTGTTAATAACCATCCTGAGACGCATGTTACGGTGTTGGATGCGTTGACGTACGCCGGCAATCTAGAGAACATCAAGCTGTTGCTCGGCGACCATGTGGAATTCGTCCACGGTAATATCTGCGACGCGCAATTGCTCGACGAACTCGTTCCGGGGCATGACGCGATTGTGCATTACGCCGCTGAATCGCATAATGATAATTCGATTGCTGACCCGGAGCCATTCCTACGGACGAACGTCGAGGGCACGTTCCGTCTTATCGAGGCGGCGCGCAAATACGATGTGCGGTTCCATCATGTCAGTACCGATGAAGTCTATGGCGACCTTGCGCTTGATGATCCAGCGAAGTTTACCGAGGAGACGCCTTATCATCCTTCGAGCCCATATTCGTCAACGAAGGCGAGTTCGGACATGCTTGTGCGCGCGTGGCATCGCACGTACGGATTGCGCATGACGATTTCAAACTGTTCGAACAATTATGGTCCGTATCAGCATGTGGAGAAGTTCATTCCGCGTCAGATTACGAACATCATCGAAGGCATCCGACCGAAGCTGTATGGTGACGGCTTGAACGTGCGCGACTGGATTCATACGGAGGACCATTCGAGTGCGGTGTGGACAATCCTAACCCAAGGACGTATAGGTGAAACGTATCTTATTGGGGCGAACGGGGAGCGTAACAACCTGACGGTACTCAAGGACATCCTGCGTGTCATGGGCCAGCCCGAGGACGCATTCGATTGGGTCAAGGATCGTCCTGGCCATGACCGCCGCTATGCAATCGATTCGACGAAGTTGCAAACCGAGCTCGGCTGGCGACCGACGCATACCGATTTCGAGTCCGGATTGCGCCAGACGGTGCAATGGTATATTGACAACCCCCAGTGGTGGGAGCCTGTTAAAGCTGCCACGGAAGCGAAATATAAGGCTCAAGGACAGTGATATTGTCGGTTGCAGCGCATACTACGTATGCAGCGAATAGTGTTTCAGATTTTCAAGACTATTGCTATTACAGGGAAGCGTACCAATATGGAATTTGAGAAGGGACTGAAGGCTACGACGACGAATATTCCCGGGCTTATCGTGTTTGATTTGCCTGTGCATGGGGACAATCGCGGATGGTTCAAGGAGAACTGGCAGAAAGCGAAAATGACAGCGCTCGGTTTGCCGAAAGACTTCGAGCCCGTGCAGAACAATATCAGTTTCAACGCGAAGCGCGGAGTGACACGCGGTATACACGCCGAACCGTGGGATAAGTTCATCTCGTTGGCGACCGGCGAGATTTTCGGCGCATGGGTCGATCTGCGTCCAGGAGTGACATTTGGTGAGGTATTCACCACTCGACTGGATCCGTCCAAAGCCATTTTTGTGCCACGCGGTGTTGGTAACAGCTTCCAAGCGCTGGAGGATGGTACGGCGTATTCGTATCTGGTCAATGCGCATTGGTCGTTGGACCAGAAGAAGAACTACACGTTCGTGAACTTGGCCGATCCGCAGCTTGCCATCCAATGGCCGATTCCGTTGGAGGATTGCGAGTTGAGTGAAGCCGATCTGCATCATCCGCTACTCAAGGACGCCAAGCCTATGGAACCAAAACGTACGTTGGTTACGGGCTGCAATGGCCAACTGGGACGTTCTATTCGTCAGTATGTGGAAAACCATGGTTTGCAAGGATTCGAGTTCACTGATATCGACGAATTTGATTTCTCCGATCCCAAGTCGTATGAGCAATATGATTGGAGCTTGTACGGCACAATCATCAATGCGGGCGCGTTCACTGCTGTGGACAAGGCGGAAACGGAGGAAGGGCGCAAGCTGGCGTGGAAAGCCAATGCCCAGGGGCCAGCTTTGCTAGCCAAAGTCGCAGCTGACCATCATATTGTGTTGGTACATATCAGCTCGGACTACGTGTTCGACGGCACTCAACAACTGCATACAGAAGATGAGGCGTTCTCTCCATTGGGAGTGTATGGACAGACTAAAGCGGCGGGTGATATTGCGGTCAGCAATGTGCCAGAACATTATATTCTACGCTCCAGCTGGGTGATTGGTAATGGCCACAATTTTGTGAAGACCATGATGAACTTGTCCAAACGCGTCGCGAATCCAACCGATCAATTGGAACAGGTGACCGTGGTGAATGACCAGTTCGGTCGTTTGACGTTTACTGATGAGATGGCCGCGGCCATTTTCTTCTTGTTGGGTTCCTCAGTAGCATATGGAACTTATAATATGACCGGTTCGGGCGACGTGACGAGCTGGGCGCAGATTGCCAAAGAAGTATTCAATCTTACCAGTGGTAACGGTGAGGCCGTCAAACCAATCACCACCCAGGAATACTTTTTGAACGCGAATGCCCCGGTCAGCCCGCGCCCCACGAATAGCGCGCTGGATTTGGGAAAGCTTGAGGAAGCGGGATTCATTCCTGCGGATTGGGAAGAATCGTTGGAAGAATACGTGGCGCACGAGCTTGAGCATTAAGTAGCGTTTTACGTAGTGAATGATTGGGGTGAAAAGCTTTATGAAAGGTATCATTCTTGCTGGCGGTTCAGGCACCCGCTTGTATCCGCTGACGACTGTGACTTCCAAACAGTTGTTGCCGGTGTATGACAAGCCTATGATTTTCTATCCGTTGAGTGTGCTGATGATGGCGGGTATCCGTGACATTCTGATTATCTCTACGCCCACAGATTTGCCTAACTTTGAACGTTTGCTCGGTGACGGCTCCCGCTATGGCATCAATCTGTCGTACAAGGTGCAGCCAAGCCCTGATGGTTTGGCCCAGGCGTTCATCATCGGTGAGGATTTTGTCGACGGGAATCCGTGTGCGCTGGTGCTGGGCGACAATATTTTCTATGGGAATGGTTTGGGCCGAGTGCTGCGTGATGCCGCTTCGGTGGAACATGGTGCCACTGTGTTTGGCTATTACGTGGAAGATCCGGAACGGTACGGCGTGGTGGAGTTCGATAGCGACAAGAAAGTAATCGGCATTGAAGAAAAGCCGGAACATCCCGCGTCGAACTATGCAGTTACCGGGTTGTATTTCTATGACGGGCGTGTCTGTGATTTCGCTAGGCAAATCAAGCCGTCTCCGCGAGGAGAATTGGAAATCACTGATCTGAACCGCATGTATTTGCATGATGGTTCTTTGAACGTTCAGACATTGGGGCGCGGATACGCATGGCTGGACACAGGAACCATGGAGTCGCTCTATGAGGCCGGTGAATTTGTACGCACGGTGGAAAAGGCTCAGGGGCTCCCGATTTCCGTGATTGAGGAAATCGCCTATGAAAATGGCTGGATTGATACGGCCACTTTGGAGAAGACGGCCAAAGCTTACGGGAAAAGCGCATACGGGCAATACCTGATGAATGTGGCTGAACGGACTATTGCCCGATGATTATTGAAGTGAATGATCAGAAGATTGAAAATGTGAATTTCTAGAGAAATGCTTAGGGTTGGATTAATGGTTTTTCAGTATCGATGGAGGATGCTCCTTACCGTGCATTACATTGGTGGAATACGAATGATGTCATTTGCTAGCTGATAGAGGGAAGATGGTGTCACAAACGTCCAATAATGTAATATCCACTCCTACGGAAGGAGAGAGGCAGGAGAGCAATCTCACCCTAGCAGGTTTGTTTCATATTATTATGAAGCATGTTATTGCCGCTATTGTCACATTTGTAATAATAGTGGCTTGCGCATGTTTCTATCTAGTATTGAAGGCACCTGTGTATTCAGCTACAGCCCAAACCTTTGCTACTTACAGCGAGGATTCGGCTACAACGGATAATAATTATTCAAATTTAGGGAATGCCGCTTCATATATCAACACTCAGGTGAAATCGTATCCAGCGTTGGTTGCTACTGATGTGGTATTGCAGCCAGTGATTAATGAGTTGCATTTGAACGAGAGCGTGAATGCACTAGCGTCCACTATAAATGCGGTGAATCCAGCCAATACTGCGTTCATCAATATCTCCGTAACCTCATCTGACCCTCAGATGGCGCAGATTATCGCGAATGCTGTCGCACAATCATTTCAAGAAGTGGTGAAAGGTTCTCTGTATACGGACGGCACTGTATCGCCGGTAAAAATCACAATTGTGAAAAAGGCTACCGTCCCTACAGCGCCAAGCGAACCTAAAAAGACATTGGTCTTGCTTGTTGGAATTGCGGGTGGCTTGGTTGCTGGTATTTTTGCTGCCCTGTTGAGAGACATGTTTACGCGCAAGATCCAGGACGAGAGGGAACTGAGTGAGTATCTTGGAGCGCCGACTCTGGGACGCATTCCTGAAGAGGATGTGATTGATGGCAAGAGTTCGGTGATTATCTCATCTCCCTCAAGTTCTGTGGCTGAAAGCTATCGACGTATTTGCACGAATCTGTCGTTTGTTACTCCTGTGTATGGCACAAAGTCCAGGCTGATTGTGATTTCTTCTGCGGGGCCTGGTGAAGGTAAGACAACGACTGCTGCCAATATTGCTACTGCTCTTGTAGAGAACGGTGCCTCAGTGTTGTTGATTGATGCTGGTTTGCGTCATCCTTCCGTAGCGCACAAGCTGCATATTGATGGTGAGACTGGTTTGGCCCATGTGCTTTCCGGACAAGCGTCGGTCAAGGATGTGATTCAGCCGTTCTGGCGTCCGAACCTGCATGTGATGCCGGCTGGTCCGAAGCCACCGAATCCTGCGCAGTTACTGAACTCACCGCTGATGAGGGAATTGTTGGCGCAGGCTTTGCATCAGTATGATTTCGTGGTGGTCGATACGGCTCCTATGGTTGTGGCCAATGATGCAGCATTGTTCGCGAAACAGGGCGGCGGATTGGTCGTCGTGGCCCGACGTGGCATGACACTGAAGAAACAACTCGTTGCAATGGCTACCGAAGTGAAGAATTTGGATGTGACCGTTACCGGATTTGTGTTCAACTCAGCGAAGAATGATAAGTCGTCGCTGGCTGGATCCAATTATTACTACTATTACGGTAGTGGCGATGGCTCATCGGAAAAACGTCGCAAGTCAAATCATAAAGCCTGATAATTGCTCAATAGTGAGATGCGCTTAAGGGTGCCAACTAACTATGGTTAGGTGGCACCCTTCTTTGATATCACATATGTACGAGGGGATGAGAGTTATCGGTTTGCGTTGCAATGGGCAATACTATAGGAGTTCGAGGGAATAGGGCTTTACTCGAATCTTCTCTGAATCCATACAAGCTCTGCGAAAAAAACATACCTCAATTTGCAAATATAATAGATTACTGCAATAATGACCATATTGTTGATAATGGATGTCAGAACAATAAAGAAATGCATACTTGTAGCATGATGGGTCATTGTTTAATTCATTATCATGGTGTGTGCAGTGTTGCTATGTCGGTTATCAACAAGAGTAATAGATAAGAAAACACAAGCGGAACAGCTTATTGCGACGATATTCTCGTCCAGAAAGGACTTCCCCTATTATGTCGTCATTGCAAGGATTTGAGGCTGTGAGCCCTAAGCGTCGTAGCGGCAAGGCCGTTATGACTGTTACGAACAAGGGTATACGTCTCAATAAATATGCAGTAGCGGAGCTCGAAGCTCCCAAATTCGTCAAGTTCCTGATTAATAACACGACCAGGCAGATTGCTGTTATGCCTGTTCCTGAGCGCGATGCCAATGCCATCCCGTTTGGTCTCAAGCCATCGATTTCGGCATCTGCACATATCTACAACCCACGTGTGATTGAATCCATCCTGCGTTATTTCGATATGCCGGAAGGTGAAGGCGATGAGATCCCGACTGTGGCACTGCGTGGTCTGCTCACTCCCGAAGGCAACGCATTGGTGTTCGATGTTGCCGGTGCCAAGGTCAGCCTGACACGCAAGCGTGGCCGCAAGCCGCGTGCCGAGAAGACTCATGCTGATGTCAATCTCAACGAAGACGGCGATTGGGAAACCCCCGACACGGAAGAGTGATGAATCACTTAACCAATAAGGTGTTACTTCAATAAAGAAGCCGGGCAACTGTGTGGTTGCCCGGCTTCCTCTTATTGAACCGTTTCACCTCAAAATGGAGGCGTGGACAGTATCAGTACCAGTGGTTGGCTTGCCAGAAGGCGTAGGCGCCTTGGATGGATCCGTAACGGCTCTTGCAGTAGTCCCAGAACCAACGCAACTGCGTTTGGTAGTTCGTGGCCCAATCAGCGCCATGCGAGCCCATCTTGCTGCCAGGCAAAGCCTGCGGCAAGCCGTACGCACCCGAAGATGGGTTCGTGGCAGACACCGACCAGCCCGACTCGTGACCGATGATGTACACCGTCGCCGTGAAATCAGCTTCAGTGCCGCCATTGGCGAGCAGATAATCGTGCGCCCACTGCTGCATCTCGCCCACAGGCACTGTGGTACCGATGTTGGAGCTTGCAGCTGAGCTACTAGAGTTGTTCGAATTGCTGGAACTATTCGCATTGCTGGAACTATTCGTATTGCTGGTAGCCTTCGGGGCTTCAGTCTTCGTGCCAACCAGAATCACCTTGTCGACAGGAGCCTTCTTCAGCCACGATGTGAACGTATTGGAGGACACGACCTTGTCACCGGCCATTTGCACGAGATTCGTGTTCTCGAGAATGCCCTCCTGACCCTCAGTCTCGACCTTTTCCTCACCCTTGGCAAGATTCGGATCTTCCTTACGAATCGTATTGAACGGCACCTTCTGTTCCACAGTCTGCATTTTGGCGTCGGCGCGTTCAATCGTAATCGTTGTGTTCTCGCTCACCTTCTGATCGAGGGCGGGGGAGACCGTGTCGGTAGGTTCCAACGTAATGTCAGCGGCATCCAGCACGGACTTTACATCGGTGAAGTTTGTGCCGAACACGTTCTGCGACTTGCCGTTGACCACAACCTTGACATACGACGTGCCATCCAAAGGAGTACGGACATCGCCACGCGATGCAGCCTCGGAATCCGTGGCGGAGAACGCTGTGACTTGAGCGGTGGGAGTCTGCTGATGGTGCTGGGTATAGATACCGCGAGTTGCCAATCCGCCGCCCACGACCGATGCGATCACAGCTGCTCCTGCGCAGATCTTGATCCACTGGCGTTTGCTTAGCGACCGGAGAGTCGGCGTTTTTGCCGCGCGATGGTCAGTCATTATGCTCCTCAGCATCAGACGGTAATCCTCGACGGTTCAGCACTGCACTTCGTCAACCTCACCAGAATGGTATGTGCAGTAGGTGCCGGGCTGATTCATCTCGTATGAATCGTTGGAATCGTTTGCGAACCTCGCACACGCAATCCAGCGCAGCCACCGTCGGAAAGGCACCCAGTGCCATATTCTACCTGAATATCCCTCTACTTGTTCCCAAAAGCTACAAAATTCACACCTATGACATTCCAAACCTATGCTTATCAACGTGTAAAACGATTAATCGTTGAGAAAAACACGGATCACGTCGTGAACATGAGCGATGCGCCAGTGCAATCGTGGCAGCCAGACCTTTTGCATATGTATGTTACGTGGCTATATAAACGCGTGGCGGTCGGAACCTTGGGGAAGTTCCGACCGCCACGACATATTGGATGTGCAGACTTGAAGTCTGGAATTGTCAGTTCTGGGCTGCTGCCTCCGCGAGCGCCGCATCAACATCAAGCTTCTTGGCCTGCTCAATGATGCTGTCCAGATCGGCTGCACGCAGAGCGCCTGCCTGCTGGTAGACGATGTGGCCTTTCTTGGCGATCAGCAGTGTCGGCACTGCTTGGATGCCAGCTTGGTTGGCCAGGTCCTGCTGCTTGTCGATGTCGACCTTGCCGAAGTAGATGTCTGGGTTGGCGTCGCTAGCCTTGTCAAAGATCGGGCCGAATGCGCGGCACGGTCCGCACCAGGTCGCCCAGAAGTCGATGAACACGAGTTCGTTGTCTGCAATAACGCTGTCAAAAGTTTCGGAAGTAACTTCGTGAGTTGCCATGATTCCTCCATTCATGGATCCGGCGCCCGCTATGCTGCGCTCGGGATCGAAGCTTTCATTCAACGCGACCGGCTTGCCGCGTTCCACACTTGAGTATTGAATCCCAAGCTTGGGGAAAGCTGGAGGCATCCTGCGAATCCGTCTCAAGTTTTGAAGTGTGCTGTTATATGCCTTGTTGATTGTGCATTGCGTTCAACTGCGCATATTTATCTGCCTCAACTAACCTCTGATATTTTCTTTGCTGCTTCATTGTGTAATCGGGGGGTTGGCTGTGAGGGGTTCTTGTGGGATACTGCAACGTAACAATGTGGCAGTGGCCAGTGAAGGAGTGCGGCATGCGCGTGATGGGTGGGGAGATTCCGGGCGAGGATGATTTCGATGCGCCGAACGGGTCTGATGGCGGCGATTTTGGGTCGGGCGGATTCGGCGGCGACGATTACGGCAACGACTTTTTGGAGCCGGACGGTTGGCTGCCTGAATACGAACTCAATTACATTCGCACGCGCACGCCAATGCCATACGTGGTCGTCGTGCCCGTGCATACGGACCAGCTTGGTCGTATTGAGGAAGTGGGCACGTTGCTGCGCGTCAGCGACGATGGAGCAGTTGTGGAACGTGCACTGGTTGCTGGCCGCGTGACCTATGGCGAAGAATTGCGTCATGCTGTGATGCGCCATATCACGCGTGATTTGGGTCCGTTCGCATTGCCTGCGATGCCGCATACGATGCAACCGTTCATGGTGGCCGAATACTTTCCGATGCAAGGCATCACGCCGTTCTATGACAAACGCCAACATGCCATCGCTCTGTGTTATGTCGTGACGATGACTGGCGAATGCCAGGCCAAAGACGAGACTATCGATGTGGAATGGACGCATGTGGCCAGTGATGGCATCCGTTCCATTGTGGATCAAATGCCGTATGGTCATGGTCGCATCCTGGCTCAAGCGCTGAATGACGCGGGATTGCTCTGAACCATAACGATGACCATAACGGTGCCACTTGCTGGCCGACGCCGACCAAGTGGCTGCCTGCGCCATATACCTAATACCTACGCAACATATACGCATTCGCATAGCAAACAACCCGTGTGCACGTCATGCAGCAACCCGCTCGGCTCCGCTTCTTGCGTCACCGTCCCAGCCGTCTTTTCGCGCATGCGCGTAGTGTGGAGGTAACGAAGTACGCTGGCACCGCCACGGAAAGCAATGGCGCGTGCGTGTGTTGCGGCAGGAAGGAATGCCCATGGCTGTTGAGGTTGTGAACCATATGTATCGTGAAGGCAATGAGCTGCCACTGATCCTATGCCATGGATTCCCTGTGGACCATCGCATGTGGGATCGTTGCGCGACCTCTCTCATGGAACTGGCCGACGAACAGGAATTCGTACCCTTCCCGATTTGGGCGCCCGATATGCCCGGAGCCGGCGACGCCCCGATTGTGGACCCGGATGACGTGGGCCGCATCGCACCTGATGGCGCCTACGAAGACGCGCTTGATCTGATGGCCGACGCCTACGTGCAGATGCTGCATGATGCGGGCTATGAGCAGGCCATTTGGGCAGGGCTTTCGATGGGCGGCTACTTGGTGCTGAACATCCAACGCCGTCACCCTGAATCCGTGGCCGGTATCGCATTACTTGACACCAAAGGTGACGCTGATCGGCCGGCTGCCCGTGCGAACCGCCTGGCCATTGCCGACGAATGCGAGCGTGAGCACAGCGTGGCTCCCGTCATGTTCTTCGTGGAGCCTAATCCCAACGATTCCTCAATCAAGCGTTCGGCTGCTTATATCGAGCAGTTCAGCACGTGGATCAACGAGCAGGATCCCGAAGGCATCGCTTGGCGTGAACGCATGGCTGCGGGCCGCCCCGATTTGAACGACCAGTTCGAGCGCATCACGGCTCCGGCTGCAATCGTGTGTGGCGAACAGGATCCATCGAGTTCACCGGCCGTTATGCAACCGATGGCCGACCGCATGGTGCACACGGAGGTGACGCTTACTGCCATTGAGGATTGTGGGCATTTCAGCGCGTGGGAACACCCTGAAGATGTGGCCGACGCGTTGCTCGCACTCGTGCGCCGCGTCCGCGACGCCCGATGAGCGGTCAGATCGGCAAGAAGTCAGTCCTGCAAGCAATCAAGGAGTATGGCTATGACGTTGTTTTCCCCGTTGGCATTGACGCCCGCGCTGCCATTGCTGCCGCTGGCCCAAGGCGACATTGATTACGAGATTGAGCGCCGTGAGCAAGACGGCATTATTGAAGAACTGCTCGCCAGCCCGCATACGCAGGTCATGCTCGTGCGCAACGGTTTGGTGGCCGTGCCGCAAGGCTCCAGCCGCCAGCCACGCATACACTTGGCCACCGTGCCGGCCCAGTATGTGGCACGAGCGTATGAAACGCTGTGCCAGGACCTGCATGTACGTATCCCGGCCATCTTCCTGGGTTCCTACGGCACCGCCGCGGACGCCGGGCGCGTGGTGGCCCTCGATTTGACAGCGCTGGATTTGACGACTCGGGATTCCGCATTCCTGGACTCACCGGACTCACTAGACTCACCGGATTCGCCAGTGCAACCGCTGCCTGTAGACAGGTTCGCGGCGCTGCGTGCCGATGCGCAGGTGCTTGTGGAAGCCTGCAGCAAGTTCGAGTGGATTGATTTGCGCACGTTTGTGCCGCGTGCGAGCGCGCGTGAAATCGGGCAGGCCACGTCGGCGATCAGTGTGGCCAACTGGCAGGATTCGCAGCGGTATTGTCCGGCTTGCGCGGCACCTACCGCAATTATTCACGCGGGCTGGGCGCAACGCTGCACGAATCCTGACGATGGCCGTGAACTGTTTCCGCGCGTGGAACCGGCCGTAATCACGGCCGTCGTGGACCATGGGGACCGTCTGCTGCTGCAGCACAACAGCGCATGGAGCAATCCGCTGTTGTATTCGGTATCGGCAGGCTTTGTGGAAGCTGGCGAGAGCTTGGAACATGCTGTGCGGCGCGAGACGCTTGAGGAAACGGGCATTGCGCTTGGTGAGGTCAAGTATTTGGGTTCCCAGCCGTGGCCATATCCGGGTTCGCTGATGATGGCGTTCAAAGCTGTGGCCAATACGACTGACATTCAGGTGGACGGTCAGGAAACAGTGGACGCCCAGTGGATGACGCGTGACGAGTATCGCAACGCGCTGATCATGGGACGCATGGAACCGCCCGTCAAAGCGGCCATTGCGCGTGTCATGATTGAACAGTGGCTCGGTCACGCCATCGACTGAAGCGCGGCCACTGCGTTTATACTCGTGCATACCGCGCACAGTATGAGTGAAACGTTCGTGAAACACGGTGGCTCCCGCCAGACCTCGGCTGCATACACCACTTACCAACCCTCCAACAGAACCGATCCAACAGAAAGGCAACGACCATGACCGACAACAAACCGCGCCTCGACATTCCCGATGACCTTGAATACTCCGACGACCACGTGTGGGTGAACGCCGAAGACGAACCCGCTGTGCTCGGCATCACTGAATACGCGGCCGAACAGATGGGCAGCCTCGTGTTCGTGGATCTGCCCGACGTAGGCACGCATATCAACAGCGGCGACGACCTGGCCCAGGTCGAATCGGCCAAAACCGTGCAGCCCGTCATCAGTCCCGTCGCCGGCACAGTCAAATACGTCAACCGTGCGCTCGAAACCGATGCGGAAATCATCAATGAGGACCCGTATGGCGAAGGCTGGATTGTCAAGATGGAGCTTGACGATGACCAACCCGATTTGCTGGCCGCTGAACAATACGCCGCTCTGCTTAAGTGATTCTTAAGCGATTACTGTCCAGTACCGCCCAGTAATTCCATTCGTGCAATTACGCCCGTGTAATTACATCCGTGCAATGATGGAATGACATCCATGCAAGGGGAGGATGATCCGAGTGAAACAGAGTGTGACCACACAAGACAAGCGGATCCTCGAACGCGCCATCGAGCATGAGCAAAGCCATGCCACCAACAGCGACGAGCAGGCTCCCGCCGTCGCGCTGCCGACCACGTCGGTGGCCACGGCCATTGACGATGTGCAACTCGCGTCGCCTGAGCAGCGGCGTGCATCCATGATGTCGCACCGCGCGGCCGCCTATTTGACCACGAGCGACACGTTGCGTCGCGCACGGCGCAAACTCGGCGGCGTCAAACGCCTGGTCCGCAAGGCCATCATCAAAGTGTTCGGCATCTGGACGCGCTTTTCCACGTCATACGTGCAGCGCATGGGCTGGTATCCCGTGGTCAAGCCGTACGTGGGTTACGGCACTGAGGAATATTCGCGCTTGATTTGCCGCACCGTCTACGCGCCGCGCAACGCCGACCCGCACCGTCCCGTACGTGGCATCCGCGCGATGCTCGAGGTGCCGGCTCCCGGCGAATGCGTGCGTTTGTCAATTGACGGCACCAAACTGCGCACAATTCAGCTTGGTTCGATTGAAGTGTTCGAACGCAACAATCCCACACGCACACGCACGTCGGATTATGCGATTTCCGATGCAGCTGGCTACCTCGATTTGCTCGCCGAATATCCGCTCGAACCCGGCGTACACACGATGACATGCCGTGTGCCGCATCGCAAGCCCGTCACCTCCGAGCTGTTCACAATCCGGGAACACTGCAAAGTCGGCATCATTTCCGACATTGACGACACGATCATGGTCACGCAAGTGCCCACGCTGTGGAAGGCTGCTTACAATCTGCTGCTGATGAGCCCGCGCAAACGCGCGAGTGTGCCCGGCATGGCCGTGATGTACAACAAACTGCACCACATGTTCCCGCAGGCCCCGTTCTTTTACCTGTCCACGTCGCCGTGGAACGTGGAGAGCCAGATCCGCGGGTTCATCAACGATTACGGGTTCCCCGACGGCCCGCTGCTGCTGCGCGACCTTGACCCGCGTCCCAAAACATTCATCCCGTCAGGCGTGACGCACAAACTCGAGTATGTGGACCAACTCATGGCCGACTTTCCCGACATGCGTTTCATTCTGCTCGGCGACGACGGTCAAAAAGACCCGACGACGTACGCCACAATCGCCAGTCGCTACCCGGGTCGCGTGTTGGCAATTGGCATCCGTCAGCTTTCCGTGCGTGAAGCTTCGGGCGGCATGACGATTTCGGTCATGCGCGGCACCGCATCCACGCAGCCGATGCCCGAGACGGACGTGCCCGTGTTCAGCGGCGCCACGGGCGTCAACATCATGAAAACAATGCTGCCCTACCTTGAGCAGTTCGTTGAGGACCCCGACCAGCCCGCGTCCGAGCAGCCCGCGTCCGACCAGCCCGCTTCGAACTAACTCACTGCCAACCAGCCCATCTCCAACTGGTGCGCTTCTATTCGCTGCGCTGGTATCCGTTCCACTTCGAGCTAGCTCACTGCCATCCGGTCCACCGCTGTCCGGTCCACCGCTGTCCCGTGCGCTCGGCTCGGCGCTGGTTGCACTTCCGTAGCGCCCGTTTGCTTCGGGCTTGCGGGCGCGCGGCCGCGCTATAATCCCGGCATGACTGAAAATGCCGAGGACGCGCTGTTCCACCCTGCTTGTGAGCCTTCTGATTCTTCCCTAGCCACGACTTCTTCCCTAGCTGCAACTTCTTCCTGTACGACCGATTCTTCAACGGATCCGGCAGCGTTGGCAGTGCCGCAGGCCGCGCGTCACGGCGAGCCGCGCACGTTCCACGGCGACACGTTCATCGACGATTTCGCTTGGATGCGTCACAAAGACTCTCCGGAGGTGGCGAAATATGTGGCCGAGCAGAACGCGTACTGTGACGCGCGCACCGCGCATCTGGGGACATTGCGTGCCACACTGCTCGACGAGTTCCGCTCTCACGTGCAAGAAACTGACCTGTCGGTGCCGACGCGTATCGACGACTACTGGTATTTCACACGCACGCAGGAGGGCAGCCAGTACGCCGTGCAATGCCGTCTGCCGATCCGCGGCGCCGACGACTGGGACGCGCCCGTCATCGACCCTGCGTCCGCTCCGGGTTCGCTCGACGGCGAGGAGATTGTGTTCGATATGAACGCCGAGGCCGAAGGTCACGACTTCTTCCGTTTGGGAGGCATGGATCTCTCGCGTGACGGCCGTTTCATGCTCTACGGCGTGGACACGACCGGCGCTGAACGGTATGATTTCCGCATTCGCGACCTGTGGCAATCCGACGCCACGCAACGCGACCTTCCCGATTTGCTGCCCGGCATCTGCGGAGCCTGTTTGACGCCAGATGCGCAATGGGTGTTCTATTCGGTGCTCGACGACGCATGGCGCCCCTACGCCGTGATGCGCCACCGCGTGGGCACCGATGTCAGCGAAGATGTGGAAGTGTTCCACGAACACGATGAACGCTTCTGGTGTGGCGTGGGTCTGTCATTCGACGAACGTCACATTGTGATCGGCACAGGGTCGAAAACCTCAACCGAAGTGCTGATGCTGCCGATTGACGATCCGACCGGCGAATTCCAAGTGTTCATCGCACGCCAACCCGACGTGGAATACGACGTGAGTTTCGCCTGTTTCGAGCAGGCCGGCGCACCTGATGCCAACGGCCAACGCGCCGACATTCCGCTGGCCATCGTCTATCACAATGCGAACAACCCGAACTTTGAAATCGACGTGATCGACATGCGCGACCACAAACCGCCATACACGCTTGGCGAAGGTGTGCGCGTAGCTGTCGGATCGCCCTACGGGTGCGAACAAGGTGACCTCGTGGTCGAAGGCGCCTCACACGAACCCATAGCCACACCTTGGAGCGTGGACACGAACCCCGCCATTTTGCAAGGCGCCAAAGGTCTGGGCATTGAAGGCATTGCGATACACCGCCATTTTGTGGCGCTGTCATACCGTGAGTCGGGCGTGCCACATCTGGCCGTATGCGCCAAAGATGATGCGGCGCAGGACTTTGTGGAGGGGCGGCCGTGGCGATTTACGGAGGTTGTGCCCCCTACGCTTGATGTGGACACATGCGACGATGCGACGGCCACTGAGGAAATGGCGGAAATAACCAAGAAACTCAACCTCACCACGCAACGTCTGTACTCGATCGGGGCGGGCGGCAACCCGAACTATGACGCGCCGCGCATGCGATACTCGTTCGGCTCGTACACGCGGCCGAGCGAACTGCACGAACTTGACGTGCGCACGGGCGAGGACCGGCTGCTCAAGCGCGCGAACGTGCTCGGCGGGTTTGATGCGCGCGACTACACGGAAGCGCGCGCGTGGGTGGACGTGCGTGACGGCGAGCGCGTGCCCGTCTCGCTCGTGTGGAAGCGCGGGCAGCTCAAAGCTGGCATGCCGATGTTTGTGATCGGCTACGGGGCTTACGAAATCAGTTCTGATCCGGGATTTTCGGTGTCGCGACTGAGCATGCTCGACCGCGGCGTGCTCTATGCCGTGCCGCACGTGCGCGGCGGTGGCGAAATGGGGCGCGCCTGGTACGAGCAGGGCCGCATGCTGAACAAAAAGCACACGTTCGAGGATTTTGTGGACGTGACGGCGGCGCTTGAAGACAGCGGACTTGCCGACACGGCGCGCACGGTGGCCAACGGCGGCTCAGCTGGCGGCCTGCTGATGGGTGCGATCGCGAACATGGCTCCCGAACGGTACGCGGGCATTGAAGCCGACGTGCCGTTTGTGGACGCGCTGACGTCGATCCTCGACCCGTCGTTGCCGTTGACGGTGACCGAGTGGGACGAGTGGGGCGACCCGCTGCATGATGCGGAGGTCTACCGCTATATGAAGTCGTACTCGCCGTATGAGAACGCGCCGTTGCCGAGGGAGAAGACGAGTTCTGCGGAAGGTGAGGCTGATTGCGCAGATGAGGCTGGAGCTGGCGCCGGGCGTGTGGTGTACCCGAAGATTTTTGTGACGACGTCGATGAACGATACGCGCGTGATGGTGGCCGAACCGCTCAAATGGGTGGCGCGTCTGCAGGCGGCCGGCGTGGACGCGATCATGAAAATCGAGGTGCAGGCGGGTCACGGCGGCACGACGGGACGCTACAAGCAGTGGGAGGAAGTCTGCTTTGAAAACGCCTGGTGCTTGGATGTGATGGGCATCGAGCGGTAGGGGCGCGGTGTGGGCGGCGGGGCGTGACGAGCTGTGACTGGCGTGTGCTGCTGCGGGGCGGGCGGTGTCTGGCGTGTGCTGGCGTGACTGGCGTGTGCTGCTGCGGATGCAGTGTGACGGCCGGAAGAGTCGAGCGTGGCGGGTTGAACGCGGCGGTCCGCACGCGCTGGACACGGCGAGCGTGACGTGACGGGTGCTGCGGGTGCTGCGAGCATGGTGTGACGGGCGCGAATGTGACGGGCTGACGTTCCACGATGTGAGAGCTTTGCGGGATTCGTTTCATACAATGAGCGATTGTGCAGCCCCCCGAATCGGCGCGTGTAGTCTCGCCCCTATGAATGATGCAACCAAGCAGTACACCATTGCCGTGATCCCCGGAGACGGCATCGGCAAAGAAGTCACACCATGGGCCAAGCAGGCTCTCGAGAAAGCCGCAGGTGACGCGGCGTCGTTCCAGTATGTGGACTTTGACCTTGGCGCCGAACGCTACCTGCGTGACGGACAGATCCTGCCTGACGAGGATCTGGAAGCGATCAAGCAGACTGACGCAATCCTGTTGGGTGCCGTGGGTGACCCGCGTATCAAGGCCGGCATTCTTGAGCGCGGCCTGCTGCTCAAGCTGCGTTTTGCGCTCGACCAGTACGTGAACCTGCGTCCCTCGAAGCTCTATAAAGGCGTGACGAGCCCACTGGCCGAGCCCGGCGAGATTGATTTCGTCGTCGTGCGAGAAGGCACGGAAGGCCTGTATTGCGGCGCGGGCGGCGCTGTGCGTCGTGACACGCCGGCCGAGGTGGCTACGGAAGTGTCGATCAACACGGCCTACGGTGCCGAGCGCGTGGTGCGTTACGCGTTCGAGCTGGCCATGAAGCGGCGCAAGCACGTCACGCTCGTGCACAAGAAGAACGTGCTTGTCAACGCGGGTGACATGTGGCAGCGCATTGTGGACCGCGTGGCGCAGGAGTACCCGGAAGTGACGCACGATTACTGCCATATTGATGCGGCGACGATTTACATGGTCTCCGATCCGCAGCGTTTCGACGTGATCTTGACCGACAACCTGTTCGGTGACATTCTGACCGATGAGGCGGGCGCTGTGGTCGGTGGCGTGGGCTACTCGGCCTCGGGTTGCATCAACGCGTCGAATGAGTTCCCGTCGATGTTCGAGCCGATTCACGGCTCGGCACCCGATATTGCCGGACAGAACATCGCCAATCCGACGGCTGCAATCCTGTCGGCCGCGATGCTGCTGCGTCACTTGGGATTCGACGAGCAAGCCGAACGCATCGACCGCGCTGTAGAAGCCGACATTGAGGAGCTCGGGTCCACCCAGCGCTCCACTGATGAAGTCGGCCGCGATATTTTGGCGCGTATGTAAGCGATGGCTTTTACGAAGTTGGGGGGGGCGTGAGCACGCCATATGGTGAGCACCATATGGTGGGCTCGAGCCCCCTTCTTCGTGCCTCGCCTGTACAGTGGGGCACGAATGGAACAGGTCTTGCCGATGGCGGGGCCGTGATGAAACGAGGTATACCATGTGTGGTTGCTGCGATTGCGCCGATACGTTTGATCCGAACTACCTGCACTGCTCGAACGGCATGCAGGCTTATGCCGCTGGCACCGCCGGTCCGTACATCGCCACGACGCATGTGCCGGGCGAGTATGGTCCGACGTATGTGGCCTGAGGCTTTGCCGAGCAGCTTTGCCGAGAGGCTTGGCTGAGAGGCTTTGTCGAGAGGCTTCGCCGACCCGTGTGATTGTGGTTGGGGCTGCTGGATTGGCGTTGTGAAGCCAATGCAAATGTTCTCATAAATCATGCGGGAATATATCTGGAATATCGGTCGTTGTGTATGCTGATACACGCGACCGATTTCTTGTATGCATGAATATGCACATGAGTTCTTGGGGAATGGCAAGGATTCCAAGGTCGGTAGGCTGCCCCCCTATGAGGTTGCGGCAACGCTTCCCTCAACATTGCACACGAGAGAAAGTGACATACCAAGTGACCAACGTGAATAACGAATTCAATCCGCAAGATCCCAATGCGCAGCAGGCCGCGCCGGAATACGGCGCCCCGAACTACGCCGCTGCTCCGCAGGCGCCAAGCTATGGCGAGTCGGATGCGACGTCAATCGCGCAACCCGATGCGATGCCATCGCTTTCCGCACCTTCGTACGGTGCAAACAGCGAAGCGCCGGCGTATGGTGAGCCTGCGGCTCCGACCTATACGGAAACCGTATTTGAGGAAACCACGATGTATACGCAGCCTTCGGTAAGCGAACCGGCAGCTGCACCGGCTTATACTGAACCGGCCGCTGCTACGGCTGCCACTGCTGCCTATGGTGCGCCGGCGTATAACCAGTCTGCGGCGCAGGGCTATGCCGCGCCGGAATACGGACAGTCCGGCTATGCTCAGCAGACGGCGTACACGCAACCCGCATACACGCAGCAGAGCTATGCGCAGCCGCAGCAGCCTACGCAGCCGCAGGCCGGTTACGCCCAGACCGGCTATGCGCAACCGGGGTATGCACAGCCCAACTACGCACAGGCTGGTCAGTACTCGGCTACGGGCGAGGTGCTGCCTGCAGGTTATACGCCAAAGAGCAAGATTGCCGCAGGCCTGTTGAGCATCTTCCTCGGATGCTTCGGCGTGGGCAACTTCTATCTGGGCTTCACGGGCAAAGCCGTCGCCCAGCTGCTGCTGACACTGCTCGGCTGGATTGTGCTCGGCCTTGGTCCCATCGCCGCCAGCATCTGGGGTCTGATCGAAGGCATCATGATCCTGTGCTCCCACCCGGGCCAGCCCGCGCACCGCGATGCCAAGGGTGTGGAATTGACTGATTGATCATCGTCGCGTGGCGACTTGACGGTCAAGCGGGCAGTCGGAAGGATTGCCTGTGGCATGTGGCCGCTGACGTATGCGACTGATTACTGAACGTGTGGCGCGTTTGACCCCAACGGGTCAGACGCGCCACTTTTTGTTGTGGAGTGGCGTGGGTTGGCGGGGAGTTGACGTGGACGCCTCGATTGGATGTAGCGCTTTTGTACCACCGTGGTACGAACGCACTACGGATTGGTGGGGAAATTCGGAAAATGTGTCGCGTTTGTACCATGGCGGTACGTTCGCGATACACCCGCGGCAGATCCCGCATCTTTCCGTACCGGGCTGGTCAGGGGAGATGCGTTTTGGGGGCGGATTGTGCGTTTCTTCTGACCGGTCTGGTCAGGGGAGATGCGTTTTGGGGGCGGATTGTGCGTTTCTCCGTACCAACCTGGTCAGGAAAGGTGCACTTTGGGGACGGATTCTGCATTTCTCCTGACCAGCCTGGTCAGGGGAGATGCGGTTTTGGGGTGAAAGTTTGGACGAGTGGGAAGAGGAGGGTTGGTAGCTGGATGCGGAGTTCGTGAGAGTGACACTTTGACGCCTAGGGATCAAAGTTGAGGGTGGTGATGAGTTGGAAGGGAAGAAAGGGAAGGACGCGGCAGGAGAGGGGGGATGCGGTAGCTGGATGGGGATGCCATGGAGGTTGGACGGAAATAAAAAGTGAAAAGGGAAAGAGGTCGGTGGAGAGGGAGGAGGAAAGGAAGAGACAAGTCAGAGAAGGAGGGAAGAAGCGAGTTGGCAAAGAGGGAGGAAAGGAAGAGCGCGGAAAAGAGGAAGGGAAATTGGTAGTTGGGTGGGGAATTCGTGAGGTGACACTTTGACGCCTGGGGGTCAGAGGTTGAGAGGGGCGGAATGGAAGAAAAGGGACGGGGCGGAATGGAAGAAAAGGGACGGGGCGGCGGGAGTGGAGAGAAGGGAAAGGGCGGCGGAAGTGACGAGAAGGGAAAGAAGGAAACTGAAGGAGAAGAGAGAGAAGGAGGTCGGAGAAGAGGAGAGAAAAGGGAGTGATGAGAAGAGAAAAGGAAGAGGAGGGGGAAGGGATGAAAGAAAAGCGGGAAGGGATAAGAGAGGAAGAAGGAAAAGAGGAAGAAGAAAAGTGGGACGCGAAAGGGAAAGAGGGGAGAAGGGGAGAGAAGGGAGTCGGTAGAATGGGGACATGGGTGTGGATCGTAGTGCGGAATGCAAGATGGTGGGCGGCAAGATGGTGCGCGTGCATGTCGTCGATCAGGGTGACGCGTGTGATGTGCGTATTGACGGGGATTATTTCTTAAGTCGGGAACCTCAGGGGAGCGGCGACGATCCGATTGTGCTGATTCAGCGTGCGTTGGAGCGCGTGCGTACGGAACTCGGGGCGGACGGCACGGGGGATGGCAGTGCAAGCGAGGGGAACGCGGGGGACTGTGACGAGCTGCGGGCGTGTGTGCGGCAGGCGGTGCAGCAGATTCTTGATGATGCCTCGTTACCGCAGCTGATTGGCGTGGATGCACAGACGATTGTGCAGGCGTTCGTGACGGCATGCGGCTGGGAGCGGGGCGTGCATGGGGTGACGCGCGAGAAGATCGGTAAACGCGCGGAACACCAGGGTGATGCGGCGGAAGAGGTGACGGGCAGTGTGGCCGGGGTCAGCGGGGTATCTGGCGGAACTCGTGTGTCGGGTGCGGAAACAGCTGTAGCGGGGGACAAGACGGGCGGATTGGACGATGCGGCAGGTGAGCCGCAGTGTTCGGCGGCCGTGACGGCGAGAGGGACAGGTGAGTCGGGTGATGCGGCGGAAGGGGTAGGCGACGCGACAGGGATGCCGGGGGACGAGGCGGAAGAGCTGGATGAAGTGACGGTTGGACGGTATTGGCGGGAGCTGGGGGAGCAGGGGATTGAGATTATTGTTGATGGCGCGCGCGGGGCTGCTGAACAGATGCTCGAGGAAGAGCGACAGGTGGAGCTTGTGGCACGAGATGGTCGTCCTCGATTGCGGTTCTGGCGGTGGGGGGAACGCGCCGTGGTGATCGGGCGGTTCCAGTCGGTACGCAACGAAGTGAACGAACAAGCCGCGCAACAGCTCGGATTTGCCGTGGTGCGGCGAGGTACAGGTGGCGGCGCCATGCTCGTGGAACCTGACGCAACAATCACCTACTCACTGGTCACGCCGCTCGAATGGAGCGAGGGGCTGACCCCTGAGCAAACGTTCCGTGTGTGTGATGCGTTCGCGGTGGCTGCGCTGAACAGCATCGGTATGCGGGCGATGTTCACGGGACTGAACGACATCGCGTCGCCGCGCGGCAAAATCGGAGGGGCGGCCGAACGCAAGTATCCGGCGCGGCAACAAACGCAAGAAAATCGGGCGGTGGAAGAGACTCTGGAAGCGCCGGGAGAACGGGGAATGGGCGTGGGGCGCAATGCGGTGCAAGATTTACGCACCGGCCTGCAGTTAGCTGCGGATGGGGGATTTGTGCAGCGGCAACCGGGTCGGCATGGCGTGCTGTTGCATCACACGACGTTGGCTTACGATTTTGACGGCGAGCTGATGAGCCAGGTGTTGCACACGGCGCAAGCCAAGTTGGTCGATAAAGCCGTACAGTCGGCCAAACGGCGTGTCGATCCGATTGTGACGCAAACTACGCTCAGTCGAGAGGACGTGCAGGATGCGCTCGTGCAATGCGCGAGGGATATGGCGCGGGGCGACGTGGGCGTGGAATGAACATGGGCATGGAATGAACATGAAATGAGTGTGAAGTGAGTGTGAGGCGCGTGTGCGGCGTGTGTGAATGAGTGCGGCTCGGGCGTGGATCGGGCGTGGATCGGGTGCGGTTCAGGTGCGGCTTGAGCGTGGCTTGAGCATGAGGGGTGGCGTGTCTTGCGGAAGGTTCGGGCAGGGGGCGGGAATTAGCGACGCGCTCGCAGACGTGCGTGAAGGAAGGTTAGGCGGCGCGCTCGCGGGGCGCTCACGAAGAAAGACGAGGGGGTCGGGCTCGGCGGGACGGCCTCTATGATGGAGTGCATGGAAGCATCCGATGATCTGGAAACCCTGCTGCACACGGCGTTGTTCCGTTGCGTTACTCCTGAACA
Source organism: Bifidobacterium gallicum DSM 20093 = LMG 11596 (assembly GCF_000741205.1). Classification (GTDB taxonomy): domain Bacteria; phylum Actinomycetota; class Actinomycetes; order Actinomycetales; family Bifidobacteriaceae; genus Bifidobacterium; species Bifidobacterium gallicum. The sequence continues at coordinate 189,995 of NZ_JGYW01000004.1, forward strand.
GGCAAGCAACCTGCTGCCTCACATGCATCGTCTTATGGTGAACAAAGGTGATGTGATCTTCAGCGAGGGGGACACTGATCATCGCATGTATTTGATTGAGGCGGGTCGCGTCAAACTCATGCGCACATCGAATGACGACCGCATCCAGCTGCTGAGCATCCAGACCAGAGGCGAGTTGCTCGGCGAAATTCCCGTGTTCGATCCGGAAGGTGGCCCGCGCACGGCTACGGCTGTGGCCATGGTCAACGGCACGACGGTGCTGTGGGTGGAACATGACGATCTGTTCCGTTGGCTTGAAGACAATCCCAGCGTCGCCGTGGACATGCTGCAGGTGTTGGCCAACCGTATGCGCGCCAACAATGAGCGCATCGCCGACCTTGTGTTCTCGGATGTGCCGGGACGTCTGGCCAAAACGTTGTTGGATCTGGCAGCGCGCTTCGGGCGGCCCGTGGAGGCCGGGCTGGAAGTGCCGCATGATTTGACACAGGAAGAGATGGCGCAGCTTGTGGGGTCGTCGCGCGAAACCGTGAACAAGGCGTTGACCGATTTCACGAACCGTGGTTGGATCGCGCGCGAGGGGCGCACAATCATCATTTATCAGCCGGGCGCGCTGATTCGTAGGTCGAAGCGTTGAGTTGCGCGGTGCGATGCTGAGCTACGGATCAGCGGGCTGAAACTACCGTGAGTCGCAGCTGACCCGTGGGCTGGAACGTTGGGTCGCAGGTAAGTTGGTTCGCAGATTGAAACTCGGCCGACCCGCAGACTGCACCTAACGCACCCAATGCACCTCACGCACCCCACGCGCACCTAAGCCTTGCACGGCGAATTGCAAAGGTTTGTGTGTAATGTTTCACAAACCCTTTTCTTCGTAAGGGCCGACATTTAGAATGAACCTCATGCCCAAGAAGAAAACCATGACGTTCCAGCGCGCGCTCGCGCTGGTTCTTGCATTCGTGACGTTATGCGTGGCCGGAGGTGTGGTCACGAGCATGTTGTTCATGCCCGCGGTGGTGGCGGCGAACAACGTGGTTAAGGCAGTCACGCCGTCCATGGAAGTCGAAAACATCGATTTCGATGTGACGACGCTGCCGCAGAAATCCACCATGTATGCCAACGATGGCAAAACGGTCATCGCTGAGTTTTATGCGCAGAACCGTGAGGTTGTGCCGCTCAAGCAGATTTCCACGCCGATGCAGCAGGCTGTGGTGGCCCGTGAGGACCGTCGTTTCTTCGAGCATTCGGGCGTGGACGTGCAGGGCGTGATGCGCGCGTTCGTGCAAACCTATATCAGTCAGGGCGATCAACAGGGCGGTTCGTCGCTGACGCAGCAGTATGTGAAGAACGTGTTGGCCACGAAGGCCCGTGAAAACAATGATCCGATTGGCGAATATCACGCCACGGAAGACACGATCGCGCGTAAGATGCGCGAAATGCTGATCTCGATGCAGATGGAGAAGAAGTATACGAAGCAGGAAATCCTGCAGGGCTACCTGAACATCGCGCAGTTCGGTTCGAACAGCCTCTACGGCGTGCAGGCCGCAGCAGAACGCTACTTCAACACCACGGCCGACAAGCTCAATGTGGTGCAGGCCGCGACCATCGCGATGGTTACGAAGAACCCTTCGAAGTATGATCCTTCAATCCCTGAGAACCAGCCTGAAGCGGAAAAGCAGCGCAACCTGGTGCTGCAGCAGATGAAAGCCCAGGGCTTCATCACGCAGCAGCAGTATGACGAAGCGGTTGCGCAGCCGCTCGTCGACACGCTTGACGTGCAGGATGTGTCTCGCGGTTGCATGGCTGCGGCGTATGATGCGGGCTTCTTCTGCGACTACGTGGTACATAAGATCGAGAACTCGCCCGAGTTCGGCAAGACGGCCCAGGAACGTGAAGAGCTGCTGCAGGAAGGCGGCTTGAAGATTGTGACCACGCTCGACGTGGACGCCAACTCGCTGATGATGCAGACGGCTCAGGAGACGATTCCGGCCAACGATCCGTCGGGCATGGAAATCGTGATGGCTTCCGTCAAGCCCGGCACGGGCGAAGTGCTCGGCTTTGGCCTCAACCGTACCTATGATGCCACCGACGCGGCGGCCACCGATCCCACGCGCGCTTCGATGAATTACGCCGTCGACCAGATCGATGGCGGCGGCCGCGGCTTCCCGATCGGTTCGAGCTGGAAGCCGATCAACCTGATCGCTTGGATGCAGCAGGGCCGTTCGCTCAACGAATCGTTGATCAACCCCACCGATTACCAAACGAGCTTGTTCAGCTGCAACGGCTACCAGGGCGGCACTGACGTCTGGCACGTCACGAACGCGTTGACGAACGGCACGGTGAGCCCCGAAAGCCCGTTCCTCGGCCTTGTGCACTCGCACAACACGACGATGGCTTCGATGGGTGCAAAGATCGGTCTGTGCGCTGTGGCTGACGCGGCCAAGGCCGTGGGCTACCACAACGCGATCATTGGCCAGGAAGACGTGTATTCCGACGTTTCCATGCACCCGGCTCTGCTGATTGGCGGTTCCGCCTCGGTTTCGCCGTTGACTATGGCTTCCGTCTACGCCACGTACGCGGCGAACGGCGTGCAGTGCTCGCCAATCGCGCTCAAGGAAGTTGAGAAGGCCGACGGCGACAAGCTGCAGGTGCCGAGCGCCAACTGCCATCAGGCTGTGGACAAGGACATCATCCAGACGCTCGCGTACACGATGAACCAGGGCGTCGTGCGTCCCGACGGCGCCGGCCAGTTCGGCAAGCTCGCCAACAACCGCAAGTCGTTCCTGAAGACCGGTACGAACGAGGACACTTACTTGACGACGGGCGGTTTCACGCCGCACGAGATCGCCACGTTCGTGCTCGTCGGCGACGTGCAGGACCCGCTCAACCATCGTGTGGCCAACATCGCGATCAACGGCCAGTATCGCAGCTACTGGGATGGTGGCACGATCGCCGCGCCTGCTTACGCGAGTTTCACGAACAAGTATTTGGACAAGAAGGGCATCCAGGTCGACGACAGTTACGGCCAGCCCGTCGACAAATACATGAGGACCGTTGCGGCCTCACGTACCGGCAACTCGTCTACTAACTCGAGCACGCTGAACAACACCGGTACCAACAACCAGCCCCAGCAGCAGTCCCAGCAGTCCCAGCCGTAACGCACGGCTTGTGACGCAAGGCTTGTGACACGCGGCTTTTGGCACACAGCCCGCGTTGATTGCCGCACTGCTGATGCGCAGGTGAACTCAAGCGATGCCGTCCTGACTTTCGAGTCGGGGCGGCATCGTGCGTTTTGTGGCGCGCTGTGGGGAAGGCTGAGCGCGATTCCCCCCGTTATCTTGCGTGTTGGGCCGTATTCCCAGCGAATCTTCGGTTAGGCTGGACACACTGGAGATGATTGTGTTGCGGCCCGCACAAGGCCGCGGTTTGGAGGAATCATGGCAAAACACGCCCGTCCGGAACCGCTGCTCACCGAAGAGCAGTCGGCTGAACAGCTCGTCAATCCCGGCTCGCCCGAGTACAAGGCCGCCAAGAAATCACGCAAGTCATCGAAAAATACTCATGATGATTTCCGTATGCCGCGACTGTGCGAACCCTTGCATCTTCGCAGCTTGACCGTGCGTAACCGTATCTGGTTGCCTCCGATGGATACCTACTCGGTATTCGCCCATGATGGCCGACCGACCGATTTTCATTATGAGCACTATGTCAGCCGCGCATCAGGCGGCTTCGGCATGGTCATTGTGGAGGCGACAGCCGTCACGCCGGAAGGCAGGATTTCCCCCTGCGATGTGGGACTGTGGCAAGACGACATGATCGACACGTGGAATTGGATTGCGCGCGGCATCAAGGCGCAGGGCGCTGCGGCGGCGATCCAGCTCAACCATGCGGGACGCAAAGGGTCGATGGGATGCTTCTCGCTGGGTTATGAACGCACGAGCGTGCCGCTTGAAGAAGGCGGTTGGCAAACGGTGGCGCCGAGCGCGATCGCCTATGGCGACCAGCGCACACCGCGTGAACTCACCGTGGATGAAATCCACGAGATCCAACACCGCTTCCGTGACGCCGCATGGCGTGTGATGACAGCCGGATTTGATGCGATTGAACTGCATGCGGCGCACGGGTATCTGCTCTCGGAGTTCCTTGATCCGTTGACGAACCTGCGTGAGGATGAATATGGTGGCAGCCTACGCAACCGCATGCGCATGCTGCTCGAAACCGTGGACGAAGTGCGCGGTGTAATCCGTGACGACATGCCGTTGCTCGTGCGCGTATCAGCCACTGATTGGGCTGAAGGCGGTTGGGACTTGGAACAGACGATCGAGCTCGCGCGTGAACTCAAGGACCATGGCGTCGACTTGATCGATGTGTCGACCGGGGGTCTCGTACCTCACGTGACCGTTCCAGTCAAACCGCTCTACCAGGTGCGGTTCGCCGATGAAGTGCGTCGCGGCGCAAACATCCCGACCACGGCCGTGGGGCTAATCACGAAACCCAAGGAAGCGGCAAAAATCGTCAAAGGGTATGAGGCCGATGCCGTGGAAATCGGCCGCGCCGCATTGCGCGACCCGTATTGGCCATTGCGCGCCTATGCCAAACTCGGTGTACCCGTTGACAAGACGCCATATCCGCCAGCGTATGTGCGCGGCGCGTATCGTGTGGAGTAGCGAGCATATTTGCGTATCACCATGAGTAACAGTGTGCAACAGTGCACAACAGTGCGCATGGGCATGACCGCATAATCAAGGCCTCTGGAAACGTCAATCGTTACGTTTCCAGAGGCCTTGATTATCAGCTGCTGAGGGGATGCGCCGCGTTTCAGGCGTCGATGCCAACGGCCTGGCTGACATGGTCGAAGCCGTCTTGCTTGAGCAACTTGGCCAGGCCACGCTTGAGCACGGTGATCGTTTGCGGACCGCGATACATGAGCGACGTGATAAACATGACGAGACTCGAACCTGCACGAATCTTCGCATAGGCCTGTTGTGGCGTGAACACGCCCCCCACGCCGGCAATCGCGAAGCGCTCGCCATAGTCGCGATACACCTGCTTGATCAGTTCGTTGCTTGGCGCATAGCATGGCGAACCCGACAATCCGCCAAGCCACGTGCTTGGAATCTGCATGCCCGTGCGGTCTTTTTGCAGATTGGCGATGGTCAAGCCTTGCACATTGTGCTCGGCCAGCACATCAATCAGCTCCTTGAGCTCCGGCCATGGCTTGTTCAATGGCATCTTGACGAGTGTGGGCTGCGGGCGGTCCACCTTGTCAAGCGCCGTAAACAGGCGGTCAAGCGCCTCTGGGGAGGATGTGAACGGTTCGCCGGCCATCGTGTTCGGGCATGACACATTGATCTCGACCATGGCCGAACGGCCTGCCGCACGTTCCAATGAGATGCAATAATCCTCAATGCCTTCATTCAGGTCGCCCACGAGATTGTCGTTCGTGCGCGCGATTGAGATTGACGTCTGCATGCTTTCGGTATTGCGCCAAGCATGTTCGGCGCGTTCGATGACCACGTCGGAACCTTCGTTGGCCAAGCCCACATGCACGATCATCGAATCGTATTCAGGCAACCGGTGGAACCATGGGCGTGCGTTGCCCGCGCATGGGCGCGAAGTCGTGGAACCAATCGTTTCAAACCCGAAGCCTGCGTGGTCGAGCACCACAGGCATATCGCAGTTCTTGTCGAGTCCTGCCGAAAGGCCAAACGGATTGGCGAAGTTGACACCCATCACATTGGTTTCCAACACGGGATCGGTGTAATCGAGCATCGTGCGCAGCAGCCACATCAACGGTGGCATCTTCGAAGTGACCTGGCAGAAACGGATCATCTGGTCATGCGCCACGTCAGGCGTGTGGTTGAACACGAAGTTGGGTTTGATGACATGCTTGTAGGCGAACGTGAACAAATCCGTCGTCGCCTTGTTCACGGCGTCGTGCAGCGAATTCTCGGAAACATAACTCATACTTGACCATTGTGCCATGCTTTGGCGTCATGTGAAGGTAACGGCTGTGTGGGTTGTGGGAAAATTCGTTGCAGAATTCGGCCTGAGGCGCGGCTAAAGTTGGGCCATGAACGTGTATGATGGCGCACGGCGGCAATGGGGATAGGCCGCTGGAAACATGATGCGCTATGGACTGGCAAAACGTTGCAGGAAGCGAGGTGAGAGGCATGCGTGGTGGCAAAGTATGCGTGGTGATGCCTACATATGACGAACGTGACAACCTCGAACCGACGCTCAGTGATTTGTTCGCGCGCAATGTCGGCGTCGATGTGCTGATTGTGGACGACGGTTCGCCGGACGGCACGGGCACGGCAGCCGACGTAATCGCGCGCGTAATTGGTTCGCGTGCCGGCGTACCAGACGCCCGTCCTACGGGCGACGACGAATCCGAACCGTTGTGGGCGTCGTCGGACGCATCGGTCAGCACAGCCGACTTGGCCATGGCGCATCGCATCAACAAGTGTACGAACGGTTCGCATCTCTATGTGTTACATCGCGAGAGCAAGCAAGGTTTGGGACCGGCGTATATCGCGGGATTCACTTGGGCTCTTGAGCATGGCTACGACGTGATTTGCGAAATGGACATGGACGGCTCGCACCGTCCTGAAGACTTGAGCCGTTTGTTGCGTGTGCTTGAAGAACGCGATGATGTGGATGTGGTGTTGGGTTCACGTCGTGTGCCTGGTGGCAGTACGGAGGATTGGCCGTGGTATCGCGATGGCATCTCCAAAGCTGGCTCGTTCTACTCGCGGTTCATGCTCGGTTTGGATGTGCGTGACATGACGAGCGGATTCAGGGCGTATCGCGCCGCGGTGTTGCGTCGCGTTGATTTGAACGCCATCGAAGCCAACGGCTATGTGTTCCAGATTGATATGACGCGCCGCGTTGTGGATGCCGGCGCGCTCGTGCAGGAAGTGCCGATCACGTTTCCTGAGCGCACGCGCGGCAAATCGAAAATGGACAGCACAATCGTGCGCGAAGCCATGGGACGTGTGACAGTTTGGGGTATCCGCCGCATGCTCGGCAAACCATTGTCGTGACGCATATGGCTGCGTGATGCATGGCCGTGTGATGCACGTCAGCATGCTCGTAGCACCGCCACATAGTTGGTGTTTTTCTCGTTTTTCCAATACATGAGCGGCTCCAACAGCAAACTGTCGGAGCCGCTCATGGCATGCATACATAAGGACGGTTCAGGCCGTAGCCTGAGCTTAATGGGAGGCGATCAGTCGTTGGCGATTGTTTCGAGATTGGCCATGGCTTGTTCGATGCGCTCAGCCGTCAGGTCGGGCACAGCGTTGTAGAACGCCGATTCTGGGCGTGTGGCATGGGCTGCGACGACGGCAGCGTTGTCCGGCGTGTATTCGAGGCCCATTTGTTCCATCGTGTGTGGCAGGCCTACGGCATCATAGAACGGCAGCAGACGCTTGACCTCATCGACTTTGCCTTCAACGAGCAGCTGTATGAGCACGCCGTACGCCACTTTCTCGCCATGCATCGAAGCGGCCGAACCTGGCAGCTGCGTCAAACCGTTGTGGATTGCGTGCGCACCCGACTGGCGGGCTGCAGCACCACCGAAACCGCCGACAATGCCGGCCAAGCCAAGGTTCGTGTCGATCAGCATCTTCACGTTGGCGCTCTTCGTGTTGCCCGCGCGCATGTCGGCCAATGCGGGTTCGCTGACCTCAATCAGCGTGTCACGCAGCAGCGCCGAGCCCGTGGCTGACAGACGGTCGAACGCCGTCAGGCCTTCCTTGGCTTTCTTGATCTCGAACACGGGATCGGCTTCATAGAACTTCGCGATCGTGTCGCCAATGCCGCCGACCATGCTCTCAGCAGGAGCTTCGGCAATCAGCGCGGGGTCGACGAGCAGCAGCATGCTGTTCGACTTGTGCATTGGGGAACCCAGATAACGGTGCTGGGCGTCATAGTTGACCGAGCAGGCCGAATAGGCCGCGCAAGACGAGCACAACGTCGCCACGATCACGAGTGGCAGGTTCATCATTTCGGCCACGTTCTTGGCCGTGTCGCTGAGCTTGCCGGCGCCGATGGCCACAATGACATCGGGGTTGTAGGCTTTGGCCTGCTCCACGAGTTCCTTGGCGTTTTCGACCGACGCTGATCCGTCATAGCGCAGGGCCGGAGCAAAGAAATCGTCGGTCTCGTTGTACTTCAAGAACGCGTCCGCTGACTTGACGCCCGTCAAAATCAGTGGGCGCTCGTAGTCGCTCAAATAGTCGGGCACGTGTTTGGCGGCGCCGGCTTCGCTGACATAGCGGTCCGGGCCTGAACGGACGTCGGATTCTTTCACATTGCTGGTCATGTCCACCTCTTTGGTTTGGTGTGTGTAGTTGGCGATGGGCGTGCGTTGGTCCCGGCGGACTGCTTATGGCAACGTTGGGGGAGTATGGTGGCAATGCCACGTCATGCCCATCCGTGTGGCGCCGACTTTAATCGCGGGCGGCCATGCCGTGGCCAACTGATTCGCATATTGAAACAATCGCGTCCAAACTCCGCAATGCGCTCAATTCTTGCAGTATCGCTCATCCCTGCGCCACACTGGGCAGTATCATCACACGCTCGCGCGTTTTCGCACATTTTCTGTCTATTTTGGTTTGGTATTTGGTATGAAATGTGCGAAAATGTTCACATGATTTCATCACAACGTCAACATTTGATAGTGAGCCGGCTGCGTACGCGAGGCGCTGTGCGCATTACGGCGTTGTCCAAAGAGCTTGGTGTCTCGGCGATGACGATTCGCCGTGACATCGCCGAACTGGCCGACAAAGGCTTGCTCAAACGCGTGCATGGCGGCGCCGTGTCCACGAGCACATTGCTGAGTGAACCGCTGTTCTCGGTCAAATCGCAAATGGACATCGGTCTCAAAGACGCGATTGCCCAGGAAGCCGTCAACTACGTGCAACCCGGTGATGTGATCGCCATTGGCGGCGGCACCACAGCCTACGTATTCGCGCAGCATCTGCTCGAATCGCAGCAGGCCAGCGGCATCACAATTCTGACCAACTCGATTCCCGTAGCCGAACTCGTGCAGGCCCTCGAATCCAAAGATGTGGAGGTCATTGTCACAGGCGGCGTGATCACGCGGTCAAACTCGTTGGTCGGCCCGATCGCCGACAAGGTCATCGCGTCACTGCGTGTCAACACGGTGTTCCTCGGCACGCATTCAGTGTCGATTCCACGCGGGTTCCTGATGCCCAATTCATTGGAAGCGGCCACCGACATGGCCATGATGGACATTGCCGACCGCACGGTAATCCTAACCGACCACACCAAATGGAGCAGCACATCGTTGTCGCTGTTCGCCCGGTTCGACCAAGTCGACACCGTAATCACCGATGACGGGCTCGACCCCGATTCGGCGGCCAAAACGCGCGACCTTGTCAAAGAGCTCGTATTGGCCCAACAAATTGAAACCCCCGACGAAAGTGAGTGACGAGCCATGCAAGCAAGCGACACCGATGTCGCGTCATGCGGAAATAGCAATGCCGTCAACGAACGGCCAGCCTACGAACCCGCGGCATATGCACGCGAACATATCCGCATCACGCCGACGACGTTGGCGGACGGACGGCAGTTCTTCTATCTCGATGACGACGAACGCTACGTGCGCGGCGAACTGAGGCGGCAGCTGACCGACCCGCGCGAGCTGTCCGACCGGTTTGCCGATCAACTCGGGCCGGACGGTGCGCACGTACCGTACCCGGCTCCGCAAATGCGTCAGGACCCGCTGACCGGTGACTGGATCCCAATGGCCACGGCCCGCATGAACCGGCCGATCACGACGGGACCGGGCGCGACGGCCACTGGCAACCCGCTCGCCGCACGCAAGCTTGGCTCGGCGTACCAGGACGGTGAAGTGCCCGACACGGATTACAACGTTGTAATTTTTGAGAACAGATTCCCGTCGATGGTGCAAGTTCCCGGCGTGTCGAACGACACGCACTATGTTGACGGCTGCGCACTCTGGCCAGTCAAGCCGGCCGCAGGACGTTGCGAAGTCATCTGTTTCGACCCTGACGAGAACGGCCTGCCGCCCGACCTGCCCGTGCGTCGCCTGCGCACGGTCGTGGAAGGATGGGCGTTCCGCACGGCCGAACTTGCGCAACTGCCGGGCATCGAACAGATTTTTCCGTTTGAAAACCATGGTGTTGAAATCGGTGTGACACTCGCACACCCGCACGGCCAGATTTACGCGTATCCGTTCATCCCGCCGAAAATGCAGACGGAACTTCAGCACACGCAAGCCTACTGGGAACGCACGCGCGGCAACCTGCTGCGCGACATTCTTGACGCCGAACTGCAGGCTGCCGAACGCATCGTGATGCGCAACGCAAGTTGGGTGGCTTACGTGCCGGCCGCCGCGCGCTGGCCGCTCGAAGTGCATGTGGTTCCCGTGCGCGACGTGCTCACGCTCGACGAACTCAACGACCAGGAACGCTGGGATCTGGCCGAAATGTATTCGACGCTGCTCAAGCGCGGCAACCGGTTCTTCGACCACGGCGACGGGCAGGGCATGGACCTGCCGTACATCGCGGCCTGGCATCAGGCTCCCGTGCACGACGCGCGGCGCGAGCACTATCGGCTCAACCTGCAGTTCTTCTCGTTCCGCCGCGCGGCCAACAAAATCAAGTATTTGGCCGGTTCCGAATCCGGCATGGCCGCCTGGCTTTCCGACACGACCCCCGAACTGATCGCCGCCCGCTTCCACGAGCTCGGGCCCGTTGATATTGCGGGCTGAAGTTGACGGGCTGTGCTGCAGTTGGCGGGCGCTGCTGAAGTTGGCGGGCTGTGCTGACGTTGGATGACTGGAGTCGGCGGTCTTGCTGAAATTGACGGCCTGAAATTGGCGGACGAAAGTTGGCGGCCTGCAGTTGGCGGCCTGCGTTGAGTTACGCACATTTCGGCTGTGTATTTGTGGAGAAATGATTTCTGCATTATCCACATGTGCACAAATGACCACCCCATTATGCACAACGATGCTGGGGCTGGGAAGGAGCATTGATGACATCCGTACCATTCATTGAACCATTGGATGACGCTGCCGCCGCAAGGGCGGCACATAAGCTGTTTGTGCGCACCTACGGCCACGGGCCGGCGGTCGTGTGGGCGGCTCCCGGACGCGTGAACCTGATTGGCGAACACACGGACTACAACGGCGGGTTATGCTTGCCAATCGCATTGCCGCACCGCACGTATGTGGCGCTCGCAGCGCGCGATGACGACCTTGTGCGTGTGGTGTCGGACGTGGACGAATCTGCCGTGGCCAGTGCCGACTTGCAGGGGTTGCACGCGGGTGAGGTGGACGGCTGGAGCGCGTACCCGGTCGGCGTGGCCTGGGCGCTGCGCACCATGGGATTTGCCGATGTGCACGGATTCGACGCGGCGTTTGTCTCGTGCGTGCCGTTGGGATCGGGCCTGAGTTCGTCGGCTGCGATGACCTGCTCAACGGCGCTTGCGCTGGATGACGTGTACGGACTCGGGTTCGGTGACAGCGACGAGGGACGCATGACGTTGATCAACGCGGCCATCAGCGCCGAAAACGACATGGCAGGAGCGTCCACGGGAGGGCTCGACCAAAACGCTTCAATGCGCTGCAGTGCGGGGCATGCAATCCGACTTGACTGCAAGCCCGGATTGGATGCGCATGAATCAGTGAAGCCGGAACCGTTTGACTTGCAGGCCCATGGGCTTGAACTGCTCGTGCTCGACACGTGCGCGCCGCACCAGCTCAACGATGGGCAGTACGAGGCGCGCCGGCGCACCTGCGAACAAGCGTGCGCGCTGTTGGGTGTGGCGACGTTGCGTGAAATCGCCGATGAAGTGGCGGGGCTGCCGCGAGAGGGGGAAGCTGACGCGGGTAGTGTTGGTGCGGGTAGTGTTGGTGCGGGTAGAGCCGGTGCGAACGGCATGGGCGCGGGTGATGCCGGCGCTCATGATGGCGCCATGACACGTGAGCGGCGGCTCGAGAAAGTGTATGGCGCGCTGGAAGATGACCTGATGATGCGCCGTGTGCGCCATGTGATCAGCGAAATCGGCCGCGTGGACGAGTGTATCGCCGCGTTCCAGGAAGGTGACATGCGCCGCGTGGGACAGTTGTTCAACGCGTCGCATGATTCACTGCGCGACGACTATGAAGTGACCATACCCGAACTCGATGTGGCCGTGAACGTGGCGCGGCAATGCGGCGCGTATGGTGCGCGCATGACAGGCGGCGGATTCGGCGGATCGATCATTGCGCTCGTGGATGCAGGGCGCTCGCAAGCAGTGGCCCAGGCCATTGCCGACGAATTCGCGCGCCGAGGATTCCATGAGCCACGCGCGCTGGCTGCATGGGCTGGCGCTGCTGCCGAACAAGTGGCTTGACGTCCTCCCGCCCGTGAACGGGCGGGATTCCAGCTTCTAGGTTGGGGTTTTGCGTGTTCGTGCGGATGCGCTCTTGCCGCGATTTGCGGGTCGGGTGTCTTGTTCCGTTATGACACGCTGGGCGTCGTCCACGCCCAACAAATGTTCGTATCCTCGTTGGAGGATGTTGATTGCGGCGTTCACGTCCGCGTTCATGCTCATGCCGCATTGTTCGCATTGGAAGTCCGCTTGGCTCTTGCGGTTTTCCTTCGCGCAATAGTGGCATTCGCTGCATGTTTGGGACGTGTACGCGGGATTAATGAGCACGAGCCTGTTGGTCATGCTCAACTGGGTCTTGTATTCGAGTTTCTGGCTGATGCCGCCCAAGGATGCGGCTCTCATGCTGCGGTTCAAGCCGCGTTTCGCGGCCTGCCCGTTGGGTAGGTAACGCTTGGGATTGTTCGGGTCTTCCTTCTTCTTTGCCTTCTTGGTCATGTCGGACAGCTGCAAGTTCTCCATGCTGATGATGTCGTAGTCACGCACCAGCCGGGTTGTGGTTTTCTGCTGCCAGTCGTTGATGATGTTGTGCGCCTTGCGGTGCAGGATACCGATTTCCTTCTGGACGCGCTTGTACGTCTTGGATGGGTTCTTGCGGTATTCCTTCATGGTCTTGCCGCTCATGTTGACGCGACGCGCCTGCGACTTCTGTAGGCTTCGGATACGCTTGTCAATCTTTTTCAGCCTCTTGTGCGGCAAGTCTTGGAAAGTGCCGTCACTCAACGCGAGCGTGTGCTTCACGCCGCGGTCGATGCCGACCATGGCGCCCGTAACCCTGCGCTCGACCGGCAACGGTTCGTTGATGAACACGAGCGTGCGGTCATCCCAATGCACGCCGACACTCGTGTAGGCGCGTATCCTCTGGCTGACGCGCACTCGGATGTGCAGCTCCCAACGGCACGGCTGCCCGTCCAGCTTGTACTTGCCGGGGTTCTGTCCTGTTATCACGACTTCGCCGTGATGCTTGTTCAACTGGCGGTAGCGTGCGTTCGCACCGTTGTTGTACCAGCAGACGAACATCCTTTTGCCGTGCTTCTCTTTGAAACGCGGCATACTGCCCGGATTCTGCCCCTTTTTCTTCAACGTCTTGCGCCGTTTGTTCGCCGCCCACCAGTCTGTGTTCTCGATACGGTTAGGCGACTGCAACACCATGGCGGGAACAGCGGCAAGCCATGAGCATTCCTCACGGACCTGCCTGTCCGTGCGCATGTCCGTATCGCGTCCCACCGGCACCAGACCTTCCTTTTCCCTGTCCCATTTCTGCCTGCGGGAACGCAACTGGTTGTACCGGCAACGCCAAGCGTCACACAACCAGTCCATCACCACATCGGGGTTCTCGGAATAGAAGGGGGCGTATCCGCCGTCGTCAATCTTGCACATGCCAAGATACGGGGCCGCACCCCGCAACCGCACGCGCTCAATGACGACTTTTTGAGACATGACTACAGTATATCACTATGCGTATAATGAGAGTAGGTAAAGCAAAGAATAATGGCGCTTCCTCCCCGCCGTGAACAGCGGGGCTTCCGCGGCTAATTTTGGTGACATGAAGCAGCCTCGCAGGGAGCGGTCCACACGACGTGCCAGAAGCCCGATGTCGCAACACTGTGGGTGAATCAAGATATGAGCGCTACGATCATCGAATCCGATTTGGCATTGATTGAACAGCGAATTGGCGAGCTGGTCCGTTCGCATATGGACGTGCAACTGAACTCCTATGCGAACGACACCAACCCAACAGCCTGCGCCAATGTCATCGCGTCATCACTGGAACCGATGCTCAACGCCGTCGCCAGGCAAGCCGTAATTTCCAGCGAGGGCGGCAAACGCCTGCGCGCACTGCTGCTGCTCGAAACCTACCGTGTCATGGAACCGACACAGCCCACCCCCGCAAGCGACCAAACGCCTACCAACCAAGCACGCATCAAGCAATCCGTCCTTGATCTGGCCTGCGCCATCGAACTATTCCAAACCGCCGCGCTCGTACACGACGACATCATTGACGACGCCGACTTGCGCCGCGGCAAACCTGCAGCACACCGCGCATTGGCCAATGCGGGCGGCACACTGTCCACAGGCATCGGCCTGGGCATCATGCTCGGCGACCTGCTGGCCACCGCATGTTCGGTCGTAGCCAGCGAAGCATCGCATGCGCTACCCGACCCCAATGCTATTGAACGCGCGTTCATGCGCATGCAACAGGAAGTGGAAATCGGCCAGGTGCTCGACTTGGCGATTGAACGCATGAGCCTCGATGACGCCCAGGCGCTCGCCGACGCCTCATTGAACGTGTTCCGCTGGAAAACGGCCAGTTATACCACGATTACGCCGCTGCTGCTGGCCATGTTGGCCGCAGGCATGCCCGAAGATGAAGCGTTGCGCCATGCAATCGATATCGGCTTGCCGCTTGGTATCGCTTTCCAAATCGCTGATGACCTGATCGATGTCACGGGCTCCACGAGCAACACGGGCAAACCCATTGGCGGCGACATTCGCGAAGGCAAACGCACCGTGTTGCTGGCCGATGCGCTCGACCTGGCAGGCACTCCCGAACGCGAACAATTGACCCAATACTTTGAAGCCGCGCAGCGCGATGCTGATGACGTCAACGACATCATTGGCATGTTCCATGCCACAGGAGCCATCACCGCCAGCGAGCGCCGCATCAACGAACTGTGGGCCCAATGCCAGCAGGCCATCACCGCGTTGGCTTTGGATACGCCCGTGCAGCGCCGCCTTATGGACATGTGCGCACGGTTCATCCCGCAGCATTTGCGCTGAGCGCATCAGCAGCGTACCGGCAGTAGGGACTTGTCGACCGGTCGCCCACCACCGGCCGCTTGACTGCCCTAGGCGTAAGCGCCCATGTACAATGAGCACGAGACTACCCACCCTTGCCATGGAAGGGACTTCCACTCGATCATGACCGAATCGCCGAACGTTCAGGAAGGCACCGTCATCGACGGTCGGTACCGTATCATCACCAAAATCGCCGAAGGCGGCATGGCCAGCGTGTTCAAGGCCACAGACGAGCGTCTTGGACGTACCGTGGCCATCAAGGTCATGCATATGCAGCTGGCCAAAGGTCCAAAACGCGCGCAGTTCGTGGAACGTTTCCGCCGTGAGGCCACGAGCGCCGCGGCCATTGCGAACGCGCATATTGTGCAGGTGTATGATTCGGGCGAGTTCAACGATTTGGACTTCCTGGTCATGGAGTATGTGCAGGGCGTGAAT
Source organism: Bifidobacterium gallicum DSM 20093 = LMG 11596 (assembly GCF_000741205.1). Taxonomy (GTDB): domain Bacteria; phylum Actinomycetota; class Actinomycetes; order Actinomycetales; family Bifidobacteriaceae; genus Bifidobacterium; species Bifidobacterium gallicum. The sequence goes on from NZ_JGYW01000004.1 coordinate 205,649, forward strand.
TTGCGTCAAGACATGCAACTGCATGGCACCTATTCGGTACGCGACACCTTGCGTATTGTGGGTGAGACGTTGGATGGTTTGGCCGCCGCACACCGGGCCGGCGTGGTCCACCGCGATATCAAGCCTGAGAACATCATGCTCAACCAGCGCGGCCGTGTGCAGATCACCGATTTTGGTCTGGCCAAAGCCGTCTCCCAGGCCACGCTGTCGACGACCGGCATGCTGCTTGGTACGGCCGCCTACTTGGCGCCCGAAATGATTGCTGAAAACCAGGCCACTGCGCAGGGTGACTGCTATTCGGTGGGCATCATGGCTTGGGAAATGTTGACCGGTGAAGTGCCGTTCAAATCCGACAATCCCGTCACGCTCGTGTTCAAGCATGTCAACAACGATGTGCCGCCCGTCGCTTCCGTGTGTGCGGGTATCGCGCCTGAAGTGTCGCAGTTCATCTCGTATTTGACAGCGCGCAAGGTCGAGGACCGTCCCGTGGACGCGGCGGCCGCGCTGCAGCGGTTGCGTGCGTTGATGGGCGAATTGACGTCCCAGCAACTCTCTTACCGTTACGATCCCACGCGCGCCCACACGATGCCGCTCGTGGGTCTCGACGGTTTGGCTTCGGGCCGTTTTGTGCATGCTGACGTGCTTCAGCACTCCACTTCCGAGGCCTCGGATGGTACGGCGGCCATGTCCGCGACATCGCACGCAACTGCGGCCGCGCCCGATCCGTCACCTGCCGAGCCTGAGGACCCGACAAAGGCGATGCCTATTGCCGCAGCGCCTGACGCCGTGGCCGCTGAACAACCCCTTCCCGCTACCACGGCTATGCCCCAACAGCATGGTGGCGAAGAGCCAACGGTGTCATTGCCAATGCCGCCACACGGAAATACCAATACCGCAAACAACGAACCCAAGCCGCGCAAACGCAAGGGTGGCCTGATTGCGCTCATCATTGTGCTCGTCGTGCTGCTCGTGTGCGGATCGGCGGGTGGCGTGGCCTACTATGTGTGGCTCGGACCCGGCAGTTACCGCACGTTGCCACAGCCGGAAGGGCTCAAATGCCCTACGGACGGCCCTTGCACGATTACAGGCGTGAGCTGGAAGGATTACCAGCAACAGCTGAAAGCGGTCGGCATTGCATGGACAGCCAGTGAAGAATTCAGCGACACGGTCGCCCAAGGCGACATCATCGCCACCGTGCCGGCCGACGTGGATGGCCATATAGCCAAGAAAGACGGCAAAGTCAAAGTCGTCGTGTCCAAAGGCGTGCGACAGGCCACTGTTCCCGCCGACATCATGGACGCGAACAGTGAGGCCGGCAAGCACCCGGTCGACGCACTCAAACAAGCGGGATTCACGAATGTGCAGGAGGACGAAGCCCAGTATTCGATGGACGTGCCTGAAGGAGCTGTCATCAGCATCGACCCCAAGCCTGATGAAACGGTGCCGCACAGCACGCCGGTGACCATCACACTGTCCAAAGGCCGCATGCCTGTGACGATGCCGAGCGTGGTGGGCAAACCGATCGACCAGGCGCGTGAAGCGCTGGCCGCCGTCAAACTCAATGTGACCGTCAACGAGGAGTTTTCCGACACGGTGGAAGCCGGCCAGGTCATGACACAATCAGTGGCGGCGGACACGCAGTTGCATTGGGGTGACAACGTGTCGATCAGCGTGTCCAAAGGCCCGCAAATGGTGACGATTCCCAATGTGGTGGGTGACAACAAGGATGACGCCACGAAGAAGCTCGAAGAACTCGGGTTGCAAGTCAAGATCACAGCGCCGTTGGGCGACTTGCTGCACACGGTGCGGTTCCAAAATCCTGGCGCCGGTGAACAAGTAAGGCTGCACGACGAAAACGGCAATCCGACCGTTGTCACACTGACCGTGATCTGATTGCTCGGCAGACGCCAAACAGATTGCCGCCCGACTTCCCTATCCGTGTAGAGCGGACAGAAGCCGGGCGGCAATGTCGTTATGGCAGTTGGCAATCCTCAAACTGCTGGACGCGAGGCAACCCGCGCAGCCTCTGCAGGCGAGGACGCGTCTGAAGATGTGGAACGGTTAAGCAGCCTTCTGGTCGTTGACGTCGACGATGGCCTGCTCTTGCTTCATCTGTTCCTTGACGACCTGCGCATATTCGGGCACGTATTCCTGGCCCGAAAGCTGCTGGATTGCTTTGACGACGCGGTCGGTCAGCTCACGCAGCATCTCACGCGTCACCTGGTCGGACGGCACGACCTTGACTTCGATAGGTTTGCCGTATATCACTTTTGTACGGCCCTTGCCGGGGATCACAGTGCCGGGCTGTTGCAGTTCACGCGTGCCAATCAACGCTGCCGGAATGATCGGGGCACCCGTTTCCAAAGCCAGACGGGCCACACCAGTGTGTCCCTTGTACAAGCGACCGTCCGGACTGCGAGTGCCTTCCACATGGATGCCGAACAGGTGACCTTCGTCAAGAATCTCACGCGCATGTTCGAGCGCACCCAACGATTTTGAACCGCCCGAACGGTCCACGGGGAACACGCCGGCATTCGTGAAAAACCACTTCTTCAGCGCGCCCTTGACGCCTTTGCCTTCAAAATATTCGGCCTTGCCCATGAAATGGATCATGCGCGGGCAGGTCAACGGCAGCAGACCGTCGTCAATCACGGCCAAATGGTTCGCGGCGATAATGGCGCCACCCTTGCGCGGGATGTTTTGCAAACCTTCGACCTCGGGCTGGAATCGACGTCGAGCAAGCGGTCCCAACGTTTTCACAAAAAACCAATACAACATGGTGAAAACCTCCCGTAGGTTGACGCACCGCCTGATTACAGTGGTCAAGTATGACTGAACTCAACAATAGCAACGACGGGGACGAACTCGACGCACGTCGCGACATGCATCCGCGTGACGGGCAGGAGCAGCGGCCGCCACACGCCTCGGGGGGTTCACAGGATGCTGGTGACGTGCTGGATGATACCGATGCGGCCTGGGCCGCGTTCATGCAGGACCATGCCGACGACTTGTCTGACATCAGCACGTCGCGCACGGCCAAGAAGTTCTCACGCAAAGCCGACAAGCTTGAGCACTCCGCGCAGGCCTCGCATGCGCAGAAGGAACACAAGCAACGCATGCTGTCGGTAGATGAACTGCCAGACAAGGATTTTGTTGGCGGTCACACGTCGGGTCCGCGTGATTTCCATGCCTCAAGCTGGCTGGATGTGGACCAGGTGATGGATGACGCGTCACCGTTCGTGCCGCCGAATCCTGATTTGCATGATGTGCATCGCGGACGCGCGTTGCTATGGACGTTGCTCGTCTTGGGTGTTGCTGCTGTGATCATTGCCGCGTTGTTGCCGAGCTGGTCGGGTATTATCGGCCTGATTGGCGCGATTTTTGTGTTGCTTGGCGCGGGCGGTTTGGTGGCCATGCATCACGGTCATGATGACACGAAAATAACGTGGGATGATGACGGGGCGCGCGTCTGACAGCGCGGCAGCAAAACTGCACAACAGCAAAACAGCCAGATGACCGTGCCGCCGCGGGCTAAACCCCAGGACATACTCAACAATCCTCAATAACTCTTGATAACCACGAACAGGGCCGTGTCAAGCGAGATTCGATTCGCTGGACACGGCCCTGTTGAGTGTTCGACGGCGCCGCCTATTGCTTATGCAGCTTGCGCTGGTGCTTGAGCCTTACGCTTCGACTGCAGTTTCGCCCTGATCTTGCGCTTCAGCTGCGGCTTCAGCCTCAGCTTTGGCGTAGCGCTGCGCCGTTTCAATCCAGGTGTTGAGCAGCGCTTCGGCCTTGCCGCTGTCCACAGCCTGCTCAGCCAACGCATAGGCAGCCTGGAACCGCTCAGCCAGCGTGCCATTCGCAGGCACCTGGCGGCCATCGGCCACAATGGCCGAAGCTGCGTTGAGCAATGCCGTTGTGCGGAACGGCACATCCTTGCCGGCCAGGAAGTCACGCACAGCCTGCGCATTGACCTCAGGCATGCCGCCACGCAAATCATCAATCGTGATTGCATCGAGTCCGAGTTCCACTGTCGGATCGAACTCCTGCTCGCTCACGGTGCCATCACGGAATTCCCATACGGAAATTGGCCCGGTCGGCGCCATTTCATCAAGGCCTTCCGCCGAGGTGTACACCATGCCCGTCTGGCCGTTGGCCGCGTACACCTGGGCCATGATCGGGCTCAGCGCGCGGTTGGCGCAGCCAATCGCCACATGCTTGGGATGAGCCGGATTCGTCAACGGTCCCAGCACGTTGAACACGCACGGCACGCCCAACGCCGCGCGCACGGGTCCCACGAACCGCATGGCCGGATGGAACGTCTTGGCGAATGCGAACGTGATGCCCGTTTCACCGGCGATCTTGGCCACGGATTGCGGCGAGAGGTCCAGCGGCATGCCCAACGCTTCGAGGCAGTCGGCGGCTCCGCACTGCGACGATGATGCACGGTTGCCATGCTTGACCACTGTCACGCCTGCGGCGGCCGCCACAATGGCTCCCATCGTCGACAGGTTCACCGTGTGCGCACCGTCACCGCCCGTGCCAACAATATCGGTGGCTTCCGCCGCTACTGGCAATGGCACGGCATGGCCGACCATGGCTTTGGAGGCTCCGGCGATTTCCTCAGCCGTCAACCCGTTGCTCTGCTGTGTGGCCAGCACGGCACCGACCATCGTCGGATTGGCGTTGCCTTTCATCAAGTCGTCCACAAACCATTCGGACTCGTCGGCATTGAGATGCTCCCCGTGCATCAGCTTCATCAACAACGATTTCCACATGATCTGTGTCATGGTCATACTTCCTTTACATTTCCAATGCCCCCGTTCGAGGTGGCATCATTTTAACGATTCCATATATTGTCAAAAATATTCGTCCGCATCCTAAGATGCTGGACTGCCGCACCCCGTTCCCATGCTGCCCGTCTATTTGACGCACCCGAGGGACCCGAGACACCCGTTATGCCTTGCGTATGCACAAGCGGCGTACCCATCCCCCTTGGGAACGAATACGCCGCTTGTGTTGCTTGAGTCGCTCGTGTCGCTTCTGTTGCGTTGCTGCCCGCTCCCCCATGCGTGCCACGGTGGCTTATTGCCATTACAAGTGACACGCATGGGCAGTGAAATTCCATCACTGCGGACTGCTACTGCTACAGCTCACTACTCGCTGCTCACTGCTCACTGCTCGTTCTGACCGTGGCACTGCTTGTACTTGCGACCCGAACCGCATGGGCACTGGGCATTGCGACCCGTTCCCGGGAACGTGCGGCCGTCAGCCCACGGCGTCTTGCGCTCGTTGCTCTTGGGGCGCTTGGACGCGGGGACGGCGCCATCAGCATGCGAGACAGGCTTGGGACCCACCACGCTGCCTTCACGCGTGTGCGAGTGGCGCTGTTCATGCTCGGTACGCAGCTCCTGAGCCGTGGCCTCTTCATCACCATGGTTGTCGATCTGGGCCGGCTCTGCCGGTTCGCTCAGATCCGTGTCGACGTTCTTGACCGCGTCTTCGAGCGACGTGTCATCACCCTCGGCCTCCTGTGCGCTGTCCACGGCCTCGTCGATACGCTCATCCTCGCTTTGGCCAATTTCAACCTCGGCGTTGTCCTTGTCAATCTCGAACGAGTTCGACACGGTGCCCTGCGCATCCTCATGGGTCTGCTCATCCGTGATTTCCGCCACGTCGGCGTCAATCGCAATGGCTTCATCCTCGTCGGTCACATCCTGCGTGTGAGCCACGCTCTGGATGTCCACGTTGAACATGAGCTGGATGGTCTCCTCCTTGATCGCTTCAATCATGGAGTTGAACATCTGGTAGCCTTCGCGCTGGTATTCGACGAGCGGGTCGCGCTGGCCCATGCCACGCAGGCCGATGCCGTCCTTGAGGTAATCCATCTCATAGAGGTGCTCACGCCACTTGCGGTCGAGCACAGCCATAACCACACGGCGTTCCAGCTGGCGCAGATCGTCGTCGCTGAGCGGCTCGGCAAGCACGTCATACTGGTCCTGCGCGTCTTCAACAAGCAGGTCCACAGCGGCTTGCGCGGCCTTCTCGCCCTTGAGCCCGTCAGTGGCTTCCTTGAGCTGGTCCACAGTCACCGTCGTCGGGTACAGGTCGGCGGCAGCCTTGACTAGGCCTTCGAAATCCCAATCGCGAGGCTTGTCGGAGCCACGGTTCGCGCCGCGCACATAGCTGGCCAGCGTGTCGGAGATGAAACGCTCCACATCCTCATGGATGTCTTCGCCCTTGAGCACGGCCTGACGTTCGGCGTAGATTACCGTACGCTGCTTGTTCATCACGTCGTCGTACTTGAGCACGTTCTTACGGATTTCGAAGTTGCGCGATTCCACAGCCTTCTGTGCCGTGCGCACGCCCTTGGACACCGACTTGGACTCGATTGGCTCGCCTTCCGGCATGCCCTTGGCCATGACGCGCGCCACGAGCTGCGTGTTGAACAGGCGCATCAGGTCGTCTTCAAGGCTCAAGTAGAAGCGCGATTCGCCCGGATCGCCCTGACGGCCCGAACGGCCGCGCAGCTGGTTGTCGATACGGCGCGATTCGTGACGTTCGGTGCCGAGCACATACAGGCCGCCAAGTTCCTTGACTTCCTCGTGCTCTTCCTTGACCTGATCCTTGATTTCCTTCAAGGTTTGCGGCCACAGGCGCTCGTAATCTTCCGGCGTTTCTTCCGGCGAGTAGCCTTCCTTCTTGAGCTTGGCATCGGCGAGGAATTCCACGTTGCCGCCCAGCATGATATCGGTACCACGGCCTGCCATGTTCGTGGCCACGGTCACGGCTCCCTTGCGGCCGGCCACGGCCACAACGGCGGCTTCCTTCTCATGCTGCTTTGCGTTGAGCACCTGGTGTTCGATGCCGGCCACGTCGAGCAGCGACGAGACGATTTCCGAGGATTCGACGCTTGCCGTACCGAGCAGCACAGGCTGGCCCTTCTTGTGACGCTTGGCCACGTCACGCACAATCGCCGCGAGCTTTTCCTTCTTCGTACGGAAAATCAGGTCGTCCTTGTCCTGGCGGATCATCGGACGGTTCGTCGGGATCGGCAGTACGCCGAGCTTGTAGGTGCCCATGAATTCGGCGGCCTCGGTCTCAGCCGTACCGGTCATGCCCGACAGCTTGTCGTACATACGGAAGTAGTTCTGCAGCGTGATCGTTGCGAACGTCTGGTTCTCGGCCTTGACTTCCACGTTTTCCTTGGCTTCGATGGCCTGGTGCAGGCCTTCGTTGTAGCGGCGGCCCGGCAGGATACGGCCCGTGTGCTCATCAACGATCAGCACTTCACCTCCCGTGACCACGTAGTCACGGTCACGCAGGAACAGTTCCTTGGCCTTGATTGCGTTGTTCAGGTAGCCGATCAGAGCCGTGTTGTCGGGCTCGTAGAGGTTGGCGATGCGGAGGTAATCCTCGACCTTGGTGATACCGGCGTCCAAAATGCCAATCGTCTTCTTCTTCTCGTCGACTTCATAGTCTTCGTCACGCGTGAGCTTGACGACGAGCTTTGCGAACTGGCGGTACCAGCGCGTCACGTCACCTTCCGCCGGACCGGAAATGATCAATGGCGTACGGGCCTCATCAATCAGGATCGAGTCGACCTCATCGACGATGGCGAAGTGGTGGCCGCGCTGCACGAGCTCACCCTTTTCCCACGCCATGTTGTCACGCAGGTAGTCGAAACCGAATTCGTTGTTCGTACCGTAGGTGATATCGGCGTTGTACTGCTTGCGACGTTCCGGCGGACGCTGGTTCGTCACGATGCAGCCCACGCTCATGTTCAGGAAGCGGTAGATACGGCCCATCAGCTCGCTCTGGTAGCTGGCCAGATAGTCGTTGACGGTCACGACGTGCACGCCCTTACCTTCGAGCGCGTTCAGGTAGCTCGGCAACGTTGCCACGAGCGTCTTGCCTTCACCTGTCTTCATTTCGGCGATGTTGCCCCAGTGCAGGGCCGCGCCGCCCATGAGCTGCACATCGAAGTGGCGCTGGCCCAGTGTGCGCTTCGAAACTTCACGCACGGTGGCGAATGCTTCCGCCATCAGGTCGTCAAGCTTGGCTCCGTTGTCGAGCTGCTGCTTGAACTTGGCGGTCTGGCCCTTGAGTTCCTCGTCGGTCAGTGCGCTGATCTCATCTTCGAGCGCGTTCACTGCCTTGGCCACGTTCTCCAGTCGCTTGATCTGGTGGCCTTCACCCATGCGCAGGGCCTTGTCGAAAATATCAACCACAGTTACTCCTCGTTTCGGTGCTGCAAAAACACTTCAGAGCTTAGCGCTCTCATACCCCCTACAACTCATTTTCCGACCATTTTATTCAATTATTTCCGCCACGCACACAAATGCTTTGCAAACACCCCATTTCCCCGCCTCTCTATCCAGGCACAAACAGCGATACATCCCTTGCGACGCGCTGTCCCAGCGTCATATTGACAGCATGTTCCGCCAATCACCGTCCCCCACCACCCAATCGCATTGCACACCACACCAGCCCATTGCTATCACTTCCAATGTGAGAAGCGGCGCCTATCCGTCGGTAAGCAACACACTGATGCATGCAACAATGCATACAAAAAGGGACCCCGAAGGGTCCCCGTGCGTATTCAACCGGATCTACGGAAATCAGGCTTCGTGCTCTTCGCGAGCTTCCTGTTCCTTCTTCACGTTTTCAGGAGTGTCAATCTCGAAGACGCCATAGCTCCAGCCGTGACGGTGGTAGACGACCGACGGACGGTTCGTGGCCTTGTTGACGAACAGGAAGAAATCGTGGCCGATGAGTTCCATCTCGTAGAGGGCCTCATCAATCGACATCGGTTCCGCCACGTGCAGCTTGCGACGAATCACAATCGGCGTATCGCCAACCTGCACTTCAACCGACTCACCCGGTGCCAGCTCCGAAGCGACAGCGGCTTCAGGGCTGTTCTCCACGTCGACATCACCTTCGATATCGGCGGTTTCCTCGCTCGGCGGCACCTCGTGGCCTGCCTCCAGCGGCACTGGAGCGTAACCGCGACGATGATCCTTACGACGGTCGCGGGTACGGCGCAGACGCAGCGTCAGCTTGTCGAGCGCCATGTCCAGTGCGCTGAACTCGTCAGCGTTGGAAGCTTCGGCACGCACCACGGTGCTGCCGGCAATCACGGTGATTTCCACGCGCTTGGCCGTATCAGCCAGACGCGGGTTGCCCTCATGAGACACAACAATCTGGATGCGCTGTGTATCGGGGGCGATAGCGGTCACACGATTCATCTTGCTATCAACGACGTCACGGAACTTCTGCTTAATCTGCGTATGACGCCCTGTAATGACGATCTCCATGTGGACCTCCCTAGACTCAAGCGGTGCTACCCGCTATATATGGGTCGTTCGGAACCCCCGAACGATGTACTCAAACATTGTAATGGACAGTTCTAGATAAAACGCAAGTTTTCTGAGAAGTTTCTGACAACTGTATGCCAGTGTCGTCAAAATGTCGTCATTTTGAGCACCAATCGCCCGTATGACGGCGCGGGAGTGACGGCGTTGTCAATCGGCAGGTTACAATGGGGTGCTTGAGACCCCTCGATGGCCGCGATCAGCAATGGTTGAGGAACTTCCGGGCTCCATAGAGCACGATGGCGGATAACGTCCGCCCAGGGTGACCTGAGAGATAGCGCAGCAGAGAACAGACCGCCTGCACACTCGTGCAGGTAAGGGTGAAACGGCGGTGTAAGAGACCACCGGGACGTTGGTAACAACGGCCGCATGGCAAGCCTCATCGGGAGCAAGGCCAAGCAGAAGGCAGGGTTGCTCGCCCACATGCCTTCGGGTAGGCTGCTAGAGCCTGGCGGTGACGTCAGGTCGAGATGGATGGCCATCCGTACCGATTCGGTACGACAGAACCCGGGGTATGAGGGGTCTCATCTTCATTCTTCCCAATGATTACAAGCAACCTTCATCGGCAATCCCAAGCAACAAGAACCGCAAAGAGCTTGCGGCGCCTTCGACGCATGTGCATGAATGACCATTCCCAGATGGCCTGCGCCTTATAGCCTAGGCCCATACTCCCGAATCAAGCAGCAGATTATGCGGCAAACAGCTCATCGGCCACTCGCCGCAGATCGGCACTGCCATGGCCTTTGCGCGCGCCCGCGCTCCAAAAACGACGCAACCTGGCCTGACGCTCCACCCCGCGCGTCTTGGCAGCCACGGTTTGTCCCAACTCCCACGCGCTTTGCTCAAACAAGCCTTCATCACGGCCTTGGGCAATCACGGCATCCACGCAGGACCTCGCCACGCCTTTGCGCAGCAATGTATGGCGCACACCCTGCTCCCCCATATGCTTGTGCAAGCATGAACGCATGAGCGAGCGGCCAACGGCAGCATCATCCATGTATCCGAGCTCGGCGAGACGGTCCATGACCGATTCAATGACTTCAGCTTCGAAGCCGCGCTCACCCAACCGTTCGCGCATGGCGCCCGTGGAACGCGAACTCGCGTCCAACAGGCGCAATGCCGTATCCATACAGGCTTGCCGGTCCATACCATCGGCGGCCGGCACAAACGCGAATCCGCCGTGGCGGGAACGACGTTTCATCGATACCTGCCGAGAGGCATGAGTCCCGCGATTCCCGTCACGCTTGCGCGCATCACCATGCATGCCACGATGCACGCCATCATGGGCACCGCCAGCAGGCATGCCGTACCGTGCAGGCCCACCATGTTCTGCCGACATGCCACACTCTGCTGGCACACCGCATTCTCGCGCCACACTGCATTCTCCCGTCACGACGCCATTGTCCGACGCATCGGCCGAGCTGGCATCCATCGATGCCGAGGCGCCCGGTGATGTCGCCGCATGGCGTGACAGGAATTCTTCAGCGGAAATCATGGTGATCCAATCCGGTCCTCAATACGAGCAACTGTGTCAGACAGTGCAAACCGTCTGGCTCAGTATGCCACATCCTCAGTTGCGCCCGACGCCAATTCGGCATCGCCTTCAGCGCCTTCCACGAACTGCTCCTCAGGCTCCAGCAGGCCAAACGCCACCTTGACCTGGTCCTCGATCTGGCGAGCCAGTTCAGGGGTGTCCTTGAGGTATTTGCGCACGTTCTCACGGCCTTGGCCGAGCTGGTCGCCATTGTAGGTGAACCAGGAACCCGACTTCTTGACCACATCGGTTTGCAACGCCATATCAAGAATCGAGCCTTCACGCGAAATGCCCTCACCATAGAGCACATCGAACTCAGCCGACTTGAACGGCGGAGCCATCTTGTTCTTGACCACCTTGACTCGCGTGCGGTTGCCCACAGCCTCATCACCGGCTTTGATCGTCTGGATGCGACGGATGTCAAGACGCACCGACGAATAGAACTTCAACGCCTTGCCGCCCGTCGTGGTCTCAGGACTGCCAAAGAACACACCTATTTTCTCGCGAAGCTGGTTGATGAAAATGGCCGTGGTGCCGGCCTGCGCCAAAGCGCCTGTCATCTTGCGCAGCGCCTGGCTCATCAGACGTGCCTGCAAGCCCACATGGCTGTCGCCCATGTCGCCTTCAATCTCAGCCTTGGGCACCAACGCGGCGACCGAATCGACCACAATCACGTCCAGCGCGCCCGAACGGATCAGCATGTCGGCGATTTCCAACGCCTGTTCACCGTTGTCTGGCTGCGAGACAATCAGCGAATCGGTATCCACTCCAAGCTTGCGCGCATAGACGGGATCGAGCGCATGTTCGGCGTCGATAAACGCCGCAACACCGCCATTGCGCTGCGCATTGGCCACCACATGCAACGCCAATGTGGTCTTGCCCGATGATTCAGGTCCGTAAATTTCGACAATGCGGCCTCGCGGCAGGCCGCCAATACCCAAGGCCATGTCCAACGCCAATGAACCTGTGGGAATGACTTCCACATCCTGTTCAGGACGGTCCCCCAAGCGCATGGCCGACCCTTTGCCAAAGCTTTTCTCCACTTGCTTGAGCGCCGTGTCCAGCGCTTCCTGACGCTTGGGATCGATGCCGCCTTGCACCGTATTCTTCTGGTCGTTCTTCGACTGAGCCATTGCCCTCTCCTTCGCTGTAGTGCGCCATGCATGACCCATGCAAGCGGTCTGCATGTCACGCTACCGTGTGGCTCCTGTGGCCGGCAAGAGTGCAGGGGCAATGTGGAGAACCAAGTCGCGCATCCACATTCACCATGACCGCTTGCATGCCACAATCATGAGCTGTACCGCATTCGAGTATAGCACCAATGCGAACAAATGTTCGAATATGGCTGCATTATGCGCCGTGTCGTGGCAAACACGCAATCGACACGATCAGACCATAGCAATCACAGGATTTACAGAAACCACAGAAACCACAAACCCGTGGTCATCCTTGAAAATCCACCGGCAGCGGCGGTGCCGCATGGTCCTTGCCCCATCGCTTGGCATCGGGCACATCCATCTGGTCGCACAGCACATTCCACACCACGCGTGGTTCCACGCCGGCATCCAGCGCTTCCACGACGGTCATGCCATCCAACCGCGTCAATCCTTGGTCGCGAGACAATGCACGGCCGTAACTGCGACCGAACACTTCCTCAACCAATTGCCAAAACTCTCGTTCACGCATAGCCGCCACACTAGCCCATCGTTCGAACCGGCGTAATGCCGTACCCAACCAACGCCAACGCCGCCACTGTTGTGGCGGGGCGTTGGTGCTATGTATGATGCAATGCCCGTACGAAGCGAGGCAATGCTTGGGGCGTTTCAGGCTTCCACAGAATCCAGATAATCAGCTACGAGGCGCAGCATCTGCGAGGTGGACAGGCCCAGCGATTCGGAGATGGAGGCGAGCAGCTCGGAGCTGGCTTCCTTCTGGCCACGTTCCACTTCAGACAGGTAGCCGAGTGACACACCGGCCTTCTCGCTGACCTCACGCAACGTCTTGTGGTCACGTGTGCGCAAATCACGCAAGACATGGCCGATGGCCTCACGCAGTGAAACTTCCTTCACTTCGCCGCCGATGATTTCGCGCTTGCGCACGACGGAACGCGGCTTGTTGGTTTCGGCGTCTTCCTCCTGCCACATGCGGGCCAGTGCGGCCTGTCGCTCATCCTTGGCTTTCTTGGCGGCGCGCGCACGCAGGACTTGCTGCTGCGCGAACATCACAGCGCGACGCTGTGCAGGGGTAAGTTCGCGCATACGGGCGCCGCCGCTGCGAATCGGAGAAGGGACCTCTACAACCTTCTCAACCTCGATGGTTTCCTTTGTTGCCACGGTCATGACAATCCCCTTTCACGCTTTCAAACACTCAATTCACTATTCAGTACAGAAATGCATCCTGTGAGCAAGCTGTGAAATGGCTCAGGTTTTCCAAAACACAGCAAACAGTCCTATGTCTAATTATTTCTCTTGTTCCTTGTAAATGCAAGCGTAAGGCCGTTTCAGGGGTGTTGCGCAAATTGTCGAAAATTGTTGGAAACGACACGCCGATATACACCAATCCCGCCGGCTTGTCGCCGTCAGGACCGGGCCCCGCCACGCCTGTCGTCGACAGTCCGATGACGCGACCGTCATATTCCGGTTGGCTAAACAGTTGCGCTGTAAGCCTTGCCATCTGCCGGGCCACACGGGGGTCCACAGCGCCGCTTTCCTGCAAGAGAACAGGGTCCACATGCAGCACACTTGCTTTGGCACGAATATCGTACGTTACGGCCGATCCCAAAAACACTTGGCTCGCGCCCGGAATGCGTACAAACGCGTCTGCCAGCAGGCCGCCCGTCAATGATTCGGCGCACGCGATTTTGATCGCATGCTCGGCACACCATTCAAGGATCGGCGCAGCCAGTTCATCACAAGCCTGCTGCAGCTCGTCCACCGTGGTCAACGAGTTCGCCCGAAAATCCACTGCCGCATTGTCATTCATTATGATCTCCCCACTTTTCCCATATCGTTGCCACCCACATTGCCATCGCCTCACTGGCCATGTGCGTATCTGCCGGTATATGCAATCAGGGCCTGCTGGCAACGCCTGCAGGCCCTGATATCACGCTTGGTGGTTCACTGGCGCTTGGTGCCCCAGCCGAACGTGTTTGACAAGTACTCCCATCCCGAGTACAGGCACAGGATCAACGAGAAGTAGATCAACGCATACATGATGACCAGATAGATGTTGAGCCATACAGGCTGCCCTGTGCCGGCCAACGACCACACGGGCAACATCAACATGCCCAGACCAATGCATTGCGTCAGCGTCTTGTATTTGCCGGCTTGGGATGCGGCAATGACCTTGCCACCTTCCTCAATCACGAAGAAGCGCATGATCGTGATGCCCAACTCACGCACGGCAAACAGCAACGTGACAACCCAACCGAGAATCGGATTGCCGAATTCGTTGAAACAGGCGGCAACCACAAGCGCGCCCAACGTCAACAGCTTGTCGGCGATCGGGTCGAGCAGCTTGCCCAATTCGGTGACCTGATTGTATTTGCGCGCCATCCAGCCGTCGATTTTATCGGTCGAAGCGGCGATGATGAAGATCACGCCGGCCCACCAGCGCAGCGCCATATTATGCGATCCCCAAGGGCCGCCTGCAATATAGAGAATCAAAAATACCACGACGAGGATGATGCGTGAGAAGGTCACAAGGTTCGGTGGCGCATTCCAGCCGTCCCATAGGGAACGCTTCTCCGCAGTATCCGTTTGTTGCACTATCGCTCACCTCATCATGCAATCGTGGGTCGTGCCATTGGCAGGCTCCGACCATCCATGTGGCACCATAATAAAGCTATGCTGCCCCAAGATACGCCAAACTAGCATACCGGACAACAGCATTTACTGCACACCGTCCGCTCAGGCGTCTTCCTGGCCGTCCGGGTCCGTAGTCAGTGTGGGTGTCTGGCCTTTGATGAACGCCAACACCTGCGGCAAATCCTGGGGTTGCACGAGCACTTCACGGGCCTTGGACCCTTCGGATGGGCCCACCACACCACGCGATTCCAGCAAATCCATGAGACGACCGGCCTTTGCGAAGCCCACGCGCAGTTTGCGCTGCAGCATCGACGTGGAACCGAACTGGCTTGATACCACGAGTTCAGCCGCTTGCAGCAGTTCATCCATATCGTTGCCGATGTCCTCTGTAGGATCGAGTTTGCTCGACTCGACTTCCTTGGCCATCTGTTCAATGTCTTCACGGTAATGCGGTTTGCGTTGGGTGCGCACGAATTCCACGGCACGTCGAATTTCCGACTCGTTGACCCATGATCCCTGCACGCGGATCGGCTTGGCGCTGCCCATGGGCAGGAACAACGCGTCACCTTGACCAATCAGGGTTTCCGCGCCCGTCGTGTCAAGGATGACGCGTGAATCCGTGGCTGACGACGTGGCGAACGCGAGACGTGAAGGAATGTTGGCCTTGATCAGACCCGTCACCACGTCCACGGACGGACGCTGCGTGGCCAACACCAGATGCACGCCAGCCGCTCGCGCCAGCTGCGTGATGCGCTGGATTGAGCTTTCCACATCGTTTTTGGCCACCATCATCAAATCGGCCATCTCGTCGACCACAACAAGCAGGTACGGATATGGCGCCACTTTGCGGTTCGAGCCTGCGGGCGCATGCACTTTGCCTGCGCGCACGGCCTCATTGAAATCCTTGACGTGCCTAAAGCCGAAGAATTCCAGGTCCGAGTAACGCGCATCCATTTCCTTGACCACCCATTCGAGCGCTTGGGCGGCTTTCTTCGGGTCAGTGATGATTGGCGTCAACAGATGCGGGATGCCCGCGTAAGCCGACAATTCCACACGTTTGGGATCGACCATGATCATGCGCACCTGGTCAGGGGTGGCTCGCATGATGATCGAGGTCAGCATCGAGTTGATGAAGCTCGACTTACCTGAACCCGTGGCACCAGCCACGAGCAAATGCGGCATTTTCGTCAAATCGGCCGTCACAAAGTGGCCTTCCACGTCTTTGCCGACGCCTGCGATCATCGGATTGGGGTCTTCACGCGCTTTGCCCGAACGCAATACGTCACCCAGATGCACGATTTCGCGGTCAACGTTCGGAATCTCAATGCCGATGGCCGACTTGCCCGGAATCGGCGACAGAATGCGCACGTCCGTGCTGGCCACGGCATATGCGATGTTCTTTTGCAGGTTCGTGACTTTCTCGACTTTGACGCCCGGTCCCAGTTCAACCTCGTATTGCGTTACGGACGGTCCACGTAGGAATCCGACCACTTTGGCATCCACGTTGAACTGTTCAAACGTATTGGTCAACGAACGAATCACGGCATCATTGGCCGGCGTGCGCGCCGCATGCGGCTTGCCTTTGGCCAGCAATCCAAGGTCAGGCAGCTGGTAGGGCGCGAGCGCTTCCCCATGCTCGCCATCGTCATCAACATCGTCGCCGGACCAAGCGTGCGCGGTTCCGGTCGCATTCTGCCCAACCGCATTCGGGCCGGCCGCCATCGTCGCGGCGGCTGTCTCCATCTGCGCCGCGTCGGCATCGGGCACCGTATGTGCTTCGGCATCCGCATGGCCTGTCGAGACGGGCATCACACGCGTGGGTGATGGCGCTGTGTATTGCGCCGCCGCCAACGCCGTACCGCTGGCCGGCATCAGTTCACCGGTGGCCGGGTCAACGAACATTGTTTGTTCGTCATCCATAGCGGCCCAGGGGTCACGGCTCGATGTGGGCATGACCATTGTTTGTGAGGCGCGCTGCGCTTTGGGCACAATTTCGGTTTCATCGGCGCGGCCGTGCCGGGAGGCGGCGCGTTGGAACGCTTCATCGCCCGCATATTCGTCAAGCATCGTGTCATCGGCCGGTGGGTGGCGCCGTTGGAACAGACGCTTGTACCATGGCAGCCGGCTTGGTACGGCATCCTCATTATCGTCATGGCCATCATGCAGCGGCACTCCAGCGGCGAACTGCAACCCGTTGGAATCCAACCGGTCTTCGTCATCCAGACCGTCGTACGCATGGTCCGCGGGCACACCCTTGCCAGTCAGCGTGCGAATACGGTCGGGAATATCAGTCACATGGGTTTGTGTGAGCAGCAATATCGAAAACACTGCCACCACCACAAACACAACGATCGCGAAGCCTTGGGACAGTCCCCACGCCAACGGGGAACCGATTGCGAAGCCCAGCAACCCGCCGGCCCGTTGCACCGACGCCCACGTGAAGGAATGCTGGTTGGACGCAATGGCCACATCGACGATCGAACATAACGACCACAACAGCAGGAACCAGCCCAACATCACGCGCGGATTGCCTGAATCCTTGCCGGCGTTACGCATCAGCCGAACAGCCACAATCACGAGCAATACGGGCAGCACAATGCTGAATATGCCGAGTAGCCCCGAAGCGAACGCATGCAAAGCTTGGCCCAATGGGCCGTCCACGCGGAACCATTCGGAACCACAAAAGAACACAGCCAAAATGATCAGCACAAAGCACAAGCCGTCACGCCGGTACGCAGGGTCGTATTCGCCCACGCTGATTCGCCGCACACCCGATCCGACCGCGCGCGGCACGGCCAGCAACATGCGTTTGCCCAAGGATTCCTGTTCGTCGTCCGCCTGTGTTTGGGCGCCACCGGATTGCGCGCTGCGCACGGGTTTGCTGCCATCCGCACGGTTGCTGGCGGATGAGGATTGCTTTGAGGATGTTGATCGTGCCATAACAGTACCCGATTCTACCGGTTGCGCGACACCGCATGTCAGCTCCGTTCACAATGCCGCCCGTATCGGGTCACCCATGTTCATTTACGTTGTTGCACCCGTCCGACTTGCGCTACACTCAGGGGCATGACACCAGCAGAACGTGCGAGCGCAGTCGCATTTGCACTGAAAAACTGCGCGATTGAGGCAATGACGCCTTCCGAACCTGTCATGGACTATTGCATGCGTTACGAACAGGGCGACGTGGACAGCGCCGACCTTGTGCGTTTCGCCGACGAACAAGGCGCAAGCCACCGCGATGCCGTGTTCGCACGCACTGTGCGCCTGGCTGAACAAGGTTGGGAGCCATCGGGTGGTCTTGATGAACTGGTCGCGATTCACCGCCGGCTCTATGACGACGTGTTCGATGATGCGGGAGAACTGCGTACGAGCGCCAACGAACGTCGCGGTGCCGACACGTCGATTGTGTTCTTTCCCGCTTCGCTGATTGAGACGGGTGCGGCCAACATTGCCAGTGAGCTTGAGGAACTGCACGAGTTGCGCGGTCTGGACCGTCCCGACGTGATTGACGCGCTGGCCCATATTTATGATGAGCTCGGCTATTTGCATCCGTTCGTGGGTGGAAACGCGGCCGTGCTGCGCATGTTCATCTCGCGTTTGACGCATGCGGCCGGTTGGGATTTGGATTGGGGTCTGGTTAACCGTGACGAGTACGAGCAGGCCAAGCATCTGGCTTATCACGGTGACACGTCAGGATTCCATGCCATGTTCGACCGCATCGCGCGTCCGGCCAATCCGAGCCGCGTGTTTCTCGTGGCGGGTTGGGACCAGGGTCCCGCGCACTGACAGTCGCGCATACTCATGCAGCAGCATTCTGGACGTACGTCAGGTTCGTCCGTCACTCTTGCACGGCGCCCAAATGATGCTGCACATACTCATCAGCCCTCGCGTCGATCGCATCGTAGCGTCCGGCATCGGCGTTGGCGATGATCGCCATCGCGTTGTCCACGAGCTTGGGATTGAGCGCGTTGAGCCAGTGGATGCGCGGGTCGCGTCCGAACCAGCCCATTTGTTTGCGCGCCAGACGCTTGGTTTTCTGCGCGATATCGGCGATCGTCTCGTCCATGTCACGCAATCCGTCCACATAATCGATGACCTGCTGGTAGCCCAACGCGCGTGACGCCGTGGCGCCCAGCCGCGGCCGAATACGTTCGACTTCCTCCACAAATCCTTGGTGCATCATCGCTTGCGTACGTTTGTCAATACGGGCGTCAAGTTCGGGCCGCGGCAAGTCCAGACCAATCTGCACGGACGGAATCACATACCGGTAGCGCGGCAACGTGGCGGAAAACGGTTGGCCCGTCAACGCGATGACTTCCAGCGCACGGATGGTACGTCGCACGTTCCTCGAATCCATATGCGCCGCGGCTTGCGGATCCTTGGTCTTGAGTTCGGCAAACAGCACGCCCGGACCTTCCGTTTGCGCTCGCTGCTCCAGCTGTTGGCGGATGTGCGCGTCCGTGCCCGGGAACGCAATGTCATCAATGGCGGCTCGCGCATACAAGCCCGATCCGCCCACGAGGATTGGCCGGATGCCTTGCGCTTGCAATGCGGCGATCGTCTGGCGCGCCAATTCTTGGAACCGTGCGACCGTCATCGTGTCATCCGGCTCGATGATGTCGATCAGATGATGCGGCACTTGGGCACGTTCTTCCGCGCTCGCTTTGGCCGTGCCCACATCCATGCCACGGTACATTTGATACGCGTCGGCGTTCACTATTTCGGCGCATTGGCCCAGTTGGGCAAGCCGTTGCGCCACAGCGATACCCAGTCCCGTCTTACCCGAGGCCGTCGGTCCCACAATCGACACGACACGTGGAACTTCCTCCAGTTGTTCGTTTATTGATTCCTCAGATTGCCTCATGGCCACTTCCATCCTTCGCCTACGCAACGCGTTGCTGTCCGACGGGGTGACGGCGACGGACGGCAACACGGCAATAATCAATACATTCTGACCACGTTCAGTGACGGATGCTGAACGTCTGACCGGCCGACGGATCAGGATCGGCAATCAGATTGTGCCGGCCCGCATGCGTGACGGTAGCCGTGACGAAATCACCCACCTGAGGCGTGTCAAACCCTTCAGGCACGCCAATATGCACAAGCTGACCCGTGCGCTCGCGACCCGTGACACGATGCGTATTGTCATCTTTCCTACCCGAACCCGTAATCATGACCTCCACGTCGCGACCCTCGAACGTAGCCAGATTCTCGGCGGTAATACGTTCCTGCAGCGCCACGAGACGTTCGAAACGCTCCTGGACCACGTCATGGTCAATCTGCTCCATCGCGGCGGCCGGAGTGCCCGGACGCGGCGAATAAATGAACGTGAACGCGGAAGCGAACCGGGCCTGCTCGACCACGTCAAGCGTGGCTTGGAAATCCTCTTCGGTCTCGCCAGGAAAGCCGACAATGATATCGGTGGAAATCTGCGCGTCAGGCATGGCCGCACGGATCTTGTCGAGAATCGTCAGGAACTTGGACGTGCGATATGAACGGCGCATCGCACGCAAAACGCGGTCCGAACCCGATTGCAACGGGAAATGCAACTGGTGCATGACGTTCGGCGTTTCGGCCATCGCAGCGATCACATCGTCCGTAAACGCGGCCGGATGTGGACTCGTGAAACGCACGCGCTCCAGCCCTTCGATCGAACCGCAGGCGCGCAGCAACTTCGAAAACGCAAACCGGTCGCCAATGCCATAGCCATACGAATTGACGTTCTGGCCAAGCAGTGTGACCTCTTTCGCACCGTTGTCAACACAACGCTGCACTTCGGCGAGCACGTCGCCGGGACGACGATCATGCTCCTTACCGCGCGTGGTCGGCACAATACAGAACGTGCATGTATTATTGCAGCCCACGGAAATGGACACCCAATTGGAAATCTTCGACGCACGGTCCACCGGGAGGTCGCTCGGAAACATGGTCAGATTGTCGTTGACCTTGACCTGCGGTTCCCCCGTCAAACGGTTCTGGTCAAGCAGCGCCGGCAAATCGCCAATGTTCTTCGTGCCAAACACGGCAGAAACCCACGGAGCCTTGCGGCAGATGCGCTCGCGGTCGAGCTGGGCCATACAGCCGCCCACGGCGATCTGCAAATTCGGACGTTCCTGCTTGATCCGATACCACAAGCCAACCGTGCCATACATGCGTTCGGCCGCGTTCTCACGAACGGCACAGGTGTTGAGCACAATGAGATCGACATCCTGAGCGTCCATCTGCTCTTGCGTGGCCGGAACATAGCCATCGGCTTCGAGCACACCGGCGATACGCTCCGAATCATGCACATTCATCTGGCAGCCCAGCGTATGCACATAAAACAGGCCTTTGCCGCGATCTTGCGCGGTAGCGGACGGGCTGGCGTTACGTTCCTCAGACGTCATCATCTCTTCATTCATGAGGCACCATGCTAGCGCGCACGGGCTAAAACCGGCAGGCGGACGCACCGTATTGCGCACATACCCAGCACTATTTCACACAATATGCAAGCTTGGTTCGTTAGAATGGGCACCGTGATACTTGATCGACAAAACCGCCTCAGCTCCGCCGAGCTGCGCATGCGTCTGAACCAACTTGTCGAACACGGTGAGGACGATGCCGCCCCCAAACAGCTGTTCGAAATCGCCGATTTTGTGAACCAAATGCAGATTTATGAAGGCGCGATGTATGAGATCAGCACCAAACTTGAAATCCTCGACACTGAATTCCAAGTGCGATTTGCGCACGACCCAATCCACCATATGGAGCGCCGTCTCAAATCAGTGGACTCGATCATGGAAAAACTCGAACGGCATGGCTTGCCGTTGACAATCGAGTCGATCCGCAACAATCTGTTCGATGTGGCCGGCGTGCGCGTGATTTGCAATTACCGTGATGATGTGTATTCCGTGTCGAACTACCTGTCGGCCCAGTCCGACATCCAGGTGCTACGTGTCAAGGATTACATCAAAAATCCCAAACAGAACGGCTACCGGTCATTGCATGTGATTTACGCCGTGCCCGTGTTCTTGTCTTCCGGCGCCCATTACACGCCTGTGGAAGTGCAGTTCCGCACGATTGCCATGGACTACTGGGCGTCGTTGGAGCACGCGTTGCGCTATAAATCGGACATTGATGACGCCAAACTCAACGAACATGAGCAAACACTATTGGATTGCGCCAGATCGTTGCAGAATGTGGAAACGCAAATGCAGACAATCCATCGCGACATCAACGGCGCGCCGCAAGGGGGCGAAGCTCCTGTGGAAATGCCGCGACGTGAGGAAGGCGACGACCTGAGCGATTTCTCGTGGCTGTAGCGAACAATCAACAATCAACAACCGACCGATACCACAAAAAGTGAAGGGCTTGGAGTTCCGTCAGGAAGCATCCAAGCCCTTCATTGTTCTTTGCTTACTTGCCGTGCAGTTCAACCGCTACACCATGCTCAGTGAATGAGCTCGCTAGTGAATTAGTGAGCCAACCAATCAGTCACGGCTGCCAAACAGGCGCAGAATGTAGAGGAACATGTTGATGAAATCGAGATACAGGTTCAATGCGCACAGAATCGACAGACGCTTGATGGCCTCCGGACCCTGGCTGGAATACTGGGCAAACACCCGCTTCATGAACTGCGTGTCGTAAATCGTCAAACCGGCGAAGACCACGATGCCCAGCGCCGTGATGATCATCATGGCTGTGTCGCCCGGGAAGATGAACATCACAATGACTTCCGCCACAATCAGCACAATCAAGCCGATCAGCAGCACAGGACCAGCCTTGAGCATGTTGCCTTTGGTTGTCATGCCGAACATGGTCAGCGCGAAGAAGAAACCTGCTGTGACGAGCAATGCCACACCAATCGTGCCCAGACTGTAGGCCATGAAAATGGTGCTGAGTGTAAAGCCCATCAGCGCGGCGAACACATAGAACCAGATGCGTGCCGTGGACGCTTGCATCTTCATGACGCGCACACCCAGATAAACGGCCAAGCCAATTTGCACGCCGGCGACGAGCAGGATGCCGATCAGGCCCGTGGCGCGAATGAAGCTGATATAGGCTCCCGTCATCTGCGTGATGAACGCCACAGCGGCCGTGATCAGCAGGCCGATTGTCATTTCACCATACGTGCGCGTGACCGCGTCATGCGTGGCGCGCTCATAGGTGACCTGCGACATGGCGTTGATCGGCGTCTGCTGATAGGCGCCCGCGTTCGGCGCCGAAGCGGTGGCCTGCGCGTATTGCGGATTGTATGGTTGACCATACGGCTGCTGCGCATAGGGATTGGAGTTGGGCATGTTGCGCCCATTGTTCGTGGGCTGCGGTCCATACGTCATAACATTCATCCTTTACTGTTCACCATGATGGTGTTGCTGCCACCATGGTACGGGTGACATCCCTTCCTTCACACTAACGTTAGCAGTGAATTCGCTGAATGTGGCAGAAATCTGCACAGGGATATCCGTCTATTGTTTCCAACAATTCTGAATTGACTCATATTCCGGGCAAAATAGCTCATTTCCGCGCGCGCAGGCAGACACGACGGGGGTATCGGACTATAGTGGAACGCAACCCATTGAACGGAACAGGTCATGGACATCGGGGTCCGTGCATAAACATTTCCGGGTCAATGGCGCTGTTTGTACACCAGGGAGTTGGGAAGGAACCAATCGACCCGAATCGATGATACTTCCGGCACGATTCCTGCAGGCGGCGGAGCGCGGTCCGCTTTGTCGATTTCCGCCGTGTCGTGCCCCAGCACGTCCCCGACCCCATCCCCTCCCCCTAAGGCGCCCGGTTGGCAATCGCCTACTCGCGCCTTATCTTGCGTGTGTGTGGACTGCTTGCGCCGTCCAGATCTTTTCGGTCACTTGTCGCAGCCGACTGGCGCGCTCACTGGTGGCACGACAGCCATTCAACGGCCAGCTTGGTACGGTTGGAAATGTTGGTTTTCGCAAGAATGTCGCTGATGCGGTTCCTGACGGTACCTTCACTGAGATAGAGTTGCGCGGCAATCTGCCGGTTATCAAGGCCTTCCGCCACCAACGCCGCAATGTCACGTTCGCGTTCGGTGAGCCCTTCAAATCGTTCATCACTATGGCCGGCATCCATGGCCGCCGCATCCGTCATGGCGCTCCCCTGCGTTCCGAGCATTGGCAGCTGTTGCAGCACTTCGGCTCCGAGCACGACCTGGCCGGCCATCACGGCTTGCACGGCGGGGATGACCGATGCCACATCCTGCTTGATCAAATAGCCTTTGGTATGCAGTTCCACGGCGCGACGGATGTACTCGGGGTCGGCGAACGTCGTCAAGATCAGGATGCGTGCCTGAGGATGAGCGTTGAGGATGAGTTCACTGGCTTGCAAACCATCCATATCAGGCATTTGCACGTCAATCAGCAGCACATCGGGCTCGTGACGCTCATACTCGCGCACAGCGGCCACGCCATCATGTGCGCTCCAAATGACTTCAGCCGTTTTGGTGGCCGTGAGAATCGTACCGATCGATGTGCATACAATCGGATCATCATCAACAATGGCTACTTTCATTGGTGTCGCTTTCTGTAGGGGAGGTGTTTTGTGTATGAAACGTCGGTTCGTCATTCGCGTGTGTATGCCTGTGACGCGGATCGTAGGGCACAATCATGAGTCAACATCATGGGCTGACTGTCGTTTTGGGAATTGACACGAACACGCGCCAACCCTCGCCATGCGGTCCGCATAGACTTTGACCGCCCAGCACACGCGCACGCTCCTCAATATCGAGCAAACCAATGCCAGGCGTGCCGTCCCCATGTTCACCTACCGAAGGTCCTCCATCATCCTGCACCACAAGCTGCCATAGACCTGGCAATTCATTGATGCGTACGGAAGCGTGCCGTGCTGTGCCATGGCGAATAGTGTTGGTCAACGATTCGCGGATGATTGCGGCGAAACAATGCGCCACTTGCGACGGCGCATGCTCCACGCTGTTATGCAACTGCACGTCCAACGCCGCATCTGCGGCCACACCAACGGCATCATCCACCATAGCTGTGAAATCAGTGCCTTCATCACGCAAATCATGGACGGAACGGCGGATAGTGGTCATCGCGTCATCAAGCGTGGCGCCGACTCGCGCGAACGATTGCGCATGTTCGTCGTCACCCATCGTTGCGGCTACGACCTGGTCGGCTTGCACCATCATGATTGCGCTCGTGAGCAAATGTCCCACGTTGTCGTGGATTTCACGTGCGATGCGCGTACGCTCGGCCATGCGTGCACGTTGCATGTCGGCGGCGCGCGCGGTTTGCATGTCGTTCAAGTTGGCACGTGACAGGCGCAACCGTTCACGTTGCACGTCAGCTGTCATGCGCATACGGTCGCCTTGGGATGTCCGGCGCGCCAACGCGTAACTGACCATACCGGCCGCCAACCCCCAGAGCAGCACGAGCCATATCATGTCCAGCAACGTGGGATCATGCATCATCTCGTGCCATTGTGCCGTGGGTTGCAGCGCCATAAGCAACACCAGAATAATCAGTGGCGTCGCTCCAACGTACCTGCGCCAACGCGGCTGTGCTTCAGACAGTCCCGACGCATAAGTGGCGTCAGCGGCCAGCACCGGAATGAACACGCTCCATTGGGGCATCCACAGGCATAGCGCGCTGAGTGCCGCATAACCGATTTGGCGTTTCGGGCTGTTAATGAGCATGCCCAGAGCGCCCACGCAAATACTCAACAAGAGTCCGCATACGAAGGTCAGGTTCATCGGAATGCCAGACATGGTGGCCAGCAGCCAGGCAGCGGCAAACGCTGGAATGTGCATGATTACATTCATCGGAATGCCACCTCCTTGGTGCTGGACTGCGAATGTTTCCATCATCCAGCAAACCATGGTGGCTGTCATCCCTATGGTGACATTCCTCACCATGTTCCTTACAAATGGTGATGGGAAACACTGTGTGGCCACTATACGGGGGGTGCATGATAGACACCATGAACACACATGAACAGCATATGGGTCAGGCTCCGAGCAACGTCGCCCAGTCTACGGCCGCCATCGCCGTCAAGGACCTTGTCAAGAGGTATGACGATACGCTGGCGTTGGATTATCTGTCTATGACCGTGCGTCGCGGCGAAATCTACGGGTTGTTGGGTCCCAATGGATCAGGCAAGACCACGGCGATCAACTGCATTTTGGGATTGCTGACCTTTGATTCGGGTACTATCCGCATTTTTGGTGAGCCGATGGGACCGACGAGCTACGATCTCAAACGCCGCATTGGCATCGTGCCACAGGATGTGGCCGTGTTCAATGAGCTGACTGTTGAGGAAAACATCAACTATTTTTGTTCGTTGTATGTCCCCGACAGATCGCACCGGAAGCATCTGGTGCAAGAGGCCATTGATTTTGTGGGGCTCGAAGACCATCGCAAGTTCCGTCCGCGCAAACTGTCGGGCGGTCTGCTGCGCCGTTTGAACATCGCATGCGGCATTGTGCACCAGCCGGAACTGATTTTCTTTGATGAGCCGACCGTGGCGGTGGATCCGCAAAGCCGCAACGCGATTCTTGAAGGCATCCAAAAACTCAATGGCCGCGGTTCCACGATTGTGTACACGAGCCATTACATGGAAGAAGTGGAACAGATTTGCGACCGCATCCAAATCATTGACCATGGCCGCCAGATTGCGTTGGGCACGGCTGACGAGCTTAAACGCATGATTTCCTTAGGCGAGCGCATCAGTATCGAGACGCCCGCGCTGTTGGGCGACGCATTGGCGCGCGCCAGCGTGCTGCAAGCGCTCGACGCGTTGGAAGGCGTACAGGAAGCCTCATTTGACGACGGGCAGTTGCACATCATGTGCGAGCAAGACGCACACAACCTTCTTGACGTGTTGCAGTTGTTGCGTGCGCATCAGGTGGCGGTTGGCCATATCAGTTCCCACTCCCCCACCCTCAACGATGTGTTCTTGGCATTGACCGGCACGACCTTGCGTGATTAGGCCGGTGCGGGAGAAGAGGAGAGAGTCATGTGGACCACGTTTGTGACCATGTTGAAGGTCAATTTGCGTGCCAAATCAGCCGTGTTCTGGCTGTTTTGCTTCCCGATTGTGCTGTCGACAATGTTTCTTGGCATGTTCAGCAATTTGGGTGAGGCGTACCGCATCAACACCATGCGGTTCGTCGTAGTCACCGACCAAGCGTTTTGCGATGCCACTGCGGCCCGGACGCTGATTGGCGCCTTGCAGCAAGATCCCGTGGATACGCCCAACTGCAAGAACGCGGTGGAAGTGGAAACGATTCCTGTTGAAGGTGTGGATTTGCGCAATTTGCTCAAGTTGCAGCCTGTTGATGATGTGGCATCGGCCACTGACCTGATTAATGACAACCCGGATATCCGAGGCTTTTTGAGTGTTGATGACGAAGGCATGCTCAGTGCCACAATCAGCCGTTCAGCCGTGTCACATGCCAGTGATGCCACCCAAGCCACAAGTTTGCCTGTCACGTTGAGCATCCTTAACGAAACGATTGGTGTGTTCAATCGTCAGCAACTGGAAATGGCCAACGTGGCCAAACGTGATCCAAACGCGCTGCATGACGACACGTTCTTGCGGCAGATTGCGCAAGACCCGCAATTTTCCAAGGAAATCACCTTGACGCATTTCAAACCGGACCAGAATGCCCGCTATTACTATGCGCTGCTGGCCATGACGGCGTTGATGGCCACGACATTCGCCGTAACCACCGTATGCACGACCCAGGCCAATTTGTCGGCGTTGGGCATGCGCCGTTCCCTGGCCCCGTTGGCGCGTTCCAAACAGCTGCTTGGAGGGTTTCTCGCCAGCTGGTTATGCACGATTGCCGCATTGCTGGTGGCATTGCTGTACATCCATTTTGTGTGCGGTGTGGGGCTTGGAGGCCGTTGGGCGGCAGTCATCCTGGCCATCTTTATAGCATCGTTGGCTTCCAACGCGATCGGCACGCTGCTCGGGGCATTGCCACGGTTGAGCAACGGCGCCAAAATCGGTCTGTCCACAGCAATCGCCTGTGTCTGCTCACTGTTCTCAGGCCTCTATGGCGAACCTGCCATGCTGCTCAGTGACACGATTCAACGCAATACCCCGGTGTTGTCGTTAATCAATCCCACCCAGCAAGTGACCAATTTGTTCTACGACATTCTTTATTACGATTCCTATGCCCCGTTCTGGCGCACAGTCGGCATCCTTATGGCCATGACTGTCATCTGTTTGGCGGCGGCGACAGCACTGCTCAGGAGGCAACGTTATGCACACCTATAAAACCGCGATACGCGTGCTGCTGTCGAAACGACTGATAATCCTGATTTATGTAGGCTTTTTATGTCTCATGATGTTCGGATTGAGCTGGATGTTCGCCAGCCAAACCGCCTCATTGGGTTCAAGCGACACATATGAGCCGACGCATGCCGATGTGGCCATCATCAACCAGGATGCCGAACATGGGCGGTTTGCCGAAGATATGCGCGCATTTTTGAGCCATGATAGCGACATCATCGATATCGGCAGCACGGCTGAACAAATGCAAACGGCTGTGGCGTCCAACTATGTGGATTTGATCATCATCATTCCTGACGGCTACACCTCCGACCTGGCCAAGGCGCTTGACCAAGGCACCACGGTTCCGCAACTGGAAGTGGTGACGAGTTACACGTCGGCCTACGGTTCATTGGCCCGTTTGCAGCTTGACGATTTCCTGACGTTGACGCGTATTGATGCGCTGGCACAACACGCCAGTCAGCAGCATGGTCACGCAGCAATCACCGCAGCCACGCTCACCGATGCGGCAGATCGTGTGCTCACAGCCACCGGTGATCAGCGCGAAGCGTTCCCTGAAATCGCCGTAGCCAAGGATCCTCATGCCAATGAGGATATGGAGGAAGCCGCACGCATCACGTTCATCAACACCGTGAAAATGGGTGTGTACCCGCTGCTCGTGGCCATGATGGTGACCACGGCGTTGACGATGAGTTCATTCTCATTGCCGAACGTGCGCCGTCGCTTGTATGCGTCCCCACAGCATACGGGTCCGATGGTACTCGCAGAGTTTCTGGGATGCGCCACATTCGGACTTGCCATCGGATTGCTGTTCTTCGGCATCTCATTGGCGTTGCCCGCGCTGGCAGGATTGCCCATTACCGGCATACCGGTTTTGACGCTGGTGTTCACGTTGCTCTCATCATTCCTCTATGCCGTGGTGGGCGTGGCATGCGGATTCATGGTCAGCATGCTGTCGAGCAACGACGTGGTCGTCAACGCCGCAGGCAATGTGTATGGTTTGCTCGTCATGTTCACATCGGGCGTCGCTTTCCCGATTAGCATGATGCCTGATTTCATGATTGCCATCGGCAAACTCACACCAGGCTGGTGGCTCTGCCAGTCCATCGATGCGATCAGTGGCGAAAACGGGCGCTTGGATATCGGGGCATGGGCCCAGAACTGCCTGCTCGTCGCCTTGTTCGGCGCCACATTCATCCTGATCGGCTTGGCCGTGTCCAAACTGCGGCGCACACGGCCATCACTCGAGGCTTCAGGGGTGACCCAACTCATCGAAGCCTGACCGAATAAATGTGCGTGCCTTTCCCGTCTTGCATGGCACGCACAGTTGGGGCTGGAAGCCTAGCGCTTCCAGCCCCTTCTGTATATATGACATCCAACAACAATGCCGGAAAACTCGCCGGCATATGAAGATTGGTTGTTCGGCCTTACACTGCAGCCAACATCATCAACGCGTTCGCCGCATGTCACGCATGGTGACGGCGATAGGTCTTCCAAATATCAGCCAATGATTGACCGGTAGCAGGACGCTTCCACACATCGATTTTGGCTGAACCACCATCACTGACCGCTTTCGCAGCCGAAGTGGGGCTTGAGAATTCACGGCCGTCAGGCAACCGCAAACCGTCAGCGGTCACCGTCACTTCCCAATGCTCATGTTTACGCGGCCGATCCCACACGAGCGTCTCCCCCACGGTCAACAGGCCGGCGCGTACAGCTTGGGCGACAGTGACACGTTTGGAATTCGGGCGTGCACGATGCGTGCCGGCATTATGGGCATCATCAGCATCATCACTATTCGTTCCGGTACCAGCCGGGGCGTCATAGCGAATATTCCACGCTTGCGCAATGAGTTGCAACGTCTCATGCTGGCGCTGCTGCAACGCATCGGGAGTCAACTGCACCAACTGTGTCAGCTGCTCGGTCAGCGGGAAACGGCGTGAACTGACACTTTGCACCATGCGATCGCGTCGCGCACCAAAATCATTGAGTGAGGTGAAACTGCGCTCGCCAGCCTGGGTCAGCACGTAATTGCCAATGCGGTCCACCCAATAATCGTATTGGCTTGGCGTCCATGATGAGAACGATGAGGTTGTGCCCAACCGTTCGGGCAACAAACGAATCACATTGAGACTGCGCGGTCGGTCAATCGCATGGCCGGCTAGCTGCTCGTTGGCCCGGACCAGCAGCAACCGTTTCATGTCATCACTGATTGTCAGCTCGCCACGCAAATGCATCATTGCGGAACGCTGCTCATCGGGGGAAACGGAAAACCCTACAATACGGCGTACCGGCAGATGACGTTCCAAGTCACGCACTACCATGCATGCGCGTTGACGGCGACGCAATGTGGCCTCACCATTGAGCGCATCGATGCCGGTGACACGGTCAAGCGCTTCCAAGACTTCCGACAGCCACGGCATGTCATGCAGTTGTGCGGGTACGGCACGGTCACGCTTGGCGTCATCGGCAAACAATTGAGTGTCGGGGTCGTCAAGGTTCGTGATTGTGTGGTTGAGCGCCCACATGGCCACAGGGCGCCAATCCTGCGTCGGATAATCGTTAAGACCGGCCAACAGGTTTTGCACATTCGTTGGCAATACGGTGCTGGTCGGATGTTCCAGCATTTCCCACGCCGCCACATACGGCCGTAATGTCGCATCCACAAAGTTCATGGCTTCGCCATGGTCAAAGCATGGTACGAGCACCGCATCGGAAAAATCAGCAATCGGCTGTTCACACATCGGCTGATGCGTGATAATCAGATGCATGTCTTCAAAGAAGCGTTCAATGCGGGCGGCATCATCACCGAACGGTTCCATGATGTCATCCCAGCGCGACGCATAAGCTTCACGAATCGATTGTGGAATATGCGCAATGACTTTGGCTTTGAACACGTCCGATGCCGTCAATGGCATGCCGCGCATGTTCATCACATCAAAAATGCGGTAGGCGCCCGACAAATCATCGGTGACCACAATCACGAGCATCACGTTATTGACAAGGAACGATGCGACAACGCGACGTTCCTCATCGCTCATTTTGGCCAGCTCATCATAGGCGTAGCGCACATTATCCATGATGTTGCGTTGGGCTTGTGTCGCACAATCCGTGTCATGCAAATCGAACAGCGCTTCCAGATTGCCTTGCTGCACATACTCGCGGAAGAACTCTTCATCACGTTCACGCAAATGCACACGCGGTTCAGGCGTGATGCCGCGCAACTTGTCGCCGGTTTCGACCATGAGTCCCGCCAGGCTTTCTTCCAACTGTGGGTCGTCTTCCAGATAGCGCAGCACAGCGAACAGGATTGTCAGCGACACCAGCCGCTGTTGACCATCAATGACCTGATAGCGGGCGCCGTCCTCACGCACGAGGATCAACGACCCGAGGAAGTATTGGCTCAGCTTGGCGCTGCATGCGTCGATGACATCATCAATGAGTTGGCTCATTTGCGTGCGACGCCACTGGTAGGCGCGCTGGAATGATGGCACCACGAATCGGTAGTCGGCTGTAAATACTTTGGCCAGCGGCTGTTCACTCGCGCTAATCGACATACTCGTCTCCTTCAAGCAGCGTGATACCGGATTGCGCCATGCGTTGCACAGCCTGCTCGCCCAGTTCCACGCTTACCGGCACGCTCAAATCCGTATAGACCCGCGTCTCGAATCCCAAGCGTTGCGCATCCAATGCCGTGTCACGCACACAATGCGACAACGCGATGCCCATAATATCCACACTGGTGATGTCATGGTCACGCAGCAACTGTTCCAACGTCTGCGAGGCATGTGCCTGAACCTGTTCGCGTGTAGGGACATCATCAGTGTTGTCTTCAATGCCTTCAAAACCAGAATACGCCGCGCAATACTGGCCTTTTTTGATATGGTGATCTAACCCGAGCGCGGCAATCGCCGGATGCAGCTGCGCGTTTGGTGTGCCAGCCTTGCCATGCACCGGCCAGGTGTCCACATAATCCGGCTGTTCAGACCAATGCGGCCCCGGTTCAATATGCCAATCCTGCGTCGTCACAATCAGCGCATACTGGTCACCATACTGTTGCACGAACGTCCCGATCGCTTCAGCTACGGCGTTGCCACCCTCCACACCGAGCTCTCCCCCTTCACAGAATGTCGGTTGCACATCAACAACAAGCAAAGCACGTTTCAATTCAGTCATGCGCCCATCTTAACCGTCAACGCATGCGCACAGTACTTACATGTTCAGCTATTGCCTCATTGCGTTGCATGACGATTCAATCCACGCATCCCATACGTTGCCAAACCCATGTAGTGTCGTTCCAATGCACAGCAGCCCGGACCGTAAAGGTCCGGGCTGCCATACAGGAATATCCGTGGGCTTAGGTCAACTTAGCCCTTCATCAGGTTGCGCAGCACATACTGCAGGATGCCGCCGTTACGGTAGTAGTCGGCTTCACCTGGAGTATCGATACGCACCACAGCTTCAAACTCGGTATGCGATCCATCAGCGTGCGTAGCGTCAACATGCACAGTCTTCGGTGTCACACCTTCGTTAAGCTCAGTGATGCCAGTGATGCTGTAAGTTTCAGTGCCGTCCAGTCCCAGCGACGTGGCTGATTCGCCTTCGGGGAACTGCAACGGCAGCACGCCCATGCCGATCAGGTTGGAACGGTGGATTCGTTCGAAGCTTTCCACAATCACAGCCTTGACACCAAGCATGGCCGTACCCTTGGCCGCCCAGTCACGCGAGGAGCCTGTGCCGTATTCCTTGCCGCCAATCACGACGAGTGGCACATCATTGGCGATGTAATTGCGGGACGCCTCATAAATGGTCGTCGGTTTCATCTCCAGGAAGTCATAGGTGTAACCGCCTGGTGTGATCTCTTCACCAACGGCGCCCAGCAGCAGGTTGCGCAAACGGATGTTGCCGAACGTGCCACGTACCATCACCTCATGGTTGCCACGGCGCGAACCGTAGGAGTTGAAATCCTTCTGCTGCACACCATGCTCCACCAGATACTGGCCAGCAGGACTCGACGCCTTGAACGCGCCAGCCGGCGAAATATGGTCGGTCGTCACCGAATCGCCGAGGAAAGCCAGCACGCGCGCATCACGCACATCTTCCACAGGAGCCGGCTGTGCCGTCATGCCATCAAAGAACGTCTGCTGACGCACATACGTCGAATCCGGATCCCAAGCGAACAGCTCGCCTTCAGGCACGTCGAGGCCCTTCCAACGCGCATCGCCATCGAATACCGAAGCGTAATCCTTGAGGAACATCTCGCGGTTGACATTGTCAGCCACAACCTGTTCGACCTGCTCATTCGTAGGCCAAATGTCCTTCAAGAACACCGGCTTGCCTTCACCATCCTGGCCCAACGGTTCGGTTTCAAAATCGAACGCCATCGTACCAGCCAACGCATAGGCGATAACGAGTGGCGGAGAAGCCAGATAGTTCATCTTGACATCAGGGCTGATACGGCCCTCAAAGTTACGGTTGCCCGACAGCACCGCCGTGACCGTCATGTCGTTCGTGTTGATCGCTTCGGAAATCTCCGGCAGCAGCGGACCCGAATTGCCAATGCAAGTGGCGCAGCCGAAGCCGACGAGCTGGTAGCCCAACGCGTCCAAATCATCCTGCAAACCGGCCTGTTGCAAATAATCAGCGACAACCTGCGAACCCGGAGCCAGCGACGTCTTGACCCACGGCTTGGGCTTCAAACCACGAG
This sequence comes from Bifidobacterium gallicum DSM 20093 = LMG 11596, assembly GCF_000741205.1. Taxonomy (GTDB): domain Bacteria; phylum Actinomycetota; class Actinomycetes; order Actinomycetales; family Bifidobacteriaceae; genus Bifidobacterium; species Bifidobacterium gallicum. Next base: position 239,351 of record NZ_JGYW01000004.1, read on the forward strand.
CCACCGCATTGCGCGCCAACAAACCGGCGGCAATCATGACCGACGGGTTCGACGTGTTCGTGCACGATGTGATCGATGCGATGGCCACATCACCATTCGTCAGTTCGAAATCACCACGGAAATCCGTGCTGACAGCCACAGGTTCACGCGTCGTCTTGTCAGTGACATAACCCGGCAACGTTTCTTCAAACACACGCTTCGACTCGCTCAACGCAATACGGTCCTGCGGACGCTTCGGACCAGCAATCGACGGCACGACCGTCGACAAATCCAGCTCCAAGTATTCCGAATAGCGCGGCTCCACATAATCCGGATCGTTGACATCATGCCACAGCTTGTTCGCCTTCGCATACGCCTTGACGAGTTCAACCTGCTCATCGGAGCGGCCCGTCAAACGCAAATAATCCAACGTGACATCGTCAATCGGGAAAATGCCACACGTCGAACCAAACTCAGGGCTCATGTTGCCAATCGTCGCACGGTTGGCCAGCGGCACAGAAGCGATGCCCTCACCATAGAACTCCACAAACTTGCCGACCACACCATGCTGACGCAGCATGTCGGTGATGGTCAACACCACATCCGTGGCCGTCACACCCTCAGGAATTGAACCTTTGAGCTTGAAGCCCACCACGCGCGGCACAAGCATCGAAATCGGCTGTCCGAGCATAGCGGCCTCAGCCTCAATGCCGCCAACACCCCAGCCGAGCACGCCCAAGCCGTTGACCGTTGTCGTATGCGAATCAGTACCTACACACGAATCCAAATAGGCCAGCGTATTGCCGTCCTGCTGAGCCTTCGTCATGACCACGCGAGCCAAATACTCAATATTGACCTGGTGGATGATGCCTGTTCCCGGCGGCACAACACGGAAGTTCTCAAATGCCTGCTGGCCCCAACGTAGGAACTGGTAGCGCTCGCCGTTGCGCTGGTATTCGATGTCCATGTTGACTTCGACGGCGTCGGCAACACCATACTTGTCAATCTGCACCGAATGATCAATGATCATGTCGGACTGTACCTGCGGATTGATGACCTCAGGGTTGCCACCGAGCTTCTTGACGGCGTCACGCATCGTGGCCAAATCCACCACGCAAGGCACACCTGTGAAGTCCTGCATGACCACGCGGGACGGCGTGAACTGGATCTCATGGCTCGGGTCGGCAGCCGGATCCCAATCCAACAGCGCCTGCACATGCTGGTCAGTGATATTGGCGCCATCCTCATTGCGCACAAGGTTTTCCACGAGCACCTTGAGCGAATACGGCAGATGGTCAATACCCGCCAAATCAGCGATGCGATAGTAGTCAAACGTGGTCGAACCCACGGTAAGCGTATCTAGTTGGCTTTCGCGCAACGTCATATGTTCTGCTCCGTTCTGCGGGTGGTCAGCCATGCCGCCCTGCTCGCTTCAGCGTACCTATCATGTTCGCGCACGACTGAACCGGCGCTTGACATATGAGACGAGCGCAAACAGCTGGGGCAAAATCTTTGGAATCAACCACACACTCAATGCAAATAGCACTACGGCCAGCGCCAGTGCGGCCAATGCCGGCAAGACAGCCACCCCCGTCGGCCAGTGTAGCTCAAAGAATGCAGAAACAAACGGAATGCTGATGCCCAAACAGGCCACCGCAGCAAACGCGGCAACAAGGCCGCCTCGCCACGAACGCAACGGCCGTGCTACACGCGCCAACACAAGAACACCCATCAGCAACAACACCAACGCGCAAATCGAACGCAACCGCAACAAATCGGCATTGTCCGTGTCCACATTCCATCCCAGCCACGCTGGAATGCCCCATGCGGCAACCAGCACAGCCAATGCCGTGGCGATACCGCACGGCAACGCGAACGCAAAGACGCGTCGCAAGAACCCTGGGATGTAGCGCCTCGTGTTGGGGGCCAATGCCAGCAAGAAAGCCGGGGCGCCAATCGTCAATGCGCCAATATATGAAATATGGCGTGGCAGGTACGGGTATGGAATGGCCGTAAGCACCACGCCAAACGAGATTAGCGCCGAATACACAGTCTTGACGAGGAACAAACTCGCCACACGTTCCATGTTGGCCATGACCTGACGGCCGCGCGCCACCACATCGGGCAAATGCGAGAACTTCGAATCCACAAGCACCACTTCAGCCACGGCTTTGGTGGCCGGCGCCGCATTGCCCATCGCGATACCCAGATCGGCTTCCTTGATGGCCAGCGCATCGTTGACACCATCGCCCGTCATGGCCACCACATGGTTGCCCGCATGCAACGCTTGCACAATGGCTTTCTTCTGTTCAGGCAACACACGGCCCAACACATCAACGCCTTCCAGTACTTCAGCCAGCTCGTTGATGTCTTCTGGCAGCTTGCGTGCGTCCATCGAAACCGGTTCGCGCTCCCCTGTGAGTTTCACCTTGGCGGCAATGGCTCCCACCGTAACAGGATTGTCTCCGGAAATGATGCGGCATCGCACGCCTTGTTCACGGAACCATGCCAGCGTGGGCTGCGCATCGGAACGGATGCGCTCCGAACACAGCACGAGTGCCACGGGTTGCGCTTGGGCGTCCACAGCTGGATTTGTTTCAAACCCATCAGGCACACTATCGGCCACCGTTTGACGCACATGCATGATCAGCAATACACGGTTGCCTTGGTTTGCATACTGGTTGACGGTGTCCAACACATCGTCGTGGTCGCCACCGATAGCGGTGAGCAGCACTTCGGGAGCACCCATATACCACACGCCTTGGCTGTCATCAAGGCCCATCGTGGGCGTGGCGTAGGCCACGGCGCTCCATTTGCGTGCGCTCGAGAATGGCACGCGAGCATCGACCGAGCCGGGCTTGACGCCTTGTACGCCTAAGCCTTCGAGCACGGCTTTGCCTGTGCCGTTGGGGTTTTCCTCATTCGCGAGGTCAGCCAATGCCTGGCGCACGGCGCCCATGGTGGGTTGGCGGGAATCAGAAGAATCCTGAGAGGGCGTCAACGCAACAATGTTGTCGAACTCGATGCCGCCGTCAGTAACCGTGCCGGTCTTGTCCAAATTGAGCGCGTCGACGCGGGCGAGCGTCTCCACGGAATCAAGGTCTTGCACAAGCGTAGACTTGCGCGCCAAACGGATGGCCGCGAGCGCAAAATTCAGCGATGTCAACAGCACGAGGCCTTCCGGCACCATGCCCACCACGCCCGCGACGGATGAGACAACAGCCTGCCGCCAGGCCCCCGTGGCGAACGCGTGTCCCCAACCGCCGACCGTGTTCATCTGTGTGCAGATCAGTAGCACGCACAGCGGCACGACGAGGAACGTCATGAACTTCAAAATTGTGTTGATGCCGCGGTTGAGGTCGGAAATGTTCTTTTTGTAGACCTTGGCTTGTGCTGTCAACTCCGCGGCGTAACTGTGCGCGCCGACGGCCGTAACGCGTACGAGTGCCATGCCGGACACGGCCGTGGATCCCGAGAACACCTTGTCTCCCACTGTTTTGCGCACCGTGCGCGACTCGCCGGTGATCATCGATTCATCTAGCTCGAGCCCCCAGTTGTCCACCACTTTGGCGTCGGCTGGAACTTGTTCGCCCGAACGCAGCCATAGCAGGTCGCCGAGCACGATGTCGTTGTGCGAGACGGCGATGTTGTGCCCCGCGCGACGCACCATGTAGTCGGATGCGACGAGGATCGAGAGTCTGTCAAGCGTGTGTTTGGCCCGCAATTCGGTGACGATGCCGATGCCTGTGTTGATGATGATGACGAAACCGAACACGGCGTCTTTCCAGGAGCCTGTGATCAGCACGAGCACCATGGCCGTCAGGATGATGCCGTTGAACAACGTGAACACATTGGCGCGCACAATGTCTGCGAGCGAGCGCGACGTTTCGTCCTTGACAAAGTTGGTTTGTCCTGCTTCGCGGCACTGGTCAACTTGCGCTTGGCTCAAGCCGTCCTCAGTGACGGCCGGCAGCGATACGTCGCCGTTATTGGAGGTTGCTGGCGTCGCAGATGGTCCTGATGCTCCTGCTACTGCGGATGGTGTTGCGGACGAACCTGTCTCGGGGGCGTTCGGCGAAGTGGTCATGGTTGTTTACCCTACCGCAAATGGGCGGCCGCTGCCCATCATCCTCACGAAGGATTCAAATTATGCGAAGTGAGCCGCGCTCCCTCATGCGGGGATTGCAGCGGCACTAGGAGGCAACGCAAACTGTAGCCAGACAAATCCAGTGTTGATATTTCTGTATAAGTATGTATACCTACCAAGAAAGTCTGCAATCTGCGTATAACTCGTTATAACTTTGTATAAGTTGCCGTTCTTCATTGTGGGTAGCGGATTGCCCAATTTGCCCGGAGTGCTCACTAAATCAAAGTCATATGCGGAACGGTTGTTCCATTATCAGACGCTGGCCAATCTCACACGTGAGCAGACCGACGAAGTGTTTATGCAGACTGCAGCCAAGAATGGACGCACATTCACCACTGACGCCTTGGGTGTGCTGTGGGAGCAAACCAAAGGATATCCGTATTTCATTCAAGCGTATGGGGCGGCCGCCTTAGGGAAAACCACAACGCAAATCAGCAACACTCGCCAGATTCTCATGGCACATGGCCTCATCTATTCACCATCATTTGGCCGCGCAGCATTCACTGTTCCCGGCATGGGCGATTTCATTCGCCGACATGAACCAACAACTGAGTTTCCTCATGCCGAATGACCGGAAGACATAATAGACATACAGGAAACGCAGCTGAAAGCGGCTGTTATTGCAGTGTGGAGACGGTGATGTCCTTCTCGTGGGGATCGTCTTTGGCGATTGTCATCAGCACGTCGCCAATGGGCTGAGCGTCCATCATACGGTCATTGATGCGCAGCGCGGCCGCATAGAGATTGGAGTCCTGTGGTTCATCCACAGGGTTGAGCAGCACCACCGCTACTCCGGCGTTGCGTGCGTTCTCAAGCGCTTGTGTCAACTCGTGGGCATCATCCCCGGCCATATCCAGTGCGCTGATCATGACGATATTCATGTGACGATGCACTATGTCGTCAATACCGGCAACCTGGGCTTTGACCAGGTCCGCGCCGCTTTTGCCTTCCATGGATACATACGCGGCATTAATGTCGGCGCGCTTGCAAGCATCGAGCACCAACTCGTCGGCACCGCCCTGCGCACTGCCAATGAACCCGACCGTCACTGTGGATCCTTGAATCTGGTCATGCGTTGGCGACGCCTTGACCGATTGTGTATCGCCCACCGCATGCCCGGACGGCGAGCAGGAAGCCAACATCATGGCCCCGGCTACCGTCAACGACAGAGCGGCCAGAGCCGCGACCAAACCATGACTGTTCCGCTTGTTACGTGCGTTGCGCTTGTTACGATGTGCCTTCATGCTCCCCACTTTAGCCAGTTTCGACCGCCCGACATCCCCATTGCGCTCAGCGCCTGTGCCCAGCTCAGCAGTTTGCCGGCTACTCTTGAGAATCTCCGCTGTGGCTAGCGTTCATCTTCTTGCGCAAGGCCTGATGAACGGAGCGTTTACTTCCTCATCCAAGAGTTTGCCGTACATGGCCGGACGTCGGAACGTGTTGCCTGCACCGCACTCCTCTCATAAATCGCATGACATGATGTATTCTTCTTCATTTTCATCGATTATTTGAAATCCGACATTCTCATACATTTTCACGGCATAGTTTGCTTTTTGTACCGATAGGGACACTTGTTTATAATCCCTTTCCCGAGTTCCCTCAGCATGGTTTCCATCAATGCCGTACCGATACCCTCCCTTAATCAAGGTAGCCGCATCTCGCGCCAGGACTGCGGCATCGCATGTGACGATGAATACGCACGTCTCAGTATCTTACAAAGAATTGCTAAATCGATTGACGTTGTAAACATTAGTGAATACAATGAGGGCAACTTCAAAGGTAAGGAGTTGATACCATGGTTACAGCACCTACACAAATCCGCATTGATGCAGATATTAAGAAAGAAGCTGCCGCCTTATTCAAGAACCTTGGTCTCGACATGTCTGGCGCGGTGAATCTATTTCTTCATCAGTGTGTCCTTCGTGGAGGGCTTCCCTTCCCCATTGAGATGCCTCAATATAGCCAACAAACTCTCGACGCAATGGCTGAAGCTGTGCGGGTATCGCATGACCCCGATGCGCCCGGTTACACCAGTATGAAAGACCTTAAGTCAGCATTGGAATCATGATGTATAAGGTCAAGTTCACTGCAACTTTTAAGAAGAGCTACAAGCTTATGAAGAAGCGCGGTCTTGATATCTCGCTGTTAGACGATGTCATCGATCAGTTGCGCCAAGGTAAGCAGCTGGACAAAAAAGTACCACGACCATAACCTGTCTGGCAATCTCTCCACATTCAGAGAGTGCCACATCAAGCCTGACTGGCTTCTCGTCTATCTGATTGAAAACGATATATTAACATTAACTTTAGTTGATACCGGTTCACATTCAGATATCTTCAAAGAATAATTATTGGAGCGGCCCCAATCGGAGCCGCTCCCTTTATATGTTATATGCCTTATGTGTTTTCATGCAGCAAACATCGCGGTACACTTTGCGTGACAATCGACACAACCTCGTGACCCACGTGGTGAGACTTCGGTTACAATCCAATATGAAGCCTTACAATACTGGGATCCACAGGTTATGTACATAATGAATGTCATAAGAATCACACGCTTTGAAGGCATGGGATTGATGGCGTCTGCAGTTGAACACTTATCAACCGACTTTGTTGCACCTACAAACGTATCCATGAGATGAATCACAATATTAATCAAGTAATGTATTAGTAAAATACGAGGCTGCAACTAACGCAACATACTATAGAACGAATAATCCACAACTCCCTTGATGTGTTCCAGGGCATGCTCCTCCAGCTCTTTGATCATCAAACAATTGATATCTGGAAGATGAATATCAGGACCTGCCACAATTCCATAATCAGCACTTGTAACAAATCCTCGCGCATTATAGTTTTGCGGGTTTCCTTCCACAAGCACGGCCTTAAAGCCCATCTCTTTTGCTTTCTCAAATCCAGCTTCAATGAGATCTTTAGAAATATGCCGCCGTTGCAATTCCGTTTTTACTGCAACAGGAGTAAGTATCAACAATTCCTCATCAAATTTACCTTCGAGTTGAAAACGCGAAAACATTGCATATCCAACAACAGAATCAGTATCATCCACCATAATAAGCTCCAGTGCAGGAATGTAATATTGTTTTGAGCGTATTTCTTCAACCAAACTACGGACCACCTTTGCCTCCTCCTCGGAGTCGTAATCCGCGAACACCCGTTCCACAAGATCTAATGATGGAGCCAATATGCATCTTCCATACTTTTTATAATTCTTTTCATTGAGCGCCTCTATCCAATCTGTACCGCACATAAATGGTATTTACAATGTTTTGATACGCCTTTTCAACATCATCGTCCTCGTGCACGGAGCCGACGGCGCCGCCAATCTCGGTCAGCACCTATTGCCCTTGCTGACTCACGCGTAAAACATATCCACGTTTTACCGGTGCAGGGAACATATCACGAGAATGCGCAACAATTACTTTGCATGCTCAACATGGAAAAACGATAAAATGCTTATCGATAGATAATACAACACGCCAAAACCCCAGAGCAATCATACCGCCCATAGTGTCTTTTTGATCAGAAACACTGAACATACCTGTCATAGGCATAATCAGACAGCTTATGAACAATACTCCGTGAATCAGAAGAAGTATTTTAAGCGCTTAATTTCTGCCGTTCTTTGTCACGATTGTCAAACTGATAAAAAGTCGAGAGAACCAGCATACCATAACTGAGAAGGTCAAGATTAAACAGCATTCCCATATTTTATAATTCAATATTTTTGCTTCCTGCTGATTCAATTGTTTGTTGATAACGGTAGTGCACTGCGTATAGTAAACAATCAGGACGAGTACACCGTACATTCCCGCAAATATTGCGGCGGCAAGACCTGCCGCCTTTCTGCTTTCGTTACATTTATCAACAAACGCCGCTGTCATCACCACATAACTGATTGCCAGAAATATACAAACACATTACCTCCCAAAATCATATGAAATCAGCATGCACACTGCAAATGCAATTACTGTTATCCCTTTTACAACGGAACCTATCTAACCAAGTTTATTTCTCATCGCATCAATGTAGCCTTTTACAATTCTTATTTATATGACAGCACTGTTGCGAAGATGCTGATCATAGCTCGTTCACTCGCGTCAGCAGCGCCACCGCCTCAACGGTATCTTCCTCAACCCGAGAATTGTCATCAGGCACATACTCCGTTGTTTCCAGACGGTTGAACTCCTTGATGCCGAGCAAATCATAAGCCTCTTCGGGCAACGTGGGATAGAAGGACACGGGACACTTGAAGCGCACTCTGGTCACAATCGTATCGCTCTTCTTCGGGTTCGCATCGGGATTTATCTCTGCGCTCTCAACCACCTGTCGCAGAATCTCCTTCTGCTGCGCGGGGTCGTACTCGTCGAAATGCTCGCGGAACTCGTCCAGCATCTCGTACACGCGCACCGCCTTGCGGTACCCCTGCGCGTTGAGCCAAGACGCCAGCGCCATAACGCCCTTGCCGTTCTCGGTGTACTCGTGGAATATGATGTGGACGCTTTCCGCCTCGGATTCGTCGATTTCCAGATGCCCCTTGCCCTTCTCGTCCTTGACGAGCTTGTAGCCGAAAGGCGCCTGACCGCCGTTCCACTTGCCCTCGCGGGCCTTCTGCTCACGCCCCGCTATTGTCTGAACGAGAATGTTCTCGCGCTCCATCCCGGCGAACGCCGACATGAACGCAATCATCATCTTGCCCATCTGGGCTTCGCTGTTGATGCCGTCCTTGACGCAGACGAGGTTCGTGCCAAAGTCCTGCATGAGCTGAAGCGACGAGAGGGCATCTGCCGCGTTACGCCCAAAACGGCTCAGCTTGAACACAAGGACATAATCAACGCGGACGCCGGATTTTATCTCTTCCATCATCTCTTGGAAGTGAAGACGTCCCGTGATGTTCTTGCCCGAGTAGCCATCATCTATGTACTCGTGCAATATGCGCAGGTTCTCACGCTTCGCATACGCGCGCAGGTCGTAGAGCTACGCTTCGATTGACTCGCCATTCTCCACTTGCATCTTCGTGGAGACGCGAACGTACAGGAAGCAGGTCTTGGCCTTGTGTGCCAACCCCTCCCATGATTTCTGATTTGTGCTCATAACAATCTCCTTTGATTGATAAATTGCGAAAATACGCATTTAATTATAAAGCCCGTCGCCCATAGGAACGTCGGCGGCCCACGTTGTAATTATTCTTCGGCATCTCGCTCCAAGAACGCGAGATATTGCCTGTACTTACGGAGCATCATGTTCTTTGCATATTGCTCCATATACACATAATCAGGCTCACCTGCATCATCGACGGGAAGCATCAGCTTTTGCCTTAGCATACGCTTCTCCTTAAACTTGTAGCCATAACTATATTTCGAGCGTTGTTGAGCAAAAAACGATGCAAAAAACAGCAGAACAAACTTATTGTTTTTATAATTGCGAAGAGATAGTTGCTTCACATCATCCGTAAAAATACACTCATATGGATGATAAAACGCGATACAAGGTGCGCCATTATAATTAACGTCCAAAACATTGCTGTCCTTTGACGCGTTATCATTGCCAACAAAACCTGTCACTCCGTTACCGTTGTCTGTCGCACCAATGAACGGACGTGTTCCGGGAATTTTATTTCGTGTTTCCAAACGCTTACCTGCTCCGACCGTAAAAATATCATTCAATGGAAACTCGGCCCATTCCTTTTCATCTAACGTCGGAATCTCTACAAGCTCTCCCAGCTCTGCAACGTGTGCTTCGACATACTTGCGATATTTATCCAACATCGCGTCACGCTTCTGCTGTGCATACTCCGCCATATACGCGTAATCAGGCTCGCCGGAATCAGTGACGGGAAGCATAACGGTCAGGCATTTCATTCGACCAAGCGTTGCGCCATTGCCTCCCCAGTTAAATTTTGCCGTCATCTGCTGACGTAAAATTGGCACCATAAACTGGGCAACATCTTCATTCAGGCTTTCACCAGTAATAACTTGTATGTTTCGCCCAGTAACAAACTTGTGAGGCTGATAGAACGCCGTCTGCGTATCCAGACCGACAGTGATACATCCGCCATCATCGCTACCGAACTCATAGTTCTTTGGGCTTACAAAACGAGCCAAACCGTTATTTGAATCAGAATGAGTAACATACGGAACAGATTTCTCGTCATCATCTATTAGACGAACACCGTCAATGCTGCTATCAGTCGTTTTGATACACAACGGGGCGTCGTCGCCAAAAGCAGACAGTTGTGCCCACGTCTTCGCATCAAGACTCTGTATCACCGTCACCCCCTTCAAACAGGTACTCACGGTTCTGCATGACCATCGAGAACTCGAAAGTCAGGTAATCGCCGATAGCTTTCTCGAAATCTGCATCCGTCGGAATCTCATCGTTGAAGTAGTAGAACGAATGCAGCCACTCGTCATCGGCCTTCACCGTGGATTCCACGCAGAACTTCGACGGAGCCTCGGCGTTCCCGAACCACACATCAGCAAGTGCTGTCTCTTGTCTTTCGCCGAATCGCCCTCGACCAAGCCGACGTGAGCGCGAACATCGTAACCGTCATCACGGAAGTCGATGAACTTACACACCTTGTCCTCATCATGCAGTTCATGCGCCGTGAAGACCGCGATAACAGGGTTCGTGCCGACCCCGTAGAATGTATCGGTGTTGCACGTGATAACACCCTCCAGCGTATGCTTCTTCATGATGCTCGCCTTATATGCCTACTCGGCCTTCGACTTACCCGTCATGGAAGACTGCGGCACGATGACAGCGGCTCGTGCGTCGATTGCCAGCGAGTCCAGCATGTGCTCGATGAAGGAAATCTCGTACTGCTCGGGGTCCGCCTTCGTGCCTTGAGAGTACGGCGGATTCATCAGTCCGACCGTCGCGCCCTTGAGCTGTACCTGAGCGGGATTCTTGCGAAGAAAATCGCAGCATTCCAAATTGCTGTTGCCGTCCTTGCGCAGAATCATATTCGCAGCGGCGACAGCGAACATGTTGCTCTGCAACTCGAACCCGTGCAACTGCTTTTTCTTGATGTTCTTCTTCTGGGCGTCCGTATCGGCAAGGGTCAACATGCGATGCATCGCCGAAATCAGGAAACCGGCCGTTCCGCACGTCGGGTCTAACAAGACTCTGTCTTTAATACAATGTGCTTCTCCCGAATATGTAGTCTTATGCCCGTAGAAAGCCTTATTCTGAGGGCTTTTCCGCATTTCAAAAGGCATAAACCGGCCTGCGAAATACGGCAGATACGCTCTTGCTGTCGCTGTACTCATTCCGGCTGTGCCTCCTTCCCGAAACCCCTAAATGGCAATCCTTAAAATGTACAGGTATCCTTAAATTGTGTAGGAAACCTTAAAATGTTTAATCGACAAGAGCATCCTTTATGCTTTTGCCATCCTTAGTCTTCCATGCTGCCATTCCATTGGTACTTGCACCGGTGACGAAGTTTGCCGCCGTCGATGCACTCTTGAAATGAACGTCTTTTGATACCACGCCACCCTTCACATATTCAGCACGGTACTTCTCTATAGTATTCGCTCCTCTAAATTTCTCGGAATGTGCAACCTCCGCAGATACTTTGGATCCTTTTTAACGATACATTCTTTCGTATCTGGATCATACTCGCCAGTCGCATCTACTCCTGATCTTGTTCGATTAATAAACACCTTCATAACACACCTCCAAAATGTTCTGTTGCAATGTCGTCGAGCTGCTTTGCAATTTCCGGGAACTCTTTATTCAAGTCCAGTGTCCGGACGCTGATTTTATTGCCGCTCATCTGATAGATGTAGTCCGGCTGCAGTTCTTCTTCTGTCTTAGCGTAGAGAAGCATGCCGGATACCGAATGCTCATCATCGCCCATGTCTGCATCTTTGTTCTTCACATAGGTAAAAATCTGGTACAGATTTGCCGAGTGAAGCATTCTGGCATTAAAGCGGTTCTCGGCCAGCGTATGTGTATAGTACTTCGCATCAATGATGAGCACCGTATCTCCCGACTGGTTCTCAAGCATGATGTCGGTCTGCATAACCGGGAGGAGTGTGCCCGCTCCATCATCAAGCGCCCACGGTATCTGAGAGGCGCTGGCTTTCAGCTCCGGATGTTCCTTGATGTAGTATTCCAGAATGAATTTCTCGTACAGGCGGTTCATCCTCTGGTCGTCAACGAAAGACGCCAGCTTGTATTCTCCGTCGTCTGTTGTCAGGAGCATTCCCTCAATCACCAGCTGACAAATGCCAAGAAGCACTCGGTACGTTTGATTATTCCTCTGAAACCGAATGGACGACCACTTGATTCCTACCGGCTCAATCTCGTCAACATTGGAGAAGAATAGCATTTCCTTCTTCAGGTCATTCTTGTAATCCGCATCCACCTCGGTGTGTCGCAGAAGCAGCATGACCGTGGTCTTCAGGATTTGATTCAGAAGATTATTCTCGGAAAGCTCATCAAACTCACAGGTCAGACGCTGCTTCTTCTCGATTTTATTTTTGATGGTGCCCGGCATATCGATTTTGCCACGCATCACCGGCAGGTCTTCTTTCCGGTTCATGTACTCCCGGTAAAGTCCCTGCTTCAGCTGCCGCCCGATTCCTTTTGAGAGAATCGCCGCGAACAGATTATGCATGTTCTCAAATTTCTCCGTGGCGATCTTATCGTCATCCGACTGCTGCAATGTGGTGAAGGCATAAGAGAGCATGTAGTAAACATTCTTGATGAATATGCTCTTATCCTTTGTCATTGAAATACTCCGTGAAGAATATTTTCCCAGCGCTGCAGCTCCGCCGTGTCGTCAAACCAGTATTCACTGAGCATCGGAAGAATATCGAAATCCACGATAGAATGCAGCCATTCGTCTGTGCAGGTGTCGTGTCCGCAGAAATAGCTGTGTCCGATGCAGAATCCCTTACCGAGAGACTTATCCGATGCGATCTTCTTATTCAGTTCCTTGACCTTCTCGACCAGCTCATTAAATGTCTCATTGTTCAAGCTCTTCTGATACTGGATAAATCCGTCAGAATCAAATCCCGGCTCCATTTCCAAGAAACTGAATCTACGACGCAGGGCATAGTCGATCATCGCAAGGCTGCGGTCTGCCGTGTTCATCATGCCGATGATGTAAAGATTCTCCGGAACAGCAAACGGAAGCCCGTTATATGCCAGCGTCGCTTTCACCCCACGGTAATCTTTCTCGATGAGCATAAGAAGCTCACCAAAAATCTTACTCATGTTTCCACGGTTGATTTCATCGATAATGAAGAAGTAATCCTTGTCCGGCTGATTTGCGGCCTTCTGGCAGAAACGATAGAAGATGCCGTTCTTCAGTTCAAATCCATCCTCGACCGGTTTGTAACCCATCATGAAGTCCTCGTAGGAATAGTTCTGATGGAACTGAACGAACTCAATGCGGTTCTCGTCTTTTTCTCCCATCATGGAATATGCGAGGCGCTTTGCAGCAAAGGTCTTACCAACACCGGGAGCGCCCTGAAGAATGATATTCTTCTTGTTTCTCAAAACAGCCACAAGCTGGTCATACCGGCCTTCGGTCATATACACTTCTTCAAGGAAGTCATTCCTCGTGTACGTATCAATAGCTTTCTCCGGTGCGAGAGGATTCTCTTCACGGATCATATCCATAATGAAATCGAACTCGCCCTTTGTCAGCTTGAACAGACTGCCATGTGGATTGACGAAGTATTCCATCTTCTCCAGCTCCGGGCAGGCCTTGAGCGTCTGATAATCAATCGGCGATGTGAGACCTTCCGTTTTCTCAAAGTACAGCTTATCGCCGTCCTGTTCTGCGCTTATTTTGGCAAGTGCTACAATCTGTTTAACCGGATAGGATTCATACCCGATTACCATGTCTCCCGGTCTGGCATCAAGGAAGTTCTGGAATATTCTGCGTTTATTTCCGTTCTCGTTGTAAAGTGTGTAATCCTGGACTTCACCAACAGCGATGCCGGAGAAGCTCCAGATTTTCGGATTGGCATTAAGCCACCAATAATGATGGTCGTCGTCTCCACCTTCGGGAACCACAAAGAGCTGAACCCGCGAGAGATCAACCTTATCAAGAGCCTCTGAAAGCTCATCTCTTAACTTCCAGATATAGCTGCCTTCCTCATCCTTTCCGGCATTCTTGCCAACATATAGAACAGGCCACCAGCAGGCATTTCCATTGTTCCACTTCATGACCGGGCATCCGGTCTTCTCAACGATTCTTCTCGCAAGAGCCACAGAACCGCTATTATAGAAGTTCATTGTCTTGCCATATTTAATGGCAAGCTGTGTGCATGTAGCCTGTCCACCGTAATCCTTCATCCGGTGGACAATCTCCAGACTGTTCTCTGTGAACACATCCTTGTCGCCGAGAAGGGCAATCCAGTCATCTACTGTCAGGCCGGGCTCGTAATCTTCCGGGAACCATTCTCCGGGAAGTACAGGTGTCTCATCGCTGCTTTTCTGGGAGTAGTACCGGCTGATGTAGAAGCCGACATCCAGCGCCAGTGTTTTGAGTGCCGGATCCGGATAACAGGTATCTGTCAGCTGCGAACGGAACAGATTCACAAGTTCTGTATCCAGCTTCAGCTCATCACAAATCTCATCGTAAAGCTTGATGGCATTTCGAATGTTCTCTGCGTAAGCGCCCTTCTTAAAGGCGTAATCGCTGCCCAGTTCATCAGCAGCAGTCTTGACCTCACCGTATTTGTAGATGTAATGCTTGTCCGGATAGCGAAGCCACAAATAAACGCTGATGGCATTCTCGTACTGATAATGCTGCGCTGCTCCATTACCGTACTTTTCGAGCATGATGGAAGCCTGATCCTTAAAGCCCTTGATACGGTCATATACATCCTTGCTCTCGTCATAAAGAGCGATGAACATGGCGCGGACTTCCTCCGGAGCAGTCTTGGCAAATCCCTCAATCATCCGGCGGGGGAAATTATTCATGGACGCAAGCAGATTGAACGTCTTATCCAGAGAACGATGCAACATCCCTGCAAAATCCTCCGCGTTCACATCCCAATTATCCTGAAAGCCCTTGATGGCTTCCCATTTGTATTTTTCATTTACCCACTCGTTTGATACAAAGTCCAGCTTGTAATAAACGAGCACGTCCTTCAGACGCAACTTGTCAAACATTGCCGCTGCCTCCTTTATGCCTTGCGCCGGTTCTTGTCGATTGTTGCCTCCGGCAGCAACTGCAACAATGCAATACGCAACCCAATCCCCATCCAGCACACCTTTCTGCATGTCTCATTTCCTCATCATAAACACCACAGTCCCCGCATGCTAGAAGGCAATAGGATTGACGCGGGTTGTAGTGGAAAACATATCAACCAATCTCCGCGCATGTGGAAATATATCCACGATTTTGGTGCCGTAGGGAGCATATAGACAAGCTGCAACTATTCAAGCCATTGAATAAAGGCAGCTCCCCCTCATAAATCGCATGACATGATGTATTCTTCTTCGTTTTCATCGATTATCTGAAATCCGACATTCTCATACATTTTCACGGCATAGTTTGCTTTTTGGACCGATAAGGACACTTGTTTATAATCCCTTTCCCGAAGTTCCCTCAGCATGGTTTCCATCAATGCCGTACCGATACCCTGATTTCTGTATTCCTTATAAAGAGCGATTGCAAAAGACGGGGTTTCATCATTGATATGCCCATAATCGTTCATGATGCGTACCCAGCACGCTCCGACAATCCTGTCGTCAGCTTCCGCAACAAAACAAATATCATTATCGAATTCCCCAAAATTTGATATATAAATCTGAAGTTCCGGTTGATTGATAATCTCCCTTGGCGGCGGCTCGACACCATCAGGAATAAATATTGCCTCATACAGAAAGTTGGACAAAACAGGGATTTCGCTACTCTTTATTTTTCTAATACATAATCCAACCATGGATCCCCCCTCCTTCACTGCCGATGTAATCCATATCCACATTTCCATTTTTACTATGTTGCATTGGTTCACATAGTTAAATCGATAATATTTATTGGGATATCATTTTGTGCTTCTCAACATCGACCTTGGGCAGCCAGTCAGGTTGATTGCATAATTCATACGCCGAATTCTTTGCGGATATCCGCAAATGCCTCGCTTGCCGATATCGTGGCCCCTGACTGCATATCCGTATATCCTTGCTCCATTTCGGCATCAAACTGTGCGGGTGTCATGCGCTTGACATCCAAGGGATGCTCCGGCAACTTGACATCAAACGGCAGCCCCTTCTGAAGAATAATCTGTTTATCAAGCAGGAATGCCCCGAGCAGCAAGGATGGACTCCTCCCGTTCCTTAACATCGGGATCCATCCGCGCACAAAGATTCGTTATCTTAGCCATATCAAACTCCCTTCACAAGCTGCACGCTGATCACTGCACCCGCCACACACAAAATCGTACGCATAATCGCAATACATTCCAGGGCTACCGAAATGCTGGATTACAGAAAGAGGAGCATCACAACCGTCACTCTCTTCTATCACTTATTCTTTGACGGCAACACCACCGTTTCCATATGGCGGGCCATCGGGTACAGGCCGAAGGCGCGGATGTCGCGCAGTTCACACCGTACATTCCCGCAAATATTGCGGCGGCAAGACCTGCCGCCTTTCTGCTTTCGTTACATTTATCAACAAACGCCGCTGTCATCACCACATAACTGATTGCCAGAAATATACAAACACATTACCTCCCAAAATCATATGAAATCAGCATGCACACTGCAAATGCAATTACTGTTATCCCATTTACAACGGAACCTATCTAGCCAAGTTTATTTCTCATCGCATCAATGTAGCCTTTTACAATTCTTATTTATATGACAGCACTGTTGCGAAGATGCTGATCATGGCTCGTTCACCCGCGTCAGCAGCGCCACCGTCTCAACGTGATGGGTCATCGGGTACAGGTCGAAGGCGCGGATGTCGCGCAGTTCGTAGCCTTCCTCGGTCAACGTGGCCGTGTCGCGTGCCAGGCTCGCGGGATCGCAGGCGATATAGACGACGGCTTGCGCTCCCGACGCCGCAATCTGCCGGCACACCTGAGCTTTGGCGCCAGCGCGCGGCGGATCGAGCACAACAACATCAGGATGGGCCAGCTCGGCTGGCACATGGTGCAACGTTTTGGCCACGTCACCGCACAGCGCCGTCACATTGGACAGCCCAGCCGCCTTGATATTGAGACGGGCATTCTTCACGGCTTGCGGCGCGCCTTCCACGCTCAGCACGCGCGCGCCCGTACCATCCGCCCCGTTCACAGCTCCCGCCAGTGCCGCCAACGGCAGCGTGAACAGGCCCGAGCCCGAGTACAGGTCCCAGATCACCGGGTCTGTTTTGCCTTGCAATGCCAGACGTACCAGATACAGCACATGCTCGGGCAGACGCTGCGGAGCCATGCGATGCATTTGCCAGAAACCGTTCGCATCCACCGTGAAGGTAAACGTTCGGCCTTGCACATCAATAGTTTCGGTCAAGTTGCGTTTTCCGGCCTTGACCTGCCCGTCCACAAGAATCGCATAGTTGTCGCCGACTACCTGCGCCAGCCAGTCAAGGTCGGGCTGGGGCGGCACGTAGACGTCACGCGGTTCAGGAACTGCGATTCGGATCTGCTGGTTCGGTTCAAACCCGCCGTCCCAGACGCGCTCGTTGCGCGCCACAGACAGCAGCGCTTGGCTTGCCAGCGGCATGTCGTCAATTGGCACTCGCACGTGACTGCCGCGTCGGCGCATTGAAGGCTTGCCTTGGTCATCGGCAATCAGTTCAATGCGCGTACGCCAGTGCAAACCGCCCGTTTCGTCGTCGCCGGGCAGCGCTTCAATCGGCACGTCCACGTCCAGATGACCGAGTCGGTGCATCTGTTGCTTGACCACATCGGCTTTCCACTTGAGTTGCCCATCACGACTCACATGGATCAGGTCGGCGCCGCCCAATCCCCCACCATCGTTGAGTGGTCCGGCAAGTTTCCACTGAGGAGTCACGCGGTCGGGGCTCGTTTCGAGCACTTGCGTCACTTCGCCCGTCCAGAACCGGTCGTCACGGTTGTACGGTTCATCGAGCGTCACGTTGACGAGCTCCCCCGGCAGCGCGAATCGAACGAACACCACACGCCCCTCAATGTGGCCCACGCACCTACCCTGGTCCGCGTATCGTTCAATCCACAATGTTTTCTCCACGGCTGCCGTCCTTCATCGCAAGTACAGAAATACAACAATCTATTATATGATTTCCGCACCACCGCACGATGGCCACCAAGAAGCTCCACCAGCTTTCCGTAACGTATCAACGGCAAGCCACTGGGCAGTTTTGACGGTCAAACGCCTCTGAACGCAACGAAACTGCCCCAAACCGCACCATCCGCACAACGCAAGCGAGCGCGCCAGCCTCGGGCAGCTCACGTAAGATCAGTCAAATACTTTCCATATGTTCTCGTCTTCTTTCGTGGAATCTTGCGCACGGATGTCAATACCGCTCGTGATAAAACACAACTGAACGTCTGGCGCATCAATATCGAACGTATATGCTTTCCTGGATGCTTCCCAGGCGGACGCGATGTTATTGCTGACCGTGATCTCTTGCGCATACAAGTCCAACGCGCTCTGCTCTTCCTCCCGATAGCATGAGGACGTATAGGACGGAGCCACAAGGTTCTTGCTGCGTAGGCATTGCGCAAGCGCCGCACTATTGTCTTGCAACAACTGTGGATTGCCAATGGCGGCGCGATACAGCTCGTCCACGTTGAGGAACTCCAAATCCAGGCAATGCGAAAGATCACTTTGCGCTTTGTTCCAAACTTCGTCACCGCGGTCCCCCGTGTCAACCATGAAGGTGTTGCCATGGATACCACCCTGGTACTGGACGGAAACGGGTGGGTTGTATCCCTTATCGGTCAGGCATTGGGAAAAATCGCTCCATGCTTGTTCATGATCAGCTTTGGTGATGACGCCATCATTGGCCAGTGAACGTTCCAAAATGTCACGTTGCCGTTGCGATATTGCATGATCAGGATGGGTGGAAGCATAATCCAAGAGGAAATTGATACGATCATTGAATGAATTCGCCCTCTTACCCCCCTGTTGAGCCGATTGGGATGTTTGTACGGAAGATGACTGCGCCTACCCGTTCTCCCCAGTATTCGATGAGCAATCGCCCATTACCGCGATCATGCAGATCGCACTGACCGGCGCGTCCAACAACGGTGTCTACGCAGCTGAAAGAATCGTTTTGGTATGCGAACCCCTTCTTGTATGGCGCCAAATGGTTGACACCCATTCTATGACGGTTATTTTAAATCAACCGGCACAGAATCAGATACCAGCCATTCGGTAAAATAAATGTCCTTCTGATGCGAGAATACATCAAAAGGACATTTATTTCACCATACTATTCAGGATTCGTGTATTGAATGGTTAAGGCGGTCTCGTTCAATTTCTTCGCCTTCTTGCTCACCAATCTTCTCAGCCTGCTCCAGTTCAAGTTGCTTGTGACGGTGCATCGGGTCGGCGACAATCAGATACGATATCCAGATTGCCAAAGCCCAGAACGGAATGCCCATGAGCAGGCGCGTGGTACCAAGCCAAGCGACCTGGTTGGCCAAATAGAGTGGCACTTGCACAATCAGGCGCAACGAAAACACGCCAATCCAGAGCCAAGTGATTGTGCGATATGCACGGTAGAGCGCACGGTCGTCACGCCATGAACGCAACCAGGCGCGGAAATGTTCGGTCGGCAGGGAACGGATGAATTCAATGACGAATCCCAAGCCAGGTATGCGCACTGCTTGCGAAATACCAAGTAACACAATGTAAAACGCATTGGTCAGAAACCCGAACATGTAATAATTGCGCGCTTCATGGCTGCGCCAAGCCCAAATCAGGCAGATACCGACCGCCAGGATTCCAGAAACAGCGCCCATGATGGACTGGCGTTGCAGCAAACGGATGACGATCTGCACGCCGGCCAGTGCAGCCGATGCGATGACTGTGGCTTCCAGATTGTTCGTCACGATGAACATGACCACGAACACCACGCCGGGCAGCATGGATTCGACGACGCCGCGTGGGCCACCAATGGCCATAAGGATTGAGAAATCGTCATTGTCTCCCACCGATGCGAGAGATCCCAAACCCGTGCGCGGCTTGGAGGAAGAAGGCTGTGGTGAAGTGCTCATGGTGTCCTTGGATCAAACGGAAAAACAAATCGCAATGCCCTGACAGTGCACTACCGATGGGCACAGCGGCACAGCGGCACAATGACTCAGCGGCGACAGCAAAACGCGCCGACCCGTGCGGGCCGACGCGTGAAAGATATCAACGCAGTTCAGAGAACATGGGACCGCGAGACAATGTGGTCTTGACTTCGACCTCGTGATCGGAATCAGTCGGCTCATCCGGGCGGTCAATCGACGGCGTGTTTTCAGCGTCGCCGTCCCCGTTCGCCGCGGCACGGCGTTCGGCCGGAGTCAGTGGCGGATGCATCGGCAGCAGGTCACGCGGAGCCAACGGTTCCTCACCACGATCCACGACGACGAGCGAGAAGAACTTGTTGAGCGCGTGGGCTTCCAGCGAATCTGGGTCGGTCGCGGCCGTACCCGAGAAAATCGCACGCATCATCCAGCGTGGACCGTCCACGCCCACAATGCGCGTCATCACGGTCTTGCCCGACGACACCTTGACAGGCAGCATGACTTCCATGCCGAACACGCCTTCAACTTCCTTGGCGTCCGGGTTGGCTTCAAGCAGGTCGGCACGCACGTCATCCCACAAGCCCATCGTCTTGGGAGCGGCAAACGCTTCCATTTCAATGCTTGACTTCTTGAACGTGACCGTAGAGCCCGACACATTGTGCGTGTTGCGGTTCACCTTGACACGCAACTGGATGCCCTGCATGAACGGCAGATAGTACGAGCCAAACGACAGATAGCTGTCGTAATCAGGCACGTGATCATCCTCGATATCCCACGGACCGTACTTCTCGCCACGGCCTTCATACTCACTGACCGCTTCGGTTGGATAGTCATAGGACGCTTCGGTGGTGTTGTCAAACTCCTGTTCGTCGGCGTTGTCTTCGACGGCCGCCTTGGCTTCCTCAGCAGTCTCTTGAGCGATTTCCTCGGCTTCCTTGGCGCGCTTCTTCTTGCCGAATCCGAACAATCCCATAAGTCCTCGTTTCCTCGTGTGTACCCGTGTGGGTGTGGCTATGCGTGCAGCGCTGCGTCGGGCCGCAACTGCATCAATCGTAAACCAGTCTCAAGGCTACCATTGATTTCCCGAACTTTTAGGGGTCATCATCAATTCTCCTCAATGAATGCCCTGATGCCCATCTCTAACACAACCGGAGCCAGCCTGCATCATGCTAATAACAAGCGTCCGCCCCATGGGTTTCACCGGGCGGACGCTGTAATGATCTCAATGATCACACGTCGTAGGTCACCGTGAGCGGTGCATGGTCGGACCAACGCGCATACCAGGCTTTGGCACGGCTGATTTCAAAGCCACGTGCTGTCTGGGCGATTTCCGGTGTGGCGAACTGGTAGTCGATACGCCAACCCACGTTGTTTTCAAACGCGCGACCGCGATTGCTCCACCAGGTATACGGTCCTTGGATATCGCCTGCCAAATCCCTGACCACGTCGACAAACTCATATTCGTCGATGAGCTTCGTGATGTAAGCGCGTTCCTTGGGTGAGAATCCCGAATGCGTCTCGTTTGTAGTGGCGTCTTTGATGTCCAGATCGGTGTGGGCAATGTTGAAGTCGCCAACAATGAGGCTTTGCTTGCCGCCGTGGGCCGCTTCGTCACGCAGCTGCGCCGCACGCTCCATGATCGCGTCGAGCATGTGGTACTTCTGTTCCATCTTCGTGGGATCGTCCATGTTGCCCGCATGGTTATACAGATTGCATACGGTAATCACATAGCCTTGCGGTGTCTTGACATCCATCTCGGTCCAACGGCCCGTGTCGGCGTCTTCGCCATCGCCTGGCAGGCCCACACGCTTGTCGAGCACTTCGAGACTGGACAGCTCGCCCACGCCTGCACGCCCTTTGAACACGCTGACCTGGTCGATTGTCGAAAGCCCTTCGGGCTGCGCAATTTTGCCGGCATTCTTATAATCCTCGGCATACTGCTCGAAAATCGAATCGATGGCGTCTTGAGGGGCGCGAAGCTCCTGCAGACACAAGACATCAGGGGTATGCTTCTGCACCCACTTTTCAAAGCCTTTACGCTCGGCGGCACGGATACCGTTGAGGTTGGCTGTCGTAACTGTAATCGTCATGACTCAAGACACTACACCCCCGAACCGTCGTGGAGGCGGTGCGGGCGAGTGTTTGTGCGCTACGAAAAATCCCGAAGAAATTTGTATGGAAATTCCATGCAAATCCCCTCGGGATTTCATGTCAGCTTGCTGGGAGCCATCGTTCAGGGCTTGTTTCACTTAGGCTGAGGCAGCCCAAACGACTTGCCGGTTCACAGATCCAAGCCGAGTTCCAATTTGCCGCCAGGAATGGCGTCGAGCAGGTTGCGCGTGTACTGCTGCTTGGGGTCGTTGAACACCTGGTCGGTGGTGCCATGCTCCACCAGCTTGCCATGCTGCATCACGACCACGTCATCGGCGATCTGACGAACTACGGCCAAATCATGCGTGATGAACAAGTAGCTCAAGCCTTTCTCGGCTTGCAAATCGTTGAGCAGCTGCAGTACCTGGTCCTGCACGAGCACATCCAATGCGGAAACGGCCTCATCACACACGATCACGTCGGGATTCAACGCCATGGCGCGTGCAATGGCAATACGCTGACGCTGTCCACCAGACAATTCGTTGGGGTAACGCTGCATCACCGTTGCCGGCAACTTGACCATGTCAAGCAGTTCGGCCACGCGGGCGCGACGGCTGGCCTTGTCGCCGATGCCATGGATGCGCAACGGTTCTTCAATCGAACGGTAAATCGAATACATCGGGTCGAGCGAACCGTACGGGTTTTGGAACACTGGCTGCACATGACGGCGGAAGTCCAACAGTTCCTTGCCTTTGAACGTGGAGATGTCCGTGCCTTCATAGGTCACGGTGCCGCTCGTGGGTTCCAGCAGCTTGAGCACCATGTTCGCCACAGTGGACTTGCCTGAGCCCGATTCACC
Source organism: Bifidobacterium gallicum DSM 20093 = LMG 11596 (assembly GCF_000741205.1). Lineage (GTDB taxonomy): Bacteria > Actinomycetota > Actinomycetes > Actinomycetales > Bifidobacteriaceae > Bifidobacterium > Bifidobacterium gallicum. The sequence goes on from NZ_JGYW01000004.1 coordinate 262,637, forward strand.
CACAATAGCCAGTGTGGTGCCGCGTTTGAGCTCCAAACTCACATCATCCACGGCCTTGAACAGCTCTTTGCGCCCTGGCAGCTTGAATTCCTTGCACAGGTGGTCCACCTTGATGATGACTTCGCTCTTTTGCAGCTTGTCTTCATTCACAGCGTGTTCCATGATGGCCGTCGCATCCTGGCCATGTTCCTTGGCCGAGATGATGCGTTGCGAAGCCAACGATGGAGCTGCCGCCACGAGACGCTTCGTGTACGGATGCTGCGGATGCTGCAACACTTCGAGTGACGGGCCTGATTCGACGACCTGACCTTTGTACATCACCACGATGTGCTGGGCGCGTTCAGCAGCCAGTCCCAAATCGTGTGTGATGAACAGCACGGCGGTGCCCAACGAATCGGTCAGCATCTGCAAGTGGTCCAGAATCTTCTTCTGCACGGTCACGTCCAATGCCGAGGTCGGCTCATCGGCAATCAGCAGCTCAGGACGGCATGCCAAACCGATTGCGATCAGCGCGCGCTGGCGCATGCCACCAGAGAACTCGTGCGGGAACTGACGCGCACGCGTGGCGGCATCAGGCAAACCGGCTTCGTCAAGCAAACCTGCGATACGGTCGTCCATGGTGGAGCCAGTCACATATTTCTTGGCGATATACCAAGCCTTGTCGTCTTCAACGCCAGACTTAATCAGGTCATCGGCCACACGCCAACGCGTTTCCGAACCTGGGACCCACTCGTCCTTGAAGTACGCCATGCGCCGGCCGAGCTTATCACCTTCCACGCCGACTTCAATGAGCGCTTTCTCGGCCTCTTCGAGCAGTTGGGCAAGCTTGTCGGAGCCGAGGAATGTCTCATCACCTTCATTGTTGATCTTGACATCGGCGCTGGCCAATGCTTTGGACAGGCTCGAACGCTTCTCATGGGCGATGTCCATGTTGTTGGCGACCAACGCCTCTTTGACCTGCGTACCAATGCGCCACACAGGATTGAGGTTGGACATGGGGTCCTGTGGCACCAAACCCATCTTCGAGCCGCGCAACGGCACGAATTCCTTGGGTGTGTAATGGGCAATCTCCTGGCCATTGAGCTTGATCGATCCGCCAACCACATGGCCGGTGCCGGGCAGCAGACCCAGCACAGCCATAGCCGACGTCGACTTGCCTGAACCTGACTCACCTACAATGGCGACCCACTGGCCCGGATACACGCTGAAAGACGAGTCACGCACAGCGTGCACAGCATGGCCGTCATCAGCCGTAAAGTCAACCTGCAGGTCCTTGACTTCGAGCAGCGGCTGCAGAGTGGCATTCGTTGCGGTGGTCGCGTTGGACGCTGGGGAGGCTTGGGATTGAGCTGCCGCCTCCACATTGGACGCGGTGGCCGCAGTATTCGCAGTATTCTTGGTTGCTTCAGTCACGGTGTTCACTTCCTCCACACTCACGCCGTACGGCTCTTCGGATCAAGTGCATCCTTCACAGCGTCACCAAGCATGATGAATGCCAATACGGTGATGGCAAGAGCCGCGGAAGGATAGAACAACACCATGGGGTCCGTGCGCAAAATCGTCTGCGCGCTCGAAATGTCACCGCCCCAGCTGACCGTGGTCGTGGGCAAACCGATGCCCAGGAAGCTCAACGTCGCTTCGGACACGATGTATGAGCCCAACGAGGTTGTGGCGATCACAATAATCGGGGCCAGCGAGTTCGGGATGATATGGCGGAACAGGTTGCGCATAGGTGTGGAACCCAATGCCGTGGAAGCCGTGTTGAACTCGAGGTTCTTTGACGACAGCACGGCGCCACGCGCAATACGTGCGACCGATACCCAGCCGAACAAGGCCAACACGAGCACGACCTTCCAGATCGATCCCGTGGAACGGAACATCTGCAGCACGACGATGGCACCGAGCAGCATCGGGATGGCCATGAAGATATCGACGATACGGCTCAGCACCGCATCGACCCAACCGCCAAAGAAACCGGCGATGGCGCCAACGAGTGCACCAATGGCCACCACAATGATCGTGGTCAGGATGCCGACCGAAATCGAGGTGCGTGTGCCATAAATCACGCGTGCATACACATCGCAGCCCTGCATGTTGAAGCCGAACGGATGGCCTGGCATGCTGCCTTCAAGCGAACGCTCCAATGTGCAATAGTTGGGGTTTTCCTTCGTGAATACCGAAGGGAACAACGCCACAAACACAATGAAGATGATCAGGATACCCGAAATGATGAACAACGGGTTCTTGCGCAGTGTTCGCCATGCGTCCGCCCACATGCTGGTGGCCGGCGACGAGTCGTCGAGCGTGTCAATGTCGCGCAGCGGCGTCTCTTCGAGTGGCGCCACATAACGTTCCTGCCCTGGCAGGGTTTCAACTGGTTTAAGTTTGTCAACAGCAGACATAAGCATTCTCCCTCATCACGCGTAGCGGATGCGCGGATCAAGAGCCGCGTACAGCATATCGACGAGCAGGTTGCAGATCACGAAGACGAGTGTGAGCAACGTGACGATGGACACGACCATGTTCGCCTCACCCTTGAGGATGCTCTGGTAGGTGAGGTAGCCGATGCCATGAATGTTGAAGATTTGTTCGGTAATCATGGCGCCACCCATCAACGCACCAAGGTCCTGGCCCAAATAGGTCACCACAGGAATCATCGAGTTGCGCAAAATATGGCGGAACGTCACCGACGTGTTCGACATGCCCTTGGCACGCGCGGTACGCACGTAGTCAAGTGCCACATTCGATGAGACTTCGGAACGTGCCAAACGGATGATGTATGCCATCGAAACTGAGCCAAGCACCATTGCCGGCATCAACAGCTCAAAGAACCCCGGATTCGAACCGGCAGTCACGGGCAGCCAACGCAGCTTGACACCAAAGACATACTGGCCCACGAAACCCGTGACGAAGGTTGGCACTGAAATGAGCAGCAGTGAGACAATGAGGATGACCGAGTCATACCACTTGCCTTTTTTCAGACCGGAGATGACGCCGAAGACCACGCCGAAAAGGGCCTCGAACACGAAGGCCATCAGCGCGAGCCTGATGGTAACCGGGAACGCGCGTCCGATCTCTTCAATAACGGGCTGACCGGAGAAGGTCTGGCCGAAATTGAGCGAGAGGGCGTTCTTCAAGAACAGCAGATACTGAATGAAGAACGGCTTGTCGAGATTATATTCTGCGCGGATCTGGGCTGCGACCGCTTCATTGACGGGCTTGTCTCCGAACATCGCCTTGACCGGGTCGCCCGGAAGTGCGAATACAAGCGCATACACCAACAATGTCGTGCCGAGAACCACGGGGATCATCTGCAGAATACGTCGCAGAAGATATTTTCCCATCGATAGCTCCTTATGCCTGGACCGGCTGACAAGTTCGCATTGCCAGAACCTTAGAAGGCGCTGCCGGTCTCTCAATTCCTCTATAGACTACCGCAAGCATGGAAAAACACCCCCGTTCCGTCACCATATGCGAACAAAAAGAGGGGCCTTGCGGCCCCTCTCGCCTCACCCCCGTGCATTACCCATGTATTGGCGCAAGCGCGGTGGTGATGGTGGTCGAGTCATCAGCTCTTCGTTATTTCGTTGTAAATCGGCTGGTTCTGCCAATCCATTGCGAAGCCCTGCACGCCCTTGGCTGCCACACCATCAGCGTTGCTGTAGTACAGCGGGATGGCAGGAAGCTGCTGGAGCAGAATCACTTCGGCATCCTGATAGAGCTTGATCTGCTCATCGCTGTTCGTGCAAGCCATGGCTTCGGTGAACAGCTTGTCCACGTCGGCGTTCTTGTAATCGCCATCGTTCGAGCCCTTGCCGTCAGCCGCTGCAGAATCGTAGAGCTGGTAGAGGTAGTTTTCAATCGACGGATAATCCGGCTGCCAACCGGTACGGAATGCACCGGTCATCTGACGGTCGGAAATCGCGTTGCGGAACTCCTGGAGCGTTGGCATCGGGTTCGTGGTGGCCTTGAGGCCTTCGCTACCAAGCACGTTGTTCACCGAGTTGACAATAGCTTCATACACGGGCTGTGCGCTGCCATCAGCGTTGAACGAGAACGTGAGGTTGCCGTCGTAACTCGAGATGGCGTTGGCCTTCTTCCACAGTTCCTTGGCCTTATCAGGGTTGTACTGAAGGTTGTCGGAGTGATCGAGGTCCTTCGAGTAGCCCGGCACCACAGGCGAGCTAAAGTCAGTAGCCACCGTACCGACACCGTTGAGCACCTTGTCGACAATCGACTGACGGTCGATAGCCATCGACAGGGCCTGGCGGCGCAGCTGGCCTTCCTCAGTGTTCGTCTTCCAGTGATCGAGTTCTGCAGGAATCGTAAACGTCTGGATGACGGAGCCGGCCTTGTTATAGGACTCGATGGAATCATCCTTCTCGAACGTCTTCGTGGCCGATGCAGGCACCGTATCCATCACATCAAGGTTGCCCGACTGCACGTCGGCAAACGCCGAATCCACCGAGGTGTAGATCTTGAACGTCACGCCATCGTTCTTGACTTGTTGAACGCCCTTGTAATCATCGTTCTTCACGAGCGCGATCTGCGAGTTGTGATCCCACTTGTCGAGCTTGTACATGCCGTTGCCGACCGGCTTCTCGCCGAAGGCCTTCGGATCCTTGTAGAAGGATTCCGGCAGCGGAGCGAATGCCAAGTAGCCGGCCTTGATCGGGAACACCGAATCAGGCGTGTTCAAGTCAACCGTGAACGTCTTGTCGTCCTTGACGGTCAGGCCCGAAAGCTGCTCGTCGCCCTTGAGGTTGTCGGCGTCCTGCAGCTCGTCATAACCCTTGATCATCGAGAAGAACGACGAGCACTTCTGGGCGTTCTTGGCGTTGGACACGTAGCTCCAAGCCTTCGTGAACGACTCGGCCGTCACAGGCGTGCCATCAGTGAACTTCCAGCCATCCTTGATCTTGACCGTGTATTGCGAAGCGTCATCGTTTGGAGTAATCGACTCGGCGACTTCCATCTCCGCATCACCCTTGGCATTGAACGACACGAGGTTGGAGAACAGCATCTGACCGACGCGGCCGCCACCCGTCTCATTGGTATCACCAGGAATCAGCGCATTCTGCGGCTCGGAGTTGTAAGCCGTGATGATGCTGCTCGAAGCGTTCGAAGAGCTCGAGTCTCCCGAACCGCCGCAGCCCGAAAGCATCATGCCCAATGAGCATGCGATCGCTGTAAGCGCGATTGCCTTCTTCTTCATATTGTCTCCTGTCTAATCGATGGCCACAGCATCAACTTTTCCCCTGCCGCATGCACATCGAGTGATGCGCACACAGCATGGTGCAAAGCATGCCGTGGTCGCGTGACCACCATTGTGCCGCATGTCAAGAGTTTTCGCCCACAACGTTGGCGTGTCAAAACCCCCAAGCATGATGGCGCACAGTACGTGTTCATTGCCGGACTTGGCCATGAACTTCCCTTCAGCGGTCTTGATGACCAATCGTACTCTCTCATGTATCGTCCATATGACTTCACGGGTGGATGCGCACAGCGCCAACACCGTTGTCCAGTTAAGCCCGCGGAAACGCTTGCGCATAGCGCGCTTTGAGCTGTTCGATAGACACATGCGTGTAACGCTGCGTCGTACGCAAACTGCTATGCCCCAACATTTCCTGCACTTCACGCAAATCCGCACCGCCATCGAGCAAATGCGTTGCGGCACTATGGCGCAACGCATGCGGCGAAATGTCGGGCACACCCGCACGCTGAGCCTCACGATGCACGACTTCGCGCACAATACGCTGGTCAATGCGACCACCACGACTACCCAAAAACAATGCGTCACCACTGCTCACCGCAGCCAACACGGCACGACCGTGCTCCATCCATGCGTCAAGCGCCCGCTGCGCCGGAATACCATACGGCACCACACGTTGCTTATTGCCTTTGCCCGTCACACGAATTGTGCGATTGTCGGCATGGACATCAGCCATATTGAGCCCCGTCAATTCAGCCACGCGAATGCCTGTGGCATACAGCAGTTCCACCATTGCGCAATCACGTTGGGCGAGCGCATGCTGCTGGGGGGTTTGTGCTTTGCCATCGTGCTGCTCACCGTCTGCTTGGGGCTGTGCCACTGCTCCACGCGCACCGGCCTCATCATCGACTTGTTCCATCAATGTTTGCGCCTGTTGCTCGTTGAGCACGTCCGGCAAATAATGTGCGGCTTTGGGAATATGCAGCGCGGCCGCCGGGTCTGTTGCGGTTTTACCATGCTCAGCCATCCATCCAAAGAATCGTCGCACAGCCACTGTGCGCCGCGCCAACGACGTACGAGAAGTGATTTGTGCTTCTTGGGCCATCCAATCACGCAAGGCGTCCGTCGTGACTTGCTCGAATCCGCTGATACCCATGGCATGCAACGCCGTACAGCACCGTACCGCGTCTTTGGCGTATGCGCGCACCGTGTTCTCGCTCAACCCCATGTTGGCACGCAAATACCGCGCATACTCCTCCACCATTGGCGCAAACCATACGGTGTCATCATTCAGGCGACTCATGCGCCCATTGTAAATACGCGTCCCCGATGTGCTACCGCTGTTCATGCAGCTATCACCTCCCCATTGTCGTCGCCCCATCATGCACGATGCAGTCTGCACGACGTATCCGTGAGCACCATGACATCTGTCACACACCCCCTAGGGGCTACCCCTGAACTTTGTCACGACTTCCCCCATTTACGTCCGGCTCCTGAGAGTCGGCATAATGCCGGCATACCCGTTTTATAAGCTGAACATGGTCGCAGCCCCCGTGCACAGCAATGAACTGCCCTGCCCAGCTCCTCATGAGCTGCTCACGAAGTGCTCATGAAGTACTCACGTGGAGTTCTGATGGAGCACCATCACAGCGCAGCAACCCCCTGCACACGATGCGGACGCGAAACATTGGTATCGAAAGAAAAGAGGAATCATGGCTCGTTCAGCCAACCACCACTCGCCACACGCCAGCATGGATGGGCGCAATACCACTGATCCCGTGGTGGCTCGCGCCATTGACCTGTATAAGCATTACGGCTCCGAGGACAACGAAGTGGTGGCACTCAACCACATCAACGTCGAATTCATGCGAGGCCAGCTCACGGCCATCATGGGCCCTTCGGGGTCAGGCAAGTCGACGCTCATGCACTGCATGGCCGGCCTTGACGTGCCGACCAGCGGCACCGTGCTCGTGGAAGGCCTTGAAGTGTCCTCAATGAACCAGCGCGAACTGACGAAACTGCGCCGTAAGGAAATCGGCTTCATTTTCCAGTCGTTCAACCTGGTCCCCACGCTGACGGCCAAGGAAAACATCCTGCTGCCGTTGCAGATCGCGAAGCGTCCGGTCGACATGGACTGGTTCAACAAGGTTGTCGACGTCGTCGGTTTGGCGAACCGCCTCGATCACCGTCCAAGCCAGCTGTCTGGCGGCCAGCAGCAGCGTGTGGCCTGCGCCCGCGCGATGATGGAACAGCCCAGCGTCATTTTCGCCGATGAGCCCACAGGCAATCTCGATTCGCGTTCAAGCCGTGAAGTGCTGACGTTCCTGCAGCAGTCGGTGCGTGAATACGGCCAGTCCATCGTCATGGTCACGCATGATCCGCGTGCGGCGAGTTTCGCCGACCGTGTGCTCGTGTTGGCTGACGGTTCAATCACAAACGATATGGATCACCCGACTTACGACGAAATCCTTGAGGTATTCGCCGATCATCATGACGAAACCGTGGCTGAAGAATTGGCCGTGGGCCCCAACGGCGCTGACGGTGCCGCATTGGCCGAGTATGCCGAGGTGCAGGATGCCGCACGCCGCGCGGCACGCACGGCGGGTTCCGCCAACGCTGAAGGTGAGGCCCGCGCATGATCCGCATTGGTTTGAGGGACGCCAAAGTCCATTTCCGCAGATTCATCATGTCGATTATCGCCATCGCGTTGGGCGTGGCGTTCGTTGTGGGATCGTTCTGTTTCCGTGCCATGCTCAACGACCAGGTCAGCCAGATGATGGCCACGAATTCCGACGCCGACGTGTACATCCGCGGCGACGTCGTCAAGAAAGACCATAAGGAAGGCACAAAGGTCGGCCACGCTGATTATGAGGACATCAATGTGGACCTCATGGACGACGTGCGCAAGATTGATGGCGTCAAGAATGTGTCGGACACGCATTCGTTGTCGAACATCGTGCTCGTGGGTGCCGATGGTAACGCGGTCACCACGGTGGGACCGCCCACGTTAGCTGTGGCTTTGGAAAAGGGCTCATGGCGTGGCGCTACGCTGACCGACGGCCATTGGCCTGAAGCTGATGACGAGATTGTGTTGCATTCCGGTGCGGCTGAGCAGTCCAAACTCAAGGTTGGCGACACCACGAAGATCGTATTCCCCGACGGTCCGCGCGACATGAAAGTCGTTGGCACAATCAGCACGCCGAATTCTCAGTTGGGTGCGATCATTGTCGGGTTGAAGCCGTCGCTCGTCACGCATTACCGTGAGCTTGCGGGCGAACCGATTGACCAGACTTCAGGGTTTGAAGTCTATGGTGACCTGAACACGCCACTTGATGCCAAAGCGCAGCAGGAGCTGGCCGACCGCATCAATGCTGAACTGCCCAAGTCCGACCATCTCGTGGCCATTACTGGCGATTCCGTGCGCGATGAGGAAACGCAGTCCACGCAGGACCAGTTGGGCTTCATCCAGCCGTTGATCATGATTTTCGCGATCATCGCACTGTTTGTCGGTTCGTTCATCATCGCGAACACGTTCACGATGATTGTGCGCGAATCGATGCGCGGCTACGCGTTGCTGCGTTCAATCGGTGCTTCCCCGGCCCAAGTGTTCCTAACCGTGATTGTGGAAGCCATTGTGCTCGGCATTGTGGGTTCCGTGCTTGGTGTGCTGCTCGGCTGGGGGATGCTTGAACTGATTGGCAAGGGCATGGGCCAGATGGGCATGCCGTTGACCGGTTCGCCGGCTCCAAGCTGGTCCGACGTGCTGGTCGGCATTATCGTCGGTATTGTCGTAACGATTATCGGTGCCTCGTTGCCGGCCCGTACGGCCGCGATCGCTCCTCCAATTCAGGCGATGAACGAGACCGTCAACCCGGAGAAGCCGGTGCGCCGCCGCGGTTGGATCGGTTTCGTCATGGTCGTGTTCGGCTGCCTGCTGTGGGTTTTGGCCTATGTGCTCAGTGACGGCGGCGACAAGCCCACGCCGTGGAGCGCCATCAACAACTGGTCGCCCGAATGGCTGCTCGGCATTGGCGCCGGCCTGCTCGTTATCGGCGTCATCGTGCTCGGTCCTGCCCTGGTTGGTCCGGCTGGCAAAGTGCTTGGTTGGATTCCCGACCATGTGTTCCCCGTCACGGGCCGCTTGGCCACGCGCAATATCGCACGTGCTAAGCGCCGTACGGCCAACACTGCGGCCGCATTGTTCGTCGGCATCGCCATTGTCAGCTGCCTGGGTGTTGTGGCCAGTTCGGTCAAGACGTCTGTGCATGACATTGTTGACGATGGCCTGAACGCCGATTTCGTGCTCATGAGCGCTTCGATGACGAACCCGATTCCCACGAAGGCCCTGGATGAAATCAAGCAGAATGACGAGGTGAAAAGTCTCGCCCCGATCACGATGCTGCTGGGTGTTTCGATTAACGGCGGGGACACGATGCCGTTCGCTTCGGACTATTCGCTCGTTGAATCGATCTATCCCGTCGGTAATGCCAAAGTCCAGGCCCTCAAGGATGGCGAAGCCATGGTCGGTGATCTGGTTGCCGACGAAAACGGCTGGAAAGTTGGCGACACACTCAAGTTCAAGGCCGAGAACGTCGTTGTTGACGAGGAAGCCACAGCCAAGGCCCAGGCCGATTATCAGGCCGGGATTGAGGCGCAGGCCGGCAAACTGCAGGCTGAAGCCCAGCAGCTGGCCGCTACGGGTGATGCCGCGGGCGCTCAGTCCAAGATCGAGGAGGCCCACAAGGCCATCGAGGACGCTCAGAACGTTGATCCCGCCAAGCTCGTCAAGACGAAGAAGGAAGTGGTCACCAAAGATATCCGCATCGGCGCGATCGCTGACGATTCGCTGTTCAATGACGAGGTCATGATCAACGAGACTCTCGCCGACGAGCTCGTGCCAGAAAACATGCGTATGGTCAACCAGGCTTATGTGCAGGCCAAGCCCGGCGTTGATCTCAAGCGTTTGCAAAACGACCTCAAGAAGACTGTCAAGCCCTACTACACAGTGGGCGTGCTCAACCGTGACGAATTCAAGTCCTCGTTGAGCTCGATGGTCGACCAAGTCATGGCGATCCTCTACGCGCTGCTCGCGCTCTCGATCATCATCGCGATTTTCGGTATCGTCAACACGTTGGCGCTCAACGTGTCAGAACGCACGAAGGAAATCGGCCTGCTACGTGCCATCGGCACGTCACGTGCGCAGATCCGCGGCATGCTCGGCATTGAGTCGGTCATCATGTCGGTGTTCGGCACGATCCTCGGCATCATCGTGGGTGTGGGAGCAGGCGTCGTCGTACGCGCCGTCTTCTCCGACAACGGTTTGACTAAGCTGTCGATTCCGTGGGACCAGATTGTGGGGTTCCTTGTGGTCTCGATCTTCGTGGGCTTACTGGCCAGCGTGTTCCCAGCGAACCGAGCGCTCAAGAAGCCCGTGCTCGACGCCGTCAGCAGCGAGTGACCTGCAGGTAGATAGCAAGCAGAAGACCCCTCCCGTTTGCGAGAGGGGTCTTCTTGTTGTTTGTTGTATTTCCGCACTTGCATCCATCGCGTCACGCCGTCACCCAGCGCGGCCGATGCTATTTGACCGATGGACCATCCTCAATGATTGCGCGGAATGGAGCCGTGAAGCGTACAATATGTTCGCCACGTTTGGCTGATGCAAGGAAATCCTCACGCCAGTGGTCGGGGTTGACATGCAATGTGTTGAACAGCACTTCCGTCTGTTCGCCTGGTTCTTTTTGCCGTTTCATCATGGCTTTGCGCCGACGGTAGTCATCACCTTTGGCGAAGAACGCGTCAAGTCGCTGGTCGGCTTGTGCAGCCTCGGCGCCACCGGCCTGCTCGGCGTCCAGTTCATCAGCCACGGCCAGAATGCGTGCAGACAGTGAGCGCAGCAGTTGCGCCACTTCCCCACCGTTTTCTTCCACCATGGCTTTGGTACGGTCGGGATCGGTCAATGCCACACGCGTCATGTCACGCCAAGAGCCTGCACTCAGCGCCATCGCGATATTGCGATCAGCATTGTCGGTAAGCATGTTGATGAACGATGTGGCCACTACATGGGGCATGTGGCTAATCAACGCGGCCGCACGGTCATGGGTCTGGTCATCAAGAATGATCAGCCGGTTGCGGCATTGGCGTGTGATCATGCCGGCCACGGCCATCACGCGCCGGTAATCCGTATGTTCGCAGAATGTCATGGCCCATAGCGCGTCATGGAACAAATGTTCATCAGCCGCTTGCCACCCCGACAGTTCATTGCCACACATCGGGTGTGCCCCCACGTAGCAATCATCAAGTCCTACGCGTTTGACTTGCTGGCGCACAATGCCTTTGACCGACCCCACATCAGTCAGCGTCGTATGCTGCGTATCGAGAGCCGGTTTCAACTGTTCGAGCACTGCCGGCATGGCAGCCAGCGGATTGCACAGCACGAGCACATCAGGACGTGCGGCGGCCAAGTCAGTCAAATTGTCGAAGCATTCAATGCCCATCGCGCGCGCATGCGCATATGGATGCTGCCGATGGTTCCATGCCAACACTTGGCATCCTGAGGATTTGAGACGCAATGCCAACGATCCGCCAATCAGGCCCAAACCCACAATGCCCACGCGTTGCGGAGCTTCCACTCCTTCCTGGGCCATTGACCGCATATCGTGCGTCCATGCTTCCACTGTTTCGTGAGTCATGGCATCATCTCCTTTCCCAGCTGTTGGACCAAGCGTCCATGGTCATATGGTCGATCACCATAACAATTCCTGTGCGGCATTCGTGTTCTGTGTGGCATCATACCGCGCACCTCCCTGTGGCAGCATCCATTGTGCAACGGGGGGTGTCGGACGATCCACATGTGGATACACGGCCAGAGTACGTACCCAATCCCCATGTTCAAGGATCTCGTCCAACGCCGCATGGAAATTCGCCTGCCATGGGGCAGCGTCCAATGTGGCGATGAAACTGTAGGTGCCTTGATGGCCTTTGATGGGTCTTGATATGAAACTGGTCATGTTCAATCCTGCATCGCGCAGCACATCAAGCAAATTGGCCAGCACGCCGGGGCCAGTGACGAGCGGGATAAACGTGACGATTGATTCGAATTGGCGTTGCTTGTCGTGGCTCAAACCGTTCAATATCCGTTGCACCTCGCCGCGTGGCGCTGTGACGAGGAATTCGGTGCATCCTTCACGGTAATCCTGCACCGCTGTACCGATGCGATGCAATCCATACAGTTCGCCGCACAACGACGGGCCCAATGCAACACTGCCGAATGCCAGGTCTCGGCAGGCGGCCGCATTCGAGCTGGCCGGTACGGCATGCAAACCATGACGCGCTATGAATTGGCGGCACTGGGCCAATCCGTGGCTGTGTGCGCGAATATCATGGCATAGTTCCACCACGTCGACTTCTTGGCGTCGCGCCTGGAGCCAGGTGTCTTCGGTCACGAACGCGTCGAATGCAATGTCAATGCCAATGCGTGCGAATCCGGCCATGTTCTTCGCGTCAATCAGCAAATCCAGATTGGGTACCACATAGCCTTCCACATTGTTTTCCCAGGCGATGACTCCCCAACCATCCCCATGCTCAACATGGTCGGCAATCTGTGTGACCTCGTCACATGGTTGCAATTGCATCACATCATCAGGCAGCATTGCGTTCAGCCGATGGGCCGCCGTCAATGCGGCTTGATGTGTGAAGGTTCCTTCAGGGCCCAAATAATACAATGTCGTCATAGGCAACGCTCCTGGTTCATTCTGCATGCATCATTGCCGGCGCGGCCGGTGCGGCACATGGTATGCGGCGAATCCTTGGCCCGACGTTTTCGTCACATGCGAGAAGTGTGCAGCTCGTGCTTCATTGCCATCATCCGCGCCAGCGTCACCATTGGGAATGAAGAACCATCGGGCAGGCAACAACGCCATGACGATTTGCATCACGACCACGCCAAAAAACCAGATCATGCCGCAATTGCGTGACAAAAACGGCAATGTTGCGCCTGAAATGGCCATTGGAATCAGCACATCGCCACCAGGACCGTACACGGCCATGAACCCCACAATGGCCGAGCTGAAAATCAGATGCACAGCCAGTCCCGTGATGCCTCCGCGCGAACGTGCACACCATGCCGACATGCCGACGAGCACGAATCCAAGCACCAAACCAATCGGCAAATTCTGTGTGGCACCAATGCGATGCGTCAATGTGCCAATGATGCCCGTGGCAATGGCGGACGCCACAGTGATAAGCATGCCGCCCCAGATTCCAATGCGATGGGACCAGGGCGCAGGGAAAGCATGGTGTGTTTGGCCAGTCATGTCCATCAGTCTAACGCTTGACCCCCAACAGCGCATTGCCAGGGCTTCCGGCAGCGAACGTGCAGGACTGGTCAAGCGTATGCCGTCCCAATCGGCATGGCGCCACCATAACGAAACCGCCAGCGAATCGTATGATCCACTGGCGGTCGGTCAGATTTGGTTCACGCGCCCGGACGTTGCACATCTGGGCGCATCACGCTCACTTATTGGCGGCTGCGTTGTTGGCGCGACGCTGCTTGGCGCGCCACTTGTACCAATCCTCACGGTTGAGGATGATCTTGCGCACGCGAATCGACTCCGGCGTGACCTCAACGCACTCGTCTTCGTTGGCGAAGTCAAGCGACTCTTCAAGGCTCATCTTGATCGGAGGCGTCAGCGTTTCGAGCACGTCGGCTGTGGCGGAACGCATGTTCGTCATGTGCTTGGCCTGCGTGATGTTCACGTCGAGCTCGTCGGGCTTGTTGTTGATGCCAACGACCTGGCCTTCGTAGACCTGCGACTGCGGCTCAACGAAGAAGTTGCCACGAGCCTGCAAGCGCTGCATGGCGTACGGCGTAGCCGTGCCCTGACGGTCGGAAACCATCGAACCGTTCTGGCGCGTCACAATCTGGCCCGCCCACGGAGCGTATCCGGCAGAAATCGAAGCGGCAATACCGGTGCCACGCGTTGCCGACAGCAGTGCTGTGCGGAAACCGATCAGACCACGGCTTGGCACCGTGAACTGCAAACGAATCCAGCCCGAACCATGGTTCGACATCGATTCCATACGGCCCTTGCGGTCAGCCATGAGCTGCGTGACGGTGCCCATGTACTCTTCAGGCACGTCAATCGTTGTGGATTCCATAGGTTCACACAGTTCGCCATCAATCGTCTTCGTGACCACCTGCGGGCGACCCACAGTCAGCTCGTAGCCTTCACGACGCATCTGCTCGGCCAACACGGCCAGTGCCAGTTCGCCACGACCCTGCACTTCCCATGCGTCAGGACGGTCTGTCGGGATGACCTTGATCGACACGTTGCCGATGAGTTCGCGGTCAAGACGGTCCTTGATCATGCGGGCGGTGAGCTTGTGGTCCTTGCCCTCCGTGCCGGCCAACGGCGAATCGTTCGTGCCGAACGTCATCGAAATGGCCGGGTCGTCCACATGGATCAACGGCAGCGGCTGGGGATCGTTCGGATCGACAATCGTTTCACCAATCATGATGTCGTTGACACCAGCCACGGCGACAATGTCGCCAGGACCGGCTGATTCCACGGGCTGGCGCTCGAGGCCCTGCGTGCGCAGCAGCTCGGAAACGCGGAAGTTCTCAATCGAACCGTCCACACGGGACAGGCCATACGTCTTGCCCTTTTCGAGCATGCCGTTGTAAATGCGCACGAGACCAAGACGTCCCAGGAAGTCCGAGGAGTCGATGTTGGCCACATGGGCCTGCAATGGGGCGCCCTCTTCATATTCAGGAGCCGGAATGTTCGTAATGATCGATTCGAACAACGGTTCCAGATCCTCATTGTTCGGCAATCCGCCATTCTCCGGCTGGTCTGCCGAAGCATAGCCGGCCTTGGCCGCGCAATAGATTACGGGCAGGTCGAGTAGCGAGTCGAGGTCAAGGTCAATGCCTTCCTCAATCACGTCTTGGGCCAGACCGAGCAGCAAATCGGAGGCTTCACCAACGACTTCTTCAATACGCGCGTCGGGGCGGTCGACCTTGTTCACGCACAGGATCACGGGCAACTTGGCTTCGAGCGCCTTGCGCAGCACAAAACGCGTCTGTGGCAGCGGGCCTTCGGAAGCGTCAACGAGCAGCACGACGCCGTCAACCATCGAGATGCCGCGTTCCACTTCGCCACCGAAATCGGCGTGGCCTGGCGTGTCAATGACGTTGATCGTGATGCCTTCAGGATGGCCATACTTCTCAGCCAGCGGGCCAGTGTACTGCACGGCCGTGTTCTTGGCGAGAATCGTGATGCCCTTCTCGCGTTCCAGATCATTGGAATCCATGACGCGGTCCGGCACCTCTTCGCGTTCGTTGAACACGTTGGACTGCTGGAGCATGGCGTTGACGAGCGTGGTCTTGCCATGATCGACGTGGGCCACGATTGCAACATTACGGATATCACCGCGTACAGCCATTGAAAGCCTCTCTTTGTTTCCTTGCGTTGTTCCGGTAATCGGATGATGGCGCGCATGCGTGCAGTTGGGCACAAACATGATGCGTTAAGGATTGCAGGCGCTGTTTTCAAGCGCAAACGTTCACCATGGTACGCGCGCTGCCCGACGTTGCCGGTTCAACGGCATCACCGGGCAGCGGAAATAGAAAATAATGGAAAACGCGTGGCTCCAAGAACGTCAGTCCTCGAGCGTCTCACCCATCTTCTCAGGCAGGAACAGCGCGGCAACGCAAGCCAGCACGAACGCGGCGGCGAACACGATGAATGCCACGGACTTGTTGCCGCCCGAAAGCGTGAGGAACCACGGCACGAGCAGCGGCGCGATGATAGCCGCCACACGGCCGCACGCCGCGGCGGCACCCGCAGCGGCACCACGCAGACGCGTCGGATAAATCTCGGGAGTCACGGCATACATGACGCCCCACGCGCCCAAGTTCGACGCCGACAGCAGCATGCCGAACGTGATCACCTGCCACACGGTGACCGACTGCGAGAACAGGAACGCGGCGACGGCAGACACGGCCAGGAACACCGCGAGCGTACGGCGACGGCCCCAACGTTCCACAAGCCACGCGGCCAGGAAGTAGCCGGGCAGCTGGGCCACGGCGATGACGAGCGTGTAGCCGAACGACTTGGTCAACGAACCAAACTGATCAGCCAACAGGCTCGGCATCCACGTGAACGCGCCGTAATACGAGAAGTTCACAAAGAACCACGTGGCCCAAATGGCCAACGTGATCGGCAGGAAACGGCGGCTGAACAGGTCGCGCGTGCGCATGGCGGACTTCGTCTTCACCGTCTTGACAGCGGCAGCACCTGACTTGGCCCGCAAGCCGAAACCGGTACGCTTGGTACCCGCGGCAACCGCTCCAGCCTGCTCAAAATAGCGCACGGCCTGTTCGGCTTCAATCTCACGGCCTTGGGATTCAAGGAACCGCACGGATTCAGGCAGCGAACGGCGCACCACAATCGCGTAGAGCAACGGCAACGCGCCAATCAGCAGCGCCCAACGCCAACCCCAGTCCCCTGAAGCGGGAATCACCAGATAGCCGATCAATGCGGCCACAATCCAGCCGACGGCCCAGAACGATTCAAGCAGTACGGTCATGCGGCCGCGCTGTTTGGTCGGTGAGAATTCGGAAACCAATGTGGATGCCACAGGCAGTTCGGCGCCCAAACCCAAACCGATCACGAAGCGGGCGACGAGCAGCGCGGCCAGCGTCCAGGAGAACGCCATCGCGCCGTTGGCGATGCCGAACACGATCAGCGTGGCCGTGAAAATCGTTTTGCGGCCGAAACGGTCGGCCAAATAGCCGCCGAGCGCCGCGCCGATGGCCATGCCGATGAAACCGATCGACAGCACCCACGATTTTTGCGTGGCGTTGAGGTTGAACGCGGGATCTGCGGCGATTGCCGTCACGACGAACGACACGAGACCCACGTCCATCGCGTCGAACGCCCAGCCGATGCCCGAAGCCGTCAGCAGACGACGGTGCGCTTTGTTGATGGTCAGATTGTCAAGACGCTGATTGCGCGTCATATTGCCCTGAGGGGCGCCAGCGCCAGTCATGTCCGGTTCGGAAGGTTGCGATACCGGCACGAAAGAACGCTCGGAAGTCACGGAAGACATAAGGACTCCTGGGGGTTGATTCTCTCTATCCCCAACAGATTACGAACACTGACGGGGGTGTTCATGACCGGAGCCCACATATTGAAACAGGGGACGACCAGCTCAGCAGGCAGCCACCAACGCAGCAGATCACGAGCTGTTCAACAGGCTAGGTCCGTCTCGGCAGGCTGCAGCCAGCTCAGGCCACAACCCCTTTGGCGACGAGTTCACGCGCCACTTCGCGATATTCCTTGGCCGTCTTGTGGTTCGGCGCATAAATCGTGATCGGAGCGGCCGCCACATTCGCGTCGGGCAATTTGATCGAACGTGAAATCACCGAATGGAACACGTTGTCGTGGAACGCTTCATAAATGCGTTGCAACACTTCATCGCAATGCAACGTGCGCGTATACATCGTCACAAGCACGCCATACACCTCAAGCGACGGGTTGATGCGCATCTGTACTTTTTCAATCGATTGCATCAGCAACGCCACGCCGCGCAGCGCGAAAAACTCGGCCGCCACGGGAATGATCACGCCATCGGCCGCCGTCAACGCGTTCACGGTCAACAAGCCCAACGACGGCTGGCAGTCAATGATAATCACGTCATATTCGTTCTTGACCTGGCGCAGCACACTGGCCAGCACCTGTTCGCGCGCCACTTCGGTCACGAGCTGCACTTCAGCCGCCGACAAATCAATGTTGGCCGGCATCACGTCAAGGCCGTCATAATCGGTATGCTGAATGACCTCGTGCACATCCATACGCGGGTTGAACAGCGCCGTATACACGGTATTTTCCACAGCGTTCGCGTTGATGCCAAGCCCCACCGTGGCCGCGCCCTGCGGATCGAAGTCGACAATGAGCACCTTGCGCCCGTATTGCGTGAGCGCTCCGGCAATGTTGATTGAACTTGTGGTTTTGCCTACACCACCCTTTTGGTTGCACATGGCAATAACTTTGGCGGGCCCATGCTGTTGCAAGGGCATGGGTGCAGGGAATGTTTGGTATTCCCGTCCGAGCATATCCGTAGGCATACTGTTTACTCTATCAGTTCGAGTTTCGGTTCTGGTCAATCAGCATAATCTCATGGTAGACGAATCACCGTCCGCACAGCAACGGGGGGGCATTGATGCCATGCTGCCGTCATACTTGCGCCACGTTGCCGCCACGCTCCCCTGCTGTGCACATGGTACGTTCATCGGGCTCGCGGATGCGCCATGGCATACGCTTCAATCAACGAATCAGGGCTCACATGCGTGTAGATTTGCGTGGTTTGCACACTCGCGTGGCCCAACAGTTCCTGCACGCTACGCACGTCGGCGCCGCCCTGGATCAGATGCGTGGCAAATGAATGGCGCAACGTATGCGGGTGGATCGGTCGCGTGAGTTTGGCCCGTCCCGCAGCCGTTTGCAGCACTTCCCACGCCGACTGCCGTGAAAGGCGCTTGCCGCGTTTGTTCAACCACACGGCACGCAGTTCACGCTCGCCTTTGGCCTTGGCTTCCAATACAGGCCGGCTTGCGTCCAGATATTGCTGCAGCGCTTGGGCCGCTGTGCTGCCGAACGGTACGAGCCGTTGTTTGGAACCTTTGCCTGTCAGGCGCATCACCCGGTCGGTTTCGTCAATATCGTCGAGATTGAGCCCCACGGCTTCCGACACGCGCGCTCCCGTAGCGTAAAGCATTTCGAGCAACGCCCAGTCGCGCGTGGCCACCACGTCACCTGTCGAGGCCATCTGTTGGGCCGTGTCAAGCAACTGGAACACGTCGTCCACTGAAAGCACATCGGGCAGATGCTCGCCGGTTTTCGGCGCGTGCATCGTGGCCGTCACATCCACGGCCACGGCGCGTTCCTGCAGCAGGAACCGGTGGAACATGCGCACGCACGCGAGCCTTCGCGCGATGCTGGCCGGTTGCAAACCTTGCGCATCGAGATGCTGCACAAACTGTTCCACGTCTTCCGTGCGGATGCGGGTGGGTTCGTTCAGTCCGCGCGCGTCAAGGAACGTCAGATACTGTTCCAAGTCCGTGCGGTACGCGTCCAACGTCGCCCGGGACAGTCCGCGCTCCACGTCCATCGACGTGAGGAACTTGCGGGCCCAATCAGCATTCGCCATCACTCCCCCTTCCTGTGCGCACCCGTGTCACTGCCGCTGCCGTTATGGTCAGATTCATCTTCTTGATATTTCTGATGATGAGGCCCTGGCATTGCATTGCCTCACATCGCCACCATGCGTAGCCGTTTTGGCTCCATTACAACGATGTGGCCATGACACTTGCTGTGTCATGGCCACATCGCAACGTGGAACCACTGCAGACGATCAGGCGTTCACCGGAGCGTTGACGTCTTCAGGCAGAGCGGCCTTGGCCTGCTCCACGATGGCCTTGAACGTGTCGGCATCCGACACGGCCAGCTCGGCCAGAGCGCGGCGATCAAGTTCGATGCCAGCCAGGCGCAGACCCTGGATGAAGCGGTTGTACGTGATGCCCTCAGCGCGGACAGCAGCGTTGATACGCTGGATCCACAGCTTGCGGAAATCGCCCTTGCGGGCCTTGCGGTCGCGGAAGTTGTAGTTAAAGGAGTGCAGCAGCTGTTCCTTGGCCTTGCGGTACAGGCGGGAACGCTGACCGCGGTAACCCTTCGCGCGTTCGAGAACAACGCGACGCTTCTTCTTGGCATTCACTGAACGCTTGACACGTGCCATTGATAATCCTCTTTCTTAATAACGTCTATCTGCTTGCCCGGTGCGCCTTATGGCTCACTTGCCGAGCAGGCCCTTCATCTTCTTGGCCTGAGGCGTGGAAAGCGTCTTGTTGGCCTTCAGGGCGCGACGCTTACGAGCCGACTTGTGCTCGAGGTTGTGGCGCATGGCGCTGCCGTTGTGCACGACCTTGCCCGAACCGGTGACGCGGACACGCTTGCGTGCTGCGGAATTGGTTTTCATCTTCGGCATTGCTGCCCTCCTTGTGTGTTCCTTCGTTGTAAGGAAGTGTTCCTTCATTGCTGAAGTCTGTGTGTGCCGTCAGTCCTCGGAAGCGACGGTTTCTTTGGCTTGCGCAACAGCCTGGGCCTTGGCCTCCTGCTTGGCCGCAAGACGTGCGGCTTGGCGGGCCTGGCGTTCGGCGCGCGATTCAGCGCCACGACGACGCTGCTCGGATTGCGTGTGCACCTTCTTGCCCTTGGGCGCAAGCGTCATGATGATGTTGCGGCCTTCCTGCTTCGGCGCGGACTCAATCGTGCCGACTTCCGAGACCTCATCAGCCAAACGCTGCAACAGTTCAACACCGCCAATCGGACGCGACTGCTCGCGACCGCGCAGCATGATCGTGACCTTGACCTTGTCGCCGCCATTGAGGAAGCGCTCAACGTGACCTTTCTTGACTTCAAAGTCATGGTCGTCAATCTTGAGACGGAAACGGATTTCCTTGATCTCGGCCGTGCTCTGGTTGCGGCGCGCTTCGCGCTGCTTGATTTTCTCGTTGTACTTGAACTTGCCGTAGTCGATGAGCTTGGCAACCGGAGGCTTCGCATGCGGAGCCACCTCGACGAGATCGAGGTTCGCTTCCTTTGCCAGGTTCAAAGCGACGGAAGTCGCGATGACTCCCACCTGTTCGCCATTCGGTCCGATAAGGCGTACCTGAGAGACGCGAATCTCGTCGTTAATGCGTGGTTCGTCGCTAATGATGACTCCAATCCTCATACATGTGCTATAAGCCGGAAAACCTTGCGGCTGAAGTCTTACCAAGTCTCATTGGTCCCAAACATGAGCGCGACAGTAAGACGCCACACGATGATGCGGCGTTGAAGTCGTATGGATGCTGACCCTTGTCAATCATCACGTTGCCGGCCGCTATGCGCGCCGACGGCATGCAACCGCATGCCAGGCTCTTGCCTTGGACCCGAGACCATAAAGGGCCTCCAGGTGGGTTTCCCGCTTTCTTGATTTCTCAAGCCTCATGTATAATACCACAGCCCTGGACCAGCGTGTCGCGATAGTCGTCGGCTCACCACACCATCCACGAGCGTCAATCAGCGCTTGGGTCGTTCTGGTACGGGTTTGAGTCGCACAATCGTTTCAGCTGCGATGCTGACCTGCTGTTCAGGTCTGGAACCGTTGGCCGCCGCATCACGCGTGATTTCCAACGTTGAGCCGTCCCATGAGCGCACATGGCCCACCACATCGCGGTATTTCATACGGCCGTCACCAGGGTCCACTCCGAGTGCCGTACGCACCACCACCCGGGCGCCTTGCGGTATTGATGTGGGCAATTGCATGGGTTCCATACGGCTGATTGTAATGGGCATCATGCATCGCGGGGACTTCGGCTACTGGAACGCCAGGCGGGCATGGCAAAAATCAATATATATAGTGAAAGCCAAACAAGCGCAACGCAAGGGGATGACGGTGGAACAGACAGCGCATACGGCAGTGATCATGGCGGCCGGCGAGTATTACGCGGAACCGATTGTGCGGCACGAAGGCGACGTGCTGATTGCGGCCGATGGCGGACTCGACCATGCACGCGGTTTCGGGCTCGAACCCGACTATTGCGTCGGCGACCGCGACTCCTCTACGGCGCGAGCGCTGGCCGACACCACGCACATGGTCGTGTTGCCTCCGGAAAAAGATGATCCCGACTTGCTCTCCGCCTTGAAGTTCGCGTGGTCGCAAGGCTTGCGCACGTTCCATATTTACGGGGCGTTGGGAGGCCGAATCGACCACACGATTTCGGCGTTGCAGACCGTGGCGCTCGTGGCGGAACACGGGGGTGCCGCGATACTGCATGGCGACGGGCAGATGGTGACGGCGATCTGTGACGGCATGCTGAAGTTCTCCCCCTGGCACGCGCCCGAGGGTCGCGGTGAAGCGCCGTACGTGTCGGTGTTCGCGCATTCCGATGTAGCGCGTGGCATCAACGAGACGGGACTGAAGTACGGGCTGGACGACGCGACGATGCACAATACGAACGTGAACGGGCTGAGCAACGAGTTTGTGGACGGTCAGGCCGCGGCCATTGACGTGCATGACGGCACGCTGATTGTGACCTATCCGCTCGGAGCCGCCACGCCACAACGTGAGCTGTACCGCGAGTTTACGGGCGACTTGGGTGAGTTGAGTTTCGAGGTGACGTCGGCGTTGCGCGTGTCTGCACGCTGATACAGCGGACGCATTTGGCTGATGCAAATGATTGCATTGGCGCCATGGTCCCGTTCAAGGCTCACGCCACCGGATGAACGGCACCGATGGCACGCGCGGCACGTTGCCAATAGTCAAACAAACCCACTACTGTAAGACTCGTTGGTTAACCATGGTTTCCGCACGACTATGCCCCACGCATGCAAATACGGGGGTGAAAGAGTGCGGGAGCTTATCCCCAAGGGAGAAACTACATGACAGTGAAGATTGGTATCAACGGCTTTGGTCGTATCGGTCGTCTGGCGTTCCGCCGCATCTTCGAGCTGCAGGCTCGCGGTGGTGAGGCTGCTGGCATCGAAGTCGCAGCTATCAACGATTTGACCACACCCGCCACGCTGGCTTACCTGCTCAAGTACGACAGCACGCACGGTGTGTTCCGTCACGACGATGGCACGCCGGTCGACGTGAAGGCCACCGAGGATTCCATCATCGTTGATGGCAAGGAATACAAGGTTTACGCCGAGAAGGATGCCAACGACATTCCGTGGGTCAAGAACGACGGTGTCGAGTATGTGCTCGAGTGCACGGGCTTCTACACCTCGGCTGAGAAGTCGCAGGCCCACATCAACGCTGGCGCCAAGAAGGTCCTGATCTCCGCTCCTGCCAAGGACGAGACCACGCCGACCGTCGTGTTCGGTGTCAACGAGGATATCCTCAAGGCTGATGACGTGATCGTGTCCGCTGGTTCCTGCACCACGAACTCGATGGCCGCCATGGTCAAGCTGCTCGACGAGAAGTGGGGCATCAAGGCCGGCTTCATGACGACGATTCACGCGTACACGGGCACCCAGATGCTGCTCGACGGCCCTCGCGGCACGAAGACGGGCCGCGATCTGCGCGCCGCCGCCATCAACACGATCGCTCACTCCACGGGCGCTGCCAAGGCTATCGGCAAGGTCGTTCCTTCCGTGAACGGCAAGCTGCAGGGCCACGCTCAGCGTATCCAGGTGCCGGATGGCTCGGTCACCGAGCTGACGACCGTGCTCGAGAAGAACGCTACGGTTGACGAGATCAACGCTGCGTTCAAGGAAGCCTTCGAGAACTGCGAGTTCTACGGCTACAACGAGGACGCCATTGTCTCCTCCGACATCCTGGGTGACACCCACGGTGGCGTGTTCGATCCTACGCAGACCGACGTGAACGAAGTGGACGGCGTGACGCTGGCCCGCACCGTGTCGTTCTACGACAACGAGTACGGCTTCACCTCGAACATGATCCGTACGCTGCTCTACTTCGCTGAGATTTCCGAGTGAGCCTTCAGCAGGTTTTCGGACTCCAGTGAACCGGTAACGTCGCACTAAGCGGTGGTGCCGGGCGGTCGTTTCGGCCAGTACTGCAACAAACATCCCGCTGTCAACGCACTGTTGGCAGCGGGATGTTTCTTATTTCTGTTTGCGGTGCTGAGGGTGCCGTAGCCTCCGGTCACCACGTCGCTATGGGCGCCGCCGTCGCATCCAACACAGCCAGCAGGTCGTGGGGATTGACACCCACGGAGAACCCGCGTTTGCCGCCGGAGACGAGTATCTGGTCGAAGGCGAGCGCGCTGTCGTCGAGCACGGTGGCGTGATGCGTTTTTTGGCCGAATGGGGAAATACCGCCCACGACGTATCCGCTTTCGCGCATGGCGACTTTGGGGTCGGCCATTGCGGCTTTTTTGTCGCCAACGGCGGCGGCCAGCGCTTTCAAGTCCATATGGCCGCTGACGGGCACGACGCCAACCACGCGGCGCGAGCCCGTGTCGGCCATCAATGTTTTGAATACTTGCGCTTCGTCAAAGCCGAGTTTGCGTGCGGCTTCAATGCCGTAGCCGTCGTCCATGTCGTCGTTGGAGTGCTCGTATTCGTAGCAGGTGAACGGCACGCCGGCGTGTTCGAGTTGCACGGTGGCCGGTGTGGAGCCTGCGCCTTTCACATGTTTCTTCTTTGCCATGCGACCCATCATAGGTCGCATGGTTGCATGGTTCGTCGCTCAGCTGGTTTCCAATGTCGCCAGCGAGTGGGATATGGCTGTTGGATGGTTTACCGCGCCATGGCGCGCACGGGTGCGGGCAGTACGAAATGCATGTCTTCGTTGACGGCTTGCACACTTTCCAGATCAGTGAAACCCAGTGCTTGCAGATGGTCGATCACGCCTTGCACGAGCGTGTCGGGCACGGATGCGCCTGACGAGACGCCCACGGATTGCAGGCCGTCGAACCATGTGTCGTCCAATTCGCTCGCATCGTCCACGCGATGGGCACGTGTGGCGTCGCCCAATGCTTCGGCCGCAACTTCCATGAGTCGCACCGAGTTTGAGGAGTTGGCTGAACCCACAATGATGACGGCGTCGGCGTGTTCGGCTACGAGTTTGACTGCTGCCTGGCGGTTCGATGTGGCATAGCAGATGTCGGAGCTGGGCGGCATTTCGATCCATGGGAACCGTTCTTTGAGTGCCGCGATCGTGTCGGCTGTTTCGTCCACGCTGAGCGTGGTTTGCGTGAGCAGCACGAGCTTTGTGGATTCGTCAAAGTCGAGGCTTTGCACATCGCCGGCCCGTTCAATCAGATGCACGTGTTCGGGACTCTCCCCTACCACGCCCACGGCTTCATCATGGCCTTGGTGGCCAATGTAGACAATCTCATAGCCTTGACCCACGTAGCGTTGTACTTCACGATGCACTTTGCCTACGAGCGGGCAGGTGGCGTCCACAATCATCAGTCCACGTTCTTTGGCCACGCGTTGCACATCGGGAGATACGCCATGGGCTGAGAACACGATTGGAATGCCGGCTTGTGCGGCCTGATCGGGAATCTCGTCGAGTTCTTCAACGAACACGGCGCCTTGGTCGGTTAGTTCCTGGACCACATGCTTGTTGTGCACGATCTGACGGCGCACATACACGGGTGGCAAGCCTGGTTCACGAGGTGTGGTGGCGGTTTTCAAAATGGTTTGCACGGTAACGATGGCCCGGTCAACACCAGCGCAAAAACCACGCGGATCGGCAAGCACAATGCGTTTGGCCATAAGAAATGGGGTTCCTTCCCTGCGTTGAACAACATCACTTAGCTTAGCTGACACTTCCAACACCCGTGGCAGCAAAAAAGCCGCTACACTGGTCGGTGAACTTATTTCACTCATTTACCTAACCACTATCTATTCACGTTGGAGTAGCTCAATGACGAGTACACAATCATCTTGTTCATGTTCGTTGCCGCCTCGCACAGGGCAGCAATACTCGATTCGGCACGGCGATTACGCGGCTGTGGTCACACAATTGGGCGCCACATTGCGCGCACTGACCTACCAGGGTGAAGACGTGATCGAGTCCACAGGGGCTGATGATATTGTCAGCTGCTGCCAAGGCCAATTGCTCGTACCATTCCCGAACCGTATTGCGAACGCCACGTACGAGTTTGACGGCTGCGAGTATGTGTTGCCGATTGACGAGCATGAGCGTCATACCGCCATTCATGGCTATGGGTATCGCGCGTTTTGGACACTCATCGATTTGCGTGAAGATGAAGTCACGTTGCAATGGCGTGTGCCCAACATGGAAGGCTATCCGTTCGATCTGGTAGTCAACACCACCTACCGGTTGGACGACGACGGCATACACATCCGCGTGTGCGCCACGAACCATGGCCAGAACACGGCCCCTTGGGCATTGGGCATCCACCCATGGATTTCGAACGGCAAACATCATTATGGTGATGCGATTGACGCCGACAACGCCGCCTGCACGTTGCAAATCCCGGCAGCCTCGCATGTGTGTGTCGATAACAACCTGATTCCCACGGGCGTGGAGAGTGTGGATGGCACGAAGTTCGATTTCCGTGAAGGCCTGGCGCTCACGCAGCAGCCGTATGATGATGCGCTGACCGATGTGGCGCATGACGAGTCCGGTTGGACGTCCGCATTGTTCACGCGCCCCGACGGCATGGTGGTGCGCGTGGCCGGAGATGAAACGATTACTTCGTTCCAGGTGTGCACCGGCACGGGATTCCCGCCACCCAAGCATCCGGCCGGTGTGGCGATTGAACCGCAAACCGCCTATGCGAACGCGTTCAACACGAAGCGTGATCTCATTGCGATTGAAGCCGGTCAGACAAGCGAAACGAACATGCTGATCAGCGTGGTGCACGGCCTCGACTGATGCCGGCCTGAGTGCCACCCGTCCGAACCGGTGAACCTCAACTATCGACACGCCGCATGCTCCTGTACGGGGGCATGCGGCGTGCCTGTATAGTGTGCCGAATATGCGAACAGGCTCGAACCTCGGGGTTCGAGCCTGTTCGCTCTATCGCTTGATCGGCCTAGGCCGTCACCAACTCAGGCGTTGGGACGCTTGCCGTGGTTGGCCTTCTTCTTACGGCGATCCTTGCGCTTGCGGCCGCGCATACCCATGATGGTCTCCTTTGCTTGAACGTGTTCGTAAGCCTACGGGATTATCGCACACCAACGCGACGTTTCGCCAGTCACCCCTGTGACGGTCTGCCGCTTGGCATGCGCAAACACGCCGCTAGTCATGCACCTCGCGGTGGATGATTGTGGCATGCATCAGGCTCGTGCTCGTGCCTTGCATGCCCGTCACACTCGTGACATGTGTGACATGCGTGATGGACGACGTCTGGCGGCGACGTTCCTCACAACATCGGTCCAACGTGGCGCGGATGCGCTCATAGAGGCATTCCGGTGCGGTTTGCGGACGCAGCATCGTGCGCATGCGTTCAATGAGCATGGCTTCCAGTTCATCGCAACTGCTCATGTCGAAGCAAGTGGTGGCCGTGCACGATTCCACACACTCGGCATCATGATCATCTTGGCCACCAGCAGTGTCAGCCATCTGATCTGCAGTTTGGTCAGTCATGTGGTCAGCTGTTTGGTCAGCCGCCGGTGAGGCGGTTGCGGGAGTGAACCCTGCCACGCGGCCTGGTGCCGGCTGCGATGGGTCCAAAGGCTCAGGTGCGCTACCGGATACGACGTTATCGTTCATTGTGCGTTCCCTCCCGTAGTGCCGTGCGTGGCCTGGTGTGCCGGTTTACCCGTTTTCGTGGCAGCAGTGTGTTCATGGTCTGATCCCATGCCGTATCCGCGTTCCTGCGCGTATTGCGCGAGCTCTTGCTTGAGTTGCGTGCGCGCGCGATTCAGACGGCTCATGACCGTGCCAATCTTGATGCCCTGCTCCTGAGCGACCTGCTTGTACGGTTTGCCATCAATGGCCGCGTCAATGAACACTTGGCGACGTTCTGGCGGCAGATTGTTGAGCGCACGCATGATTTCTTCGGGCGCGAACGCATCAAGGTATTCCTGCTCGGCTGATTTGAGCTCTTCGGGAGCATGCGCTGAAGCGGCATAAATATCCCAGTCGTCATATTCGCCAGTGGCGCCGTTGGCACGCTGTGGCCGGCGCTTGGCTTTGGCGTACTGGTTGAAGAACGCGTTCTTTTCAATCGTGGTCATCCACGCTTCAAAATTCGAGCCCGGACGGAACGAATCAAACGCTTTGAACCCACGTTCAAACGTGTCTTGCACGAGGTCTTGCGCGTCTTCGGGATTGTTCGTGAACTTCATGGCTTGGCGATACAACGCATCAACGGCCGGCAGAGCCAATGCCTCGAATCGTGCGCGACGTTCTTCTTCCGATTCGGCTGGCACCGATGGTTGGGGACGTGAGGCGAGCGCGGTTGCGGCTGACGCTGGGGCCTCGGCTTGCAAGCCGGGCGTTTGCGTATTTTCGTCCGCACCGCCGTATTGGGGTATTTGCTGTGCTATCACAGGCATCATTCTATAAACCCAGTCTGAGTGTTCGCCGTGCGCGGCTTCGTCGCATTGGCCGTCACCAGCTACCACTGTTCCCGACGGCACCCTTGGCGTGGCAGTATGCGGTCCATGCAAGCCGTATCGCTTGGCGCCCATGTCGTTACCGGCGTGTGATTAGAATGCCATGGCAGAAGCGTGAATAGAAAGCGATGGCATCAGATGGCTTTAAGTCTCGAATCCGCAGCGGCATTGTTGTTTGAGCATGGGTTGTTGCGTGAGATTATCACTCGTGATGGTTGGACGCTCAATCCTTCGGATGTTCCCGGGTATCGCGACCAGGTGACCGGGTTGACGTATTCAACCACACAGGTCGTCCCAGGTTCGGCGCTCGTATGCAAAGGCCGGTTCCGCGCCGAGTATTTGCAAGATATTGATCAGCAACGTCTTGCCTGGTATGTGGCGACTGAGGATTACAGCGCATACACGGCCGCTCCGGGTTTGATTGTCAACAATGCCACGCAAGCGTTGAGCCTGTTGGCTGCCGCGTATTACGACTATCCGCAGGATGAGCTGACGGTGATCGGCATTACCGGCACCAAAGGTAAAACAACGACGGCTTATTTCACGCAGGCCATGTTGAACGCGTTGTCGGGTGGCAAATGCGCGTTGTTCTCGTCCAATGACAATTGCATTGATGGCGTGCACTATGTGGAGTCCGATTTGACTACACCTGAATCGTTGGACGCGTTCCGCATGATGCGTCAGGCTCGCGAACATGGCATGGAATATCTTGTCATGGAGGTGTCGAGTCAGTCATACAAGGTCAATCGCGTCTACGGATTGCATTTTGATGTGGCCGGTTTCTTGAACATCTCCCCCGACCATGTTTCCCCCATTGAGCATCCCACGTTTGAGGATTATTTGTATTGCAAACGTCAGATCATTGCGAATACGAGTGCGCTCGTGTTGGGTGCGGATTGTGACCATGTGCGCCTGTTGTTGCAGGATGCGCATTTGCATGATGTGCCTGTCACCTTGTTCGGTACTGAGGATTCCACGTTGCCTGATGATGGTCAGAGCACGCCGCTTGGACTCGTCACGGTTGGTGCGGCCGATGAACGCCATGACCGGTTTGATGTGACGGTGTTTGGCGATCCTGCCGGTTCGATTGCGTTGGCGATGCCGGGTGACTTCAATTATGTCAATGCGGCGGCGGCCATCGCGTTGATTGAAGCGGCCGGAGTGCCGTTCAACGCCGACGTCGCCTATAAAGCGTTGGACGAGGTGCGTATTGCGGGCCGTATGGAAACCACACGTGATGACGAGTCGAACACCGTGGTCATTGTGGATTACGCGCATAATGGCATTTCGGTCACATCGGTATTGGATTACGTGGATTTGCAGTGGGGCCAGGAGCAGCCTTCAATCACACTGATCACGGGTTCGGCTGGTGGCAAGGCGCTTGACCGTCGCGAGGAGATGGTCAGGGCCGCCGAACAACGTATCGACCATTTCATTTTCACGACCGACGATCCCAACGAGGAACCCGTGCAAGATATTTGCGAACACATGGCGTCATACATCCAGGCGCCCGATGTGCGCCACAGCATCATCCTTGACCGCGCCCAAGCCATTGCAAGCGCTATTGAGGAAGCTCGCGCCGACGACTCAGGTCGTTTGCATGTCATCCTGGCGTTGGGCAAAGGTGAGGAACGCTGGATCAAGGCGCATGGCAAGCATATGCCCTACGAGGGTGACGACCATGTGGTCGCCCGCTTGTTGCACCGTTTATGAGCCCGCACACCTCCACATCTACACATCTACACGCCCTTAATGCGGCGTCAAGCAGCCTCAAGCCGCGCATAATCAGCACAGAACCAAGGAGTACAAAACGCCCATGATGATCATTGAACGTGTGCCCGCCGCCACGATGGAAGAAGAAGCCAAAGACCACGGCATGGCACTGCCGATTGAACAAACCGGCGTATGGGCGGATTTCCAGGCCGACGTGCCTGGCCGCATGCCGTGGGGCATGCTGCTCGTGCGCGACCGCGACGCCCAAGGCGCCATTGTGGCCGTGATTTCGCTCATCCGCATGGACACGCACGGCTATTCCTACTTGCGCGCCATGCACGGGCCCGTATGGGCATCCAAGCCCACAGCTGAACAGGAGCAGCAGCTCATTGACGCGCTGGTCGCCTATGTGCGTTCCCATGACCGTCATATCGCGTTTTTGCGTATTGACACTTGGTATGACCACGCCGACGTGCTACCCGTACTCTCGACCGTGCCGTACAACGAAACCGTTGTCGTCGACCTGACGGGCGGCGAAGAGGCAATTTTGTCGCGCATGAAGAGCCGCGGCCGCCGTGACGTGCGCAAGGCCATGCGTGAAAGCCCGGCCACGATTGCGAACGAAACAGCACAAGCTGTCAAGGATTTTTCTGAGTACTACCAGGTCATGGTGGACACCGCGGCACGCGACGGGTTCTCCCCGGCTCCGATGAGCGATTACGTTGACATGCTTGTCAAGTTGGGCGATCATGCGCGACTCTATGCGGCGCGTGTGGATGGCGCCGTGCACGCGTGGACGATCATCACACTGCATGGCACATCGGTCGTCTACTACTACGCTTGCATGGCCAGCGATGCGCGCAATGAGAAAATCCCCGACAAGATGCTCGGCCAAATCATGACGGAACTGGGTGATGAAGGCTTCACCACTATGGATTTGATGGGTATCGGTAACGATTTCGCTCCCTCGCTCAAATCCTTGAACAATTTCAAGACGAAGTTCGCTAAGGAAACCACGACGATTGCCGGCGGCCACGACATCCCGATCAAAAAGGGCTTGTATCGCACGCTGACCCTACTCAAATCCGCGCGTGCCAAACTGCGTGGCCTCAAGCATCATGACACGAACACTGATCAGGACCACACTGCAGCGAAGACCAAAGGCCAGGACGACACTGCGAAGGCGGCCGCCAAACAGTGAGGCGCCTGTGAAGAGCATTGCGACGGGCACGGGCCGGGTGGCAGAAATCAGTATTGTCCTCACGCCCATGAACGCCGTGCCCACGCTGCTGCGAAACCAGCCGAGCAATAGTGCAGCCCCGCCAACCGTACCGGTTTGACGGGGCTGAAGCGTGCTGGAACAGCGTTCAGCTGTGCAGATCCGTGTCGTCATCCTCGTCCAAGTCGAGGATGTCGTCCAGATCGTCGTCATCCAAACGCAAGTCGGGGCCGAGCAGCAGCGAATGCACGTCGTTGGGATCAAAATCGGGGTTCGCATCCGTTTCAAAATCCAGTTCGGCCGCATCCTCCAGACCGTCCGCAACGTGTGCAGCATCCGTGCGCGGCAGCGGGTCGACGCCCAGCTGGTGCACGCGCTGATCCTTGGGCAGCTGCAAGTCGGGATGGATGGATTCCTTCAGCAGGATGCGCGCGTCACCCGCCGTTACGAAACTGCCGCAAATCAGCACACCGTGGCCGTAGCCGACGCCCACTTCGTCCGCAGCGTCCACACGGTCCACAGCCGCCTGGATCGCACTCGGCAGGTCCTCGATCGCCGTCACGCGCTCGCGGCCGAACACGTGCACGGCGATCCGCTCGATCTCGTCGAGCGGCATGCAGCGCGCGGCCCACGAATTTTGCGTCACAATAATTTCGGACAGCACGGGTTCCAGCACGCCCAGATATTCTTCGACCTGCTTGTCTTTCATCATGGCGACGACGCCCACCAGCTGTTCGAAATCGTAGTTCTCCTCGAGCGTCTCACGTAACGCTTCCGCCGAGTTGAGGTTGTGACCGCCGTCCAAAATAATCGTCGGCGAGTTGCGGATCTGCTCAATACGGCCCGGAATTTTCACGTTGCCCAAGGCTTGGGCAACCAAGTCGCCGTCGAGCGGCCCGTTGACAGGAATAATGATTTCTGCGGCGCACAAAGCTGCGAGCGCGTTATGAGCCTGATGCTCCCCGAACTTGTCAACAGGCACCTCAGTGTACGTACCGTTGGGAGTGCGCAACGTAACAAGCTGGCCTCCCACTGCCGGCACGCGGGAAAGCACGGCGGCTTCCTGACCGTCACGGATCAGGCGCGCATGCGCTTGGGTCGCGGCCTCCTCGAGGATCGGCATGACGGCGTCGGCGTGCGGCTGCGGGCCGATGATGGCCGTGCAGTCGGGTTTGATGATGCCGGCTTTCTCCGCGGCAATATCGCGCACATCATTGCCCAACCAAGCCATGTGGTCCATGTCGACGGGACCGATGATCGCCGCGTCGGCGTCGAGCACGTTCGTCGCATCCCAGCGGCCGCCCATGCCAACTTCCACAATGGCCACGTCGACGGGTTCGTCAGCGAACTTCCAAATGGCCATGGCCGTGAGCACCTCGAAGAAACTCATGCGCGGGGAACCTTGCTGGTCCATCTGGGCGTCGACGAGCGCGATCAGATCCTTGACCTGGTCCCACAACTCAATGAAGTCTTCCCTGGAAATGCGTTGGCCGTCGAGCATGATGCGTTCGGTGACGCTTTCCAGATGCGGTGACGTGTACAAACCCGTGCGCAACCCGTAGGCGCGGCACAACGCTTCAGCCATGCGGGCCGTGGACCCCTTGCCGTTCGTGCCTGTCACATGGATCACGCGCAGCGAACGTTCGGGATTGCCAAACAGGTCGAGGATCATGCGCATGCGCTGCAAATCAAGGTTCGTTGTGTTGCGCTCGCTCGGACGGGCCATGATGTTGGCTTCCACAGCGCGATACTGCTGTTCGAGACGCTGCTGACCGGACGTGGTGTACTGTTCCTGTTCACTGGGCTGTGGCGATACCATGGGCGACCTTTCTGCGTGATGGGTGGCGCGAGTGTGATGGTTGACGCGGGCGCGTACTTGCTGGAGCACCATTCTAGGAAGGTGTGCCAACGGGGGCGAGTTCGGCGCGGTTGGTTACGATGAACAGCAATGGAACGCAACGCTGATGGCGTTCTCTTCAAGAGCCAAGAGTCAAGAGTCGTGAGAGCTGGCAAGGAGCAACAAATGGCCGACGTGATCACTGAACAAGACAAGGAATATGAAGCACGGGAAGCCGCCATGGCTCCCGGTGACGACCAAGACATGGCCGACCGTGTGAACAACCGTTCGCTGCGCCCGCAGTCGCAGTCGTTTGTCGAGTTCATGTCAACAGGCTGGGATGACAACGAACCGGAGATTGAGCGTTACGAATCGGCCGCGTACACGCCTGCACGTCTGGCGGCGCTGGGAGCCGCGTTCCCGGGCGAACGCCTCGTGATTCCGGCCGGTCAGCCCAAGGTGCGCAACAATGATTGCGACTACAAGTTCCGTCCTGATTCGGCGTTCATCTATTACACGGGCTTGGGTGAGGATTATGAGGCGGGTTCCGTGCTCGTGCTTGACCCGACCGATCTGGACTCCCCGGAAGCCAAAGCTGGTCAGACGCACACGGCGCAACTGTTTGTGGCACCACGTGCCAACCATTACACGACCGATTTCTTTGAAGACCCGCATTATGGCGAGTACTGGGTGGGTCCGCGCGCGGGCCTGAAGGAAATGGCCGCGATGACGGGCTTGGAAACCCATGATATTGCGCGTCTGTCTGACGCGCTCGCCAAGGATGGCGTGCGCATGCGCGTGATTGCCAAAACCGACCCGCAGATTACCGGTATTGTCAATGAAGTACGTTTGACGACGGGTGACCCGGACCGCGTGGAGCATGAAGGGGACGATAATAAGCTGCTGGAGTTCGCTTCCGAACAGCGTAAATGCAAGGACGCATACGAAGTTGGTGAGATTCGCAAGGCTGTGGCGGCCACGAAACTCGGGTTTGACAACATTTTGCGCAAGCTGCCGTCGGCCATTGGCAAGCCGCGTTCCGAACGCATGCTTGAAGGCGCGTTCAATGCGATTTCGCGTGAGGAGGGCAACGAGGTCGGTTATGACACCATCATCGCCTCGGGCGCGCATGCGCCGATCCTGCATTGGGAACGCAACACGGGTGTGGTCGGCGACAACGAGCTGCTGCTGATTGACGCGGGCGTGGAAGTCGACAGCCTCTATACGGCCGACATCACGCGCACATTCCCGACGAACGGCAAGTTCACGGACTTCCAAAAGCGCCTCTACCAGGCCGTGTTGGACTCGCAGCAAGCCGGTTTTGAAGCGGCCAAAGTGGGTGCCACCTATTCAGACATTCACCATGCATGCATGCGTGTAATCGCTGAACGCTTGCACGAATGGGGCATTTTGCCCGTGGATGTGGAAGAGTCGCTCTCCCCTGAAGGTCAGCAGCATCGCCGTTGGCTCGCCTGTGGCGTGGCACACCACTTGGGGTTGGATGTGCATGATTGCGCGCAGGCGCGCTACGAGTCCTACCAGGGCGCGCCGATTGAACCGGGCATGGTGTTCACGATTGAACCTGGCTTGTATTTCCGTGAGGACGACCTGATGATTCCTGAGGAATACCGCGGCATCGGCATCCGTATTGAGGATGACGTGCTGATGACCGAAAACGGCCCTGAATGGATTTCGGCAGGCATCCCCAAGCAGATTGACGAGGTGGAAGCCTGGATGGCTCAAATGGCCGCGGAAGGCGCACAGAACCGCTGAACGGTGTCTTGAGCCCACAGCGAGAGCAGCACGGCACTCTTTGGCCTTTAGCGTGATGGCGTTCGACACTGCATTGGCATTCCTACGATGGTGACGTGTTGACGCGTCACCAGGTTGGACGGTGACGTAGTTTATGAGTGTGAAGAGAGGATGCCACAGCCCTGGTTGTGGTGTCCTCTCGCTGTTCTTATAAGGGGGACATGATGACTCAGAAGGTCGCCATTCTCGGTGCCGCAGGCCGTATTGCCAAACTGGCCGAACCGATTCTGTTGGAGAAGGGCATGGATTTGGTGCTCTATGCGCCGCATCCTCGCAAGATTGACAGCGACATTCGCGAAAACGAGCATGTGCAGGTCGTGGAAGGCGACGTCATGGAAACCGGCAAGCTCGCCGAAGCCATCCGTGGCGCTTCCGTCGTGTACGCCAACCTGGCTGGCAGCACCGACAACGACCATCCGAACACGGTCGACCAGGCCGAGTCCGTCGTCGACGCGATGAAGTCGGCCAAGGTGTCGCGCCTGATCTGGATTTCCTCCTTGGGCATCTATGATGAAGTCCCCGGCGTGTACGGCGACTGGAACCGCAAGACGTTGGGCCACATCCTCGTCGAATACGCCGAAGCCGCCAAGGTCATTGAGGAAAGCGGTCTTGATTACACGATTATCCGCCCGGCGTGGCTGACCGACAACGATGAAGTCTCCTACGAAATCACGCAGAAGGGCGAACCATTCAAGGGCACTGAAGTTTCACGCCTGTCCGTGGCCACCGTGGTCGCTGAAATCATCAACAATCCTGAGCAAAACATCAACGAGTCGCTGGGCATCGACAAGCCCGGCACCGACGGCGACAAGCCGTCGTGGATGTGAGTCGGATCTCATCACATCCCACGGGTCTTGAGCGCGGACATGTGTAGCGCCGACTTGGCGGAGCCCCGAAGCTGATTGCAGCTTCGGGGCTCCGCTGGTTGTTCTATGCTCGGCATTATGCGTATTGTTCTGCAAAAAGTATCGCAAGCATCCGTCAACGTCGTTGACGAACAAACGGGACTGCCCGACCCTTCATTCGAGCCCCAGCATATTGGCACGGGATACATGCTGCTCGTGGCCGTCAAAGACAGCGACGGCGATGAACAAATCGCCTGGCTCGCCCGCAAAATCGCGAACCTGCGCGTGTTCGAAGACAATGAAGGCAAAATGAATCGTTCGTTGGCCGACGTAGATGGTGCCGTGCTCTCGATTTCACAGTTCACGCTCTACGGCAATGTGCGCAAAGGCAACCGCCCCAGCTTCATCGAAGCCGGCTCCCCCGCCCACGCCGAACAAGTCTGGCATGCGTTCAACAAGGCGCTCGCCAACCACGGGTTCACCGTGCTCGAAGGCCGCTTCGGCGCCCACATGCGCGTCAACCTGACCAACGACGGCCCCGTCACAATCCTGTTCGATACCGATGAGCTGATGCGCTAGTTTATCTGGGTTACTTTGGGTCCGGAGACGCAACCAGATGGATGCGGATGTACCGTTTTTGTACCACCGTGGTACAAAAACAGTACAGATTAGGCGTTGGGAAGCGAATATGTAGCGTGTTTGTACCACGGTGGCACAACGGCGATACGGATTCGAGCCAAAAATGCATGCGTTTGTACCACCAAGGAAAGTTATGGGTCTGTTTTCTTGGTTGTTCGGAAGAGGCAAGCATCAGAAGTAAGAGGCGCGTACTCCCTCCTCCAACGATGCTTCCGTGTTGAATGTCCGCAAACCAATGGTGCCCAATGGCTACATGCCGTTAAATACGTTTGAACGTTTTATGCAGAGGGCATCGATATCCGACGCGTGGTCTTGGATGTCGAGATCATTGGGGCGGGTCCGTCCGTGGAAGTCATTGAGGTGGACGCTTTGCGGTTGCGTGGCACCGAAGTGTCCTATCAGTTCGGTCAGCTCATCCAGCCGGAGAATCCGCCACCATGGTCGTCGACGTTGTTGACCGGAATCAGGCCGGATGATTTTCTTGACGCCCCTGACGCTGGGTACGTGATGCCCGGTTTCATTTCCGCGTTACAAGGGTTGACGGTCATCGGACACAATGTGGGGTACGAGAACGCGTGGCGACACCCACCACAAGGACTACGCGACGAGTACGGCATGCCCCCAACGCCACGGCACCGGCATCGACTGGAACGAATCCCACACCAACACCCCACGACCCGACACCGACTAACGACTTACACACTTTTTGTCCATTAACCCCAATCGTTGGTATTGCAACAAAAAAAAGCGCCATCCATGGGAGGATGGCGCTTTTGTATGGTGGAGCCGCGGGGAATTGAACCCCGGTCCGGTGACCGTACCTTCAGTCTTCTACGTGCGTATTCTGTAGGCCATACGGCAGTTTTTCTGCCCCCAACAGATCACAGACGATTGTTGGCGAGCATAGCTCCAGAAAAAGTCCCCAATTCCCGCTGGAACACCGGAAACTGGGCAAGTCTTCTTAACGACGCCCAACATCCCTCCGAAGACATGAGGGAGTGGACGGAGCGGCTGCTCGCTGGTTAATCCTGGCGGTAAACGCTATCAGGCAGCGAGAGCGAACTCAGTGCGGTTAGATTTAGCACTTATTCTTTTGATGAGGGCATCACGAGTGGACTCATCGTTCTCGGCACGCTTCCCCGAAGCGAACAGGTCACCGTCGAAACCGATCGGCCCCGAATTCGCATTCAAGAATCCTTGAATTATCAAACCATCCCGACGCTAGGCCGGACTTTTCAATATAGTCCGGCCAGTCGTGCGCCGCAAGCCGACACTCCATCTTTTCCGCTCAGCCAAGCCCAACGGGATTCAGACAAACACGCCGACCACTCGACTCATTTAATGATCGGTCGCTGCGGGGCGCTGACGTTCACTTCCGTTTTGTTGCCCAGAATATTGGGGTCGTTGATGATTTTGTCAACCACGGCGAGCTTGAGTTTCAAGTCGGCCGCACTCCCCCAATCCACAGTCACGCCCGTGTTGAGTTTCGTAATGATCGAATCCTGCGTGGCCGCCGTCACCTGCGTGACTTCACTGCGCATCCATTCCGGCAGCGCGTCAAGAATCGTCAACGCCGCCAGCACTCCCTTGGATTTGACCGCATCCGCGGCATCGTCCACTTCAATCACGGGAATGCCATCGACCTTTTTGCCCTCAACCGAGTTGAGAATACGTCCCCGACTGTCGACGGCCGTCAACTGGTCGGTGCCACGTTTTTTGAGCATCGCTGCCGGCCGTTGCGACACAATCGAGACGTCAAATTTGTTCGGGAATTTTTTCGTGGCCTCGGCTTGGGAGACGCCTGGAATGTTCTTGAGGTCGTCTTCCACGGCCGCGTCCGACACGAGCAGCAGCGACTTGCCGGCTTGGGTGCGCGCAATCGACATGATACGCGTTTCATTGACCCAATCATTCGCGCCCGACACCGTGATATTGGACGCGTCAAGACGCAGCATCGGCGAGAAAAACAGCACCCAAATGATTCCCGCAATCGCCGCGATCACAGCTGCAATGATGCCCGCACGCACGAGCACCGTGCGCACCTCAACGCTACGGCGTTCCTTGTGCCGGTTCGCAAAATCCAGCACTTTCGGGCGCACGACCACGCCCATTGATTGCGTCGTCTCGTCGAGCGTTTTACGCACCACATCTTCACTCGGCATCTTGCGCGCGTCCACGAACGATCCGGGAGTGCTGCGGTTGAGTACCGACACGGCTTGCGGCGCTTGGCGGTCCTTCGCGTCGCGCGACGTGATCGTGCGCGGTTTGCCTTTGGCCGCCGAAAAACTCACCTTCCGGCTCAACACATGCTTGACACGCTTCTGCTTTTGCGTCGTTCGCGTTGCGGCATCACGGTTCGTTGCCGTGCCGGAGCTCGACGACATGACGCGCGTCTTGCGCGGCACGGTTTGCTGCTGTTCGTGCGTGGGCTGGGCTGTTGAGCGCATCGAACGCACCGCACGCCCCTTACGTTGCTGCGGTTGTTTCGATGATTGATTTCCCGAAGACACCACAGAGCGTGCCGACCGTGGCTGGTCGGATGGATGCTGTGGGGATGATGATGCTGAGCGCGGCGTGCGTCGAGCCATCAGGCCTCCCTTGGGGCGTGATCGCCCAACAGGTCAAGCAGCTGCGCGGTCACCGTTGTGATATCGCCGGCGCCCACAGTCAACACCACATCACCCGGTTGCACACGCTCGACCACTGCGGCGGCCGCCTCCTGCATGTCATCCATGTCGCTGATCCACGGCTGCGCATGGTCAGTGATGCCCTCGGCCTGCTCCACAATGGTGTGGGCCGTGACATTAGCGAAATCCTCCTGGCGTTCGCGAGCCGGGAAAATGCCCGTGACAATCACATCATCAGCCAATGCCAACGCTTGGGCGAATTCCTGGGCGAAGAACTGGGTGCGCGAGAACAGATGCGGTTGGAACAACACATGCAGCCGCGCTTTGGGATAGCGGCGGCGAGCGGCCGTCAGCAATGCCGCAATCTCAGTGGGATGATGCGCATAATCATCCACGACGGTCACGCCGTTGACGGTGCCCTTGATATCAAAACGGCGAGCGGCACCATGGAACGATGTTGCGGCTTGGGCCGCCACGAACGGATCCATACCGAGCAACGTGGCCGCGATGATTGCGGCCGTGGCATTGCGTGCGTTGTGGATGCCGGGAATCGACAGCGTCACGGGCACGACTGTGGCCGCGTGCGCCACGCGTGCCGGCATATCGATGACAAACCGTTCACTGCCGTCACCGGCTGTTTCCTGCTCATCACTGATCGAGACGAACGTGGCGCCGTTCAGGTCGCCAAGTTCCTCGCGAGCCGTGGTGCCGTAGGTGATCGTGCGCGAAGCTGTGAGCGCATCCATACCTTGCAACACACTGCGTGCACCCGGATCGTCCACGCACAGAATCACTGATTGCGTGGCATGCGACGCATGGTTCACAAATGCCGCATGATACCGGTCCGCTGTGCCGTAATGGTCTAGATGGTCCGGTTCGGCATTCGTGATGATTGCAATCGTCGGATGGTATTTGGCGAAGCTGCCATCGGATTCATCAGCTTCAGCAACGAGCACATCACCAGTTCCCGTGTGTCCCCCATCACGCGTGGTGCCATCGGGACCTTGGATCGAAGCGCCAATCGCGTAACTGGGATCAGCCAAATCGCCTTGACCCGCCGTCACGAGGATATGGGCCAATAGGGCGCTTGTGGTGCTTTTGCCATGGGCGCCAGCCACCGTCACGGCACGTTTGCCATCCATCAGCCATGCCAAAATGTCGCTGCGGTGCACAATGGCCAATCCTTGACGTGCGGCTTCCTGGATTTCCGGATTGTCCGGCTTGATCGCGCTGGAATAGACGACAGTGGTCACATGACTGATGTTGCTGGCCTGTTGGCCGATGCGCACATCCACGCCTTGGTTCGTCAATCGTTCTGTTTTGGCCGATACGGCACGATCCGAGCCTTGCACCTCGCCTTGGCGCTGCTGTAGCATTTCGGCCAGCACGCTCATGCCGGCACCACCAATACCAATGAAATGAGTGCGGCCCAATGTTCGCGAAGCATTAGCCTCGCCCCCACCGATGCCGAAAGCGTTGGCGGTGGGATCGAGGTGCACCTCGATCATGTGTTGTTCCTCATCCATGGTTCCTCCTCATCCATTGATTGGATTCCAACTATGCTCCGATACGGCATTGTTGCGCTGTTGATTGGCAACCACATTGCCATACTGTGTGTTACTGCGCGTTGTTGTCGGCTGCTTGCAAAATCGTGCGCGCCATGCGTTCGGCCGCATCCCTGATGCCATAGGTCCATGCTTGTTGGCCGTACTGGCGCAACGTGTCGGGATTGGCGAGCAGTGCCGGCACATGCTCACGCACCCAATCCGCAGTGAAATCGGCATCGTTGACAAGCAGGCCGCCTTGAGCGTCCACGACGGGTTGCGCATTGAAGCGTTGCTCACCATTGCCGATGGGCAACGGCACATAAATCGCAGGAAGGCCCAGTGCCGTCAACTCGCTGACCATGCCAGCACCCGAGCGGCAAATCACGAGGTCGGCGCATCCGAACGCATGGTCGATGCGTTCCAGATATTCGGCCATATGGTAGTCATGACCTGGTTCGGCATCCGCTGCCAGACCCGTCAACGCGCCCGAACCCGCGCTATGCGACACATGCGCACGCACTTCGGCGCTTTTGCCTTTGCCAGTCAAATGTACGATTTGCGCGTGCTCCAGCAATTCCTTGGCAGCTCCTGCCACAGCACGATTCAAGCTGACGGCTCCCAATGAGCCACCGGTGACAAGCACAATCGGCCGGTCAGGGTCCAAGCCCAACGCGGCAGCTTCTTGACGGCGCACCGCTGCGCGGTCGTCTTGCAACCGTGCGGCCAGGTCGGCGATGGCCGGGCGTAAGGGCAGTCCGACACGTTCAATCGTGGTATGCGCGTTGCCGTTGAGCCCCGTACCGTCATACGCCGTACCCACGTAGCTCGCCCAGCGGGCGCCAAGCTTGTTGGCCATGCCAGCACGCGCGTTCTGTTCATGAATAATCACGGGAATGCCGAGTTTGTGCGCAGCCGCATAAGCGGGAGCGGAGGCGTATCCGCCAAAGCCCACAATCACATCCGCCTGGCGATCTGCAATGATCTGGCGCACACGTTTGGTTTCTTTGCGCCATTTTGCCGGGAACTGGAACAGGTAGGCGTTGGGGCGGCGAGGGAATGGCACTTTCTCAATCGTGTCGAGTTCGAACCCTGCAGCCGGCACCAAATCCGATTCCAATCCCACGGCCGTGCCCAACGCGCTGACTTGCGCATCAGGGTCGAGACGACGAATGGCCGCCCCTACCGCCAGTAACGGGTTGACGTGGCCGGCGGTGCCTCCGCCAGCCAGAATAATGTGCTTGGTCGCTGTTGCCATGGTGTTCCTCTTCATCTGCGTATGCTGCCACTGTATCGCGGCAACGCGTCATCATGAAGCGCTTCGCGTCGGTGGTACAAGAACGCTACACGCGTGACAGCTCGGCGTGGATTTGGGGTTGTGCCCGCATGAACGCGTCAATCGTGCCTGCCGCCAGCAAACACATGACGAGCGATGATCCGCCAGCAGATACGAACGGCAATGGCACACCCATGACCGGGAAAATGCGGATGACCACGCCAATGTTGACGAGCGCCTGCCCAATGATCCACATGCCGAAGCACATGAGCGCGATTGACGTGTACCGGTCTTTCGTGGCGCGCGCGATCGTATAGAGGCACCACCCCATGATCACGAACAGCAACAACACAATCGTTGTGCCAACCAAACCGGTTTCCTCGCCAATGATCGCATAAATGAAGTCGTTATGTGCTTCAGGCAGGTAATTCCATTTTTCACGCGAATTGCCGAGCCCCACGCCCAGTATGCCGCCCGATCCCAACGCATATTCGGCGTGCATGGCTTGATAGCATACTCCGGTGATGTCATCAGTGGAGCACTCACGATACGTCGCCAGGATGCGAGACATACGGTTGGGGCTCGATACGACGAATCCCACGACAAGCACCACAGCTAACGCCGCCAATACGCACAACGCTTTGCCTGGGAAACCTCCAATCAGGAACCCGATGCCGCCAATGAACAGCACGATGATTGCCGTACCGAGATCCTTGCCGAGCAGCACGGCGCCCAGCGCGACCGCATATCCGATAATCGCCCACCGAAATGAGCCGCAAACCCTGGTGAATTGTTCGCCAAGAGAGCGCCCTGCGGGCGTCCTTTCATATTGTTTGCGGCCTATGACCATGGCTCCCGGCAGCCAGATGCATAGCGCATACTTCGTGAATTCGGCAGGCTGGACCGATAGTCCAAAAATGTAAATCCAGCCGGAATTACCGTTCACTTCTGTGCCAAACGGAATTGTGGCCAACTGCAATACGATGGCGCCTATCAATACGATATTGGCCCATTTTTTATAGAACCGTTCCGGCACATGCATGGCGATCAACGCCAAGACCACGCCAATGATGGCGAATATGGATTGGTTCAACGCTTTGGACCATGGCGACGAGCCTTGCGCCACCATGGCGACGGTAGAACTGGAAAACACCATGATCACGCCAAATACCGTGAGCACAATGACGCTCATGCGGAACCCGTGGTAACACCACAACGGATTGTATATGGCGCGCCATCCGCGATAATCGGCGTACCCCGAACGATGCTGTTTCTTAGGTTTGGCCTGTGATGCCGGGGTCTGCTG
Source organism: Bifidobacterium gallicum DSM 20093 = LMG 11596 (assembly GCF_000741205.1). Taxonomy (GTDB): domain Bacteria; phylum Actinomycetota; class Actinomycetes; order Actinomycetales; family Bifidobacteriaceae; genus Bifidobacterium; species Bifidobacterium gallicum. The sequence continues at coordinate 305,778 of NZ_JGYW01000004.1, forward strand.
GGCATCGGCACCACGGCGCGACGAGGAAACGCGGACGCGGCGTTCAGGATTGCCCATGCTCCACCACCCAACGCTGCGCTTCCTGCGCGAACTGGTTGCCACGGTCGGCATACGACACAAACTGGTCCATCGAAGCGCATGCCGGAGCCATCAGCACCACATCACCGGGCTTGGCATACGCGGCTGCCGCATCCACGGCACGAGCCATCACCGTGTCGTTGGGCTCGGCGTCAATCACGCTGACGGGCACATCTGGAGCGCTTTGCAGCAACGCCTTGAGCATCGGTTCCTGGTCGACGCCGATCACCGTCACGCCAACGAGGCGATCGCGGTTATCGGCCACGAGCTGTTCAAACGTACCACCTTTGGCCAAGCCACCGGCAATCCACGACACAGTATGCGCGCCGAATGAGCCCAATGAGGCCGCTGCGGCACCCGCGTTCGTGGCTTTGGAATCGTCAATGAAACGAATTGCGCCTTCATCACTCGTGTATTGCGCCACGCATTCGATGCGGTGGCCACCGGGCTTGAACGTTTTGAGCGCTTCCAACGCCGGCGCAGCATCGGCACCAAAGCTCAACACCCATGCCAAGGCCGTCATTGCATCGGCCAACAGATGCGGGTAGACGGTGCCGTCCGGCTCGCGCAGATGCGTGAAGTCAGCTACGGGAGCCACCATGACTGGCGTGGCCGGGTCGGAGCCCATCAATCCGGCACGGTCCACGATCCATCCGTCCGCCACACCGATCATGCCGTCTTGCGGCACATCCAGCGTAAAGCCGATGCGAGCGCATGACGCATCTGCCGCAAACGCCAAATCGCGTACGCGCGCATCCTGCGCGTTGTAGACAATCGCTTGCTGTGCATGCGCGTACACCTTCGACTTGTCAGCCGCATAACGTTCGATGCCACCATGCCAATCCAAATGGTCGGCACCAATGTTCGTGATGGCGGCACAATCCAACGCCATCGAATCGGTGAAATGCAATTGGAACGAGCTCAACTCCACGCACAACACATCATTGTTGGGATCTACTGCGGCCAGTGACAACGCGTTGCCAATGTTGCCCACAGCCGGTGCCGTATAGCCGCATGCCGTCAACATCGTGGACACCATTTCGGTCGTCGATGTTTTGCCATTCGTGCCCGTGATGCCGATCCAGGGTGCAGGCTTGCCCGTGCGCGTGTTCGGTACACGCAATTGCCATGCCAGCTCGACTTCACTGAGCACCGGCACTTGTGCTTCCTGGGCTGCCAGAATGAATGGCGTACGCGGCGGGAATACGGGAGACACGCACAACGCGTCCATGCTCTTCCAATCAATGCCGTCAAACGACGAGCGGTCGGCTTCACCATTGCGTTCATCCACAGTGATCACATGGGCGCCACGCTCACGCAACACTTGGGCCATCGCACGACCCGATACGCCGAGACCTGCCACTACGAACGTCTTATCTGCACACTGCATCGCTATCCCCTTGTCCGTTTCGTTTCAAGCCAGGGCGGTGGAATGCCCATGGCGGTGGGTACGGAAATAATAAAACTCGAATATTTCGTTACATGAGGCCGGAACGCGCCAACCAGTCAGCGTAGAAAATGACGACGCCAACGATCACGAGAATCAACTCGACCATCCAGAAACGCACGACGACTTTGCCTTCAGTCCAGCCGCACAGCTCGAAATGGTGATGAATCGGCGCCATCTTGAACACGCGTTTGTGCGTCAGCTTGAAACAGCCCACCTGAATCACATCGCTGAGCGCCTCAATCACGAACAAGCCGCCGATGATCAGCGCGAGGAACTCCGTGTGCGTCACAATCGAAAGCGCGGCGAACAAGCCGCCCAACGCGAGCGAACCCGTATCGCCCATGAAAATCGTGGCCGGATTGCAGTTGTACCACAGGAATCCCAGACACGCCGCGGCCGTACACAAGGCGATGATAGCCAGGTCCATCGGGTCGGAAACAGCGTAGCTGAAGCCCTCATGGCCGGAACCGACCACATGGTAGGCCTCCCAGAACGCGATAACACCGAAACCAGTGAACGCGATCATTGACATGCCCGAACACAAACCGTCCAATCCATCGGAAAGGTTCACAGCGTTCGTCCAGGCGGCCATCAGGAAGTTGACCCAAATCACAAACAACACGGTGGAAATGAACTTGCCGGCAAATTCGAAACTGATGAACGGCGCTTCAATGAAACTCATGCCGGCCTGGGCCGTCGGAATACCGTTTTTGGAGGGCACCATGAGCGCGAGTACGGCGAATATGGTGGCGAAAATAATCTGGCCGATGAATTTGCCGCGCACTGTCAAGCCTTCGCTCTGCTTCTTGCGTACCTTGGCGAAATCATCGATAAAACCCAGCAATCCCATCGATACCATAGCGAACAAGACGAGCACGGGCGACCATGATGGCACCACTCCCGTGCTGCAGTAGCGGAACAGCGAGGCCGAACACCAGCCCAACACGATGGCAATCACAATGACGATGCCACCCATGGTGGGCGTGCCGCGCTTGACAAGATGCGACCGCGGGCCATCCTGACGGATGTATTGGCCGTAGTTGTGCTTGTGGATGAGTTTGATCAGCAAGGGCGTGCCAACCATCGTCACCACTAAGGAGACGAGGATGCCGATGATGACGGAAATCACGGGAGTCACTCCATTCACAGCCGTGAGCTGGTAGTTGAGGGTTGATGGGAAGGTGGGTTGGAAGACGGATGGGTTGCGCGAATCCGGGCGGGTTCTCACGCGGATGGTGGCTCAGCCGGGCCTTCGCGACGCGCATACAGCATGCGGGCTGCGGGGCGTGGGCTGCAACGCACCATCATAATGCGAAATCATAATGCGAACGAAGCCCAGTGTTCCGCCAAACTTGCCAAGCCGGAAGCGTGCGAACCTTTGAGCAGCACCACCGTGTTGTCGGCAGTGGAACCGTCGGGATGGTGCGCGGCCAGAATCGCGTCGAGCATCTGCTCGGCTTCGTCAGTGCTCGAGGCGACGGCGATCGGCACGGTGGCGGTGGCAAGGTCCGCGGGCTGCAGCTCCGCTTCGGCGACGGACGCGGCGCCGTCAGCTGTATGTGCGTCGCGGGCGCCCGCAGCCAAGGCAGTAGCCAGCGTCATCAAATGGGCGTCATTGCTGTTGCCCACGGCGATGACGGCGTCGACGGACTGTTCGACCGCGTACTTGCCGATTGCTTCATGCAGTGCCGTTTCATCGGGGCCAAGCTCAAGCATGGCTCCGAGTACGGCGATGCGCAGCATGGGTTCGGCCGCGTTGAACGCAGCAATCCCATCAATACCGGCGCGCATGGAGTCGGGGTTGGCGTTGAACGAATCGTCAATCAGCGTGAACTCAGGGCGCTCTGGACGGCGCACGATGCTGATCGCCATGCGATGCGGACTGATCGCGCGCACTTGTTCCAGCACCTGCACAATGTGGCGCAGCGGCAAACCAAAATATTGAGCCACGGCCGTAGCGGCCAACGCGTTCATCACATTGTGCGCACCGGGAATGCCCAGCCGCACCTGCTGATAGGCGCCGTCGCTTTGACGCAACGTAAACACAGCATGGCCGTCATCGTCCATACGCACATGGTCGGCCGTGACGTAATCGTCATGCTCGGTGGCATGTTCGAGGCCGAACCAGCGCACGAGGCCCGGCGCGATGGCGTCCATGGCGGCCACATGCGGGTCATCGGCGTTGAGAATCGTCATGCCGCCAGGCACTTCGCCGCGCACAATCTCGCTCTTGGCCTGGGCGATGCGCTCCACCGAACCGAACTCCCCCAGGTGCGCGTTGCCAACCTTGAGCACCACAGCCACGTCAGGCGGGGCAATATGCGTCAAGTTTGCGATTTCGCCCAGATGGTTGGCGCCCATTTCAGCGATCAGGAAGCGCGAGGACGGCCCCACTTGCAATGCCGTCAACGGCAGGCCGAGCTCGTTGTTGAACGAGCCGACCGGGGCAACCGTTTCACCGAGTTCGCCAAGCAGCGCATGCAGCAAATCCTTCGTGGTGGTTTTGCCTACCGAACCTGTGATGCCCACGATCGAGAACGGCGCGGCATCCGGATGGGCGGCCGCCATTGCCCGACGCTGCGCAAGATTGTGGCGCGCAAGTTCCCCCAACGCCTTGACCGTATCATCCACCACCAGCTGCACCACCGAACTCTGAGGGATTTCATGATCAACGATTGCCGCGAGCGCGCCGCTGTCACCCAGCGTCGCCACATAGGCGTGCCCATCGGCGTGTTCGCCATTAATGGCTACGAACAGCGAACCCTCATGCGCTTGTCGGGAATCAATGACCACGTTCGTGGGGATGGCGGATGACGGGCTGGCGGATGACGGATCAACTGGCGAACCGTGCTCGGACTGGACCGAGGCGGGCACCAGTGTTGCATTGATGGCCTGAGCGACGCGCTCAAGCGTCATTGGCATCATGGTTGTTGCTCCTTTGTGTTTTCGCGTATTTTCGCGTGTTCTCACGTGTTCTTGCGCATGTTCTCGCGTTGTGCTGGGTGCAGAGTGCAGGCTGCGTCGGCCTACTGCTCGTGGAACTCCCCTGCCACGCGTAGTGCGCTGCGGATGCTGCTTTTGCGCACGCCCACGGCCAGTCCCATGGCGATCGCGAACGATAACGCGCGCACCTGTGCGGGTCCTACGCCGGCTTGCAACGCCATCGTGTCGGATTCTTCCGTGCGCATCACGAGGCGCGTGTCCTTCGTGATCGCGCATCCGTAACGCTGCGCCATCTGGTCCATGTAATCGCGCGCGCGGGTCGGTTCAGGCACACCGTCGCAGGCCAGCACATCCACCGCCACCGACGCCATCGCGTCCACATCCAAGGTTGCGTCGTCCATCGTCACAATCACCGCAGCGGCGCCATCTTCGGCGCACACGGCCATGGCGCGCTGCATGCTGAGCACGTCAATCGGATAGTTCAATTCAATGAACCGTTCCAGCGATTGCGAATCCTCGGCATTGATAATGCCCACGGGGTTGCCAAGCATGTGCAGGAACCGTGCGACTTCCTTGGCTTCATCGGCCAGCAATTCTTGGTTCGGCCCCGTCAATGCGAACACCGCCACCGAGTCGGAAGGCGCCCCCGCCAGTTGCGAGGCAAGCGCGGCCAATTGCTTTGTCGTGATGTTAGCGAACAGCACGGGGATTTGCAGTTGGGACGCACCGTGCGCCATGAGTTCGGTTTTCATCGACTCGGGCAACAGCATGGCATATGCCCCATTGTTGACGATTTCATTGATATCGGCACGGCTGATCGGATGCTGTGCGATGAACAGCGATCCGGGAATCACGGATTCCACATCATCCACGAGGGCGGTAATGGTGACGTCGCCCGCATAGTTGGGTACAAGATCAAACCCATTGTCCGCGGCCAATTGTTCCAACGTCATGCGTTGGGTGACCGATTCGGTAACGGCGCTCATCGGCTTGTTCCTTTCTTGGGTTGTGGGGATCTTGGATTCGGTGTTCCATCGTTCGTGTTGGTTTGGTGGTGTTTGCGGGTTGGTGGTGACGGACAGTGGGCCGTTCAGTGGTCCTGTTGCGTGAGCTGCAGGCGGCTGGGTTGAAGATGCTGATCTGCGAGGCTCACGGCGCACTGTGGTGTAGTGTGACACCTGCTTGTCGCTCATGGTCAAGTTGTCAGTGCGATACCACCGTTCCCTTTACTCATTTACTCATCCGCCACTACTCATCCCCTACCAATCCACTGGTATGGCATCGGTTCGTGGAGCCGAGTTCGGTACTTCATACTTTTGCATAAGGAACTGTCCTATCTGTGCAAACACCGGTCCGGCGGTCAGGCCGCCAAACACGCCTTGCGGGTCCTTGAGCACCACAGTCACAACGAACTGCGGGTTGTCCGCCGGGATGATGGCTGAGTAATCGGAAATCGTGCTCGTCAAATTGCCGTTGGCGTCAGGCACTTCAGCCGTACCTGATTTGGCGCCCACGCGGAATCCTTTAACGCTGGCGAACTTGCTGTAGTTGTCGGACACGGATTCCATCGCGTTCAGCACGTCTTTGGCCACTGACTCGTCCACGACGCGTTCGCTCTTGCCGTCCGTGTGGTACGGGGTCGTACGGCCTTGCGCATCCGTGGTCGATTTGATGATCGTTTGCGGCTTGTGCACGCCTTTGTTCGCGATCACGGCCACGGCGTTCGTGATTTGCAGCGCGTTCGTCGTATAGCCCTGTCCGAACAGCACCGTGTTGCGCGTACGGCCGTCCCATGTTGTGTCGGGACGCAGAATGCCTTGCGATTCGCCTGGCAACGTCAGTCCTGACGGCTGGCCGATGCCGAACTTCTTCAAGTATTGGTAGCGCAAGTTGTCGGGGTAGTTTTCGGACGCCATGATTGTGCCCACGTTCGACGATTGCTGCAGCACGCCGGCCAACGTCCAATGTTCGGCGCCGTGGTTCTCGGCGTCCTTATAGGTTTGGCCGTTGATCGTGATTGTGTCGGGCACGGTGAAGCGGTCCGTCATCTTATGCTGTTGCTCCTGTAGCAGTCCCGAGAGTGTGAACACTTTGCCGATCGAGCCGGGTTCGAATGTTTCGGACACTGCGCGCGACACGTTAAGTTTGGCGTCATCACTGCCGGCTTCCACCGTGTCGGTATCGGCCAGGGCCCTGATTTCACCCGTTTTCACGTCTTGCACGACGGCGATGCCCCACGCGGCTTTGTAGGTTTTCTGCGCATCGAGCAGGATTTTTTCGACCTGCCACTGCACGTCACGGTCAATGGTCAGCGTCACGGTTTGGCCGTTGACTGCATCTTTCGACTCGGTCAACGTTCCGGGAATCTGCTCGCCGCCCAGGCCTTGCTGGTAGATTTCGTAGCCGTCCGTGCCGGTCAGCAGTTTGTCTTCCATCTGTTCAATACCCGACACGCCTTTGCCTTCCGCGTCCACGCCGCCGAGCAGCGTGCCCATGAGCGTACCGTTCGAGTAGAGCCGTTCGTTGCTGAGCGTGCCGTAGATGATGCCGCCCAAGTGCAGTGCATCGATCTTGCGTTTGGTTTCAGGCGTCACGTCTTTCTTGAGTACGGCATACTGCCCGACTCCCGAGAGTTTTCCGCCTAATTCTGATGCATTCATGCCAAGCACCGGTGCCAACAATTGCGACACTGCCGCCACGCCGCTCGTAGATAGGTCCTTGCCATTGAGCGCATGACAATAGTCTTGCGTCTGCTTGGTGCATTTCGTGGGTTCAAACGCTTGGGCGGCTTCGGGATTGCCAATGATCGTGTAGCGTTCCACACTTTGTGCAAGCACGGTGCCATTGACATCGGTGATTTTGCCACGCTTGGCGCTCAATGTCGCTTTGAGCGTGCGGTTGGCTTGGGCCGCCATGGCTGTGTCATGGGCGTTGAACACCTGCACACGGATCAGCTGACCCAAGAAGAACACCACAAACAGCGCAATGACCACGGCTACACCGGCGGCGCGATGGGACAATTGTTCATGTCCGTATCGCGCCGAGGAACGGGCGGAATGAGGCTTAGGCAACCCTAAACGGATCATTGCTGTCCTTCCATGTGACTGGGCTTATACCCATTAAGGTCGATCGTGATTGATCCGTCCGCGGGCTGCATGCCCAGGTCCTGGGCTTTTTGCGGCAGCGAGGCTTCCAGCTCATCAAGTCTGGCCTGGTCCTCTTCCACGTCCTGGTTCAATACGGTGATGTGCTGGGAAATTTCACTGGCGTCAAACGAATTCTGCACCATTTGCGTACGCAGTAACAACGAGCCCAACAGGCAGCCGATCAGGAACACTACGGCCACTATGATGTGCACCATCGGTGAGGTTTTGGTTTTCGTCCAAGACCACAAGTCGGCAATCGACTGTTTCAACCCTTGCGTCTTGGTCTGCGTCGCGCCTGAGCCTACGACGAGTTTGAGCTCGGGACGGCTGGAAGCGTTTTCCGTTTGTTCCTTGTCTTTGCGTCCAGCCGGAGCGGCATGGGAACGCATTTTGCGAGCCGGTTGTGCTGCCATCATCCCCTCCTATGTCCTGATCGGCGGCCGCGCGAGGAACGCGCATGACGATAAGAAGTGTCATCGACGAAACCCGACGCTTCATCATTGAACGTCTTGCGCCAGCGCTGCGGCACAGGACGAATCAGTTCAACAGCACGCAAACGCACCGAGGCTGAACGCGGGTTGTGTTCAATTTCCTCGGCATCGGCTTTGAGTGCGCCTTTGGTCAGCGCGGAGAAGAACGGTTGCGCGTCGTCAGGTATCACAGGCATGTCGGCCGGCACGTCAATGCTCAGCCCTTGCTGCATGAACGTTTTGACTGTGCGATCTTCGAGTGAATGGTAGGACTCCACAACGAGTCGGCCACCCACTGCCAACCGGTTGGCGATTTGCGGCAACGTACGACGCAACTTGTCCAGTTCACCGTTGACTTCAATGCGCAGCGCCTGGAACACGCGTTTGGCCGGGTTGCCGGATGCACGGTGCGCTTGTGGAATCACCGCGTCCACGAGACGGTTGAGCTGCGCTGACGTGGTCAGCGGTTCACGATTGCGCGTTGATACAATGCGTCGCGCGATTTGACGGGCGAAGCGTTCCTCACCATAGTCCTTGAAAATGCGCGCCAATGACGCTTCATCATAGGTGGCGAGAATGGTTTGCGCGGTCAGCGGCTGTGTCGTATCCATACGCATGTCGAGCGGCGCGTCATGTGAATAGCTGAAGCCGCGTTCCGTCTCATCAATTTGCAGACTGGACAATCCCAAATCCATGAACACGGCTTGTACCGGCCCCAACCCATGGGCGTCTACAGCTTGGCCAAAATCATCAAACGCCGCATGCACGGCAATAAAGCGGTCAGCCAGCCCCTCATGCTCCATGCGCTGCGTGGCCAATGCCAACGCTTCAGCGTCACGGTCAATGCCAAGCAATGTGGCGTTCGGTGCGGCTTTCAAAAATGCGGTGGCATGGCCCGCCAAACCAAGCGTGCAGTCCACCACGACCGAGCCGGGAGCGTTCAACGCGGGCACCACAAGATCCACGCACTGCTCAAGCAGCACCGGTTGGTGAATCTGCGTGATGTGATCCATTACCACTCCCACTCCGGCAGAACATCGTCTGCAATGTCTGAATACCCTTGTTCCTTGTCTGCCAAGTACTCGCCCCAGGCTCGCGCATCCCAAATCTCAGCACGCGTGCCCACACCAATGACCACGACTTGGGATCCGAGACGCGCATAGTCCCTGAGCATCTGCGGAACCAAAATGCGCCCTTGTTTGTCCGGCGTCGTGTCAACGGCTCCCGACAAGAACACGCGCAGATAGTCGCGTGCCGCTTTGTTTCCCATCGACGTGCGCTGGATTTGCACGGCTATGCGACGGAACTCGGCCTGCGGCAACAAATAGATGCAGCGCTCCTGGCCTCGTGCCATCACCATGCCCTCCCCGAGCTGGCCACGAAACTTGGCAGGCAATGCCAACCGCCCCTTGGCATCGATTTTGGGATTGTAGGTGCCGAGTAGCAATGGAGGCATTGTCGACGCATCCCCAAATGCGGCGCTGGCAGGGTCGGCGGCATCAATGGACGACTCTTGTGCGGGAATTCCCTCAACCATCCATGCACCTCCTCGCCATCACAGCATCAGTGGACGCGCTTACAATCCCCCACTTTACCCCACCTTTCACCCATGCTCCCCACCGAGCTCAAAAGAAACACCATTTCCATGAATATGGAGGCTTCACGATGACCGCCTCCGGAACGTGAATCGCAGTGCCTCATGCAGGAAAAACCCAATTTTTACAACGAATTTCAGGCATAATATTGGATGTTTCTTAGGCAATACAATCAGATTTGGCAAGAAAATCATCCCAGAGGCGAACCGGCGTGGCGTCAGTACGGCATACCCACTCATACGTCATTCGACAATGCTGCATGCCAGCCCGGCTGCACCTTGGGCCACGCTCATTTCGTAGTGGCCTCGCGCTACATTGATTTGGCTTAAATATCACATACTTTCGGGTGGGGTGACATGTCCAACTATTCCTCTCAGGTCGAGGTTGAACAGCAGGCGGTCGACCGGGCCTATCACAGGCTCGACACATTGCGCGCACAGGTCAAGGAACGGTTGGATGCCGTTCGCGCAGCAGGTTCGCACGGATCGCCCACCCAACGCACGGAACGTGACTCCTTCGCCACCATGTATGAGGACCGGCTTGGCCAATTGCGCGCAGTCGAAGACCGTCTCGTGTTCGGCCGTTTGGACAACACTTCCGGCAACCGCCGTTATATCGGGCGCATCGGCATGTCCAACGAACATCATGAGCCGATTTTGACCGATTGGCGCGCCGAAGCCGCACGTCCGTTCTACGAAGCCACGCCGTCCAACCATGGCGACATTGTGATGCGACGCCATATCACACTGCATTTCCGCGAAGTCTCCGGCATTGAAGACGAAGTGCTCGACGTGCACTCAGCCCATGTGGATGAAGCATCGCATAATGGCACCCTGACCGGCGAAGGTGCGTTGCTCGCCTCGTTGAGTTCCCGGCGCACAGGCAAAATGACCGATATTGTCGCCACAATCCAGGCTGAGCAAGACGCCATTATCCGCGCCGACCTGCAAGGCGCTGTCGTGGTACAAGGCGGCCCCGGTACAGGCAAGACCGCCGTGGCATTGCATCGCGCTGCCTACCTGCTCTACACGCATCGCCGTATGCTCGACCGTTCCGGCGTGCTCGTGGTCGGCCCCGGCCCCGCATTCCTGCGCTACATCGACCAGGTGTTGCCTTCGTTGGGTGAAACCGGTGTAGTCAGCCGCACAATCGCCGACCTGATTCCCGGCATCCATGCGCAACGCGTGGATGAGCCGCATGTGGCCCAACTCAAAGGGCAGCTGCGTATGCGAGACATGATCCGCAATGCCGTGGCAGGCCGCGAGCGTGTGCCCGCATCGTTGCCCACCATCACGGTCAACGGCTTCCACATCAGCGTGCTGGCTGAAGACATTCGCCAAGCCATCGCCGACGCTCGCCGTACCCGGCAACCGCATAACAAGGCTCGCGAAACGTTTGTGCGCGACATGTTGGACACGATGCGCCGCCGCTACGTCGACCAGCTTGACTACACACCTGAGGCGGAAGAATTGCGCGACGTGATGAGCCAGTTGCGCATGAACGACAGGCTGCGTGTGACGTTGAATCTGGCATGGTTGCCGATGGATGCCAAGTGGATGCTCGACCAGCTGTTGTCCAAACCCGAACAATTGCGCCGTTTTGCGCCATGGCTCAGCGATGAGCAAGTGCAGCTGCTTGTGCGTCCCAAAGGCGCCGAGTTCACCGTGTCTGACGTGCCGTTGCTGGATGAGGCCATGGAACTATTGGGGCCTGACCCGCGTGAAGCGTCCAAATTGGCCGTGCAAGAAGCCGCACTCGCCAGGGAAGAGCAATATGCCAAGGAAACGTTGGCGCAGGCCGGTATCGGATCGGGTATCGTATCGTCGTCCATGCTCGTGGACAGCATGCAAGGCTTCGACGCTGAGTTGACGGCTCAACGTGCCGCCGCTGACCGCGAATGGACGTATGGCCATATTGTGGTTGATGAGGCCCAGGAGTTGACGGCCATGGATTGGCGCATGCTCGTGCGCCGCTGCCCGTCGCGCTCATTCACGATTGTGGGTGATGTGGCGCAAACCAGCGCTTTGGGTGGCACCAGGAATTGGCAGCGTTCGATGAACCATATATTCGGCCACAACAATTGGTCGCTGCATGAGTTGACAATCAATTACCGCAATCCCAAAGAGGTGTCGCAATTGGCTGCCGACTTCGCCGAACGCGAAGGGCTGTACGTGTCCACGGTCAATGGCGTGCGCACGGTACCTGATGCGGTGCAGCGTATGGTGTGCGCCGACCAAAGCGAGCTGATGGCCGTTATTGGTCAGCAGGCTGCCAAACTGGCCAGCGAGTTTGTCGATGCGGACGGATCTGGCCGCGTGGCCATCATTACGCCGCTTGAATTGCGTGATGCCGTGCAAGCCACTGTGGATCAGGCTCTGCAAGAATCGTTGCAACAACAGCGTTATGAGGACTTCTGCGCCGATGAAACTGCACAGCCGCGCAGCTATGGCGACCAGGTTAGCGTCTTGGATACGCAAGAGGTCAAAGGCCTTGAATATGACGCGGTCATCGTGGTGCAGCCGGGGCTCATTGACCAGGAGGCGCCATCGCGCATTGTTGCCGCCGCGGACCTCTATGTGGCGTTGACGAGGCCCACACAGCGCCTGCTTATAGTCCGGACGCGTGAGGACGAGGCTTCATTGAGCGTGTAAGTTGGATGGCATGCCTAAAGCACTGTTACTGGAAAACATCCATCCGCTTGCTGCTGAAGCTTTGCGTAAAGATGGATTCGATGTAGAAACCATGACGGGCGCCTTGAATGAGGACGAGCTGATTGATGCCCTTGACGGTGTTGATTTGCTCGGCATTCGTTCCAAGACCACCGTGACACGCAAAGTACTCGATGCCCGTCCCGAATTGTCGGCCATCGGCTGCTTCTGCATCGGCACGAACCAAGTCGACCTTGGTGCTGCTGCCTCAAAGGGCGTCGCCGTGTTCAATGCGCCGTATTCGAACACGCGTTCCGTTGTGGAGCTGGTGATTTGCGACATCATTTGCCTGATGCGCCGCATTCCTGCACACACGCACCATATGAAGCATGGCGTGTGGGACAAGTCGGCCACGGGTTCGCATGAGGTCCGAGGCAAAACACTCGGCATCATCGGCTACGGCAATATCGGTTCGCAGCTGTCAGTGCTGGCTGAAGCCTTGGGCATGCGCGTCGTGTTCTATGACTTGGACGAGAAGCTTGCCATGGGCAATGCGCGCCGCTGCGAAACATTGACCGAACTGTTGGAACAGTCGGATGCCGTGTCGATCCACGTGGATGGTCGCAAGTCCAATCGCGGTTTCTTCGGTGAGGAACAGTTCGCCCAGATGAAGCCTGGCGCTATTTTCATCAATGCCTCCCGCGGGTTCATTGTGGATTTGGATGCGTTGAAGAACCATTTGGATTCGGGCCATATTGCAGGTGCCGCAATTGACGTGTTCCCCGAAGAGCCCAAGTCGAAGGGCGATCCGTTTATCACGCCACTGGCCAATGAAGACAACATGATTTTGACCCCGCATATTGGCGGTTCAACACTGGAAGCGCAGAAGAACATCGCCGTGTTTGTGGCACAGCGCCTGGTCGATTACTGGTTCCGCGGTTCGACGATGCTGAGCGTGAACTTGCCACAGATTACCGTGGGCGCATGCAAGAGCGCGGCCCGTCTGTGCCATTTGCACCAGAATTTCCCCGGCATCCTGGCCAAAGTCAACCAGTACCTGGGCGAGCAAGACCTCAACATCACCGCCCAGTCGCTCGGCACTGAAGGTGAGATCGGTTACGCCATCGTTGACGTGTCAGGAAAGCCCAGCCGGAACACGTTGGATGCGCTCGAAGCGATTCCCGGTACGATTCGCTTGCGCGTGTTCGAACGCGACTGAGTAATCGCCTAGGTGCCAAGCGGTGCTGACCGATGCGTGCCGGCAGTGGTTACAGCCACGGTTCTGACAGCACATCGAACATCACGTCAATATTGGGCTCACCATTGCCGTGATGGCAACCGCTAACACCACTGCTACCGCTGTAACCGGTACATAGTTGAGGTCCTGCTTCATGAATCGTCATGAAGCAGGACCTCAACTATAACTATGTTGCTCTTGTGCATCACGCCATGCCGTCATCAATGCACAGCGCCATCGTCAGTCGGCAATGCGTTCGTCATTGCGTAAGATCATCGTCATGGCGCAGCTCATCGATAGCATGTTGGAAATCGTCGAGGTCGGAGTAGTTCTGGTAGATGCTTGCGAAACGGATGTAGCCCACTTTGTCCAGCGCGCGCAAGGGCTTTAGGATGGCACGACCCACCACATCGGATGGCACCGTGGCTAATCCCTGACTCCTCAAGTCCTCCTCCACTTGCATGCCCAATCGTTTCAGATCCTCTTCTTTGACAGGACGTCCTTGACATGCTTTGCGCACACCGCTGACCACTTTGTCGCGCGTGAACGGTTCCAGGTCGCCCGAACGTTTTTGCACGAGCAATGTGGTGGTCTCCATCGTCGTGAAACGCTTCTGGCAGTGCAGACACTGACGTCGGCGACGGATGGAGTATCCATCCTCACCGATGCGCGTATCGATGACCTTGGTCTCGGCGCTATGACAAAAAGGGCAATGCATACCCTCAAGAATAATGCCAATAGTTCCCATCGCATGCACGCGCATGGGTGGACGCGTTGAACTTGGGCGTGTCGTGCCAGCCATGTCACGCACTCAAATCCGGCAGCTTCAGATGTTGCCCTGATTGCAACGTTGAATCCGGCAATGCGTTGAGTTCGCTAATGCGCTGCACCATCGCGGGCACATCTTGCTTACGCGGTGCCACACGCTGGGCAATCGACCATAACGTATCCCCCGGTTGCACCGTGTAATTGACGGTGTAATCGATAGTGGGCTGCCCAGACGGTTGCGACCATGCCGGCACGGCATCGGCCACCATGACACCAGCCCCAAGAGCCAGCGCCAGCAGCACCACGACGATTCCCAGATGCCTGGATACGCCATCGCGGACCGCGCGTGCCACCGACACCACCCGACCAGTTCGACGGATTTGGGACAATCCATGACCCAGTCCATGATGCAAATCTTGACGCAAATCTTGATGCAGACGATGCCCCAAACCTTGATGCAAATGAACCATGACAACCATCCTTTCGAACATTTGTTCGCATTGGCTTCATGATTGATATTCGCACATTTGTTCGAATCAGTCAACATGCATTCGAACATCTGTTTGAAATACTGGCGATTTCGCGATATGCTGGGCGTGTTGCTACGAAAGGAACGGCCATGAGCGTGAACAACCCCACACCCCGTCGCGAGCGAGAACCGCTGACCGACCGTCAGCAAGCCATGCTCAACGCCATCCAGGAGCTCACGAGTGCCAATGGATTCGCGCCAAGCATGCGTGAACTCGGCCAAGCCGTCGGCTTGAGCAGCACCTCATCGGTCAAGCACCAGCTGCAAGTGTTGGCAGACAAAGGCTATATCCGCAAAGTCGGCAACAAAGGCCGTGCGATTGAGATCATCGACGCCGATACCCCAACGCTCGGCAACATCGCCGATATTTCAATATCCGGATTGCCATCCCTTGAAAACTCGATGGACGTGCCGCTCGTCGGATCCATCGCCGCAGGCACGCCCATCACAGCCGAGCAACATGTCGAAGACGTCATGCGCCTGCCCGTGCGCCTTACGGGCACCGGCAAGCTGTTCATGCTCGAAGTCCATGGCGATTCCATGGTGGATGCCGCCATTTGTGACGGCGACTTTGTGGTAGTGCGCGAACAGCACACGGCCGACAATGGCGACATTGTGGCCGCATTGCTTGGCGATGAAGCCACAGTCAAAACGTTCCGCAATGAGGACGGCCATATTTGGCTCATGCCCCATAATCCAAGCTACTCACCGATTGACGGCACCCATGCGCAAATCATGGGCAAAGTGGTCACCGTATTGCGTCGGCTGTAAGCAAGCCCTGACAATCCACGGCACAATTCGCCCGCAATCCGCATGCCACGGGCGCCTTATCAAAGCTCAGGCATCGTTCCATCTGGTTCCGGAACGGTGCCTGCATTCATCTGCGGCGCCGCATTTATCCGCACGACTCTGGCAAGCACCGCAATCTGATTGCCGTAACCCACCATCGCGAGCTCGCCATCCATTCTCCACTGCCATGGTGCCACTGCGGTTGCGTCCGTATCGCATCCACGCCCACCGCCACATCCACCATCTGCACCGCATCCTCAAGGATGGATCTGATCGGCACTGGCGCTCGTATATCCTTCGGGCTCAAGCTGGAATGTGGTATGCGGCACGGAAACGGGAAAATGTTGACGCAAGCATTCCTGCAGTTGCGCAAGCACCTGACCGGCTTCGCTCATCGTCATGGTTGCATCCACCACCACATGGGCGCTCAACACCGGCATGCCACTGGCCACCATGCTCGCATGCAGATCATGTACCGTCACCACATGCGGCACATGCTCCAAATGCTCACGCACAGCGTCCAAATCCAACCCTTGTGGCGTTGCTTCAAGCAACACGCGCATCGCATCACGCAGCAACGTCGCGGCACGCGGCAACATCAGCAACGCGATCACGCCACCGGCAACCGCATCGAAGCCATCCCAGCCAGTCAGCATCATGACCACAGCCGAAGCGATAACAGCTACTGATCCCAACGCGTCATTGCATACTTCCAGGAACGCGGCATGCATGTTCATGTTGTCACCAGCTTGCGCACGCAACACCACAATCGACGCAATGTTGGCCACGAGTCCCAACACGCCAAAACTCAGCAACCATCGCACATCATGAATCACTTCCGATTCCTGATGGCACAAGCGCATCACAGCTTCCGCCAGCGCATACAATCCCACAAACAGCAATACGAGTGCACCGCCGGCAGCTGTGATTACCTCGAGCCTGGCCCAACCCCACGTGCGCGACTTGTTCGGTTTACGCCGCATCAGCAACGCCGTTACCGTCGAAGCCGCCAACACCGACACGTCAGTCAACATATGGCCTGCGTCCACCAGCAACGCCAACGAATCCGTGACCACAGCCCCAACCACTTCGGCCACAAATACGCTGCCCGTCATGGCTAGCGTAAACAGCAAACTGCGATGATGCGCCCTACCGTCACCACTCGTTCCACCAGCATGCTGCAATCCAACCCCATGTGCATGGGAATGTGTATGCGAATGACCCACTTCGCCCCCTTTCACCCTCTCTCGTGACGCCGAACGTCACAACGTCACGCCATCGCCTCAACGTCACTTCATCATAGGCCGTGCAAATAACACAAAAAGGGACACCGGTTTCCCGGTGTCCCTTACTTCAGCAGTATCAATCAATCACTGCTACTCCATGGCTATCAGAAGCCGAACTGTGCAGCCGTCTCCTTGAGCGTCTCAGCCGAACGCTTCAGGGCCTCAAGCTCACGATCCGACACAGGCGTGTTGATACGCGAGTTCACACCATTGCGGTTGAGCAGGGTCGGCACCGACATGCACACGTCAGAAATGCCGTGGAAATCGCTCAGCAACGACGACACGGGCAGGATGCGGTTCGTGTCGTGCATGATCGACTCGATGATGTCCACACCAGACATGGCGATGGCGTAGTTCGTGGCGCCCTTGCCGTTGATGATCTTGTAGGCGGCATTCTTGACTTCCTGGTGGATCTGCTCACGCACCTCAGCGTCGAGCGGCGCGTGGCCCGGCAGCGGCTGCCAGTCGCACATCGGAACGCCACCGATGGTGGCGGATGCCCACAGCGGCACTTCGGAATCACCGTGCTCGCCCGCAATGTAGGCATGCACGTTCTTGACGTTGACACCCGTCTGCTGGGCAATCAGGAAGCGCAGACGTGCCGAATCCAGGTTCGTGCCCGAGCCGAACATCTGCGTTGCCGGCAGACCGGAAAGCTTAAGCGAGACATGCGTGACGATATCCACAGGGTTCGTGATCAGCATGTAAATGGCGTTCGGGGCGACCTTCACAAGATTCGGGATGATCGACTTCATGATGTTGATCGTGGCACCAGCCAGATCAAGGCGCGACTGGCCCGGCTTCTGGCGAGCGCCAGCCGTGATGACGACCATGTCGGCGTCACGGCAGATCTCAGGATCGTCGGAGCCGTCAATGGACACGGTCGGGAAGAAGCTGGAGCCGTGCTGCATGTCGAGCACTTCAGCTTCAACGCGATCCTTGGCGATATCTTCGAGCACAATTTCGCGTGCCACACCGCGTTCAGCGGCTGCGAAGGCGAGCGTGGAACCGACAGCTCCAGCGCCGACGATGGCATGCTTTGTGGGCTTAATAGGTGATTCTGCCATTGCTTTCGACCTCTCAACTGGACGTCCCGTGCCCCGCAAGCACCACGGACAATCCGCTTCGATACTTGATTCTTTTGAATGCGAAACCAAGGCAACATCCCTAGTTCCGCCTTATGTATGCAGTGTTCACTGTAATCAGCCGCGCAGACCTGTCCCCACGAGTGAATCGTTTCAGCATGCTGCCACCGATGATTCATCCCTGAGCATTGCGCCACTGCAGAATCGTTGCAATGTCACAGTTTGTAAGCCTGTCTCACAGGCTGCCGCACACCCCCTACCTACACAGCGCATGCGATTGCCTGTTTGCAATCGGCGTGCCGATGAGACCAAGCTCACAATCGCATGTCCCGACCGCTCTGCTGTTATCCCCGCCCACTCGCCTATCCGCGGCTACTCGCCTTCCAGCGCTCGATTGTCAGGCTCGTCAGGCAACGCTTCATCCATGATGCGCGCGGCGAGACGGTCATCTACGCGGGCTATGACGGCGATGCCGGTATCACGGTAATCAAGAGCAGTCAACTCGCCGAACTCGCGGATACGGTTGATCAGGGAGCCGGCCGTGTACGGCAGCAGCGCCTCAACCTGCACGTCAGGACGCGGCAGCAGCCCTTCCACCGACTCACGCAACGTATCAATCCCCTCCCCGCTCGCCGACGAAACGATGAACGCGTCGGGCATCAGACTGGCGATACGCTCGCGTTTGGCGTTGTCAATCAGGTCGGCTTTGTTGAACACGGTCAACGTCGGGATTTCCCCGACGCCGTCAATGTCTTTGAGCACGTCGTTGACGGCATCGATCTGTGAGAACGGGTCGGGGTGCGAACTGTCGACCACGTGCACGATCAGGTCGGCCTCGCCTACTTCCTCGAGCGTTGATTTGAACGCCTCGACGAGCTGCGTGGGCAGGCGGCGTACGAACCCGACCGTGTCGACGTAGGCGTAGCGGCGTCCGTCTGCGGACTGTGCGCGGCGCACGGCCGTGTCGAGCGTGGCAAACAACGCGTTCTCAACAAGCTCGCTTGAGCCGGTCAACCGGTTCGTCAACGAAGACTTCCCCGCGTTCGTATATCCGACAACAGCCACGGTCGGCAGTCCCGTGCGCCGCCTTGAGCCGCGTTTGACCTGACGGGAGGGGGCCATTTGCGCGATTTGCTTGCGCAAACGTGCGATGCGTGTGCGGATTACACGACGGTCCATTTCGATTTTCGTCTCACCCGGGCCGCGCGAACCGATACCCGCGTCGGCACCGGCCGCACGTCCGCCGGCCTGGCGAGACAACGCGGCGCCCCAACCGCGCAGACGCGGCAGCATGTACTGCAGTTGCGCGAGTTCTACCTGCGCCTTGCCTTCACGTGACTGCGCGTGCTGCGCGAAAATATCGAGGATTACTGCCGTGCGGTCCACTACTTTGACGCGCGTCACATCCTCGAGCGCACGTCGTTGGCTCGGCGGCAGGTCGGCGTCCACAATGATTGTGTCGGCTTCGTTGACGGCCACAATGTCGGCGATTTCCTTGGCTTTGCCTGAGCCGACGTACGTGGCCGAGTCGGGCCTCGAACGGTGCTGCAGCACGCCGTCCACGACTTGCGCACCCGCTGTTTCGGCGAGCGCGGCCAACTCGCGCAACGATTCCTCGGCTTGCGTGAGCGTCGTGTCCCTGCTCGACCACACGCCCACGAGCACGACGCGTTCAAGACGGATCTTTCGATATTCCACTTCCGTGACGTCGTGCAGTTCGCCCAGGCCTGTCACGTGTTTGAGTTGGTTGCGTGATTCTCGCTCTCGCCAGAGCTCGTCGTCGCGCTCAGCGTAGACATCGGTGCGTTCATGTTGGTCGAGCAGCACGTCGGAACGTTCGCCGAGCACGCCCGTTCCGGGCTCGTCCCGCTCGGTTTCTTGCCGCTGTGACGTTGGCTGCACGTTGTGGTCTTGCGTCGCACTCACCTCTTCTTGTTCAGGCATACTCGCACTGGTTTATTATCATGGTTTAAGCAGACTTTGACAATGGTTCGCCGCTTGATTTCTTGTGATTTCCGCTTCACCCGGTATGGCGGTCTGAACCACGACTGTAGAAACGATGGGATTTGATGGCACAGCAAAATGTGAAACAAGACGTGAAACAATCCAAGCATGGTGGTGAACAGTATTTCAACGCCACACCGACTTCAGCCGATGTGCGCGTGCCACACACGTTCACGGTGCGCGGGCACGAAGTACAGGTCAATACGTCACATGGTGTGTTTTCGGCCGATCGCGTGGATTTGGGCACACAGGTGCTGTTGCGTCATGCGCCCGATTTGCCCGAGACAGGCACGTTCCTTGATTTGGGCAGCGGTTGGGGGCCGATCGCGTTGGCCATGGCGTTGGACGCGCCTGATGCGCGCGTATATGCCGTGGACGTCAATGAACGCTCGATTGATTTGACGCGTGAGAACGCGCAAGCGAACGGTTGCGCGAACATTGTGGCCGGCACGGCGCAGGATGTGCCCGATGACGTGCGCTTTGCGCGCATCTGGTCGAATCCGCCGATCCGCATTGGCAAGGAAGCGTTGCATGAGCTGCTGATGACGTGGTTGCCGCGTCTGGAACCGGACGGCTACGCCTATTTGGTCGTGCAAAAGAACCTCGGCGCTGATTCGTTGATGCCGTGGCTGGCGCAACAGCTGGGCGACGAGTACGAAGTCAGCAAGTATTCGAGTTCCAAAGGCTATCGTGTGATTGAAGTGCATCGCGTAGCGGCCTGACTGGCGCCTCCCTAATCTTTGATGTCGTGACATTGGCTTCCTTGCCGCATGCGCGGGCGCTTTGCCAAGTGCACCACAACCCATCCATCCCTCTGATACCAGTTATGGAAAGAAGCATTTCTTGGGCATGAAGTTCGAATATCCACCAGAATTGCCGGTCAGCGCGGCACGCGACGAAATCGTTGAAGCCGTCAAGCATGCGCAAGTCGTGATTGTGTCGGGCCAAACCGGTTCGGGCAAAACCACGCAGCTGCCCAAGATTTTGCTGGAATTAGGCCGTGGCAGCCATGGCAAGCAAATTGTGCATACACAGCCGCGCCGTTTGGCCGCGCGCACCGTGGCTGAGCGCATCGCGAGCGAACTTGGCGTGCGGTTGGGCGACGAGGTCGGCTATCAGGTGCGTTTCACGGATGAAAGCTCGCCGAACACTCGGCTGCGCGTCGTGACTGACGGTATTTTGCTCGCGCAAATCCAACGCGACCCGCTGTTGACGCGCTACGACACGATTGTGATTGATGAAGCGCATGAGCGCAGCCTGAACATTGACTTCCTGCTGGGCTATTTGACAGCGCTGCTGCCCAAACGTCCTGATTTGAAGCTGATCATCACGTCGGCCACGATTGATTCGGTCAAATTCCAACAGCATTTTGAGCATGCGCTGCACGCGAAAGTACCCGTCATTGAAGTCTCCGGGCGCACGTATCCCGTGCAAATCGCCTATGAGCCGCTCGGTGCCGCGCCGGCATTGATGAACCATGTACCAGGCTTTGATGATGGTGTGCGCCCAGGTGACGACGATTATGGCAGCGAAGCGGCCGCTGAAGACACCGACATGCCTACGGCTGTGGCGCGCGCCTGTATGGAACTGCTGATTTTGTCGCAGCATGTGAGCGGTCCGCGCGACATCCTCGTATTTGCCGCCGGAGAGCGTGACATTCATGAATTCGAACAGGCGTTGCGTCGCCATTTGGGTCCGCGCGCCAGTGACATGCGCCGGCCCGACGCCGTGGAAATCACACCGTTGTTCGCGCGCCTGAGCGCCAAGGAACAGCATCGCGTGTTTGAAGCCCACAGCCAGCAACGCATTGTCATCGCCACCAATGTGGCCGAAACCTCGTTGACTGTGCCTTCAATCCGCTACGTCGTGGACCCAGGCATGGCGCGTATCTCACGCTATTCAAAGTCGGCCAAAGTGCAGCGTTTGCCGATTGAACCGATTTCACAAGCGAGCGCCGACCAGCGTTCAGGTCGTTGCGGCCGTGTAGCCGACGGTATTGCAATCCGCTTGTACTCTCGTGAGGACTACGAGACGAGACCACGGTTCACTGAGCCGGAGATTTTGCGTACGTCACTGGGTGCCGTTGTGTTGCACATGCTTTCGGTTGGTGTGGCTTCCTCGGCGGAAGATATCACGGATTTCGGGTTCATTGATCCGCCAGACATGAAGGCCGTGTCCGACGGGTTCAACGAGCTGACCGAGTTGCGGGCGATCAGCCGCAAGAACGGGCATACCACGTTGACGCATATCGGGCGGCAGCTGTCGCGCTTGCCGATTGATGTGCGTTTGGGCCGCATGGTCATTGAAGCGGCCAAATCGACCACGCCGAACACGTTGGCCGCTGTGATTGTGATTGTGGCGTTCTTGAGTTTGCAAGATCCGCGCGAACGTCCTGATGCGGCGCGTGAGGAAGCCGACCGCATTCATAACCGTTATGCGGACGCGTCGAGCGACTTTTTGACGGCGTTGAACCTGTGGGACCGTGCATTCCAGGTTGATGGCGAAATGTCGAACCATGCGTTACGCCGCTGGTGCAAGAACGAATACATGAACTTCCTGCGCATGCGCCAATGGAAAGACCTCGTGTCCCAGTTGCGTCAAATGTGTCAGGAGTTGAAGTTCAAGGTTGGCCAGCCGTTGCCGGCCAGCCGTCCTGAACCGGCGATACGTGAATTGCCGATCAACCAGCAGGCCGCGCATAGTTTGGCGTGCAGTTGGGATACTGATGGCATTCATCGTTCGATGCTTGCCGGATTGCTCTCGATGATTGGCATGCAAGTGATCCATGAGCCCAAGGCGTCGGACTTCACGGGGCTCAAAGGTGCAGCCAAGGCCAAAGCGATCAAACGCGCGCAGAAAATGGCCAAAAACGATTATCAAGGTGCGCGAGGTACACGCTTTGCCATTTTCCCCGCTTCAGCGTTGCATAAGGCCACGCCGCAATGGATCATGACGACGGAACTCGTGGAAACGAGCCGGTTGTGGGCACGCTACTGTGCGTCGATCGATCCGGCCTGGGCGGAACGGTTGGCTGGCAATTTGACACGCACAACCTATGCGAATCCGCATTGGTCGGGTTCGCGTGGTGCCGCTGTGGCCGATGCCAAAGTGTTGCTCTATGGTTTGCCAATCGTGTCTGACCGTGTGGTGCAGTGGGGTCGTGTGAACCCGTTGGAAGCGCGTGATTTCCTGATTCGCCAAGGCCTCGTCGAAGGTGACATCCAACAGCGGTTTGCGCATGACGAGTTCATCCAACGCAACATTGACGTGTTGGAGGATGCCGCCGAAGATGCGAATCGTACGCGCCAGGTCGCGCAAACGGTCAGCGATGAGGATCTGTTCGATTTTTACAACCGTATTGTGCCCAACACGGCCGTATCGGTGGCCGATTTGGCGAAGTGGTGGAAAACCGAATATGAGCAGCATCCGCATCTGCTTGATTTTGACCCCGACCAGGTGGAACGCCTCAACGATCAGGATTCCGTGAGTCTCGACGACTTCCCCGATCATTGGCATACGATGGGGTCGGACGGCCGTGCCGTGGATTTGCGCTTGAGCTATGTGTATGACACGAGCGCTGACAACGATGGTGTCAGCGTGCATATTCCAATCAGCATGCTCTCGCGCATCGCGCCGGAACAGTTCACATGGAATGTGCCCGGTTTGTTGGACGAGCTGATTGTGGCGTTGATCAAGGCGCTGCCCAAGGCGCTGCGCGTACAGTTTGTGCCGGCACCTGATACGGCCAAACGTATTCGTACGTGGATTGACGACCATTTTGTCCAACTGCCAGGTTCGGGTGAACAAGGCCACCCTGCTCCGGCCCCTGATGGCGGTTGGCCTGATATCAGTCATGTGTTCACGCAAGCGGCTATCGCGACGGTCGGCGCGCAAATCCACCCGGAAGTGCTCGACGGTTTGATGGAGCGTCTGGCCCCGTATTTGCGCATGACGTTCATCGTTGAGCAGCCGCTACCCTCCCCGAAGCAACGTCGACGCCATGCTCGAGGCCAGGTCAAAGTATTGGGACGTGGCAAGGATCTCAAAGCCTTGCAGCGCGAATTCGCCCAAGCCGCCCAGGCCAGTGCGCGCCAGATTGTGCACCGGCAGGCCGAGCAAGCCGCCAACGAAGGCCGCATGGTGGCCCAAGCCAACTTGTTGCAAAAGGCTGGAGCCACTACGGTGCCACGCGATGTGATGCTCTGGAATGCCGCATTGGACCAGTTGCGTCTGCCCTCCGAACGTGTTTCCTCACGATGGCTCGGTAATGAGGCGCTCATGTTGGCATCCGCGCCCTACCAGTCCACGAAGGCGCTCGTTGAGGATTTGCAACTGGCCGCCGTCAAACGATTGCTGCCCGACATTGCCCAACTTGAGGATGATGATGCGTTGGCCGCAGCCGTGGCCGACGTGGCCGACGTGTATGAAGACACTGTGTATGCCGTGGCCAAAGATGTCATCGCGATTCTCAAACGACATGCTGAAGTCGACAAGGCTGTGTCGGGACCCGCAGATTTGCCGATGCTGTCGGTGCTGCAATCCATTCGCGAACATAGCGCCTCACTCGTGCATGATGGTTTCATTGGCGCCGCTCCCCCTTATGCGTTGCCACGCATCGAACGCTATTTGCATGCCGATTTGATGCGTTTGAACAAGGCGAAAACCGACCGTAACCGTGATGTGAACTGGGCGTGGCAAGCCGATGAAGCCAAACAGCTTGTCGATAAGGCCGAGCAGGCTGCCCAATCCGAACCGGCTGGAGCCGCGCGTGACGCGGCCATTGCCAAAGTGGAGGCGGCACGTTGGATGGTGGAGGAATTCCTCGTGTCGCTGTGGGCTCAGGAACTGGGCACGGCACAACCCGTCAGCATGCAACGCATTACGAAGGCGTTGCGCTAGAAAGGCGTGCGTATGGCACAACAGCAAGCCATGAAACAACCACGGAAATCAAAGAAAACCACTGTCAAGCGCGTCGTGCGGCGCGTACGGTTGTGGTGGAAAAAAGCAAGCTGGCGCCAGCGGATCCGGACGATTGTGGCCGCGATACTGGCGCTGCTGCTCGTGGTGGCCGTGTCCATTCCTGTTGTGCGGTTCGTCAGCTGGCGTGTGGCCGTCCACTCAGCCCGTCACCGGCAGCAGGAACTGACGCAAACCTATGATTTTGATCCGGGCAATATTATTTCCGACGAACAGTTCTTTAACGGTACGGCGATGAATGCCAAGGAAATCCAAGCGTTCCTGGATGAACAAGGCAAACAGTGCACGGGCGAGCGCTGTCTGAAATCAATGACGTTCGACACCCATCCGCGCGAAGCCAACGAATATTGCTCACGCATTGATTTGGACGGCAAGCAAACGGCCGCAACGATTATTGCGGCCGCATCCAAAGCCTGCAGCGTCTCGCCAAAAGTGTTGTTGACGATGCTGCAAAAAGAGCAGCAGCTCGTCAGCGCCACCGACCCGTCCGATTTCCAATTCAAATCGGCGATGGGCTTGAGCTGCCCGGATGACGCGCAATGTGATCCCAAATATGCGGGATTCTATAATCAGGTGGCCGGATCAGCTGAACGATACCAATATTATGTGCATCACGAGGAACAATACGGCTACCAAGACGGCCAATTAAATTACGTACGCTACCATCCAAATGAAAGCTGCGGTGGCGAACAAGTCTGGATTGAAAACAAAGCCACAGCGTTGCTCTATATTTACACACCATACCAACCCAACCGCGCGGCTCTCGACGCAGGAGTTGGTGAAGGCGACCAATGCTCCACCTACGGCAACCGTAACTTCTCCATCATCTATTCCAACTGGTTCGGCGATCCGCGCGTGTAATGCTACCTCTACCATTAATTAGACATTGCAAGCAGATTTGATATACAGAACTAATCATTGTAATCCACTTTTGACGACATATTCATACGCTTAAGAAGGGGAATATTATATCAAATCGTATTCATATCAAGAAGAAAGCGCTACTTTCTGTAGTTCTCACTTTTTGTGTTCTAGCTTCATTTCTCACACCGCAAGCTTTAGCAGATTCACGTATGTTCACAGGATTGTGCAACGGTTCATCTTCACCCGGTTATTACCATGAAAAGCATAGTGTAAAAAGCATAGTGTAAATTATGCAAACGCTCGGATGCTAGTAAGTTCAGTCTCACATAGTAGCTACAGTGAGGCGAAGCATCCCAACCTTCTTAGAAGTAGTTCAGCCGCAAAAGGAGATACAAGTTACGCTTTTGCAAGTGGTTCACATGGACTGAGCGGCGCTTATGCATACTATCGCGTGTAATAATATTCGTCGAACATTGATTCACGCCGGCTTGATTATTATCGCTGGCGTGCTTGGTGTTTCACTGTCGGCATGCGGTGGCACTGCTACGGATGCGGCAACGGTTTGGCGAACATCCGTGACCTATCGGTGGATGTTGAGGGCTTGAGTGACGCAGAAGATCAGTAAGGGCGAAACTGCATCTGTACTGACCAGGCTGGTCAGAAGAAATGCAATAACGAACATCAAAACGCATCTTTCCTGACCAACTTGGTCAGGAAAAATACAGTATGGAACGTAAAACCGCATGTTTGCTGACCAGCTTGGTCAGCGAACATGCACTACAGAACGCAAGATGGGGTGTTTCCTTACCACTGCGGTAAGGAAACACCCCATCTCCACTGCTGCAGGCCTCGCTGGATTGGCACCGGAACGCACCGGTATGCGCCTGTACGCACCGGCAACGCAGCCGCGATGGTCAGAGCTTGGCCAAGTAGTGTTCGAGTTCGAACGGCGTGACCTGACGGCGGTACGCGTTCCACTCCTGACGCTTGTTGCGGATGAAGTAGTTGAACACGTGTTCGCCGAGCACGTCGGCCACAAAGTCGGATTTCTCCATGATCTTCACGGCTTCTTCGAGCGATTCAGGCAGCGGCTGGATGCCCATGGCCTGGCGCTCCTGGTCGGTCAGCTCCCAAACGTCATCACTCGTGGGTTCACCCAACGTCATCTTCTGCTCAATGCCGTCAAGACCTGCGGCGAGCAGCACCGAGTAGGCCAGATACGGGTTACACACCGAATCGAGCGCACGGTATTCGATACGTGCCGAATTGCCCTTGCCTGGCTTGTACATGGGGATGCGCAGCAACGCGGAACGGTTGTTGTGGCCCCAGCAGATGTAGCTTGGCGCCTCGTTGCCGCCCCACAGGCGCTTGTACGAGTTGACATACTGGTCGGTCACCGCGCTGATTTCAGCCGCGTGGTGCAGAATGCCGGCGGCAAACTGGCGTGCCGTGATCGACATGTTGAACTCTTGACCGGCCTCGTAGAACGCGTTCGAATCGCCTTCAAACAGGCTCAGATGCGTATGCATGCCCGATCCTGGCGCATTGGCCAGCGGCTTGGGCATGAAGCTCGCGTGGATGCCGCGTTCGAGTGAGATTTCCTTGACGACCGTGCGGAACGTCATGATGTTGTCGGCAATCGTCAACGCGTCGGCATAACGCAAATCGATTTCGTTCTGGCCCGGGCCGCCTTCATGGTGCGAAAACTCGACCGAGATACCCATCTGCTCCAGCATGTTCACTGTGGCACGGCGGAAATCCATGCCCGGGGAACGCGGCACATGGTCAAAGTAGCCGCCCTCATCAATCGGCACGGGAGTCTGTGACCAGTCGTCCTGCTTTTTGAACAGATAGAACTCGATTTCGGGATGCACATAGAACGTGAAGCCCTTGTCTTTGGCTTTCGACAACGCCCGCTTGAGCACGTGGCGCGGATCGGCCAGTGACGGCTCACCGTCAGGGGTTTGCACGTCACAGAAAATGCGTGCGGTGCCTTGAGGTCCTCCGCGCCACGGCAAAATTTGGAACGTGGACGGATCGGGACGCAAAATCATGTCGTCTTCCGACACGCGCGTCATGCCTTCAATGGCCGAGCCGTCAAATCCAATGCCTTCTTCGAAAGCAGCCTCAAGTTCCGCAGGTGCAATCGCCACTGATTTCAGCGTTCCCATTACATCCGTAAACCACAGGCGGATGAAGCGAACGTCTCGCTCTTCTACTGTCCGGAGCGCATATTCCTGCTGTTTATCCATAACAGGCCATGCAAGCAGGCTTATGTTACGAATCGCGTTAACATGCGCGTCCACGGTCGCTTGACCGTCATATAGTAAACGTCCGGCAATCATATGCCGGACGTTTCGTGGTTTCCGCTTACTCGCGCATACTCGCCATCGTCATCTGCCTAGTTCAGCCGCGCGCCACTTCCAAGGCTTGCGGCAGCGTGAACGCTTTGGCATAAAGCGACTTGCCGAGGATCGCCGAGTCCACGCCGAGCGGTTCGAGCGCTTTGAGATGTTCGAGGTCCTCGAGCGTCGAGATGCCGCCACTGGCCGTCACTTTGGCGTCGGTCGCGCGCGCCACTTCCTCCAGCAGCTCCAGGTTTGGGCCCGTCATCATGCCGTCACGGTTGACGTCGGTCACCACGTAGCGTGAGCAACCGGCTTCGTCCAGCAGCGCCATCATTTCAAACAGGTCGCCGCCTTCCTTGACCCAGCCGCGTGCGGCCAGCGTGTGTCCGCGTACATCAAGGCCCACGGCCACTTTGTCGCCATATTTGGCGATTTGTTCGGCCGTCCACTCAGGATTTTCGAGTGCCGCCGTGCCGATGTTGACACGCGAGGCTCCCGCATCAATCGCCTCGGCAATCGACGCGTCGTCACGCATGCCGCCCGACATTTCAATGTGGACCTGGTCACCCAGCGTTTCCACAATCGAACGCAGCAATGGACGGTTGTTGCCCGTGCCAAACGCCGCGTCCAGATCAACGAGATGGATCCACTCGGCACCGAGTTCCACCCAGGTGCGCGCGGCATCGAGCGGCGAGCCGTAATCCGTTTCGGAGCCCGACTTGCCTTGCGTCAGCCGCACGGCCTTGCCGTCACGTACATCCACGGCAGGCAGCAATGTCAACGTCATGTTCTTCTCTTTCTCTTGTGAATGCTTGGCTCTTGCGCACGCTTGGAGCACGTTCACATTGTTGTTTATTTCCGCACTCCGTCGCTATAGCGTTTAGAGCACACCTACCCAGTTCCTGAGCAATTGGGCGCCAGCTTCAGCCGACTTTTCGGGATGGAATTGTGTAGCGAACAACGGGCCTTGCTCCACGACGGCCACAAAGCGGCTGCGCCCGTACTCGCACCACGACACTTGCTGGGTGTTCCCCAAATCAATGCCATGCGCTGCAGTGTCAACGATGCTGGCATCCATCGCCGCATACGAGTGCACGTAATAGAAGCGTTCCTGTTCAATGCCGTGCAGCAACGTGGAGCCTTCGGCCGCTTGGACGGTGTCCCAGCCCATGTGTGGCACCACATCGGCATCGAGCAGTTGCACGTCGCCGCCGATCAGACCAAGTCCGGCGCTGACAGCCTCAACATGCGGCATATGGTCGCGCGCCGAGCTGTCTGCGCCTGTAGCACCACGCAAATCAGCTTGGATGTCGGCTTCAATGTCTTTGGCCAAACGGTCCAGTTCAGCTTGCGCGTCACCGTTTTCCTCACCAGTCTGGAACATGATCTGTTCACCCACGCACACGCCGAGCACGGGGCGGTTCGCACGCAGACGGTCAATGATCACACGGTCGCCTGCAGCGCGCTGCAACCCTTGCATGCATGCGGCGAACGCGCCCACACCTGGCACCACTAAGCCATCGGCTTCAAGGGCTGAACGGTAGTCGGAAGTCAAGGTCACATCGAGGCCCAGGTTGGCCAGCGCACGCATCATCGAGCGCACGTTGCCGAACCCATAGTCGAAAACCACTACGGAGGTCATGGAAAGTCCCTTTCGTCGGATGTTCACGGGATGGTTACGGTTGCGTCAGGAGCCGCTTTTCCAGCGGCATCATTCTATGGATGAGTTGCCGCCACGCCCATAGCGAGTATGGCTCGAAATGATCGACAACGCCTGCTCATGCGTCAGCTCGCCCGATGCGAATGCATGCATGTCGGATTCTTTGAGGTCGTTGAGGCTGCTGATGCCGAGCATCAGGTCCTCCACGAAGGGCGCTGTGGTCGTGAATAATAACGGCGGCGCATAATGCTCCCCCGCCTCCCCTTCGAAGTACAGCGTGGCCTCAAGCTTGTCGGCACGGTTCACCGCCAACACCACAGCCAAGCCCGAAACGACCGTCGTCAAGTCTTTGGCCGCCGCTTCGGGGCCGTCGCCATCCAAATTGCGCAGCACGGCCACGGCGCCTTGCGCCGAATCGAAACAGTCGGCGGAAATGTCGGACAGTTGGCAGAATGCGGCCAGCAGCGACGCGCTCGTCAACCGTGTAACAATCACGGCACGTTTCGCTTTGTTGCCCAGCAGTCCCTCGAGTTCATCTTCGAAGTGTTCAGCGGATTCGTCGGTTGATGAGGAATCATCAAAATCCTCTACGGAACCGGCACTGTCGGGCTCGTCAGCGACAGGCTCCTGATTGCGGAACTCCTGTTCGATGCTCGCGAACGCGGCCTCCAAATCAGCCATTTCGGACGCGTCGAACGCGTCGTCTTGCTCTGCGGAATCCGACATCACAACGCTCCCTTGGTGCTCGGGATGCCCTCAACGCGCGGATCGGGCTCAATAGCGAAACGCAGCGCACGCGCCAACGCCTTGAACTCGGCTTCGGCGATATGATGCGGATCGCGGCCCGCGATCACATGCAAATGCAGGCAGATGCCAGCGTGGAACGCAATCGATTCCATGACGTGACGCACGAGCGAACCCGTGAAATGGCCGCCAATCATGCAGTATTGGAACCCTTCAGGCTCTCCAGAGCACACGCAGTACGGGCGTCCCGAAACGTCGACCACAGCCTTGGCCAACGCTTCATCGAGCGGCACGGTGGCGTCGGCAAAACGGCGGATGCCGCCCTTGTCACCCAACGCCATACGCAAGGCTTCGCCGAATACGATGGCCGTATCTTCCACGGTGTGATGGGCGTCAATATCCGTGTCACCGTGTGCACGAATCGTCAAATCAATCAGCGAATGCTTGCCCAATGCCGTCATCATATGGTTGAAGAACGGCACAGTCGTCTCAATGTCGGTTTTGCCCGTGCCATCAAGATTCAAGCTCAGTTCTACGCTGGATTCGCTGGTTTCGCGCACGATCGTGGCCGTACGTGCCATCTGCTTGCCTCCTTGTGTTGTGCGCCGCTACGGCAGGAGCCCGCAGTAGTGCTGCAGGCTCCCGCAATCAGGCGCGTTCTATTGTGCAGTATATCCGCACAGCTGCTCGACGGCCCGCAATGATTCGACGAGAGCCTCACGGAACCGGGCCATTTCCTGATCGGTGCCCATGCACACGCGCAGCCAACCGTCGGGACCGACCACGCGAATCAGCACGCCACGTTCAAGCATCTGTTCAAAAATCAGCTCACGTTCGTCCAGATTGCCGCCGAACAGCAGGAAGTTCGACTGCGATGGCATCACACGCAACGGCTGGCCCTTGTAGGTCTGCTGCTCAAGCCATGCGGCTGTTTGCTGACGAATATCACGCAAATGGTCGACTTCAGCCAGCTGCTCGTCGGTATGGTCGAATGCAGCCAAGGCGGCGGCTTGCGTGATCGCCGACAAATGGTACGGCATGCGCACAATGCGCAGGCAATCAATGATGCCGGGTGCGGCGGCCACGTAGCCCACGCGCGACCCCGCGAACGCGAACGCCTTGCTCATCGTGCGGCTGACGGCCAGATGATGGTAGTCGTTGACGAGCGTGACGGCGGATGGCGTGCCCGGGTCACGGAACTCGACGTAAGCTTCATCCACGACCACAATCGGATGCGTGCCGGGCTGTGCGCCCGTCACCGCGGCGTCCTGGCATGCCTCAAGAATCAGCTTCAGATCTTCCATCGGCAGCGCCGTGCCCGTCGGATTGTTCGGGCTTGTCAGCACGACCATGGCCGGGCCGACGCTCTTGATCGCGTCAATCGTCGCGCCCACATTCACCGTGAAATCATCGTTGCGCGGCACCGTCTGCCATTGTGTGAACGTGTCTCGCGCGTATTCGGGATACATCGAATACGTCGGCGCCGGAGCCAGAGCCGTGCGTCCAGGACCGCCGAATGCCATGAACAGTTGCAGCATGATCTCGTTCGACCCGTTCGCGCCCCACACCTGGTTGGGTTGCAGGTTTGCGTCGGACTCGCGCTTGAGATACGTGCAGAACGCTTGGCGCAGCTCCTCGTGTTCACGGTCCGGATACCGGTTGACCGTTGCCGCCGCTTCACGGATGCGTTCGGCAATCGAGTTGACCACGTCGGCTTTGGGCGCATACGGGTTCTCGTTGACGTTGAGGCAGACGGGCACGTCAAGTTGCGGCGCGCCGTACGGCTCCTCACCAATCAGGTCGTTGCGCAGCGGCAAATCAGCCGGAATTGTGGGTTCACCTGCGTCCGCGATGGCATTGGCGTCCATCAACGCATTCGTTTCCGCGCTCACTTGAGACCGGCTTCCTGTTCTTGGGCGTCGAGCGTCGCCTTGTCGTACGGGTCGTCGACGAAGCGGCTCAGCACGCTCTCACCGTGGGCCGGCAGGTCTTCAGACACGGCGAATGCGTTGACGCGCGCAGCCAGTTCCTGCAAGCCCTCACGTTCGTATTCAATGACTTCCACCGGCTTCATGAACGTGTGCACACCCAGGCCCGACGCAAAGCGCGCCGTGCCCGAGGTCGGCAGCACGTGGTTCGAACCCGACATGTAGTCGCCGAGCGGCACCGGTGCATAGCCGCCGCGGAAAATGGCGCCCGCGTTGCGGATCTTCGCGATCACGGCGTCCGGATCGGCTGTCTGCACTTCCAAGTGTTCGGCCGCGTACGCATTCGCCGCGTCAATCGACTGCTGCAGGTTGTCGGTCAGGATGATGCCCGACTGGCGGCCCGAGAGCGATGTTTCGACGCGCTCGGCGTGCTTCGTGCGCGGCACGCGCTTGAGCAGTTCGGCCTGCACGGCCTCGGCAAGGGTCGGGCTGTCCGTAATCAGCACGGATCCGGCCAGTTCATCGTGTTCAGCCTGGCCGATCAGATCAGCGGCCACCCAGCCCGGGTTGGCGGTGTCGTCCGCGATGATTGCTATTTCTGTGGGACCGGCGACGGCGTCGATACCAACCTGACCCGACACCATGCTCTTGGCCGTAGCCACAAAAATGTTGCCCGGACCCGTGATCTTGTCGACGGGCTCGCACAGCACCACACCATCCTGCGGTTCGGTGCCCTTGGCACCATAGGCGAACATGGCGATGGCCTGGGCGCCGCCCACGGCATAAACTTCGTCAACACCCAAAATGGCGCATGTGGCCAGAATCGTCTTGTTCGGCATGCCATCGGGATCAGTGGCGCTTGGAGGCGTGGCGATGGCCAACGATTCCACGCCCGCAGCCTGCGCCGGCACGGCGTTCATGATGACCGAGCTCGGGTAGACGGCCTTGCCGCCAGGCACATACAGGCCCACACGCTGCACCGGGATCCAACGCTGCGACACGCGGGCGCCAGCAGCCAGATCGGTGTGGAAATCCTCAGGCACCTGGGACGCGGCGACGGCGCGCGCACGGCGCACTGATTCTTCAATCGCTTCGCGAACTTCCGGGTCGAGTTCCTCGACGGCGGCTTGCATCACTTCCACGGGAACACGCAGATTCTCGGGGCGCACATGATCGAACTTCTCCGCATAGTCGCGCAGCGCCTGGGCGCCATGCGCTTTGACGTTGTCGAGAATCGGACGCACGAGCTCGCTGGCTTCGTTCGTGCCCATCTCGGCTCGAGGCATGGCCTCAAGCATTTCGGCTCGGGTGAGTTGCTGACCGCGCAAATCGATGATGCGCATGATGTTCTGTTCGCTCATACCGCCCTATGGTAACAACGTCAGGCCACGAGCGTGGGCATGGGTGTGTACGCCACTCACATGGTGAGACTGGCGGCTGCGCTAGGGGGTCTATGCAACGTGCCCACCTTGCAACGGAGCTGACGTTACGCGGCGGGCACGGAAATAACAAATAATCTTAGGCCGACTCAATCGAGTGGGGGCCGAACAGCACTTTGATCTCGGCGAACAAACTCGTGTCGCGCTTGATGCGGAACCGGTCACCCAACGTGAGCACCCGCGCGGCGCCCTGGTCGTCGACGACGGCCAATTTCACCTCGCAGTAGCCCGGATGGTTCGTCAACGTGCGGCCCAACTGGTCGAGACGATGCTGGTCAAGCACACGCTGCGGCAGCACAATGACGAGCGGACGGGAGTCCTCGTTTTCCAAATCGGCCACCTGCATTTCCGTGGCGCGCAACGATACCGTTTCATCACGCACGTCGACGGTGCCGCGAATCTGAATCACCGTATCCACAGCCAACTCGGCCGCGTTCGCCTCATACACCTTGCCGAACAGCATGCACTGGATTGAAGACTCCATGTCTTCCACAGTGATCAACGCCCACGCGTTGCCACGTTTCGACACCTTGCGCTCCACATGCGTGACCAAACCCGCAATCGTGACTTGCGTACGGTCCTCCATCTGCGGCGCACGGTCAATGAGCCTGGCGATTGACATCTCCCGCAAGCCCGCAAGCACCGATTGCATGCCACTCAACGGATGGTCGGAGACATACAAACCGAGCATCTCACGCTCAAAATTGAGTTTGGTTTTCTTATCCCACTCCTCAATGTCGGGAATGTCAATGCGCGCGTCACCCATCGTGTCGGACTTCTCATCGCCATCCAAATCAGCGAACAGGTCGAACTGGCCTTCAGCCTGCTTGCGTTTGATGTTGACATACGAATCAATGGCGGCCTCATGCACCTGGAACAGCGCACGGCGGTTCGGCTCGATCGAGTCGAACGCGCCGGCCTTGATCAACGATTCGACGAGACGGCGGTTCAATGCCGGCAACGGCACGCGCTGGATGTAATCCATGAAGTTGACGTACTTGCCCTTACCGTTATTACGTTCGGCAATGATGTCTTGCACGGCGCTCTCACCAACGTTACGCACGGCGCCAAGACCGAAACGCACAACGTCACCCACAGCCGAGTATTCATAGAGCGACTCGTTGACGTCGGGCGACAGCACCTTGATGCCCATGCGCCGTGCCTCACCCAAATACAAGGCCGTCTTGTCTTTGTTGTTCTTGGCGTTCTGCAACAACGCGGCCATGAACTCAACCGGATAATGCGCCTTCAAATAAGCCGTCCAATACGAAATCAGACCATACGCAGCCGAATGGGCCTTGTTGAACGCGTAACCGGCGAACGGCAGGAACACGTCCCACACAGCCTGGGCGGCTTCCTCCGAATAACCATGATCCTTCATGCCTTGGAAGAACGGCACTTTCTCCTTGGCCAATACTTCGGGCTTCTTCTTGCCCATGGCACGGCGCAACACATCAGCCTTGCCCAACGAATAGCCAGCAAGAATACGGGCGGCGAACTGGATCTGTTCCTGGTAGACGATCAGACCATACGTTTCTTTCAGAATCGGTTCAAGCGCTTCGGCCACTTCAGGATGGATCGGGTCGATTTGCTGCTGACCGTTCTTACGCTTCGCATAGTTCGTATGCGAATCCATGCCCATCGGGCCTGGTCGGTACAGTGCGATCAATGCTGAAATGTCGCTGAAGTTGTCGGGACGCAACATTTTGAGCAGCGAACGCATGCCATCCGAATCAAGCTGGAACACGCCAAGCGTCTCACCGCTTGACAACAACTCGAACGTGGCTTTGTCGTCCAGTGGAATCTTCGTGTAATCGATCGATTCCTTGCCGTTGTTTTCAATGTTTTTCAGCGTGTCATGGATGACCGTAAGGTTGGACAGGCCAAGGAAATCCATTTTGACGAGGCCCAACGTTTCGCACGTATGGTATTCGAACGTTGTCGTCACGGTGCCGTCGGTGCGTTCCAGCAGCGGCGACGTGTCGGTGATCGGTTTCGAACCCATGATTGTGGCGCAGGCATGCACACCGGTCTGACGGATCAGGCCTTCAATGCCCATGGCCTGGTCGGTGATGCGTTTGACATCGGCATCCGAATCATAGAGTTCACGGTATTCACGCGCTTCGGCGTAGCGTTTGGCGTCGGGGTTGAAAATATCGCGGATTGCAATGTCTTTGCCACCGGTTTGGGCTGGTGGCAACGCTTTGGTCACGCGCTCGCCCATCGAGAACTCGTAGCCCATGATGCGCGCCGAATCCTTGAGTGCCTGTTTTGTTTTGATCGTGCCATAGATCACGCATTGGGCGACTTTGTCGTGGCCGTATTTGTCGGCCACATAGTCGAGCACGCGCATGCGGCCTTCGGGATCGAAGTCCACGTCGATATCAGGCAATGAGACACGTTCCGGATTCAGGAAGCGTTCGAAAATCAGACCATGTTGCAACGGGTCGAGGTCGGTGATACCCATGGCGTAGGCCACCATGGCGCCTGCGGCCGAACCTCGGCCGGGGCCTACCATCACGTCGTGTTCCTTGGCCCAGTTGATGTAATCGGCGACGACGAGGAAGTAACCGCAGAACTGCATTTGGCAGATAATGCCGCATTCGTAGTCGGCCTGTTTGAGCACTTCCTCGGGTGGATTGCCGTCGTAACGCTTTTCCAAGCCTTCTTCGACTTTGCGCAGGAACAGGGAGGTTTCATCCCAGCCTTCAGGGCAGTCGAATTCAGGCATGAACGCGCCGTCTTCATGGTCGTCGAAGATCACGTTGCACCGTTCAGCCACTTCGAGCGTGTTGTCACACGCCTCGGGCAGTTCCTTG
The DNA here is from genome assembly GCF_000741205.1 of Bifidobacterium gallicum DSM 20093 = LMG 11596. Lineage (GTDB taxonomy): Bacteria > Actinomycetota > Actinomycetes > Actinomycetales > Bifidobacteriaceae > Bifidobacterium > Bifidobacterium gallicum. The sequence continues at coordinate 342,585 of NZ_JGYW01000004.1, forward strand.
AACAGTTCGCGCATTTCTTCGGCCGGGCGCAAATAGTAGCCTTCGCCTTCAAACTTGAAGCGGCCGGGCTCGTCCAACGTGGAACCCGAGTTGATGCAGAGCATTGCATCCTGGGCGCTCGCGTCTTCTGGCATCACGTAATGCGAATCGTTCGTGGCCAGCAGCGGAGCGTCGAGCTTTTTGGCGATGGTCAGCAGATCGTTCGTCACTTTGCGTTCAATGGACAGGTTGTGGTCCATGAGTTCGATATAGAAATTCTCTTTGCCGAAAATGTCTTGCAACTCGCCTGCTGCACGCAACGCTTCGTCGAATTGGCCCAGACGCAACCTGGTTTGCACGATGCCTGACGGGCAGCCCGATCCGCAAATGATGCCTTTGGCATAGGTTTGCAACACTTCCTTGTCCATACGCGGATAGCGCATGACGCGGCCTTCCAAGTTGGCCACCGAACTGGCTTTGAGCAGGTTGACAAGGCCTTCGTCGTTTTCGGCCCACAATGTCAAATGTGTAATCAGACCACCGCCCGACACGTCGTCGCGGCGTTGCTCCTCGGTACCCCAGTGCACACGGGATTTGTCAAATCGTGAGGTTTCAGGCGTGGCATAGGCTTCGATGCCCAGAATTGGTTTGACACCGTTGGCTACGGCTTCGCTCCACAACTCATAGGCGCCATGCATGTTGCCATGGTCCGTGATGCCTACGGCGTTCATGCCCAGTTCTTTGGTGCGACGGACCAGATTCGGGATTTTTGAAGCGCCGTCGAGCAATGAGTAATGCGTGTGATTATGCAGATGGACGAAGTCGGCCGTTTGAGTCATGCCTACCAATGTACGTGGCGAATCCGACTCATGGCAAGAGGCAATATGAAGCTCATGCACCGTTACGGCCGGGGCTGCCATGACACGCCGAACACTGATGCGACACGCCGTATCATGCGCTCGACATGCCTGTGATTCATCCGTTAGGTTGAGCTACAACGACAACGAAGTCGAAGGGGGAACAACGATGAATCAGCCAAATCAGCATGGGTTGCACGGGGATGTGCACACCGGCACAATTGAAGCGAACACAGCTGAAGCGAACACGGTTGGAATGAACACGGCTGAAACGGGCGCAGCCGAGGCCGGGCAGCCATACGCTGTGGCACCAATCAGCATTGTGCCACCTACGTATCCCACCTATGCAGCCCCCGGCATGCCGTATGCCGGTCCTGTTCCTATGATCCGACCTGTACCACGGCGTGGCATGCTGCGCGGTGCGGATGGCCGCGTGTCACTGTGGCGTGTGGACCTGTTGCTGGCCATTATTGCGGTGATAGATGCGTTGTTGGGCGTGGCCATGGATTTGACGGTCAAGACCGACCCCGCCTTTCCGCTGATGTTTTTCCCATACATGCTGATGATGGCATGCTATGCGTTGCTCGTGCCGTTAGGTGGCGCCATCGTCATTGTCACGATCGTGGCCGCCATATGCACGACCAGATCATATGAGCAGCCGTTACATCCCGGACAATCGCCGGCACCACGCGTGCAGCCCTATGAGCAAACGCCGTATATACCGGCGGCCAGAACGCAGGTCAGACCTGCTGAAGATCCGCAGCATCACGACGTTGTGCCATAACGTCCAACGCATGCGACAAATCAGGCGGCAGCGTGCTGGTTACCGTTGTCCACACATGGGTGCGTGGATGGCGGAAATCAAGCTGCATCGCATGCAGCCATTGGCGTTGCAAACCGCATTCTTGCGCGAGCTTCGGATTGGCTCCATACATCGGGTCACCCACCAATGGATGCCCGATTGATGAGAAATGCACGCGGATCTGATGCGTACGCCCGGTCTCAAGGTTGATGCGCGCGAGCGTGGCTTCGCCAAACCGTTCAAGCACGTCCCAATGCGTGATCGCGGGTTTGCCCGCTGGTGTGATGCAGAACCTGAAGTCGCTGACTTTGGCGCGTCCGATTGGAGCGTCGATGGTGGCTTTGTCTTCTTGCAGATTGCCTTGCACGAGCGCCTCATAGGTTTTGACGACCTCGTGTTCGGAAAACTGCCGGCGCATCTCTTTATAGGCCAGCTCGGATTTGCACACGAGCATCAGCCCCGAGGTGCCCACATCCAAACGTGACACGATGCCCTGCCGTCCAGCGGCCCCATAGGAGGTGATATGTACGCCACGGTCCAGCAGGCTGCCCAGCACCGTAGGTCCCGTCCACCCGACCGACGCATGGGCGGCCACGCCAACGGGTTTGTCGACCACGACCACGTCGTCGTCTTCATACACGATGGCCATGTCGGTGGCAATCGGTTCCGCAACGGGCTCGGGATCATGCTCGTCGATTTCAATCATGTCGCCTTCGAGCAGCACGGCGGCTTTGTCCACGTCGCGTCCCAGCACACGTGCGGATCCCGATGCCACGAGTTCGGCGGCTTTGGCACGCGACAAGCCTGTCATTTTGGCCAAAGCCACGTCAAAGCGTTTGCCAATCAACATGTCTGGCGCAGGCAGCAGTCGTGTGCTCATCGCGCACCGGCCTCCTTCGATTGGTGCGAATGGTCCGCTTTCCTGTGGGGTTCGTCGAATGGCACGCCGAACAGGATCATGGCCACAATGCCGATGCCGGCCACCATGAGCTCAATGTCAGCCACATTGCCCACGGACCATCCATAGTTGAGAAAGTCCACGACTTTGCCGTTGAGGAACCCTTGCGCATACATGCAACGGTCGATCAGGTTGCCCAGTGCGCCGGCGAACGCCAGCGACAAGAACACGGTCCACCACATCGACCGGGTACGCCACACGAGCACGGCCAACGCGATGCATGCCACGATCGCGAACACGGAAATAATCCAAGTCTGCGAGGAGCCAAACCCGAGGGAGGCACCGGGATTGAACACGAGCGTGAAGCGCAGCAGTGAACCCAATACGGGAACAGTGCGGCCGTCAGACAACGCATGTAACGCCCAGAACTTGGTGAGCTGGTCGATGGCGACCGCAACGATGACGACGCATGCAAAGACGGCCACGCGGGTACGCGGCCGTCTTGCGATACTGATTGATTCAGTCATTGGCAACGAATCAGTTGTCCTTCACTTCGACATCGTCGTAGTTGTTGCCGTCGGCAACCTGAGCCTGTAGCTGGGTCAGGAAGTCGGTCAGGCGAGCACGATACTCAGTCTCGAACGCCTTGAGACCCTGGATGTTGCCCTGGATGACCTTCGATTGGTGCTCAAGCTGGTCACGCACCTGCTGGGCGTACTCATCGGCACCCGTACGCGTCTGCTGATCGTAATCCTGGGCGCGCTGGCGAACCTCAGCCTCGTAGGTTTCTACCTCTTCATGGCGGTCCACCACGTACTGGTCGGCTTCGCTCTTCTTCTGCTGGGCGTAGGTGTTGCCTTCGTCTTCCTTGCGGGCGGCGTACGCGTTGGCCTCATTGGCCTTGGCGTCAGCATAGTTATCAGCTTCGCTGGTCTTCGTGGCTACATAGTTGTCGGCTTCGGCTGTACGGTCGGCCACATACTGGTCAGCCTGCTCATGCTTGGTCTTGAGATAATCGTCAGCATCAGCACGCGTCTGCACGGAATACTGGTCAGCCGCATTGCGAGTCTGCTCGGAATACTGGTCGGCTTCCTCATGCTGCTGCTGGTTGTAGTTGTCGGCTTCGGTGCGCGTACGATCCGAATAATCGTTGGCCTTCGTGATCAGCTCTTCGTACTTGCGCTGCGATTCCTCAGTAATCTCGCGGGCCTTGGCCTTGCCCTTGTCAACATACTGGTCGTGCAGCTGCATAGCCAGCGTCAGCATGGCCGTGGCACGCTCCGGCTCGGTGTTGGCTGCAGCGGCTGCACCCGTGATCTTCTGCAGGCTGCCGGTCTCCGTGTTCGGCTCAACCTTGGCGACCTGGTTGCGCAACTGCTCTTCGCGCTGCTTGGACTCTTCGAGCTGCTTGCCCAGTTCCTTGACCTGGGCGTCGAGCTGCTGGGCGCGAATCGTCTGCTCATGGGCGCCCGAAAGTTCACGGCGCAGATTCTCCGAATCGGCGCGGAACGCGTCACGCTGCTTGGTGACGTCGGCGAGCTGGGCGGCCAGATCCGGCTGCTCGGAATTCTGGGCGGCCTGCGCGGTGAGCTGATCGACCTGGGCCGACAGACGGTCGACCTGGCCCTTGAGCTGTTCATTTTGCGAGGTGAGCGCCTTGTTGCTCTGCTCGACTTCCTGCAGTTTGGCCTGCGCCTGGGAGGCCTGGGTCTGGGCGTCCTTGATGGCGGCTTGTGCCTGGGCCTGCACCTGGGCGATGGCCTGCGACGCGTCCCCGTTCTGGGAGGCGGCCGCCTGAGCCTGGGCCTTGAGGGTCTGGTTCTCGTTCGTCAGTGACTGCACCTGTGCGGTCAACTCGGAAATCTTTGAGTTCAGCGCGGAAACCTCAGGACCCAACGCCTGAGTCGACTGGCCGCCGGCCACGGCGGACTTGCCGAGAGCTTCTACGGTCTCGGTGACTTGGTCAAGAAAATCATCGACCTCGTCGACGTCATAGCCTTCCTTGAAACGAACGGTCTGGAAGGTATGCTCCCTAATGTCTTTAGGCGTCAAAAGAGCCATGGATGTTTCACCTCTCTTCGGGGCACTGCCTCGCTAGTTGGACTTAATTGTTGATGCTAACACAAAACCTTCACGTAATAATCGCGAAAGCGCCATTTTGTGCCGGTTCAAGCCCGCTTGTCGTGGCCATGTCAGATCAGGACCCTCAGCACAATCAGCGCAAAATACAACACAAGAAAACTGGTGTCGAAATATATGGGTCCCAACGGGATTGGCTTGATATAGCGGCGCAGCCAGCGCAACGGGGGTTCGGTCAACTGGTAGTCCAGCCGTACCAATGTAGCCATGATGCCACGCGGTGTCCAACGTGTCAGCGCCATCACCCAGTCCAGGATCATACGGATGAACAAGACGGTGATATACGCTTCAATCAGCCAATCGAGTATGCGCAGAATAATGAACAGAAAACCAGACAGCATGTCTCAGTCAGCGAACAACTCGCCGTCCAACTCGTCTTCTTTGCTGACAATGTTGACGGACGGCGGGCTCAGCAAATACACGCGTGGCGTGACGCATTCAAGCGATCCTTGCAAACCGAACACCACGCCGGCCGAAAAATCGATAATGCGATACGCGTCAGCCTGCGGCACGCCGGTCAGGTTCAGCACGACCGGAGTGCCCTCACGCAACGCACGACCCACCATCTGCGCGTCCTTGTAGGCCTTGGGATGAATGGTCGTGATCCGCGTGACGCGATTCTGAAACGGCTTGGAAATCTTGTATGGCGATGCCGAGGGAGCCGATGCGGACGAACCCGTCGTGATTGGCGTCACATCATCTTCAGCTTCGAATGTTTCCTCCTGTTCGCGCTCCTCGTCGAACGTTTCCTCCTCATCGTCTTCCACGACGTCGGACATGCCCAAATAGGACATCGCGTTCTTCATGAATCCTGCCATGCTGCTGGTTCCTTTTCTCTGCAGGTGTAATCAGGCCGCCCGTGTGGGGCGGCCCGAGGGGTTTCAGCGCAAGAAATCCGGGATGTCAAGATCTCCCAGATCATCTTCATCGTCGGTTGTGTATTCGCTCGCGTATTGCGTTGTGAATTCCGTCGTCACGTCGTTGTTCTGCACCGGCGCGGCCTGCTGAATCGGGAACGCGGCCGACGGCGCGGTGTAAGTGGCAGGCTGCGCAGGGGCCGGTTCAGCCGGGGCTGCCACTGCGGGTTGGGCGGCCTGAACAGGCTGGGCAGGCTGAGCGGCCGGCGTTTCGTGCGGGCGCATCAACGCGTCGATGGAAGTCGGGGCTTCCTTCTTGGCGGCCTTGTGCTTGTTGTCAAATCCTGCCGCGATCACGGTCACGCGCATTTCGTCACCATAGGCGTCGTCGAGTGCCATACCCCAAATGACTTGGGCTTCAGGGTGGATGGCCTGGCGCACAAGGTTCGTTGCGGCCACGACTTCCTGGAGTTCCAAATCGTTGGCAGCGGCCACGTTGATCAAGACGCCCGTGGCGCCTTCCACGCTCTCCTCAAGCAGTGGCGAGCTGATTGCGATTTCGGCGGCCTGCGTGGCGCGGTCTTCGCCCCGTGCCGAACCGATGCCGAACAGGGCCGTACCCGAGTCGCGCAGGATCGACGTGATGTCCTGGAAGTCCACGTTGACGTAAGGGTTCTGACGAATCAGGTCGGTGATGCCTTGCACACCAGCCAACAGTGCCGTGTCGGCCGTACGGAACGCGTCCACAATGCCGATGGAACGGTCAGACAGTTCGAGCAGACGGTCATTGGGGATGATGATGATTGCGTCCACTTCCTTGCGCAGGTTCTCGATGCCGAGCGCGGCCGAGTTCGCACGCTGTGGACCTTCAAAGCTGAACGGACGCGTGACCACCGCGATCGTCAGCGCGCCTTGCTGACGGGCCGCACGCGCCACAATCGGGCTGGCACCAGTACCCGTGCCGCCACCTTCACCGCACGTGATGAACACCATGTCGGCACCCTTGACGGCTTCCTCAATTTCCGACTGGTGATCCTGGGCGGCCTTCGCGCCCTTTTCAGGATCGGCGCCCGCACCCAGGCCACGGTTGGACTGATCGTTGAGTGAAATCTTGATATCCGCATCGGAACGCAGCAAATCCTTGGCATCCGTATTGATGGCCACGAATTCCACATTCTGCAGGCCTTCAGCAATCATGCGATTGACAGCGTTGCCGCCTGCCCCACCGACACCGACAACCTTGATATACGTCTTGTCATTGAATTCGTCGGATTGGGTAATCTCGCTCACCATTGTCTCCTGTCACTCACGGTCTTGGACTACTCTAACGCAAACATACGGATATTCGCCGTGTTGTGCGGTATTTTATCGAACAGCCATATTGTTTGCGTATGGCTCGTTCACAACGTTTCACCTGCGTTGTCCACCCAGTGGACACAGCTTGCTTTTTTTGTTTATTTCCATTGTGGCATCATTGGCATCTCATGCCACGCCAGGCGCACGTGTCTGTTTAATAACTGGCGTCCATCGGGTCGTCACCAAACAGCGCTTCACGCTCGTCATGCGTGGTTTGCCTTGAATCCAACCATCCATACGGCAAATGCACTTTTTTCGCAAAGCGCACGCGGCCGCGCGGCGCGTCCACAATGCGATCCGCCAAGCGGGCATCGGGGTCAAGCCCGTCCACAATGCGCTGCATGTCGGCCAATGATTCACATGCCATGAACGCGCGGCGCACGCCGCCACCAACGGGGAATCCTTTCAAATACCAAGCCACATGCTTGCGCATGTCATGGGCGGCCATACGTTCGTCACCGTCATAGAACTCGGTCAAATATGTCGCATGGCGCATGATGACCTGACACACTTGCCCCAACGTGGGATCAGTACGCTCGTCGGAACCGGCGAACGCATGCTTGATGTCGGCGAACAGCCAAGGACGGCCCTGGCATCCACGGCCGATCGCCACGCCGGCGCAACCGGTTTGCTCCACCATTGCCAACGCGTCGGCCGCACCCCAAATATCACCATTGCCAAACACGGGCACGTCCAGCTGTTCCACAAGTTCGCCAATGCGGCTCCAATCGGAATGGCCGCCATAGTATTCGGCCGTCGTGCGCGCATGCAATGTCACGGCTTTGCAGCCTTCCTCTTGCGCGATATGGCCGGCTTCATGGAACGTTTCATGCTCATGGTCAATGCCGACGCGGATTTTGGCCGTCACAGGAATGCCAGCCGCATCACACACGCGCACCACGCGCGACACCACATCCGTGAACAAATCGGTTTTCCACGGCAATGCCGAACCTCCTCCACGGCGTGTGACTTTGGGCACGGGGCATCCGAAGTTCAAATCCACATGGTCGGCCATCTGTTCATCGACCACAATCTTGGCGGCTTGTTCCATGATTGACGGGTTGACACCATACAACTGCAACGAGCGAATACGCTCGGACGGCGCGAACCGGCACAACCGCAACGCTTTGGGATTGCGCGCCACGAGCGCGCGCGCCGTGATCATTTCAGCCACATACAACCCGTCGGGACCATATTGCTCGCACAACACGCGGAACGGCCAGTTGGTCACGCCAGCCATCGGCGACAAGATAACGGGTGTGCCCACATGCACGTTGCCCAAATCCACTGGAGCCAGCACGGCCGGAGCCTTGGCTGGCAAGTCGTGCTCCGCAGTACGCGGATCATAATGCGTGGTCTCATGCGGCGTACGCAGCACGGTCTCTTCGGTATGCTTACCCAACCAACACTCCTTGAACAACACAACAGCACAACAACGCGGGACATCACGGGACAATACGGAACGCCGGCCCAGAGGGCTTTGCCTGCACACAAAACCGCCGACCATCATAGTACGGTCGGCGGTAATGCAAGCGCGCCTGCGAACACCCATCAAGCATCCGCAGCACGCATACGCTTCGTGGACGGTCAGTACAGTCCGCCCGCTTCAGCGATCTTCACGGATTCAGGCCATGCTTCACCGCCAAGCGCCACGGGCACTTGCGGCACGCGCACACGCTTGTCTTCAATGCGAGCGCGCACATAAGCGGCCACGTTGTCGAGCGCCACGCGCTCCTGCTGCATCGTGTCACGTTCACGGATCGTGACGGCCTGATCTTCGAGCGTATCGAAATCGACAGTGATGCACAATGGCGTGCCGATTTCATCCTGGCGACGGTAACGGCGGCCAATGGCGCCGGACTCGTCGTAATCGACCATCCAGTCGTTCAACCGCAGGTCGGCGGCCAGGTTGTGGGCCACGCTCTGCAGTTCCGGCTTCTTGCTCAACGGCAACACGGCCGCCTTGTACGGGGCCAGGCGCGGATCGAGACGCAGCACCGTGCGCTTGTCAACGCCACCCTTCGTGTTCGGCGCCTCATCCACGTCGAACGCGTCGACGAGGAACGCCATGAGCGAGCGCGACAGGCCGGCAGCCGGTTCAATCACGTATGGAATGAACTTCTCGCCCGTGGCCTGGTTGAAGTATGCGAGGTCCTCACCCGAATGCTCGGCATGGGCTGACAAATCGAAGTCGGTACGGTTGGCCACACCTTCAAGCTCGCCCCAATCGGAGCCTTGGAAGCCGAACTTGTATTCGATGTCGACCGTGCGCTTCGAATAGTGGGCCAGCTTCTCCTTGGGATGCTCGTAATGACGCAGGTTCTCGGCCTTGATGCCCAAGTCGAGATACCACTGCGTGCGCGCGTCAATCCAATACTGGTGCCAATCCTCATCTTGGCCTGGAGCGACGAAGAACTCCATCTCCATCTGCTCAAACTCGCGTGTGCGGAAGATGAAATTGCCTGGCGTGATTTCGTTACGGAAGCTCTTGCCCGTGTTCGCGATGCCGAACGGAGGCTTCATACGCGAGGAGGTCATGACGTTCTTGAAATCGACAAAAATGCCCTGTGCTGTTTCAGGACGCAAATAATGCAACGAATTCTCGTCTTCCACCGGACCCAGGTTCGTGCGCAGCATCATGTTGAAGTCACGCGGTTCCGTCCAGTTGCCGCGTGTACCGCAGTTCGGGCACACAATGTCTTTCAGACCGTTCTCCGGCAGCTGGTCGCCATGCTTCTCAGCATAGGATTCGACGAGCTTGTCTTCACGGTTGCGCTTATGGCAGGTCAGGCATTCGACGAGCGGATCGTTGAACACCGACACATGGCCCGAAGCGACCCACACAGCCGACGGCAGGATGATCGACGTGTCCACGCCCACCACATCGGCGCGCGTGACGACCATCGAACGCCACCATTCACGCTTGATGTTGTCTTTGAGCGCCACACCGAGCGGACCGTAGTCCCATGCGGAACGCGTGCCGCCATAAATCTCGCCGGCTGGGAATACGAAGCCCCTACGCTTGGCGAGGGAGACGACTTCATCGAGTTTGGAACTAGCCACAATGCACCTTCTGGTTTGAACGGTTTGGGGTCTATGAATACAAACCCTCACTCTATCGAAACGCTCTGACGCAGGCCGGCTCTTGCCGTCAGTCACCACACCGCACGCCAACTCACCCTCACCACCCGCTCCACTCGCCGCTACCTGCCCTTCCTCCACTCAACTTCCCACTCACCATCCCCACTCATTGTGCCGGCCGCCACTGTGTTCTCTTCCGCTGTCCTATTCGTTATGCTCGGCAGCTATCCCCATACCGCTGTCGTCATCCGACTTTCCACCGTGTCAACCGTCCAGCATTGCCAGTACGTTCAGGAATCAAGCAGGGGGGCCTGTGGAGTCAAGCATTGTGCTTGGTTCAGCAAGCTGAGATTGGCGTTACGCCTGACCCTTCGAACCTGTTGGTTAGAACCAGTGTAGGGAGCGTTCGCAATGAATATGCCGGCACAAGATCCGATCCGTCTCGCCATCGCCGAAGCCGTGCAACAGGTGCACGACACAACGCCGATGGCTCCATCATTCACGAATTTCGTCACAATCAACCTCGTGGCCAACGCGCAGCTCGCATGCGGCGGCAGTGCCGCAATGAGCTTCCTGTCCAACGAGTTCAGCGCAGTCGCCGCGCTCGCCAAAGCTGCCTACATCAACGTCGGCACGCTGATGCCTAGCTATCCCGATGCGCTACGGGCCATCACGGCCGACCTCAAGGAATCGGGCAAACCGTGGGTACTCGATCCCGTAGCCGCCGGTTTGGGCGCCACACGCACCAACATTTTGATGGACATGCGTCACAACCCTCCAACAATCGTGCGCGGCAACGCTTCAGAAATCATTGCGCTGGCCAGCATGTGGGGACTCATTGAAGGTTCATCATCGAACGGTCCCGAAGGTGTCGAATCCGCTGACGACGTGCAGTCCGCCATCGAACCCGCGCGTCTGCTCGCACGCTTCCTGGCCCAACACAGCCCCGACGGCAAGGCCGCTGTCGCCGTGTCGGGCGAGACCGACCTCGTCACCGATGGCACACGCACGTTCCGTCTTCCCGGCGGCAGCCCGCTGATGACCAAGATCACGGGCGCCGGCTGCTCGCTTGGCGGCGTAACGGCCGTCTATTTGTGCGTGGCCGAACCGTTAATCGCCGCGCTCGCCGCCAGCGCACTTTACAATGTGGCCGCCGAATGCGCTGTACGCACGCTGACTTCCTACACCAAAGTCAACCCCGACACGGTCGCGTTGGGCCCCGGCACATTCCAGCCCGCGTTCCTCGACGCGCTCGCCGCGGCCACGCCCGAACAGGTCGCGTCGGCCACGCTGCTCGAAGACAAGTGATTATTTATTATTTTTCACGCATGAGGCATAGGGTTTCCACCCCGCCTACCCGCGCCTCACTGGTGACTATGAATCGAAGGTGACAACGTTTTATGGAAATGTTCCCTTATGCATCGATGCGCGACTCGTTCGACTTGCGCAGCTATGTGGTGCTCGGCCCTGATGATACGAAAGGCCGAGATGTGGCTGATGTGGTGCGTTACGCGTTGCATGGTGGCGCCAGTTTCATCCAGCTGCGCGCCAAGCATGCCGATGTGCGCGACATTGTGGCCATGGCGGCCGATATCGCCGCGGTGATTGAGGACGAAGGCAAAGCCGACACGGTCGCGTTCGTCATTGACGACCGCGTGGATGCGGCGCTCGAGGCGCGGCACAAGGGCATCAAAGTTGATGGCGTGCATATTGGCCAGGACGACAACGATCCGCAAGAGGCGCGCCGTCTGCTCGGCCGCGACGCGATTGTGGGTTTGAGCGCCAAAACGCCAGACGACATGCGTCGTGCCGAAGCATTGCCGCAAGGCACTGTGGATTATTTGGGTGCCGGTCCTTGGCATGAGACGAGTACGAAGCCCGATTGCATTGTCGTGGGTGATGATGGTGTCAAGCACACGTTGGATGCGGCCACGTTGCATGCGTTGCATGCGTTGACGACGTTGCCGATTGTGGTCGGTGGCGGTGTCAAAGCCGCTGATATTCCTGATTTGGCAGCCAGTGATGCCGATGGTTGGTTTGTGGTTTCGGCCGTGACAGCGGCCGATGATCCCGAAGCGGCCACGCGCGAGCTCGTGGACGCGTGGCAGGCCGTTCGAGGCGACACCATGCATGACCATCCTGCCGCCGCGTTGCTGCCGACGACACTGCCTGCGGCGCTCAGCATTGCATCGACTGATTCTTCCGGTGGCGCTGGCGTGCCGGTTGACATCAAAACGATGATGGCCAATGGCGTGTTTGCCGAATGTGTGATTTGCGCGATCACGGCGCAGAACACGAAGGGCGTGACCCATCTCGAAGAACTCTCACCGCAAGCCATTGTCAAGCAGATTGATGCCGTCTACGACGATATTGCGCCAGCTGCCGTCAAGATCGGCATGGTGCCGAGCATTGAAGGCATCAACGCTGTGGCCGACGGATTGCAAGCCAACAAGGCCACGAACATTGTGGTCGACCCGGTCATGGTGGCCACGAGCGGCGCCAAACTGATCAATGATGATGCGATCGCCACATTGACGTCGCGTCTGTTCCCGATGGCGACACTGATCACGCCGAACTTGCCTGAAACGCGCGTATTGCTGGAAACCATCGGCTCATCGATTGACCCGCAAGACGAAGACGGCATGGAACAAGCGGGCTTGGCCATCGCCCAGCATTTCGGCTGCTCCGTGCTCGTCAAAGGCGGCCATGGGCTGGCCGACGCGAATGATGTGCTCGTGAATGCTGATGGCACGACGCAATGGTTCCGTGGCGAGCGCATCAACAATCCGAATACGCATGGCACGGGTTGCACGCTCTCGTCCGCTATCGCGGCGAATCTGGCCAAAGGTCAGACGTTGGTCGATGCGATTGCGAACGCCAAGCGGTATATCACGGGCGCATTGCGTCAGATGCTCGAGCTTGGCACGGGTTCAGGCCCGTTCGACCATGCTTGGATGTGGCGCTGACCTGCTGACAGCGACACCCTCTGTCCCTGAAATCCGTTGGCCGTGCCCGGCCCGGCAAGTGACATACATTCATGCTTGCCGACGCTGGGCACGGCCAATGCGTTCCACAGCCTCCACCAACCGTTCTTCAGGCTGCAGCAGGCTCAACCGCACCCAGTCGGCGCCTTGCTGGCCAAAGCAGCCGCCATCGAGCACGCACACATCAGTATCGGCCAGCAATTGTGCGGCAAACGACGCGCCGGTTTGGCCTTGCGGCGCATGCATCCATGTATATAAGCCGCCTTGCGCATCAAACACGTCATAGCCCATGGCACGTAACGGCGTTTGCACAAGCTCACGGCGGTGCGCGTAGCGGGCTGCCAGGTCGCGTACGCTGTGCTGGTCGCTCATCAACGCGACCACTGCGGCGTCTTGCACAATCGTTGTGACCATGGAGCCCATTTGATAGTGGTAGCGTTTGGCGGCCGTGATCAGGTCGGCGTTGCCTGCGAGAAAACCAGCGCGCCATCCGGCCATGCCATACATTTTGGACAGGCTGACCACTTCCACAGCCACATCCTTGGCGCCTGCAATTTCGAGGATGCTGCATTGCTGCTCACGCACGCCAAGCCCCGCATAGGCAAAATCTTGAATCACGGCGAAATGGTGCCGTTTGGCCAGTGCGATGACCTGTTCAAAGAATGCGCGCGGCGCTTGCGCACCCGTGGGATTGTTCGGATAGTTCAACACGAGCAGTTGCACCCGATCCCATGTTGATGCCGGCACGGCGTCCAAATCAGGTAAAAATCCCAAATCGCGCTCTGCCGGTAGCAGCAGTTCGCGTCCGCGCAGCATCGTCGTCATGCAGTGGTAGCTCGGATAATACGGGTCAACGAACGCGACCGTGTCGCCTGGCGACACCAGCACATTGAACAATGACGCCAAGCCATCCACAGCCCCTTCCACCGCGAACAGTTCCGTATCCACGTTCAGATCCACACCATGTGTATGGCGATACCAGTGTGCGGCCGCTTGAAGGAACGCGCGTTTGCCATCAAACGACGCATAGCGCGCATTGTCCGGAATGTTGACGGCCTGTACGGCGGCTTCACGGATGAATGCCGCCGGTTCGGCATCGGGGTTGCCTACTGACAAGTCGATGACATCACGGCCGGCAGCCCGCGCTTGGGCCACCATCACCATCGAATGCTCAAACACGTTGGGCCCTATGGCGAGCGCCGTGGGTGACAGTTGCAGGTCTTTGGCGCTCCACTGGGGTGTGTCTGTTGTATGGCGCTCGCTCATGGTTCCTCGGTTCGGTATGGCGTGTTGTGGTGTGGTGTGGTTTTGGGGATAGGCGTGAGGCCGACAGCGTATGCTGTACGGCCTGGTTGGCGGGTGTGGTTAGTGGGTGACGGCTCGTGCAATAAGATCACCGATCCATTGGATGGCTTGCACAAGCACGACGAGCAGTACCACGATGGCGATAAGCACGCCCGTTTCATAGCGGTTGTAGCCGAATTGGATGGCCATGTCTCCGATCCCGCCCGCGCCGATCGTGCCGACCATGGCCGAATAGCCGAGCAGCGAGATGATCGTGAGCACAATGCCGCGGATGAATGAGGGCAGCGCTTGCGGGAATATGGCGTCACACAGGATTTGGCGTGTGGGCGCGCCCGTGGCGATGGCCGCTTCGATCAGTCCCGAGTCCACTTCGGTGAACGAGTTTTCGGCGATGCGCGCGAAGAACGGGATGGCGGCGATTGATAGCGCGATCGCACCGCCCAGCGGCGTGTACGGGTCGCCGATAATCAGCTGGATCAGCGGGATCAGTACCACGAGCAAAATCAGGAACGGCATCGAGCGGATCGCGTTGACGATGAATCCGACGACGTTGTTGACGGCCGCGTTCGGGGAGAACAGGTGGTGTTGCGTCAGGAACAGCGCGATGGCCAGCAGCGTGCCGAACACCACGCCGACCACTGTGGCGATCGACACCATGAAGAACGTGTCGGCAAGCGCCTTGCCCAGATTGTCTTGCAGAATCTCGAGTGTGGATTGCCAGTTCATGCGGCCTCCCCTGTTTCTTCGCTGAGCAGCGCGCCCACGTTGCGGTACGAGAGCAGGAACTGCTCAATAAGGCCGCGCGTTACGGTTTCTTGCGGGTTGCGGAATACGTCGAAGGTGGGGCCGTGTTCCACGATGCGCCCGGACTCCATCACGGCCACGCGGTCGAATATGCGCTGCGCCACTTCAAGCTGGTGCGTAATGAACACGACGGTGACGCCAAGTTCGCGGTTCACGCGCCGCAGCAGTGACAAAATGCCTTCAGTGGTTTCCAAGTCGAGCGCGCTTGTGGCCTCGTCGCACAGCAGTATTTGCGGATTGTTGGCGAGCGCCCTCGCGATCGAGACGCGCTGCTTTTGTCCTCCCGACAGCTGGCTTGGATACACGTCCGCCTTGTCTTCCAGCCCCACCAGCGCCAACAGTTCGCGGATGCGCGGTTCGCGCGCCTGTTTGGGGACTCCGGCGGCTTTAAGCGCGAACGCGATGTTGCGCGCCACCGTAGCGTTGCCGATAAGGTTGAACCCTTGGAAAATCATGCCGATGTCGCGGCGCAGTTCGCGCAGCTGTTTGCCGCGCAGGTCCGTCACGTCGCGCCCCGAGATGATCACGCGCCCTTCGCTGGGGCGTTCAAGCAGGTTGATCGTGCGCACGAGCGTGGATTTTCCCGCGCCCGAGAATCCCACAATGCCGAAAATTTCGCCTTTGCGTACGTTCAGGCTCACATGCTTGACGGCGTCGACCGTCCGTTTGCCGTCTTGGAATCGTACGCAGATGTCGCGCAGTTCAATAATTGGTGCCGGCTGTTCCATAATGTTGTGCTCCCTGGTATTTCCGTTTCCCGTGTCAGTTCATTGCGGCCGGCTTACGCCCATGTGGTCGGTTTGCCGAAATCCTTGAAGTCGCTGTCGGCGATGGCTTTTTTAAATTCGTCGCTGTTGAGCAGTTCCCTCACCTTTTGGCCGAAGTCGGAGTCGACATCGCCGCCGCGTACGGCGAACACGTTGATCACGCCTTCGCTTTGCTGTTCGGTGGCGAGCGCGTCGGCCGGGTCGAATCCGGCCGCCCACGCGTAGTTGCCGGGAACGAGCGCCACGTCCACCGTGTCAAGCGAGCGCGCGAGTTGGGCGGCATCAAGCGTTTTGATGTTCAGCTGCTTGGGGTTGCTTGCGATGTCGGAGACGCTGGCTTTCGTGCTGTCCACGCCGTCTTTGAGTGTGACGAGCTTGTTCTGTTGCAATACGCCGAGTGTGCGCGCAAGATTGGAGCCGTCGTTGGCCACGGCCACGGTCGCGCCGTTGGGGATGGCGTCGATCGAATCGTATTTCTTGGAGTAGGCGGCCAGTCCGAGCGTCGGGACCTGGCCGACGGAGGCGATATCGAGATTGTTGTCGGCGCGGAATTTGGTCAGATAGTTGATGTGCTGCATGAGGTTGGCGTCGATGCTGCCGGAGGCGAGCGCCTTGTCGGGCTGCACATAGTCGTTGAATTCCTTGACGGTCAGGTCGTAGCCGTCATCTTTGAGCAGTGGCGCGATCACGTCCTTGACCATGTCTCCGTAAGGTCCGGGGCATACGCCCACGCTCACCTGCACGGTGTGGTCGGCCGTGGGTGTGGCGATATGGGCCGCGGGGCCCGATTGCGAGGAGGAGGATCCGCAGGCGCATGCGGTCAGCGCGATAATGCCCGCGCACGTTACTGCAATCGTTTTCTTAATGGAATTGGCGATAGTGGTCATGGGTACAGTGCTCCTGGAAATAGAGAAAAAGTATGAAAAAAGTGGGAAAAAGATACGGTGGTACCTGTATATGCGCCCGGCAGACGTCATCGGCGAATCATATATGTCGCGAAATATCGTGAAAAAATTACAATATTTGGCAATGCAATTCCGACGATGCTGAATACGTATTCAATTCGTTTGATTCGGATCGCGGAATATCAATAATTCATAAATTTACATATATGAATCGCGCCACGGCGAGCGGCGAGAGAAAGATTGGATGACGGGCCGGTCATGCCGGCGCACCGTTACAGATCACCCATGCAATATTGGAAAGAAATAAAACGGCCCTCAGGCCATACCGATCATACAGCGGGCGTAGGCGCACACAGCACAGTTCATGACGCCGGCCTCGATGATGATAGTGTTCATTTTTGTGCCGTCCTTTCCATGAAATGTTCCCTACGATGATTCACGAACCGACTGATTGTGATGTACTGTTCGATTCGCTTGATATGCCACGATACTTGACGGCCTTGTACAGGCCGCAGATAGCGTCCACATAGTGAAAACATCTGTTCCAGATCTTTTCCCATGGCGTCGCGTCTGACCAGTGGCTACTCTGGAACATATGGTCACCATGAAGCAAATTGCCGAGCGTACGGGCGTTTCCGTCTCCACGGTCTCCCTTGTGCTCAACCACCGCGACGAAGGGCGCGTCAAAGCCGACATCGCGCGCAAAGTGCGCGCCACTGCGCAGGAACTCGGATATCAGCCCAACGCGCTTGCGCGTTCCTTGCGCACCAACAAAATCCCGATTATCGGATTCGTCAGCGAGGAAGTGGCGACCACGCCGTATGCAGGCGGCATCATCCAGGGCGCGCAGGACGCGGCGCGGGAACTGGGATATTTGCTCATTACCGTCAGCGGCGACGACGCGGCCACCGTTGAGCAGGAAGTGCTCGCGTTAAAACGCTACGGCATCGACGCGTTCATCTATTCGGCCATGTCGAACCGCGTGGTCACAATCCCGCAATGCCTGGCCGACTATCCGCTGGTCCTGGCCGACGCCACGGACCGCGACAACCGCTTCCCCGCCATCGAGCCGGACGAATTCCGCATCGGCTACGACGCCACCACACGCCTGATCGAGGCCGGATGCGCCAACATCGCCTATGTCGGCTGCACGACGCCGGGCCCCATCATCGCCCAGCGCGGGCGACTGGAAGGTTACCGTGCCGCGTTGGACGACCACGGCAGGGAATTCAACGAAGCTCTGGTATGCAATGTGGACGGCAATGAAGAGGCGTTGCGGGCGGTGGAGCACCTGTTTGCCGAACAGCATCCCGACGGATTCTTTTGCTTCAACGATTCGCGCGCCTGGTACGTGTATGAATGTGCGGCAAGGCAAGGGCTGATCGTCGGCAAGGACATCTCCGTTGTCGGTGTGGACAACCACCGCGTCATTGCGGAAACCTTCGCGCCACAGCTGACCACGATCGCGCTGCCCCACTATGAGATGGGCTATTGGGCCGCCGACAAGCTCATCAGCATCGTGGAACATCGCGATATCGCGCCCATGCCCAATCCGCTTATGCTTGCGCCGATCCCGCCGCTGGACGGCGAGGAGCCCGTGAAAATGCACTGCGTGCTTATCGAGAAGGAATCGGTGCGCCCGCAATAAGCGACACGCCGGGATCTCAGAAACCGGCAATATCGGAAATGGCGGAACGTCAATCGTTTGACGCACTACCGTGACCCTTTCGTGAAGAAAATGCGTCAATCGTTTGACGTCAAACGTTTGACGCGTTATATTCGTAAGCAAGAACTTCGCAGTAGGAATCTTTTTCCTGAAGTTTGTCCATTATTCCGTGATCTCAACGACGAGGTGTCACCATGGTGAATAAACCGAAGACCGCAAAAATCTGGTCCAACCCGTCCTATTTGCAGAGCTCGTTTGGCATTTTCCTGTTCTTCTGCTCATGGGGCATCTGGTGGTCCTTCTTCCAGCGCTGGCTCAATACCATTGGCCTGAACGGCGCGGAAGTCGGCACCGTCTATTCCATCAACTCGCTGGCCACGCTGATCCTCATGTTCGGCTACGGCATCATCCAGGACAACCTGGGCATCAAGCGCCGTCTCGTGGTCGTCATCGCCACCATCGCGGCACTGATCGGCCCCTTCGTCCAGTTCGTGTACGCGCCGCTCATGCAGACGAACATCATGGCCGCCGCCCTGATCGGCTCCGTGGTGCTCTCCGCCGGCTTCATGTCCGGATGCTCGCTGATTGAAGCGCTTACCGAACGCTACAGCCGCAAGTTCGGCTTCGAATACGGCCAGTCCCGCGCATGGGGCTCCTTCGGCTACGCCATTGTGGCCCTGATCGCCGGCATTGTCTTCAACATCAACCCGATGATCAACTTCTGGCTCGGCTCCGCATTCGGCGTGGGCATGCTCATCGTGTACCTCACGTGGTACCCGGCCGAGCAGCGCCAGGCCCTCAAGGAAGCGGCCGACCCGAACGCCGAGAAGTCCAACCCGTCCTTCAAGGACATGGTCAACGTGCTCAAGATGCCGACGCTGTGGGTGCTCATCATCTTCATGCTGCTGACCAACACGTTCTACACGGTCTTCGACCAGCAGATGTTCCCGACCTACTACGCCTCGCTGTTCCCGAGCATTGAAACGGGCAACACGGTCTACGGCGTGCTCAACTCCATCCAGGTCTTCTGCGAATCCGCGATGATGGGCGTCGTCCCGATCATCATGCGCAAGATCGGCGTGCGCAACGCGCTGCTGCTGGGCGCCACCGTCATGTTCCTGCGCATCGGCCTGTGCGGCATCTTCCACGACCCGGTAGCCATCTCCATCGTCAAGATGTTCCACGCCATCGAAGTTCCACTGTTCTGCCTGCCGGCGTTCCGCTACTTCACGCTGCACTTCAACCCGAAGCTCTCGGCCACGCTGTACATGGTGGGCTTCCAGATCGCCTCACAGATCGGCCAGGTTATCTTCTCCACCCCGCTGGGCATGCTGCACGACCGCTTCGGCGACCGCACCACCTTCCTGTCCATCAGCGGCATCGTGCTGCTGGCAACGATCTACGGCTTCTTCGTCATCAAGCGCGACGACGAGCACGTGGACGGCGATCCGTTCCTGCGTGACCGCGACCGCAAGGAAATGGAACTCATCGAAGAGAACCTGCAGCCAGACGCCGAGCTGGAAACGAGCCCCGTAGGCGTCGCAGCACAGGTGCGCGACAACCGCGCGGTCCAGCCGGAATACGCAAGCTGAGCCTCCGGCCGCAGTCCACAACCACTATTCGAATCGTTCAAGGAATATCAATCATGACCAACTTCACCCCATCCCAGCCGGTACTCACGCCGATTGCCAATCACAAGGAGCAGCTCGCACTCGCCGAGCGCGGCGTGGCCAAGCTCGCCGCGGGCCGCAACGACCGCTGGTACCCCAAGTTCCATATCGCCTCGCCGGGCGGATGGATCAACGATCCCAATGGCCTGTGCTATTACGGCGGACGCTGGCACGTGTTCTACCAGCTCCACCCCTACGGCACGCAGTGGGGACCGATGCACTGGGGCCACGTCTCCTCCACGGACCTTGTCCACTGGAAGCGCGAACCCATCGCTTTCGCGCCCAGCCTCGAACAGGAAAAGGACGGCGTCTTCTCAGGCTCGGCCGTGGTGGACGATAACGGCGACCTGAAAATCTTCTACACGGGCCACCGTTGGGCCAACGGCAAGGACAACACGGGCGGCGACTGGCAGGTCCAGATGCTCGCCGAACCTGAGGACGATTCGCTCACTTCCTTCACGAAGCGCGGCATGATCATCGACTGCCCCGTTGACGAAGTCGACCACCACTACCGCGACCCCAAGGTCTGGAAGACGGGCGACACCTGGTACATGACGTTCGGCGTCTCCTCCAAGGACAAGCGCGGCCAGATGTGGCTGTTCACCTCCGAAGACATGGTGCGCTGGACCTATGCGGGCGTGCTGTTCGAGCACCCGGATCCGGACGTGTTCATGCTCGAGTGCCCCGACTTCTTCCCGCTTACCGACAAGAACGGCGAGACCAAGTGGGTGATCGGATTCTCGGCCATGGGCGCCAAGCCGGACGGATTCATGAACCGCAACGTGAGCAACGCCGGCTACATGATCGGCTCGTGGACGCCGGGCGGCAAGTTCGTACCGGAAACCGAATTCCGCCTATGGGATTGGGGCCACAACTTCTATGCCCCGCAGTCCTTCACGGTGGATGGACGCCAGTTCATGTTCGGCTGGATGAGCCCGTTCGTGCAGCCCATCCCGATGGAGCATGACGGCTGGTGCGGCAACCTCACGCTGATGCGCGAAATCGTGCTCGGCGAAGACGGCGACATCCACACCATTCCTGTGACCCAAACCGTGGAGCTGCGCACGAGCACCATCGAACGCGACAACGTCGCGCTGCGTCCCAACACGTCGCTCACGCTGACGCCGGACGCGCAGGCTTGCGAAATCGAGCTGACGCTCGACCTGGCGAACCTGACCGCGGAACGCGCCGGCCTCCATGTGAACGCCACGCCGGACGGCAGCTACACCTCCATCGTCTTCGACGCCCAGCTGGGCCGCGTCGTCATCGACCGCCAAGCCATGGCGAACGGCGACAAGGGTTACCGTGCGGCGCCGTTGAGCGCCGAGGAACTGGCCAGCGGCACGCTGAACCTGCGCGTGTTCGTGGACCGCGGCTGCGTGGAAGTGTACATCAACGGCGGCAAGCAGGTCATGAGCTCCTACTCGTTCGCAAGCGAAGGGCCGCGCGCCATTGAGCTTGTCTCAGAATCCGGATCCTGCGTATTTTCGTCGGTCCGCGTCCACGAACTCGCGTCTATCGGGCTTGACGCGTCGTCTTCGCTGGACACGGTCGACTAATCCGCGAGATTTCCGGATCTAGCAAACGCCTCCTTGTCTTACTCTGCACATAACGTTCGTCGAGTAAGCAGGGGGGCTTTTTCGTGCCGCCGCCGCGTGTTTCACACATGGGACACGGCAACGCAAAAGCTGAGATGGGCGTATGCCCGGACCCTTCGAACCTGTTGGCCAATACCATCGTAGGGAGCGTTCTTCGTGGCTCTCTGCCGCATTGCACTCTGCTGCGCTGTGGTCAGTTGTGCTCTGGTCAGCTGCGCTCTGGTCAGCTGCGCTGTGGCCAATGGTGGTATCGGATGCTGTGGTGGTGTGTTGCTATGTCATACGGATCACTTCCAGGTGGTGGGCTTGCCGAAGTTCTTGAACTGGCTGTTGGCGATGGCGTCTTTGAATTCGTCGCTGTTGAGCAGCTGGTTGACTGTCTTGCCGAAATCGGAGCCCACATCGTTGCCACGCACCACGAACACGTTGATCACGCCTTCGGTCTGCTCTTCAAACGCCAATGCGTCCGCCGGATCAAGTCCTGCAGCCCACGAATAGTTGCCGGGCACCAAGGCCACATCCACCGTGTCGAGCGAACGCGCCAGTTGGGCCGCGTCGAGCGTCTTGAGATTCAGATGCTTGGGGTTGGAGGCCACATCGTTGACCGTGGCCTTCGTGGCATCCACATTGTCGTTGAGCGTGACGAGATGCTGCTGTTCGAGCACGCCAAGCGAGCGCGCGAGATTGGATGCGTCGTTGGCGATGGCGATTGTGGCGCCGTCAGGAATCGCATCAATGGACTTGATGCTGTTCGAATAGATGCCCAAGCCCAAGGTGGGTACCTGTCCGATGGATTCAAGATCGAGATTGTTGTCGGCCTTGAACTTGGTCAGATAGTTGATGTGCTGCATCAGGTTCGCGTCGATGCTGCCCGATGCGAGCGCCTTGTCGGGCTGCACATAATCGCTGAATTCCTTGGTTTTCAGCTCATAACCATCATCTTTGAGCAACGGTGCGATGACTTCGTTGACCAGGTCGCCGTAAGGGCCTGCGCACACGCCTACGGTGATTTGCACGGTCTTGTTGTCGGCCGGTTCGGCGATATGCTTGTCTGCTGACGCGTCGGAGGACGATCCGCATGCGCCAGTGGCCAGGATGGCGAGGCCTGCGATTGTGGCGGCGAGGGCTTTCTTGACTGGATGAACGGTAAACAACGACATGGGTACACTACTCCCTAAGTAAAATAATGTGAGTTTAAAAATACGTATAAAGATACGAATAATACAGTGGCAATCACTGGTATCCCCACCAAGCATGCGGCACCAAACACTGCGCCACATACAGTGGCGTCTCAAGTGCGCGTGGAGGGTATGAGCATCAGGCTAAGCCGCATACATGACGGCGACTATCAAAGAAAACGAGAGTTATGCCTGGAAACGTTGGGAAAAGTATACTGGCCCTCAGGCCATACCGAGCATTCGGCGAGCGTAGGCACAGACGGAGCATTGCATGGAAGCGGCCTCGATGATGTTCGTGTTCATACGCTGTGCCGTCCTTTCCTATGCAAGAGTCCTACGAGATATAAGCGAAATATCAGAAGAGCAACTGATTTTTTGCTTGGTTGTCACCATAGGCTCATACATGGTCAACACCCATACCCAAGTCCATATAATGAGATTATTTATCATCCAATCGTGCGTTTTTGCCCCGTCAGACCTCACCAACATGCCTTTCCCCCACTGCCACATCTTACGAATCGTGGTGGTACGGGCGCTGTCAGCGGCCATTGCGGTAGCATGCGGAACTACCCATATCGCATCTCAAGAAGAGGATGAACGCAGTGAGTGAACCAACAATCCAGGACCGCGTACCTGTCGACGAAACCGGCAAACCGTATCTGAACACCGTGGCGGCCGTGGCCATCGCACCGAGCGGCGTGGCCGACGAGCGTGACGGCGTGCGCGACGAACTCAGCGAATACGTGTCGCAAGCCATCGCCGTGATCCGCGAATCGGGACTGCCGAACGAGACGAACGCAATGTTCACGAACATTGAAGGCGACCTTGATGCCGTGCTGCAGGTCGTGCGTGACGCCACCGTCAAACTCGCCGAACAAGGCTACCGCACGGAAGTCAACCTCAAACTCGACATCCGCCCCGGCTACCGCGGCCAAATCAGCGCGAAGCAAGCGCTCGTCGACGACGTGCTCGCGCGCGAATAACCGCGCCAAAGCTTCACGCGCATCCAAACACACCCTCACGTGCCGCAAGCAGCCCCCCGAAACACGCGGAAAGACTGTTTCGCTGTAACTAAAAATGTGGTCCATCATACCCATACGGGTACGGTGTCTATTTTTTAGAGTGTTACCGGTTCATTATGCCCGCTTTTGCAGCCATCTGGGATGGCGGGCTACTCGCGTTGGTGTGGCACTCCCTCGGTCGTTACTTTCCGTGTTACCCACGGTAGCGGCAAGTTTAGGGCCGTTCGGGGGCCTTCTTGTAGGTTCAGGCGATGATGGTGTAGTGTTCGGCGCGCGCCAAGTTGCGTGCGGCGTTCATGTCCCGGTCATGGTGCGTGCCGCATCGGGGACAATCCCATGCGCGGATGTTCAAGTTGCGTACCGCATGGTTCCGGTAGCCGCATTGGGAGCACAGTTGCGATGACGGGTACCATGGGGACACTTGACGCAGTTCAATACCATGCTCTTCGCATGCGGCGGCGAGCCGGGTGACGAACCTGCCGAGTTCCTGTGCGGACAGGGCACGGGCGAGGTGCCGGTTCGCCATCATATTCACGATGTTCAAGTGTTCAATCGTGATGAACCGTGGTTCTTGGCTCACCAGCTCATGAATGGTCTTGTCCATGTGGTCGTGGCGAATGCTGACGATGCGCTGCCATGTGCGCTCGATGTCTCGCTGGTTTTTGATGATGTTCTTGCATTCACGCAGCGGGCGCGTGTAGGTGACGTGTTTGACTTGGCCTTTCTTGGGTCCTTCCGTGTAGTAGGTGCGGTGGGTGATGGCTTTGAGTTTGCGGCTCAATGCGCGTTGCTGCCGTTTGAGTTTCTTGTTGAGCCTGCGTATTTCCTTGGCATGGTTGATGTTCTCCACGACCCTGCCGTCTGATGCGATGGCAAGGTTCTTGATGCCGAGGTCGATGCCGATTCCCTCGGATGGGTTCATGTTGGCAGTGTTTCGCGTAGGGTGCTGCGATTGCTTCGGTATGCATGACACGTAGCAGCGTCCGGCTACGCGGCTGACCGTCATCGAGGATATCGTGTGCTTGCCCACGGGAATGTACCCGTGTTCTTTCAACCGCACCCATCCCAAACCGGGCAGTTTGATGCGATGACGCTCCACTTCGACGCGCTCTACCAAGTAGATGCTGTCCTTCGTTTTGCCGCGCTTCTTGAAACGGGGATGCTCGGGTGGTTCTTTGCCGCGTTTCGCCAAGCGCTTCAGGTAGGCGGGGTTCTTGCGGTTCTCGAAGAACTTTCCGTAGGCCTTATCTGCGTGCATGAACGCTTGTTTGATGCTCTTGGAATGCGCGGCAACCACCCATGGTTCATAATGCGGCAGTTGAGCGGCCTGCGTCAACGTGTCCAGCAGCAGTCGCGCAACGTCCGGGACCATGCGCGCGATATCCATGGCGGGCGAGCCTGAGCCTACCAGCAGTTCATCCAACAGCTGGGTTTGCGCCATGGTCGGTTTCACCGGTTTGCCCTCGGCTCTCTTGCACAGCAGTTTCGCCAACGAGAACCGCACGGAAAAGGCATACGCATTGCAATACCCATACGCGCCGTACCCGTCACGATGATGCTGGTACCGCGCATAGTTGAACGCAAGAAACTCGTTGTATGCCCACCGTGCGCTGCCAAACGCCCTCGTGAGAGCCGCTTGCTGGGCCGTGGTGGGGTGAAGCTCCGTTCTAAACGCTTTCACTGCGCTCACCTCCTGTACTGGCCTCGCATGTGAGCTGCGGGTCATGTTCGACCTGCTTCTTGTATTTCCTCAACCCATATACGCGGCATGAGAACACGTGGATGATGGAAATGAGGTCTTCTACGAGTTCCTGCTGTGGGCTGGTGTCGGGATTGTTCACCACGACAATCTCACACCCATACCGGTTCGCCAGCTCCTCGAACCAGTCGAACCCGAACCGGACGAACCGGTCTTTGAACGTGATGTACACGGTTTCGACCTGACCTTGCAGTATGAGGTCGAAGATGAGGTGGTTCCAGTTCTTGCGTTTGTAGTTCAAACCGCTGCCAACGTCGGTGAACACGTCGTCGAGTATCACGCCTTTCGCGTTCACGTAGTCGCGCAAGAACGCGACCTGCGATGCGAGGTCGCCTTTCTGCCCGGCCGAGGACACACGCGCGTAGGCGACGTGCAGTCGCTGGGGTTTTTGTATTTTCCCCAGATACGCGAGCACTTGCTCTTCAGTGTAGTAGCGGCGTCCCTGCGGGTTGCGCGCTGCGGGGAAGATACCCGCTTTGTCCCAACGTTGGAGGGTTTTCACGCTCACCCCGAGACGGGCCGCTACATCTTTAGGCTTCAACATGACACCATAATAGATGAAATGACCACGAGTGTCAATTTAATTAACAACAGATGATTGCTCTTTTGCGCAGCAATGTCAAAGCAATGCCACAGTACGCCCAGTAGCAGCCCTCACCAGCAACAGGTCCACACCTATGGCGTCGTAGACCCGTTGCTTTACACTGAATGTGTTTTTGAGCTTTTCTGGCTGTGTGCACGGCAGACTCCTCACCTTGCTTCCAATGTGCCGCAGTCATGCGGCGCCGGCACGTTGGCGCAGAAAGTAAGGTGTAGATGGCTAAGGCTACCTGCGCACGGCATGACTCCTGGTGGCGCCGCCACCTACCCACAATGATCACGGTCGCACTGCTGCTCGTAGTATGGCAAGTCTGGGTCAGCCTCGCACATGTGTCCGAAACGATGATTTCCTCGCCCGTGCAGATCGTGCAAGCCATCGTCACAAGCTGGCCTACGTTATGGCCGGCCACATGGGTCACACTCTATGAGGGCGTAATCGGATTCCTGCTCGCTTGCGCGCTGGGCGTGTTGCTCGGCATCGGCATCCATTGCTCGCGCACGGCCTACGCGGCGTTGTTCCCGCTACTGGCTGCGGCCCAAACGTTGCCGCTGATCTCGATTGCCCCGCTGTTTTTGATCTGGTTCGGGTTTGAGCCGATCGGCAAGATCGTGCTCGTCGCGATTTTCGCGCTGTTCCCGATCGCCGTGCAAACGATGCGCGGGTTGCAGGCCGTGCCGCAGTTTTATGACGACGTGGCCATGACGTGCGGCGCGTCACGTTCCTGGACGCTGTTCCATGTGGACTTGCGTGTGGCTGCCCGCCAGATTTTCGGCGGCATGCGCGTGTCCGGCGCCTACGTGTTCGCCACGGCAGCGACAGCTGAATATTTGGGTGCGCGCCAAGGCTTGGGCATCTGGCTGCAGGCCGCGTACAACTCGTTCCGTACGCCACTGATTTTCGCGGCCACTGTGGTCATCATCATCATGACGGCCCTACTGCTCAGCTGCGTGCATCTTGCTGAACGTTGCCTTATTGGTACTCCCGCTGACGACGCCGATCCCGACGCCGACGAATAATCCGCGCGTCACTGGCACGCATCCCTTCACGTGCCCCAGTTTTCCATGCCGGTCGCCTCGCACACGAACACTCCCCTACAACCCCCATATCACCCCCTTTTTTCAGGAAAGGATCACGATTGACCCGCTCACTCCAACGCTCTTGGCGCATACTGATTGCACTGTTGGCCACACTTGCCGTAGCACTGCCATTGGCGGCATGCGGTGGGGGCGCATCGTCGGATACTGGCGCATTGCGCAAAGTCACGTTCATGCTTTCGTGGGCGGCCGATACGAACCATATTGGCGTGTATGTGGCCAAAAACAAGGGCTATTATCGTGACGCCGGCTTGGATGTGGACATTGTGGCCGTGGCCCAATCGGGTGCTGAACAGGCCGTGAACAATGGTGTGGCTGATTTTGCATTGTCGAACCTGACGAATGTCAGCACGTTCGCCGTCAAGGGCGCCCATATCAAACAAGTCATGCAAGTGCAACAAAAGACAAGCGCGATCTGGTGTGCGTTGGCATCAAACAAGACCATCACACGCCCCAAGGATCTCGATGGCAAAACGTTCGCGACGTTCGGTTCGAACGAATCCGACGCCGTCGTGCGCCGCATGATCCAAACCGATGGCGGCAAAGGCGACTTCGACAAAGTGACCGTGGGTACCTCAACATTCCAGACGTTGGAAAGCGGCCGCGCTGATTTCGGCGGTTTCTACGAGACTTGGGAAGGCGTGGAAGCCAAGATGCATGGTCCTGCATTGACATGCTTCACCGAGCCGGATTATGGTGTGCCCGGCAACGCCGATTCGATTGGCATCATCACCTCCGACAAGCTCATTGACACCGATCCCGAACTCGTCAAGACATTTGTGCAAGCCACGCAACGCGGATATGAATACGCCTATGACCATGGTGGCGAAGCCGCGTCAATCTTGGTCAAGGAAGCGCCGGAAGCCAATTTGGAAGAGGATTTTGTCAAGGAATCGATGAACGTCATCATTGATGGCCAATATTGGGGCGACCGCAAGCAGATTGACGAAGGCACGCAAACGTTGGGCGCGATTGATTACGACGGTACGCAACAGTATTTCGACTTCCTCGCGCAGTCGGGCGCCTATACGGATTCCTATGGCAACGTAATCCATGATGCGCCACAGTCGAAAGACTTGGCCACTGATCGGTTCTTGAAGCAGGCGGCCAAATGAGTACACGCAAACTCGTGCTCAGCGTCGATACAGGCATTGACGATGCGTTGGCACTGGCTGCATTGCTTGGCCGTGACGATCTGGAAATTGTAGGCATCAGTTGCACCTATGGCAATGTATTGGCCGAACATGCGCTACGCAATACGCAAGCATTGCTCGAGGTACTGCAGCCAGACCACCAGCTGCCGATTGTGCTTGGCGCCACGCATCCATCCTGGGCCGCCACGTTCCTGGCTGACGCAGGATGCGCAATGTTCCATGGCCGCAACGGATTGGGTGATGTGGACACGTGCGAGTACGGCGCACATACGGCCACTCCAGCCATTGCCTCATTGGACGATGAAGGCCGCATGCTGGCCCATACGCCACAAGGCATGCGGTATGTGGACCGTGACGAGTTGGCGGCATTGGCCGGCGTAGGCGTATCGATTGGCGGCTATGCGCCGTCAGACCGTCACGCGGTGCTGGCCGACGGTGCGACGCTTGATGCGGCAACCACAGCAATCAACATGAACACAACGGTGGAGGCCCCCGCGCAACGCACGGCTGGCAGTGAACTGATTGCGCATGCCGTGCGCACGTGGGGACCGGACGTGACTGTGCTGGCCACGGGGCCGCTGACGGACGTGGACACGGTGCTGCGGCTCGAACCCGACCTTGCCGAGCGCATGAACATCGTGTGGATGGGCGGCGCGCTGACCGTACCCGGCAACTGTTACGACCTCGTCAGCGAAACGAACAGCATTCAAGATCCGGAAGCGGCCAACCGTGTCTGCATGAGCGGCGCGCAACTGAGCGTGGTCGGTCTGGATGTGACGCACCGCTGCCTGATGGGCGAGACGATACCGCAACGTTGGAGTGCAACGGGCACGGCCGCCGGGATGCTGCTTGCGCGGCTGGCCGAGTTTTCAATCCGTGCGAACCGCGCCAGTGATGCGATGTTTGCGGCGGGCATGCCGTTGCACGATCCGCTGGCCGCTCTCGTGGCCGTGGAACCCGATCTTGTGGACCTATGGACGTTACCGTTGGGCGTGCAAACGCACACGGGCGATTGGACGGGTGTACGCGGCCGCACTGTCGTGGACAACGCACGGCTCAACGCACCCAAAGCTCCTCACGTGCGCATGGCCGTCAACGTGCATGCGCAACGATCCCTGGACCAGTTCGACTTGGACGTCAACCGACTGCTGAAGTGAGGTTGCTCAGCAACCGCGCACGTTGTAATCGGCGCTCAGCAAGTTCATGGCCTTGAATAATTTGTAGGCATAAATAAACGGGCCGACGAGGATGAAAGAGCCGAGGACTCCCCATAGCCAATAGGTGGAGGCGCCGAACGAGTAGCCGATGCGGCGGCGGCGCAATTCGTCGCCCACACGAGTGCACATCTTATGGTTCCATACCAATCCCAATATGCCGAGGGTCAATATATTGAGCGTCTGCATCAACCAATATTGCATCGTTTTACGATTGTCATATTTTGAAGCAAGCGTGTTGATGTCAACGGAGACGTTGTTGAACATGTACTGGGCG
Organism: Bifidobacterium gallicum DSM 20093 = LMG 11596; assembly: GCF_000741205.1. Taxonomy (GTDB): domain Bacteria; phylum Actinomycetota; class Actinomycetes; order Actinomycetales; family Bifidobacteriaceae; genus Bifidobacterium; species Bifidobacterium gallicum. The sequence continues at coordinate 372,552 of NZ_JGYW01000004.1, forward strand.
TAAATGGTGAACGTAACCATGGAAAGCAGTATGTAGGCGAGCAAACTGCGTGACGTGTCCAGCTGCGCGGCAGGAGGCAGCGGGCTTGCGGCCGGCGTCATACGGCCGTTGGACCCCACGGAACCGGGGTTCGCAGCCGTGCCGTATTGGGGTATGGCCACGGGTTGTTTACGCGCGACAATCGGCACGGGTACTGCCGGCTGTTCTTCGCCGAATGATGCGTGGCCGGTTGCCGATGCGGATGCGGCTTGTGATTCCTGCACATCCGTTGTGGCTTGGGGCGCGGGAGCGGGAGCCGGCGCCGCTGCAGGAGCCGCAGGGGCCGCAGTAGCGAACGCTTCTGTTGGAGCATCAGCAAGCGGCGGCATGGGTGTGGTCAGTGGCGCTGGAGGCGCCTGAGAGGGCTGGGGTGCTTGCGGCGCGGGCGGCGCGACGGCGATCATAGCCTCAGTGGGCTGCATGCTGTCGATGACCAGCGCAACGCCGCAGGTCTCGCAGAAACGGTCGGTATCGGGGTAGGTTTTCCCGCAATTCGGGCAAAGCATTTCGTTCTCCTTCATCAATACGTGGAGTTGTTCAGCATCGTCAGCCCACGTTGGCTGCAATGCCGATACAGTGGTTTGATTAGTACATTCCCAAGCCCGTAAGCGCAGAGACATAGATTTGCGCCTGGGCGATGATTGCGGTGGTGACATAATTGGCTATCCACAGCAGCACGAACAGAATGGCGATGCCAATGAGCCACTTCCAGAACCCATCAAGCGTGAACCGTTGCCGTGGCGCTGTTTCCAATGTGGCGCAATAGCGCACCGGAATCAGCATCATGATCATCAGCACCACAGCGATGATCACACCCGAAATGGTGAACAATGCGTTGGAAAACGCACCCCAGAAGCGCACCAGCCACGCCAAACCACGCACCACCATCGCAGTCACGAGCACTGGTGACAGCATGCTGGCCGCTTGGGCGAACTTCATTTGCACGACGAGGAAATTCGCGGACCCGGTAATCAGGATTGTGGCAAGCACCATGGCGCCAATGATTGCGTAGACGATCAGGATCCATCCGAACAACAAAGAGAACACGCCAAGCACGGTGATATTGGTCGATCCGATCAGTTGCAGCAATGTCAGAATCACCATCAGGGCGGCCACGGGCGCGAAGGAGAACCAAGCTGGGACCTGGTAGCGTTGGGATGGCGATTTCATGGCCGCAATCCACCAATTGATGAACAATTCCCCAAGTGTTGGTGGTTCATTGCCGCTGTTCACATTGGCTGTGGCATTGTTGTCCGAAACTGCTGTTTGGGGCATTGGTGTTGGTTGAGATGGTGCCGTTGATGCGGCAGGCGCCTGTGCCGTCATGGTTGCGGCTGGTGGAGCCATGGCCGCGGCTGGCGTGACTGGCATGCCGCAGCTCGGGCAGCTGGCGCTTTGGTCGTTGACCATTGCGCCGCAATGAAGACATGATGCTGTCATAATAGTCCCTCTTCTCTTGCCATCTTCCGCAATGGGTCCCTCGCCCATTGCACAGCATAGGTGCCATCATATTCACCAACAGCACAATAAAGCAAATATGAAACTCAAATATCAGCGGTCAATTATCAAATATTTGGAACCTAGAGAACAGGTACGCAGAGAAGTGCCGCACGGTGGTTCAATACAAAGAACCAGACATTACATGATGTAACGTCTGGTTGTTTCCATATGACACGATTGTGACTCGGAACTCGGCCGCATACGAATCTGTATGCGTAATAGCGTGTATTGGCGTGTATTATTTGACGCCACCGAAACGGCGGTCACGGTGAATGTAGTCGTCGATAGCACGCCAGAGCACATTGCGGCCGCAATCGGGGAACAGTTCAGGCACAAATTCGAGTTCGGCATAAGCGGCTTCCCACGGCAGGAAGTTGCTCGTGCGCTGCTCACCCGACGTGCGGATCACGAGGTCGCAGTCGGGAATGTCAGGGTTGTAAAGATGTTCAGCCACCATTTTCTCGGTCACGCGATCGCCGGAAATCTTGCCGTCACGCACTTCACGCGCAATTGCGGCGCAAGCGTCGGCAATTTCGGCGCGGCCACCATAGTTGATGCAGAACACGACATCGATCACGCTGTTGTGCTTCGTGATTTCCATTGCGCTCTCAAGCTCGTCAATCACCGATTTCCACAGCTTCGGGCGCCGTCCGCTCCAACGTACGCGCACGCCCCACTCGTTCATCTGCTTGACGCGGCGACGGATGATATCGCGCGAAAATCCCATCAGGAAACGCACTTCCTGAGGGCTGCGCTTCCAATTTTCCGTGGAGAACGTATACAGGCTCAAATAGCGCACACCGGCTTCGATCGCACCCGCGATCGTGTCGAACACGACGGGTTCGGCGGCTTGGTGGCCTTGTGTGCGAATCATGCCGCGCTGCTGCGCCCAACGGCCATTGCCATCCATAATCACGCCCACATGGCGGGGCACCGCTTTCTTGGGGAAATCCGGAATGATGTCGGGGTCGGAAAAAGGTGCTGCAGGAATGTCCAACGACGTGGTATCAACGTTCTCAAAAGCCATGGCTCCCAATCTATCAACAGGGATGGCTTATGGTTGGCTCACGCTGACGTTCTACCACTCAGTCAAACGCATGGAGCGTACGGGCCGTTCCAGCACCTGTTCAGCCCACAGTTCCACGAGCCGCTGCGTGCCTGACAACAATGGTGAGTGTTCCAATGCGGCCCAATCCCCTGCTAGCAGCGCGATGAGCTGCAAGCGTTCCGCAGGTTGGATGCGAATCGCATCGGGAGTGCGGTCGGTGGCGCACATGACGCCACCTGAGCGCGCTGAGAAATGCGTGAGTTGGTCCACGCGTCCACACACCACACATGAATCGAGTCGGGGTGTCCAACCGGCCATTGCGATCGCCCGCAATACGTATGAATTGCTGATCAGCTCAGGCTCATGGCGTGCGGTGGCCAACGCGTTCAGCGCTCCGGCTAGCAGCGGATATTGGGCGCCTACCGGCTCATGTTCAGTGGAGGCCAGATCATTGATGACTTCCACAATGATCGTGGCCGCGCGGTACCGGTCGTAATCGGCTGTGATCGCCCCCGCATACACCGACACGGATTCGGCTTGCCGGATCGCGTCAAACGTGCGGCCTTCATTGAGTAACAGGTCCACACGCATGAACGGTTCGAGCCTGGCGCCAAAACGCGATTTGGTCCGGCGCACACCTTTGGCCACGGCACGCACTTTGCCATGGTCGCGTGTCAGCAATGTGATGACACGGTCAGCTTCGCCGAGTTTCATGGTGCGCAGCACAATGCCTTCATCGCGATACAACGCCATGACTATCGCCTCTTTTCTTGACTGGTGCGCGACTGGATGCGTAAGCCAACGCATCCAGACCTCGTGTGATACCGCTCAAACCATGCGGTTCAGTACAGGAACAATCCCCAGAACGCGAAGAATTGCAGGATCGAGAGCATCGCGATGACGGTAATCCAAAACAGCACGCGACCAAATCCACGTTCAGCAATGACAGCGCCAGTATCAGCGTCATGCTGAGACGCGGGCTGTGCTTCATCGTTGACGGGCACGATGCGTGCCCCAGTTGAAACGGCCAATCGACGCCGACGCGGCTGTAGCTGCGACTGTTCCTGCAACTGGGCCTGCCGATGCAGGTCAGCTGCTTCAATCATGCGCATGAACACGCGCGACCAAATCCATACCACAACGATGCACATGATTTGAATGCATGGCCAACTCCAGAACATCATGCCTGGATCATCACTTGGGGCATCTCCCCACGCCAGTTTGACCACTGCCCATACGACCTCGCCGAACCCTGCGAAAAACAGCAGCAACGTGGCGATTGTGCCCACGGTGATCCACATGAGTGTACGCCCGAATCCATGGCACAAGCCCAATACCGCATGGCGCTTGGCCCGTGGACGGCAGCGTGAAACAATCCACATGACAAGTGCGATAAGCCAACAGACAATCGCGGCTAGCAGCATGACCAGCATGAATCCAATGACGAATGTGCCATAGATCGTCATGCCCGTGCGCGCATGCAAATCCAACGGCACGGCAATCGACTGGTACAGCGCTTCACCGGCAATCGGCGCACTCGTTTGCTTGAGTCCACGCGAAGTGCCCACAGCCCAACTAATCACGTCATCAACGTAATCGTCGGCGAATGGCGTGTTCGCCATCGCCTCATCACCCAGTCGCAGCACATGGTTGGCCACCGGATAACTGCGGATCGTCACATTCCAGTTGCCGGCCTGATGCGCATTGTCGAGGATTTCCTTGACCCCTTGCACCTGGGCTGTCATCACGTCTTTGGACCCGTAAGCCACGAGCGTCGGCACAGCATAGGCTTGCGGATCGAGCGGGTTGATGTTCATGTTTTCCACGCCATAGAGCCCCAAGTCCGCAGAGAACACACGGCGCACAATCGACTGGTAGCCGTCATTGGCACCGACCAGCGCGAAATCTTGGGCCGCGAGGAACGCCATGGCTGCACGCGGTGCGAACACCATGGGGCTGAGCAGAATCTGGAAGGCGATGTCGTGGTCTTGCTGCAACAAGTAGCTTGAGATCCATGTGCTTTCCGATGTGGCATAAATGCCGACGTTATGCGCATCAACGTCACTGCGAGCGCGTAACAGGTTGATTGCCGCGTCGTAGGCTACGGCTGATCCGGGATAGTCTCGCGTCAGGTCGGATGTTGACCATACGGGCTTGTCGATCACGGCAGTCACAAATCCGGCCGAGGCCAGGGACCCGGCAATATCGCCGAACGAGTTGTCGCAAGTGCCATACCCGGCGCCATGCATGAACACGATGGCTGGCAGTTGGTTGCCGGCCTGTTTGGGAGAGCGCACCAGTACATTGATACGTTGCGTTTCGCCAGTGGATGGTTGTTGCACGTCCATGACTTCATGCTTGGTCATGACCTGATAGGTGCCATCGGCAGGCAAGGCCGCGCCGGAATCATTCGTGAACGTGATTGCCGTATCGGGTGTCAATGTTTGCAACCGTTGCCCCGTAGGCTCATAGTTCCATGGGATGCGTGTTTGTGTGGACACGAGAATCAGCAACGCCATGAGCATGATGAAAATGGCGCCATTCATCATCAAACGTTTGACCGGCGTCCACGTGCTGTGCACTGCGGGCGCCGCTTCACGAGACGCATCAGCCGACTCTGCGGTATCAGCAGTGGGCGCCTGTGACTGCTGTGATGCCTGTTGCCGCTGTTCATGCGGTTGCGAAGCCGCTTGCTGCTTAGGCTGTGCAGTATGCTCCGGCGGCTCAGTGTGCTCCGGCGGTGCAGGCCGTTGCGGCTGCGCAGACTTTTCCGGCTGCGCAGCGCGCTCTGGCGCTTCGCTATCACCTTGGCTTGCGCGTGTGTCCTCTTGCTCTGTGCTCACGGGTAGCCATTGTACCGGCTCAAACGAACCTTGTTTCGCTCATATGAGTAGGCATCGCATGACATGCAATGCCATGCGACGCCTATGGGGTGCAATAACGGCTCGCACTGCGAGCGCTGGATCAGGCTTGGGTGATTGGCACGACCACAGGGCTGCCTTGCTGGTCCATGTGCGCGGCGATGTCGTTGGCGTATCGCAGCAACGTTTCCACAATCTGGTCTTCGGGTACGGTTTCGACCACTTTGCCTTTGATAAAAATCTGGCCCTTGCCGTTGCCCGATGCCACGCCAAGGTCCGCTTCGCGCGCCTCGCCGGGCCCGTTGACGATGCAGCCCATGACGGCCACTCGAATTGGCGCTGTAACTTCTTTGAGTCCGTCGGTTACGGCGTTGGCCAATGCGATCACATCCACTTGCGCACGGCCGCAGCTCGGGCACGAGATGATGTCGAAATGACGTTCGCGTAATCCCAGATATTCCAAGATTTTGCAGCCGACTTTGACCTCTTCGACGGGCGGGGCTGAAAGTGACACACGAATTGTGTCGCCAATGCCTTCGGCCAGCAATGCGCCGAACGCGATGCACGATTTGATGGTGCCTTGCCAGGACGGACCGGCTTCCGTCACACCCAAATGCAACGGCCAATCCCCTTTGGATGCCAGCAGCCGGTAGGTTTCAACCATCGTGACGGGATCGTGGTGCTTGACCGAAATCTTGAAATCATGGAAGCCCACGTCTTCAAACATGCGGGCTTCTTTCATGGCGGAAGCCACCAGTGCTTCAGGCGTCGGACCACCGTACTTGGCATACAAATCCTTGTCAAGAGATCCCGCGTTGACGCCAATGCGCAACGAAATGCCAGCGTCCGTGGCCGCTTGGCAAATTTGCGGACCCACTTCGTCGAATTTGCGAATATTGCCAGGGTTCACGCGCACAGCCGCACATCCGGCATCAATAGCTTCGAACACATATTTGCTTTGGAAATGAATGTCGGCGATTACCGGAATCGGCGACTGGCGCACAATGGCGGCCAGCGCGTCGGCATCTTCCTGCTTGGGCACGGCCACGCGCACAATGTCGCAACCGGCGGCGGTGAGTTCAGCAATCTGTTGCAATGTGGCTCCCACATCAGCCGTACGCGTGTTCGTCATCGACTGCACCGAAATCGGCGCTCCCCCACCTACGGGCACGGGACCGACCATGATGCGGCGCGATTGACGGCGAGCATGCAGCGGGCTTTCGCTGATGTTCGGCGTACCGGTTTTACGGAATCCTTCATTCAATGCTGTGTCCACAGAACCTTCCTCAATAGTTACTGCCGTCAGGCTTGGGCAGCGATGATAGCGTCGGCGCACATACGCGCCTCATGTTCCAATTCGACCATCTGCTCCACGGATTCAAACAGCGGTGCGCTACGCAACTCGCCATCCATCTCGTCCAAAACGTCACGCACCGTATCCACAATACCCAGATATGGCAGACGATGGTCCAGGAACGCATGCACAGCCTGCTCATTGGCGGCGTTGAGTACGGCCGTGTGTTTTTCCGATGCTTGCAGGCAGTGCCTGGCCAGATTCACAGCCGGGAACGCTTCATCATCCAATGGTTCAAACGTCCATGAGGCCGCTTGCGTCCAATCGCATGCCGCCGCCACGTTGTCGAGTCGCGCCGGAGCCGACAGTCCCAACGCGATCGGCAAGCGCATATCGGGCGGTGACGCTTGCGCGATGGTGGCGCCATCCACGAACTCGACCATCGAATGCACCACCGACTGCGGATGCACGGTCACGGCAATACGCGACGGCTCAATGTCAAACAGTCGGCTTGCCTCAATGACTTCGAGGCCTTTGTTCATCAGCGTCGACGAATTGATTGTGACGACGGGACCCATGTTCCAGGTCGGATGGTTCAGCGCCTGCTCGGGTGTGATATGCGTCATCTCAGCACGCGTAAGCCCACGGAACGGACCGCCCGACGCCGTGACCACTAGACGGGCCACTTCGGCATGTGTGCCCGAACGCAAGCTTTGCCAGATGGCCGAATGCTCCGAATCAACCGGGTTGATCTGTGCGTCGCGCACCTGCGCGTCAAACAGCAGATGGCCTCCGGCCACAACGGATTCCTTATTGGCCAACGCCAACTGGGAACCCGCTTGCAATGCGGCGATTGATGGTTGCAACCCGATCGATCCTGTAATGCCGTTGAGCACCACGTCCGCACCCGAACCCGCCAAAGCGGCTACGGCGTCCTGTCCCGCATCCACCGTGATGTCGCTGGCACCGAGCGCATCCAACGCTTCACGTACAGCCGGCACGGCCTGCGTATCGGCTACCACCACATGGGGTACATGGAATCGTACGGCTTGTTCGGCCAACACTGCAGCATGCGAACCACCGGCAGCCAATCCTGTGACCGTAAACAAGTCACGGTGGCGGTCAATGACATCAAGACCTTGCGTGCCGATCGAACCCGTGGAACCGAGTACGACCACACTACGCTGTTGCATCACTGCCCCTGCTTTCCGTTTGCACTCGTGTCATTGCCCGCGTCATCGAAAGTCGGGAATGACAAATCCGGAATGCCCAAATCCAGGCTCGGCACACGGAACTCGTCCACATCAGGGAACATCGTGCTCGAGTGAGGCGTGGACTGGGTGGACGAGCCGGCATGCGCGCTCACTGAGGAATCAATATCATCCGTGGTCGTCGTCAGCTGAACATCGTCACCTTGCGCACGTTTGAGTGACGGAATCGTCGGCAGCTGGAACGCGGCCGTCTCACTGTCCGCGGACGTGACGGCCGGCAACTCAGCGGAGTTGTTGTTGGCGAGCGCGGCTGTGGCCGCAGCGTTCGACGCACCCAAATCGAACGCATCCACGGCGAACGTGCCCTGCTGGTCGTTCGTGGACGAGTCAAGTGCATCGTTGAACGAGCTGTGGGCGGCGTGCGCACCGTGACGAGCATTCGACGAGGAGGACGAGGAGGTGGCCGACAAATCCGTGTGCGGAGCCGGTGTGATCGGCTGGATCGGCGAGACAGTCATGGATTCACTGACTCCCGTCAGCACTGGAGCCGGGGAATCCGATGCGTAATCAGTGCCGAACGGAGCCACGGGCCGGCGCGGAGCCGATGCCGTGGTGGCGGGAGCCGGCGAGAATGACGGCGGAACATCGTCCGTATCGTTGCCGGCAGCGTCGTTGAGATTGATGACCTGCGTGACCTCACCCTCGCTCGGCGACGCGGAAACGTTTGTTGCAGCGGAAACGCCAGGCAACACGGACGTGGCGGACGCGCCACCAGCAACAGCCGCACCGGCCGCACCCGCAATCGCCGTATCGGCAACAGTTGACGGCGTGAAAATAGCCTGTTCCGCCTTCTGCAGCGCATCAAACGACGACTGGTCCGACAACGCGGGGGCCACAGGCGCCATCGGCTCCACAATGGTGGGTGTGTCAGGCTCGGCTGAGACGGGCGGCACCACGGCATTGGCGAACAGCGAGTTGGGATCGTCGGACACAACCGGCGCCCCGGTTTCAGCAGCGTTCATGCCCGACGCCGAACCGTAGAGGCGTGCATACGATTCAAGACGGCCCAACAATTCCTCACAGAAGCTCAAGTAATAGTCAACCTGACGCTCGTTGTAGCCTTTCTTTCCTTTACGCTGAGTAAAGACCGTGTTGGCCACTGTCGCGGCGGAAATACGTTGGCCGTCCGCGGCTGGATCGGCAGTAATCGAACCGTGGCCGCCCTCTTCCTGCAACTCAAGCTCAGCCGTGTCCATAATCGAGTCGATCAGTGAGTCAACCTGCTTACGGTCATACGACGGCATGCGCTGCTCACCCGGGGCGAAACGCTGGCCATCGGCACGCTCGGCATGCGCCAACAAACGGCGGTAGAGGTTCTCAGTCTGCGCTTTCCACGCCACGCGACCGTTGGTTGTCACTTCCACATCGGTCTGCTTGTCGGTCACGGCTTTTTCCAGACGAGACAACGTTTGATCAACTTTGTCAATGCGATAGCCGCCTTTGACCAAATCGAACGACACATTCTGGATATCACCCAGCGTCAGTTGAATGCCGGGCTGTTCATAACACGCATGCGCCTGCTCAAGGAATTCGTCTACCTGCACGGGGTCGTAACCCCACTTGCGCTTGCTCACGCGCGGCAGCGACGGCATCGCCTCGGCTGCGTGGCCATTATCAGCGTTCAACACAGGTTGGTCCTGGGAATCCATGGCCATATGCAATCCGTCCTCCCATCAGGTGCGATCAATGGATTCATCTTCTTTGTTCCACACTACGTTGCCGTTGCGACGGTACCCGCATCGGTCCGGCACTGCAACGCATCGTGCCGGCTGCCGGCCGCTCTCCCATGCGCACCCGAGTTCATGCTGGGTCCACGCTTGGTCCATGCCGCGGTCACAACGCGTCCAAAATGTGTCCAAAATGTGTCCAAAACACTATTTCCGGGGCGTTGTCCAGTCGGACAGCGCTACTGCCACGCCGACGTGCCGTCTGGTCAAGACCTGTTGTACAGTAGTGCGAGCGGGCGATTAGCTCAGTTGGTTAGAGCGCCACCTTTACACGGTGGATGTCGGGGGTTCGAATCCCTCATCGCCCACATCACACCGCCATCCGCGCTCGGGTTGCAACCCGTGCCGCGGATGGCGGTTTTTGTTGTCTTGTCTGGATTTATCCGTTCTATCAGTGCGCCACTGAACTGCCCCTGTGCCGCAGCCAGCGCGGCGCGTGCTGCCCGTACAGGGATTGCCGTCAGCCAGCCAACCGACATGCAGCAAGACGCAAGCTTGGACCGTCACATGCTGCGCTCGCAACGTTCAAGCACAGCAGTTCAGCACAGTGCAGACCAGCGCGAAAGTTCAACGCGACTCAAAATTCAGTGCAACTCAACAAATCCAGCCCGGCAGTTCAATGCAATAGTCCAACCCAGCGCAACCGTAACCCAAGTAAGCAAGTAAGTAAGCAGGCAGGCATGACAGCATGTGCTGTGCTTCAGTTACTAGTGAGTGTTCAGCACCGGATATCGGTTACCGTCACGCACGAGTTGCCAGCTGCTGTTCAGCATTGGTTGCTGTTCGACGTCTTTTGGTGCGGTTTTACGCGCGGTTTTCAGCGCACAGTCACGCCACGGCCGCACCGCAGCCGCGCCGCACCCGAGCTGTAATCAGCGGCCCTTGCCGAACGGACGCAGATGCACGCCGTTCCAGTCAGCACTCACGGTGAACGGCGTGGACGCGTTCATGCCGGCGGTTTTCGCCGCGGACTGCACCACGCCTGAACTTGCGGCACCCGGACGGCCAGGCTTGGGGCTCAGGACCCAGAACGGGCCGTCTTCCCCGAGCACGGTTGTGGCGTCCACGATCGTATTGGCGAGCTCGTCTTCGTCGTCACCGTCGCGCCACCACAGAATCACACCATCGATGGCACCGTCGTAATCCTCGTCAACGAGCTCTTCACCCGTCAAGTTCTCGATCTTCTCACGGACGGTTTCATCCACGTCGTCGTCCCACAGCCATTCCTGGATGAGATCCCCTTCGTGGAATCCGAATTCTAGAGCGTTGTCAGATGCTGTTTGATTCACGAGGCCAAATCATAGCAAACGACTGGAACAGCTTGTTTCGACTGCATTGCATGTTGACATAATTGCGTGCTGAATAATTGCAACCTGAAATATCCGCCACAATATTGCAGTATTGTTCGGTGCGGTATCGTCCGCTACAGCATCGTTCGACGCATCATCACACTGCAGTCCGGCCCTGCCGCCCCGCTTTACCGCCCGGCTTTCCTGCCCAGCATCCTGTTATTGCACGGTGCAGTGCGGCAACGACTCCCCTTCGCCTTTTCCGATGGCCACAATCGCGTCGTAAGCCTCATGCAATGTGGACACGCGCACGTCCCGTAAGCCCTCAGGCACGTGGCCCACGACCTCATCGCAGTTCGACTCGGGCGCCAGGAACCAGCTGGCCCCGTCACGCAACGCTCCAAGCATTTTCAGATCGATGCCGCCAATGGCTCCGACCTCGCCTTCTGTATTGATTGTGCCCGTTCCTGCGATTGTGGTGTCGCCCGTCTCGTCGGCCGGCGTGAGTTTGTCCACAATGCCGAGCGCATACATCATGCCTGCCGAAGGGCCGCCGATGCCGTCAATCTGCAACGTGACGTGCGCGTCCTTCGTATCCACGCCAAGTTCGGAGGCCAGACGCAATCCGGCTTGCACGGCCTGGTCTTGCGAGTCGTCCATCTGGTCGTCGGATTCCTGCTGGTATTGTTCAGCCGTCTGGCCAATCGGGAACACGGCTTCTTGCGGAATGACTTCCATCTTGCTGTCAATCCACGCCCAGAACACTTCCGGAGCGCTGACCGGATATCCGGGTACGCCCGACGCGTTGACCGTGACCATCAGCAGTTTGCCTTGCGTGGCATGCGTGGGAACGCCCGTAATCGAGATGATCGGTTTGCCATCCTGCCGTCCGAGCACGTTTTCAGTCGGGCCCGGCATCTCGACCACGTAGGGGCTCGGCAACAGCAGCATGATGACGGCCAGCAGCACGGCGAACAGTCCCGTGAAATATTTCAACGGTTTGCCCTGCACGTAGCGGCGCAGACGGCCCGGCGCGCGCTGTGGGGCTTGGGTTTCCTGCTGGCGCGCGGGTTCCGCTTCGTCGTGACGCTGCTCTTGGCTGTTCACTCGTGTTCCTCGTTCCTTCACGTTGTTGCGTTGCGCCTGTTGGCTGCTTCTCTTGTTCTATTTCCGCACCTCACACACATCGGGAATCATTGCGGGGCAAATCGTGTTGGATGGTACGGAACACTCGGAGCGTCAGACGCGGTGCAATGCGCATCGCCTTGCCGGTCCAATATTATGATGTGAACAGAATAAGCTGTGCTCACGCGCAGGGGAAGGTGGCACGCAAATGGATGAAAACGCATTGCGGCAGTGGTTGATTCAATGTTTTGGCCCTATCCAAGGTGAAGTGGCGTGGCGCCAGTTAGAAGGCCTTCCCGATTATGTCAAGGAACAACTGTTGAGCCAAGATCCGTCCACGCTGCCCGATCCGGCCCAGGTGCAGTCGCTGATGAAAGCGTTCAGCACGGGCGGTATGAGCACGTTCCCCAACATGGAGCAGACTGTGCAAGACGGGGCCGTGAATGTCAAACTCGCCAAGTCGCTCGCGTTGCAGCAAGTCAATGCGGCTGGTAGCGAAACGCAGGTCAGCATGGTTGAAGGCCAGGCAATGCGTTCCGCGATGAGCGAGGCCAACCTGTGGTTGGATACGGCGAGCTCGTTGGATCCGGTCCAGGGCGCCGCTGAAGCGTTGACGCGCGCCGACTGGGTGGAAGGCACGTTGGATTCGTGGGCAAATTTTGCCGCTCCCGTCGCCGAATCGATGAATTCGGCGTTGACGTCGGTCATTGGCGAGCGCTTGGGCGACTTGAACGGTGAAATCACGGGCATGTTCGCCGGTCCTGTGCCGATTCCGATTCCCGATGGCATGAAGGATCCCAAGCAGTTGCTCAAACTGTTTGCCAACACGTCGTTTGCGATGCAACTGGGCCAGGCGGCCGGTTCGTTGGCGTTGGAAGTGCGTGGCAGCTACGACCAGGGTATCGCGTTGCTGAACAATGCGGCTGGCGGCCTGATTATGCAGAACGTGTATGCCTATGCCAAAGAGCTTGAGATTGATGTGACTGAGGTGACGGCGTTCCTCGCGCTGCGCGAAGCGGCTTATGCGCGCTTGTATGCGAATGTGCCGTGGTTGATGCCGCGTTTTGAGGCGTTGATCGGCAAGTATGCGCGTGGCGTCGTCATTGATTTGGATGCGATGGAGGAACAGCTGCGTGATGTCACGGCGATGGATCCTCAATCGTTGAGTGGCGCTGTAGATTTGACGAATGTGGGCTTGACTGATTCTCCTGAGCAGCGTGAAGCCATGACGTCGATTGGCGCGTTGTTGGCGCTCGTTGAAGGCTGGGTGGACACGGTCGTGTGGCGTGCGGGTATGGCGCATTTGCCGCATATTGAGCAGTTGCGTGAGATGATGCGTCGTGAACGCGCGATGGGTGGTCCGGCTGAGCGCACGTTCGAGTCGTTGATCGGTTTGCAGCTGCGTCCCAAGCGTGTGCGTGAAGCCGCGCAATTGTGGGAGACGATCACGTTGCAGCAAGGCATTGAGGCGCGTGACGGCATGTGGGCCCATCCTGACCTGTTGCCGCAGTTGCCGGCTGAGCCGAGTAATGACGCCAATGCCGAAACCACGGCGAAGAAGTCTGAGGCGATTGACTGGGATGCCGAGTTGAGCCAGTTGCTTGAGCAAGATGAAGCCGCATCGCACGATGCGACTGATGGCACGGCTGAACCGTCCGGCAATGAATCGACCAACGATGCCGCAGAGGATTCCGGTGATGGTTCCGGCAATACTGATTCGGGCGATCAGGATGCCGCTGACCCGCAGGAGGACGGCTCACAAGAAGCGTGACGGCATGCGCGTCTGATGTGACGAGTCGTCTTTGCGACGCGCATACGACAAATGCAACGAGTCTTCAGCTCGCGTCACTCCCACGTAGAGCAACCGCCGTTCCTCTTCGATTGCTTCCGACGTGTTGTTTTGCCCGTAAGGCAGCAACCCTTCGGAGCAACCGATCAGGAACACATGCGGGTATTCCAAACCTTTGGCTGCGTGAATCGTGGAAATCGTCACGGCGCCTTGGGTGACTTGCTGGAGTTTGGCACGCTGCTCCTCGTGCATGTGTTCAAGGTCACGTTGTGACAATGACGTGTATTGCCAGCCGCCGTCACTGTGCACCACGGTGCCGAGTCCTTGCTGATGCAACGCTTTCATCAGTTTGGGCTGTTGCGCGTTGATGCGTGTCAATATCGCAAAATCATTGGGTGACGAACCACGGTCAACTTGACGGCGGATCAGGCTCGCAATCCGCTGCGCTTCATCATCATCGGTTTCATACGCGGTTTTGGACACGCGCGCACTGCCTTCACGCACGGCATGCAACCGCAAGTATTGTTTGGGATCGGGTGCACGTTTGAGCACGCCGTTGGCGCATCGGATGATTGGCGGGTTGGAGCGGTAATCGGTCGCCAGTTCAATGTCGGCGTCCAATGGGCCGAATTCATTGGCGAACTGTTGCAAATAGTAGCTGCTAGCGCCGGCGAACGAATAAATCGTCTGTGCCGGGTCCCCCACCACGCATACGTTGCGGTTGTTGTCGCCGAGCCATAGTGTCATCAGCCGATGTTGCAACGGGGAGACATCCTGGTATTCGTCCACGGTCAGCCAACCCACGTCATGGCGGATCATGCGCGCGGCCTGCGGATAGTCTTCCATCACATGGCAGGCAATCAGCAGAATGTCGTTGAAATCAATCTGCCCACGATTCGTTTTCTCCACTTCATACAGCTCATACAATTCGGCGAACCGTTTCGCGTCGAACGGCCCACGCAGCTGGCGATGCAATGCGGAGGCGACGCGCGCATAATCATCGGGTGCAATCAAGCCCACTTTGCACCAGTTGATTTCGGCTTCGAGTTCGCGCACAACCATCGGATCGGGTTCGCTGTCATTGGTCAAACGTTTGAGTGCCGACGCCACAATATCGGCCGTATTGTCGGCCACCCACGGCAGTGGCGTGTCGGAAATCTCGGGCCACACGTCACGCAATTGGTGCAATGCCGCCGAATGGAATGTTGCGGCGGTAACACTGTTCGGCACGTTGAGCGCGGAGAGACGATTGCGCATTTCCTGTGCGGCTTTGACCGAGAACGTCACAGCCAGCACGCGTTGCGAATCCCAGGCGCCGCTGGCGCACCCGTAGGCGATACGTCGTGTGATTGTTCGGGTTTTGCCAGCGCCGGCCACGGCGATGATGCGCACGGCACCATCCACGCTTTGCGCCGCCAGCCGCTGCTGCTCGTCCAACCCTTCGAGCAACCGTTGCGGATCGCGTTCCTGTGCTTCACCTGCTTCACCCATGCCCGCCATTGTGCCACGTTATGGACCGCATCTCGAATGCACGTGTGGCGTGACTTGCCATGTATCACATTCGGCAAAATTATGGTCAATGTCCATCATGAGGCGCAATCAGCCCGTCTCTGCCCTGTAGCCGAGCACCCCCTATGGCTTGCCGTTCGTCGTTTTTCGCCGCACTTGTATTACATTGGTGGTGTGAGCACATCGAACGACTACCGGTTGGCGGCCATGGCCTCGTATGCCATGCCGCATCTTTCCGTCACGGGCATCGGCAAAACGGGTCAAGACAACGACACCGACGAAGCCGCAGGCATTGAACAGGCATTGATTCAGGATTCCGCGGGACGCACCTACAACGTGTACGCCACGCAAACCCGTGAAGGCAAACGCCGTTTGCGCGGCCGCGCCAAAGCCGCCCGCGTGATCGAACGTTCACGTGAAATGTTCGGATTCGGGTTCGACGTGGACCATGCTGTGGCGTTCCGTGCGTCCACCAACGACGACAACCTGGCCAAACCGTCCGTATTGATGACCGTGCATCCCAACGGCATGTCACGGCCGTTGACACTGCTCACGTTGGATGATTGCGCCAGCATCGGCACAGCATTGGGCGCCATCCATCGTTTGCGTCCGCAGTTTGTGGTGGATGCGCAATACCCGGCCTATTCCACGCGCCGTATCTACGGTCAGCTCACCGCGTGGATCCGCAACCTGAAAGCCACAGGACACGTGCCTACAGAAATCACCGACAGCTGGGCGCGTATCATGGCCACCGAAGGCATGTGGAACTTCGCCACAACACCCGTGCACGGCGGATTCAGCGATGGCGACGTGCTGTTCGACGGTTCGATGATCACGACGATCACCAACTGGCAGGAACTGCAAATCAACGATCCTGCACGTGACCTGGCTTGGATTTTCTCCAAACTCGACGAAACCCACCGCAATGCCGTATTAACCTCGTACGGCCGTGTGCTCGGCAACCGTCTCGACGACCTAATCATGCTGCGCGCCAACCTGTGGGTGCAGATGAGCCAAGTTGGCGACTTCATCGACGCCCTGAAAACAGGCGACAACACGCGCATCATGCAATTCAAATCGCAAGTGGACCGTCTGGCCCACCAGATCGCCGTGTCACGCCACCAAGTCCAAGCCCGCACAGGCAAGGTCGCCGACCCGGCCACCAACACGTTGACCGTCAACACGTTGCTTGAGGCCGAAGCGGCCCAACGTGCCAAAGTCCTGCGCACCCAGCAGCACACCACGCTCTCGTCAGCATCCGACGACACGGCCAGCCGCCCGATCGCCGCCACCGCGTTGCATGAGTCAACCGTCGCCTACGACGCAACAGGCGTCATGCGTGATATCTCCGACGACACAGCCCAACGTACCCGCGTGCCGCACGCCACATCATCGTCCACGGGTTCGCTGATTGACGCGCCGATTGCATTCGGGGATTCGTTGAAAGACCTGACCTATTCTGGTGTGCTCAGAGCAGCCAAAGCCCAACCGCAAGACCATACGGCATCAGATTCGTACACCGACGCGGCCACGGATGTGACCGGAGCCACTGAAGTGTTGGCGGCCACCACCGCACATGTGTCCGACGACACAGCCAGCGCGTCATTCCACTTCAGCACGAGCGACGGCGAATACGTGCAAATCAGTGACATCACGGGCGAAGTCATGGCCATCCAACCCTCAGGCGAACAACGCGCATTCATCGTCGAACCCGACACCAAGGCCGACAGTGACGACACCGGCGAATCCGACGTGTCGCGCC
Organism: Bifidobacterium gallicum DSM 20093 = LMG 11596; assembly: GCF_000741205.1. GTDB lineage: Bacteria > Actinomycetota > Actinomycetes > Actinomycetales > Bifidobacteriaceae > Bifidobacterium > Bifidobacterium gallicum. The sequence goes on from NZ_JGYW01000004.1 coordinate 389,766, forward strand.
AAAGCGCCGGCACGAGCACATCCACCAGCACGCAAGCGCAAGCCACGCCGCCCGCACCAACCGCAGGCCCCGACGCGCAAACACTGCTGATTCCACTCTTGGAACGTGAAGAACGCGCATTGCGCGACGCCCAAGCCGGATTGGACCGCTAACCGACGCATGCCAACGGCTGCCGTCGCAACTGGCAGGCAGCCACACGAGCCACCCAACCGACCAGCGCGCCCAATCAGCGCAAAGCACACCCACCGCACTGCTGGACGCACTAGAATGTTCGCAACAGTAGAGAACACTACAACAGACCAACCGTTAAAGGAGCACCATGGAAATCGAAATCGGCATCCAGAATGTGGCACGAGCCGTCACGTTCACGACCGACGCCACCGAACAGGAAGTCAGCGAAACGATCAACGCCGCGCTCGCCGCACATGAACCGATTGTGCTGCGCGACAACAACGGCCGCACGTTCATCGTGCCGACCGACTCGCTCGCCTACGTTATCATCGGCTCGCAAACCAAGCACGTCGTCGGCTTCGGCAACCTCTGATCCTCAACGAGCGCCACCATCACCAACCGCATGGGCGCGCTCATCCCATAGCTACTTCAACAGCTTGAGGCTCCCGCCCATAACCATGTGGACGGGAGCCTCAAGCTTGTTCTGTGCCGTGCAACAGCCGCTTCAACGCCGTTCAGACGATTGCAATCGCGCCACGTTCAGCAATGCGCGCCACTGTTTCGTCATCAGTGAGATACTCGCCGAGCGCATTGGGTTTGCCAGCCCCATGCCAGTCTGAGCCGCCTGTGACGAGCAAATGGCATTGGCGCGCCAGTTCCAGCAACCGCCGCCGCTGGTCTTCCGGGTTGCCGCGATGCCAGACTTCCAGCCCGTCCAATCCTTGGTCAGCCAGTTCACGAATCTGCTCGTCGCTGAGCACATGCTTGTTGCGGCTCGGATCGGCCGCGTGCGCGATCACCGTCACGCCACCCGCGTCACGGATCGCTTCCACCACTTGTTGGGCCGTGGGTGACGGCGTCGGCAAATAATACGGGCTCGACGAGGCCACAGCCCCTTGGAACGCTTCGTTGCGGTCCCGATATACGCCGGCCGCCACAAGCGCGTCGGCAATATGCGGGCGTCCGATTGTTGTGCGCGAGCCTTGTTTGACTTGCGCGAGCACGTCGTCCCAGCTGATCGGCAGGTCCTTGCTCATCAGCGCAACCATGCGTTTCGTGCGTTCGAGCCGCCCTTGACGCGTAGTTTCAAACAGTTCGCGGATATGCTGGCTATGCGGGTTGTACAGGTAGGCGAGCATATGCACCGACACGCCATGCACATGCGCGGTGATTTCCGTGCCGCGCATCAACGGTTGGCCGATTGTTACGGCCGCCTGCTCGGCTTCCTGCCAACCGGCTGTGGTGTCGTGATCGGTGATCGCCACGCCGTGCAGCCCGATTTCACGCGACAACCGCACCAATGCGGTGGGCGTTTCCGTGCCGTCCGAAAAGACCGTATGGCAGTGCAAATCCCATCCCGTCTTCGGGGGTTCAGTCGGCATTCGATATTCACTCATACTGTCATGGTACGCATGTTTGGCGCGTGCCGGTTACCGTTCGTTTCCCGCTTTGCGCTGGGCTACACTGAACTGCAGTGTAATCATGATGATCACTGTGGTTGCGCGTACCCGTTCCATCCCCCACTGCCGCTACGAAGCGTATGGAAGATGGAGCGCAGAGCATCGGACGCATCAGCGTGTGGAACGGCCACAGTGGCATGAAACGGAAATCAGCATATAAGGAGCGACGATAATGGACGAACGGCTGGAAGGTGGCGAACCCGAACTGCGCGGCTGGCGCAACGGGCCGACGTGGACGTATCTGATCATGCTGCTGGCCTCGGCCGTGGCGCTCGTGGTCTCGTTCGTGCTGTCTGCCGAAACACTCGAAATGGCGCGCCACCCCAACGAAATCCTCGGTTGTGACGTCAACGCCGTGCTGTCATGCTCGGCCGTCGCGCAATCATGGCAGGCCGAAATTGTAAAATTTGGGGGCTTAAGCTACCCGAACGCGTTCTTCGGCATCGCAGCTGAATCAGTGTTTGTCACAATCGCCGTGATCGGGCTCGCGCGCGTCAACGTGCCGCGCTGGTTTGCGGCATGCACTTGGTGGGGCGGTTTGGCGGCCTTGGCCTACTCGTATTGGTTGACGTCGCAGTCGATGTTTGTGATCCATGCGATGTGCCCGTGGTGCTTGGCGTTGATGTTCTCGACCACCATCCAGTTCATGGCGTTGAGCCATGCCACAGTGACCGTGCAACGGTTGCCAGCCAAAGCACGCGGATTGCGCAAGTATTACCGGTTGAATTTCGATCTGATGATTGACGTGCTGTGGATTGTGGCGTTGTGTGTGTTGATCATTGTGGTGGAAGGTCCCGCATTGTTTGCATAACACATGCAGCAAATTGGCAACAAAGAGTATGAAAATCGATAGTATTTTTATGACTATCGGTTTTCTTGACCGCCAATGCGCCCCGCAGGAGCGGGGTGGGTGTGTGCGGTAGCCGTACTCGTTGTCGGCGTTCCGGCTTGGCATTTGTTGCCGTGCCGGTGTCGTCGCTGGGAATGCTCCTGAGCGAGCTGTTCCCGGACTTGGGTTTTGCTGATACGTCGCCATCCATCCTTGCGTGAACGTCGCGCGAGTATGTTGCGGCTGGCGATAATGTCGGCTTGCCCGGTTCTTCCACAGCACACGCAGTGGAAGACGCTTTGTTTGGTGCGGTTGCGTTTGTCCACGCACCCGCACGAGGGGCAGGT